>JAETNY010000034.1 GCA_021771915.1 Bacillota bacterium
TCGCCGTTTTGGGGCAGACCTACGATGTTGTGCGGCTGGCATACTATAAAACCGTACAGGCATGAATGAGCAGATAACCGTACAGGAGGCCAAGCAGCTCAAAAAGGAGTGCGAGCGGCGTATTGCGGAGCTTGTATATAGCTTTGAGCAGCGCACTGGGTACACGGTGCATGAGATAGAAATGGAACGGCATAGAGTTGGCTTTGTTTCCAGCTCCGCAGAGTTTAGCCGCTCCGATGTAAAACTAATAACCGAGGTAAAATGAAGAAGGAACAAGACGGGTACTTTACACCCAATCAAATCAAACTGGCCAAAGAGATTGCCCAGCGTATTGCCAAACTCCACAAAAGCGGTTGCGCTGTTGTAGGCAAGCAGAATGAGCTGGTGTGCTACAAGAATAGGGATTGGCAGCACTCGGTGGAAAATATAAACCACGCTGGAGCAATACCTACGCGAGTGCCATACCTTGAGTGTGGCTATATAACCGATAGTGGTGCCGATGATGAGCTGTATTTTGAGGCAGGTTGCTTAAACGAGGAGGAGCTATGAAAGTAAGGATTGCAAAGAAAATATTTGAGGCTGTCGCAGCTTACAAGTTTTTTGAAACCAACCGCCAGCCATATACGCCCCAGCAACAGCGCAAAGCCCTCAAGGCTCTGCGGCTCCCTCTCCATGATCGCCACATGGTGCGAATTTGCAACAAAGTTAAAGACCCCAAAAACGAAAAAATGCCATGGGAGAAGATAGCAATGTAGCCCCAAACTCTTCCGATGTTAAAATCTATGTATGCACTACTGATGAGTATGGCAAACAGGATTACAAAGAGCTTGACACGGTTGCAACCAGTGAGATAAAGGCCGAGAGAGAGGATGCAGAACAAAACGGTTACTCAATTTCAATGGACGTAAAGAGCTACTATAACCGTATTGTGATGAGTGTAGGTGCGGAGGTTAATGTTAGGGAATTGGCCAAAGCTCATATCATAAATTTGTTGCAGTGGCAATTTGCACGGCATAAGGCAAAGCGTGCCAAGATGGCCAAGCGGAGAGGACTGAAATTTCTCAAAGAGTGGCTACAAGCCTTTAGGGAGCTGGAAATGCAGGGCTGGGGTTACACGCCCAAACTCCATAGCTCCGCACACAACCCCTACCGAGCCAAACCATACTGGCACCGCACACGCTCTTTTTGCGTGAGTAGAGGCTACCATTAGGGCACAAGCCCTTTGCCTACTACATAGGCAAGTATAACTACTGGTGTATGTATATAATATAATAATTACTTACTATGGAAATAATATTTACAGAGCGCGATGAGCAGATAGACCGCGCTGGTTATGAGGCATGGAAAACCTACCAGCAAGCTCACGACAACGATACCCCCGACCACTCCGAAAGTTTCCGCATGGGTGCCGAGTGGGCAGATAAAAACCCACCCAAGCATGATCAGCCAGTATTGGCTCTAAAGTGTAGCAAATGTGGCTGCATCTATTTTGCTCATGTGCTGGGCACACCCATGAACGAAAGAACCGCCGAGGAAATAGACTACAGCATAGGCATTGGAGATATAGCCTTTGTAACCTCCAACAAAGATTTGCATCTCTCATGCTGCGGCTGTGATTTGCGTGAGCTGGGAGAGCAAGAAAACTACAACGAGCTATGAAACGGATTGCATATTATGGGACATGGGGTGGCAAAGGGCACTTTGTTCGACCAATAGTGGGGGTATTTACCAAGCAAGAGTTTGAGGCTTTTGAGCGTATTGATACCCCCGTCTATCATGAGGCTATGACCACAGATGGCTATGCTTATTGCCAGTATGAAAACTTTATGGGCTATTGCATACCGTTTAGTGCTGATGATAAGCGTGGAGGTTGTATAACTGCCATATTTGTTGAAGATGCCAAATGTTCTGCGGATATAGTGCAGGTATTAGAGCAGGATGCCCGCCTCTCTTTCCAGTTTTGGAAACGTAGGCCAAAAATTTCCGACATACCTAAAGAAGTATTGAGCCATGAGTAAGTTTAATTTCGTATGCACAGGAGGCCCTTATGGGGATTGCTCCAGCCATTACAAGGTAGAGCTAAAACAGCCCTGCACCATGGCTCAATTTGTAGAGTTTGTAAACCAGCGCGGAGAATGGGGCTGTGTATATATCAACCCCATAAACTATTTTGACGCGTTGGCGAAATACCGCTATGATACTCACATTAAGAACAAGCCACTGGAGATGCCACAACACTATCTCAACAGGCGTATTGCTCGCATAGAGGCTCATGGCGGCTGGTCTAACATGGACTATTATGTGCATTTAGTATGAAAAAGGACAAAACTACATTGGGTAAAATAGTTAGCTGGAGGCCATTTGTGGCAAAGAGCATCTATAAAGATGATGATTTTGAATATCGCTTTACCTGCCCTAAATGCAAAGGCCATAATGCCATAAAAGCCCCTCACAGCACAGGCAATAATTTCCTTGAGGGGAATTATCAATGTGCAAATTGTGGCCTGCTGGAGTATGAGCAAAAAGTTATAGGCGGCAAGGTAGAACTGGCAACCATAACATATTACTCCGATTGTTTCACTCGCGTAAAAAAGCACCCGACATTATTCACTTAAACCATAGAACCAATGCAATTTACCGTAGAAATAAAGCAAAGCGTAATAGAGGCTGTAAAAAAGTGCGCCGAGGATATACGCAAAATGCTCTCTCAAGCCGAGGAGCAAAAAGACCAGCAAGCGGCCACCGTTGGCATACTCAAGGATAGAGTGCGCGACCTCCGTTATGAGGCCGACCTGCTGGAGGGTGTGGCCAATGCCTATGCCGAGGGTGTGAGTGATATGCTGCTGGATAACCGCATTGAGGCTTATGCAGCCTACAAGGCACAACAAATAATCCGTGATCATGCCCCAATCCACAATGTACGATAACCCAGCAGCCGACTACCTCCAGTATGCCAAGGTGCAAGCAAAGGCCGAGCGAGAGCTGGAGGTGGTGCGCTGGGTGCATATCAGCATAGAGCGTGGCACAGGCTCCCAGCGTACCGTGTTACATACCTATGAGCTACCAGTGGCCATGCTTGAGCGGTGGAGCTGGGTTATAAACTGGCGTAAGGCTCGCTATATTTGTGAACAACCCAAAGAACCAGTACACACCTGCTACTGCTATGAGTACCGCTACAAGGGCGAGCGTGTAGGCTGGCAGGAAGACATTAACACGCTGGTAGCGGCCAAGGCCAAGCTCACAAAGAGGCGGCAAGCCATTGAGGCATACATTGCCAGCCAACAGGGCAATATGTTTTTTGACCCTGCCAGCGATGAGAACCTGTTAAAAGCACAGGCAAAGCTCAAGAGAGCGGAGGCTGATGTGGCCG
>JAETNY010000035.1 GCA_021771915.1 Bacillota bacterium
GTTTCCTTTACAATGGTCACAATGTTTGTAAGCATTGTGTTCATTACTTCTTTCGCTTTGGTCTGCATATTCAAGCCCCATGTGGCTACTTTATTTACGGCATCTACTATGCAGTTCCAGACTTTCTGCGGCGTTTCTTTCACAATGGTTACAATGTTTGTAAGCATTGTGTTCATTACCTCTTTCGCCTTTTCCTGCATATTCAAGCCCCATGTGGCTACTCTGGTAACGGCATCTACTATACCGTTCCAGATTTTCTGCGGCAGCTCCTTTACAACGTCTATAACCTTTGTTACAAACTCTGTAATGACAGTGCCGCCCTTTTCTTTCATGCTTGCGCCCCACTCGGCTATTTTTTCCACGCCCGCCGCTATCGCCTGCGGTATCTGTGTTGGCAGTTCCTTTAGCTTGTTTAAAATCGTCGTCACAAGCTGCCCCGCTGCCGCCACAATTTTAGGCAGCCCCGTTATAAGCCCCTCTGCAATGGCTACAATAATCTGCGGTACTGCCGCTATAAGCAGCGGAATTGCATCTATAATGCCGTCCACAAGTGCTACTATAATGTCGCCTGCGCTCTCCAAAATAAGCGGTATGCCCTCTACCAGCGCATTTATTATGCTGGTTATAATCTGCGGCAGTTTCTCTATGATGACTGGCAGCGCCGCTATAATCCCGTCTGCAAGCCCCGTTACAAGCTGTAAGGCTGCGTCTATCAGCATAGGCACGTTGTTTATCAGCGTTTCCGTTATGGTAAGCACTGCGTCTATTACGCTTGGTATCAGCTCTGGCAGTGCCTCCCCCAGCCCTTTTGCCAGCCCCGCAATAATCTGTACTGCGCCCTCTGCCAGCGTCGGTATTAGTTCTACAATGCCGTTAATCAACGTTGCTATTATCTCTGTTGCGCTCTCTGCCAGCGTCGGTATCGCCTCTACAATGCCGTCCGCAAGCCCCGTAATCATTCCTACGCCCGCCTGCACGATTGCTGGCGCACTCTCTACAATGCCGTCCACAAGCCCGCTTACAAGCTCTACGGCAAAGCTGGTAATCTGTGGCAGCATTTCTGCCAGCCCGTTTACCATGTTTCCTAATGCGTCGCCAAAGCTCTGCGCCATTTTCCCCATATCGCCGCCCGCCTCTGCCGCACCCTGCGCCAGCTCGTTTGCAAACTGGCTGAAAATCGGTAGCGCCTGCTCGCCTATCGGCATAATAAAGCTGGTCTGTAGTATCCTGCCTGCGCCCTGCATAGCCTCTGAAAATGTGTCATATTTTACGGCGTTAATCTTCCCCATAGCGTCCGTGGTCTTGCTTATCTGCCCCTCAACGTCCATAAGCGACGTGCAGGCATCAGCGCCCATATCTTCCCACATAGTACCCATTAAGCCCACGCCCGCCGTATACTGTAGGCTCTTGTCGTCGCAGTTCTTAAGCGCCTCGCTTACTTGGCTCATAGCCTCTTTTGCGCTGTCGCCGCCCTTTTGGAATTTCCCTACTACCTCGTCTGCATTAAGCCCCAGACTTGTAAGGTATTCGTTTGCCGTCCCGTCATTCATGCGGATACTAAATTCCTTAAAAGCGTCTCCCATTTTGTCTATGCTCCATACGCCAGTAGCAGCGCCGTTAGCGATAGAGTTAAACATATCCTCTGCGCTTAGCCCTGCCTGCGAATACTGGTTACTGTATTCGTTGATAACGTCCAGCAAATCCCCGTTCTTGTTAAGCCCGTTCTGTGCGCCCTGCGCAATAAGGTTATACGCCTCGTCAGAGGATAAACCGAATTTCTGCATAAGCTGTGTGGCGGCTCTGGTGCTTTCCGCTACGTCAAAATCAAACGTATCCCGCAGCGCTAATGCGTTGGTCGTCATTTTTTCCAGCTCGTCTGCCCCTAAGTCGCCTGCCTGCTGCCGTACCTCTGCCATAGCTGCCGCTATGTCCTCAAATCCCTCGCCAAAATTTGCGTTATAGATATTCTCCATAACTTGCTTGTACTGCCCTGCGTCCTCTGTAGCCGTCCCCGTGGCTGCGCAGAAATCATTTAAAGCGCCCTTTGCCTCGTCCGCTTGGCTTACGGCATAGCCCAGCCCTGCCACTACCGCCGTGCCGATTGCAGCCGCAGCCGCCCCCACTGCCGCTATTCCTTTCGCCATAATGCCGCCCAGATTTCCCATAGCAGATGCAAGCCCGTTATGCCCCTGCTCGGTTTCTGCAAGCTGGTTTTCCACGTCGTATAGGGCGGCTCTTTCGTTGTGCAGCTGCGTTTCAAGCTCTTTAGCCTCGCTGCTGGTTTCCCCATACTGGCGCACCATACTTTCATAGGCTCTTTCCGTTTCCGCTACCTTTTTTGCCTGCTCGTCATATGTCCTTTTAAGGACTTCCTGCTTTTCAGCCACGGCTTTTGCGCTGTCCGCATTGTTTTTATACTTTGCGTTTACTTCCTGCAATTCTGCGCCCAAAAGGGATAAGTTTTTATCTATCCCCTGACAAGCCGCCTCATACTGGCGCTGCGCCTGCACGCCCTCTGAAAGTTCGTTTTCTACAGACTGCAAAGCAGCCTCTGCGTCCAGCAAAGCAGCCCGTTGGTTATTAAGTTCCGTTTCTAACTTTCTTGCCTCTTCGCTGTATTCTCCGTTTTCTTCCCTGCACTTTCTTAGCGCCTCTTCTGTTTCATTTAGCTTTATCCCCTGCTCATTAAAGATTTTTGCTAAAATTTGTTGTTTTTTCCCTAATGCCTCTACGCTGCTTTCGTTTCCTTTGTACTCTGCCGCCACTACTTTTAATTCAGATGATAGCTGCGTTATATTTTCGTTTATCTGCTTGCAATGCTCTTCATATCGCTTTTGTGCTAATGCCGCTGCGCTGGTTGCTTTTTCTGCCTCCTGCTGCTGTCTTGCGTTTTCTTTTAAGGCATTATTTGTATTTTCTAAAGCTGCTCTTTGGTAATTTAACTCTTTCTGTGCTTTTTGGATTGCATCAGCATTTTGGTTTTCGGCGTTTTGATATTCTTGTAATACTTTTTTAGCTGCCTCAACCTTTTTAGCCTGCTCGTCATACGTCTTTTGTAAAATCTCCTGCTTAGCCTTTAGTGCCTCAATACTGTTTGCATTATCCTTGTATTCAGCCGTTACAAGTTTCATTTCCGAATTGAGTAGCGCAAGGTTTTTGTTTATATCTTTGCAGGCTTCTTTATATTCTTTTTCTCCGCTTATGCCTAATCTGGTTGTCATATTTACATTTCTGTCAGCCATTTTTTTACAGTCCCCCTAACGCTATATCAAT
>JAETNY010000008.1 GCA_021771915.1 Bacillota bacterium
AACTGAAAACAATAATTTGACTGGCTAACAAAAATGTATTTGGCTATATACAAAAAGGCCGATGAAAAAAAATCTATCATCGGTCTGTTTCGTTATGGATATTTTTTTGTTTATAAGTATCCAAAAAAATTTTTAGAAATATACCATAAAAGCGCTTGACTTTTATTAGCAGGTTTGCTGGGTTTGTGAAAAGCCTTTAGGTTATAGTTTAGCTGGTCAGCAGCGATAAATTATAATTAAGTTAGATAAAATAAATGTATTTTAAAGTACAAGTTGAATTAAAGAATTTCAGAAATGATTTATCAGTAAAATAATGTTGTAGGGGATAAAATAGTCATAGATTTTTATTCTATTGATATTAAATCAATTAACCGGTGGATATTTTATTGGGAGTATTTTGTATTAAAATAACATTGAGGGTGTAGATAATAAAAAGAAGGCGATTTTATTGCATAAAAACGTATTTTAATGTATAATACAAAGTACAATAAGTTTGAAATTTGGGGAGGCATAACAATGGCGGAAACAAACAGTAGTAATATTGGCTTTGAAAAGCAGATTTGGGAGGCGGCCTGCGTGTTGCGAGGTAACATGGACGCTTCGGAATATAAATCTGTGGTGTTGGGGCTGATTTTCTTAAAATACATTTCAGATAGATTTGAGGCGAAATATCAGGAGTTGGTTGCGGAGGGCGACGGATTTGAGGAGGATATTGACGAGTATGTTGCGGAAAATATCTTTTTTGTGCCGGAGAATGCCCGTTGGGCGGTGATTTCGGCAACAGCGCACACGCCGGAGATTGGCGCCGTGATTGATGAGGCTATGCGCAGTATTGAAAAAGAAAATAAGCTACTAAAGGATATTTTGCCGAAAAATTTTGCTCGGCCTGAGCTGGACAAGCGGCGTTTGGGCGAGGTGGTTGACCTTTTCACCAATATACAAATGATTGAGCATGGCAGCAGCAAGGATATTTTGGGGCGTACTTATGAGTATTGCCTTTCCAAATTTGCGGAACAGGAGGGCAAGTTGGCTGGGGAGTTTTACACTCCGGCTTGCGTGGTGCGCACGCTGGTTGAGGTTTTGCAGCCTTATAACGGCAGGGTTTATGATCCTTGCTGCGGCAGCGGCGGTATGTTTGTGCAGTCGGCTAAGTTTGTGGAGAACCACGGCGGCAATATCAACAAAATTTCGGTGTTTGGGCAGGATTCTAACCCTACCACTTGGAAAATGGCGCAGATGAATTTGGCTATTCGGGGTATTGAGGCGGATTTGGGCAAATTTAATGCGGATACTTTTTTCAATGATTGTCATCCGCAGTTGAAAGCTGATTTTATTATGGCTAATCCGCCGTTTAATCTTTCCGGCTGGGGTGTGGACAAACTGCTTGACGATAAGCGTTGGCAGTATGGCACGCCGCCGGTGGGCAACGCTAACTTTGCATGGCTTCAGCATATGATTTGGCATTTGGCGCCGAATGGCCGTATTGGTATGGTTTTGGCTAACGGTTCGCTTTCCTCGCAGACCGGCGGCGAAGGCGAAATCCGCAAGAATATTATTAATGCCGATTTGGTGGATTGCATTATCGCTATGCCTACCCAGCTGTTTTATACAACGCAAATTCCCGTTTCGCTTTGGTTTTTGGCAAAGAATAAAAAGCAAAAGGGCAAAACGCTGTTTATTGACGCACGCAAAATGGGAACTATGGTAACGCGCAAGCTGCGAGAGTTGACCGACGAGGATATTGCCAAAATTGCCGATACTTATAATGCTTTTACGGCTGGGACTTTGGCTGATGTGAAAGGTTTTTGCGCTGTGGCTAAAACAGAGGATATTGCCAAGCAGGATTATATCCTAACGCCTGGGCGTTATGTGGGTATCGAGGAGCAAGAGGATGACGGCGAACCTTTTGCAGAGAAGATGAGCCGCTTGACTGGTGAACTTGCGGAGCTTTTTGCTAAATCTCACGAGTTGGAAGTGGAGATAAAAAAGCAGTTGGGAGCGATTGGCTATGAAATTTGATTTGCCAGAGTGGGTTTTGCAGGATATTGTCAAAGCCGCCAAGAAATATGATATTGAAAAGGTGATACTTTTTGGCTCGCGCGCCAGAGGGGACAACCGGGAGCGCAGCGATATTGATTTGGCGGTGAGCGGCGGTAATATTACGGAATTTACGTTTGGCATTGAGGACGAGGTTTGGACGCTGCTTATGTTTGACGTGGTTAATTTGGACAGGCCGGTGCAACCGGAGCTGCTGGCGGAGATTGACAGGGACGGGGTGGTTCTCTATGAAAAAGTTTGAGAATTTTAAAAAAAATTTAGGTGTTTTGAAAGATATTGATTTTAAACAGGCAAGTAATGTAGTTTATCGAGCTGGAATTGTTGCTCAGTTTAATTTAACATTTGAGTTGGCTTGGAAAGCATTACAGGCTGTGCTTTATGCTCATTCGGTGGCGGAAGCGGAAACGGGTTCGCCTAGAGAGATAATTAAACTGGGTTATAAGGTTGGTTTTATTAGCGACGCAGAAATTTGGTTAGATATGCTTAAAAGTAGAAATCGCTCAGTTCATATTGAAGATGAAATAAACGAGTTAATATTGTTTATTCGTGATAAATTCATTTTTGCTTTTGCAGAACTTGAAAACACATTACAAAAGAAAATTGAAGAAGCAGAAAAAAAGTCTTGGGATTAATGGCGAGGTTTAGTTTATGAATTGCGATTTGGGTAAAATATGTAATTATGCAAAGGATAAAATTGCTGTTTCTGACTTGAATTTAGATACATATATTTCAACTGAAAATATGTTACCCAATAAACAGGGAATTACTAGGTCTTCTGCATTACCTAAAACTAAACAAACACAGGCTTTTTTTAAAGGTGATGTTTTAATTTCAAATATTAGACCTTATTTTAAGAAAATTTGGTTAGCAAATTTTGATGGTGGTTGTTCAAATGATGTATTGGTGTTGCGTGCTAATCAAGATATAGACAATAGATTTCTGTTTTATGTTTTATCTAATGACAGTTTTTTTGATTATGCTACTGCTACAGCAAAAGGTACAAAAATGCCACGTGGCGATAAAACAGCAATATTTAAATATCAAGTTCCTGTTTTAGATTTGAATAAGCAAAAACGCATTGCGGCAATACTTTCTGCACTTGATGATAAAATCGAAATTAACAGAAAAATAAACGAGAATTTGGAGCAGCAGGCGCAAGCATTATATCAGCAAATTTTTGTTGAAACTCAAAATGAGCAACGATATGTTTGCCGGGCTGATGATTGTTTTGATATTTCTATAGGAAAAACACCACCTCGTAAAGAATCGCAATGGTTTTCTACAAATTCCAGTGATTACGTCTGGGTATCAATTTCTGATATGGGTAATTGTGGGCTTTATATTGCGGACAGTTCAGAATATTTAACAAAAGAAGCAGTTGATAAATTTAATATTAAACTTGTTCCAGATAATACGGTTATTTTAAGTTTCAAACTAACAGTTGGAAGAGTTGCGATAACTGATGGTGAAATGGTAACTAACGAAGCTATTGCACATTTCAAAACTGATAAAAAGAACATAAATGAATATCTTTATTGTTATTTAAGAAATTTTAATTTTCAAACTATGGGTAGTACTTCATCAATAGCAACAGCCGTTAATTCTAAAATTGTCAAAGGTATGCCATTTACTGTTCCTGCTGATAAGGAATTAGCAATATTTCACAGTTTTGCTACTCCATTATTTGCGCTAATTAAATACAATCTGCAAGAAAATGTGAAACTATTTAGATTGCGTGATATGCTTTTGCCAAAATTGATGTCAGGTGAGCTGGATGTTTCGGATATTGACCTCTAAGCTGCTAAATTATCGTTTATGGAAGGGGTGATATATTGTTGTCTTGGCTGAATGAAAATAATGGAGCATTAATGGTTGTGATTACAGCTATATATGTTGTTGCCACGATATTAATTTGTTATTTTAATGGGAAGAGTGCTAGTGCAGCGCAAAAACAGATTATAGAAGCAAACAGACAGCAGCAACAAAATGCAAACATACAATTATATACTTTGCGTAGACAAGTATTAAATATATTTATAAATGAAAAATATGATGAAATATTTTGGGATGTTTCTTTTCTTTTTAATGAAGAAATATTTGAAAAATTTAAATATTTGTGTGAAATAAAACGTGAATGGACTCAAGTATCTAACAAAATAAATTCATATAAAAAAATATTAGCGGAAAAATCAGAGTCTTCTTATATAGAGCTGGAAAATCTTATTTTGAATACGAAAAATCCTTGCACTATAGAAAGTGATTGGGAGGAACTTTATAAATTTTGTGATAACTATATATTTGAACAACAAGTAGGAAATAAAATTGAAATATACAATTATAGAGAATTAGATATGGAACTTCGTAAATTGGTTAAAGAGGGTCCTAACTTGCATATAGAATTAGCATTAGAAATGCAGGATTTTATAAAGAAAAGTATAGAAATGCCATAATCAGCAAGAAAGGACGTTAAAAGAATGAACAACGGCATATTTACTATTCAGCATATAAAAACTTTGGTTAAACCAATCGCTCAAAAATATAAGGTTAAGGAAATATATTTGTTCGGCTCTTATGCAAGAGGAGAAGCTGATGAAAACAGTGATTTGGATTTTCTGGTGTTCGGTGGTGAAAACTTTAAACTTACCAGAATTTTTGCGCTTGCCGAGGACTTGCGAGAGGTTTTGAAAAAGAATGTTGACGTGTTTGAAATAAACGAAATCAACCGGGACAGCGATTTTTACCACACAATTATGAAAGAAAGGCTGCTTGTGGCATGAAACATTCTGATGAACAACGTATTAATTATACTTGAAATTGAAGTTTAAATTTTCATATAGAAAATGAAGATAATTAGCTTAAAAGGAGCCATAAACCATGCCTTACACCGAAGCCAACTATGAAAACGCCATAATCAGCCTGTTTAGAGATGATTTGGGCTGCACCTACATATACGGCCCAGATATTGAGCGAGATTATCACAGCCCATTATATGAAGATGTGCTGTGGTCTGCTTTGCAGCGTATCAACAGTGGGCTGCCGGTGGAGGCAATTCAGGAGGCTGTATATAAGCTAAAAAATTTTGAAACCGGCACGCTGCTGCAAAAAAACATGACCTTTATGGATTATCTGCAAAACGGCGTTGAAGTGAAAATCTTTGTGCAGGGCGAGGAACGCAATGAGCGAGTTTATCTGGTGGATTACGCCAACCCAGCGAACAACGATTTTACAGTGGTTAATCAATGGACGGTGGTTGAGAACTCGGAGAAACGGGCGGATTTGGTGCTGTTTGTGAATGGTTTGCCGCTGGTGGTGGTGGAGTTGAAGTCGCCATCTAGGGAGGAAACCAACGCCTCCGCCGCTTACCGTCAGCTGCGCAATTATATGTATGAGATACCATCGCTTTTTATCTATAATGCGGTTTGCGTGATGAGTGATTTGACAACTTCCAAGGCCGGTACGATTACTTCCGGCGAGGATCGTTTTATGGAATGGAAAACGACGGACGGCAGTTATGAAAACACGGCCTATGCACAATTTGACACATTTTTTGAGGGGCTGTTTGAGAAACGGCGATTTTTGGATATAATCAAAAATTTTGTTTGCTTTAATGTGGACGGCGAAAATACTTTCAAAATTTTGGCTGGTTATCATCAATATTTTGCGGTGAAAAAGGCGGTGGACTCCACGCTTAATGCGGCGGTTGCGGACGGTAAGGGCGGTGTGTTCTGGCATACGTAGGGCAGCGGCAAATCGCTTTCCATGGTGTTTTATGCCCACGCTTTACAGGCGGCTATGGAAAGTCCAACCATTGTGGTTATTACCGACCGTAACGATTTGGACGACCAACTATACGGTCAGTTTGCCCGGTGCAAGGATTTTTTGCGCCAAACGCCGCAGCAGGCCAAAAGCCGCCAGCATTTGCAGGAGTTGTTAGGCAACCGTCAGGCTAATGGCATAATCTTTACCACCATGCAGAAATTTGTGGAGAGTCAGGACGCGTTGTCGCTGCGCCGAAATATTGTAGTTATGGCGGACGAGGCGCACCGTGGGCAATACGGTTTAAGCGAAAAGGTTGTGGTGAAGCAGGGGAAGAACGGTGAGCTGGAGGCGCACACGGTTATAGGTACGGCGCGGATTATTCGGGATAGCCTGCCCAATGCTACATATATAGGTTTTACCGGTACGCCGATTTCGGCCAAAGACCGCAGCACGCGCGAGGTTTTTGGTGATTACATAGATATTTACGATATGACTCAGGCTGTGGAGGACGGCGCGACGCGGCCGGTTTATTATGAAAGCCGGGTAATTCATTTGAAGTTGGACGAGCCCGTTTTGCAGCTTATTGATGCGGAATATGATTTGTTGGCGCAAAATGCTGACCCTTATGTGGTAGAAAAAAGCAAGCAAAAGCTGGGACAAATGGAGGCCATTCTGGGCGCGGATAACACCGTTGCATCTTTGGTGGACGATATACTGAATCATTATGAAAATTATCGGGCCAATCTGCTGACGGGCAAGGCGATGATTGTGGCTTATTCCCGGTTTATTGCGATGAAGATTTACCGGCGTATTTTGGAGCTGCGGCCAGACTGGCAGGAAAAGGTTGGCGTAGTGATGACCCAAGGCAATAACGACCCGGAGGATTGGCGGCAGATTATCGGCAACAAGGCCCATAAGGAGGATTTAGCGCGCCGGTTCAAGGATAACAATTCGCCGTTGAAGATTGCGATTGTGGTGGATATGTGGCTGACCGGTTTTGACGTTCCGTCGCTGGCGACAATGTATGTGTATAAGCTCATGAGTGGGCATAATTTGATGCAGGCGATTGCGCGAGTCAACCGGGTTTTTGGTGATAAAGAGGGCGGCTTGGTGGTGGATTACGTGGGTATTGCCCAAGCGCTCAAGCAGGCTATGAATGATTACACCAATCGGGATAAGACAAATTACGGCGATACAGACATCAGCAAGACGGCGTATGCTAAATTTCAGGAGAAGCTGTCTGTCTGCCGGGATTTGCTGCATGGCTTTGATTATGCAGCTTTTATTGGCGGTTCGGATTTGGAGCGAGCCAAAACAATCAGCGGCGGCGTGAATTTTATGTTGGGACGGCGAGTTGTGGAGCGAGATTTGCCGGATAAGGAACAAACCCATAATATCTACATAAAAGAAGCCTTGCTGCTACGGCAGACGTTGTCTTTGTGCAGCAGTTTGGTAGATGAAAGCAGGCGTTTGGAGTGCGCCTATTTTGAGGCTGTGCGGACAATGCTGGTTCGACTAACCAACGCTGGCAATGGGCGAAAATTTACCCTGCCAGAGATTAACGAGCGGATAAATGAGCTGCTGCGCCAGAGCATTAAAAGCGAGGGTGTAATCAATCTGTTTTCTGACGTGGGCATGGAGTTTTCGTTATTTGATCCGAAGTTTTTGGAAGAAGTGGCCAACATGAAAGAGAAAAATCTGGCTGTTGAACTGCTAAGAAGACTGATTGCCGAGCAGGTGTCTATATATCGGCGGACGAATGTAGTTAAATCGGAGAAGTTCAGCGAGATTATCCAAAGCGTTATGAATCGCTATCTGAACGGTATGTTGACTAATGAGGAGGTTATTCAGGAGCTGCTGAAATTGGCTAAGGATATTGCCGCGGCCAATGCGGAGGGCGAGGCTCTGGGGCTTAATGCAGAGGAGTCGGCTTTTTATGACGCTTTAACGAAACCGCAGGCTATCAAGGATTTTTACCAGCATGAGGAATTGATTGCCATTACTCGGGAATTAACGGATATGCTGCGACAGAACCGTACTATTGACTGGCAGCGGAAAGAAAGCGCCCGGGCTGGTATGCGTCGGCTGGTTAAGCGACTGCTGAAGAAGCATAAATATCCGCCGGAGGGTATGGAGGACGCTGTGCAAACAGTGATGAGCCAATGCGAGATGTGGACGGATAATTTGGATATGTAGATATCTTTACCAAAATTAGCAAAAAAAGAGCTGTGGGAAGTGTTTTGCGACTTTTGAGAGCTTATTAAATCTATCCCAATATAATTACCAAAGGAAAATACGCTCGATTTTGGTCGGGTGTATTTTTTGTCGCTCCACTGAGTACCAGCTATGACGCAAATAGATACCGTCTATATTGTATAAGGTGTTTGTAGAAAAAGTAAATGCTGTTTTGAGCTTTTAGGCATTACCCTACACGCATCTCAAAAAATGAGCTTTTAGAGCGTCTGAAAGCATTATGTGGTGCGGCTTTGAAAAGCAGCTTTGTCTACAAAAGGCTTACATACAGGGGAGATTGAAAAAGTTTGTTGTAAATCTTAAAAATACCCTTGACAATACTCGTCTGAAATAGAAAGCGCCGTAATATTTAAGTGGATATTTAAAACAGCCTGCGCAATTCTCATTGTATCGCATACCTGGGATATTGTGATGGGCGTTTTCGATTTAGCCCAGCAGGTGGTAAATCAGGCGGCTGGAGTAATAATTGGCGATACGGCCATTGATATAACGGAGGTAATGGAAAATCTGGAAGAAAGGCTCAACTCAATGGATTTGGGGCCGCTTATCGGATTGTGGTTTCAAAGCCTGTTTGTGGGCTTGACAATGTGGGCGTTGGTGATCTGTATCTTTATTATCGTGTATGGCCGGATGATTGAAATCTACCTTATGGCTTCAATGGCTCCGGTGCCTATGGCGGCAATGCTGGGCAAAGAGTTCGGAAATATGGGACAAAATTACCTGCGCTCCCTGTTTGCGTTGGGTTTCCAAGCCTTTTTAATAATGGTTTGCGTGGCTATTTATGCGGTGCTGGTGCAGCACATTGTATTGAGTGATAACATTTCAACGGCTATTTGGACGTGTATGGGCTATACGGTGCTGCTGTGCTTTACTCTATTTAAGACGGGCAGTTTAAGTAAAGCGATATTTGGAGCGCATTAGAGAAAGAAATGGAGGTAATAAAAAGAACTTGCGAATTGGTTTATGTGATGTGGACGGTCATAACTGGCCGAATTTATGTTTAATGAAAATATCTGCCTGGCATAAAAAGAAAGGAGATAATGTTGACTGGTGGCAGCCGGGCGGCAGATATGATGTGGTATATAAGAGCCGGGTGTTTACGGATATGTACTCAAAGGATAACATTGAGGTAAATAATGCGGCTAAAATAATTTGCGGCGGCACCGGTTATGGGCTGCAAAACTGGCTCAAATATGAAGTTGAGCATATCTGCCCGGATTACAGCATTTATCCGCAGTTTAGCGGAGTTGCCTATGGTTTTCTGACAAGGGGCTGCTCCAGAGGCTGCGGTTTTTGCATAGTGTCCGGCAAGGAGGGACGGCAAAGCCGCAAGGTAGCTAATTTATCCGAGTTCTGGCAAGGTCAGAAAGAAATTAAGCTGCTGGACGCTAACTTGCTGGCCTGTTCGGAGCATATGGAATTGCTGGATCAGCTGGCCGAGAGCGGCGCTTGGGTGGATTTCACACAGGGTTTGGATATTCGCTTAATTATGCCGAAAAATGTAGAGTTGCTTAATAAGATAAAATGTAAAATGCTGCATTTTGCCTGGGACAATCCTAAAGAGGATTTGACTGTTTACTTTAAGCGGTTCAAAGAATTAAGCCGAATTAAGGATAAGCGACGGTTGTCCGTATATGTGCTGACAAACTACAACAGCACATTAGAAGATGACTTGTACCGAATTGAAACATTAAAAAAGTTAGGCTATTCGCCTTATGTGATGATATACAACAAGCCGGAGGCTCCGCCTGTTATTCGCCAGTTACAACGCTGGGTAAATAACAAGCGGATTTTTAATGTGGTAGAAAGTTTCAAGGATTATAGAACCAACTACCGAAGCAA
This sequence comes from Bacillota bacterium, assembly GCA_021771915.1. Classification (GTDB taxonomy): domain Bacteria; phylum Bacillota; class Dehalobacteriia; order UBA4068; family UBA4997; genus Avidehalobacter. The sequence continues at coordinate 9,913 of JAETNY010000008.1, forward strand.
AAAAAGGGAGGTTGATGTTATATAGATTATGAAGCTAAAAAACCCCGAAGGGAGGAAAAAAATTGGCGTATGTAAGCGTACCTGCGGATTTGGGCAGGGTGCGGAGTAAAATAATGTTTGGGCTGACTTTGCGGCAGTTGGTGTGCTTCGGCAGCGGAGCGGCTATCGGACTGCCCCTGTATTTTGGCCTTAAAGCCGGGCTGAATTGCAGCTCTAGCTTAGCGGCGATGGCGATGGTAATGACAATGCTCCCCTTTTTCCTGCTGGCAATCTATGAGAAGAACGGTCAGCCTTTGGAAAAGGCGGCGACCAACATTATCCGGGTTATCTTTATCCGGCCAAAAAAGCGGCCATACAAGATAGATAACTTCTATTCGCTGTTGGGCCGACAGAATACGTTAGAAAGGGAGGTGGCGCATATTGTGGCAAACAGCCAGAAAAATCGGGAGCTGCTTTTGCCGCCTGTTTGGGACGGCAGGCAGGCCAAAAGGTGCGGAGTCGGCGACAAGGACGGCAAAAAGCGACGCAAAAAAGCCAAAAAAGCTGTCAAGTGCAGATAAAAAACGGATTGAAGCGGCCATTCAAAAAGCCAGACGGAATAACGGCAAAGAAATATCCGCCCAGCAAAGTATCCCCTATGAGCGAATTTGGCCGGAGGGTATCTGTCGGGTTAAAGATAATTTCTACACCAAAACAATTTTGTTTCAGGATATTAACTACCAGCTTTGCCAGCAGGAGGATAAACAGGCGATTATCGGCGGCTGGTGCGACTTTCTGAATTACTTCGACAACTCCGTCAAAGTGCAGATTGGCTTTCTGAACCTGCCCCTGTCGGGCGGCGTTCATCGGCAGATAAGGCTGCAAGCGCAGGAGCCGGAATATGAAGAAGTTTGCAATGAGTATTCCGAGGTGCTGCAAAAACAGCAGGCCAAAGGCAACAACGGACTTAATAAGAGCAAATTCATCACCTTTGGCATTGAGGCGGAAAATCTGAAAGAAGCCAAACCCAGGCTGGAGCGGCTGGAGCTGGATATTCTGAACAACTTCCGCCATTTGAGGGTTGCGGCGCAGGCACTTTCCGGCAAGGAGCGGCTGGAGCAGCTGTTCAATATCTTTCATCAGAGCGAGCAGGCGGAGTTTAGCTTTAACTGGGATTGGCTGCCGGCCAGCGGTCTGTCCAGCAAGGATTTTATCGCTCCCTCCTCTTTTGAGTTTAGCGGCAGCCAGTGGTTTAGACAGGGCAATCTTTTTGGTGCGGTTTCCTTTGTGCAGATAATCGCCCCAGAGTTAAACGACCGTATGCTGGCCGACTTCTTGGATTTGGACAGCAGCCAGCTGGTGAGCCTGCACATTCAGCCTATCGACCAGACGGCGGCCATCAAGCAGGTTAAGCGCAAGATAACCGACTTAGACCGGAAGAAGATTGAGGAACAGAAACGGGCGGTATGCTCCGGCTACGATATGGATATTATACCATCAGACTTAGCCGCCTACGGATTGGAGGCCAAAAAGCTGCTGGAGGATTTGCAAAGCCGCAACGAGCGAATGTTTATGGTAACATTTTTAATCGTCAACATAGCGGACACTAAAAGGCAGCTGGATAATAACATATTCCAGGCGGCGGGTGTGGCGCAGAAGCATAACTGCCGTCTGGTGCGACTGGACTGGCAGCAGGAACAGGGCTTTATGAGCTGCCTACCGCTGGGCTGCAACCAGATTGAGATTGAGCGAGGTTTAACCACCGGCAGTACCGCTATTCTGGTGCCTTTTACCACGCAGGAGTTATATCAGGAGAAGCCGGAGGCATTGTATTATGGGCTGAATGCTTTAAGCAACAATTTAATTATGGCAGACAGAAAGCAGCTTAAAAACCCCAACGGTCTAATCCTTGGTACTCCCGGCAGCGGTAAAAGTTTTGCCGCCAAACGGGAAATATTGAATGTGTTTTTGGCAACTTCAGACGATATATTGATATGTGATCCAGAAGCAGAATATTATCCACTGGTGGAGCGTTTGGGCGGTCAGGTGGTGAAAATATCCCCAGTAAGCAGGCAGTATGTAAATCCGCTGGACTTAAATTTGAATTATTCCGATGATGAAAATCCTCTTTCCCTGAAAGTGGATTTTATTTTATCCTTTTGCGATGTGATTATTGGCAGTAAAGATGGCCTGCAACCTGTGGAAAAGACGGTTATCGACCGCTGCGTCAGGGCGGTTTACCGGGACTTTCTGGCGGAGCCAACGCCGGAGAAAATGCCAATACTGCAAGACCTCTACAATGAATTGCTGAAACAGCCGGAGCCGGAGGCCAGACGAATAGCGGCGGCATTGGAATTGTATGTCAGCGGCAGTTTGAATGTGTTTAATCACCAAACGAATGTTGACATTAACAAACGCATTGTCTGCTATGATATCAAGGAGCTGGGCAAGCAGTTAAAGCAGCTGGGTATGCTGGTTATCCAAGACCAGGTTTGGAACCGGGTTACGGTCAACCGGGCGGCAGGCCGGGCTACCCGCTATTATGTGGACGAATTTCATTTGCTGTTAAAGGGTGAATTGGCCGCCTGGAGTGTGGAGATTTGGAAGCGGTTCCGCAAATGGGGCGGTATTCCGTCAGGTATCACCCAGAACTCGAAGGATTTGCTTGCCAGCCCGGAGATTAGCAATATTCTGGAGAACAGCGACTTTATCCTGATGCTCAATCAGGCCAGAGGGGACAGGGATATTCTGGCGAAGCAGCTTAATATCTCTCCCCACCAGCTGTCTTATGTAACCCAGAGTGGAGCCGGTGATGGACTGCTTTTTTACGGTAATGTAATCCTGCCATTTATCGACCACTTTCCGCAGGACAACAGTCTGTATCGGTTACTAACGACAAAGTTGTCTGAAATGCAAGAACAGTAAAATGGAGGAAAAAATTGCACTAACTGTTGCTAAAAATTAAATTGTTAATATTGGCAAAAAAAGATAGAAAACAAACATAGCGGAGGGAAAAAAATATGGAAAAACAACTTAAATATCTGTTGCTTTTGGCAGCAAAACTCACAGATATTACCGAGGGGCTGGTTGAGGTTTGCAGTCAGCTGGCCGACGAAATGTCTGGCGAGGCTGAAGATTATGAGCAGCCGGAGAATAACAGCTTTGACTAATATTTTCTTTGACGATGAGTACGAGAGCGAGGAGGGACGCAGTGAATATGCAGCGGCTAAATCTGGGACAGATTTGGCATATCGACGGCAAATAAGAAAGCGGCAGGCACAAAAGAAAGGTATTCAGAAGAAATATGCCGCTAAACTGCGCCAGCAAAAAACTTTGGCAGTGCAGAAAACAGCGGAGAGCCAAAGCAAAAGATTGTCTGTTCTGCGCCAAAAGGGAAAACGCAGCCTAATGTTGGCGCTGGCAGCATTGCTGTTGGCCGGTTTTTGCCTTAACTGTATAAACGGCTGCACAATGCTGCTGCAAGGAGGACTATCCGCTTTGAGCGGCTCCACCTACCCCAGCCGGGACGAAGATATGCTAAGAGCCGAGGCCGTCTATGCAGAAAGTGAAAATGAACTGCAAAGCTATCTGGATAATTACAAAATAACCCATAATTACGATGAGTATCACTTTGAATTGGACGAAATCGGCCACGACCCTTATGTGTTAATCTCGCTGCTGACTGCTTATCAGGGCGGCAGCTGGCGATTTGCCGATGTGGAAGAACTAATCGAGAATTTGTTCGACCGGCAGTATCTGCTGGTGGAAAGCGTGGAAATGGAAATCCGCACTGACGCTGAGGGCAATAATTACCCCTGGTATGTGTGCAATGTGGAACTGCATAATCGGGATTTGGCGCAGCAGACGGCCATTTTGCCGCAGGACAGGCTGGAACTGTACGCTCTGTATATGCGCACTTTGGGCAATAGGCCGGATTTATTCGATAGAGCCGAATACCCTAACGCTTCGGTTATCGAGCCGCCGTTAATTTATGAAATACCGCCGGAGGCTATGACCGACGAGGTATTTGCAGCAATGATTGCCGAGGCCGAAAAATATCTGGGCTATCCTTATGTTTGGGGCGGCAGCAATCCGTCAACTTCATTTGATTGCTCCGGCTTTGTCTGCTGGGTGGTCAATCATACCGACGGTTTGGCTAATGTTGGACGGACAACGGCTAATGGACTTAGAAGTTTAACAACGGCTGTTTCTCCTAACAATGCCCGGCCGGGGGATTTGGTTTTTTTCAAGGATACTTACGCCAATGCGCCTGATGGAGCCAGCCACGTCGGCATTTATGTGGGAAATGGTATGATGATCCACTGCGGCTCGCCAATCAGTTACGCAGATATTACAGACAGATATTGGCAAAATCACCTGCTGGGGTTTGGCAGGTTACCACGAAATTAAAAAAACTGGAGGTTATATGAACGCAAATAAAAAGAAAATAGATAAATTGAATTTTGAGTATGCCAAAAATGATGAGAAGATTGCCCGGCTGATGGAGCGGCAGCGAGAAATTGAAAAGCAGCGCACTGAACTGGAAAATCTGGACATTGTGGGAATGGTTCGGGAGCTGGGTTTGAGTTTTGAGGAGTTATCCGAACTCATCAACGGCGAAAAGGCGGCGGCAAAACTTAAAGACGAGGTTTCGGCAGCCTATGAAACCGCTGTGGAGGAATATGCCGCCGATGATTTAGCCGAGGGAGGCGTTTGGAATGGTTAAAGCCAGGCGCATTTCCGCCCTGCTGCTTATACTGCTGCTTTGTTTTAGCCTTAACTGCTGCACAAAACCAGCTTATGCTTTGGTTACAGAAGAAACGCCGGAGCAAACCGAGTTAAACGCAGTGCAGGACTGGAGCAGTCCCAACACCCTAACCCCGGAGGGCAATTTGACGCTGATTGACGATGTTCAGCCGTTCAATTCTTCGGAAAAAGAGTTTCTGACCGTACAAACCAAAAGCGGCAATTACTTCTACATCATCATTGAACTGGATAAGGACGGCAAGCAGAATGTGCATTTCTTAAATCAGGTAGACGAGGCAGATTTGCTGGCGCTGCTGGAAGATGAGCCGAAAGCGGAAAAGCCGCCCGTCTGCATTTGCAAAGGTCAGGATAAATGCTTTGTCGGTTCCGTCAATACCGCCTGCGAGGTCTGCGCCGTCAGTATGCAGGATTGTCTGGGCAAAGAAATTGCCCAGGCGGAGCCGGAACAGGATAGCCAGCCTAAGCCAATGGCGGCTTTAGGCGTACTGTTGGCGTTGCTTATAATCTTTGGCGCAGGCGGTTTCTATCTCTTTAAGAGTATTGCGGCCAGAAATGCCAACAAGCAGCCTGCCCCGGATTTTGATGACGACGATGACGATTATCTGGAAGATAATGAGGAGGTGGAAATTGAAACAGAAGAGGAATTTGACAACGAGGAGGCGGTAGAAGAAACTTAAAAATTAATCTTATATAGGAAACAGAATATTAGCTTTAAGAAAATTCAATTTAGAAAGAGAGATGATTGATTTATATGGAAATGAAAATCAGAAGTAAGAAACTGCTGTCGTTTATCCTGATGTTTGCGGTATTGTTTGGCCAGTTTATGCCCTTTATGCCGCAGAATGTGGCCTACGCTGCCCAGCAGAATAGCTATCACGATCCGGCCGAGCATTGGAGTGCTATGCTATAAAGGGTGTTTGTAATGAACGCCTTAATAAAATTAGCGGCAGCTTGTTTGTGATGCAGCAAGGAATAAAAGGTAGTATGTAGCGAAATGCTACGCACTGTTATATGGTATAGAGAAAGGATAGCTATGCTATATATAGGTGTACGCTAAAACAGCGTACCCCCCCTGTATATGATATATGATAAGAAAATAATACCATATATAGGTGTGCCCTGAAACGGGGTATACCTCTGGCAGTAGGCGGTAAATCACCGCCCACCTATCGGTTATCCAAGGGAGCGCAGAATTGGCGAGGGCTTAAAAAATATTTGAGAAAATCTGAAAAATTTTTTCAAAAACAGTTCCCTTTTACCCCCCCCCGTTTTCTATCCTATTAGTAGAGGGATAATCTTTATCAAAATTATATAATAGCTGCACTGAAGGTGCAAGCCAAAGGAGGGATTTTTATAAGTACAGCACAGAAAATAATTGAAGAAGAAATTAAAACAGAGCCGGTATTTTATCGGCGGATAGGCAGCACCACCTATAAGGTGCGCCTGCATTTTAAGGATAAGGGAGAAACTATGGAGGAGAAAATTCTCCGCCTTATTCAAACGGAAACATCACAAACAGGCTGCCGGCTCAGGGAGGTTTCCAAATGCAGTTAAAGAAGAATTTAGAAAACCAGAAGATTACAGCTTTGTATGAAAGATTATCTCGTGACGACGATTTGGCTGGAGAAAGCAATTCTATCGTTAATCAAAAAGAAATGTTGGAGAATTATGCTAACGTAAACGGTTTTGCCAATTTTGAGCATTATACCGACGACGGTTATTCTGGGGGCAATTTTGAAAGGCCAAATTGGAAACGGCTAATTGCGGATATTGAAGCGGGCAAAATTGGCTGCGTAATCGCCAAGGATATGAGCAGAATTGGCCGGGACTATTTGCAGGTGGGCTTCTATACAGAGGTTATGTTCCGAGAAAAGGGCGTTCGCTTTATAGCCATCGAAAATGGTGTGGACAGCGCTGTGCAGGGCAGCAATGAGTTTGCGCCCTTTCTGAATATTATGAACGAATGGTATCTGCGGGACAGCAGCCGCAAGATAAAAAACGCCTGCCGGCAAAAGGGAATGAACGGAAAGCATTTAACCAATGTGCCTATCTATGGCTATATAAAAGACCCGGAAAATAAAGACCGCTGGATTGTTGATGAAGAAGCGGCAGCAGTGGTGCGGCGGATTTTTCGGCTGACGATTGAGGGCTATGGGCCACAGCAGATTGCCCGGATTCTGACGGAGGATAAAGTCCCTCGGCCAAGTTACCATCTAGCGCAGTTAGGCTTTAGTATGTGGAAGAATAAAAAGGATGTAATTGCTCCTTGTCCTTGGAGCTGTTCCACGATTGCGGATATTTTGACTAAGCCGGAATATCTGGGGCATACGGTGAACTTTCGTAGCTATAAGGATAGTTATAAGGATAAAAAGCGGAAGCTTAATGCAGCGGAGGATTGGGTGGTATTTGAGAATGCGCAGGAGCCGATTGTAGACGAGGAAACTTGGCTGTTGGTGCAGCAACTGCGCAAAACAAAACGGGTGCAGCATAAAAATGAAACCCCTAATCCGCTGACCGGCCTTGTGTACTGCGCTGATTGTGGGGCTCCCTTGTATAACCATAAGGGCGGCAGCAGCGGCTTTTATAAGGACTGGATGGGCAATATAACTGATAAGCCCAGAGCGCCTTTTGATACATATCGCTGTTCCACTTACAATAATACGGCCAATAAATTTGATACAAAATGTACGGCGCATAACATCAGGACGGTGGTTTTGCGGGAGTTGATTCTGGCGGCGATAAAAGCTGTCAGTCAGTATGCTGTTGAGAACGAGAAAGAGTTTGCTAAAAAGGTGCGGGAGCTTTCGGCGGTGCAGCAACAGTCGGTGGCTAAGAAGCTGCAAAGCCGCTTAAAGAGGGAGCAGAAACGCTGCAAAGAATTAGACGGCCTGATAAAGAAGCTTTATGAGGCTTACGCCACCGATAAGCTGGCCGAAAAGCGCTTTGAGGTGTTGTCGGCAGAGTATGAGCAGGAGCAGGCCGGGCTGGAGGAAAGTATCGCCGGGCTTCAGGCAGAGTTGGCGGAATATGATGCGGATACCAACAATGTGGAGGCGTTTTTGCTGCTTTCAAGAAAGTACACCGATTTTTCGGAGTTGACAACGCCGATGATAAATGAGTTTATTGAGAAGATACTGGTTCACGAGGCGGATAAAAGCAGTGGTGAGCGAGTGCAGGAGGTTGAAATCTATTTCAAATTTATTGGTAAGTTTGAGGTTCCGCAGCCAGAGCCAACAGCGGAAGAATTAGCGGAACAGGAGAAAATCAGAAAGCGCCGGGCTAAACAGCGAGAATATTGGCGTAGATATGAAACAAAACATAAACAAAAATTGTTGCAGGATTTGGCGGAACAGGAAAAACAAAATAAGCAGGCAGAAATTTGAATATGTGCAACAAGGGGCGTTTAGCGTCCCCTTTGTTTTGCGAGGAGGTTTTTATTAAAGATACTAAAGAGAAAAAGACAGCAATTTATTTTAAGCTAACGGAGCAGGAACGGCGGCTTATAGAGCAGAAAATGGCGTTAGTCGGGGTTCACAATATGAGCGCCTATATCCGCAAGATGTGCATTGACGGTTACACTGTAAATCTGCAAATCCCGGAATTGAAAGAGTGCAGCAGGTATTTGCAGTCGGCTTCTAACAATGTCAATCAGATTGCGAAAAGGCTTAATGCCGGCGGCAGATATTATGCCGGAGAGTTGGCAGAGGTTGAGAAATGTTTGCTGGAAAATAAAAAGCTGTTTGGTTCTATTGTTGAACAACTTTCAAAAATAAAATAAGGCGGTGGTCATATAGCAACAACACGCTTAATGCCGCTGCATACCGGCAAGGGGCGAACGGTCGCCAGGGCTTTAGGCCGGATAACCGCCTATGTGGAAAACCCGGAGAAAACAGACGGCGGCGAATTGATTTCAGCTTATGCCTGCAATGCGGATATAGCGGATAAGGAATTTCTTTTTGCCCAGCGGCAATATGAAAACATAACCGGGCGCAAGCAAAAAAGAACAACGTCATCGCCTATCATCTGCGGCAATCCTTTAAGCCGGGCGAGGTTACAGCGGAGTGGGCCAACAAAATCGGTTATGAGTTGGCTATGCGTCTGACTAAGGTGCAAAATCCTTTCATTGTCTGCACTCATATAGATAAGGCGCATATTCACAGCCATATTGTCTTTTCAGCAGTCAATCTGGATTGCAGCAGGAAGTTTAGAAACTTCTGGCGCTCTTCATTTGCCATTCGCAGGATTTCGGATATATTGTGTCTGGAGAATGGTCTTTCGGTGATTGCGGAGCCGCAGGCCAGCCGGGGCAGTTATGCTGATTGGCTGGAGGATAAAGGTGAACAAAAACCACCCACAGTGCGCAGGCAGTTGGAGCAGATTATTGATGAAGTAATCGGGAAAAGCCAAAACTACAATGATTTTTTGACAAACCTGCAAACTGCCGGCATTGAGATTAAGCAGGGCAAAAATCCGGCTTTGAAGCTGCCGGGGACAAAGCGGTTTGTACGCTTAAAATCTTTGGGCGATGCGTATTCGGAGGCGGCAATCAAGGCCAGATTGTTGGGCAAAAAACAGCAGCGATTGGCGGAGAATAAGCCTAACCTGCTGATAGATATTCAGACTAAAATGCAGCAGACAAATTCACCGGGCTATGAGCGTTGGGCTAAGAAATTTAACCTCGAGGAAATGGCTAAAACGGTGATGTATTTACAGGAAAATGACCTGCTGGATTATGCGGTTCTGCAAGATGCCTGCGCCGACGCCAGCGAGAAATATAACGCAGCGGCAGCTAAAACCAAAGCCAACAGTGAGCGAATGAAAGAAATATCCGAGCTGCAAAAGCATATCGGAGCCTACCGCAAAAACCGGGATATTTATGCCGAGTACCGCAAGCTGCCGGCAAAGAAGCAGGCGGCATTTTATGAGAAATATCGCCATCAGATTGTGCTGTGTGAAGCTGCCAAAAAGTTTTTTGACGAGCTGGGTTTGCATAAGCTGCTTGGCATACAAATGCTGAAGCAGGAGTATGCGGAGTTGCAGGCGGAGAATAAAAAGCTCTACCCGGAGCAGAAACAGTAGCGAACGAAAATGCTTGAGCTGCTGATTGCCCAGAGGGCAAGAAGCAATGTTGAGCGGATTTTGGGACTGCAAGATGTTGAGCCGGAGCGAGAAAAGCAGCGCCAACAGGAGCGTTAAGGCAGACACAGTAGGTGGCTTAAATTCGGACGCTTTAGCGTCTGATTAGCAGGGATTGGGGGATTGCAAATTCCTAACTAGCGGCCTTGGTATATACCGAGGCATTGCTTGCCCTGTTAGTGAAAGGATGTAAAAATAATAGATTATATAAAAGTTTGTAATAAAAATTTTAGAATACACAATGACAATTTTAATTGTAAGTTACAGTTGTTGTTGTGTATTTTTTTATGTTTATTTGGAAAAAAACAGAAAAAAGATGTTACATTCTGTAGATAATTTTACATTTAATATCAGGGATAGTAAAAGGTTTTTGATTGTTATAAAAATCAGCATATAGCCATTTATGTCTGGAATGTAACAAAATAATTATTGGTTTGATGACTGATTTTTCTTAAAATTTAAGGTTTACAAAATTCATAAAAACTGCTCTTTCCAATATAAAGGAGGGAGCAATATGTTGATTGCACAAATTAAGCAAGCTTCCCTTGGTAATCAGCAAGAAATGTTAAACCTAATTAAAAAATTTGAGCCATTACTGAAAAAGTATGCTAGAAAATTATATTATCCTGATGCTTATTGTGATTTGCGTTTATTTTTTATTGATTTAATTCATTATTTAGCTGATAACAAATTAAAGTATCCTTGCGACGCTTATATTGTTTCATATATTAATAAGGCTGTTGAACATTCTTATTATAAACTTTTGTTAAGAAAACATATTTCATTAGACGATTTGCCATTTGCCAGTTTAAGTGATGAAGAGGCTTATTTAGTTGAAAGCAAGTTAAGTGTCGATGATACATATGATAAGCTGTTGTTTGATGAATTGAAATTGATATTAACTGATAAGGAGTATAAAGTTATTAAGAAACTATTTCTTGAAAATTGGCAAGTTCTTGATATTGCCAAGCATTATGGCGTATCAAGACAAAGCATAAATCAGACTAAACAACGGGCTTTAAAGTAAGATAAAAAAGTGGTACATTGAAGAAAAAGAAAAATCTCATAATTATTAAATAACGAGCGACTTGGCTTGGGTATCTTTTATTTTATGGGTGGGCAATTTGGGTGAGCAGTCGTTCTGTTAGCAGAGTGGTTGCTGTTTTTATTTTTAGGAAAAGAGGTGATTTTGATGAGTGATTTGGAGTCTTTATACCTTGTTAAATCAATGTATGATATACAAAACAACTTTCAGAATATTAGTCTGCTTTTTTATGCACTATTGATTTTTATGGTTTTGGATTATATAACCGGGGTTTTGGTAGCCACTGTACATAAAAAGATTGATAGCAAAATTGGTTTTGTTGGTATATTGAAAAAGTTTTTTATTCTCTTGATTTTTGTTATGGGTTTGACTATCGATACATTGATTATTGGGCAGGGGCAAATGGTAACTTTGGTTATAGTATCTTTTTATATAGCCAATGAAGGGTTTAGTATATTGGAAAATGCAGAGAAACTAAATATTCCCTTGCCGCAAAAGTTACTTGAAATATTGGAACAAATAAAAAATCAAAAAAAATCTTAAACTTTTAAAAAGCGTGTTTACAATTTTGAAAAAAATTGCTCTTTAATAGATAGACTTGCAAGTTGAATAAAAACAAAATCTATTTATTAAAGGAGAGATGAGATTATGGCAACAATGAAACCGAGTAGTACAGATTATAAGGTTTATCAAGGACCAGGTACAAACTTTGCAATTGTTGGCACTGTTAGTGGCAATGAGGATGTAACATTTATGTGGAAAGAAGGTTCTTGGATATATATTGAATACACTGTTGGTAATACAGGTTTTAAAAAATGTGGTTATGTTCAGTTAACTCAAATTAATGGTGTGGGTAATGTAACATTTACTCCAACTATGTCTAATAGATATGTTGGTAGAGGGTGTATTCCTTTCTTTGGTCCTGGAAATAGGGGTTATAGCCATACTGATGCAATACCGCAAAAGGCTGTTGTTCAGTATACAGGAAAAAAGATTGGTAATTATGCATTTGTTCAATATAGCAGTAATCGTCGTTTTTGGATTTTTGATAATAATCTTAGTACAACAATGCCCACTACTGGCGGTTATTATACATTGCCAAATTTTTCATATAACTTTATTCAAGGTTCTAACGAGGACTGGAATAAGTTGAATCCAAAATTTACTAGTAGTGGATGTGCGGTATGCTGCGCTGCTGATGTGGTGTCGTTTGCGGAGGGTAAATCTCTTGGCCCTGAAGCAATGTATGAAAGAAAAGTATTTACATCAACAAGCATTGAATGTAATTGGCCTAATGCTTCTACGTTTCTTGATTGGACAGCTACTCAATATATACCACAATCACAGTATTTGGAACAAATTAAATATCATATAAATAGTGGTTTTCCAGTTGTTATCAAACTAAAAAATAATCAACATTGGGTTGTTGCTTATGGATATAGTGAAGGAGCTTCTTCTGCTGAATATGTATATGTTAAGGACCCTATTAGTTCTAATAAGACAACTCTTAAAGATTCTTTAAGTACGCATTCTTATGATGCTTTAAAATTTGTGTATTTCAAGAAATAGTAAAATAAAATATCTTCCGGTTAAAGCCGGAAGATATTTTATTTTACTTGCCAGCTAAGCTTTGAAGCGGAAATTTCGTAGGATTTATCACATAGCCATTTGTCGTCAATTAGCTGTAAGCGTAGTGGATAATAACCATAATTAAAATGTGGATATTCTGCGCCCATTATAACAATAATTTGTTTTTCGCTGTTTTTCCAAATAAAGTAATCATCTGGCTGCCAGTTTAGCATTGTAATTGGCATACAGGCAATATTTAGTTTATATGCTAACCCCTCTGGCTGGTCAATATAAGTCGGATAATCTTGTATAAAAAGATTATTAATGTAAAATTGGGCTAATTCATTAACAAACGCTTCATTATAGCATTGTTTAATAGCTTCGGTAGTTGTAAATTCTCGAATTAAATCGGCATAATCTTCGTCAGGTTGTTTTGTATTAATTATACCATAATAAATATCATAGTTATATTCCGGCGCATAAGTCGACACATTAGAAAAAATTTTTCTTTCTGAATTTGGTATTATGTGAAAATTATCAGCTACATAAAGTTGATTTGCTTTGTTAGCTTTTGTTAGAGTATCTTCTAAAATATTTTTTAATTCTGTTGGATTATAATAATAATCTTTTGGTTCTTGCTCTTGGGGGCTGAAACTTTCATCAAGTAACCATTGGTCATTTATTTTGGTTAATGTTAATGGTAAGGTTGTTTCAATGCCGGTTAACATAAAATTACCTTTAAGCATAACTTGAAGTTTATCTTGTTTATTTATAATGATTTCTATTGGCTGATGTTCCCATTTTATTAATGAGATTGGATAAGTCGCTAAATATCTGCATTGTAAAAGCTGATTATCATGAAATACATATTTGTTGCCATTAGATGTAAATATATCCATTAAATATTGTTCAGCTAGAGGTGGAATAAATGTTTTTCTTATATATGTTTTTATATCATCAGTATTGTTAAATGTTTTTATTAGTTTCCAAATATCACCATTTGTGGGTAATGGTAATTGCTCTGATTCTACGATATAGCCATAAGATAGGTTTGATTCCTGTGTTAGAATATCATCATTTGTAGTTGAAAATTGTCCTAGGTATATGAGATTTGCCATTTCTCCCTTGGTTAGTGTGTCATTAACAATTTGATAAACCTCATTTTGTGTGTAAAAATTATGTTTATTATCGTTACAACCAGATGAAAATAAAAATAAAATTAAAGTTACTAATAAAAAAATGTACAACTTTTTCATAATCACGTACCTCGAAAAATATAAAATTAGAATCTTTATTCCAGTTGTTATCAGTATTGAGGGCATTTTTTCACTGTGACTAGTTATTATGACTAACAGATATTGTACCAGTTTTTTATCGCTTTCCAAATAATCCCCTTGACAAACGAAAACAATACGGTTATGCTCCTGAATTTTCGCTGTAAAATAACTGGTCATCTGGTGCTAATAACTGTTCATTTTTATTTTTGGTTAAGCCATAAAGACATACACTGTCAATGCTTGATGACCAAACAATTTTTTTCATGTCATTGTTGAAAGTTCTGTTGGCAGTATTGATTGTGGCAGTTATTGAAAGGTAAATAAAATTATTAGGACCGAAAATATATTCATTGTTGTGTTCTTCTTTAGTTGTCAATAGATTGAAATTCTAATTGTTTCAATTTATCATCAACAAATGTTAGATTGATAACTTTATCGCCGGCCACATAAACCAACGTATTGTTATCAATCAGGGCGTAATCGGCTGTATGCTCATAAACGCCATAAATTATTGGCAGGCCATACGCAGGATTAATATTATCATAGGGCTTGCAATGATGAAACTTTTTTATAACACTTTCCATAGAATTGCCCAGGCGTATATTGCGAATTTCAGGCCAAAAATCGTTGGTTTGGGTTGTAATATTATTAACAGTATAATAACCGCTATTGTTCCAGTTTATCCAAGTTATAGAAAAATCAGCATAGTTATAAGTAGTGAAATCTGTGTTAGTTAAATATTCGCCTTTTTCTATATTTAATGGCTGACCATAAATTTCAATAAATTCTGCAGGTGTGATTTGGCCGTCAAAGGGAAATGTAATATCATCCATTGAAAAAGGCAAAATAGCTGGTACTGTGTCGAGCTTGCCTTGTGCAGCGTAGGATTCGTCGGTTAGCCATTTGTTGTTTACCTTGTATATATTTAACGGACGGTAGGTAGCGTTTTGGTTTTTCATAATTAGCACAATTTTATCTTGTGTGTTTAACCACACCTTGTAATCATCAAGCTGCCAAGAGCTTTGGCAAAGCTGTTCCCAGTTTTTATTGGTAAAATCTGCATAGTAATATTCAGCTGCTTCAACAATAAAGGCATCTCTAAACCATTCTCTGCTTGTATCATCATGGACAGGATATGCGTTTTTAACTTTTTCTACACGATGTAATATATCCTCAACAATATTTTGTACTTCTTTCTGTGTATAATATAAGTCGTATTCTTGCTGTTCCTGAGGATAGAAGCTTTTATTGGTTACCCACTGACCGTTTTTATAATTTAATGATAATGACAGATTGGCTATGGTGCCTGTTAAAATAAATTCTCCTTGCAATATAACTTCCAACTTTGCCGGTTCATTTGTTATAATTTCCAAAGGTTGGTGCTGCCATTTTATTAAAGATGCGTTTAATACATTTTTATCCATAGTTTCTAAAACTTTTTGATTTGTTAATTCGGCTTGTGTTAGGGTTTTATCAATAATTTGATAAACTTCATCTGGAGTATAAGCCTTGGGGGGGGTATTTTTACAGCCAGTTATAAATATAGTTAATATTACTAATATAAAAATATAAATTTTTTTCATAATACTATACCTCTCAATAAACAGATTATTTATTTTGTTACATTGCTGCTATTTGGTAAATCACTTTCCTTTATAATTTCCGGCACAAAATATTCATTTTGTGCCATTTCCAAATTAATACGCAGAAATTGCTTTGTATTATTGTGGTATTCTGTTATATAAACATAATTGTCATATATGAAAGCGTCAAAACTATGATATGGCGGTACATCATAAATTATTTTGACATCACCATCCGCATAAAAGGCGGTCAGCATTTCGGCGTTGGGCATTGGTGGATCATAATATCGAAACGTACACCCCAGCTTTTTTGCCATAGTTTCTGTTTCATCAGGAAACATACCGTCAAAATTATGCCAGGCTGTTGATTCATTAATAGCAGCATAATTGCGGTAATAATTACCTGTTTCGTCAACTGAAATAATGGCGCTTTGGCCAACATCTAAAAGCTTGCGATTATTTTCCAATAACATTTGCTTAAGATAAGTTTGGCTTAACAATTCGTTAAACTGCCTGCGGTTAGAAAAGTTCTGCTCTTGATTACAAACTATGATAAAGCTTTGCCCTAGCTTGCTTTGCCAAATAATCTTTTTGCCAAGTGCCTCGCCAATGGAGCGCAGCGGCAAATACAGCGTATCGTTGTGCACTAAAGGAGCTGTATCAATATTTAGTTGCTCGTTGTTGACTAACATAACACTGCTGGACGGTTTGATTATGGTTTTATGATTGTTTAATGTGATGATTGCTTGTTGTTCGTTGCTATTCCATGCTACATTGGCGCCGCAGGCTTCACCAATTAATCGCAGTGGCAGCATTGTACGGCCATTTTCCATTAATATAGGCAGGTTAGTAGCTTGGCGCTGACCGTTAATATAATATGCAGTTTCGTTATCCGACTGCTCTGTGAATATGGATTCGTTATAAACAGAGTCATCATAAAATTTGGTTGATATACAAATAAAAAAGTTTGGCTGTTCTGTGATTTGCGCAAAAGCTGTGTTTGGCAGAAATACCCAGATGGATAATAATATTGAAAAAAATATTTGTTTATATGATTTCATAAAAAACCTCCAAAAAGTCCTAAAAATGTATCACAGGCTTTGTGATTATTCTGGTAAAGAAAAAGTGTATTGCATATAACTGGCCTGCTTTTGTTGTTCAGTTGTTTCCATACGACGGTCATAACCGAAAATAGTTACTTTGTTGTTTTCAATTTGCCATTGCTGGAAAGTGCCAGCTACATCGAAACCATAAAAATAACCCGGTGTGCCCAGCTGATGTTTCGTTCCTGTGGCAAAATCATAATAAGTCAGATTAGTTTTGTTATAATCCCAAACGTCTTCATTGTCAAAATGATGTAATGTCAGAACACCATTTGTCAGGACTTGTATTGCGGCAAAATTAATTTCTTCTGTTAAAAAGCGCCAGTGCGCCTGGCGAATATTCTTATTGTCCAGGTAATACAAAGTAGTGCAGCCTCGTAAATCCCAACCATTGCTTTCATTGCGGCGCATCAGCCAGCCATTGGGCGTTTCCTGCCAAAAACAAACGCCGTTAGTAAACGTGCTGCTTTTATCTATTATGTCGGGAATATTTGGGTTTATTATTGGAGAGCCGCCATTATTTAAAAGCTGCGGTTCAAAATCAGCATAATATAAATCCTGCAAAAACAGTTGATTGTCATTAAGAAAAATAGTGATGTATTTATTGGCAAAAATAATGTTTTTTTCATTATATAATAAGGAAAGACAGCAATCGTAAAAATGGTCGATACCGGAGGTGTTTGCTTCGGTAGGAAAATCGCTGTTTTTATCATACATAAATATCAAATTATGTGGTAGTTTGTATGGTTCAGAATAGTAGGTTTGAAAATTCTCCAGCCAATCTACCTGCTTATTAAGTGTTTCACCAACAGCGCGCAGGGGTATCCAAACAGTGCCGTTTTCTTCATAAGGTGCGGCAGCCATTTTTTTTGTTTGACCATTCAATAATATATCGGCACTGCCGATTTGCATTTGTATTTTTTGTCTATTTTGTTCCAAAAAGATACTGCCTTGAGTATAATTTACCTGCCAACCCAAGTTTTCAGATATAAAGCGTAAAGGCAGCCAAACCATGCCATTACGCATTTTTACATTTGCTCCTGTTTTTAATTGTCCGTCAACAATGGCCTTATTGCTATCGGTTGATAAAATCAGACTGTTAGCATAGTTTTCTGCTGGTATGGCCGGAAAAATTGCTGTTATATTATCAGCGGCAAAAGCCATTTTATATGACAACAAACAGAATAAAGAAATTGCAACCAATAAGAAAAATCTTTTCATAAATACTATACCTCACAAAAAAAATTTAAAAGTATGTTTACAAATTTGAAAAAATTACTCTTTAGTAGATAGACTTGCAGGTCAAATAAAAAATCTATTTATTAAAGGAGAAATGAAATTATGTCTAAAATTACTGGAAATGCAACTGTATATTATGGTCCCAATCCGTCTACTTACAATTCAAATGGCTCGGTATTAAAATCAGGTGATATTGTTACAGCGCTTTGGAAAGAAAATAATTATGTTCATATTGAATATACTTCTGGCAGTAAAAAAAAGCGTGGTTTTGTTGAGGCTGGGGTGATTACTGTGCAAGAAAGCATTGCTGGTATTACTAATGCAAGAGCCGTTCGCTATGTAGGTATTGCCGGTAGCTCATATGATGGTCCTGGCACTAATTACATGGAGAACAAGCCTTTGCCGAAAGGTAAAAAGGTTTGGTTTGTCGGCCAAAAGCCAAATGGCTATGCTTGTATTGAGTATTCTATTGGTGCTAATGATGATAAAAATAAAATCAGAGTTTATATGCTTGCCAGTAAATTGTCTGATAGCTTTAACATCGGTGGACAAACTTTTAAACAGGGTGATAAATTGCCGTCCGGTTATCCTTATGCAGGTAGAACCGTTAATCAGGGTTTTAATGATGAAAAAACAAGTTTAAGAGGTCATTTGGGTTATGATATAAGTGGTAAACAAGGTGATACTATTGTTGCTATTGAGGATGGTACTGTTGTAAGTACGACTCAGTCATTAAGTTCTACAACTTATAATGGACGTGTCGTTACTTTACAGCATAGTAAAAATGGCAAGACGTTTTATTCTTCTTATTGTCATTTGTCGGCTGTTTCCGTAAGTGTTGGCGATACGGTTAAAAAGAATGGCAAAATAGGTGAGATGGGCGGTTCTGGTGAAAATGGGGAAAATACTTTTGGGGTTCATCTGCATTTGGCTGTATATACAGGTCAAAAGTCTTCTTCTCCTAATGGCTATTGTGCTGCTATACCTCATAAAAAAAGATTTGAAGAAGTTGCTGCCAACTATGCTAATCCATATTATTATGGTTCTAACACAACAAACTATCCTCGTTGTGGTGGCGTTAAATTTTATGATCCTTATGCTGCAATAACAAGTGGTTATAGCGTATTTGACAAATGTTAAAATGATTGCTAAGAGAGGGTATAACGCCATCTCTTTTTATTGAATTTTGGCTGTAAGTCCGACTATAAATTGAACGCTATCACTGTTTTCCTGCCAAGTAAACAGAACCTGACCGTCTTCGGTAATAGATAATAAATTCAGGTTACAGGTATAAGGAAACTCTAAAACCGTTCGCGGAGTCATTGTGGCAAAATCAACAACTATAATTCGTGAGCGTTCATTATATTCATTTAAAATAGGATTATCATAGTGCGTATCCCCACCGGGCAAGGGATTAGGCTCGGCAATTACATATGCTAAATACTCAGCATTGTAAACAGGGGCAGGCGTATCAGGTGAAACATTTAAATCGTCAGGCAAGGTTTTATACTCTCCCTCAGTTTTATTGAGCAAATCCACCTGCCTAACATATATATTCCCATAACCATAGCCAATGTTTTCCTGAAAACAGGGAAATATTGTGTTGTTTTGTTTTTCCCAGACATTATACCAAAAATCACTCAAACTGCCGGCTTCGGTTTGCCAAATTTGCTCGCTGGCTAAATTTATCACCCAAATTTCATAAGGGCTAGACGCATTACAAAGAAAATATATTTCTTCATCACCCGGCAGAAAATTCAAACATTTCGGTCCCAAATTAGGGTCGGCGTAATATTCATCATACCAATAAGGTGTGTTTTTAGTATTAAACAGCAGGTGATTTTCATTATTTGTTAGATTATAATAATTTAAGCCTGTAATCGGATTGTCATAAACAATCTTCTGTAAATCCTCTGAAACAGTGTATTGAATCCAGTTATCAGGATATTCGTAGTTATTCATACCGTCAAACATTGGCTTTGGCAAAGCTGTTTTATCTGAAATAATTTGCAAATCAAAATTGACAGCGTAAAATTCCTGCTGATTGCCGATAATTATTTTATCATTACACACTCTGATTATTCTACTGTTGCCTAAATAAAGCCTTTGAGTTATTTGGTTGGATGATAAATCGTATAGCCATAGCATATTGTCATGACTATTGTCATAATAAAAGCTCCAAATTATTATATGGTTATTATCAATTTGGTTAGCGTGTAAAGAATAATAGTTTTGCAAATCTCCTGTTGCCCAATCTATTGTGGTAAAGCTGCCGACAAAAAGATTGTCGTCAATGGCAAGATTATCTTGCGGCGGTTCATCTTTGGAAACGATTGCGGTCGTACAGCCAGATAAAATTAACAATAGCATTAGGGAAAATATTAATAATCTTTTCATAATACTATACCTCACAAAAAAAAATTAAAAAGTATGTTTACAATTTTGAAAAAAATTGCTCTTTAATAGATAGACTTGCAAGTTGAATAAAAACTCTATTTATTAAAGGAGAGATGAAATTATGGCACTTCACACTGGACAGTCTACATCTTTTGAGGATTCAATTTATTTTTCTGAGAACAATCCGTTTTATAGAGGCGCATTGGTTGGTCAATGTACATGGTATTGTTGGTCTAAGGCTCACGCAAAGGCAACTGCATATCCTAGTAGAGGCATTAATGTGGAAAATATTCCCACAAGCGGTGCCGGACGTTGGATTGCGGATGCTAAAAATAAATATGAAATAGGTGATGATCCCAAACAGGATAGTATTGCTGTATGGATAAAGAAAGGTGGTACTGGTCATGTTGCCTATGTTGAAGATTATGATGAAAATACCAAAGAGGTATGTTTTTCCGAAGCTAATATGTATACTGGTGGCAACTCAAGTTGGGAAATTTATGTGGCAAAACAATATAGGGATTCAATAGCTACTAATGTTGCTAAGAATACCAGCAAGGTAAGTGTTTATAGTACTGCACCTGATGGAAAAGAAGGTAATGATGGGCTGTTTAAAAATAAAAAATTAGACGAATTTAAATCCAGAATTGGAATTAGTTGTCAATTTATTTATTTGACCCAACCTAAATAAGAATAGTGTTTTTTAGTAATACTCCTTATTTTTAGGGAGTATTACTTTTATTTCGTTTATAGCTAGTAAATTTAGCATTTCCATTAACAATTTGGGCTGTAATGTAGATATTGGAACTATAAGCATCTAAAGCATAATCTTCACAATATTCTAATAAAATTATTTTAATGTTTTGGGTATCAATAATTTCTGCATTTATGAAAGCATAAGATGTGCAACCTGTGCCCATGCCAATAGCTTGGGCTGTAATTATCTGGTTAGTAGTATCATATTCTCCTTCAAATTTATTTTCAAACCACTCAATGGGCAGATTATAATCATCTATGTAGCTATTGAGAATTTCGTAAATATCTGCTATTGGAATATAGAATGTTTGTTCTGTTTCGTCAAACCAACTATCTCTTTCATGAAACATAGCAAAAGTATAAAGATTTTTTTCCGGTATGTCTTTTGTATCATTAAAATCACAATAAAATAAAGCTGCCTCAGAAAAATAATCTACTATATCCTGCTCTGAATGGTTAGCAAGATATATTTCAGCCTCAGTTTGCTCATTTGTCTGACAAGATGTTAGGGTTATTAACAAAAGAATTAAAGATATTATACAAAGTCTTTTCATAAAATCATTCCTTGCAACATTTTTGATTAGGGGGTAAAGGTGTTGATTAAATAAGGTTTACATTCATATTTTCTGCTCTTTCTGTTTTTTCTATTGATCACTTCCTGTAAATCAGTATTGTATTTCACATAAATATGTAATGAAAAGCCTGAAAGGTAACGCATAAAAACAAAATATTTTAATTAAACTGATATTTATTATAGCACTATTATTTTATAAGTTCAAGTTATAAAATTTAGTTGTTTGACGGCGTTCAAATTATAATTTTAACAAGTATATAATATATATATAATCAATATTAAATTTTGTGTGGTGATATTATGCCTAAAAAGGAAGTACCGCCTTTTATACAAAAGCTTAGACAGGTCTTTTCTCATAATCTGGAAGTTTGTAGAAAAAACAAGGGGTATACACAGGATAAAATTTCAGAACTTGTTGGTATTAGTCAGGCTTTTTATTCACAAGTTGAACGTGGCAATAATCTGGTTGGCTTGCCAGTATTAATGAAATTGGCTAATATTCTTGACGTTAGCGCAAACGCTTTACTTTATGAGCATAAAGAAGCATTAATGAATGAGGATAAAATCGATTTAAGTGATATTATTATGATGCTATCTGACAGAACGGAAGATGAAATTGCTTTGGTGAAACGAGTAGTTCGCTTTGTTTTGACTGAAATTGATAATCAAAAGATAATAGAAAAAGTAGAGTTGTGAGATAAAAAGATATGGATGATAAAAGGAAAAATAATATCAAGAATAACGATGAAAGGCAATCTATTGATGAAGAATTGACTTTTGATTCCTTGTATGGTGAATTATTTGGGAAATTTGTCTGGTATATTAAGCAAATCGTTAATGATAAAAAAATTGCAGAAGATATTGTGCAAGAATGTTTCATAATCGCTTATAAAAAACAAAACGTTTTGTTGTCCAGTCCCAATCCTCGTGGCTGGCTATTTTGGGTTTTAAAAAATACTTTGAGAAACGATTTAAGGATTAGAAAAGCAATATCCAGAGATTTGATTCTGGTGCCATATGATGGTTGGTTAAATAATCTACCTGATGAAAAGGCCGTAGAAGAATATATAGATTTCTTATATAATGATTTATTACAATATGAAGAATACAAATTGTTGAAAAGGTTTGCAGCGGGTAAAGTTCCACAACAGGAATTAGCTGAAGAAAAAGGTATATTGCACTAGTAAACAAAAATTGGACAATAGATAAAAATATATACAATATCAGATAAAATATATTTCAGCTAAGAATTAGTATACAATTCTCGGTATTGCTTAGGAGTTAGATAGTTTAATGAATAAGCAGGCCTTTCTTCATAAGCTTACAAAGCAGAGGAATAGGAAAATCTCCAGAAAGTTCCATAATTATTTCATATTCTCTTTCTCTAAAGGTGCGAATACCTTTCGGGCGCCATTTCCTTTCACCTCGTAGCCTTTTTTTAATCTGGCTTCATTGATACGAGAAATTATGAGTTCCTTAATAAACTCTTCTTTGGACATAGATTGAAATTGCTCTAATTTTGTATAGGAGTCAAGAGGCTCAATTCTGGCAGATTCCTTTGCTGGAAGCAGATTATTATCTCTGTACATACGCATATAATCTCTGGCTGTATTTACAGTTATGCCATATTGCTCGGCAGCCTCCTGTTTGGAAAATTCATTGTTGTATATTCTACCTCCGATGTGTAATCTTTCTTGCTTGGTGTATTTCATTATGCCCTCCTGTCTATTGTTTGTTTGAAATTGTTTTAATTTAATTGTTGTTGTTTCAATTATATTATATATGCGGTTGATTTTCCCCTCCTTTGTGTCCAATTTTTGTTTGGCAGTACAACACAAGGCGTTACCAGTTGGGGGGGGAGCGTCTGGGAGAATATAAGCGGCACGATTATGTAACCGGCAAATATGAGGTTGGAGTCTTGCCGGAAGGCGTACCGGAGGAAATGGCGGAATTGTTGGCTGAATTGCAGGAGGTTAAGTCAAAAAACGCTTTGACGGCAGCGGCCTTTTTTCACGCCAAGTTTGAGAATATTCATCCTTTTGCCGATGGTAATGGTCGCACTGGGCGCTTGGCAATGAACTATTTTCTGGTTCTGCACAATCACCCACCGATTATTATCCACGAGGAGGATAGAAAGAAATATTATGCGGCTTTGGAGGCTTGGGACGAAGAATTACAGTTGGAGCCGTTAAAGAGTTTTTTGCGAGAACAGACTGCCAAAACCTGGGCTAAGCAAATTCAAAGATATAAAATATAGAGTAATTATAAAGTGGTTTTCTTTTTTAGAGAGCCACTTTAATTTTTATGGTGGGGTGGTGATGAGTATACGGCAACAACAAGATTTATTCCGCTGCATACGGGCAAAGGCCGCAAAGCAGGCAAAGCTATAGCAGCTATTATTGATTATGTGGAGAACCCGGAAAAGACGGATAACGGCAATTTCATCAGCAGCTATGGTGCGACAGCAGACTTGCTGATGCCGAATTTGCCCTGGCTCAAAGGATTTACCAAACCAAAAGAGGCAGGGAGCTAAAGGGAAATGATGTTATAGCCTGCCAAATCAAGCAGTCTTTTAAGCCGAGGGAGATAACCCCAAAGGAGGCTAACAGGCTAGGTTATGGGCTGGGTCTATATCGAAAATGGCTATTCGGTTATTGAGGAGCCGAAACGCCGCCGGGGTTTAAGCTATAACCGCTGGCAGGAGCAGCAGGGAATTGAAAACAAATCCTTGCACAGAGATGTGCTGCGGCAGTCCATAGATAAGGCGTTAGCTCAAAAGCCAACGGATTTTGAAGCATTGCTTAAACTGCTGCAAGTTGATAATATTGAGGTGGATAAGCGTAGCAAAAGCTGGCGCTTAAAAGCGGCAGACAGGAAACAGTTTACCAGACTAGGCAGTTTGGGCGAGGGCTATTCCAAAGCTGAATTGAAGATAGCTTTGACCTCTGCCAAAGCGCCTAAAGCAAAGGAAAAAATAAATCTACTGATAGATATTCAGCAGAAACTGGTCGAAGGTAAAGGCGGCGGCTATTCCCGTTGGGCAAGTGTGTTTAATCTAAAGCAGATGGCAAAAACCTATAACTATCTAAATGAAAATAACCTGTTTAGTTATGAGGAATTGGCTGTCAAAACTGCGGCAGCCAGCGAGCGTTTCAATGAGTTGTCAGGGCGAATCAAGACGGCGGAAAAGCGTATGGCGGAGATTGCCGTTCTGAAAACGCATATTATAAATTACGCCAAAACAAGAGAGTTTTATGTAGCATACAGGAAAGCTGGCTATTCCAAAAAGTTTGCTGCCGAATATTCCCGGCTGCTGACTGCAAAGAAAGCAGCTTATGGAGAATACCGGCAGGTCAGGGAAGAAATGAAAGAGCTTTTAACGGTTAAGGCCAATGTGGATAGTTTGCTGGAGATGGACGCAAACAAAGAAAAGGCAAATCAATGAGAGCCGGAGTTATTAGCGAAGCAATACCTGTTTCTGGTCTGGCGCAAGCCGGACATAAGCGTTTCAGACAACGGCTGAAATGCGTAGCTAAGTGAACACTTAATGATTGCCAAGTCCGCAGGACGCTGGCAAAATTTAGTGTGAACTTATCCATATGAACTTGTCCATATGGAGTCCTTTTTGGGCATTAAAGGGGGGGGCGGGGGGCGCTGCCCCTGATAAGAAAAAATGACTGATTGCAAGTTGCTGCAATCAGTCATTTTTGTGTTTGGGTACCCAAACACATTGCTTGTTAATCTTTTGTTAAAGGTTTTTCAGGGCGTAAAGCTAGTTAAGGTGTTTGAGTTTAGGAAGATACTGACTGCGTTCCTCCTGTGGAATATTGAGAGCGTCCATTGCCTGTTCAGCAGTCCAACTAACTTTATACATCAAGCTTGGAATGTTAGCCAGTGTTGCTTGAAATGTTGCCTCGGTTCTGCCATCGGTAGACTCCTTTATCATATTCTCTGTCATCCTAAAATTAAATTCTTCTTGTAATATATGTTTCTTTTCCTCAACAGTTCTTTTTGAAAGCAACACTTCCAGCATTTTTAATAAACCATCATATCTTGGGCTATCAGGCTTGCCTAAACCAATCATCACTATTGAAAGTAAATCATAGTTAGCTTTTTTTATTCAACATCGCCTACAAGCTGTTCTTCAGCAATGAAGAAACGATTGATTGTATTTTCATATTTTTTCGGTGGGTTGGCTGCTATCCAAATGGAGTAAATCTTATTTAGCCTGCCATATTCAGATGGCTTAAAATCCTGTTCACGTTGAGCAGATATAAGACGGCAGGCATAATAAACAGCACGTTTAGTTAGTTGGTAGCCGACGTCCCATTTGTTTTGTGATTCAATATTGATAATTAAACGATTATGTTTCTTTTGATTTGGAATGCCAGTCCAAAAGTGAATATCATAGGTTACTCTCTTTTCTTTTAATGTTATTTCTTTTTTTATTTTATAACAAAAAATAAAAATTTGCAAATTTATGTTATAAAAGTTATGCCAGTTAGTGCCTGTTGCAATATCGTTTTATATGTTATGCTTTTTATAACATTACCAACAGGAGATTGACAATGAAATATAAATTAGATGATGATACCAAACAGATATTGATTAAACAGTTAAAATTTTATCGTGAAAAAAGAAATTTTTCACAGGATTTTATGGCAGAACACATTGGTATTACGCAACCTCTTTATAACAAAATAGAAAATGGTTCAAGAGAAATGACGGTTAATACGCTGGTGAAAGTAGCAGAAATTCTTGGCATAAGCATGGATAGTTTATTTGCTGTTGATGAGGATAAAAATGTGATAATGAATAATATTATAGCATTGCTAAAAGGAAAAAGTCAAAGTGATTTAGAAATAGTATAAGATATAATGAGAACTTTGTTAGAATCTTTGGAAAAGTCAAGAGAGAGTGCTATAATCAATGTATAGAAGAATATTCTATGTGATGGGAGAAGATTATGGATAAATATCAATCAGAGGAACAAAATTTGGGGAAAGATTTAACAGAAAATGAGATACAGCTTATTGATGAACTGTACACTGAAATGTATGACAAATTATTGAGTTTGGCAAAAAAAAGGACTCTCAATACAGATTTAGCAAAAGAAATTGTGCAGGAAACTTTTCGTATTGCTTGTGTTAATATTGAGAAATTGAAGAATAGTAAAAATCGTCAAGGCTGGCTGGTGATTACGCTAAAAAATGTTACAAACAATGTTTTACACGGTAAATCACGACTTTCAAGTTTATTTTTTCGGGTATCAGATATTGAAGAAATTGCCGAAGAAGTCCAATTTAATATAGAAGAAAATCTGCCAGATATTTTATATTCTGATATATCTGGAACAGAGGCTTATAATTTAATTAAAAAAATTGTTTTTGAACAATATACCACTGTTGAGTTGGCAAAAGAATATGGTGTATCGACTGATGTTATCCGGCAGAGAATACATCGAGCCAGGCTGAAATTGCAAGATAAGATAAATAACAAAAAAAATTAAAAAATGATGTCACAAAACGCATTTGTTAAGACATATATAATATAGGGAGGTGTTTTTATGAGCAAAGTCGATAAATCAGGGCAGCCAAATTATCATAGATTCGACTTAATGAGTAACGAGGAACTGGAAATTCTTCTGCAAGCATTTTTTGCTGCCTCGGATGACGAGCAGATGGATTATGATGCTGTAATATATATTTCAGAATTATTGGATAAACGTGAAGGCACTAATGATGAAACTTCACAGGAAGATGTTGAACTTGCTAAAGCGGAATTTTTTAAGCACTATTATCCGCTTAAAGATGAAAAAACATTATATGATTTTGATGACGATGAACAAAAAAACAAAAATATAAAAGAAAAAGTTAGTCTGGTACCTTTCCACAAAAGGTTGTGGCGCAGATTTGCAAGTTTTGCAGCAGTTTTAGTATTGTTTTTGTTTGTTGGTACAGTTACAGCATACGCTTTAGGCTATAATCCAGTTCAGTATATTGGCAGATGGAATGATGAGCAATTTTGGCTTGAACGTGTATCAATTACACAAGAACTGGCTGATGAGGTTGCTGAATATAGTAATATAGCTTGTGTGCCTAAATGGTTGCCAAGTGATTATAAATTTAATGGTTTGGAAATTTCTGAACATAATTTATATATATATATTGTTTCTGATTTTTATAAAGAAACAAATAGTAATAATAATGAATTATCTATAGATTATAGGATATATTCTAATCCTGATCAAATGGCCTTGTATGAGAAGGATAGTGAAAAAGTTACTGAATATATATATGGCGGTATTACGCATTATATTATGAGTAACTTGGATAATATGGTTATTGTTTGGTATAATGGCAATATTGAGGGTTCAATTAAAGGCTCGATTTCTTTAGAGGAAGCTAAAAAAATAATCAATTCAATTTACGGAGAGTGAGTTCTATGCGAAAAAAATTAATTGCTTTGCTGATGATGTTTACTATTATTTTCAGTATGACGGCTGTTGCCAATGCAGCCTTATTTTCAAGTGAATATATTAGTAATTGTTATGCTGCTACAAAAGTTAGTTCTAATGGGCGTGTTACAGTAAGTTTTGATATAAATGCTACTGATCAGATGGATGTTTTAGGAGCGAAAACCATTATCATCCAAGAACAAGCGCCGGGTTCAAGCAGTTGGACTTCTATTGCAACATTGAGCAGTGATGATTTTACTAATATGTTGGCATATAATAAAAGGGATTATGGTTCTAATGTATATTATAATGGTGGCAAATCTGGTTATTCCTATCGGGCTAAGGTTTATTTTTATGCTGAAAAAGGCGGATATGATACCAAAGAATTTATTACTTATTAATTTAAGGTTAGAGTTTTAAAATTAGAACAAATTACTAATGCACTTTACAGATACAAATCTGTGAAGTGCATTTCTTATAAAAAAATATATAAATAAAAAAAATAAATAAATTAAATGTCACAAAATGCACTTCTCAAGACATATATATTATAGAGGGGTAAAAATTACCAATGTAATATCAAAGCAAGATTGCTTGTAAGTAATTTTTATCAATCTATTAATTTGATACATTTGTGAGCTATAAAATGTTTTCAAGACCAAACTGAATAATGTTACATATAACATTAAGGTAAAAACCTAAGATGTCCAATGTAGCAAATAATTGTTGCAAAAGTTTGTGTTGGTCGGTGCGAGGGCGCATTTTGCAAATTGGAGCAGCAGGCATAAGGAGGTGAAAAATAATGGCAATCTACGAAGATTTTGATTTGGATGTACAGTCCGGAATTAAAAACGATAATGATATGCGTTATGCAACAGAGTATTGTTTGACAAAATATTGCACAGTGGCAGATACTTGTAAGTGCAGTCTTGATTCTTGTGCAGGTACTTGTCCCAGATAAATATTTAAAATAATTGAAAAAATTTATTAAACTTTTATAGCTCACATTTGTATATATTTTTTACAAGGTTTTTGGGAGGGGGGGGGAAGATGAAATGCATTTAAAACGAACATTTGATATTGCAATATTAAACCTGCGCAGTGATAAAACATATTTTTGGCAAACAATGCTGGGCATTACTTTAGGTGCAATGACATTGATGATAGTTTTAATAATTTCTCAGGGTGTTTTATACATGACAAAATTGACAGCTGGGGAATTTAATCCTAATGTTTTACGTTTAATTTTACAAACCAAACTTGAAGATTCATATAAGCTTAAAATAGATGATTTACAGCAAATGGTTTCCGATAAATCATATTTATTTACAAGCATTAGCCCTGCAATTCTCATAACGGAAGGTTTGAAATATGAAAATAAATTATTAGATGGTGAATTTGCCGTTTATGGTGTGAGTGAATCTTTTAATCAGATAATGACTACAATTAATATTGCACAAGGGCGCTGGTTGTTACCTATGGATGTTGTCCGCGAACAAAAAGTCTGTATTATAGGCAATAGATTGGCTGTAGAAATTCTTGGTGAAGATGCGATTGGTAAAAGTATAAAAATCCAAGGCGATAATTATACCGTGGTAGGTATTTTACAAAATGTTAATAGTGATTTACAGGGTGTTAATGATTTTATATTCATACCTTATACTAATGCCCGAAAGTTATCAATATATAGAACTTCGTCAGTATATGAGCAGAACAGTGTTGGTTTTGATGTTGTTTTTTTCACTGTAACTGAAACTGCGGATATGCAGGAAGCATATTCAGCTATTCGTGAGGTTTGCCAAGAAAACATGGAACAGAATGCAATAGCAGGAATTATGAATTATGACGGTATTGTTGATGAAATACATAAAGCATTATCGCCAATAATCGTAATGCTTGGATTTGTTTCCATTATAATTATATTAACAGGCGGAACCGGTATTATGAATGTAATGCTGTTAGCGGTTAGTAAACGTACACCGGAAATTGGTGTGCGCAAGGCATTTGGGGCAACATATAAGGATATTGTTTGGCATTTTATTGGTGAAGCGGCTTGTATAAGTGTTGTTGGCGGTTTGCTGGGTGTGATATTGGGATTGCCTTTGGGGTGGGTGGCCTGCAAAATTATTCATGTTGTTTTCAGTTTTGCTTTTGTGCCTGCTTCTGCTATTGTGTCTTTTGCTATCGCGGTTGGTTTAGGAATTTTTTTTGGTGTTAAACCGGCCAGGCAGGCGGCTAAAATGGAAATTGTTGACGCAATCAATAGTGATTGACAGTGATTAAAGAATGAGAAAAATAGCTTACACTTGTATATATTTTTTAATAAGGTGTGTTTTCTTTGGAGGAATAATGAATATTAAACAAAGTTTTTACACGGTAATCAGAAATTTGTTTGTAAACAAAATACGTTTTTTGCAGACAATATTTACTATGATGATTGGCGTGGCAATGATATTTGTAACCTGCAATACATGCCGATTGCTTTTCGGTTTAGTGGAAGATACCATTATTCCTGAAAGTTACAGTGTAATGAATATGTATGTTGATACTAAGGTTGATTATAAACGACCGATAACTATTAATGATATGGAAAAAATCGCTGCCAAATATTCAGATTATATTGTTGCAGTTTCTCCTTTTGTATTTGACCATACCTTAAGCGGTAACGTCTGGTATGGCAATAAGCATTTTAAAGATGTATGTTTTATCGGAGTGAATGAAAATTATCTAAATGTTATGCCTGATGAGGAGTTGGTCGATGGACGTTTTTTTGAGTATATGGATTGTGCTCGGGAAAGAAATGTATGTGTGGTGAGTAGTGATATTGCCAATGAGTTGATGGACGGCGATGCATTGGGACAAACCTTGAAAATCTGGGGCATTAATTGTACGGTTATTGGTATAAAGCAAAAAACTGGATTAATTTTTGATGACCAAATATTGTTACCATATAACAATGCACAAAAAATAACTGGTGAAAGGATAGAGAAAGGTTATAGTGGTGATTATTTTTCAAATCGTTTTGTACTTTTGGCTAACGGTGTGGAGAATATTGGTAATGCTCGCCGAGTCGTTGAGCAAGAGGTATCGGAGTGGATGGGGGAAGAAGTTAATGCAGACAGGTGGTTTCTGACCTGTGCCAGTAATCTGTTTCTTTATAATCTAAGTAAAGAAAGCGTCTATACAGTAGGCTTTGAGTTGATGTTCATGGCTGCAATTATTTTAGTGCTTGGAGGTGTGAGTATTATGAACATTATGCTGGCCAGTGTGCGGAAGCGTACCAAAGAAATTGGTATCCGAAAGACTTTTGGTGCAACTAATAAAGATATTCAACGACAATTTATGCTGGAGGCGGTTATAACTAGTCTAATTGGTGGATTGATTGGTGTGGTTTTTGGGATTATATTAAACTTTTTTCTTCCTGTGTTTATTACCAGTATTCCTGTTGGCAACACTGGCGGCTCATATTATACGGCGGATTTGGATATCAGCATTACGTCTTGGCCTATATTGCTTGCTTTAGGAGTTTCAGTTAGTGTAGGCATTATATTTGGTACTTATCCGGCAAAACAGGCGGCTAAAATGGAAATCGTAGATGCGATAAACAGTGATTAAAGAATGGAACAAAGAAAATGTTAAAAAATAAGAAACTGATTATTACTATCTTGCTGTTAATAATATTTACTGCTGTCTTGTGGTGGTTTATCGGTCAGCGAGATAATTCAGAAAATGCTGAAACTTCAGCCTATCGCTATCAGCTGGTGGAGTGCAGCAGCATAATATCTACCCTGGAGGGTGTTGGCACTGTGCAGCCGGTAAATTCATATACTGTTAAAGCATTAGTAACCGGCGAGGTTTTGAGCGCTCCTTTCAAAGAGGGCGATATGATTGATGCTGGTCAGTTGCTTTATCAGATTGACGCAGGCCGGGCGCAAAACAGCTACAATCTGGCTCAACTTAACTTGCAAGAAGCTGAGTCCGAAATAGCTGATTTAAGCGTTACTGCTCCGGCAAACGGCCAAGTGGTAACAATCCATTGTGAGGTTGGCGACAGCGTAAATGTTGGCAGTCAGCTTGTTTATTTACGGGACCGAGAAACAATGCTGCTGGAAGCACCTTTCAAAGCTGATGAAGCCAAACAGCTGCAAGTTGGTCAAACAGCCGAAGTTATAATGGAAAGCAGCGGTCAACATATTGCCGGTGTAATTAAGGAAATATCCAGCGTGGAACAAGTGAGCGCTGGCGGTGTGCTGACGTATAAAGTTACTATTGAAATGGAAAATCCCGGCAGTTTGCAGGAGGGAGATTGGGCGGCAGTAGAGGCTGGCGGTTTTGTTAGCGTGCGCAGCGGCCTTTTGGAGTATAACTGGAGCGAGCAGGTTTTAGCCAAAGCCGCCGGTGATGTGGCAGAAATTCTGGTGGCCGAGGGCGACAATGTAAAACAGGGGCAGGCGTTGCTGCGTCTTTCAGATGAAAATATTCAGAACGATTTGCGCCGGGCACAGATTGAACTAGATAACGCCAAGGCTGCGCTGGCGGATTATACTATCACTTCTCCTATTGCCGGAACGGTGATTGAAAAGAAGTTTAATCAGGGCGATACTATCGACAGTAACAACAATGCCAGTGAAATGGCGGTTATTTACGATATGAGCAAGCTGGAATTTGTGATGAATGTGGACGAGCTGGATATCGGTCTTATTAAAGTTGGCCAGCCGGTGCAGGTGGTGGCGGACGCTCTGGGTGGGCAAGAATTTACAGGTTATGTTAGTAAAATCAGCATTAAAGGCAACAGCAGCAACGGCGTAACCACTTACCCGATAACAGTTACTTTAGATGAGTTTGGCGCTTTGCTGCCGGGTATGAATATAAACGCCGAGGTGGTTTTGCAGCAGGCGGAAGACGTGCTGGTTGTGCCGATGAACGCAATCAGCCGAGGGCAGATGCTGCTAGTTGAGGGTACAGACGGCGAGCCCAGCGACTTGCCTGGTTACAGCTGGCGGCAGGTAGAATTAGGTATGAACGACGATTACTATGTGGAAGTTCTCTCCGGGGTGCAGGAGGGAGAAAGAATTGCCATACCAACGAACAGTAATTAAAAGGAGAGCAAAATGAACGCCGATGTTTTAATCAATTTGCAGAATATTTATAAAATTTACAAAACCGGAGAAACGGAAGTTCACGCTTTGGACGGTGTTACGCTGGAGATTAGCCGGGGCGAGTTTGTAGCCATTGTGGGAGCCAGCGGCAGCGGCAAAACCACTTGTATGAACATAATCGGTTGCCTTGACGTACCCACATCTGGCAATTATCATTTGGCCGGGGAGGACGTTTTGGCAATGAACGATAACGCCAAGGCCAAGCTGCGCAACAAAATGTTGGGCTTTATCTTCCAACAGTATAATTTGATACCCAAGCTGAACTTATGTGAAAACGTGGAGTTGGCAATGTTATATGCCGGTATGTCTGCCGGGGAGCGGCATAAGCGTTCTTTACAACTTTTGGAAAATGTGGGACTGGCGGATAAAGCAAATAATGTGCCTAATCAGCTTTCCGGTGGGCAGCAGCAAAGGGTGGCGATTGCCAGAGCTTTGGCCGGGGAACCGGCGGTTATTCTGGCGGACGAGCCCACCGGCGCTTTGGATAGCCAGACCGGTCGGGAGGTGCTGGATATTTTACGGCAACTTAATCATGAGGGGCGGACAGTTGTGCTGATTACCCACGATAATTCTATTGCCCGGCAGGCGCAGCGGATTGTACGGCTGGAAGACGGCAAAATTATCTATGACGGCTCGGCTGACGGTGAAGCCGCCATTGTGTCAGCAGTTCAATAATGGCTATTCGTCAAGCCTTTGTAATGGCTTTGAAAAGCCTGCTGGCTCGCAAGGTACGCTCTCTGCTGACTATGCTGGGCATTATTATCGGCGTGGCGGCGGTTATTGCTATTATAACGATTGGTCGGGGTACTATGGCTAAGGTTGAGGCTCAGTTTGACAATATGGGAGCTAATATGATTAGCGTCAGCATATATAACCGGGACAGTACCAGGCAAATTGATGTTGAAGATATGTATGAGTTGGTGAGCAATAACCCCGACCTGCTTTGCGATTTAAGTCCGATTGTAACAATGGGGGGCGGCATTAAATATGGTAATGCCAGATATAGCCGAACAACAATTTATGGTGTTAGCGAGGCTTATCCTAAAACCCAGCTGTTGGAATTGACCGAGGGCAGTTTTCTGCAATATATGGACGTGGAACGTCAGGCTAACGTTTGCATTGTGGGCAGTTTTATTGCAAACGAGATTATGGGTGGCGCTGCCTTGGGCAATACGCTTAAAATCAGAGGACAGAATTATACGGTAATAGGAGTGCTGGCCGCAATAGATGATTTGAACACTGGCGAGGGCGGCCCTGATGATGTGATTTATATTCCTTACTCCAATATTTTGAAGCTGGGCGAAACACCGTTTGTGGGAAGTTATACCCTTAATTCGCTTACTCTTGAATGTTCGGAGGCGGCAGTGGCGGCCATTGAGCAGCGTTTGCTGGCGTGTTACGAAAAGGACGATTATTTCAATATAACCAGCCAAAAAGAACGAATGGAAATGATGTTATCAATGCAAGATAATATGCTTTCTGTTTTGAAGATGATAGCCGGTATTGCGCTGCTGGTGGGCGGCGTAGGCATTATGAATATTATGTCTATTTCGGTATCGGAGCGCACTAAAGAGATTGGCGTACGGAAATCCTTTGGAGCCAGACGGCGAGATATTCGCCTGCAATTTATTGTTGAGGCGAGCAGCACCAGCGCTGTTGGCGGTTTGCTGGGGGTTGCGGTTGGTGTGCTTGTAAGCTTTATTGCCTGTCGGGTTATGGAGCTGACGTTTAAGTTGGCAGCGGATTCGATTTTGCTATCCTTTGGCGTTTCGGTTGGCATAGGAATTGTGTTTGGCTTTCTGCCAGCCACTAAAGCAGCCAGATTGGAGCCGATTGACGCTTTAAGATATGATTAAAAAAGGTGATTGATTATGAAGTATAAGGCAGCGGAACATATGCTAATGCGTTGTCCAACCAGAAGTTTGAATGAGTTTTATGATTTTGCCAAGTTGTCAGATGATGAAATTATGGCTTTCTGCCGGCAGGATAAGCTATTTGCGGAGGCAGTGGCTATTGCTTCACAGGATTTATATAAAATGTATGCAGATAATTCCGGCAAAACAACAACCAGAATGTTGGAGTCCGTTAAAA
This sequence comes from Bacillota bacterium, assembly GCA_021771915.1. Taxonomy (GTDB): domain Bacteria; phylum Bacillota; class Dehalobacteriia; order UBA4068; family UBA4997; genus Avidehalobacter. Next base: position 45,045 of record JAETNY010000008.1, read on the forward strand.
AATATTATGACCGTATGACTGCCCGGCCAACTCCTTATGGACTGTTTGCCGGTGTAACTACCGCCCAATTTAGTGATGATGGCACAAATATTTGCTTGGCGAGACAAGAAAAATATCATAAAATCTGCCGAGTTGATAATGAGTGGTATTTTAAGCTGGTCAAAAAGATTGAGGAAACACCTGGCTTGCTGTTTAATTTGCAGGTCATTTTTAATAAGCATTGCTATAAAGTGTATGGCCGCTTAAAGAATGGCTATTGTTCTAATTTGCGCAAGGAAAATGTTAATCACGCCGAGGATTTGCATATCAGATACACCAAACAGGTACAATATGTGCAGGAGTTTGCCAGCGATTTTGTGCCTTTTAAGGATTTGCGAGATTTTTTAATAAACAAAAATCCCAATGTGCCACCGGAGATTATTGATAAGTTCTTAAAAGAATTGTTGCTAAATGAGTATTTATATACAAATATCTGCGTTTTGTCCAATGAAGAAGATTCTCTGCACAGGCTGCTCCAAGAAAATGATTTTCATAATTTATCTGGTGATGAAGCAATCTTTATCCAAAAGCTTCAGGAAATAGACAGGCTGAGGGAGAAATATGCACAACTGCCCTTTGGTCAGGGCGAGGAAATTTTAGCCCAGTTATCTGGACTTATGGAGCAAGTGGTTAAGGCCAAAAATTATATCTATACAATTTTGCAGCTAAATGCGATAAGTAACAAATTGGACAGCAAAATAAAAGATGATTTGGAGGCTTTTTCGGAATTTATGCAGGCTGTTGCCACGCCGGATAATGAAGGTGAGCAGTTGCTGGCCTTTAAAGAGGCTTTCCGGGAAAAATATGGCTCTGACGCAATGGTTTCTCTGCTGGAGGTTATTGACGCAGATAAAGGCATTGGCCTGCCTTATAGCGGTTATATTGCTGAAGTAAACGCTGCCAAATATGCAAGGAGAAACTCCAAAAAGTTAGACGCTATCAAGATGATGTTGGAAAATAAAATGTTGACAGCGTTAAGGCAAGGCCAATCTGTGGTGGAAATAACCGATAAAGATATAGAACATATAAAAACCATTGATAGTGAAGTAATTAACAAATTAGGTTATGTCAGTTCATTTAGTTTGAATGTATTGCTAACCCAAAATGGAGCAAATTATGAAATTCATATTGGGCCAAATGTTGGCTCTACGCAGGCTGGCAACGGTATAAGCCGCTTTGACGCTGCCCTGAATAATGAATTTTCGCAGGAAATGGACGCAATATATGCTAAAGAAAAGGCTTTGCATAGGGAGGATTATGTTATTGCCGATGTTTACGAGGTATCGCACTATTTAAGAAATACCAATTTATACAGCTATAAACGTCAGTATGATTATAATCTTTATTTAGGTATAACCGAGTTTGAGCATAACACATCTCTTAATCTCAACGATTTCTATTTAGGTTATGATGGTCAGAAAGACCGAATGTTTATTTGGAGCAAGTCCTTAAATAAACGAGTTAAGTTTATGACTAACAGTATGTATAATGCGCAATCCAGCAATCCGATTATTCGCTTTTTGCGCAATATTTCTGCCAGTTATGAACTCCCAATGATAGACAATATGTTTGTTTTTCAAAATCTTAAATTTGCATATTGGCCAAAGATCAAATATGGCAATATTGTATTGGCTAATGAAAAATGGCGCTTAACCCCGGAACAATTTGCTGGCTGTTCTGAGAAAGATTTTGCAGCGACCATGCAAAAATATTTTCAAATATGGCAGTTACCTGAATATGTATATTTTACTCGCAATGATAATCGTTTGATTTTAAATCTGAAAGATGAATTCACGGCTAAACTGTTATATCGGGCCCTGGTTAAGCAAAAGCAGCAGGTTGTTCTCGAACGTATGGAGTATGAAAATATTAGCAGTTCTGTGGCAGTGGATAAACAAGGGATGTTTTATGCGGCGGAGTTTAGCGTACCAATGTTTAGTCAGGAATTAGCAGAAAAACAGCCAGTTGCCAATGTAAAGGATATAACACCATATACCAAGCCAAATCTTATAGACAACTTTTACCTACCCCAAAGAGTTCTATATCCTGGTGATGATGGTTGGTTGTATTTTAAAATATATCTAAATCCCATACAGGCCAATCCCTTTTTGGCGCAGTATTTAGAGCCGTTTCTGACTGATATGTTTGAGTGGGAAATAATTAAAAGCTTTTTCTTTATCAAGTATACTGACCCTAAATATCATATCAGGTTAAGGTTGCAACTTACTGAGCAAGACAAGTTGGGTGTTGCTTTGCAAAAATTCCGGGAATGGTTTAGGCTATTGCAGGAAAATCTGATAGGCTATGAATACGCTATTGCTCAATATGAGAGAGAAATCGAAAGATATGGCGGTTCAGCCTTAATACCATATGCTGAGGATTACTTTTGTCAGGACAGCCGGTTGATTATTGCTTTATTGCAAGAGATAAGCAAGGACGCTGAAGAAATTGAGCGAGAGAAAATCGGTATATTTGTGATACATAATCTGGTGGACTGTTTTTGCGGTAGTTTGCAGACAGACAGTGATTTTCTGGTTAAATATACCGATAATATTGAGTATAAAGATTTATTCAGAAAAAATAAAAAGGACTATCTGGCAGTTATTGAAGATGATTACATCAACAATTTTTCAGAAAAAACACAAAAAATAATTTCAGACAGAGAAGCGGCTATAAAGCAATATGTGAAGCATATCAAACAGACAGAACACGAAAAACAACTTTCTACAAGTCTGGATAATATTTTACTAACCTTAATCCATATGTTTTGTAACCGCTATAACGGTAATCGGGAATGGGAGCGCAAGGTTTTGTTTTTAACCAGGCATACCGTTTTTACCAAAAACAATATAATGCTGCACAACAAGAATAATAAAAGAGGTGAGCTTAAATGATGCTGGATACGGCAAAATTCAATAAAAATATAATTCTTTTAGATGAGGAGAAAAAACAAAAAATCATAGCTATTTTAGAAGAATATTATGAGCGGATTGATAAACTATTACAGGATTTACAGGCAAATGAAAAAAATATGCAAAAACCTGATAGAGATTATATAGATGGTCATTTACTGGCTTCCTATTTGCTGGCTATTGGCGAGGGATATGATTTTCTGATAGATAAAGAGCATTGGCTGGCAAATGCCTATAACATTTTGTTGTACTTTAAACAACATATAGAAAAATATTATCATTGGGCTTTATTCCATAGCTTAAGTGATTTTGCTTTTGCGATTTTAAGTATACGAGTTAAATCCGGGGAATTTGAAAAATTCCTAAAATCGTTAAACAAAGCTATATGTGATATTGTATTTGAAAAGCTTATTCAATTTGAAAACGAAAGCACTTTTGTTCATCACTATGATGTAATTGCAGGCATGACCGGTGTGGGCAGGTATTTATTATTATACATTGAGAATTTTAAGACTAAAGAAGATTGTTTGCATGAAAAAAACACATTAGCGTACATCTTAAAATATCTTACCAAATTATCAGCAGATGTTGATATTGATGGTAAAGAAATAATTGGATTTTATGTTTCCAAGAATAATCTCTGGCCAGTAGAACGCAGAACTCAGTACACACATGGTACCTTAGATTTCGGTGTAGCGCATGGTATAGCTGGTCCATTGGCGCTTATGACATATACAGCCGAGAAAAATATTATCATAGATGGACAAATGGAAGCAATAAATAAAATAATCGATGTCTATGATGAACATACAGTGATAGAAGATGATATTATTTACTGGCCAATGATTTTATCAGCGGAGCGGTATAAACAACATGGAGTTGCAGATGTCGGCAGTCGTATGAGCTGGTGTTATGGCTCAATAGGTATTTCCTGCATACTATATAAGGTTAATAAATATCTTGGTACAAATTCAGCTAAATATTTGCATAATTTGAAACAGATTGCACAGGCTCCATGGGAGATTTACAATTTGCTTTCGCCGATTATCTGTCATGGTTTCGCTGGTACTATGGCAATGTTCAATCAGATATATAGGGAAACTCTTGATGAAGATTTATTACCCGGCTTGTATATGTGCCTGGATGAAATTTTAAGATTGTATAACTCGGATTTTCCTTATGGTTTTAAGAACATTGATTATGGCCCGAAAGATTTACCGGACGAAGATGATGATACCTATTTGAACGGTGCAACAGGAGTTATCATAGCTTTGTTATCTTTATTTAATCCTAATTCACTGCACGAAAAGCATTTGCTAATCAGCTAATTCTGGTGCCTGATTATGAAAGATAAAAAAAATATAGAGGAAAAGAAAAATATCAATGGCATTTTAGCGGTTTTTTTCAAATGTTTGCGACTGATATTTGCTTACAGTAAGCCCTATGTTATTCTGACAATAACAGTTAATATTCTGTTGGGAATTTTGCCAGCAGTGTCTTTAGTGGTTTTACAGGACATCTTAAATCAAGTACAGCTTAATATCAATGATATGCACAAGCTTATCATAATGATAATAGTTTACATTTCGATTGATGTTTTTACCACCCTAATAAGCGCTGTTTATAATTATTATACCAGTAAAGTAAGCCTGAATCTGGACTTAAAGCTGCGTCTGAGCGTTCTGGAAAAAGCCTTAGCATTAAAAATGGAGGATTTTGAGAATACCGAAACCTTTAATATGATTAACCGGGCTTCCAATGAGGGAAACAGCAAGATTATTACCTTTTTTAGCTCCATAGTCAGTACGGCGCAGGCGGTGTTATCTATTTTCTCACTGCTGCTGATTCTTGTAACCTTTAATATTTGGATTGCAGCACCAGTGATTTTTGTGCCTATCATTCAATATATCTATTCGGTATATATCAGCAAGGTACAATATGATATACAAAAAGCCAGAACCACCAAAGAGCGTAAATCCTGGTATATTTCTTACCTAATTACCCAAGGGGTAGCCATAAAAGAGTTTATCATCTTTCATCTGAAAGATTTTATGCTGAACAGGTTTAAGCAGTTAAACAAAGGGTTTATTCAACAGGATTTACAGATTAGTAAACGTTCAACTATCGCCTATTTTCTGTTGGACTTTTTGGATTATATAATTTCTGGTTTTATCTTCTTTTATATTGTTTTGTGCGGTGTAAAGCAGCTTATTCTGGTTGGTGATGTGATTACCTACACTCGCAGTGTGTTTAATGTTCGGGCTAAAATTAAATCAATATTCAGCGTATTTTCTACTATAGCTAAAAATGCCTTATTTGCTGGTATGTACTTTGATTTTATGGAACTGCCGGTAGAAAATCAGGAAGATGCCGGCAAAATCAAACTTGAATCAATAGATGAAATAGAAGTGCGGAACTTAGCCTATAAATATCCGAACAGTTCTAAATATTCTCTAAAAGATGTTAATTTCAGATTATATAAGGGCAATATTATGGCTATTTTGGGCAATAACGGTTCCGGCAAATCAACTTTAATTAAACTGTTGTTGGGCTTTTATGATAATTATGAGGGTGAAATTCTTTTTAACGGTATTGAATTAAGAAACGTTGACAGAACCTCGTTTTATGCTTTAATTAGCGTGTTATTTCAGGATTTCACCAAATATGAAAGCACTGCAAGGGAAAATGTGGCCTATGGCGATATTGCCAATTTGAATAATGACGCTAAAATTATGCAGGCGCTAACAACAGTTAATTTCCCGTTTGGCTTAATAGATGAAAAAAAATTGGAAACCCAGCTGGGCTTCTGGTTTGACGATGGCAAGCAGCTTTCAATGGGCGAATGGCAAAAGATTGCGATTGCCCGAACGATAATGAAAAATGGAGATTTTTATATCTTTGACGAGCCTGACGCTGCTTTGGATTTAAACGCACAAAATGATATTGTGAAAATATATAACAAGTTGGCGCAAGATAAGATTTGTTTGATGATTTCTCATAAGATACAGCAGATAAGTAATTTAGCTAATGAGATTATCGTTTTGGATAAAGGTCAGGTTGTTGAACAGGGCAGCTATGCCGAATTGAAAGCTAATCCACAATCTTATCTCAACAAGATCATTAAATAGAATGGAGCATAATTATGACTAATGAAGAAAGAATTACTAAACAATTTGTGTGTTGTCCAAATTGCGGAGCATTGACAACGATAGGCATATACAAAGATACGGTTTTGATAAACTATCCGCTTTGTTGTCCTGAATGCCAAAAGGAAACTTTAATCAATATAATAAGACTACAAATGACTAAAATCGAAGATGAATAAATTTTTTCAGAAAGGAAAAAAATGATAAAACCTATACCATTGCAAGAAAGTAATAAAATTAAAAACCTGCACTGGCTATGCTGCCCAAACTGCGGCGCTAAAACCAATATTGGGATTTATCCACAAACTACGCTGGTGTTCTTCCCTTTTTACTGTCCAGAATGCAAAACGGAAACACTAATAAGCGGTACAAATTGCTTTATGATGCATAGCGAAGATGTACATAGCGCCTATATGAAAACCAGAAAATCAGTTGAAGATATAAGCCAAGAACCTAAATCCAGCAACACTGATTGAGGTAATTTTTATTTTTGGAGATAATATTCTTTTTGCTGCCTCAAAGCCTGCAAAACAGCCTCAATAATCGGCTTTAAAGCGTTGACTTCTTCTTGGCTGCAATCTTCAATTAAAAAAAGTAATTTTTGAAATGCCGGGTTTTCACCGGGCATTTCTGGGTTAAAAATTTCTCTTGCGTCTATTTTTAATACATTTATCAGTGAAAATAGAACTTCCAATTTGGGATTGCCCCTATATTTTTCAATATTTATTATAGTGCGCACATCAACATTGGCTTTGGCTGCTAACTGGGCTTGAGTTAATCCCTGCTCAATTCTGGCCTTTTTTAGAGTTTGGCCTAGTAGTTCTGCATAGTATTTCATTACAATTCACCCCATATATAGTCTACAATACACTTTTGTTCAATCCAATTCTCTACGATACACTTTTTATATGTATTTTATTTCATATTAATGATTGGAGAGATGTAATGTGTGTAATATTGTTAAAGATTCATTGGGGAATTTCGATACAGTTCAATAAGTCGTTATGCCTGTATTAGTGTATTATGGTTCATCTTACAACTGAATATTTTTGGCTGTCGTTCGCCTCCTTATTTTTAAGGTTTCTAAATTATAGAAATTTTGAGATTAAGGAGATTTTTTATGTATAACAAAAAGAGCGATTATGCTTTGAATAAAAAAGATAAAAAAGCTATTGTAAGCAGAAATGCGGCTGGTGAATATATCAAGCTGACTAAAGATGAATTTGCCAGCGAGGAGGAATTTGCCTATTGGAAAGAATGGTCGGACAATGATTACCGACGGGAATATAATTCCGAGCAAAGTTACAAACGCTTAAAAAAGAAGCTGCAAAAGCAGGCGGAAAATGAAGCGGCTTCTTTATCTATTGAGCAACTTTTGTTAAATGATTTGGCCGATGAAGATAATAAGGCATTGGTTAAAAAAATTAAATCTGTTTTGACTGAAACGCAGTTTCGACGTTTATGGATGTATTACGTTAAGGGAAAAACCGAGCAAGAAATAGCATTTGAAGAAGGAACTTCACAACAATCTATTTCGATATGCCTTCTCAAAGCATTAAAAAAAATTCAAAAAAATTTTAAGAAATAGATAAATTGGCTTGTAAAATAGGTAGAAACAGATGCTATTTATAGAGGGATAAATTTTCTGATAAAAAATTCTTGTGTAATAAAACAGTTCTTTGACAGTTTCATAACTTATATTGCAGGCACAAAATCTGCACCTGAGCGAAGCATAGTGCGTCGCCAAGACTTCTAATATTAGGACGAGCGATAAGCGTAAACTATGAAAATCAGTTTGGCAAACTGACCGCCAGAACGGTGCGGTGTTCAATAGGATTCCATTAGCCTATGGCTAATGGATCGACACCCACTAAACTCTGCCATCGTCCAGCTACGCTGGCCTTGGCAGTCGTTAAGTGGTCGAACGATAATGATACTTGCTCACGCCTACCCACAGACTTGCGATAGAACCCTGCACTGTTCGATAATAACGACAGTGCGGAGTTATGACAGCCTCGCCATGGGCGGCCTGCAATATAAGCCCCTTTTATCTTAACAAATTGGAGTGATAACATTGGAAAACAAACAGCAGACTTCATACAAGGAAGTCAAAATCGGCGGAACACTGTATAGAGTTACCAGCGTTTTCACCGGTGAAAAGGATTTGGCTAAAACTCTGGAGCAGCTGGCTATCCGCAAGGTTATGGCCGAAAAAAATACTTTGTAACTATATGAAAAAAATATCAGTTTCAGTTGGCGACAAGTTTGCACTTATTTGGTGTTTAGCGTATAATTAAACCATTCAAATACAAAAGCAATATTTGAATGGGAGCCATCTTGCCGCACAGCGTATGAATAGATTGGTCTGGGAGGTTAAAAAAATGACTGAGGAAAAAACATACAATGTCGGCATTTACTGCCGCCTGAGCAACGATGATGAGCGCAGCGGCGAATCTGTAAGTATTGAAAATCAAAAGCTGCTCTTGCAGCAATATGTCAGAAGTCAGGGCTGGAATGAAATTGACGTATATATCGACGACGGTTATTCCGGCGCCAACTTCAACCGTCCCGGCGTGAAACGCCTGATTGAGGACGCTAAAGCCAAACGGATAAATGTAATTCTGGTTAAGGATTTATCCCGTTTTGGCCGCAACTATATTGAGTTCGGTCAATATACGGATTACCTTTTCCCCTCTATCGGCTGCCGCTTCATTGCCTTAAACAACGGCATTGATATCCTTAACAACGACAGCAGCAATGACGTAATGTGCTTTTTGAACCTGTTTAATGAGTTTTACAGCCGGGATACCAGCAAAAAGGTTAAGGCGGTAAAGCGAGCCTGTGCGGAAAACGGTATGTTTATGGGAACCTACCCTCCCTACGGTTATCTGCGTAGCCCGGAGGACAAGCACCGCTTTGTGATTGATGAGGAAACCGCCCCGGTGGTGCGCCGGATATTTGAGTTAAGAGCTGCCGGGCAAAGTTATGCCGGCATAGCGGGCATTTTGAACGTCGAGAATATCCTGCCGCCGGGCGCTTTGTATTACCAGCGTTTGGGCAAGGAGGATAAGCGCCGGGTAAATCATCTCTGGGTGAATAACACCATTAAAGCCATATTGGAAAATGAAGCCTATATCGGCAATATGGTGCAGGGGCAGCACGGTACGCTGTCCTACAAAATGCGGCGGCAGGTGGACAAGCCAGCAGAGGACTGGATAAGGGTTGAGGGCACACATCAGCCTATTATCAGCAAAGAGCTTTGGGAAACGGTTTCAGCGGTGAATCAAAAGAAAGTCCGTAAAACCAGCAACACCAAAGGCGGCAACAACCTGTTTTGCGGTTTGGTTTACTGCGCTGACTGCGGTTTCAAAATGGTTTACCGGGTGGATAATCACAAATACAAGGACGGCAGCCAAAAGGCTTTGAAATACCTGTTATGCGGTTCCTATGCCAGAAGCGGCAACAGCGCCTGCACCCGGCACAGCATTAAAGAAGATGTGCTTTATGAGTTGGTGCTGGCCGATATTCGGGAGAAAGCGCAGTATGCGGAGTACGATTACAACGGTCTGCTGGACAGACTGGTTTATCTCAAAGAGAGCGAACAGCGAGGCTTTATTGCTTCAGCGGAGCAGGAATTGAAAGCGGTTACTAACCGGCTGGCCGAGTTGGAAAAGCTGACACAGAATTTATATGAGGATAAATGCAACGGCGACGTGCCGCAGGGCGTGTTTCAAATGCTGATGCAGAAGTATGAAACGGAGCGTTCCTCTAAAATGGCGTTGCTGCCGGAATTGCAGGCCAGGGTTAAGGCCAGACAGGGAGTTAGGCAGGAGGTTGATTGCTGGCTGGGGCTTATCCGCCAATATACGGAGTTAAAGCCGCTTGACGAGAGCATTTTGTTTGAGCTGGTTGACCGCATTGAGGTTGGCGAGCTGGAGCAAACGCCGGTTGGCCCTATGCGGAACGTTAAGATAGTGTACCGTTATGTGGGCAATGTAGACGAATGCCTGTTTGCGGACGAGGGCGTGGCTTATGCAACAGTTGTATAGAGTTGGCGCATACTGCCGCCTGAGTATGGACGATTTTACCGCCAAAGGCATAAATGAATTTAATGCTTCGGTCAGCATTGAAAACCAAAAGGAACTGTTAAGCAAATATATTGCTATGAACGGCTGGCTGGAGAGCAAATTCTATTGTGATGACGGTTGGAGCGGCGGCAATTTTCAAAGGCCAGCTTTTCAGCAAATGCTGGCCGACGCCCAGGCTGGAGTTATCAACCTAATACTGGTTAAGGATTTATCCCGTTTAGGCCGGGATTATGTTGAGGTTGGCCGCTACACTGACGAGATATTTCCCTCTTTGGGCTGCCGCTTTATATCGGTACTGGATTCGCTGGACAGCGCCAATGAGGATAGCAGTATGCTACATTTCCGCAGCCTGATGAACGATTATCACTTAAAGGATTTAAGCAATAAGATGAAGTCGGTGCTTAAGGCCAGAAAACGTAGCGGCCAATATATCTCCAGCACTACCCCTTATGGTTACCGGAAAAGTGATGATGACAGCCACAGGCTGGTGCCGGACGAACAAACCGCACCGATTGTGCAGCGGATATTTACCCTGCGCCAATCTGGTATGGCTTATGCTAAGATTGCCGCATTGCTTAACAATGAGCATATCCCCTCGGCTAAAGGCGGTCTATGGAAGTATGCGATTGTCCGCAAGATACTCAATAATGAGGTTTATATTGGTAATCTGCTTATGAATTACACAGGCAGCCGGACGTATAAGGATAAGACGAAAATCCATAAGCCGCCGGAGGAATGGATCAGAGTAGATGACGCTCACGAACCGCTTATCTCGCCGGAGGTTTGGCAGAACGTTCAGGAGATAAACAAACATCTCTCTATCTGCTATTCGCCAAAAAAAATGCCAGCGAAAAATTTATTTTCTGGCAAGCTGATATGTGCGGATTGTGGAGCTAAAATGGTATCCAACAGCAAACTGCATTATACAAAAGCCGGTGATGAACGGCGGACGGTGTTTTATAGCTGCGGTACTTTTACAGCCAGCGGCCATAGTGTTTGCTCCCGGCATACGATTGATGAAAATCGCCTAAAGTTTTTGGTGGCCAATGAAATACGGCGGCAGGCTGAAAAGCTGCAAATAGATAGAGAAGCGGTCATAGCGGAGATTGCTAACTATGATAAAGAGAGATTGGAGGGATTAAGACAGGAAATTGAGCACACCAGCCGGCATTTGCAGGAATTGACAGAGCGCAGTGCGAAACTCTATGAAGATAAGGTCAGCGGCGCACTTGATAGAAAAGCTTTTGTGCTGCTTATGCGGCAGAATGAGCAAGAGCGCTCCCGAAATTTGGAGCGGCTGCAAAATCTGAAAGCTGATTTGGCAGCTTTGGAGCAATCTGCTGCGGTGGCCAAACAGTGGGCGGCTGGCGTTAGCAAATACCTGAACTTGCAGGATATTGACCGAGCTGTTATTGATGAACTTATAGATTACATTAAGATTGGCGAGAGAACCAAAATTGACGGTAAGCTGGTACAGGATATTAAAGTGATTTACAGGTTTGTCGGTTCGGTTGATTGAAACAATACTTGAATGTAAAAACTCCTTTTTATTTAACAAAAAAGCGTCGCAATGTGAGAATGTTCAACAACATTCTGGTACAGTCTGCACAGGCTATGCTGGCGCAGGGCGTTCTGCAACTGTTACAATAAGCTGACGGCATAATGAAATGAGGTTTGAATTATGGATATGATGAACAGTATCGCCTCCGTCGCAATGCAAATGAGTGCAGCTCAGCTTGAGCAGCAATACTCAATTTCTATGCAGAAAAAGCAATGGACGTTGAGGAGCTGGCCTTGCAGGAGTTGCAGGAAATGCTGCCGCCAAGTCCATACGGGTTTGATGTAATGGCATAAAAAATGTAATATAAAACGGTCAACTGATTATTGGTTGGCCGTTTTGCTATCTAAAAAGGAGGATTTATTTATAAAATTTATAAATCAGAAATTTGCAAAACAGCGTCAGAAATTGCAGCAGGAGTATGAAAAAAATGAGCTGGAAATTCAGCAACTGCGCAATCGGCAGAAAGTGTTATTAAATCAAAAACGAGCGGAGGAAAGAAAAATCAGAACGCACAGATTAATTGAACAAGGTGCTGTTTTGGAAAGTCTGCTGCCTAAAGTTAAGGAGATAACAGCCGAGGAATTAAAAGCCTTTCAAAATATGGCTTGCAGAGATTGGCCGAGAGCGTATAGAAAAAACTATTGACCCAGAGCTTTCCATTGACAGGGGGTTGGAAACCTATGCCAGAAAAGGCTATTCAAGAGAATGGATCAATCAATGCCTGCAGGCTATTTAGGCCAGAAAAGAACTCACGGATGAATGGCAGGATAGCGGCGTTACCAAAGGTGTGGAATATGCTATTTTCACTGATGAAATTACAAGGGCGTGGTCGGGAATGAACACTCGCCAATATAAAAATTCAAAGGTTTAACCAAAGAAAATTTGCGAGATAATATGAGTACCGCCGAGATTGTGTTCAATATGTTAGCGGAAGTCAGCACAACGGAATTATCAAAAGCCGAACAGCCTAATACATTTGAGGGTAATCGTAGCGTTGCTCAACGGGGCGGCGAGGTTGCAGGTATAACGAGAAAGGCATTGGAGGATAGAACCGGTAAGCCAATCCTTACTTCGCAAAATGCTGCACAACTCAATGCAGTTGTAACCAATATCATTGAAGATGTTGTTTATGATGACGATAACAAAAATAATTAAAAGATGAGAGTAATCGAAGAGGTTACTGCTCGTAAATGGTGTACTCAATGGCGGTCATTTTGCCTTTTCCGTCCCGTTCCTGCCTGCGTGTGATGTACACGGCTTTTTCCAGTTCCCATACGGCGGTACGGATTGCGTCAATGCTTTCTTTGTTGATACTGGATAAGCCCTTTAGGGTGTAGTCCCAATTTTCCGGCAGGGACAACATTTGAAAAAGAAGCCCTTTAGCCTTTAGGGGCAAGTCGGGGTTGCGTAGGTGGTGGTTTGACATAATCGTGTAGTCCCTGTTTTTCTCCACCCGGAATACTGCCACGTTATCAGCTCCTTTCATCTGAATTTTGGGTAAAAAAAATAGACGCTCATATTTGAACGCCTATTAGCAAAAGTATTTAATTACAGATTAGTTCATTTCTCTAAGTCAATTAACAACTTGTCAAATTTTGTATATAAATAATCAGCGGGAATACCCTCACTCATTTTTATATCAATCATTTTAAGGAGGTCGGAATTGTTAATGCTTAAAATCAATTTACCGTTTTCACGGAGAGTACCTTTGATTGCTTTATCTGCATTTGGGGAAGTTCCTTTGCAAGAAACAATAATTGCGACACCTCTTAATGCTTTTAGGTAAAGGTATTTATCGGTAGTGTATATTTCTTTTTGAGTTATTTCTTCTGTATAATTCTTAAATTCAAAAATAATGTACCTTGAATTGAAACATTGTAATATGGTAGACCATAAGCCGCTTATTTCGCCGTCTTTTATTTTACATATTAGGTCAAATCTGTATAAGTCAGCATTGGAAGTTTGCTGTCTGTGCCATAAAGCAAGTTCATTGTCAAACAGATAATTTAATGTTTCATAGCAAAGATTTTCATATTCTGTATTGCCGTTTGAGTTTACCCAATTTGTTATGCGTTCTTTTAGCAGAGTGCCTTGTCTAGTAGGTTGCAAAGTTGGCTTTTCTTGTAAATTAAATAACTGCACGTTAGGGTTTTCTGGTAAAAGGTCATTGACAGAAAAATCAAGTATAGATAACATTGCGCTTTTAAGTGGTTCATTGCCTTGAACAAGAAATAAAAGGTTTTCTATATCAAGAATGATGATGTTACCAATATTTTCTATTTTCATGCGTATATCAGTTTTTAATTTAGTTCCAACAACCAGAACAGCAACGCTTGGAGCTTCCTGCGTATCTAAAATGACTTTTAGACGGCAGGCTGCGTTATATAAAGTAGATGTAGGAACGTAATTCTTCCGTGAATATTTGACTTCGATTAAGTATCTTGTATTATCTTTTGTGGCTAATATGTCATATCCGCCGTCATGGGATTGTTCGGTCAAAGTAGTATTAAAGCCATATATGGAAAAAATGTCTGCTATAATTTTTTCAAATTGAAATCCAATAGCATTTAAAGAAGCAGTAAACATGAAAATACCTCCTTGTACTTTTGGAATAATTATAGCATTACTTTGATGAAATAGCAACTTTTCCCAACACGGTTTTTTGTCTATAAAAAGTAAGATATTGAGGTTAAGAGGGTAATTTGTTCAAACGGCAAGTGATGTACTCCATTGCATTTTTATTGCATTATTTTTCTTTTTTATAGTGGTTTATAGGCTCTAATCTTTTTTGAAAATGCCTTAAAATCAACGATTTTTGCTGATAACCGTTACTGTCGGTCTGGAGTTCGAATAACGGATAAAATACCGGAAATGCTGATAAAATGGGCGTTTCCGGGATTGCTTTATGCCTGTTTGCTCTAAAATGGCTCTAATTGTTTTTGTAAGCGTTATTCTCCGAGTAATAGCGGAACGCTTTTACGATATAATCAGAAGCCCTCTCTCCATATTTGCTATCAGTTACGCTTTTGATATAATCGCTTGAATATGCGTTGATAAGCATATTGATATAGAGCTTATCGAGGGACACGCTGGTGCTGTTTTTCTGTATAAGCTGCAATAGTTCATCTGCAATGGACTGAATTTTGGAGGAAAAAACATCTTCTGACAAATCGGAGGTTAGTCTGCCATACAGAATATCAGATTGCTTTCCAATTTCTTTCACTTCTTCTGTTAATTGTGTTTCCATGAGTTCAGAGGAATGCTCTAAGTTATGTTTCATGGCTTCGGTGTATTTTTTAATACTGCCGAATTGTTGAATAGCAAGTTTAGCTACCTCTGCTTCATCATCTTTGATTTTCTGAATAAACATATCAAAATTTTCAATACTTCCCCAGTGCTTGATAACATCATCAGTGCGGCTATTTTAAAATCCTATAATGCGGTAATGTAATCAGACAGGTCAAATTCCTTAAAACTCATACATTGTTCTCCTTTCTCTAAGCGTCTAAGAAGCTGTATAAGTCTGTTTGTTCGATTGCGTTTCAATTGAAGATATTGAAAAAAGACTCAATCGAAATTTTGCATTTGGGTGGTGCAAAATTGATGAAGTCTATATTTTGTGGGAAAAGGGGTTGCACGAGCAGTTTTAGTACAGCAAATATATTTTTAGAATTGTTTGTGGGGATATGCTTTAATTTGATACTCATGTGGAAACAATATGCGCATTAAGCCGCATAAAATAAGGATTGATAAAGATTTATTAGCTATAAAATGAGTATTGTGTCATCTATTTGCCACTGTATTATGAATAAGATAGTGGGGTAAACTCGCAGAACTTTATAATCTACCTCAAATTTAAATCAAAAAACTACTATGTATAAGCCGTTACGCATATTTTAGTATGGTAATAAACAGGGCAATAGGGGGCCTGTCATGCTAAATACTATTTGCAGTTCTTGGCGGCATTGGCCGCGCTGGCTATTGGGCGGCTTACTTTATGGTTTTTTGGAAATTGCTTATCGTGGTTATACCCATTGGACAATGATGTTGCTGGCTGCGCTGCTATGTGTGCCATTAGATATAGCTAATGAGCATATGCCATGGCATTTGCCGTTAGTTTGTCAGGGGGTGTTAGGTGGGCTGGTTATCACCGCTGCGGAATTGGTAGCCGGGCTGTTGCTTAACTGCTGGTTGGGGCTGGGTATTTGGGATTATTCTGGTATTTGGGGCAATCTTTGGGGTCAGATATGTCCGCAGTTTGCTCTGCTTTGGTGTATTTTGGCGGTGCCTGCTATAATTATCTTTGATTGGTGGGATTATTTATTTGGTTGTGGTGATTGGCCGCACTATCAGATAATTTGAATATGTTGCTTTATTTGATTTGCTGTCGGATTATTCCGGTTTGGCATGGATATTGTTCATTTTTTGCTTGATATTACGGTATTGTTCAGGTATTTCGTCAATCGATAATGCCTGAACTTTTTCGTCTGTATGGTCCTTTACGGCCTGCGAATAATACCAGCACTTAAATTCCAGCAATTCCAACGCCTCCTGCATTTCCATTATCTGTTGTTTAATGGCTGTTCGCCTTGCCTGAAAGAGTTCCAGCCGCTCTGACAATGAGTTGTTGCCCTGATTAACCATATTGGTATAAGCTTTGATATCCTTTATTGATAAGCCGGATTTTTTCAGACATTCAATAACCTTTAGCCATTCATAATCCTTATCAGTAAACATGCGGATACCGTTATTGGAGCGCTCTACAAAAGGAAGCAACCCCTCTTTATCATAATAGCGCAGGGTTGAAGCAGAGATACCCAAAATTTTGGCGATTTCACCAACTGTGTATAGCATAATAAATCTCCTGAAAAAATTTTTAGAAAATATTGTCAATATCTATTGACTTGAAGTGTGGTTTAAGTGTTATAATTAACTTAAATTTATTATATATACTTTGATATTGAAAGTCAATTAGGATTTTTTAGGGAGGTCTTTTCTGATGAGCAGAGTATTAGTAGCATATTTCAGCGCCAGCGGCGTAACGGCTGGGCTGGCGGCAAGGCTGGCTAAGGAAATTGGGGCGGATTTGTTTGCGATTGAGCCGGCAGAACCGTATAGCGAAGCTGACCTTGATTGGCATAACCAGAACAGTCGGAGTTCGGTGGAAATGAAGGATACCAACTCCCGGCCGGCAATTAGCAGCAAAATTGCGGATATGGGGCTGTATGATGTTGTTTTTGTTGGTTTTCCTATCTGGTGGTATCGGGAACCATCTATTATTGATACATTTATGGAGTCTTATGATTTCAGCGGTAAGACGGTGGTACCTTTTGCTACGTCTGGCGGCAGTGCGATGGGCAGTTCTGAGTCTAACATGCAGAATTTAGCGCCGGACGCCAGGGTGACAGGCGCCAAGCGTCTGGCGGCTAATACTGACGGCCAAACGCTGGCGGCCTGGGCGGCGGAATGGTTATGATACGGATAATTTGTGGTTAGGGGCTGAGTATATTGAATAAATCGACTAAAATGCTTTGTTATGCAGCCATGTTTCTGGCTTTAGGACTGATTTTGCCCTTTTTTACCGGACAGGTTCCACAAATTGGCAATATGCTGCTGCCGATGCATATTCCGGTTTTTCTTTGTGGCTTAATCTGTGGCTGGCAGTATGGTCTGGCGGTAGGTTTGATATTGCCGCTGCTGCGTTATATGCTTTTTGGCATGCCGCCGCCGTTTCCGGTTGGTTTTGCCATGACGTTTGAGTTGGCGGCTTATGGCGCTGTGGCCGGCTGGATTTATAGTCACTCCCGGTGGCAGTGTGTGATATCACTGTATCGTGCAATTATTGCCGCTATGCTGATTGGACGTGCGGTATGGGGTCTGGTGGAGGTTATTTTGCTGGGTTTCGGTTCTTCTGGCTTCACCTGGCAGATGTTTATGGCTGGGGCATTGTTAAACGCTATTCCGGGTATCATTTTGCAGTTGATATTATTGCCTGGCATTATGTTGGCGCTGCATCGTACCGGCTTGGTGCCGTTTAAGAAAGACGGCCAGCCGGTGTTGGTAAAATCCGGGAATTGACTTGAAAAAGTGAGGGTTGGTCATGGGTATTTTGGGAGATAACATAAAAAAGTTGGGTTTTGGCTTGATGCGTCTGCCACAAACCAACGGTGTAATTGATATTGAGCAGGTTAAACAGATGGTGGATTTGTATATGCAGGCCGGTTTTACATATTTTGATACGGCCTGGGCTTATGCCGGCTCTGAAGACGCTATCCGGCAGGCGCTGGTTGCGCGTTATCCCAGGGAAAGTTTTCAGCTGGCCACTAAAAACGCTGCCTGGATAGACTGCAAAACAGCCGAGGAAGCTTATGCTCAGTTTGATATTTCTTTGCGCCAAACGGGCGCCGGTTATTTTGATTTTTATTTGCTGCATAATCTGGGCGAGGGACGCACGAAATATTTTGACGATTATGATATGTGGAACTGGGTACAGGAACAGAAAGCGGCCGGTTTGATTAAGCATGTGGGCTTTTCTTTCCATTCTACGCCCGAGGAGTTGGAGAAACTTTTGCAGGCGCACCCGGAAATGGAGTTTGTGCAGCTGCAAATTAACTATGCTGATTGGGAAAATCCGGCAGTACAGTCGCGGCGCTGTTATGAGGTGGCAAGGGCTCACAACAAACCGATTATTATTATGGAGCCGGTTAAAGGCGGTATGTTGGCCACGCCGCCGCAGTCGGTTGTGGATATTTTGCAGGCGGCGGAGCCGCAAACCAGCCCGGCTGCCTGGGCAATTCGCTTTGCGGCTGATTTGGACGGAGTTATTACCGTGCTGTCTGGTATGAGCAATCTGGCGCAAATGCAGGATAATCTGGCTTGTATGCGAGATTTTCATGGTTTGACGGCCGACCAGCGGCAGGTTTTGCAAAAAGCGCAGGAGGTATTGAGTCATATTCCGCTTATTCCTTGCACCAGCTGCAACTATTGCGCCAAGGTTTGTCCTATGCAGATTGGTATTTCCGGTTCTTTTACAGCGATGAATTATCTTACGCTTTATGGTAATAAGGAGATGGCGCGCAGCCAAGAGGGTTGGCTGGTGGGGCGGCATGGTTTTAAGCCGGCTAATGAATGTATTAAATGTGGCAGATGTGAAGAGGCTTGTCCCCAGCATATTGCTATTCGGGATAATCTGGCAAAAGTGAGCAGTGAGTTGCTTGTATAGGCAGCGGTATTATTAAGCGAAGCAACAGTGCGCCGTCGTTCCCTTTGAAAACGGCGGCTGGCTGGTGTTTGTTGTAAAATTAGTAAGTACTGTTTGGGCATTTGGGTATTATTTAATCTTCCAAATCAGATATTTCCGCCAGCAAAGCCTGCTTACGCTCATAAAACAGTAAATCCTGATTGTGCTTAAAATAAGCCTGACAACCAAACTTGCTGATAAACTTGGCGCAGTAATAGCGCACCGTCAGTTCAGTAACTAAAATCAGCATCTCCTGCCCATCAACAAAAACTTCTTCAATAAAATTAAAAAGATTTTCCAGCCGTTGCAACAGAGCTTTGTTTTTCGCTTTATGTTCGGCTACCCTGCCGTCATAGGTTGTCTTGATATGTTTAAAAGCAGCTTGGTTATCCAGACCATCTTTGATGCGGTTCAGTTCCTCCAACTCATTTTCCAGAAAATGAATTACGTAGTTATAAGCGTAACGAGTTTCATAATCCAAAGAGTTGGCTCGTTCTCCTTGTTGCAGTAGCTGCCGTTCTGCCGTCAAATGCTTGTGCAGCGTGGTAACGTAATCAGCGTTGGGATTGGACGAATTCGTCAACTCTGTCTTAACCAGCTTAAGTACGCGCAAATTTTCCAAAATAGCATTGTCATTTTCCACTGCCCAGCGCATATCTGCGTTGACAGCGTCCAACAGCAATCCCAAAAGAGCCAACCTTTCGTCAAAGGGAGCCGCTGTTGCGCGCTCCTTGATATGGTCGTCGGCGTTTCCGGCCAAAATTTGATTTATCTTATAATCGGATTTATACTTATTATAAAGGTCATAATAAACCGCAAATTCTCGGGCAATTTTCTCATTTTGCAGATATTGCGCGGTTAGCTTAATATCCACAATCAGGCCGTGATATTCATAAAGTTTAATCATCTCCGACAAATCTTCCCAGCCGCGAGCGGTAACGAAACTTTTGCGGTCAACCTTAGTTTCCACTAAATAAAAGTAGTTCTTCTTGATTTCCAAAAAGGTCAAAATTGCGCCGTGAATCCCCTTTTTATAGGCGTACTCTTTCCAGATTTCATAATCCGGCTCCACGTCAATGCGTTTTAACCTGTCCCAGGTGGCTATATCATATTCCCGGACGGATTTATTATATTCCGGCGGATTGCCCGCCGTAACCACCAGCCAGCCCTTGGGAATTTGGTGGGTGCCAAAAATTTTATACTGCAAAAATTGCAACATAGACGGCGCCAGGGTTTCCGAAACACAATTGATTTCGTCCAGAAACAAAATACCCTCTCGGCGGCCTGTTTCCTTTTGCAGCTTATACACAGCGGCCACAATCTCGCTCATCGTATATTCGGAAACGTTGAACTGCTGGCCGTTATATTCCTCTTTGGTGATAAAGGGCAGGCCCAGTGCGCTTTGTCTGGTGTGATGAGTCATTGAATAAGATACCAGCCCCACATTTAACTCTTGGGCAATCTGTTCCATAATCGCTGTTTTGCCAATGCCCGGCGCGCCAATCATAAAAACCGGCCGCTGCCGTTCAATAGGAATAACATATTCGCCAAATTCGTTTTTAGTCAAATAAGCTTTCACGGCGTTGGCAATCTGCTCCTTGGCTTCTTTAATATTCATAACGCATAATCCCCTTTATTAAATCTCGTCCGGGCGCAATACCAGCTTGATAGCCCAAACCGGTAACGGCGGCGGCTCCAGTTCAAAATCATTATCCATCTCGTCCACAAACACAAAAGCTGTTTCATAATTCGGCTTGTTCTCAGGAAAGGTACCGTAGCCGTCGGTAAAATAGATAAGTCCCTTTAAATTTGTGAACGCGCCTTGCCGGATTAGTTCGTCCACATAGGCGAACACCGGCCGAAAATCTGTGCCACCAAAGCCGTGCAACTCCATTTTTTGCATATATTCCTCAAATTCTGCTTGAGAGGTAATTTTGTAATCTTCCTGAACTTTGGCGTCGCACTGGATCATATGCACGTTGATTTTGCTGAAAAAGCTGTTTTGCTGAGTCAGGATATTATAGGTTTTATTGACAAATTTTTGAACCAACTCTCCCTGCACTGAGCCAGAGGTATCAATCGCCACCACAAAATCTCTCACCTTTTTAACCTCTTTATATTCCAGCGGCTCAATCAGAGGCATATTTTTATAAAGCTGCAAGCCGTAGGTATAAAAAACGTAATCAAATTCATCGTCGTTAACCTGAATTTCCTCGCCCAGCACAGTAAATTTGCGCAGAAAATCACTGTAATCATAGGTTTCACGGTTAACCTCGGCGACGTTTTGCATCAGGCTGGCGGAACGCTCTCCCCATTCCTGCGAGGCCGTCTGCAAATCCACCAGCACTCGCTCGCTGATTGACTGCCAGTCTGTATAAACATCGCCCAAGTGCTGTACAGACTGTTTTTTGCCTGCCTGCAAAGTTCCCGCCTGCGGTTTTTCCTTATACCAGATTGTGTGGTCGTCCACCAAAAACAGGTTTCTCAATCGCAAATATTCGTCCTCGTAGAGGTCGTTTCGTTCAAAGGCTTTATAAAGCCGTTCCGCCGTCAGCCGGCCATATTCCTTTTTCAGTTCCTGCAATTCTCTGGCTCTGGACAAGGTCTGTATTGAGCCAAGCTGTTTCATATTCAACTCCGTCAAAATGCTTTCCACTGCAATGTCGCAGGCCAAATCCCACAGCAGCGGATTAAATTCCCGGCTGATGAAAGGGTGATAAAAAATGCAGTGGAGCAGCGTGTGCAGATAAGCATGGTTAAGTTCGGTGCTGCCGGTCTGGTAAAGCTGGAAAACATACTGCGGCTGAAAATAAAGCCGTTTGCCGTCGCTGGCGATGAAATCAGTAACACCGGCCTGATATTCCAGCTTGCACAGAGCCATATCCATAAAGCGTAGGGCTACCAGTAGTTCATTGCGAGAATATTGTAATATACGCTCTGCCAGCCGGTCAGCCTTATCCTGATTTTGCGCCATATCTTTCCTCCATTGACTGCTTAAAGTTCATAATCATCGCCGGTCGTGTCGGATATACCCAGCTGAGAATTTTTATAATTAAGCAGATAGCTTAAAATATCCGTTTGCCGGCTTTGATTGGCCAGTTCGATTATGCCGTCGATGTTCTGGCCGGTGAAAACGCCCAGTTCCGCCAGCATATTCAAGCCGGCCAAATCATCAAATTCCACCACCACTTCAATTGCATACTCGGCATGCGTCCGCAAATAGGTCAAATATGCGTTGCGGTAAAGAGGCACCAACTTAATAGACGATTTCAGCCGGTCGGCGGCTACCAGAATTTTATCCTTTTGGTCGTTGATACCGGCAAACAGACTATCATATTTAACAAAATCAAAAACGCTGCCATCTTTAACCCGAATACAATCAAGATATTGATTGCGCAGAGATTGAAAGCCATAATCATAATCATAATCTTCGTCGTCGTTGTCAACATTTTGTGCCGGAATATAGATTACAGCGTGGCTAACGTCGTTTTCAGGCTGGGCGAAATGCACACATAGACGTTTAAGTTGAAAGCAGTTTTGGAAAGCGTTTTCGCCAATGGCGACAATGCTGGCGGGCAGGTGTACCTCCTGCACAATGCTGTCGCAGAAAGCCAATGGAGCAATTTCTGTCACCGCCTCCGGCAGGTTGACCAAATCATCGTTGCCGAAATAAGTATGCAGCAGGCTGCCGCCTCCCTCCAGGCGACGCAGCAAGGATTTGCAACTCATATCAACATAAAACCATGGATTCTCGCTGTCCACCTGAATACTGCGCGGAGCAGTGTTTTGGCTGTTCCACTCGCTGCCAGTGATAAATGCTCCGGCGCCAATCTCCGTCAGGCCGGCGTGCAATTCAAAACTGGTAATATTGGTGCCATTAAAAGCCTTGTAGCCGATTTTGGTTAAACCGGCAGGCAGTTTAATACTTTTCAGGTTCTCGCAGTTATAAAAGGCTTCTTCCTCAATAATTTGCAGGCTGTCTGGCAAAATTATCTGAGCCAAATTTTGACAGCCTTGGAAAGCCCCGGCAGCAATTGCTGTGGTCTGTGGGGCCACCGTATAGCTTGCATTTCCGTTCTGACCCAAATTATTATAGCTGAAAAAGTCATCGCCATAGGCCTTTTGCAGCCGCCAGCCGTCATCAGCCAGGGTATAAAAGGCGGAGCCGTCGGCCTTCATAGTAGGATTGTTCGGGGAAATATAGAAATTCTGCTTCTTTTCTGAATAATAATTACTAAGACAGTCAAAGCTGCTGCTGCCTAGCCGTTGCAAGCTGGCCGGCAACCACACTGACTCAATGGGGCAATTGACAAACGCATGACGGCCAATTTCTTGCAAACCCTCAGCAAAAATGGCACTGGTCAGCTTTTTGCAGTATGAAAAAGCGTAATCGCCAATTTTTTTCAGATTTTCTTCAAAACTAACGCTGCGCAAATTGGTTGAGGCAAAAGCATGTGAGCCGATTTCTCGCAGGCTGGTAGGCAGTATAATGTCCGTTAAGGAACGCAAGTTCGCAAACGCACCCTTGGCGATGGTTTCCACCCCTTCCGGCACCACATAGCTGCTCAAAGCGCCCAAAGCTGCCAGAAACTGCCGTCCGTCTGCCGATAATATACAGGAACCATCTGCTTTCAAATTGGGGTTTTCTGGGTCTATGCTTACATTCCAAATGGTCCGGTTGCCGGTGAACTGGCCATCAAAATTATATTCGCCATTATAAAAGGCTTCAGTATTGACGGAGGCTAACCCCTTGCCAATATGCAGGGTTGAAAGGGGAGAGTCATGGAATGTGTTGTCTTTAAGTTCGACGACCGAGTCGGGAATATTAATCTTTTTCAGGCCTATACAGCCGTTAAACGTAGTCGTTACTATTTTGCGCAGATTGTTAGGCAAATGCACATCGCTCAGGCTGATACAGTTCTTGAAAGCCTGCCCTTGAATAGTGATAACAGAATCTGGCACCACAACCTCGGTCAGATATTTGTTATCCTGAAAAGCTCCCTTGGCAATCGCCGTTACTGAACAGCCCTCAATTTGGCTGGGAATAATTACTTTGCCACCGCTGCCGGTATAGCCGGTAATCGTAACCTGATGTTTAGCGTTGAAACTATATGTAAAATCTTCAGGCGGAGTGGTTTGTTTATCTGCGCTCTGGGACTGTCCATATGGGCTGCCCCAAAAGGCTGCCGCTTCAATATTAAGCTTATAATCGGCCAATTCCAATGGCTGGCCGTCAAGTAGCACCTCTTTCAAATTGGGACAGGCGGCAAAAGCCCGGTAGCCAATCTGTTGCAAACCGGCCGGCAACGATACTCGTTGCAATTCAGGCCGACCTTGAAAAGCCTCCACACCAATGCTGTCAATGCCATAAGGAATTTGCAGCTCCGAGCCGCAATTCCAAGGTTCGTCTGCTTCTGCCGGACCGGTGATACAAAGCCAGCCGTTCCGGTTGCGCTGCACCTCAAATGCGGCCAAATCCTGCACAGCCTGCTCATAGCTGCCATAAGCGGCGGCCTCCGGCTGAGCATAGCGCTCTGCCAGTATTTGCAGTACCTGGGGCTTGCTTTTCTCGTTTTTCTCGATTTTCTCGATTTTCTTGACAGCGCTGTCCATAATGCCCAACTGGCGCAGATATTTCAGCAACGATGTGCCAAAAAACTCCTGCGCCCGATTTTGCATGGTTTTCAAATTGCCCTTATATTCCGGATTTTCAAACAGCAAAACTCCAAGGCTGGTCGGCTTGGGCTGGTTCTGATATTTAGCCTGCAAAGCGTCCAATATCGGTTGAAATTCCGTGGCTGGTCGGCCGCTTCCGGTTTCGTTCTTTTGATAGTCAAAACCGTAAGCCGCCAGCATAGCCTTAGTATCGGCATAGCCCAGCCAGCGATACAGCGCGGAAACATTCTGGGCCAAATTTTTATGGTCAGCTTCAATCATACGGTAAATAATGTGCTCCGGATAATAGCTTTCCAAACGGTTCAGCATATTTTGTACCTTGTTTTTGATAATTTCCGGTTCGTTGCCCGGTGGATAAATAACAGAACTGCGCAATTCTTTTACCGCATTGCCAGCGATGAATTCATAACCGTAAGGCTGCAGCAAATCTCGAGTACTGGGCAGGCCAGCCTTATGTGCCAGCTTATTTAGTTTATCCTGCAAATCTTTGTCCAGCGCGTCCAAGGCAAAAATTTTATGCTCCGGATAAAGTTGCTCCAATTTATCCAGCGCCGACTGCAATGTGTCTGATATAATCAGATTTTCCGGCTCTGCGATTTTTTCCGGCATTACGTTATGTTTCTGATTTTCAGAGGGTACGTCAAAACCGCATTGACGCAGCAAATCCGCCAACTCTGCATAGCCTAACCGCCGGGTCAGCCGGTTTAACTGCCAATGAAGTTCTTTGTCTTTTTGTTCCAGTTCAACTATCCGCCTGTCCGGATATAGCTGTTTTAGTTTGATGAATGAGCGTTCCACAAAGTCGTCAATCACTTTAAGCGACATTTTGGGCCGCATAATTTGTTTAGTCATTGATACTTCATTCCTTTTTTTGGCATTTTATTTAATTATAGCACATTGTTACCAAACAGTAAAGCGGAATGGAAAATAGGTTCTATTTTGTTATACGAAGCTGACCAGAGTAGGGCGATAGAGTGCCGGAAATGAAAATATTTTTTAAATTTATTGGTGGGTTTGAAATTATTAGGCCGGAGCCTGCGCCAGAGGGAATTGCGGCGAGGGCTAAATGATTAATATTCTCTAAGACAAAAAACAAAGAAACAGGCTAACTTTTTCAATAGGTTTCAGCCTGTTTCTTATTATTTTAATACCAATCGTGCTTTTCATTTCTGTCCAAGGCGTTAATTTGCGCCATTTCCTCTGCCGTCAGCTCAAAATCAAACAACTCGGTGTTCTCCTTAATATGCGCCGGATTGCTGGAGCCGGGAATTACCGCCACGCCTTTTTGCAGGTTCCAGCGCAAAATTACCTGCGCCGAGGACTTGCCATGCGCTGCGCCGATGGCGGAAATTACCTCATTGCCCAGCAGCTCCGCCGTATGGCCGCGTCCGCCCAGCGGATACCAGCCCTGCACGACAATACCCTGGCTTTGAATAAAAGGAATTACCTTATTTTCCTGATAGTAGGGGTGGATTTCATTCTGTACCAGAGCCGGCTTGATGCTAACCTGCGGCAGAAAATCTGTCAGTTCTTCTACATACCAGTTGGAAAGCCCAATGGAACGAATTTTACCGTCCGCTACAAACTGTTCCATTGCTTTGTAGGCTTTAACATCGTTAGAATCAGGGTGGTGCAGCAGCATTAAATCAATATATTCGATATCCAGCCTATCCAGACAGGCCTGAATGGCCGCCTCCGGGTTCGCCATATCGCTGCCGGGGTAAATTTTGGTGGTGACAAAAATTTCCTCTCGTTTAAGCCCTAGTTCTTGCATAGATTCCCGGACAGCCCGGCCGATTTCCGCCTCGTTGCCATACATATGCGCGGTGTCAATCAGGCGCACGCCGCTGGCCAAGGCGGATTTAACCGCATTTACACAGGTTTCGCCATGCAGGGAATAGGTGCCCAGACCATAAATCGGCATATCATATCCGCTGTTCAAGCGCACGGTTTTGCTCTCAAAATCAAATACGGCAATGTCCGTATTATTTTCGGCAGCTGGCGTTGCCTGCTCCGCTTTGGGCAAATTTAGGCTGGCAATCCAGTTCTCTATGGCGTTGCGTGTTGTGCCGCCGGCAAACCGCTGCCCGGCCAGCCAGTTGGCATTGTCGGCCAGGGCGTGCAGGTTGCTTGCGCTGCTGCCTATGCCGCTGGAATGTGAGGTGCAAAAAGGCACGATGGTTTTGCCGCTGAAATCATAGCTTTCCAAAAAAGTGCTGATAATACGGGGAGCCTGTCCGTGCCATATTGGATAGCCGATAAACACCACATCATAATCCGCCATATTCGCTACTTTGCCATTAATCGACGGGCGAGCGTTGGAATCGTTTTGTTCCCGGTCTGCCCGGCCGTTGGTGTAATAGGCTAAATCTGCCGCAGTGTAGGGCTGGGTGGGAACAATCTCATAAATATCCGCACCCAGAATGTCCGCCGCATATTCCGCCAGCGGTTTGGTGGTGCCGGTGGCCGAAAAATAAGCAACCAACACCCGATTCTGCTTATACTGTTCGCTTTCTTTTTCCATTGTCCCGGCCTCCTTTATGCCAGCCAAATTCAGCAGCGCTGCCGCCACCTGCGCCCTTGTGGCCGGTTGTCTGTCACCGGCAAAACCTGGTATATTCCGCGTTGCCGGTTGCTCCGTATAGCGGTTTATAATCAGATTCAGCTGCTCTTGCGTAATAATATCCTCCTGGCCGAAAAGCCCCTCGCCGTAGCCGTTCACCAGCCCCTCGCCGGCTGCCCAGCGAATAGCCTCGGTATACCACTGTCCGGCCGCCAAATCGGTAAATTGCAGCTGAAAATTCACTTCCGGTTTGCCGGCCTGCCGCCAAAGCACCGTAGCCAGCATAGCACGAGTCAGGCTCTGCTCCGGATTAAACTGGGTTTCTGTGTTACCGTTCATTAAATTATTAGCCTTAACATAGTTTACCGCCTCTGCATACCAGGCGTCAGGCGGCACATCGGCAAAGCCTTGGGAAGCGTTTGTTTGAGCCGAAGCGCAGGCGCTAATGCTTAAAAGACTGCAAACAAACACCAAAATTGCCAATAGGCTGATTGGTTTTTTCATATTTTTTCTCCTGTTAATCGTCTTGGAATTATAATTCAATTTGTTTAATTATCCGGGCAGGCATTCCGCCAACTACCATATTGCCCGGCACATCACGGGAAACCACTGCTCCCACCGCTACAATAGTTCCGTCAGCGATGGTAACGCCGGGTAAAATTGCGGCGTTTGCGCCAATCCAGACATTTTTGCTGGGGTGGGCGTAATAAACTGGCGAGCCAAACACAAAGCCGTCCGCCTGTTCTGCTTTGGCAATAATTTCATTAACACAGTCGTTTGCAAAAACGCAGCGTTTTTTGCCGGCACAGCCGTTGCAGCCGATACAATCTTGCAGCGGTTCTGCGCCAAACTGAAATATTTCGGTTTCTATATCTGCGGCGTTAAGCTCCTTGGCGACTTCTGCCAAAGCCAGATAAGTGCAGCCGTTTTTGCGAGTGCTGCCGTTCAATAATAACACTTTCATTATATTAATCCCCTGTTTTAAATTATCTGCACCTGCCTTTTATGCTATCTATTTATCATAAATAAAGAGTCGGAACAGATTTTTGATAAATCTTGTTTCGGCTTTTTGTTTTATAGCTATTCACTTACTATGGAAAGTCTGTCTTTCAATTCATCCAACAATAGCTCCGCAATCGGCGTGAACACCTGATATTTTTTCCAAATCACATACATTTTGGTTTCAAGGCCAGGAGTCAACGGTCGGAAACACAGTTCGCTGTCTTTGCCAGTATCCACTAAGTGCTCAAATCCCAGCATGTAGCCAAGCCCTTCCCGTACAAATACACCGCCGTTATAGCAAAGATTAAATGTGCCGCTCAGATTCAGCTTATCTGTTTTTTCTCCGCACCATCTTGAAATATCAAATTTCATTCCCTGTTCAGAGCAAATCAAATCCAGGCCTATTAAATCTTCAAAAGATATTTTCTTTTTTTCTGACAACGAATCATCTTTTCTTATTATCAGTCCCCAAATATCAGTTCCGGGAACTTCAATATAGTTATACCTTTCAAGGTTTGGCGGCTCTGCAATTACTGCAAAGTCAATCAGTCCTCTATCTAAACGCTCGGCTACTTGTTCGGTATTGCCGCTGGTAAGGTGATAACGAAACAGCGGATATTTCTTTTTAAAATTCTTAATTGTTCGTGCAAGATGTTTGATAAGATATGACTCCGCACAGCCAATATGCACTTCTCCTCCGGTAATATTATTAAGTTCATGAAATTCCTCGGCGGTCTTATCCACCATTGCAAGAATATCCTCCGCCCGTTTTCTAAGCAGCATGCCTTCGTCTGTCAGGCTGACGCTGGTGCTGCCTCTGCGAAACAGCTTTTTGCCAAGTTCAGCTTCTAAATCTTTAATTTGTTTTGATAATGTCGGCTGAGAAACATGGAGCCTTTCTGCCGCACGGGACATATTATTTTCTCTTGCAATTTCCAAAAAATAACGCAACACACGGATTTCCATAGGCTTCTCCTTTATTATTATATCCATATATAAGTATGTCACATCATGTTATTCCAGTTAAGAATAACAAGTTATGAATTATAAATATTGGACATATCTGAAAATATCTGTATAATATAAGATGTAGGAGGTGCAGATAATGGCAGAGGCGTCAGATACAATGGGAATTCTGTATCAAAATCTGATAGATATAGGGTGCAGCGAAGATTTAGTTGTAACTTGCATGGAATTTGCCAAGGCAGAACAATGGAATCGAATTTTGCCATTGCTTTCCAAGCAAAGGTCTAATCTGCTGGACTCGGTACATTATGGACAAAAGCAGATTGACTGTCTGGACTTTTTGGTTTACAGCATTAAGAAAAAACATATTTAGGAGGAATTGCACAATGGAAACAAAATTGAATTTGGTACAGGAATGGGATAAGACTTTCCCCAAAAGCGATAAGGTAAATCACAGCAAGGTTACTTTCCACAATCGCTATGGAATCACTTTGGCGGCTGATATGTATACGCCGAAGAATGTGGTGGGGAAAATGCCAGCTATTGCTGTATGCGGCCCCTTTGGTGCAGTTAAGGAGCAGGCGGCTGGCTTGTATGCACAGACAATGGCAGAGAGAGGTTTTTTGACGATTGCATTTGATGCCTCTTTCACAGGCGAAAGCGGCGGCGAGCATCGTTATATGGCTTCTCCCGACATCAACACAGAGGATTTTATGGCAGCGGTGGATTTCCTTTCAGTACAGGATACAGTTGATTCGGAGAAAATTGGCATTATCGGAATCTGCGGTTGGGGCGGTATGGCAATCAATACAGCGGCGCTCGATACCCGAATCAAAGCAACCGTGGCGTCTACAATGTATGATATGAGCCGTGTCAATGCCAATGGGTATTTCGACAGCGAAAACAGTGAGGAGGTTCGCTATGAGAAACGCAAGGCAATGAATGCGCAGAGGCTTGAAGATTATAAAAAAGGCACATATGCTCTCGGCGGTGGGGTATCTAATCCTATGCCGGAAGATGCACCGTGGTTTTTTCAGGACTATCACGCCTACTATAAAACAGAGCGCGGTTATCATCCTCGTTCCTTAAATTCCAATGGCGGCTGGAATGTGATTGGTTGTCAGTCTTTTATGAATATGCCGATTCTCCAGTACAGCAACGAAATCCGTAGCGCAGTGCTGGTGCTTCATGGGGACAATGCGCATTCCTGTTATTTTGGCAAAGACGCTTATGCCGCTATGGTTGATGGTAACAAATATCAGGAAAACAAGGAACTTTTGCTTATTCCGGGAGCAAGTCACACAGATTTGTATGACCAGACAGATATTATTCCATTTGATAAGCTGGAAGAATTTTTCAATAAGAACCTGAAATAATTGCAGTTTATGCTGATGCCGGCGAGCTTTTCTTTACTATCTCGGACTGGAAGATATGGGCGTATTTACGGCTCACGGTTCGGAAAACGGATTGTCGGCTAAATTAGATGAACTAAAAAAATTTGGTGCCTTGCTTTAGTGCATGGCACGGAAAGAGGAGATAAACTTATGTTAGGAAATTTTACTTACTGCAATCCCACAAAACTCTATTTTGGGCAGAACGCTCTGGATGGCTTGAATGAAGAACTGCCGAAATACGGTAAAAACATACTGCTAGTCTACGGTGGCGGTTCAATTAAAAAGAACGGTATTTATGATTCGGACATGTATTCGGAGAAAATGTTTTTCCAAAGTTTTCGGTACTGAACCCAGAGTTTACATATACTCTGCCAAAGTATCAACTAAATATTGGTTTTTAAGCAGAAATATGATTTATAAATCACTTTTCTGCTTTTGTATTTAAGGAGTTTACGAAAAATTTTTTGGTAAAATATTTGAGCGAATTTATCCGGAAATTTTAAGCGAGGCCCTTATCAATCTTGTGGTTGTCGCGTTTGGCAAGCCAGACGGCCAGAAAAAATTCTGATTGGGGGGATATGGTGAAATTGTAAAAATGACCTCTTGCAAAAAGATTTAATTTATGATATATTATTAAACAATTTTATGGAAAGAGAGCCGTTTGTATGCTGCGTATAGTAATTTGTGAGGACGATGCGAAAGACCTGGCTTATATCAAGCAGATTGTGGACGCGTATTGTGCTGCGCATGTGGAGCATAGTTTTCGGGTGGAGGGGTTTGCTAATTCATCGCAGATGTTGGACGCTTTGGAGCAGGGCGCGGTCTGGGATATTGCGCTGCTGGACATATACCTGCCAGGAATTTTGGGAACAGACGCCGCCGGAGAACTTAGTCAGCGCCTAAAGCAGGTGGAGTTAATTTTTCTTACAAATTCGCAGGATTTTGCGGTGGAGGCTTTTGCCCTTGGGGCGGTGCATTATCTGGTTAAGCCTTTTACGGCGCAGCAGCTTGCCGAGGCGCTGGACAGGGCTTTGGCCAACTGCGCCGAGGCGAACGGTCAGCGGTTGGTGCTGCATTTGGGAAACGGTGCGCCCTGTATTGTGCGGCTGGGCGAGATTGAATATATTGAGAGCATTGAGCGCTGCCGGGTTGTTCATACCGCCGCCGGGGAGTTGACGGAACAGCGCCAGAGCCTTTCCGCCCTGTATGAGCAGCTTTGTAAGATGTCGCCGGGGCAGTTTATTGCGCCTTATCGGGGGTATGTGGTTAATCAGAATGAAATCCGCACGATTACCACGCAGGGAATTGTTATGCGCAGTGGGGCTGTTATTCCGCTGAAAGAGGGCGATTTTCGACGGACGAGAGAGGCGTTTTTTGCCTGGCTTTTTCCGGAAAACAAGCGCGGAGGGGAAGTTGAATGAGTGCTTTCTGGTTGGAATTTGGGCGATATTTTAGCTTGTATGTCTGCCAGTCGTTGATATTCTATATAATGACGGATTGTCGCTTCTCGCACCAGGTTACTCGCTGGATTTGGGCGCTGCTTTGTGTGGGCAGCACAGCTGTTTCAATAGTGGCGACTCTTTTAGATTTAGTCTATCTCGGCTGGTTGTATATCGGGCTTTCGGCCTCGACAATGGTAGCTTATGTGCTTTTTTTTGTGTATGTATCGCGAGGGCCTTGGCAGAAAAATCTGTTTTTGTTTTCGATATATGCGACAATTTATTATGTGGTGCAGCAAACAGCTTATGTAGTGTCGTTGATTTGGTTCCCGGACAGCCTTTGGGCGTCTTATACTTTGCGGACGGTGTTTTTTTGCCTGGTGGTTTTGCTGATGTTTTGGCAATGGCGGCGGCTTATCAACGCTCTGGAGGCCAATATTGGCGGAAATTGGAATATACTGGCGTTTTTTGGCTTTGCAACTAATGTGGTGGTTTATGCGGCAACATTGTCCTGGGTTGTTCTGTTTCCTTATGATCCTGTGCCCTGGTTGGCGGTGTTGCTGACAGAATTTGGGCTGGTGGTGGTGGAATATGCTACGTTGGTATGGATTGTGATTTTACAGGGGAAGCAGCAAACTGCCAGAGCCGAGGAGGCGCAGCGTAAGCTGCTGGAAAGCCAGCTGGCCGCGGAGAGGGTTTATGTTGAGCAGGCGCGAGCTCACCGGCATGATATTCGGCATTATATGGTGGCTATTAGCGGCTATATTGAGCAGGAGGATTTGGCCGGAGCCAGAGCATATCTGGCGGAACATCAGGCTTTGCTGGATAATGAGCAGTTGATGGTTTATTGTGAGAACACAGTGGCCAATGCGCTGCTGCGTTTGTATCAAAACCGGTGTCAGACGGAGGGAGTGGCTTGTGAAATTAAAGCAAATATCCCGGAAAAAATGGCTTTGAGCGGCCTGGAATTGGCAACTGTTTTGGGTAATGTTCTGGAAAACGCCTGGGAGGCAAACAGCCGGGCGCTTGTTCCGAAGCTGGTCTTTAGAGCTTATAACAATAACGGGCTGCTGTTGATTGAGGTGGAAAACGGCGTTTTGGGCGAGATTAAGTTCCGCGAGGGGCTGCCGCAGACGAATAAGGTTGGCGGTGGGCTGGGCCTGAAGAATGTGATGCAGGTGTTGGAGATGCATGGGGGCATGCTGCAATGCACCCAGCATGGTGATATTTTCTTTACGCAGATTATTTTGCCTATTTAGGGTATTCATACAACCAAATTGCCGATTGGCGCAAAAACAAAACATTTCCTTTTCTTTTGTGGTATAATGAAAATAGCGGTTTTATAACCATTTTTATTGTGCTGCATAAGGGGAGGAGTGTTTTTTTATGTTTGGAGGCTGGGGTTACGGCTAAAAAACTTTGGCGCCACATGATTATTACATGTGCGTAATATGGTGGGAGTTGCCACGTTTTTAAAGCCAAAATTTAAGAAAATTTTTTAAGGGTATATACCCTTAATCTTTATTCCTTTAGGAATAAAGATTAAGAACCTTGTAAACATTGGAGCATTGAAGAATTTATTTTGGAAAGGAGAGTTTTTTAATGTTGAAGAGTGAGAATTTTATGAAAGGAAGAAGCCCCTGGTTGCTGGCGGCGCTTTGCTTGTGCCTGGGGCTGTTGTGTCTGCCTATGCTGGCGCAGGCCGATGAGGCTAATGCTGGGCAGACGCCTGATAACCCTGTTTATACCAATAATCCGGATACAGTGCCGAAGCCAGAGGAACAGCCGGCTTTGTTTGAGCTTCCACGGGCAGGCGAACACGCAAACCATGGTGATGAGGAATGGCGGCCTTATTCAGAAGTAGCAAGTGGTGATCTCCCAAAAGGGAATTATTATTTGGATAAAGACTATACAAGTGGCGGTTTTGATCTTGTTGTGGGTTGGGAAGACGAAGCAATATCACCATGTAATATTGGATTATGTCTGAATGGAAATGCTATTAAGGCTTATCATAATATGGGTCCGTTAATTGCGATTTATAGTGGCTCTACATTGACCTTATACGATTGTAAGAGCGGCGGGACAATATCCAATAATTATAATGATGATTCTGGTATGGGTATCCTTGTTAAAGGTACTTTTAATATGTATGGCGGAACAATCTGGAACTCGCCGGATTACGGTGTTAAACTGGCTTCTGGCGGCATTTTTGAGATGTTTGGCGGCGAAATCACCAACAACGGAATAGGCGTTGATATGAGCGATGGCGGCACGCTTATTTTGCACCCCGGCGTTAAGATTTATGATGAAACTTATAAGCAAGGTCTTTTGGTTAGTGGTGCAAACCCTGATATAAAATTTGAAGGATTTGCTAATGATGCAGATTGTGAGAATACAAAAATTAAAATTGGCTTTGAAAATTTTAATTTACCCGGGGAAGGTGAGGCGGACGCGGTATTTTTGACCGGTCTTGATCGGGATTACAGTTCCTGTTTTGTCAGTGCAAAAGTTGGTTATGAGATTGTTGATAAAATAGAAGAAAGTGGTAAACACAGCTTGGCAGTGCGTAACAGTACTTCGCATAGACATTTAGACGGTACGATATTTGAAGAAAAATATACTAAGCCTGATGGTGGCTCATTGGGTACAGGAAAAGCAAATTATTACTTTGGTCATACGGAGGCTACTCAAGATATATGGCGTGGCCGTTCATGGGACCCGGAAAATGGAGCAAAACTTTGTCTTAACGGTCATCTATTCCATAATCAAACGTCCGGTAGCTCGCCTGTTTCTATAATCAAAGTTAACAGTGGCGTAACCTTTGATTTGTATGACTGCACATATAGTGATACGTCAGACTATACTGGTGGCATTGCTAACTCCAAAGGCAGCGGCGTGTATGTTGACGGCGGAACATTTAATATGCACAGCGGTGAAATCCATGAGGCAAGTTATGGCGTATGGGTTAAAGGCGGTACGTTTAATATGACCGGCGGCAAAATCAGCAAAACTAAAGCTGCGGCTATGTGTATTGCGACAGATGCTTGTACAGTAAATTTAACCGGCGGTGAAATCAGTGGCAATACAAGCGGCGGTCTGTTTATTCAGGGCGGAAACCTGACAATCAACGGTAACCTGAAACTGACCGGCAATAAAAATAGTAATATTCCCGCTGATATTTTTTATGACGGAAACAAAGTTACTGAAATAACGATTGCTGATGTTGGCTGGGACAACAAGCCAGAGGACGAAAAAATTTACATTTATTATTCGGGTGAGGTTACAGAGGGCAGCCCGATAACGATTGCCAGAAATGTCAGCGAAGAGGCTGCCAAATACTTTACCTGCCAAAGAAGCCTGCCTTATCATGTAGAACTTAGTGAAAGCGGTGAATTGCAGCTGGTGGCCGGTACTACGGCCGCGCCTCCTTTTGTGTTCCCGGAGGGTAAGAACCAGCTGACGCTGCCTAATCCGGACGCACCGGCAGCAGGGCAGACCGTAACCGTGGAGGTTGAAGGCGGCGAGGAACCTTATACGTATAAATGGTATTATAGCCCAAATGCCTCTGACGTAGGCAAACAGATTTCCGGTGCGAATGGTAATGAATATGAAATTGCTTTGCCGCCGGGGACATACTATATCTATTGTGAAATTACAGATTCAGAGGGTAAAGAGTTAACCACTGACAAGCTGCAAGTTGTCATACCGGTCAGCAATGTTCATGACAAGGCGCACTTCGGCTGGACCCATTTAACAAAAAGCGAAGATTTAAGTAAATTAACAGAAGGCGGTAATTTCGTTTTAGACGCAGATATGGATTTTGAAGAGATTGACCTCCATTTTGATGGAAAGACTACAATCTGCCTGAATGGGCATAAGATTACCGATTATGCTGACAGCGTAATTACCGTAAGGGACCCGGTATTGAATTTGTGCGATTGTTCATCACAAACGTCCTGGGAGAGCAGTTTCCCCAGAATTGATGTTAAAAATGGCACTTTGAATATATATGGCGGCAAGATTAGCGGCCACAATGTTATCGGCGATGGCGGCGGCATTGCTATTGGCGGCGCTGGCGCATTCAATATGTATGGCGGTGAAATCAGCGGCAATCAGGCCACCGGCAAAGGCGGCGGCATATATTATAATACTAGTAGGGGTATGTTTCATATATATGGCGGTAAGATTACCGGCAATACTGCTGCGCAGGGCGGCGGCGTATATTTCACTGTTAATGGCCCTAAGCCAGATGCAAGCCTTACTTTGCATGGCGGCGAAATTTTCAATAATCATAAAACTGATAATACTAATAATAATATTGAATTGGGTGAATTACCCTATGACAAAATTGCTATTAATACAGATTTTCAAACCAGTGGGAGTAAATTTGGTATAACCACTTTCAAAAAACCTCAAGACGGCGAACCGGCAATTTTCTCCCGTCCAGTTGATAAAGATTACAGCAAATATATTGTTAGTGACGATGAAAAATATCATGTGGAACGTAATGAAAGTGGTGAATTGCAGCTGGTGGTTGGCCCGGGGCAGGAAATACCCGACGACGATAATCCGACTGTTGACACCCAGCCGAGCGCTCCCAGTCTGCCTGAGGGCGAAAGCCCGGTGGGCAAGGATTTGACGGTTGAGGCCAGCGGCAGCGGTGAGTTGAGTTATCAATGGAAATATAACACAACTGACAGCACCGAGGGCGGCGAGAATGTGCCGGACGCTAACGGCGGCAAAACGGCAATCTGCAAGATACCGGATTTGCAGCCGGGAACCTACTATTTCTATTGTGAAATTACCGACGATAACGGCACAACCAAAACCAATACGGTTAAGATTGTAGTTCCGGAGAAAAAAGGCGAAACATTGGAGCCAGGCGGCAGCGTTACAACTGATGACGGCAAAACCGAGGTTAAACGTGATGAGGACGGCAATGTTAGCATAGATAAAGATAAAGACGGCAGCACAGATACCACCATTACACTGCCGGAGAATAACAAAGACGGCGAGGTTAATGTGGATAAGGGAACCGGCGAGGTAACTATTCCCGGCGGCAGTACGGTTAAAGATGGCGACGGCACCGGTTCTGGTACTGGCAAGCCTGATGTCACAATCGGTGACAAGGGCGGCACGGTTACTCCCGAGGGCGAGGTAAAAATCCCAGAGGGCGGCACAGCCAATGTTGGCGGCGAAACTGACCCGACAACTGGCAACACCATCGGCGGCACTACCATTACCGGCGGCGAGGGCGGCACCACCGTTACCCCCAAGGACGATAATACCGTTGACGTTTCCGAGGGCGGCAGTGTTAAAACTGACCCGGAAACTCCCGGCACAGGCGGCGATAAGGGCGGTACGGAAATTACCCTGCCTAACGGCGGTAATGTGAACCCGGATAATGGCGAAATTACTCCGGATAAAGATGAGGACGGCAAACAGATTGCCGGCGTGGATACTAACGGCGACGGCAAAATTGATACCATAGTTGTACTGCCCGGCACTGGTGGCGGCACGACAGACGGCGATAAGATTAAACCGAATGAGAACGGCGGCGTTAACGTGCCTGAGGGTACGGAAATTAAAGGCGGCGGTTCTGAAACGGATAACGGCAACGGCGAGGGCGGTGCCAGTGTAACTCTGCCGGAGGGCGGCGAAATTACCCCTGGCGGCGGCGTTAAACCGGAGGGCGGCAATGCGCTGACCGGCGAGGATAAAAATGGCGACGGCAAGCCGGACACTGAGGTTAAATTGCCGACTGATAATAATGGTAAACCTACCGGCGAAATTAAAGGCGACGGCGACGGCGGCTTGGACGTTCCCGGCGGCACCACCATTAAGAACGGCGAAAACGGCAGTGAAATCACGGTTGGCGGCGAGAACGGCGAAAATGGCGGCACTCTGAACAATGAGGGCGGTCTGGATTTGCCGGAGGGCGGCAAAGCTACCGTGGATAATGGAAAAGACGAGAACGGTCAGGATAAACCCAAGACAGAAGTTACGGCCGGCGAGGGCGGCAGCACGGTTAAACCCAACCCGGACGGCACCACGGACGTTTCCGGCGGTACAACTGTTAAAACCGGCGAGGACGGCACCGAGGTTACTGTTGGCGATAAAGACGACCCCACGGGCGGCAATGGCGGCACCGTGAATAAGGACGGCGAAATTACTCTGCCCGGTGGCGGCAGCGCTACTATCGGCGGCGGTAAAGATGAAAACGGCAACGACAAGCCGAAAACTGAAATTATTGTGCCAGAGGGCGGCGGCACTGACGGTGGCACCATTAAGCCCGGTACTGGCGGCAATGTGGAGGTTCCCGACGGCAGTAAGGTTACAACGGAAACCACCGACGGCTCCGGTGAGGATAAGAACAGTACGGAAATTATTCTGCCCAACGGCGGCACGGTTGTCGAGGGCGGCACAATCACTCCCGGTACAGATGAGGACGGCAAGCAGATTGCCGGCGTGGATACTGACGGCGATGGCAAGATTGACACCATAGTTGTACTGCCCGGCGCTGATAGCAGCAACCCGAACGGCGATAAGTTGCAGCCTAATGATAAAGGCGGCGTTGACGTGCCTAAGGATACAGAAGTCAGCAGCGGTTCTGAGAACAACAATGGTGATAAGGTTATCATTGGCGATAAAGGCGGCAGTCTGGATAAAGAGGGCGGTGTAGATTTGCCCGGCGGCGGCACAGCCAGCATTGAAAGCGGCAATGGCAGCGGCGAAAAGACTGAGGTTACAGCCGGTGAGAACGGCGGCAATGTGAAGCCAAACGGTAACGGCGGCGCAGACGTTTCTGGCAGCGGCACCAAAGTGCAGGCTGGCGGCAATGACGGCGATAACAAAAAACCGGCGATTACGGTGGACGATAAAGGCGGCACGGTTACCCCGGACGGCAATGTTGAGATTAAAGACGGCGCAACAGTAACTGTGGGCGGCGAGAACGGCAAGCCCGGTACTACCATTACTGCGCCGGAGAACAAAACTGACGACGAGGGCAACATCACCAATCCCGGCAGCACCACTGTTACGCCTAAAGACGACGGCACGGTGGACGTAGGCGAGGGCGGTAAAGTTACCACTGGCGGTCAAAACGGCGAAGACGGTACGCCGATTACTCTGCCGTCAGGCGGCAATGTGAAGCCGGAGGACGGTACGATTAAGCCGAACGACAATATTATTGCGACCGGCGAGGATAAGGACGGCGACGGCATTCCGGATACGATAATCATTTTGCCGGAGGACAAGGGAGAAATTACTCCGGACGATAAAGGCAGCATTACCCTGCCTGGTGGCAGTACCATTAAGGGCGGCAATGATGACGATTCTGTTAACATCACTCTGCCTGACGGTGCAGAACTGAACCCGGACGGCAGCGTTAAACCCGGCGGCAACGGCTCACTGACGGTTAAGGGCGAGAACGGCCAGGCGGATACCACGATTAAACTGCCAGAGGGCAGTGCAGTTAATGGCGACGGCCATGGCGGTCTGGCTGTACCGGAGGGTACGGAAATTAAGAAAGACGCTGAAAATGCACCCACAGTTGTGGTTGGCGAAAAAGGCGGCGCAGTTAATAAAGACGGTAATGTAAACCTGCCGGTTGACGGTTCGGCTACAATTTCCGATGGTCAGAACAGTATTGAGATTAAAACTCCTGAGGGCGGTCAGGTGAACACTACTGACGGTAGTACCACGGCTCCGGTTGTGGATATTAATGGTATCACTATTACCGCACCGGAGGGCGAAACCGTTAAAACGGATAAAAACGGCGACAGCACAGTTGTGAATGATACAACAATTTCCAAGAACGATATAATTGTTCAGATTGTTGACGGCGCGCCGGTAATTGTGAGCAAGGACGGTATTATTACATTCCCCAACGGCGGCACGATTAACATTATTAAAGATGGTCAAACCACAAATCAGACCGTTACAGCAGGCGGCA
This sequence comes from Bacillota bacterium, assembly GCA_021771915.1. GTDB lineage: Bacteria > Bacillota > Dehalobacteriia > UBA4068 > UBA4997 > Avidehalobacter. The sequence continues at coordinate 85,025 of JAETNY010000008.1, forward strand.
AGGTTAATATCAATAACCTGGGCGGCGGCAGCGGTTCCGGCAGTGGTCACGGTGGCTGTGGTTCTGCTGGCGGCAGCAATGTGAGCATTGCCGGCAAGGTTGATGGCGGTAAGGTTACAATTTCCCCAACCAGACCGACGGCAGGCCAGACAGTTACTATCACTATAAAGCCTGACAAAGGCTATAAACTTGATAAACTGACTGTTAAGGACAGCGACGGCAAGTCTGTTGAGGTGACTAAAGTAAACGACGACAAGTATACCTTTGTAATGCCTAAGAACAAGGTCACAATTACGCCTGTTTTTGTTAAAACCGAGGCAGGGCAGACCGAGCAGCCCGGTAAAACATTCTCTGATGTTAAAGATGGCGCCTGGTATGTTCAGTATGTGGACTATGTTGTGGCGAAAGGTTTAATGAATGGTTATGAGGACGGCCGTTTTGGTCCGAATGATAGCACCACGCGCGCGCAGATTGTGACTATTCTGTATCGTGCCGAGGGCGAACCGGCGGCTACAACCTCCAGTTTTGCGGACGTTGACGCTGGGCAGTATTATGCTAAGGCTGTGGCTTGGGCGGCGGTGAATGGTATTGTTAAGGGTTACAGCGATACGCAGTTTGCGCCGGAGGATAAAATTACCCGGGAGCAGCTGGCAGCTATTCTGTATCGTTACGCTCAGTTTAAGGGCCAGGACGTTGGCGCTAAGGCGGATTTGTCCGGCTTTGCGGATAACGGCAAAATCAGTGAATATGCTTTTTCAGCTATGCAGTGGGCAGTTGAAACTGGTTTGATGCAGGGCAATGAGGACGGTACTCTGAAACCGCAGGGGCAGGCCACCCGAGCAGAAGTGGCGGCTATGCTGATGCGCTTTTTGAATAAATAGTCTGATAATTAAATAAAAACAAGCCGAAATGTTTGCGCTTTATTGCAGATGTTTCGGCTTGTTTTTGTTTGGAGCAATGCAAAAAAGCTGTATTTACAATAATTGCCGGCAAATTTATTGTAAATACACAAAAAAAACAGACCATTCATAGTCTTGTTTAGCTGGGATTTTACTGATTTTTTGCTCGATAGATTTTATTATCAATTTACTCCAAGGTATATATTGTTGTAGACCATTTGGGGTTTTGCCTCCATTTCTATCCCGTCTATGTATTTTTACGAATAAATTTTAATTAGTGGGGGCGAAAGCAAGATTAAGGTCAGCGATTTGTTTACTTTAGGAGATAATAAGTACGATGCTGGTGTGGCTTTTGGCGGCGAGGCCGGCTTTTTGGTGGGTGCTATGACAATGCTGGTATCTAATATGCTGCTTTCGCAGGGGCCGTGGACGCCTTGGCAGATGTTTTGTATGGGGATAATCGGTTTTTTGGCCGGCGTGCTGTTCCGCAAGGGCTGGCTGCGGAGCCGATGCTGGAGAAGCTGGATAGGATTAAGGTTAAATACGGTTTGGTGGAGTGAAATTAAACACAAATATGAATATGAATAAAATATCCCCCGTTTTTAACTGGGGGATATTTTATATGAGTTTATATATTTTTTATAGACGATAGGGAATACAAGCTTCGCGTTCTGCCTTTTCCACGTAAGTCTGGCAGATTTTGGCATCATAAAGCTGGCTTATTTGATTTTCCGTAATTAACTCAGAGGCCAGACCGGTTTTCCAGACTCCGTTTCGCTCTAGAATAGCAACTTTGCTATTCAGCATCAGGGCATGGTCCGGAACATGGGTTGTCCAGATTAGGCTGTAACCATCTTGCGCCAGATGTTTAATCTGGCGCAGGACTTTGAGTTGATTGCCATAGTCAAGATGATTTGTCGGTTCGTCAAAAATGATGATTTTGGCTTGCTGAACCAGAGAACGGGCAATCATAACCTGCTGACACTCGCCACCGCTTAGTTGCGTGTATATTTTGTCTGCCAGCCGGGTTATGCCTAACTGAGCTAGAGCATTATCCACCAGCTGATAATCCTTTTCCGAGGGACTGTTCCATACGCTTATATAAGGCGCGCGGCCCATTGCCACATATTCACGTACCGTAAATTCATAGGTTTGGGTGTGATTTTGCGGTACATAGCTTATTTTTTTGGCAAGTGTTTTGCGAGAATATTGCGATAAATCTGTATCATCAATTTTTATATTGCCAGACAGCAGTTTACGAATGCCGCTAATGCAATCCAGTAAGGTAGATTTGCCGGCTCCGTTTGGGCCAAGAATTGTCAGAATTTCGCCGGGATATAATTGAAAACTGAGGTTATGAAACAAAAGGCGGTCTGCATCATATTGAAATGAGGCGTTTTCTACGCTTAAACAAGGAATTGTCATCTTTTTTTACCTCGCTGTTTAATCAGACGCAGCAATTTATACCTGACTGCGTTGGCGCAGTAGCATCAGCGCATAGGCCGGCGCGCCGATAAACCCGGTTAATATGCTTAACGGTATATCGTTGCCGGTAAGATTACGTGCCAGATTGTCAATAATAATCATAAAAGCCGCGCCCAGAAAAATGCTGGCCGGAATCAGGTATTTGTTGTTGGTGCCAACCAGCAGACGCCCCAGGTGTGGGATTACCAGACCAACCCAGCCGACGGTACCGGCCAGACAAATTGAACAGGCGGTGAGTATGGTTGCTGTAAGAATGGAAACGCCGCGCAATGCAGCCACATTAACGCCTAATGTTTTGGCGTCATGCTCGCCAAGCGAAAGAAGATTAAGCTGCCAGCGAATGCTTACCAAAACAATCATACCAAGCAGCATGGGCATTAATACAGGTAAAATATCGTTCATGCCAACTTTGTTTAAGCTGCCCATTGTCCAGAATGTTATTTGCGCAAGCTGCGTGTCCGGGTCGGCGATATATTTTAATAGTCCCTGCATTGATGAGAAAAAGCCGCTGACAATCATTCCGGCAAGCACCAGCATGAGATTGCTTTGATTACGGAAAAAACGGGGAATTAAGGTGGTTATTCCAACCGCCGATAGTCCGCCAATTAACGCCAGAATTTGAATGGCGGCGCTGCCCCAGCCCTGCAAAATGGCAATGGAAGCGCCAACGCAGGCTCCGGCGGAAACTCCCAACAAATCAGGCGAAACCAGGGGATTTTGAAATATTCCCTGATAGGTTGCGCCAGATATTGCCAGAGCTGCGCCGACTAAAAACGCTCCGCACAGACGAGGAAAACGGATAATCCAAACGGCATTTTCCGTGTTTTGACTCCAGGTTTCCGGAATTGACATTACTTTTGACAGAAGCACCGAAATAAAATCATGAATAGATATTTGATAGCGCCCCCAACACATTCCCCAGCAGAAAACAAGCAGGGTGATGGCGATTAAAAGCCACAGGGGTATTCTTTTACTGCTTTTCATAGTGATTAAGCCGGGGGCATATGATTGAGAATTAATTGAATTTGCTCCGGCGTTAAATCATAGCCATAGAAATTGCTGTAATAATAGCGAATTTCCTCTTTAATATCCAAATCGACAAAAAGCTCCGGTTGAATATGTTTAGCAAGATAGAGCATCAGGAGAACGCTTTCGCCGCTATAATCCCAGTTGAAAACACCGGAGGGACAAAGATATACCGCGTCGTTTTTTAACGCTGTCATACCGCTCCATGCTGGGTTGTCCTTTATAATAGCCGTGTCGTCCATGCGTCCCATGAAAATAATCTCCGGGTCCCAGAACATAATCTGCTCAATAGTCAGAGTGCTGTTCATTTCCTCCGGGGTGTCCTTGGCTACATAATAACCGCCGGCCAGTTCCACCAGATAATGCGGATAGGAATTTTGGGAGAAAGTAACAAGCCCTTCGTCAGAGCGAGCATAATATACACGCGGACGCTGTTCGTCAGTTAATAAATCGGTGCGGCTGCGCACATAATTTACTTTTTCATCAAAATATTCAATCCAGCGTTCGGCGTTAGTCAATGCTTCACCGCCAAATGCCTGGGCTATTGTGTTGACTTCGGCGCGCTGAAATGCCAGAAAGCCCTCCAAATCACTATAAGGCAGTTCTCCTGAACATTGAGTGATGACGTAAGGCATATTGATTTCATCAAGCTGGGCGTTCAAATCAGCGTAATCGTGGCAAATTACAAATTCTGTGCCGCGGTTTAACATTTCTTCAATATTAGGAGAGCTTGATTTGCCTTCAACGGCAATTTCTGCAATGCGCGGATAGATAAGCCTCGCCCAGGCGGTATCGCTGGATTTTAAGGTTGTGCCGATGCGGTCGGCAACGCCAAGCAAAAGCGTTTTTTCAAAAGCCGGGCCGGGGAGCAGCATAACATTGTTGGCATTTGCCGGAACCTGTACTTCCCGGCCGGTTACATCGGTTACCAGATTGGTTTCCGGCTGATTGATATCCGTTTGGGCATTGTTGGGCGTATTTGATTGTGTGCAGCCGGATAGCATTGTTAATAACAACGACAGGATTAAAAGAAGATATAAAACATTTTTTTTCATAAAAAAACCTCCTTGGCGCATAAACACCATGAATGATGTTATGCAATTTTAAATATTATATAATTATAATGTTTTAATACAGCGATAATAAAGCTATTTATTATCTACCTGCAAAATAGCAAACGTCCTCTTACTTATAGCTTATGAACTGGATATAAGCAAGAGGGCACTTGCCAAAAGGAGAAATATTAAAAAGAAGGAACGACAAAAAAGTCAGCTCCTTGGAAAGATTCAAGGTTAGACAGATACTAAATGAACTCTTCAAGCCGGCTGCTTGCTGCCTACTTTCAGCAAGCAGCCGGACTTAAAGATTTACAGAAGAAAATTCAACCGTGGATTTAGAAAAATATTAGTAATGTCTGGTTCCGGGAAAATGAACCAAAAACACAACAAGCTGTAAACGGAAAGATTCAACAAAAAAAGCCAACCACAAGGGATGGCAAAAAAATAAACGATTCGCTGGTGGAATCGTTGAAAGAAAAATAATAAAGTCTGCCAAGCCTCCCACCCTAAAGGCTTTAACAAACCCTTTTCAATTGGTAACCTGACTTATGCCAGCTGATGCTGACAATCACAGTAGAGCTTGGACTGTGTCGGATTTTCACCGACTTCCCCATTTGAAAGGTTTTATTGGAATATTTAGTTGTTAAAATTATGCATTTATTTTAATACAGAAAAATAGGATTGTCAATATCATTTTGAAAAATTTTTCAGAAAAAATATTTTTCAAAATGATATTGCATTTAAAAAAATAGATGTATACTGAAAAAAGATATTTGAAAAGAAGAATATGATTATTGGCAAGTGCGTTAAGTACAATGCCCAGATTATGGTATAGGTTAAGGTAAACCATTTAAGCCCCTTTATTGTTACCAACGAAACCGAAAAAGAGGTTGTGGAGAAGCCGCAGAACGGCGCAATGAACTTCAGCGACGTTAAAGAAAATCAATGGTTTTATTGAATTGGGCTAACTCTGCCGGTCTTATTCAGGGTTATGAGAATAACAATCTGAACCCACAGGGCAAGGCTGCCAGAGCCGCGGCGGCGCGGCCAAGACCGGAAGATAAGCCGCAATCAGATGGCGCTTATGGCGTAAATCAAACTAAAACGGCAGCCAGTAATGCTTATGCTATGGGCCGGAAACTGGCTCAGAAACAAAAAAACTCAAAGAAAATCCAGCAATCGAAAAACAGTTTGAAAGCAGAGCAATTTAATGAAAATGTTCCGAAAACGCAAAACTACGATAAGCCATAAGTGAAAGTCACACTTTCTGTGTGTATATGAACCTGCCTGAAAGCAATGCTTATTATCTGGAGATAAGGTTGTAAATATAACGGACGTGAAATTAAAAATCAAACCAAAGGAGCATTTAGCTGGGAGTTTTATAAAAAGTAAGGCGCCGGCAAAACGTATTAAGGAGAGGCCAAACGGAAAAGACAAGTATTGTTGAAATGTGCATAAACGGCTATGGAATCCCTATCAATCCATTTTATAACCTGTTTTTATCACCTGTTTTTATCACCCCATTCACACATTCCGTCTAAAATTGGAATTAAAGATTTTCCACGTTCTGTTAAGCTATATTCTACTTTGGGTGGGATTTGTGGATATTCTTTTCTATGCACTAATTGGTCTGCTTCTAATTCTTTTAAAGTGGAGCTTAAAGTCTTATAAGAAATTTCACTGATATATTTTTTCATTTCGTTAAAACGGACAACTCCGAACTCCATTAAAGTATACAAAATAGTCATTTTATATTTGCCGTTGATTAATGACAATGTATAACTGAAACCTGTTGTTTCAAGACATTCATTCAAAATGCAGCGTTCACTCATTTTACACTCTCCTTAAGGTAAGTATATAACTTTATTGTAAGTATCGCACTTATATGTGCGTACTTGATTTTATTTCAATTCTTGCTAAGATTATAATATAAAAAGAAGAGAAAGTCAATCTCACAGAATTAGGAGGACATATTTTATGAGCAAAAAAATTATTATTCTCAATGGAAGTCCAAGAAAAGCCGGAAATACAACGGCATTAACGGCAGAATTTAAGAAAGGCGCAGAGGAAGCCGGAAACACCGTGACAGAGTTTTTTCTTGACGGTATGAACATAAATGGTTGTAAAGGCTGTTTGGGCGGCGGTAAAAACCCGGATAGCCCTTGTGTTCAAAAAGACGATATGGATAAAATTTATCCTGTTTACAAGGGAGCGGATATAGTTGTTCTTGCAACACCGCTTTACTATTGGACTATCAGCGGTCAATTAAAAACTGCCTTTGACCGCTTATTTGCTGTTGCGGAATGTGACCCAAATTATCAAAACCCTAAAAAGGAAAGTGTTCTCATTATGGCAGCCGAGGGCTACGGCTTTGAAGAAACTCTTTATTGGTATGAACATCTTGACAAACATTTAGGGTGGAAAAGCATTGGAAAAGTGCTTTGCGGCGGTGTAATGGCCATGGGAGACATTGCCGGAAAACCAGAGTTACAGGAAGCCTACAATTTAGGAAAATCAATTCAATAAAGAAAGGAATTTGTTACTATGAATAAAATCAATTTACCCCAAGCTGCAAAATTAACTTCTCCAAATCCGGTAAGTGTTGTATGCACCATGAAGCCGGACGGTTCAACCAACCTTGCCACTGTTTCATGGTGGACTTATCTTTCCTTTAATCCGAATATGATTGCTTATGCAATGGCAAAAACCTCATACAGCGGCGAAATGGTACGGAATACAAAAAAAGTTATTCTTACAATTCCCGGCGCGGAAATTGCAGACGCAGTAATGGGGTGTGGAAGCACTACGGGGCGCAACATGGATAAGGCAGAGAAGTTTGGTATTGAACTTGCAGAGATAGAGGGAAACAGTATCAAAATTCCTTTTCATAGCCGTGTGGCAATTCAATGTAGTTTAAAAGAATATTACGAGGTTGGCAATCACTATCTGTATATTTGCAATGTAGAACAGGTTTATGGGAATGACGCAGAAGAAGCGTTGTTTGCATGGAATGGTTATTCACAGTTACGTCCGGCAAAATAAAAAAGCCCATGTTGCCGAACTTATCTTTGAATAATTTAGTTCCCCTTGTGGCAAAACGACAATTGCCATTATGTTTACATTATACCATAAAAAGCAGATGATACAAGAAAAGCTAATTTTAACGCTAATATATTGAAAATTTGCATATAAAATGCTATGCTATTCCCAGGAGATTTAGATTGCGGCTGGATTTGTAGCAGGAGAGTATTTGTTGTGGAAGAATTACTGGTTTGCGTATTATTATTGTGTGAGGGGTTTAATTTTGAGGAAGAGTATCAGGAAACACTTGATAAATTATTTATGCTAAATTCTGAAAATGAAGTTCTGTTGGATTTGGAGTTTATGTCGGACGATATTAAAGGCAGTTGTTTGTATTTGAAAGCACATTTTAATTATACGGAGTTTAATGCAGATAAATTTGGTCAATTTTTGATGCAAAAGCTTGCCGTTTTATATGAGCAAGATAAATTGCGGCATTTTGCGGCTAAGATGTATTCCTTATGGCAAAATCTGCCGGATAATATATCCTGTGAGGAGCCTTTCTGGACGCTTTGTTATGCTGATGACCCCTTATCCTGGGGAGATGAAAGACAGTGCAGAGAGCTTTACGAAGAAATGTTGAATTATTATAAATGAAACAGGAAATTTTACAATTTGAATGTGTCGGTATAAAGGACGGAGGCGTTTTTCCGTTAGCTAATACCGGGCGTGGGCTTGATGTTTCACCGGAATTTGTAATACATAATTTAGCGCAAAATGCACAGACGCTGGCTGTAATCCTGGAGGGCTTAAGCCACCCAATAAAGCTTGGCTGGATATAGGAACTGCTGCAACCAAGCGAAAGGTGCTGAAAATGGCGGCTGGACATATTGTTCAGCAAGGCGGCATTTGCGCTTATTTTGAATAAGGTTTAAGGTTCAGGTAATATTGCGATGAGAAAACGCTTGTATGAAATTATATCAGCCTCAAAGGGACATGACAAAGTAAGCTTTGTTTATGACATTTTTATGATACTTGTTATATTGGCAAGCCTGCTTCCTTTGATGTTCAAGCAATCGGTGGCTGCATTTGAAATTATAGATAAGGTTTGTGTGGGAATTTTTATTGCCGATTATCTGCTTAGGTGGTTGACGGCAGATTATAAATTATTGGAAAGAAATATTATAGCGTTCTTGAAATATCCGTTTTCGGCAATGGCAATCGTGGATTTGGTTTCCATTCTGCCATCGCTGACGGTTCTGAATCAAAGTTTCAAGCTGCTGCGTCTGTTACGGCTGTTCCGTGCCATGCGAGTATTTCGTGCTTTCAAGCTGTTTCGTTATTCAAAAAATGCCCAAATCATTTATAATGTTTTCAAAAAGCAGAAAGACTTACTTAGCTATGTTTTGATACTTACGATTAGTTATATTATTATTTCGGCGCTGGTTATATTCAATGTGGAGCCGGATTCGTTTGATTCGTTGTTTGAGGCTGTTTATTGGGCGACGATTTCTTTAACTACCGTAGGTTACGGCGATATTTATCCTGTTACCGAAGTTGGCAGAATTATTACGATGATTTCTTCTCTTTTTGGTATTGCTGTTGTTGCTTTGCCGTCAGGCATTATTACTGCCGGATATATGGCGGAACTTAACAAAATTACAGATGGCGAAAATGATGAAGTACCGGAAACGAAACAGACTTTTTGATAGGTTTTTGAGCAATATTTGGGTCTAATATTGATGTATGAAATTATGCAGCAGATTGCAAAAAATAACAAAACAGGATAATCAGTTGCTCTTACAACCAATTATCCTGTTATATAAATCTGGTTACATAATAAATAAATTAGTAAGCAGCCCGGTAAGCAATGCAAACAGCATAACAAAAAGCAAATAAAGCACAAAGTTTTTCAGCCCTAGCACAATCTTGACCGCTCCCATGTTAGTTATTTTAGTGGCCGGACCGGTTATCATAAATGCTGCCGCACTGCCAAGGCTCATGCCGTCCGCCAGCCAGGCCTGCAATAAGGGAATGGTGCAGCCGCCGCAGGCGTAAAGCGGCACGCCTATGGTGGCTGCCATCAGTACCCCAAATCCCTGATTGTTGCCAAAGAAACCGGCCACCAGCTCCGCCGGCACATAACGCTGAAAAAGGGCAGATAAAATCACACCCAGCAAAAACATTGGGCCGGTGGCTTTCAGATTACGTCCCAGATTTTTCAAAAACCGTAGCAGCAGATTGGGGTCTGTATCATGACAGGCCTGCTCCTGAAAGCCGGTAAAATTGAAAAATTTCACCGGCCGCCGCAGAAAATAGAGCAGCAAACCAGCGGTAATACCATATAAAAAGCAGGAAAGCAAGCGCACCGCCAGTGCCTGTGACCCCAACGCCATACTGTATAATATCAGCTGAGGATTAAGCAAAACAGAACTCATCATAAAAGCCGCCAGCTAGTATTCCGGTACGCCATAAGCCGCAAAGCTTGCCGCCAGGGGAATAGTTACGTACATACACAAGGGCGAAGCTATACCCAGCAGACTGGCCGGAATAATACCCAGTACTCCCAGCCGCCGCTCGGTCAGCCCTCGCACCGCATTGTGAATACTCTCCTTAGCAAAAACCGCTATCGCCGAGCCAAGCAGCATACCAAGCAGCCAAAAAGGGAAAATCTGGCGCAGCTGCAAATCAAAGTAATACCAAAGATAGACAAATTCTCTTTGTAAAACGGCCAGCATTGCCAGACCTCCCATTTATTAAAGTTAAAATATTTATTGCGCCTGCGCCGGAACGTTGGCGCTTTCTCTTTTGAAAGGCACCCAACCCGGTACGGTGCAGCGCTACCATTATGCTCGGCAATAAAATGAGTTGCAGAATAATACCGGGGATAGCGTTCAGCAGCGCCCCTGCCATAAACATCTGCCAGCTAAAGCCTGCGCCGCCAATCCCCAGCAGGCAAATCTCCGCCACACCCCAAACCAGCCGCCCGGCCAGCATAGCGGCAATCAGGCAGCGATAAAGAGAGATAACGCACTGCCAACGCGCATGGTTATACAGCCAACCAACAACTGCGCCGTAAGTGGCAAGTTCAAATGCCATTGCCGTACCGTTGGGGAAAAGCGGCGGCATATCAAACAGCATATAACGCAGCAGGGGCAGTATAAAGCCCAAGGTCAGGCCATACTGCCAGCCGCAAATCAGGCCGCAGAGCAGCACGGGAATGTGCATTGGCAGCAGCATATTGCCAATCTGCGGCACCTGGCCGGTTACAAAGGGCAGCACCAGCCCCAGAGCCAGAAACATAGCCGCATAACAAAGCGTTTTTGTTGATTTACTCAATGCTATCTCCTCCTCAATCCAAACTAATCAGCTGATAGCTGCGGCTGCCCAGGCCGATTTCCTCACCGTGTGCCAGCGTGTTGAAAGCGCTTAAACTTTCCATACGGTTAATCAAAGCCGTATTGTTATCCTTAGATGCATAAACCAAATCCACGCAGGCCTGGTCCAGAGCCACCGGGTCGGTGGAGGCCAGAATACCAATATCGTGCATATCCGGCTCCGCTGGGTTGCCGTTGCAGTCGCAGTCTATGGACAGGCGGTTCATTACGCTGATATAAAGGATATTGCCGTCCAACGCGTCCACCACCGACTTGCCGGCCTCCGCCATGCTGGCCGTAAAAGCGTTCTGCTCGCCACCCCAGGGGCTGGTACGGCTGGTGCCGCCGGAATGAATCCAGCATTTGCCCTCGGAACTGCCCAGGCCGATAGAAATATTCTTAATTGCCCCACCAAAGCCGGCCATGGCATGACCCTTAAAATGGGACAGCACCAGATAACCGTCATATTCCGGGAAATGCGCACCCACAAAATTCTCTTTCAATTGGGTGGAAACGCCCACCGCCACCTGCACCGGCAGACTGATGGAGCCGTTTTCGTCCAAAATTTGGAAGTCCGCAATGGCGGTGAAGCCGTGGTCCTTTGCCACCTGATAATGCAGCGCATTGCTGGCACGGGAGCCGCCATAGGCAGTGTTGCACTCCACAATGGTGCCGTCCACCAACTGCACCAAATCTTTTATCAAATCCGGGGAAAGGTAGTTGCTGGCCGGGGGTTCGCCAGTGGAAAGCTTAACGGCAATTTTATTGCCGTTAAGCTCCTTGTCCAAAGCCTGATACGCTGCCAGCATAGCCTCTGGGGTAATATCCTTGGTGTAATAAACCTTGGCATCAGCTGCGGCGTTTTGGTGCTCCAGCGCCGTCAGGGCAATCTGCTCGCCGCTGTTGGTGGTGATGTTATCACTGGCGGTATTTGTTGATGCCGGTGCCGGATTGTTGAGCGTCAGAGTAATACTCACATTGCCATCACCCAAAATATCTCGCATTTCTGCCTGCGTAACGCCTTGAATTTTGCCGAGTCTGGTATAGCTCCAGGAATTACTGCCATAGAACATAACTAACTGGTTTCCCTGATAAAGAATTAAATCCCCAGCCTCGGTGGTTATCTGTTCGTCATTGGTGGGCAACTCGTTGCCGATAGCGCCCACCTTTTCAAAGCTGCCGTAATCATGCAGCGCCAGGCTCAAATCCCCTTGCTGCAAAAGCTTGCCCAAAGCCGTCGCCGAAGAATTATCCGCCAGCGCAGCTGTCCAAACAGCCTGTTTGGCGCCCCTCACCTGAATATACATTGTTTCCACCTGCTTGTTATCAGTATTATTAGCGTCAATGTGGGCAGCGTTTTGCAAAGTAGCCGCCACCTGCGCTCTGTTTGCCTCGGCTGTACCGCCGCTAAAGCCTGGAATATTATCAGTTACCGATTGCCCGGCATAACGGCTCATAATAAGCGCCATTTGTTCTTGGGTAACATTATCATTGGGGCCAAAAAGTCCGCCGCCATAACCGTTTACCACGCCCTGCTGCGTGGCCCAGATAACCGCCTGACTGTACCACTGGCCGGCTGGCACGTCGGTAAATTCCGGGTTGCCGCTAACCGTCGGCTCCCCGGCCAGCCGATAAACCACCGTCGCCAGCATGGTTCTGGTCAGGCTTTCTTCCGGCGCAAATTCCGTTGCGGTGTTTCCATTCATTAAACCATGCTCCTGCACATAGGCCACCGCCCCGGCATACCAGGCGTCTGCCGGCACATCGGCAAAGCCGCCTCCGGCCGCCGCTGCCCGGGACGTATTATCGTCGCTTAAAAAGGCAAATCCCAGCGCCAGACAGACGCATAAAACTAAAACACTTGTCAGTAGCTTTTTCATTGTTACAACCTCCTGTTCTTTTATTAAGTAAATCTGCCTGCGTCCAGCATCTTCTTTACTCTGGCCGGGCTGCCTGCCACCACCGCATAATCTGGCACGTCATGCGTAACCACTGCGGCTGCGCCCACAATAGCATATCTGCCAACCGTTACGCCGGGCAAAATTGTGGCTCCGGCGCCAATCCAGGCTCCCTGTTTAATAAGCACCGGCTTGCATAGCAAAATCTGCCGGTCATAAGAGTCATGATTATTGGAAATCAGCGAAACATTAGCCGCAATCTGCACGTCGTCCTCAATCGTAATGCCGCCTTGCGCCATCATCAGGCAGTTGCTGTTAATAAATACGTTATTCCCGATGACCACCTTGTCCGCACAGGCTGCTTGCAGGGGCGCGGCAATCACGCTGCCGTTGCCCAGCCTGCCGGCCAGGAGCTCCTGCAAAATGGCAGTGTTTTCCTCGCTTCCGGGCAGGGTTTGATTAAACCTGAAAATCAGTTCCCTCTGCCTTTGTCCGGCTGCCCAATCCGCCGGGGTAAGCAGTCTTATATCAACTTTTTCTTCCTGCATTTAAGCACCTCCTAAAAAAATATAATCAGAGCAATTTGTTTTTGGCTGATATTATTCCAACGCCGTGGCCACGTCTTTCAGATACCTGCGGATTGGCAGATGCTGTGGGCAATGGTTTTCACATTGACCGCATTTTATGCAATCGGAAGCTTTGCCGTGGCTTTGCGTCAGATTGCCGTAATATGTCTGGGCAACCAAACCCTGCTCCGGGCCAAACTGCTGCAAATTGTTATAAACCGCAAAATAATCAGGTATGGCAATTTTTTTAGGACAATCGTCCACGCAATAGCGGCAGGCTGTGCAGGGAATAGCGATAGCCCCTCTGATAATGCTAACCGCCTTTTCTATCAGCTGCCGTTCCTCGTCATTCAAGGGCTGAAAATCTTGCATAAAGCTAAGATTATCGTTTATTTGTTCCTGATTGCTCATGCCGGAAAGCACCATCAGCACATTATCCGGGCTGGCGGCAAAGCGAATACCCCATGAGGCCACTGAGCGCTCCGGCGCATAATCCTGATAAAGCTTTTGAGCTTCTGCCGGAACTCGCGCCAAACTGCCGCCTTTCAGCGGTTCCATAACGATAACCGGCTTGTGGTGTCTGGCGGCTACCTCATAACATTTGCCGGCTTCAATCGTTGTGTCGTTCCAATCCAAATAATTAAGCTGCAGCTGCACATATTCCATTTCCGGGTGCTTGCTTAAAATCTCGTCCAAAAGCGCCGCTTTGTCATGAAAAGAGAAACCGATATGCTTAACCTTGCCGGCGGCTTTCAGCTGCTGCACAAATTCAAAGGCTCTCCATTGCTCCGCCTGGCGATAAGACGGTTCTCCCAGACCGTGCAGCCAGTAATAGTCAATGTAATCAAGCCCCAGCCGCTCCAGCTGACCGGCGAAATTGTAACAAAAGTTTACTTGTCAGGGAAGTTTCAATATGTTATTATAGTATTAAGTTTAACCTTAACACCGGAGGTCGATATGTATAATCACCAGTTAGACGCATTTATTAAAGTTGCCGATTTGGGCAGTTTTGGCAAAGCCGCCGAGTCCATGTATATATCCTCGCCGGCAATCATTCAGCAGATTAACCTGCTGGAAAGGCATTGCGGCTTTAAGCTGTTTAACCGTTCTAATCGGGGAGTTAAGCTAACGCCGGCCGGTCAATCGCTCTATGAGGACGCCAAAACCCTGATTAGACTCTCTGATGACGCTTTAAGCAGGGCCCGGCTTATGGCCGAGGCATTCGAAACCACAGTGCGCATAGGCACCTCGCTTTTATATAAATGCCGGCTGTTACCCACACTTTGGGCTAAAATAAGTGAGCAACACCCCGATTTGAAAATCGAGATATTGCCCATGGCTGAATATATAAGTCGGGGTGATAGTCTGGCTATGTTGGGCGTGAAATATGACTTGTGGGAGGGTATTTACGGCTCCGACGCTTGGCGAGGCAGGTGCCAGTTTCTGGAACTGTGCCGCACGCCTGTTTGTTGCGCAGTTTCACCCACGCATCATCTGGCTAAAGCAACAAAGCTCAGTATGCGAGATTTGAACGGCGAGCATTTGGTTATGCCTATTACCGGCGTATCCCTGGAGCTGGACGCTTTTCGCAACAATCTGCTGCAAAATTATCCCACTATAAAAATTATTGATTCTTCTTATTATGGAGTGGACACTTTTACAATGTGTGAGGTAAATCCTTATATCCTGATAACACAGCCTGTCTATTCGGATATTCATACCAATTTAATTACCATACCGCTGGAAACCGAATACACTATGCCTTACGGCTGGATTTACGCTAACGCGCCCAGTCATGCCGTCAAAAAATTTATTGAAGCCGCCAGGCATTTGCAAATGCCGATAGCGCTAATCTAATCCGGTTCAGCATAGGGTAAATTACCCAGTTAATCCACACTGTTCCAATTCTCGCCAAAAAGGACGTCATCGTTGAAGTGGGCGAAATCCGGCGCAAAATCACCGAGTTGGTTTCGGCCTGCTGTCTGGGTAATCTTTTCCATTTTAATCTTCCTCCATTAAATTTTTTTTGTTGATTTTTCTTTAATTTTTTAAATTATATATCAACAGTCTTGATTTGTCCAATACTTATATTAAATAGTCAGGTATGCTTGACGGTTATGGTTTGACAATGTTACAATATAAGCAAAAAACCTAGGAGGATAATATGGAACTGCGGGTTTTAAGATATTTTCTGGCAGTCGCCAGGGAGCAATCCATTTCCGGGGCGGCAGAAATGCTGCACATATCTCAGCCTACCTTGTCCCGGCAGCTGATGGATATGGAACATGCCTTGGGCAAGCAGCTGTTTATTCGAGGCAATCGGCACATCACACTGACTGAGGAGGGTATGTTCCTGCGCAAAAGGGCGGAGGAAATAGTTGATTTGGTGGATAAAACGGAAACGGAAATTCGCTCGTCTGATGAATTTATCAGCGGCGATATTTATATTGGAGCAGCGGAAACCGATAATATGCGCCTGCTGCTGCGAGTAGCGCATAAATTACAACAGGATTATCCGGACATTCATTATCACTTTTTCAGCGGCAATGCGCAGGACGTGACGGAAAAGTTGGACCAAGGCCTGTTGGATTTTGGCCTGCTGATTGACTACAACAATTTAAGCAAGTATGAAAGCCTGCTGCTGCCGTCTGCGGATAGCTGGTGCGTGCTTATGCGCAATGACAGTCCACTGGCCGCCAAGGAACAAATTATGCCGGCGGATTTGTGGGATAAACCGCTTATTTGCTCGCAGCAGATTTTTTGGGAAAAACAGGATTTGAAAGATTGGATTAAAAAAGATATAGAAGAACTGAACATTGTCGCCACCTATAACCTGATTTACAACGCCAAATTGATGGCCGAGGAGGGCTTTGGCTATGTGTTGTGCCTGGAAAAGCTGGTGCAAATCTCGGAAGACGGGCTGATATGTCAGCGGCCATTATATAAAGGTGAGCCTTCTCGCCTGGATATTGTTTGGAAGAAGTATCAGGTGTTCTCCAAAGCAGCTGGGCTGTTTTTGCAGCGCTTAAAAGAGGAATTTGCCGCTGCATTGTAAGCATGATATGCTTTTAAACTATAATATGTCATTCAATATAAGTATTTGCTATTGAATGATTAGTATAATATAATAGTAACATACAGTAATATTTCGATTTACAGGTTTAAGGAAAAAAATTATGCAGTATATCAATCGGGGCGGCACCAGCGAGCGGTATCTGGGGCGAGCTTTAAGGGATTTTGCCAGGCGAAATGAGGTTATCGTGACGACAAAGTTCCTGTTGCGGACGCCAGAGGAGATTGCGGTGGGGGTTCGGCCAGCAGGCGTTTGCAGGAGGACAGTTACGCTGGCCTGGCTGCTGACCAAGGTAACGGCGCCAGTGGTTGGCGCAGCCAAAATCGAGCATATTGAGGCTGCCGCCAGGGCGGTTGATTTGCGGCTTGCTGATGAGGAAAGCAGATATCCGGAGGCTCCTTACCTGCCTTATTCCCTGGCCGGGGTTATGGTGCAAAACAAACCGAAGTGATACTCCTTTATGACCATACGATACCATTCTTTTAGACGCCTGGGAAAAGATAAACGCCTGGCTAAAATCGTTCCTATCCAGAACGAACCGACTAAACAAGCTTATAAGGAGAGTGGACAGCTATGAAAAAAACAGTTTTTTTAATATTGGCTATTATCATGCTGCTTACACTGGCCAAATGCTCCGGAAATGGCTCAAATAATATTATGCAATCGAACAGCCAGAGCGGCAACAAGGTGTAAGCTGGCTGGCCGGACAACGGTTCTCCGGCAATGCAGCCCAAACGTAAATAGACAACTGGTTAAACAGTCTGAATATTACGGCTGCCAGCAAATAGTATATATAAACTGCAATTTTAAGGCCGGTGTTTTGGCTATCCTGAACGCCGGTCTCAAATAACTAAAAATTTGTACGGAAAAGGAAGTAAAAAATGCAGTTGATTATCAACGAATTACATGATGAAGAAAGAGCCCTTTATGGTTTGCGGCAAGCCAGTCTTGAACATTGCACCTTTGCCGGACCGGCAGACGGCGAGTCGGCATTGAAAGAAACTGCTGATTTAGAAATAGACAACTGCAATTTTGAGCTGCGTTATCCTCTTTGGCACACCAAACAAACTGTCATTGTCAACTCTCGAATGAGCGAAACCTGCCGGGCGGCGCTTTGGTATGACCAGGGAATTGACATACTTAATTGCCAATTAAACGGCATTAAGGCTATGCGAGAATGTACTGATATGCGAATTGTAAGCTGCAATATCAACTCCAGCGAATTTGGTTGGTTTTGCCAAAATATTGAATTGAAAGACTGTCAGCTGCAATCGGAATATCCATTTTTACAATCTGCGGAAATAGCTATCCAGGGCTTGCATATGACGGCTAAATATTCCTTTCAATATGTGCATAATGTAACAATCCATAATTCTGTGCTGGATACCAAAGATGCTTTTTGGCACAGCAAAATGTTACAGTTTTTGACAGCGTTATAAAAGGTGAATATTTGGGCTGGTACTCAGAAAATCTGCGCCTGGTGCGCTGTAAAATTATCGGTACGCAACCACTGTGTTATGCTCAAGGCCTGGTTCTGGAAAACTGTACCATGCAGGATACGGATTTATGTTTTGAAAAGTCTTCGGTGCAGGCTGTAATTACCACGCCCGTGTTAAGCATAAAAAATCCGCTTAACGGTTGCATTTCAGTCCCGGCAGTTGAGCAGGTAATTTTTGATGATTCCGAAGCTAAATGCCAGATTATTATTGCTTAAATTTATGGACTTGTTTCTTGAAGAAGTGCGAAAGTCATAAAACGAAAAGACAGCCTAAAAATAAAATAATGTTATAAACGAAAACTGGGAATCTTAAAAGATTCTCAGTTTTTTATTTTTATAGTTATTCACTTACTAGGTATTTGAGAGTGATTTATAGAGAGATATAAGCATTTTGGGAAAAACACTTATCTATTCTTTTACAATCTTTGACAATTTAATGATTGTTTTGAACTATGAATAATTTATTTATCAGCTTTCATGCCGCTAATGACAAAGCACAAGCCAACAATTCCTATCAATAGTGCGAGATAAAAGAAAAACGCATCTGGCACTGCTAATATATTTCCAAACAACAGGGGTGCAAACCCAAGTGTTTTTCTGTTCATTTGCGATACCTTCCACAAATTAGAATTTATTCAATTTCCTTTTTTAGAAAAAAGAAACCATCCATGCGCTGAACAAGTTCCCAACCATCAGCTCCCAATTCATTTAATTGTGTTTCAAACTCCTGCGCAACCTTTTCATATTGCTTTGTACTTACAGCTAAAGCAGTTGCGATTGTTAGTACTTTATACTCATATTTTTTCACTTGAAGATACCTCCATGCAAATACCGATTTGCCAGTTTGTACTGGTGGAAATTATATCATACCCAATTACGAAAAACAAGCCCCCTGTTCTACACCCCTTGACTGTCTGGATTTTTGCCGTTAGAATGAAGCAGACGAAAGCGTCTGCACTACTTTGGCGGCTTTCGTTAGGTTTTGCGGTGGCTCTGCGCCCCACGCCTCCCCCGACAACTCCCAAAGAACAATATCTTTTTATAAATTTCGTTTATGGTATTGCATTATCACCTACAATGTGTTAATATAAATATATACCTACAAAATGTTAAGATAAAAGGAGGAAAATATGGCACAGCAAATTTCTGAATCCGAATTGGTACTAATGAAAATCATTTGGAAGAATGGAGGTGCAGCTTTATACTCCCTCATCATGGAGGAATTGGGAAAAGAAAAGAACGAATGGAAGAACAACACCGTACTCACGCTGCTTTCCCGATTAGGCGAAAAAAAGTTCTTGAAAGTGAAAAAAATTGGTAGACGGAATGAGTATGTGGCTACGGTGACAGAAGCAGAATACCAGACTATGCAGACCCATAGCTTTCTTGATAAAGTATACGGTGGGAATGTGAAAAACTTAGTATCAACCTTGTTGCGGCAGGATATTCTTTCGGCAGACGAATTGAAAGAGATTGAAACATTTTGGAGAAAAGAAAATGAATGAATTTATAAAAGTATTATTGTCGCTGTCTGTTTCCGGTGCACTGTTACTGCTTCTCGTTTGGGGATTGAAGCCGCTGTATAAAAGCAAATTCAGCAAGCGCTGGCAGTATTATATCTGGATAGTTGTTGCGTTGCGGTTTCTGCTTCCATTTACTCCCGATACTACGATTGTTGGGAGCCTGTTTGAAAAGTTCGACACGGCAGCAATAACGAATGAAATCACTATAAGTCCCAATGTACCCGTTCCGGTAGATACGGGTAACAGCAAAGCAGAGCCGATACAGACAAACAGGGATATGACTGCCGCTGTCACGCGTGAACCATTTAACAAATATGTCTGCCTGTTTTTTATTTGGTCAGCATTGGCGCTGGTTTTATTTGTCCGTAAGATAACGGTTTATCAAGGATTTATCCAATACATCAAAGCGAGCGACGCAGAGGTATCGGATATAAAGATTTTGAATCTGTTATCTGATTGTGAAGAAAAGCTAAATATTAAGACGAGGGTTGAATTATCCTATAATTCGTTGATTGCCACCCCTATTATGATTGGATTTTTTCGACCAAGAATTGTTTTACCTGTCTGTGAATTGGAAGATAAGAAACTGTCTTATATCTTTGTGCATGAGCTAAACCACTACAAGCAGAAAGATATGTTTTACAAATGGCTGATACAGATTGTTGTGTGCGCCCATTGGTTCAATCCTTTTGTATATCTGCTGGAAAAGGAAGTGAATAAATCTTGTGAATTGTCATGTGATGAAAAAGTCATAGCTGTACTTGATGACAAAGAAAAGCGAGAATATGGGGACACATTGATTTCCTTTTTGAAGTCAAACAATATCTATAAAAGTTCTTTAGCTTCCGTCACTTTGACAGAGGGAGCAGAACAGTTAAAAGAAAGGTTAGGTGCTATTATGAATTTTAAGAAAAAGAATAAACCCGTTGTTATTTTGACAAGCGTATTGACACTGTTTTTTGTTATGAGTGCTATTGTTATTGGTGTCTATACAACAGGCTCAGGTGCTGCAAGTGCTCATGCAGCCCCTCTATTGAATCTACAGTTGGACACGGAGGGAAAACCATCATTGACGTTAGATGTGAGCAGTTGTGCAGTAAATGTGCTGCCATCAACAGATAATAAAATTTCCGCTGAATACAACAGCAATGTTTATGATGTGGAGATTGATGAATCAGATGACAGCCGAAAAGTATCTATTTTCTGCAAAACAAGCACGAATACAAATGATGAAACCATAAAACTATATATCCCGGATATTGATTATGGGGAAGTGAGTTTAACAGCAGATAGCGCGCATTTAACGTATGATTTTATAAGGTCTGGTAACATTGTGGGCAACTTCAATATGGCCTCTGTCTTTTTGACTTTGCCGGAGGGTTTTAATGGGTCATTAAACGCAGTAGCAAACAGTGGGTATTTCCAGTTGATTTCCAAAGATGATTTTAAAAATACTACCACAACCATTACCAATAGCGGAGATTGGGGAGAAATATATACGCCTGAAAATTTCACAGAAAGTAACGGAAACTATACGTTTACGAATGGCACAGGGAACAATGTTATCAATGTGACAAGAAAAGGCTCTGGTGTCATGGGAATTTACACTTCAGACGCATTTGATTCCTCAAATTTCCCGGAGGAATGGAAAGATTTATGGTCTGATACATGGCAAGGTACACCGTGGGAAGATGATTGGTGGCAGAACAGTTGGCAAGAGGAAGATTAAACATAGGTTATAAAGCATGGGGCGATAGACAAAATACTGTCGCCCCTTAATTTATAAAAAGTAACCGTAAACCATACACCGCCCTACGTGGGATAAAGGGGGGGGAATTTTTTTCTATGGATTGCACAGAAGCATTTTGAAAGCTCTGGAAACGATACTTAAATTTATATCCAAATAATCTGCCGATTTCCTTTGTGGTGGTAATTTTGTTCCAGGTTTCAATCCCCCGGCTTTAATATCATCTTCCAGCTGCCTAACTAATGCTAAGTAAATAGGTGGTTTTGTATTGCTTAAATCTGGCTTTCGGCTCATTGGATAGCTTTCAAAATAATTTATAGGGATGACATTACCCCCCCCCCCATGTATTGTGTGAATCAGTATTTGCAAAATTGTCTTGCAAGCAATTTTACTATTGATTGTTTTTGTTTGCAAGGGTATAATTAAAAAAGAATGGAGGCATATTTTATGGAATATTTAAAAGCCAAAAGAGAGGATTTAGGGCAAGTCTATCAGTTAGTGCAGGACACTATTCAAACTATATACCCTCAATTTTATCCGCATGAAATAGTAGATTTTTTCAGTAATCTTCACTCAAAAGAAAAAATTGCCGCTGATATAGACAGTGGCTATGTACGAGTATTATTTTTAGATAACTGTTTGATAGGCACGGGAACCGTTTCAGAAAATCATATTTCAAGATTGTTTGTACTTCCCGATTTTCAGAAAAATGGATATGGAAGTCATATCATGCAATGTCTTGAAGAAGAAATATCTAATAAGCATGATTTAGTTATACTAGACGCTTCACTTTGTGCTACCTGTTTTTATGAGCATAAAGGATATAAAACTATTTCACATAATGAATTATCAACCAACAATGGTTTTATTTTGGTGTATGGAATAATGGAAAAACCATTAACAGTTAGCAGCACAAAAATATGTTATGAGGGGAAATTTTTTGTTCCTGTCATAAACACAGAAAATGGGGAAGTTGATAATCAAACATTATTTGCATATCACCAAAACGGAAATATTTTATGGGCAGAATATTATGGTGGGGAAATAAAAAAGGGTACAATGATTGGATTAGTTGGGCTGAATGGAGAATTAGACTTTTACTATCAGCACATAAATCAAAACAATGATATAAGGGTTGGAAAATGCCATAGTGTACCACGCTTTTTGGATAATGGAAAAATAGAATTATCCGAGCAATGGCAATGGCTGAATGGAGATAAATCAAAAGGTTTATCAACTGTTCGTGAAAAGTAATTTATGTCGGGAATTATAAAATGAATAATCAAGGGGCGATAGACAAAATACTGCCGCCCCTTTGGCTTATAAAAAGTAACCATGAATCATGCACTGTCCTACGTGGGAGAAAGGGTAAAAATTTTTTTCTATGGATTGCACAGAAGCCATACAAGGAACACATTATGTATTCATTTAACGGCTTTTGCAGGACTGTCATACGCTTTGCGGCTATCAACGCATGGCGTGACAGGACGAAGCATAAAAGACCGCTTAAACAATTGACCCTCTCCATGCGTTGCTCCAATTAACAGGAATGCGATGTCCGTACCATTATCCGAAAAATCTGGCATGCCACTATACAGGAATTGGACGAGGGTATCTTAAACCGCCTGATCAGCTGGATTCTGGTGGGGAGGTGAAAAAGATTGAAGGGGAGAAATTTCATGAAATCAAAATCATTTATAACTTTGTTGTGAGATACCGGCGGTAGCAGAATAATGGTAACAGCCCTTTTCTAAAAAAAGAAGAGGGCTGCTTTTTCTTAAAGCGTATATCAAATTTGGTTGTTATAAAACCTTATTTATAAATTTCATCTGTGATTTAAAGTGTATTTGGCAAACTCAAAACAATGTCTTGACTTATTTTCCATACAAGTAACTCTTCCAGGAATTTTCTTTGTAGTAATGTTCTCTAATGCGGAAGCATTTTTATCATATGTTTGAATTGTAACCTCTTTTCCTTGTACAGAAGAAAACATTTTGTATCAATCTCTCCTTTCCTGGAAAAGAATATATAGTATGTATTCTCAAAATATAACACAATATAATGCGTGTGTCAATTGTTTCTTAAAAATATTTCTTTTTTATTCTCCAACTTCCGGGATAAACTCTAAATGGTCTTAGGCATAGCACGGAGCCATACACATCAATTCATTTTGGGAACAGTCGCTTTTCGTTGCCAGAGCGTCAAATTCCTCCTGCAATTCCCGGTCTATCCGCAGCGTCATAACTACCGACTTATCCTCCTGCTTGCCGGGCTTCTTCTGACGCACCACAAACTTGTCTGCCATGTTACACCTACATATTACATTTCTGATACCATTATAAACGATTCTGCTTGACTTTTATATAACACATGATAAATTACAAATATGTAATACATAAAAGTGTTATAAAATAAAAAGGAGGTCATGGAAGTGAAGAACGTGCTGGAACAACTCTATAACGGTGAAATTTTTCTGGCGGAACAGTATGCCTCCAAAGGTGAGGAATACCGGAAAATCCACCAAGGGCATTATAACCATTATGAGGATTTTATTGAATTATTGAGCAAACTGCCCCCACTCCTTGACAAGCTGTTTATTGAAAGCATGGACGAGTAGCTAGATGTAATACCATATGAGTTCTCGGAAATGTTCATTGACAGTTTTAAGTTAGGGGCAAAGATAATGGCAGAAGTTTTCAGATGTGGGTAAGAAAATGGGTACAGGAAAAGGCATGCGCTTTGACAGAACAGCTGCCTTTTCAGGTTTGATAAATTTGAATTTATTGAAATGTAATTCTCAAAAGGCAAAAATCAAATCCTTGCCGTATGCTTTGCACAATTTCTACATAGACAGGTTTTTCAAAAACAGTCTCAAATAATTTTTTGTTATATCCAGCAGTGCAGTGGCACCATGTTAATGAATTTGAATTTTTTGCTTTTTCTAACATAGGACATTCACAAGAAAACATTTTTGTATACAATTGATTATCTTTAATAAACCAACCGGCACCATTTTCGTTCAGAGCATTGAGAAATCTATGCAAATCCTTATCCAAAGAGAGATAGAGTTGTTTCAAGTTATTTGCTGTATCTTCTAACCTACCATTTTCATTACAATAGCACTCTTGGCGAATGTTTTTTACCGTTTTTTTATCAAATCTATTTTCAAGAATAGCAGATAGCTTCTCTACCCACTCGGCTCGAATCTCTGGTGTTGAATTTATAGATAATGGAATTTCCTTTATTATGCTTTCTGCAACTTCCCTTGATACATTCTTTGCCAAACTATGTTTCAACCTTGTTAACTCATCTATTTCTAATGTCGGAGAAACTTGCTCTGGCATAGAAAAATTTTTCATATTCTTTCTCCCTAAATCCCAATTTGTTTCGCTGATATTTCCACCTATTCTATCATATAGTCCTATTTTTTTCAATAGAAATTGAACTCATCACTTGACAATGTTGCAAAGAATTATTGACGGTAGATGAGCCGGCAGTTTGGGAGGGTAGCAAATGTATCTTGCAGTTAAGGGGTGTGCGGCCATTTTTATCGGATAAATATGATATAACCCGGCTCCCGAATTATAAATATTTAGCGTATAGCGATAAGAAAAACGCCTTAGATATAGGGCGTTTTCTTTTAAGTCAACTGAAACTTAAAACAAAGGAGGTGTTCGATATGTATGAGGTAAGCAGCATAAATTCCGAAACACAAAAAGAAAAAACATAAAATGATAGGTATTATATGGATTTTTTTGAGGCGAGTATTGAACTGTTGCAAACATTGGTGGTAGTTCTGGGTGCTGGTTTGGGCGTTTGGGGTTTGGTTAATCTGTTGGAGGGTTACGGCTCAGATAACGCAGCCAGCAATGCTCATTGCACATAAGAGAGCAACAGCAAAATAATTTATAATCAGATAGTCAGTTTCACTATTTCATGCCAATTCATTCTACGCATTTAATAAACGGAAAAGCCTTATGCACAGCGGCTTATAGCTTATTGCTCAAATGGCTGTGTGTAGTGGAAACAGTTAAAGTAGGTTTTATTAAAGATAAAAATGTTCATTTGGATAGTGAAGATTGTTTAATAGAAAATATTAAAATTGACGATAAGGACGGAATGTTGAGAACTAAATATAAAAATAATGGAATAACATATATGAGCATAAGTTGGGTTGATAATAATGTGTTTTTTAGTTTGAGTGCTGATAATTTGAGTTGT
>JAETNY010000036.1 GCA_021771915.1 Bacillota bacterium
AGTTTCTCCATTTTTGTCTATTTTTGCATCGTTAATATGTTTTAGTGATGCAAATATACAACCAAATTAGCTGTCAAACCAAATTATTCGACAACTTTTTTAGAAGTATTTTTGTGGATTTTTTGTAATACGCTATGCTTCAAACTGATAACATCGGCAAAAAAATTAAGGAGTTTTTCAAGGCTCAAGGCATATCTCAGCGGCAAGCTGCTGAACGGCTCGGAACGACACAGCAAGTCGTTGGCAGCCTACTAAATGGGAAATCGTTTGGCAAACGCACGGCAGCCAGATGGCATGAGGTGTTTGGCTTTAATCCTGCTTGGCTAATAACAGGCAATGGAGATATGTTTGAAGATGACAGCCAAAATGCAGATACAGCTAAAACGATTGTCGCTAATACCAGCGATGCTGTTGCCAGTGAGGTGCTACGCCTTATAACTAATGGGGAGCTTTATCCAGCCTCGGTGGTAAAAGCGAAAGATGAACAAATTGCTGAAAAAGATAAGGAGATACAGCGGCTCAATAGAGAGCTTGGTGCGCTCCGCAACGAACTTGAGCAAAGAGATAAAAGTATATTGGCAACACCTGCGGCCTGTGCTGGAGCAGAAATATTGGCTGAAC
This sequence comes from Bacillota bacterium, assembly GCA_021771915.1. Lineage (GTDB taxonomy): Bacteria > Bacillota > Dehalobacteriia > UBA4068 > UBA4997 > Avidehalobacter. The sequence continues at coordinate 622 of JAETNY010000036.1, forward strand.
TAAATAGTAAATGAGTTATGGAGTATAAGGATATGTTTGCCCTCGTTAAGGGTATGCTGTTGGCCTCCATTAAAGGAGAACCTATAAATGTTGACGGCCTTAATGATCTAAAGCTACGTTTGGATATAGCCATTGATAATGCGTTGGTGCAGGGTGCAACCATAAATGAGCTGGAGGCCATGAGGAATGAGTTGTTAACTATACGCAAAGCTGTGTGGTATGCGAACTGATGAAAGCAGGGCAATAGACAATGCTATTAAAGAGCGTTTTTTTGAGGCAATAAGAATGTTGTTGGCCAGTAAGGCATTGAGAGGGCGGCAAACATATTGCAGGCTGTACGATATAAACAAGCGGCATTTTTACGCACAGGAAAAGGATGTAAACAAGGCTGTGCTTAAACCATATTGGCTGGTGCCGTTGGTAGAGCATTACAATATAAATGCTGTTTGGCTCCTTACTGGTAAAGGTGGTATGTTTAATCCTGCGCCTAAACCGCGTAAAGAAAGGGCTGGCAGGTATAAGAACCCACCAGCCCCAGCGGCAGAGCCTCCAACACAGGGAGAGCTTAATCTTGAGGAGCCGTAAAAGATACAAGCTCCAGCACACGTCTATTGGCCTCATCTTGTTTGCTGTAATCTCTATCTATATAAATATCGGTTACTCGCATTTGCTCATCAACATGGTTTAATGCCTCATGTATGGTGGCCTTGTCAATCCCAGCCTTATTGCGTGCGAGCGTTGCCCATGTATGGCGAGCTGCGTAAAACTCCAAATCGGGTATCTCTATTCCCTCCATGGCACCAATGAGCTTTAGCCCTCGGTTAATATATCCGTTAAATCCGTTGGAGGTGGTGTAACGGAGATGGAAATCAAACACACGCTGGCCTGTTGGGTCGCGGTATTTCTCTACCAGCGGCATAACGCACGGCTCTATCTTTATGCTTATGGTGGCATGGTCGGCTCTCCTGCTGGTCGTTTTAGTGCGCTGGTATGTTATGCGGTCACCCTCTATTTGAGTGCAGTTATACAAATCCACACTATTCATGCCAATAAGGCCAAAGGAGAGCAAAAACATATCGCGTGCCAGTTCTTGCCTTGAGGTGGGGTATTTCTTGCTGTTTTGGTAGCCTATGCGGCGCGGTACTCGCATAATGGCCTGTAGTTGCCCTACCGTTATGGAGCGTTTGCGAGTTAGAGGAGGGCGTGGCACTTGAAAACGCTTAAATGGGCTTAGGGGTATGCGGATAATGCCAGCATCCTCATCATTATACATGGCTTTAGCCTTGTTGTGGAGTATGCGGATATTGCCTAAATAGAGGGAGGGCGCACGCTCTCCCTTTATTCTATTCGGGCGTGCAGGCTCATTCATGAGGTATTTGCAAAAATCAGTGAGGAGCTTAACCGTTACTTCATGGATTGAGAGGTTGTCGCGCTTTAGGTAGCGCACCAGTGCATTTACTGCACTCTCGTAGCTCCGTGCTGTGCCAACTCTGCCAGCTGCCTCGGTTTCCTTTATTACCTGTCGGGAAAAGGCGATAAAATCCAGCTCAAAAATACCATTGTTCCTGTTGTAGTTTTGTATGTAGTCCACCACTTGCTCTATGCTCATAACATTGGCTCTCTCAATAGGGAGGGTGGCCACAATTTTTTGATAGCCCTCAATGATGCGCTTGAGTGTATCATTAACTTGTGCGTTCTTAATTTTAAGCCCTCGCGTTAAATCCTCCTTGGTTACAAATATGGAGGTGGGGAGGTGCTTTCGTTTACGGTTGTGGGTAACACGTATTTTTACGTTGTATGTGCCATCTTCCTTGCGGTGGTGCGCATATACAACGGCCTTAAATGTTGTACTCATTTTATTGGGTTCTTGCAGGTTAGGTGGCTTTAGGGATCAATTTGTGGCTCACAACCTTTTTAGGGGTGTTGCATTTTGAGCCACATTTGAACCACAAACCGCCGCAAATTTCGCCATAATGAGCCAAAAGTGCAGAAACAAAAAGAGCCAACTTTTGAAAGTTGACTCATTTTTGTACTCCCGAAGGGAATCGAACCCTTATCATTGGAACCGGAATCCAGTATTCTATCCATTGAACTACAGGAGCTTACGTTATTTTTATGCTCGGCAAACTCTTTTGCCGATTATGAGTTTTGTGTTGGAGATGCTAAATTTACCTACAAGCACCGGAATC
>JAETNY010000001.1 GCA_021771915.1 Bacillota bacterium
TGCTTATGACGGTATTATGCCTTTGGATTTGTATGTTAATACTCTAACTGTTAATGGTAAGATTGATGTAGTTACCGGAAAACTTTCAACTGCCGTTAAGATTACCACATCAGAGAAATGCGAAATTTATATTACATCAACAGTTTATAAGTATATTGACGGTGATTGGCAGTATTATACCAGTTTTTGTAGTCCGAGCAAGGGTATATATGTAGGTCAATCTAAAACCTATGAAAATAGCTGCAAGGTGGACAAAGGTTATAACTACAAAGTTGTTGCTACGGCTCATGTTACCTCGGTGGCCGACCGAATTTCGGAAGATATTTCGCAATCCAGCAACATATTGAGTTATAAATAGGTCTGTAAAGTTGTCTGGGCTTTTTATCTGTTGTTTTGGTTTGAAAATTTGAAAAGGGGTATTCCTGCAAAATAATTAAATGTTTCCCGTTGGTATAAAAATTATATAAAATCGGAGGAATTTCTCATGTTAAGTAGAAAATTAAAAATGGTTGCAAGCCTGGTGTTGGCATTCTGCTTGTGTCTGGCAATGGTGATGCCAGCCTTGGCAGCAGAAACGGATATATATACTCACCAGTAAACATTAATATCTGTTATGCCTGTAACTTCAAATGAAATAACTTTAAATTATGAAAACGAAATTGATGCAGATATGGAAAATTCTCAAACATCATCGTTTATCATACCCATTTCTTCACCAGATAATATTTATAGTATACCTATTGGTTACATTGAAAATGAAAGCAACGAACGTGCTAATGATGTCACTCTTGTTTGGGCAACACTGGTTCGTAAAAATTTTTTGCAACAGGTTGACGTTATTATTAATTGGACGGGAACGGATTTTTATAACAGTTGGAAATTTAGTAAATGTATTATAGATAATGCTGAATTTATTCATCCTGTAATTTATGGACAATATTTAGCTTGGATAAAAAACGTTTTTGGAGCACGGCAAGGAACTGTAACGGTTGGCTCTGTTACTATTCCTGATAATGTTGCCGAAGCGAGAGTTGTCTTTAGTAACTTAGCTGGTTACGATATGAATAAAGGTATGTGGAGATCGGTTACCATAGTGCCTAAATTAGGCGAAATTCAGTAATATCTTCGGTAAAAATAAAAGAAAAGTTAGGTGGCATTTGGTTTTGGAATATAATGAACTGCTTAAAAGATATAAGCATCTGATTAAAATAGGCCCTAAACCAGTACCGGAATTGATTGATTATCTAAAAAACAAATTAACTGTGCAGGAAATATCCTCTAAAGAGTTTCCCAATTATTATTGCGATGCTATAAAAAGCAATGCTTATTACTGCCTTTTGAATGACGAACTGCAAATTCAACCTAATGAAATGGTTTTTCGTTTTTTTAAAGTAATAATGGACAAGCGTGCCAAACAGTATTTAGCTGAAGAACCCCATAATATACTTTGGGGAATGTGTTATATTGTTTTTGAAGAAAGGACTGGTTATATAGATTCTTCAAGCAACAAATTGTTTCTGGATATTATGTTAGAGCGTGGCGTTCCGCAGGAAGATTATGATAACGAGGGACTGCAATTTCGTTGTTTGTTGACTTATTTCGACCATTAGACGGTAATTGAACCAATTTTAAGATTAAATATTGCGATTTTATAGTTAAAGCTTTAGGTCGGTGAGGGCAACTTGTCCTCTTCGACTTAAGGCTGTATTATGAAATAGTGTTGATAGTTTGTGTGGGCTTTTACCTTTTATATGGATTATGTAACGACCTGTGTGAATGGAGAGTTTTTATGAAACATTTTATGTCTGTTAAATCCTTATTCGCTGTTATGCTGTTTTGGTTTGGTTTTTGCATTGTAACAAACATAGGGCTGAACACAGTTATAGCAGCTGACAAGACTTTGCCTATTTATATGAAGAACCGAGCGGCTATAATGCTGTGTCTATAGGATGGTAATGGTATACAAAATTGCGTGATATTTGTGATATTTATTGTATTGAAATGACTTACAATAATAATGCAAAAACTATTACAGTTTATGACAAACCGCAGCTGACTGTATTGAGCCTGTCTGCGAACAAGGTTGTTGAACAGGAAAAAATGTTTGTTAAAAAGGTTGCGTGTATGTTCCTTTAGATAGTGTTTTGACTTTTAATGCCGGGCATATGCAGCAGGGACACTTGGATATTGAGCGTACTTTCAATTTTAAGAATGGCTCTTGGGTTTACTCGTCATATGGCGCACTAGAACAGCCTTTAAGTTCTGCGGAGAGTTATCAGCAAAAGGACAACTTGTCTTATGCCATATTTTTCACCACAAGCGGCGATACGGTTTCTGGCAGTGGTAAGGTTTGGGAATTTAAGCCAAACGGTCGCTGCCGTGCTGTTGCCGAATACTGGCTGCAAATTACTTCCTTTGCGGTTGATGATGATTGGGTATTTATTGTTGGAAGATATACTTGGAATGCCAGTTCCGTATGGAAATTCTCTTTGACCGATGGTACAGAAAGCCGTCTTGGACAGGCAGACTATACTATGGTGATAATTTGAGCCGTACTATGAACAATGTTTTGGCTAATAATAATATAATGCCATTACCGCATACGGGAATATTCGTGCGTGATGACGGGTTATATACTGTCAGTTACAGTCAATAATGTTATTTTGAAAATAACATTATTGACAAAGATGTATTTAGCGATACCTATGGTTATTACCGCTTATCTAAAGACGGCGGAACTCACAAAAAAGTTGCTGACTGGCCAAAATAAAAAGTAAAAATCTTTTCTGAATTGCACTTTGTGGATATATTTCTGCAAAGTGCAATTCACTTTTCTAAAAATGTTTATTTTATATATTTAGGTATTACCCTACACGCACCCTCAAAAATGAGCTTTTAGAGCGTCTGAAAGCCTTATGTGATGCGGATTTTAAAATCAACTTTTTCTATAAATGATTATTTAATTATTTATATGAATCGTTAAGTTTTGGCCTTTAAGGCTTGACATTCGGTATATAAAAGTATTAAAATATATACAACAACTAAATATCTGCAAACAGTAACCACGGGCTTGCGAAGTGCCGGTGGTTTTTCTGCGTTACAAAAACTTTAAGCAAAAGGGGCTAAAAAAATTGATTAAAGCAAACTCATTTTTAATTAAATCTGCTGAATATTAAAATATGGGAGGCTTTATGCAGAAAAACCAGAAAACGGAAATTACGGTTAAGGCATTTTATGACGGTGAGTTGGACGCAACCGAGGTATTTATGAATCTCATTGCCCAAAAGATAAATTGGACACAAAAACATTTTGCTATTCATCACAGCATCGCCTATAATAAGTTTGAACATCAAAATAGTCGTTTACCGTCTGGATTGTGCAGGTGATGACTATGCTGAACAGATTGGAAAATATGAGCAATGTCAGGGCTGCGGTTTACTGTCCTCTTTCCAAAGACGGCGATTTGCAGGAAGCCAAGGATTTGAGCCGTTTGGGGCGCAATTATCTGCAAACCGGCTATCTGATTGAAGATTTTTTTTCTTGCAATGGGGTGCGCTAAATTGCTATGAACGACGGCATTGACACAATGCTGGAGAATAAAGATATAGCGCTGTTCAAAAATATTTTGAATTCCAACCTCTCATAAAGAATGACACTATACACAGGACATGGCATCCCTATTACCTCCGACAAAGCTAATATGCACCGCAGACAGAAACTACTTTATGCCGAATTTGTATTAACAGTAGCGACTACCAAAAATAACGGAGGGAATACAATGAACGAATTAAAACCTGGTGTCCATGACGAGGCAAATGGCCTTGATTATGTACTTGCTTGGGATTAGTACATCCCAGCTATAGAACTGCCGGATAACGATGATCGCCCCATTGGGAAGTGGGGCGGACGCACCAGGCTTACTTGGATGAAACAAATCCGCTTCTGCTCAACCATATGATTTTGATGGGCAAACTGCACTCCTATCTTGCCGACCTCAATGAGTAGGCCCAGAATCGTTACCGGCTTATCATCAAGCAGATAGCCACTGCCGAGGGCGTGACCGAGGATTTAAAGCGCCAGTTGCAGTGGTAGTGGCTCAAACAATGAACAGCGTCGCGAGCCGCGCAGAGTAGATTATCAGAGGCGAGATGATTAACGCTTAATGAGTTCAAAACCCCAGCAAATGCGCTGGTGCAAAGGCACGAATATCATGCGAAGGCTTGCTATACTGGCAAACCTCCCCATAACATCTTACTTGCTATATGGCCGCTTTTCTTGGACATGTTTCTCTAATTGTGCTAAAATATATAGTATCTATAGGAGGAAGAAATGTTGTCCGAGATGCTAACTGCAATCAAAGAATCTGGTAGACAATGATTTATATTTTGGTTTCAATCAGCGAATTGGAGTCGAAATGATGAACACATTTGTCTTGGTAAAAAATATTTATGCCGCTCGATTTTTAAAATACAGTTTCAATTCCCATAGAGGGGCGAGTTCACAATCTGTGGACGACAACTGATTTGGAAAAGAGTATATTGCTATTGTAACCTTCCACTCTACTCTGGATGAGGAGTACGAATGAAAAAAGGTGGAACGATAGCAATGGACGAACGTAAAGGTTTTATCTGTTGGATTAAGGAACACAGGAAGGCGTTGACTATTGCAGGTATCAGAATTGGGACTTTGATTCTAATCGTTCTTTGCATCAGGAATCGAGAGATGGTCAAAGTGGTATGGGACTCGCTGAGGAAAGCTGTAAAGCAACCAACTGCGAAAGCCGCAGATGGCACAGTAGAAATTCCACTGTAGCCTATTCGTGAAGTCATCACAGCTGTGGCGTCAAATTCAGAACCTCTCCCGTTTGAGGTAAGCAGACACATCCGCAATCTTCTGGAGGGTTGGCACGCGTCGCCAGAGAAAATCGCTGAAGTTCTCAAGAACAATATCATCCTTATGAATGGTGTGTCAGTATTCTACCGGCAAGGAGAACCAACTCGGTTTTTCAATGGCAAGGAAAATGAACAATTTCCGGGTAAACTCGAGGAGATACATTGCGATACAGACAATATCAAATTGGAGTTCCTCCAGCGTTACGGCTGGTTGACTGACGATTATGATGTTAGGGTATATAGTGCTAAATTCAAGCCTAAGAGATGAAAGGAGAGACAATCATACCGCGGCGTAAAAGGAATGAAATGATTTTTGATGACAGCTGTGAAGAAGATGACGATAGCAAATGCCTAAGTGTCTGGAATGCTGCCGAGATTTGGGCATCTAATGGTAAGAACGAGAATTATATGTTCGGGTATACATAAGAAGAGTTGTAGGATGCTTTGTAATCAGGAAAAACTCTTAAGTATAGGCGATAAAGTGATGTAAAGTTACTTTGCAAGCGGTGTCTTTGGTTCCACCAACAAGAAAAACCTGCGGATTCCGGCATCGTCATGTGCAAAGTGGTTTGTGCGCTTAAAATCTTTGGGTGATTAATCTGCTGGATTATGAGGTTCTGCAAAATACCTGACTGACAGGAACATCCAGACATCAACGTGAAAGGAGACATGGCGGCACAGGACGGTGGAGAACATCCTTTCCAACGAAAAGTACAAAGGCGATGCTCACCTGCAGAAGTGCTACACGGTGGACTTCCTTGCCAAGAAGCGGAATGCGAACGAAGGGGAGATGCCGCAGTATTATGTGGAGGGCAGCCACGACGCCATCATCAAGCCTGCGGAATGGCAGCTCGTGCAGACGGAGATACAGCGGCGGAAGAACGCAGGGCGGAGCCATAACTGTTGCAGCCCATTTTCGGCAAAGCTGAAATGCGGCGACTGTGGCGAATACTTCGGCTTCAAGGTGTGGCACTCCAACAGCAAGTACAAGCGGACGGTCTGGCAGTGCAACGCCAAGTTCAAAGGGGAAAGCAAATGTTCCACGCCCCACCTGTACGAGCAGCGTATAAATGGGCTGTTCCTTGAGGCGCTCGGCATCCTGATGGAAGACCGGGAAACGGCCATCGCGGACTGCAGGGCGGTAATGGAGGCGCTGACGGACTGCAGCCGTATTGACGGTGAGGCGGAGGAGGTCAGCAATGAGATGGAGGTGGTCGCCGGGATGATCCAGAGGCTGGTGGACGAGAACGCCACCCGGAAACTCGACCAGGAGGATTACCGCAGAAAATACGTGGGGTACGCAGACCGCTACGCCGCCTTGGAGAGCCGGATGGACGGCTTGAAGCAGGAACGGGAGCGGAGGGAAATCCAGCACGACCTTTTCAGCGGTTTCCTTTCGGGGCTTGAGGAGGTGCGGGAGCTGCCGGTTGATTTCAGCGAGAAGCTGTTCCACAGGATGGTGGATTACGCAACGGTACATTCAGATGGCAGGGTGGTGTTCACCTTCCGCAACGGGGCGGAAGTCAGCACGGAGATTTGAAAGCCGGGAGCGGCTGGAGCATCGGGATTGTACCAGATGCCCCAACCGCTTTTTCAGTGCGTGGAAATGGCATATCGGATAGAGCAATATGCTGGGTTCGAATTGTTTTTATTTTACTTGTGGTATTCTTTTTTATTTGCTCGTATATTGATTATTTGAAGCGAATTTTATACAATGTACTTATAAATACATATAACTTTGGTGGCGCAATTATAGTTCGAATGGCAGATAATAAATTGAGAAAGCGGTGAATACATTGATAGATAACAGTGAGAAACAAGATATGATGTTAAATTTGCAATTAGTATATGTGTACATAGAAAGTTCTTATAGTGGAATCGGGGGAATAGAACTTCAATTAGGCAATGGTGTAGAGTTTCATTTTGTGCGAAGTGAACCGAATCTTTTTTCAATGCAATATTATTTCACTAAGCAAGAGGTGAACTATATAACAAGTGCAGATACTTTTTTTGATTCTAATAAGCATTTAAAACGTCTTGATGTCCTTGTTGGGGAAAATGGCACAGGAAAGACAACAATTTTGAATACTATAGCTGGAGTTGGACCAATTGGCTCTTGGATTGAATTGTTTTATTCATATGATAGCCAAGAGTATTATTTTTATTCAGATAAAAATGCTTATAAATCAATTGAAGAAAAAGCAATACTTGAGGCAGACGCATATCTGGATAATCGTAAATTGAAAAAAATAGATTTGGGATATCGAAAGGTTTATTTGCATTTAAATGAGTATCAGCCTGAATTTTTATGGACTACAGAAGAAGATCAGAAATATAAAAATATAATGAAATGTGATTATACATCTGTTGGTCGTTTCTTATTTCAACAAAGTCTTAAACGACAACATTTTAATTTGCCATGTAGTTTTACGTTTGAAATAGGTCTATTGGTAGATGAAGAAAATACTCCCAATGTTATTCGAAGGAAACAGCAGATTATTGAATGTCTAAATGATCATGATGAACACCAAGCAATAGAAATATTAGAAGGATTAATAAAACGTTCATTGGAAGTCTTGCATCGGATAACAATAGGAAATCCTTTGGTATCAGAAAAAGAGTTGGAGAAGAAAATTAAAAATTTAGAGAAGGATTATCAGGCTATGATCCAGTGTTTGAATGAGATAGCAGATAATAATACGCTGTCAATAATAACTCATATGAAACATAGCACATCCCATTCGGCACAGGTAGCTAACGCAGAAAAAAAGGTGAATAAAGTAAATGTGGAACTCGAACTTGAGTTTGGTGAATGGAAGATAGAAAATTTATTAATGAATTTTCTTATGATTATGGATAATTTGAAAATCAATACTAGAATTCATCAATTTCAATTAATATTTTTTCGGTGTGGATTCCAAACAATGAGTTCTGGTGAACTTGCATATTTAAAACTATATGCAGAAATTTATTGTGTTTTAAAACAACATGCACAGCATCCAGGTATTATATTGCTTCTATTTGATGAACCTGAAGTATATATGCATCCTGAGTGGTCAAGACAAATGATATCAAATATTGTTAAGGTAATTACAGACTTATATGATGAACATCAGGAATGGAGAGCTGATTGCCAATTATTGATAACAACACATACACCCTATTTATTGTCAGATCTGTTGCCCTGTTTTATCACATGTATCCAAAAGGGAGAAGATAATTTATACATCTGTAAAGGAGAACACTCATTTGCGGCTAATCTCTATGATATTTTAAATTCTAATTTTTTTGTGTCTAATCCAATCGGTGAATTTGCGTTATCAAAGTTGAATTATATGTTAATGCAGGGAGAATATGCGGATGCGGAGAAATATAAAGAATTGATCGAGAACATAGGAGATGAATATTTGAGAAAACAATTAGAAAGATTATTGGGAGATCAATCATGGTAAAAGTAGAATATTTGAAAGACCAGAAAGTGAGAGAATGGTATTGGAAAACGATAAGAAATATGTTAGGTAAAAAAAGAAAACCAAGTCCTAAGAATAAATTGGAAAAAATTTGGGCAGAGAGATTGTCTGATTGTAAAATTATGTATGATATTATATTTGAAGAATTGTCAGTTTTAGTTTTGAAATATGAATGGATTAAAGAATATGTAGATAAATGTAAGAAAAATGATTATGTTGCAGGAAATAACATAATCTCACAATATATTAACGCAAATATGCTCTCAAAAGAAATTCGCTTGGAGTTAATAGAAAGAATGGGTGTCCGAGTATGCCCGTATTGCAATCAACAATATATATATGCAATACGTTTTTATGGAGATGACGGTCGATATTTGGGGGATTTAGATCATGTGTTGCCCAAGAAAGCATATCCTCTGTTTGCATTGTCGTTATGGAATTTGATTCCAGCATGTAAGAGTTGCAATCAGCTTTTTAAAAGAGATCAGCAAAAAGAAATACTTTCCCCAATAGAGGCTGGATTTGGTGAGGACTGTATTTTAAAAATCAAATATCGCAGTATTAATGCAATTAAAGGAGCATCACAGGAATTTGAGGTGAAATGGGAAATAAGTGATGGAAATAATCAAAGTAAAAGGAAACAGAAAATAGCGAATAATATTGATGTATTTAAGCTTAATGAGCTCTATGAAGGGCATAAAAGTGAGATTCAATTAATTCTCTGGAAAAAAGCAATATATTCAAATAAAGTTTATCAGAACAGTATAAAGAGAATGTTAAATGTGATTAGTGGAGGCAAGCTGGAAATGGAAAATTTTCTTTTTGGCATAGATTTATCTAAGCAAAAATTTGGTGAGCAGCCGCATGCAAAAATGATTTATGATATTGTCAAATATAATTAAGATTTTAATTGTAATTTCAATTTTTACGTTATTTCAATTGATTTCTGGAATAGATAAATTTATTAACCAATTAATTTAAGTTATTGGCAGCGCTTGATAAAAACAGTAACAATCCCTTGGGTGCAAAAAATAACGATAGCCCCTCTGAAAAACAGGCTATCGTTATTTTTTATACTTTGGAATATCGAAAGTGCGGCAATTTCAACTAATAAAACGATAGCCGCCTATGCGTGGGTGCATCTGCCTTTCTGAAAAGTATTGATTTCAGGGCGTTTGCAGTAAATGTAAAAACGGTAGCACCCAAGAAATATTTGTATCAATTTGGACACGCAATATGGTGGGGAGATATGCCGATGATTATGTACACTTTTTTTGAGACGTATGATTTTAGCGGCAAAACCATTATTCTATTTAATACACATGGCGGCAGCGGTTTTTCCAACACCATTGTCACAATCCAACAGCTGGAACCTGAAGCCACCTTGCTGGAGGGGTTGACAATATCTCGCAATTATATTCAGGATGCAGAAACGGAAGTTGTGGATTGGGTAAACGATTTAGGAATTTAAGCAATGCGAATGATTAAAAAAGGAGGGGGGGGAGAGTGGAAGCACTTATGAGAAGTATTATGTGGTTTGCTCCTACGGTGGCCGAGGGATGGCTGGAGGATGCCGTAGCTTTTTGGGAGCAGCAGTTTACAGAATAAAAAGGAGTGAGATATAGTGAAAAAACTTAAGTGTCTGATTTTAGGCTTGCTTTTGGTGTTGTCCGGTCTGCTGCTTATGGCCTGCGGTGCAGACAAAACAGATGACAGTACGGATTATTTAAGGGGTGCGGTCAGCCGGGCGGATTTAACTTTTCCGCTGGGAATGGAAATCAGCTCCGCCTACGGAATTTGCGTATATTGCCGTCAACACCAATCCGGAGTTGACCGGCCTGGAATGGTTTGACCGTATTTCCGACGCAGAATATGCCGCCCTGCCCAATGCTGAAAAAGGTCTGGCCAGGACAGAGGCCGGGCAGGTGCAGGGCTATAGCGGTGGATTATGGCCCGATTGCGCTGCAAGCCGGAGCCAACCTGCCGGAAATGGCGGAGGACTGCCTGAATTTGAACATCTGGACGTCGGGACTTAACGACGGCGGCAAACGCCCGGTGATGGTTTGGTTGCATGGCGGCGGTTTCTCCACCGGTTCCTCTATTGAAAGCCCGGCTTATGACGGTGAGAACCTCAGCAAAAAAGGTGATGTGGTTGTGGTATCCGTAAATCATCGCTTAAATTCACTGGGACATCTGGATTTATCGGCATATGGCGAACAATATAAATATTCCGCCAATGTGGGTATGCTGGATATTATCAATGCACTGGAGTGGATTCAGGCTAATATTGCCGAATTCGGCGGCGACCCGGTTAACGTAACGGTGTTTGGCGAGTCCGGCGGCGGCGCAAAGGTCTTGGCGCTGATGACCAGCCCTTATGCTCAGGGGCTTTTCCATAAGGGGATTGTGGAAAGCGGTGCAACCGAGAATATGGGCGCAGCCTTTACCTCACAGGCGGCCAGCCGGGGAGCGGCGGAAATTACGCTTGCTAATTTGGGTATCGGCGCCGATGAAATTGAGTGGCTGCAAACTGTTTCTTATGAGGAACTGACGGCTGCCTCCGATAAGGCTTTGACGCAGACGGCGGAAGAACTGAATATCTATGAGGAATTTGTAAACGGTTATTCTCTTTTGTGGGAACCGGTTTTTTTCGGCCAGGGGGTGGTGCAGTGAAACCGCACAGCACAGCGGCTCTCGCTGAATTTCCAGACTGGCGCATTGGCGCAGATTAAGCATAGTATCGTCAAAAATCCCGGCCCATCAATGTTTTGCCCCAGATTAGCCAGAATTTCTCTGGCGTTTTCCACTGTGTTGACATATGGCACCAGCTGAAATTTTAAGTCCGGGCAAATGGCGTGAATTTTTGGCCAAAACTCCAGCATAATCTGCGCCGGCGTGATGGGTGAAATCCCAATGCGGATTACGCTGCTGTTAGTCTGTATGGCATTTTGCGCTCTGGTAACAGAATCCCGGCAATATTGAATGATATATTTGGCGTCCCTGGCCAGGGATAATCCTGCCGCCGTCAGCTTAAGCCCCCGGTGAGTGCGCTCAAAAAGCTGCACCTGCAAATTACTCTCCAACAGATTGGTTTGCTTGATAACTGCCGTTGGCGTGATAAACAGCTGCTCGGCCGCTTTGTTGAAGCTGCCGGCTTTCGCTACGCACAAAAAGGTTTTCAGCTGGGGATTATACATTGGCGTCACTCCCTGTAACAAAACAAATTTAATAATGCTGTAACGAGGAGGCGGTGGGCCGGGCGGTGCGCAAGCTGCAAACTGATTATCTGGACTTGCTGTTAATTCACCAGCCCTTTAACGATTACTATGGCACCTGGCGAGCGATGGAGGAGGCTCTGCGAGCCGGTAAGCTGCGAGCTATCGGCGTATCCAATTTCTATCCTGACCGGCTGGTGGATTTGTGCCAGTTTGTTGATGTAAAGCCGATTCAGCAATCCGCTGCTGAATGAGATTGGCGCAAAATATGGTAAAAGCGCCGCTCAGGTTGCCTTGCGTTTCCTGCTGCAAAGCGCAGCAGTTTTTTGCCATTTTATTTGATGTAATATGGGCGGCCAGAGTCCAGTGTTAGAGAAAAAAACACAGAAATGACCGCAATAAATATTTACTATCCTGATATTCAAGTGCTTTGGGGCAAGCGCATGATAATAGCAGCAAGTTCGGCACGCGTAACGCTTCCCTGATTTTCTTCCAGCTTAAGAATGTTTTGAGCCAATTCATTGTGGCTGGCGGCCAGATTGGGCATAGCCTGATAAAGCAGTTGTACCAAACGCTGGCGAGTAAGCGGTTGATTGGCGTTAACCTCTGGTGGTTGGTTGTTAGTCAGGCGTTGGATAAGAATAGCTGCCATTTGTTCAGTAGCCGTTTCTTCGGGATAAAAATAGTTATTATCTGTGGTTAAAAGTCCGGCGGCTACTATACGGTCAACATCTTCATAATACCAACTATCTTTATAAACGTCGGCAAAGCAGTTGCCCATTGTGGAAATCAGCAGATGAACCCGTTGACTGCGGCTGCCGTTTAAGTCCAGAGCGGTAAAGGCGGAAAGTTCCCAGCCGGTGTTGTTAACAGTTAAAGGCTCGGTATAAACAGAACTTTGCGAATTAGCTGGTGTGCCGTCCAGTGTATAATAAATGGTGGCGGCGGAGTCTGCGGAGAGTGTCAGTAAATTGTTGGCGGCGTCATAGCTGATTTGCGGTGGTTTGAGGCCGGGGAGGGTTTGTCCCTTGTTGTAGGCGCTGGAATAGGTGTGATTAGCGCTGGGGCTGATACCGCGGCGGCGCAATAACTCGCGCACGGTAACCAGTTCATAGCCTTGTGACTGCAAATAATCAATGCCGCGCAAAGCGCCGGTAATGGTGGAGGGGTATAAATCATGCATTAGGATAATGCTGCCGTCACGACTGTTTTTAACGATACTCTGGTAAACGGCGTCGGCGTTACGTGATTGCCAGTCGCGCGTGTCTACTGACCAGAGTATGGCTGGCGTGCCAATTTGCGCCAGCACCTGTGCGTTATAACTGCCATAAGGCGGCCGCAGCATATAGCTGCTATCTGTACCAATAGCTTTATTAAAAATACTGATAGTGCGGTTTAGCTGGCTTTGCAGCTCCTGATTGTTTAATTTTGGCAGATAGGGGTGGTTATAGGTATGCGAAGCAATTTGATGGCCGGATTCATAAGCTTTTTGAACAATATCAGGGTAGCGTTCGGCGTTGCGTCCCTGCATGAAAAAGGTTACAACCACCTGACGCTGGGCTAATTCCGTCAGCAGATTTCCCGTATATTTGCTTGGGCCGTCGTCAAAGGTGACCGCGATTATTTTTTGGTTTTCCGTCGCTGAGGCGACCTGGGGCAGGGTTAAAATTAGAAGCATCATTAAAAGTAATAACCCCTGTTTCTTCATTTTGACATATCCCTCTTTCCTTTTTACTTATATTTTTCATTGTATAATATATTGTAATGGAAAATATTGGTGTAGTCAACTTAATTTAAGTAAAATAAAAAAATATCAACGCTCATTTGTGATGAACGCCGATATTTTTTATGAACACTTAGCGATTGGCAAGGCCACTTTAGTGGACGCAGGCAAAGCTTAGTGTAAAATTATTCTTGTTAGCTTAAAAGCATACGGTCATTAGCCAGTTCTTCGCCGGCAACTATGGCGAATTTAGCCAGCAGATTTTCTACGGTTAAGTTCTTTTTTTCCTCACCGGAGATGTCCAGAATAATTTGTCCGTCCTTTAACATAATCAACCGATTGCCATGCTTGATAGCGTCGCGCATATTATGCGTAACCATTAATGCTGTCAGCTGATTTTCCGCAATAATGCGGTCAGAAATTTCCAACACTTTGGCCGCTGTTTTGGGGTCAAGCGCGGCAGTGTGTTCGTCCAGCAGCAGAAGCTTGGGACGGGTCAGGGTTGCCATCAGCAGGGTTAACGCCTGGCGCTGGCCGCCAGAGAGCAGGCCAACCTTGGAAGTCAGACGGTTTTCCAGACCCAAATCCAGTGTTTTCAGCAACTCCCGGTATTGGTCGCGCTCCTGGTGAGTGATACGCCAGCGCAGGGTGCGCCTTTTACCGCGCCGGAGCGCCAGCGCCAGATTTTCCTGAATTTCCATATTGGTAGCCGTACCCAGCATGGGGTCCTGGAATACACGTCCCAGATAGGTGGCGCGTTTATATTCCGGCAACTTGGTGACATTCTCGCCGTCAATTAAAATTTGTCCCTGGTCGATTGGCCAAACTCCGGAGATAGCGTTCAGCATGGTAGACTTGCCAGCGCCGTTGCCGCCGATAACTGTGGCGAAATCACCGGCGTTCAGGTGCAAATTCAGGCCGTTTAAGGCATGCTTTTCATTGACGCTGTTGGCGTTGAAGGTTTTATGCACATTATGCAGCTGGAGCATTGCCGTCGCCTCCTTTTGCCGGATTTTGCATGGACTTTTTCAGCGTTTGCCAATAAGCCTTAAACTGGGGCAGAGCCAGGCAGATTGCCACGGTAATGGCCGTGAACAGTTTTAAGTCATTAGCGTTCATGCCGGCCTTGAGTACCAACGCGATAATAATACGGTAAGTTATCGCGCCCAGGCTCATGGAGAGCAGACAGCGCCAGAATGATTTGGTGCCGAAAAGAACCTCGCCGATGATAACTGAGGCCAGACCAATAACAATGGAACCAGTGCCCATTTGTACGTCGGAATATGACTGATTTTGCGCAATCAGTGCGCCAGACATGGCTACCAAGCCGTTGGAAAGCATCAGACCCAGCAAAATCATGGTGTCGGTGTTTACGCCCTGTGCCCGTACCATTTGTTGGTTGTTGCCGGTGGCGCGGATTGCTGAACCCAATTCAGTGCCGAAGAACCAGTACAGGAAAACGGACACAATGATTACCACCAGCAGGCCGGTCAACAGAATAGCCACGTTTTTGGTGATAATGCCCTGTTCAGCCAGACCTTGCATAAAAGGCAGGCGTTCAATGGGGGAAAACACGGTTTCCACTTGCAGCAGGGTAATATTAGCTTTGCCCATGATACGCAGGTTAACGGAATAAAGCGCAATCATGGTAAGAATACCGGAAAGCAGCGCCGGAATTTTCAGCTTGGTGTGTAACAGACCGGTAACCAGGCCGCAGAGTAAGCCGGCAAGCAGTGCCATAAAGGTGCCAATCCAGGGATTGCCGCCGCCGGTTATCCAGACTGCGCCCACGGCGGCGCCAGTGACTAGAGTTCCCTCCACAGACAAATCGGCAATATCAAGTAAACGATAGGTGATGTAGACGCCCATGGTCATAACTGCCCAGAGCAGACCCAAGGATATGGCGCCTAAAATAATATTTAACATGTTTGCTAACCTCTAAATTACAAATTCCTGCAAATCAGCCGGAATTTCAATGCCCAGGGCTTCACAGGCCGCGCCGTTAATGCAGTATTCTTTTTCAGATGAACCCTGAATGGGCATAGTTGCCGGGTCTGCGCCGTTTTCCAGAATATCCAGCGCCATTTCTGCGGCGGCCTGGCCAATACCGTAATAGGTGATGCCAACCGTGGCCGTGCCGCCGTTTTTAACCTGCAAAGCCTCGCCGCAGATTACCGGAATACCAGCCGTAATAGTAATATCGTTAACTGTGGGTATGGCGGAAGCAAAATTGTTGTCTGTGGGAATATAGATAGCGTCACACTCGCTGACGATAGCCGTGGTGGCCTGCTGAATATCATTAGTGTTAGTAATGGTGCGTTCCACAGTGGCAATACCCAGCGTTTCCAAATAATCTTTGGCAATCTGGCATTGCAGCACGGAGTTATCCTCAGCAGAGGTGTATAAGAAGCCTACCGTTTTAACGTCAGGGCAAAGCCTTAACATTAAATCAATCTGGTCAGTAATCGGGTTCATGTCACTGGTGCCGGTAATATTTCCGCCGGGTTGTTCATCGGAGGCTACCAGACCGGATTCGCTAAAGCTGGTCACAGCCGTCGCAACAATCGGTATAGTGCTGGTTTTGCTGGCCATGGCCTGCGTGGAGGGCGTGGCGATAGTAAACGCCAAATCCACCTGTTCAGATACAAACTTATCCGCAATTGTGGAAAGGTTGTTCATGTCACCCTGGCCGTTTTCAATCAGCAAAACAACTTTATCGCCGTTGGTGTAGCCGCGCTCGGCCAGCTTATCCACAAAACCCTGCTGAGCCAGATTAAGCGCGTCATGTTCCATCAGCTGCATAATACCAATCTTATAAAGTGGCGCGTCAGCTTTTTCGCCGCAGCCGGCCAAACAAAATGCCAGGCATAAAATAACGGCTAACAGTGTAAATCGTTTCAAAGTTTTCATAATTATCTCCTACCTATCTACCATATTTGTGCGTTTTGTTTATTCTGCCGGATTAACGACAAACTCCTGCAATTCAGCCGGGATTTCAATACCCAGTCCGGCGCAAACCTGACCATTAATGCAGTATTCTTTTTCGGTTGAGCCCTGAATAGCCATAGTGGCCGGGTCAGTACCGTTTTCCAGAATATCCAGAGCCATTTCTGCTGCTGCTTCGCCAATACCATAATAGGTAATACCCACGGTGGCAGTGCCGCCGGTTTTAACCATGTTGGACTCGCCGCAGATTACCGGAATACCGGCCGCCATGGTTACATCATTAACAGTGGGCATGGCGGAAGCAAAGTTGTTGTCAGTGGGAATATAAATAGCGTCACATTCGCTGACAATCGCCGTGGTGGCCTGCTGCACGTCATTGGTGTTGGTGATAGTGCGCTCCACAGTTTCAATACCCTTGGACTCCAGATATTCCTTGGCAATGCGGCATTGCAGCGCGGAGTTATCCTCGGAAGAAGTATAGAGGAAACCAACGGTTTTAACTTCCGGGCAGAGCTGCAACAATAAATCAAGCTGGTCGGATATGGGGTTCATATCGCTGGTGCCGGTGATATTGCCGCCGGGCTGTTCGTCAGAAGCCACCAGGCCGGCCTCGGTGAAGCTGGTTACAGCTGTGGCTACAATCGGGATTGTAGTGGTTTTGCTGGCCATAGCCTGAGTTGATGGAGTTGCGATTGTGAATGCCAAATCTACCTGTTCAGATACGAATTTATCGGCAATCGTGGAAAGATTATTCGTGTCGCCCTGGCCGTTTTCAATCAGCAGGGTGATCTTGTCACCATCGGTATAGCCGCGTTCAGCAAGTTTGTCAATAAACCCTTGCTGCGCTAAGTTAAGCGCTTCATGATCCATCAGCTGCATAATACCAATTTTGTAATGTACGTCCTCGGTTTTGTTGTCATTGTTGTCTGCGTCTTTGGCGTCATTACAGCCAGCCAGTGCCAGAGTCAGGCAGAGGGCGGCAAGCAGCGCCATGATTTTGTTGAACTTCTTCATTTTTGTAGCCTCCTGATATTTTTTTTGCATTTTGACAAGTCTGCCAGTTTAAACTTGAGCCTGCAAATGCTTTTGCTAAAAATTATAGACCAAAAGGCTGCTTTTTGTCAATAAGTTAATGGATTAAAATTTATATTTATACAAATTTTAATCCACATTTGGCTTTATTTATCAATAAAATTTTAGTTTACGCGTTCAAATATATCTTCCAGCGTAATCACCAAATCATTATACAGGCTGCACTTAAATTCTGTAATCAGGCTGGCTCGTTCTTCCCCGGTAATTTTATTCAGCATAAAGTTCGGTAGATAGTGTAAATTTTCTGCAAAACCAGTTGACTATCCTGTAACAGATATTGTTCAAGCGATTTATTGTTAGTATCAACCAGCTGTTCATTTTAACCGCTCATTTCCTTATTTAAATAAATTTTTTTCTCAAACATAATTTTAATATAGCATTTTAAGCAGGAAAAAGCAATAATAATCAAAATAATATTATTTATATTATTGAAAAAAATATTTTATATGCTAAAATAATGTGATATAATATAATACAACATAGCAAAACATTTTATAAAAAATTCAAGTGAGGGAAATAGCTTGACTAATGATGGAATTTTAATGCCGGGTGAGTTGCCTGTTCAGCCGGCTCAACAGAAGCAACAAAATCGCTTGGTAGCACAGGAAAGAATTCAGACTGAGTGGGAGAATACTGAACAGCCGGCGGTTAGTTTAACCGGTCAGATTATGCGCGAGCCGGCCGCAGAAGTTAAATATCGCCTGCCGCTGACGGAGCGCGCTTTGGAGACGCTTTTGAGCCGGCAGGAGGCGTTGTTGCTGCTTTTGGAGCGTAATTTGCAGGTGCGGCTGGTGCCTAAGGAAAGCAGCCTGTTGCTTTTGGGCGAACAGGCAGAGGTTGAGAGGGCGGCGGCAATTTTGCGTCATCTGCTGGCGATGGCGGACGCCGGGACGGAAATTGACGAGGTTGCGCTTAATTATCAGCTGGCGCTTTGGGAGCAGCGTTTGCATAATAATGCGCCGGATTCTTCAGGCACATCGAGTGCATCGGCTTCACAAAACGCATGGGACGCTAATCTGCTTAATCAGGTTATTTATACTACGCCCAAAGGGCGGCAAATTCGTCCTAAAACCTATGGCCAGTATGCCTATTTGCAGGCCATTGACCGGCATGATATAACCTTTGGCATTGGTCCGGCCGGCACTGGCAAAACTTATCTGGCGGTGGTTAAGGCGGCTGACGCGTTGAAGCGTCGTCGGGTTAGCAAGGTGGTGCTGGTGCGTCCGGCTGTGGAGGCCGGGGAAAAGCTGGGTTTTCTGCCCGGCGATTTGCAGGAAAAGGTTAATCCTTATCTGCGGCCGATTTATGACGCTTTAGATGATACGCTTGGTGCGGAAACTGCGGCCAAGTATATGGAGCGCGGTTTGATTGAGGTTGTGCCGCTGGCTTATATGCGCGGCCGCACGCTGGACGCTTCATTCATTATTTTGGACGAAGCGCAGAATACTACGCCGCCGCAAATGAAAATGTTTTTAACCCGTTTGGGGCAGGCCAGCAAAGCTGTGGTTACGGGTGATATTACGCAGATTGACCTGCCGGCCGGACAAAAATCGGGTCTGCGCGATGCGCAGCAGGTTTTGGGCGCGGTGCCGGGGCTGGCTTTTTGTTATCTGACGGATTTGGACGTGGTGCGTCACCCACTGGTGCAGAGAATTATTGAAGCCTATGCCAGAGCGGAAAAATAGGCCGGGGAGTGTATTATGAAGCCTAACAGATTTGCATTAACCAAAGCGCATTTGCAGGTGCGTCTTAGCCGTTTTGGTTATCTTTGGCTGGTGCTTTTAATTATTCTGACCTTTTTGCTTTTGGCCTCTGATTTCCTGAGCGACCGCGTTTCTTTGCAGGAGGGCGATATGGCGCCGGATAATGTGTATTATTTCGGCACGGCCAAAAGCTATGTGAGTCAGGCTTATACGGCGCAGGCCCAGAACCTGGCGGCCGGCGCGGTGGAGCAGATTTATAAATATGATGAAACGGTTTCAACTGATTTACAGCGTCAGATTGATGAGCTTTTTGACAGTCTGCAAAGCACCAAGGCGTTGGTGCCGGACGTTAGCGGCCAGTTGACGGCTTTAAGCGAGATTTTAACGCCTAAAGAAGCCGATGCGGAGCCGCCGGCGCAGGCTCTTTTGGAGTATTTTGTGCAGCTGGACGAGGCTGGTGAATGGCTGCTGCGCAACAGCCTGAAAAATGCCGTGGCTGCTGCTTATAGCCGGGGCGAGTTTGGCGAGGAAACTTTGCCGGAGGTTATTGAACAGTGTGCCGCTAATATTCGGGCGGCCGCGGTTAGTTCTGACGCCGAGAATTTTATGCTGCAAGCCCAGAAAATGCTTACTTTTAAGCCGACCCATGTTTTTGACCAGGTGGCGACAATGGACGCTATTACGCAGGCTATCAGCAATGTACAGCCCATTTCTCGCACGGTTTATCCCGGCCAGCTGATTGTAAAGCGCGGTCAGGAGGTTACAGCCGCCGATGTTGAAGCCATGAGTGCAGTTGGTTTGCAGCAGCCGGTCAGCGATATACAGGCTTATTTTGGCTTGTTGCTGCTGGTAATTATCTGTTATCTGCTGCTTTGGCTTTATTGTACCAAAATGAGCGGCGATAATGAAATAAGCATGCAGAAGCTTAGTCTTATATCCATACTGTTTGTTGGTATTTTGTTGATGGCCAGGGTTATTACATTGGTGAAGTTTGAGTCCGATTTGGCCACAGACTGGATGCTGGGTTTGGCGGTGCCGGTGCCGGCTTTCGCCATGCTGGTGACGGCGCTGGTTAACCGGCGGACGGCTATTTTTGCAACTTTGATTGTCAGCATTTTTGTTGGCATTATGTGCGGCGCTAATATGCTGTATATCTTTGCGGCGCTGGTGGGCGGCCTGATTGGCGTCTGGCAGGTGAGCAATATGAACTCTCGCAGTCATTATGCGGTGGCCGTGGCCTATATCTGTGCTTCTTATATGCTGGTAACGCTGGCCTGGTGCTTTATGTGGAATTATGGCGCGCGTTCTATCGGCATCGGCTTTTTGATGTCGTTTATTAACGGTCTGATTTCGGTGATTTTGACGGTGGGTGCGCTGCCGCTTTTGGAAACAGTTTTTTCTATTACCACCGAAATTCGTTTGATGGAACTTTCCAATCTTAATCACCCCTTGCTGAAAAAATTGATGATTGAAGCGCCGGGTACTTATAACCACAGCATTTTGGTAGGCAATTTGGCGGAGGCCGCGGCTGACCAGATTGGCGCTAATGGTTTGCTGGTGCGTGTGGCTTCTTATTTCCATGACATTGGCAAAACCAAACGTCCTAATTTTTATGTGGAGAACCAGAAGCCGGGTGAAAATCCGCATGATAAGCTGCAACCCAGTTTGAGTACCTTTATCATTACCTCGCATACCAAAGAGGGCGCGGATATGGCGCGCAAATATAAGCTGCCGGTGGAAATTATTGATATCATTGAGCAGCATCATGGCACCGGCGTTTTGAAAGGTTTTTATAATAAGGCGCTGGAGCAGGCCAAAGCCAATGAAGCAGCCTCTGGGCCGGTTCGCGAGGACGATTTTCGCTATCCGGGGCCTATTCCGCAAACCCGGGAGGCGGCTTTGGTGATGCTTGCTGATAGCTGTCAGGCAGCGGTGCAGTCAATGAATGCGCCCACGCCGGGGCAGATTGAGGGCATGGTGCGCGATATTGTTAAGGGTAAGCATAATGAGGGGCAGTTGAATAATTGTGATTTGACTTTCCGTGATTTGGACATAATTTCTTCAACCTTTGCGACAATTTTGGCCGGCGCTAAACACTATCGCTTGCCTTATCCGGAGCAGTTGGCTAAAGAACTGGAGAAGATGCGCAAACAGGCTGAAAAGGCAGAAAAAACCGAGGAAAAGGCGGAAAAAACAGAAAAACCCGAAGATAAAGAAAACAATAATAAAGAAAATAAAGAAAAATCGGAGAGTAAGGAACGGGATAAGGAATGAAGCTTTTATTGAGTGTGGAATTGCCAGGGCAAACAGGCTGGCAGCTTCCGGCTGACTGGGCGGCGGCGTTGCTGGCAGCGTTGCGCCAGACGCTGGCTTTGGAATATCCGGCCGGCCGGCCGGGGAGTGAGAATTATGGCAGTTGTGAGGTTTCTTTGACCTTGACAGATAATGCGCAGATTTGGCAGTTGAATCAGCAGTTTCGGCAGGTTGACCGGCCGACTGATGTTCTTTCTTTTCCGCAGTATCAGGCCGGCGAGCCGCTTTTGCCTCATTCTTCTCTGGGGGATATTGTTATTTCTCTGCCTAAAATGGCCGAGCAGGCCGCGGCTTATGGACATGCACAAAAGAGAGAGTTGATTTTCCTGTTTGTGCATGGTTTACTGCATTTGCTGGGGTATGACCATGAGATTTCAGCGGATGAGGAGCGGCGGCAGTTCGCCCGTCAGGACGAAGTTATGGCGGCTCTGAAGATTTCAAGATAGTATGGCAGGATTTTAATGAAAAATAAAGAGGA
Organism: Bacillota bacterium; assembly: GCA_021771915.1. Classification (GTDB taxonomy): domain Bacteria; phylum Bacillota; class Dehalobacteriia; order UBA4068; family UBA4997; genus Avidehalobacter. Next base: position 21,833 of record JAETNY010000001.1, read on the forward strand.
TTTGGAAGAATATGGGTATAGATTTAGATGCGTATTTTGGTCATCAGGCACTGCCGGAGGATTATAAATCCGGTTTTGTGGCTTTGATTGGCCGGCCGAACGCCGGCAAAAGCACCCTGTTAAATCAGGTTTTGGGGCAGAAGATTGCGATTGTTTCCGATAAGCCGCAAACTACGCGTACCAAAATTCAGGGTATTTACACTGACGAGGAAATGCAGGTCATTTTTTTTGATACGCCGGGACTGCATAAGCCGCGCCACAAGTTGGGCGATTATATGAACAGGGCGGCCGAGGTTACATTTGGCGACGTGGACGTTATTTGCTATCTGGTGGACGCCAGTCAGCCCTTTGGCGGTGGTGAAGCGCATATTTGCAAGCAGCTGGCCTCCTTATCCGGGGCAGCCGGAAAAACGCCGGTTTTTCTGTTGTTGAATAAAATGGATTTGTTGCCGGGTGAGGAGCCTGATATTTTGAGTTTGGCACAGCCTTATCTGGCGCGTTTGCAATTTGCGCAGGTATTGCCGATTTCCGCCATGACCGGTCAGGGCGTTGAGGAATTGCTGGCGGCGTTGCGTGCTACGTTGCCGGTTGGGCCGCGTTATTATGATGATGAGCAGCTGACTGACCAGCCGGAACGCCTGATTATGGCGGAGATTATCCGGGAAAAAATTTTTCTGGCGGTGCGCGAGGAAATTCCCCATGCTGTGGCCGTCAGTATCAACCAGTATCAACGCCGTTCTAATGGCATGCTTTATCTGGAAGCCATGATTTTTGTGGAGCGCGACAGTCAAAAGGGCATAATCATTGGCAAGGGCGGAGCGATGCTGCGCAGTATTGGTCAGGCGGCGCGTGCCGAGATTGAGGGGCTTTTTGCTGAACAGATTTATTTGGACCTGCGCGTTAAGGTCAAAAAAGATTGGCGTGATGACACCTGGCTGCTGAAAAGTTTGGGTTATGACCCTAAAAAGCTGTAAAATATAGCCGGACTGCCTGTTAAGGCAAACCGGCTATGTTTGTAGAAGCCATCTATTATAAAAGGGAAACATTATTATGGATTTAAGGGCTCAAAATGATGAATGTTTAATTTTGCGCAGCCGTGATTTTAATGAGTCTGACCGGCTGCTGACCGTTTTTTGCCGGAATTTGGGCAAAATGGCTTGTTTGGCTAAAGGGGTGCGCAAGCCGAAAAGCCGTTTGAAGGCGGCCACTTTGCCTTTTGTTTGTGGTCAGCTGGAGTTTTCCGCATCACCACGCCGCGCTGGTCAGTTGGGGCAGGTGGGCGGCCAGGGTCTGCGTCTTATAACTCAGGGCGAAACCTTGCACAGCCTGTCTGAGTTGCGCGATGATTTGGTTAAAATCGGCGCGGCTAATTATGTAGCTGAAATGTTGGATTGGGTTTTGCCGCCGGAAAAGCCGCAGGAGAATTTGTATATTCTGGCGGTTACGGTATTGCTGCTGCTGGCTGCGTTGGAGGAGCCTCGTCAGCAGTATCTGCTGCTGAAGTTTTTTGAACTGCGTCTGCTTGGAGAATTGGGTTGGCGGCCGCAGTTGGAGGGCTGCGCGCGCTGTGGGCGCAGTGTGGCCAGCCTGCCGGCTCCTTTGCCGGGAGCAGCGCCGGCAATTTTTACGGCGCCGGCTTTGGGGGGGCTGGTTTGTTCTACCTGCCGTCGGGATTTGGGCTGGAGTTTGGGCGCGCCCAACGGCCGGGAGATTAATAATTCCTCCGGCGAGGCTATTTCCAAGGGCGGCGTGAGGATTTTGAGCAGTTTGCTGGATTGGGAACCTCGTCGGTTTTTACAGCTGCGGCTGGGGGCGGATTTGAGCCGCGAGGTTAACCGGGCGCTGTGGTCGTATCTTGATTATCATTTGGGGCAGGGCAGTTTGAAAGCGCGGAAAAATTTGTTGTTATATTGCAGTGAAATATTGACAAGCCCGGCATAAATTGTTACAATACTATTTTAGGGATAAATAGCATTTCAGAAAAAGTGCGTTTGAATATAAGGAGTGAAAAGCATGAATTTTCAGCAGCTGATTTTAAATCTGCAAAAATATTGGGGCGAGCAGGGGTGCGTTATTTTGCAGCCATATGATTTGGAAAAGGGCGCAGGCACTATGAATCCGGCCACCTTTTTGCGCGCTTTGGGGCCGGAGCCCTGGCAGGTTGCCTATGTTGAGCCTTCGCGCCGGCCGACGGACGGACGTTATGGGGAGAACCCCAACCGTTTGCAGCACTATTTTCAGTTTCAGGTGATTTTGAAGCCCAGCCCGGATAATGTGCAGGAACTTTATCTGGAAAGTCTGAAAGCGCTTGGTATTGACCCGGCCGAGCATGATATCCGTTTTGTGGAGGATAACTGGGAAAGCCCCACGCTGGGCGCCTGGGGGCTGGGCTGGGAGGTTTGGCTGGACGGTATGGAGGTTACGCAGTTTACCTATTTTCAGCAGTGCGGCGGCCTGGATTGCAAACCGGTTTGCGCAGAGATTACCTATGGTATTGAGCGACTGGCCATGTTTATCCAGGAAGTTGACAGCGTTTATGACATCAACTGGGTGGACGATGTTAGCTATGGCGATGTTTATCATCAGAATGAGGTTGATTATTCTACCTATAATTTCAAAGTTTCTGACGCGGATATGCTTTTCAAACTTTTTGATATGTATGAAGCGGAAACCAAGCGGATTTTGGCGGCCGGGCTGGTGCAGCCGGCTTATGATTATGCGCTGAAATGTTCGCATACCTTTAACCTGCTGGACGCGCGCGGCGCTATCAGTGTGACGGAGCGACAGAGTTTTATCGGCCGGGTGCGCGCTATGGCGCGGCTTTGTGCGGAGGCATATGTGGAGCAGCGGCAGCGTTTGGGATTTCCGCTGCTTAAGGACGCAGAACAGCGCCGTTTGTTGGGGCTTGATGAATTGAAAGAGGGGGCAGAATAATGGCCAGAGATTTGTTATTTGAGATTGGCATTGAGGAAATTCCGGCACGTTTTATGGAACCGGCGCTGAAACAGCTGCGCGAACTGACGGCAGCCGCTTTGCAGCAGGCTGGTCTGGCTTATGAAGATATGCAGGTTTATGGCACGCCGCGCCGTATTGCCTTGTTGATTAAGGCTCTGGCAGAGGTTCAGCCGGACAGTCAGGCGGAAAGCAAGGGGCCGGCGGTTAAAGCGGCTTATGGCCCGGACGGTGCTCCCAGCAAGGCGCTTTTGGGTTTCTGCCGCGGGCAGGGCATTGAGCCGGACCAGGTTCTGCAAAAGGAAATTAAGGGTGTGCAATATGTTTACGCCGTGAAAGAGGTTAAGGGCCAGCCAACGGCAGAATTGCTGCCGGCCATGCTGGAAGAAATTGTGCATAAGCTTTATTTTCCCAAGCCAATGCGCTGGGGCAATCAGGAAATGCGTTTTGCCCGGCCTGTTCGCTGGCTGGTACTGCTTTTTGGCAATGATGTTCTGCCGTTGGAGATTGCCGGGGTTAAGGCTGGGCGTATAACGCGCGGTCATCGCTTTTTGGGCAATGGTCAGGCTGAAATTAAGGAGCCGGCGGCTTATCTGCTGACTTTGCAAAATGAATATGTGATTGCTGACCAGCGGCTGCGTCGGGAGAAAATCTGGGCGCAAATTCAGGCTGTGGCTAAGGTGGCCGGCGGCATGGTGAAGCCGGACGAGGATTTGCTTTCTGAATTGGTGTATATTTTGGAATATCCGACGGCTCTTTTGGGTAGCTTTGACGCTAAATATCTGGATATTCCGGAGGAGTTGGTGGTAACGCCCATGCGTGAACATCAGCGCTATTTCCCTGTTTATGACGCTTCCGGAACCAGGCTGCTGCCGCATTTTATTACAGTACGCAACGGTAACAGTGAGCATTTAAATATTGTACAGGCCGGCAATGAAAAGGTTTTGGCGGCGCGTTTGGCCGATGCGGAATTTTTCTGGCAGGAGGATTGCTCGCATAAGCTGGAAGATAATTTGCCGCGTCTGGAGCATATTGTTTTCCATGAAAAGCTGGGAACGCTGGCGGCCAAGGTGCAGCGCATTAAAACGCTGGCCGGGCATATTGCGGCCAAGCTGGTTTATAGTGAAGATGACCGCCGGGATACAGAACGCGCGGCTGTTTTGATGAAATGTGATTTGGTTTCCAATGCGGTTTATGAGTTTACAGAGTTGCAGGGCATTATGGGTGAATATTATGCCCGTCATGATGCGGAAACGCCACAGGTGGCGCAGGCAATTCGTGAGCATTATTTGCCGCGCTTTACTGGTGATACGCTGCCGCAGACCAAAGCCGGTATTGCTTTGGCGCTGGCGGACAGGCTGGATAGTCTGGTGGGCTTTTTCGGTCAGGGCATGGTGCCGACCGGCTCACAGGATCCTTATGCTTTGCGCCGGGCGGCTATCGGCGTGACCCAGATTTTGCTGCAAAACAAGTTGAGTCTGAATTTGCTGTGGCTTTGTCAAAAGGCTTATGCGCTTTATGACGGCATTGAGATGGTGAAAGATGAAGCGGCCACAATGGAGGCGATTGCTAACTTCTTCCGTCAGCGTTTGGAGAATGTTTTGAGCGAGGAGGGCGTGGCTTATGATGTGATTAACGCCATGGCCAGTCTGCCGCTGGTTTGTCCTCTTTATAATTATCAAAAGGCGCATGCGCTGGCTGATTTCAAACATGATGCAGATTTTGCCCAGCTGATGGCGGCCTATGGCCGGGCGGCTAATCTGTTGAAGAATACGGAAGCCAAGGCGGATATTGATGAGAAACTGTTTGTGGAGCCGGCGGAGGGTGAACTCTATGCGGCTTTGCGCGCGGCGAGTTCCAAGCTTTTAGCGGCGCTGGCCAAGCGTAATTATCTGGCAGCTTTGCGTGAGTTGGCGGCGGTTCGGCCGCAGCTGGACGCCTTCTTTGAGGCAGTTTTGGTAATGGCTGAGGACGAAGCTGTGCGTGCCAATCGTCTGGCGTTGCTGCAAATGCTGGTGACGATGACTTCAGAGTTGGGTGACCTTTCCGCGCTGGTGAACAAGGGCTGATTGCACCGTAATTTAAATTTGGTTTGATATTGAGGAGAATTTTATGCTGCACAATTTTATTGCTATTGTGAGCGTTTTTGCGGTGTTGCTTACGATGTTCGAGCGCGTTTTCCGGCAAAAGCAGCGCGGTATTAAGGCTAACTTGCTTTGTCGGTATCACATTATGGAGTTTGTTATCTATCCATATTCGTTGCTGTTGGCTTATCATGTACTGGCTTATACCTTTGACTGGCCGCAGATTTGGGGCGCGGCGCTGAACACGGTGCTTATTCCCTGGGGTTGGCTGGATTGGGTTGGCGATTTGCTTTGCATTGCCGGTATGGTAATTTTTGTCTGGTGTATTCAGTCCTTTGGCGCGGCTTTCCGCCTGGGTGTGGATTATGAACACCCACAGCCGCTTATTACCACCGGCATTTATGCCTATACGCGCAATCCCATGTATGTGGCTTATGATTTGATTACCTTGGGTCTTTTCCTGATTTATCCCACGCCGCTGTTTTTTATTCTGGGTTTGGGCTGCTGGTCTATTTTCTTTCGTCAGACCACCATTGAAGAAGAATTTTTGCGCAAATATCATGGCGCTGCCTTTGAAGAATATTGTAGCAAAGTTGGCCGGTTTTTCAAGGAATTTTAATTTTTTAAAATATTGACAATCTTTTAAGATATTTTAAGCTGTTGACAGGATATTAAAAGCAGTCCTTTCCGTTTAATCGGAGAGGACTGCTTTTTATGTATAAAGGGGCTTGGCGTAGAAAAGTTAATTGTTTGTCTGGTTAATTATCCGGTTGGGTCTGTGCGGCTTCAGAGTTAATATATATTGTATTGGCGTCTGCTTCCCATTCAATCTGCATTTGCAGGGCCTCTGGGATTGTGCGAACCGGCAGGTAAACTATACCGTTAATGGTAACTGGTTCGGCGTTTTGATTTGAGATTTGTATGCCATTCAATATAATTTTCGTATTATTATAGGTTGCCCAAACCTGCCTTGGTCTGCTTGCCTTGGGCATGATTAATGCTAAAAGCAGAAATATAGTGATAATTGTGATGAGCAATTCCCTTTTCATTTTATAAATCCTTTTGTTGCTTAAACTTAATTAAAAATTGTATTTTTTGTCTATTAGTATATCAGTTTAAGCGCATAAAGTCAATTATTTTATCAAAAAAGTTAGCGAAACATCATTTTTGTTGGGTATAATTATCACTAGGGAGTGATGTCGATTGTTAGCTGATAAAATTAAATGTTTACGCAAGGCCAGAGGTTGGACGCAGGCTGAACTTGGGCAGAAAGTTGCTTTGAGCCGAACGGGTATAAATGCCTGGGAACAGGGATTATCCATGCCCTCTACGGCGATGTTGGTTGAACTGGCCAGGGTTTTTGCTGTTTCAACTGATTATCTGCTGGGCTTGGATAATGTGGCCAGCATTGATGTTTCCGGACTTTCAGAAAGAGATGTGGCAATTTTGGCGGAATTAGCGGAGCGTTTACGTAATAATAATGCCTGATATAGAATTTGTTTATGAAAAGCAGCCCATTCCATAGGTTGGAGGTGGGCTGCTTTTTTGTATTTGTTTAATATTTCAATTATCGAATTTGAGCCAGCCTGTCCACTGCTTCTTCCAGGGATTGAAAGGAAAATATATTTTGCCCCTGATTGGACTCATAAATAAAATCGCGCAGCGGTTTGTTGGTATACTGTCTATTTTGCTGACATTATCAAATCCAGTGCAGATTGGCTGTCAGAAATTAATTGCTCCTGGCTATTGATTACGGCAATATTAACGCCGTTTTTTACTACTTTTTCAAATTGCATTTTGTTTATTTCTTTTTTAACCTTGCAGGCCGCGTGCTTGCCGGTTCATATATTCAATCTAAAATTAGATTTGTTTTGATAGAGCTGCCAATTTATGTTGGTGGTTATGTTTATGGCCGGACAGGCTGTGTGAATGAATGTGTTTGTGTCTTATAGTTTGGCTGTAAGTAATACCATTCAGGGTTTTAGTTAGCTTATGAATATGTGTATGATTGTGCGTTATTGACAGCGTATCCAGAATAATCAGAATGGTGCCGGCCAACATAAGCAACAGAGCTGGCAAATAGTTTGGCGCCGGTGTTTCATGCAGTAAGATAAATGAGAAAAATGCACCAATAAATGGAGTTATGGCATAATAAGCGCTTGTTTTGGCTGCGCCCAGCACGTTTTGAGCCTTAATATAACAGAAGATACTTAAACCGTATGCAATAAAACCCAGAAGCAGGCTTAAGGGAATATATTGTGCCGGAGGCAGGGTTTCGCCAATAATCAGTGAGATAAACAATGCGCCGAGGCCGGAGCCTAAGCCTTTTAAGATGACAATTTCATAGGTGTTTTTGCTGGCCAGCATTTTGGTACAGTTATTTTCAAAGCCCCAAAAAACGGCGGCCAGCAATACCAGCAATGAGCCCCAGGAAAAATTAAAGCTGGAGATATCTTCAAAGGAAAGCAAAATGCTTGACAGGGTAACCAGAACGATTGCGTGCCAAAGCCGGGCGGAGATTGACTCTTTGAAGATGCACAGGGCAATTAAAGAAGTGGCGACTATCTCAAAATTGTTCAGCAACGACGCATTGGCGGCGGCGGTATGAGCCAGACCAAGCATTAAAGCTATTGGCGCTAAAATATCTAAAATAATCATGCCGGACACATATGGTAAGTCGTCTTTGTTGAGGCCAGGTGCGCTGTGTTTGCCGGTATTTCTGGTTAAAGAAAAAAGATAAATAAGAGCGATACCCAAGCCGGCGCCCAAATAGAGTAGGGCGGCCATTATTGTCGGTTCAACATTTTGTAACAGAGTTTTGGCAAATGGTATATTGATAGCGTAAAAAATGGCGGCCAGAATGGCATAAATAGTGGCGATAATTCCTTTGGACATCTGCATTTCCCCTTTCTGTTGGGCGAATTTTCTTAAAATTCGATTTGCAAGCCAACTTGCAGCTGTTGCACCATGCCGCCCAGTTCCCACCGCAGGATATCAAAAGCTGGTTGTCCAGTGCAATGACCGGTGTAGATAGCTTGCAGACCCAGCTGGCGCAGTTGGGCGGCCAGCGCCTGCACTTCTTCCCCGGAGCGCTGATACAGATGAAAGCCGCCAATCAGCATATGGACGGGGCGATTTAGCTGCTGACTGACTTCCTGAATGATATTCAGCACGCCGGCATGGGAGCAGGAATTGAAAACAACCAAACCGTCTGGGCGGTTGAAAACCAGACTTTGTTCATGAGCAAAATCGTCCGGCTGCCAGGTGCCGTCGGTCTGCTGACGGTACATCTTGGCCTGCTGACCCTCTGCGGCCAAACCCGGTGTGGTGTGGGGCAACAGGTAAACATTATCCAGCAACTGGTAAACCCCGTCTACTGGTTGCAAACGCGATGCAAAATTTTGCAGAATATCAGGTCTGATACCGATATATTTGTACTCCTGCGCATTGTCTTCGGCAATTTTATAGCAATTTGCTTCAGCCTGCCGGCGCAGGTAAAATTTAGCTTTCTGGTTATGCTGGAAAAAATCCGCCATACCGTCGGCGTGGTCGTAATGTGCATGGGACAACACGCCATAATCGACATCAGCAATATCCAGTCCCAGCGCGGCCGCATTGGCCAGAAAGAGTGCTGAAGCGCCCGTATCCAGCAGCAGACGTTGGCCGTTCATTTCAATATAAATACTCAAACCCCATTCGCCGGGCATCTCCGCCTGGCCGATATTATCTACTAAAACTGTAGCCTGCATAAGTTTTTTCACTCCATTTTTTTTAATAATACCATTTTAGCATAAATTTGGTATAAATAAAAGCCTTTTTCTTCGGGCAAATAAAAGTAGATTATGTTGCTTGGGGCAGGTTTATGGGGATTTATGCCGAATATAATCAGAGTTATATAATAGATGATTATAAAAGGGAGGTTTCCGGGTGAAGCTGCGTTTGATTGAGGGCGGCGCCGGCAGCGGCAAAAGCTATTTGTGTTTGCAGGAACTGGCTGCACGACAAAAGGCCGAGCCGCTGGGCAAGCCGTTGCTGCTTTTGGTGCCGGAGCAGGCCACGTTTGCCGGTGAGCGCGCCTATGTTAACTTTGCGGAGGGCGGCGACGAGCCGGTTGGCGCCAGTTTGCGTGTGCAGGCCGTCAGTTTTTCCGGTTTATATCGGCTTTTGGCGGCGGAACAGACATTTGCGGCATTGCCCTGGCTGGACGAGCAGGGGAGAGCCATGCTTTTGGAGGCCTGTTTGCAGCAGAACCGCGGCCAGCTGGAAATTTTGGACGCTGCGGCCGGCAATATCAGCTTTGTTGACGCTTTGGCCAGGGCGTTGGTGGAGTTTGAGCAATATGCGATATCGCCGGCCGATTTGCGCCGGGCAGCGGAACAGCTTAACGACCGTTTGCTGGCGGCCAAGCTGCGTGATTTGGCGCGGCTTTTTGAGGCCTATTTGCATATGGTAGTGGGAGGCTTTCGTGACCAGGGCCTGATGATGGCCGAGTTGGCGCAGGCGGCGGAAAATTCAAAGTTGTTGGAGGGGGCGGAAATCTGGTTGGATAGCTTTCTGGATTTTAACCCCTCGCAGTTGGCTGTTTTGCGTGCGCTTTTTCCCAAACTGCAAGCTGTTAATCTATGCCTGTGCCTGCCGCCGGAGGCCACTGAGCCAAATGGTATTGGCCGCATTTTTGGTGGTCAGCGCCGTCTGCGCCGGCAGTTTTTGCAGCTGGCGGCCGAGGTTGGCGCGGAGGTGGAAATAACCAGACTTACGGCTAACCAGCGCCAGAAGCATAACCCGGAACTGGCGGCGGTTGAGGCCTGTTTTGCCTTTGGCTGTTTTGGTTATGGAGCCTGGCCTGATTTGCCGGGCAGCCAGCCGCCAGCTAATGTTGAACTTATGGCTGCGCCGGATATAGCGGCGGAGGCGGCTTATGCCGCGCAGACTATTAGCCGTCTGTGTCGTGAGGAAAATTATAAATTCCGGGAAATTGCGGTTATTACCAGAAATTTGGCCAATTATCGTAATGAATTGGAAAATGCGTTTCGGGATTTTAATATTCCTTATTTTTTTGATATGGGAGCAGAGTTGGGGAAACACCCTTTGGTTAAGCTGATTAGTACGGTTTTGAGCGTTTTGGTGGAAAATTGGTCAACTCCGGCTGTTCTGGCCTATTTGAAGTCTGGTCTGGCGCCGGTGAGTATGGACGAAGCTGATGTTTTGGAAAATTATGCGCTGCGCTGCGGCCTGAAAAATTATATGTGGCGGCAGGCTGGTCAGTTTAAGCGCCGGGGCGGTCTTGAGGCGGAAGAGCTGGCGCAGATTAATGAAATGGCGGCGCGCGCTATGCAGCCGCTGCTGGTATTTTGGGAGAAAACCGGAGCCGGGCAGCAGCGCCTGCCGGTGGGAGTTCTGGCTGGCGCTTTGCAGGAATTGCTGCTGGATTTGCAGGTTGAAACAACGCTTCTTGATTGGGAGCAGCAGGCTGTGCAACGGCAGGAGTTGCGTCTGGCTGACGCGCATCGACAGATTTTGCCCAAGGTGGAGCAGCTTTTAACACAGCTGCAAGCCTTTTTGGCGGATTTACCGGTTAGCTTTGCCGAATTTGCAGAACTTTGGCAGGAGGGTACGGCGCGTTTACAGTTAAGTTCCATTCCGCCCTCGGCCAATGAGGTTAACGTGGCGGAGGTCAGTCGCAGCCGTCTGCCGGAAATCCGCGCGGCTATTGTGCTGGGGCTGAATGAGGGCGAACTGCCAGCCGTGTTGGCGGAGGACGGTCTTTTAGGCAGTTTGGACCGCGCGCAGCTGGCCGGTTTGCCGGAACCGTTGGAGTTGGCGGCCGGGCCGCGTGAAAGGCAGGAAAATGAAGAATATTTGGCTTATATTGCCTTAACGCGCAGCAGCGAGCGGCTGTATCTTAGCTATGCGGAGCAGACGGCGGACGGCACGCCGCTGCGTCCATCCACCGTGGTGACACAGTTAAAGCAGATTTTTCCCGGTTTGCTGTTGAAACGGCCGGAGGATTTGCCGCTGTTGGATAATTTGGGCGGAGAGCGGCATTTGCTGGCCGGATTGTCGGCGCATTTAACCAAACTGCGCGAGGGCGAGAGTGTGCCGTCGTTGGTAAATGATTTTTGGCGTGGTGTTTGCCGGCAGCTGACGGCGCGAGGGCAGCTTTCCGGGCCGTTGTCTGCGCTACGGCATGGTCTGGCTTATCAGGTGAACAGCGCGCCGCTGGATAAACGCCGTTATTATGCGCTTTATGGCCGCGCCGGCAGTGTTTCGACCAGTGTTTCCCGTTTGGAGCGTTTTAACAGCTGTCCCTGCAAATATTATGCTTCTTATGGGCTGGCTTTGGCGCCGCGTCCGGAATTTAAGCTGCAAACGGCTGATGTTGGTACGCTTTATCACTATATTTTGTCAGAGGTTATGCAGCAACTGGTGCAGGCGAATTGCGTTTGGGCGGATTTGACGGCGCAGGCGCTGGAGCCGTTGGTGCGCCAGACTTTGCAGCAGTTTGCGGAGCGCGGTTTGGCCGAGATTTTGGCGGATAGCAGCAAAAACAGTTATATGGCGGAAAAAATTGTGGCGGTTGTGACTCAAAGTCTGCTGGATATGGCGGCTAATTTGGCGGCTGGCAGCTTTCAGCCGTATCGTTTTGAGTTGGGTTTTGGTGAGCGAGGCGGATTGCAGCCGCTGCGTCTGGAATTGGCCGATGGCCGCCAGGTGGAACTGCGCGGCGTTATTGACCGCGTGGACGTGGCGGCCGGCAGTGATGCTGATTTTGTGCGGATTATTGATTATAAAATGCAGAATAAAACGCTGAATTTATCTGATATATATTATGGTCTGAACTGGCAGCTGCCTTTGTATTTGGAGGCTTTGCTGCAAGCGAGCAGTCAGAGCCTGCGCCCGGCCGGCATGTTTTATATTCCTGTGCAGGAGATTGTCAAGAATGTGCAGTCTTTGGCAGAGGAGGGCGCCAGCGTTAAATTGCAGGGGCTGGCTATTTTGGATATGGAAGCATTGTTGCTGGCTGAACGTGATTTGGAGCCGGGTAAGTATGCGAAGACCATGTCGGTTTATTGGAAACGCGATAGCAGCTTTGGCCGAAACTCGCTGGGACTTTTTCCGGCGGAATATAGTTTCATGCAGCATTGCCTGCGCAGACAGGCAGCCAACAGTGTGGAACGTTTGCAGGCCGGGGAAATACGTCAGCTGCCTTTGGAGCGGAATGGCCGGCTGATTTGTGAATATTGCGATTATTACAGCGTTTGTGCGGTGGATTTGGCGGTGGAGAAGCAGAGCCGCACGGTCGATAAAATCAGCAAGACGGAAGTCATGTATCGTTGGCAGCAGGAGTTTGGCGAGGACGTTTAATAAACGGTCTTAAAAGTATTAATATTTATAAAATATACAGCATATGATTAAACAGCAAATTGAGGGAGTTAACTATGGCCTGGACAAATGAACAGCTGGCGGCAATGCAGAAAAACAGCGGTAACTTGCTGGTGGCGGCCGGCGCCGGCAGCGGTAAAACGGCGGTTTTGATTGAACGCATTATGGGCATTATTACGGATTTGGCGCAGCCAGTGGACGTTGACCGTCTGTTGGTATTGACTTATACCAACGCCGCGGCGGCGGAGATGCGTCAGCGTTTAACGCAGTCTTTGCGTGAGCGGCTGACGGCGCTTATGCGTAATTCTGATTCGGAAGCTAATGTGGCGGTCGAACACCTGACCCGGCAGATGGTTCTGTTGCAGCGCGCCAAGATTATGACAATTCATGCTTTTTGTCTGGATTTGCTGCGAGAATATGGCTATGCACTGGATTTGAACGCTAAAAGTCATATTGGCAGCGAGGGCGAACTCAATTTGCTGCGTGAAAAGGTTTTAGACGATGTTTTTGAGGCGGCTTATGCCGAGCCGGACTCTGGTCTGCGCCTGTTGCTGCGGCATTATAGCCGGGGGCTGGGTGATGATAATATCAGGGCGCTGGTGTTGCGTTTGATTGAGTTCGGTCAGAGCATGCCGGATATTGAGGGCTGGCTGTCCGGTTTGGCGGCGGTTTATCAGCAGGGACAGGCGGAAAACTGGCTGGCCTATTTTGCGGAATGTTTGCAGGACGAGCTGGCTGATTTGAGCAGACTTTATCAGACGGCGCAAAATTTGGCGGAAACTTCTGGGCTGGCATCTTATCTGCCGTTTTTGACGCAAGAAGCGGCGGTGTTGCGTCAGGCGGCAACTTTGACGGCGACCGACGGTCTTTCGGTTGGGCTGGCGGCTTTGGTACAGCTGGAGTTTAAGCGTCTGCCGGCTGTTCGGAAGAAAGATAACCCGGACCTGGAGGCCAAGGAGTGTGTGCGGCTGCTGCGCAAGCAGGTCAAGGACAGAGTGGCGGCTTTGCTGCGTGAGGCCGCGCCGATTATACATGGCACTTTGGCGGCGGAATTGCAGGAACAGGCGCCGCTGGCGGAGGCTTTGATTAACCTGACGCTGAATTTCTACCATGCCTGGCAGCAGGCCAAGCGCCGCCGGCGTTTGCTGGAATTTGCCGATTTGGAGCATTATGTTCTGGATTTGCTGCAAAATGAGCAATTGGGTGTGGCGGCCAGCCTACAACAGCGTTTTTTTGAGATTATGGTGGACGAATATCAGGATATTAATGAAGTACAGGAAAGGCTTCTGACCTTGTTGAGCAACGGTAATAACCGTTTTATGGTGGGTGATATCAAGCAGAGCATTTATCGTTTTCGGCTGGCGGAGCCGGGGCTGTTTTTGCAGCGTTTTGCGGCTTATGGCCGGGGCGAGGGCGGTCGGCGCGTGGATTTGAGCCGTAACTTTCGCAGTCAATCAGCTATTTTGGCCGGGGTTAATTTTGTTTTTTCCCAGCTGATGTCTGGCGGCAACCTGGAAATCAATTATGACGAGGCGGCTATGCTGCATTGTGGCCGGCCAGAACTGCCAGCCTGTCCGGTGGAACTGTTGATTATTGATAAGTCGGCGTTGCAAGCGCCGGTGGATAGTTCTGAATGGACGAAAGATGCTGCGCCTGAAGATATTTATAATAAGGAAGAAACTGAAAACAGGGCGGATTTGCCGGACGACCAGCCGCTTAACAACTGGCTGGCGGATATGCATACGGCTGAGTTGGAAGCGCAGGTTTTGGCGCAGAAAATTCAGCAGGAGCATGAGCAGGGGCGCGACTGGCAGGATATGGTGATTTTGCTGCGTGCTGTGCGCGCCTGGGCGCCCACTTTCAGCCGGGTTTTGCGCAGTTGGGACATTCCCTGCCAGACGGACGGTTATGACGATTTTTTAAGTCTGCCGGAAGTGCAGGTGGTTTGCAGTTTGCTGGCGGTTTTGGATAATCCGCGTCAGGATATTGCTTTGGCTTCGGTGCTTCATTCGCCGCTGGTGGGTTTGAGTTTGGCCGAGTTGGCTGATTTGCATATTTTGAACCCGAGTTCGCTTTATTTGGGACTGACGCAATCGCATGACGGCCGGCTGCTGCAATTTGTTCAGCATTTGGCGGAGTGGCGCCGCCGCAGTCAGGAATTGGGTGTGGCCGATTTGCTGGTTTATCTTTATAACGCCACGGCGCTGCCGGAACTTTTGGGGCTTTTGCCGGGCAGTCGGCTGCGCCGCCGCAATTTGCGTGAATTACAGCGTTTGGCTGGTGAATATGACGCGGCTGGCGGTATTGGTCTGGGACGTTTTCTTAAATTTCTGGCGGCTGGCAAACAGCACACGGCGGCTACGGATACGGCTGTGGAAGCTGTGCGTTTGATGAGTATTCATAAAAGCAAGGGGTTGGAGTTTCCGGTGGTGTTTGTGGCTGGGCTTGGCACTTCTTTTAATGAAGAAGATTTTCGGCGTGATATTCTGCTGCATCGTAATTTGGGGTTGGGTATGCGCCGGGTGGATTTGGTCGGCCGGCGTAAATATCCCACCTTTGGTTTTAATATTATTGCCCGGAAAACACGCTGGGAAAGTTTGGCGGAGATGCTGCGCCTGCTTTATGTGGCAATGACCAGAGCCGAGCATAAACTATATTTGGTGGGGACAATAAACTCCCTGCTGAATTTGGTTAATATTTTGGCTGGCCTGTCTGAGGAGGAAGATGGTTCAACCGGGGTTTCGGCTGGTTTTCTGATTAAAAACCGTAGTTTTCTGCCCTGGCTTTGCGCGGCGCTGCTGCGGCACCCGGACGGTCAGATTCTGCGTAATTTAAATCGTTATCAATATATTGTATGTGAGCAGGCTGGTGTTGAGGGCCGCTGGCATTTGGAATTCATTGATAGTCTGGACGCGCTGGATAAGATGACTAAAAATCTGGCGCTGGCGGAGAAATTTGATTTTGATGCCTGGCTGGGTAGTGCTGATGATGAAACAGCGGCAGATGAGGCGATTGCCGGTGCGCTGACCAGAAGTTATGCGGCAGCGGATTTGGCGAAGCTGCCGGTTAAATGGAGCGTGACGGCTTTTAAACGGCTGCTGCCATTGCCGGAGGCTGCATTAGATGCGAACGAAGTTATGCAAAACCAGCTTATAGCTGAGGAATTTGCTGAAAATTTGCAGGAAACGGCGCAGACTCGGCCGGAAAAATCGGGCGGTCAGCGAACTTTGGAATGGTATGCTGCATATGGCCGCATGGTGCATGAATTGCTGCAAAAAGCGGATTTGGGCGCTTTGGCGGATATGGTAAAGGCTGATAATTCTGAGGCGGCGTTGGCGGCGGTTGCTGCATATTTGCAGGAACTTTTGGCCGAGTTGAGCGCAGGCTGTACCGATGAATCGGTTAGCCGCGCGGCAGCTAAAGAGCCGGCAGTGCTGGCGAAGTTCTTTTTGCAGCCGCTGGGACGGCGTATGTTGGCCAGTTATCAGCAGCAGGCCGGGCAGGTGCTGCGTGAGCAGCGCTTTGTGGCTGGGTTAAAACTGGCTGATTTGGCGGCGTTGGGTGTGGATTTGGCGGCCTGGCTGGGTTTGCATGGGCAGACGCCAAATCTGGCCGGGGCGCAGCTGGAGCAGGAAACGGTTTTTTTGCAGGGCGTGTTGGATTTGGCCTTTGCGGAGCCGGACGGCTGGGTTTTGGTGGACTATAAATCAGGCGCTAACCGTAACAAAAGCGCTGAACAGGTGCGTGAGGAATATGGTTTGCAGCTGGCGGTTTATCGCTGGGCTTTGCAGCGCGCCTGTGGTCAGCCTGTTAAAGAGGGTTACGTTTATTTTACAGCAAATGCACGTGTTGTACGTCTTTTTTAAGATAAATTGACGGTTTTTGGCTAAAAAAATTAAATATTTAGAAATTTTTTTCAAGTCCTGTAATTTCCAGAGTGAAAATTTGTTGTTTTTTCAGGATAAGACTTGAAAAAAGATTGCAAATGTTCTATAATAGAATATATTGGCGGTAAAAGCCGAATATTGGACGTTGCGGAGGCAGATTGTGTGGAAGAGAAACTGAAACAACTATGGCCACGGATTAAAGAGTTCTTTGGCAAGTTCAGTAAAAAGACCAAAAGACTGATTGCCATTGCGCTTGGTACGATGTTGATTGCCATTATTGCTTTGGTGGCGGTTATGTCAACAAGGCCATATACAACGCTTTTTACGGGGTTGACCGGTGAGGATATGACCTCTATTCTTACATACCTTAATGATTCCGGAATTAAAAATTATCGGGTGGAAAATAATGATACAATCTTGGTGCCGGAAAATCAGGAACCAACCCTCAAAGCTCAGCTTTTAATGCAGGGGTATCCCAGCAGTGATCTGGGTTATCAGATGTATTTGGGTAATATTACCTCCCTGTCCACGGAATCAGACCGGCTGATGCTGTATCTGTTTGATTTGCAGGACCGTCTGGCCAGCGTTATCCGTTGCTTTGACGGTATCCAGAACGCCAGTGTGAACATTGCCACTGGTGTTAATAACGATTACGTTCTGAACCGCAATGCTTCAATTGAGGCCAGCGCGTCGGTTTTTGTGGAGTTAGAAAGTACTAAAAAAAGTTTGGATAACAAGACGGCGGATTCTATCCGGCGGCTGGTGGCCAATGCCGTGCAGGGTCTGGTGGTGGAGAATGTAACCATTGAGGATAACCATGGCAACTCTTACAACGGCGACGGCAATCTGGATTTTGCTGATTCGGCGCGCCTTAAGATGGCTCTGGAAGAGCAGGTAAGCAATAAAATTCGTACTGAGGTTTTGACCGCGCTGCGCGATTCTTATGGCGAAGAAAATTTGAGCATTGCCGTTAACGCTACGGTTGACGTCAGCAAGGTTTATGAGGAAGATATTAATTATTCGGTGCCGGAAAATGCTGTGGAAGGCAACGACGGTCTGCGCGGCATTATTGGTACCCGGGTTTACAGTTATAATATTGGTCGTGAGGAAGACCAGACGGTTGGCGGTGCGGTTGGTACCGAAACTAACTCTGACATTTCTACATATGTGGAAGAAGGTTATCAGCCGGACGGTCAGGAGCGCAACCTGAGCGCCAGCGGCGAGGATACATACGATAATAACAAGCAGACGATACAGCGCGAGAGTGCCGGCGGTACGGTTACCAATGTTATGGTGACGGTGGCAATTAACGCCCAGCCTGAGTCTGTGCCGATAGATGCAACGATTGCGGCGATTGCCCGGGCGGCAGGCATTACAGTGGAGCAGCAGAATGAAAAGGTTGCTTTGCTGGTACGTCCATGGCCGACTGAACAGGTTGAACCGGTTGAACCGATAGTTAATGAGTATGCCTGGGTGCTTTATGCAGCAATTGCCGGTGCTATTCTGTTCCTGTTGATTTTGTTGATTGTGATTTTGTTAATCCGCCGTCATCGCAAGAAGAAGCGTTTGGCGCAGGAGGCCGAAGAAGCGGCTGCTCTGGCGGCTATGCAGGTGCAGGTGCCGGAGGTCAATGCGGATATTATGGATATTCATACCGAGCGCAGTATGGAGTTGCGTAAAGATGTTCGTCGTTTTGCGGAGAACAACCCGGAAATTGCCGCTTTGATGGTGAAGAACTGGTTGAAAGAAGAGGAAAATGGTTGAGATAATTCCTGAAGCGTTGATGAAGAGAGGTTTGCCCAATGCCTGAGATAATTACTAAAATGGAAGATTTAACCGGCGCGCAAAAAGCGGCTGCGGTGATTATTGCCCTAGGTGTGGATAAGGCTTCATTGCTTTATAAACACATGGAGCCGGAGGAGGTTGAGCAGGTTACGCTGGAGGTTGCAAAACTGGGCTTTTTGGACGCTGCATTAACCGAGGAAATTCTGAACGAATATTATCAGATGTGCATGACCAATAAGGCGGTTACCGAGGGCGGTTTGGAATATGCACGCACCGTTTTGCAAAAGGCCTTTGGCGAGCAGGCGGCGGCTTCTTTGTTGGATAAGGTTACCAAGTCTTTGAAGAACCGCGAATTCTCCTTTATGAATAAGGCGAATGATAAATCGTTGTTTTCAGCTTTGCAGCATGAGCGGCCGCAGACGATTGCTTTGGTACTTTCCTATGTTGACCCGGATAAAGCGGCCGCTGTGATTTCTCAGCTGGAGGGTAAACGGCAAATTCAGGTTGTGGAAAGTATTGCGCAGATGGAAAGCGCCAGCCCCACCGCTATTAAGATTATTGAGGCGGAAATGACCCGACGCTTTGCTAATATTTTCGACAGCAGCAATGTACAGGTTGGCGGTATCGACTTTGTGGCCGATATTATGAACAATTTGGACAGAGCCAATGAAAAGAGTATTTTCGATGGTTTGGAGGCCTCCAACGATGAGTTGGCCGAAGAAATCCGGAAACGTATGTTTGTTTTCGAGGATATTATCACCATGGACGACCGCTCCGTACAACGTTTTGTTCGCGATTGCGACCCACGCGATTTGGTTCTTTCGCTTAAGGCGGCCAATGCGGAAGTTGCCGATAAGCTGTTCAAAAATATGTCCGGACGTATGGCTGAGAGTATCAAGGACGATTTGGAAATTACAACCAATGTTCGTATGAAAGATGTTGAAGATGCACAGCAGCGTATTGTGAATATTATTCGCAGTTTGGAAGAAAAAGGCGAAGTTATTATTATGAAGGGCGGAAAGGACGATATAATTGCCTAGTATTTTTAAGCGTTTTATGAAGCCCCCCGCTGTTAACTATGTTTTTACGGACGCCAATGAGCTGGACGATGGGGACGAAAAGCGCAATACGGCGGCGGAATTTGAAGATATAGATGATTTTGCAGCAGATGATTCGGATTTTCAAGGCTTTGGCAGTGATGAAAATTTGACAGATGAACCTGATGCGATGGCTGAAGATGACCCCTCTGATTTGGCAGTTGATGAAGAACTGCCAGCGCCAGAACTGCGTCAATCGATGCCTTTGGATTTTGCCAGAGTTCAGGCAGAAGCCATTTTGGCGGCGGCGCGTCTGGAGGCTGAGCAAATTAAAGAAAAGGCGCTTAAAGATGCCGAAGACGAGGTGCATGAACTTTTCAGGGCCGCCAGGGCGGACGGTTATAATGGCGGATTTGCGGAGGGCATGGCGGCGGCGATGTCTGAAGCGCAGGCGGAAATAGAGCGTCAGGTGGTTGAGCAGGGTGCTGAAGTTAAACGCTTTTTGGAGGCGGCTGTTCATTCGCGCGATTTGGTTTTGCAGGATACGCGTGAGGATTTGCGTGATTTAGCCCTGGCCGTGGCTGAAAAGGTAATTCGAGTTAGCTTAAAATCCAGCGGCGATATTTTGCTGCGCATGATTGACTCGGCAACGGAGAAACATCGCCGCTGTGAGTGGGTGCAGATTTATATTGCTGATTGTGATACCAAAAACATTTCCCTTTCAACGCCGGAGTTGACGGCGGCGCTTGGGCATTTATCCAATAGAATACGTATTATTCCGATGGCTGATGATGAATCTGGTACGTGTATTATTGAAATGCCAGATGAAATTATTGATGCCAGTGTTTCTACCCAGATGGACAATATCCGAGAAGTTATTCAAAATGCTGTGGGAGAAAACTAAACTATGTTTAAGCGTATAATCAGGCAAGTTCAGCAGGCTGAAACGATTGGTCATACCGGGAAAATTGAGAATATTGTGGGCATGTCCATTGAGGCCAGTGGCCTTAAGGCGGCGGTTGGCGATATTTGTCGTATTTACAGTGGCGAATCCGGAGGTCAGATTAATGCCGAGGTGGTTGGCTTCCGCGATGACCGGGTGTTACTCATGCCTTATTCTGAAATGAGCGGTATTTCTGCCGGCAATTTTGTGCGAACATCTGGTCAGCAGTTGCGTTTACGCGTTGGGCCGTTTTTGAAAGGCCGCATTATTAATGCGTTGGGGCAGCCGATTGATGATTTGGGTTCTTTCAGCGGCGGTGTTTCCTATTGTATTGGCGGCGGTTACATAAATCCGCTGACCAGGCCGCCAATTCGGGAGCGCATGGAATTTGGCGTAAAAGCTATTGATGGGCTGCTCACTATTGGCAAAGGTCAGCGTATGGGCATTTTTGCCGGTTCCGGCGTAGGTAAAAGTACGTTGCTGGGTATGATTGCCAAAAATGTTAAGGCGGATATTAACGTCATTGCGCTGGTAGGTGAACGTGGCCGCGAGGTTCTGGAGTTTGTTCAAAAGGACCTTGGCGAGGAGGGCATGCGTCGCTCCATTTTGGTGGTGGCGACCTCTGACCAGCCGGCGATGCTGCGTATGCGCTGTCCATCAGTGGCGACTGGTATTGCTGAATATTTTCGGGATCAGGGTTATGATGTTCTATTGATGATGGATTCTTTAACACGTTTTGCTATGGCACAGCGTGAAATTGGCTTGGCAATTGGCGAACCGCCGGTGGCACGTGGCTATACTCCATCAATTTATGCTGAACTGCCCAAGCTTTTGGAACGTAGCGGTAATTTCAAAAAAGGCTCAATCACCGGTATTTACACCGTGTTGGTTGAGGGCGATGATACAAATGAGCCGATTGCTGATACGGTTCGCGGTATTTTGGACGGTCATATTGTGCTTTCGCGCAGTTTGGCGGCGGCTAACCATTATCCGGCGATTGATATTAGTTCCAGTATTTCCCGTTTGATGATTGAACTGGTTCCAGAGGAACATCAGCGTTTGGCTTCACGTCTGCGTGATATTTTAAGTGTTTATGAAAAAAATTCTGATTTAGTTTCGATAGGGGCTTATAAATCTGGCAGTAATCCGCGTCTGGATTTTGCCTTAACGAAAATTGATGAAATTAATCAATATTTAATGCAGGGCATTAATGAGTCTTTCTCTTATGAGCAGTGTTTGGCGGAAATGCGCCGGATTATCGGGAATGTTTAGTGATTGCTGAATTACCCTAAAATATTGGGAGAGAAGTCATGAAGAAGTTTCAATTCAAATTAGATACCGTAATGGATTATAAACAGCAGGTTTTGGAAAATCGTCTGGTAGAGCATGGGGCAGCCGTGGCGCAAACGCGTGCGCAGGAGGCTGTATATAATGATGTTCAGAACCGGCGTACCGAGTATGAGAATGAATACCGGCAGAAAAAAGCTGTTGGTTTGAATATTTTGGAGTTGCAGCTTTATCAGGATTGTTTGGAAGCTTTGCATCGCGAGGAAAATCGCGAACAGGAGCGTTTAAGACAGTTGCAGCGGATTGAGGAGGAAAAACGCAGCCGGGTGATTGAATCACGAACAGAAACGGCTACCTTGGAGAAATTGCGTGATATTAAACATAAAGAATATCTGAAAGAGTTGCAAAAGGACGAGGAGCGTTTTATTGACGACTTGACCGCGGCCAGAAGATTTATGGCGAATGCTTGATAATAACAGCATTATTCAATTAAAATTTTGCAGGAAATGCCTGAAAAATGGCGTATACATATAATGTAGTCTTTATTGAAAGGAGGTGAAGAAGATGAATGTAAATTCCATGTATCAACTGTTGGGTGCGGTGCAGAAAAATCCCAAGGTTGTAGGCGAGGCTGTGGCTAATGGCGCCGGTACTGGTTTTGAGGATATGCTGCAACAGGCTGCTGGTGATAAAAAGCCGGTGGATAACAGCAAACCGCAAAATCAAACGCAGGATAAGCCGACTGACAGCCAAAAACCGGCTCAGACAACAGATGAAACAGCTAAACAGCCAAACCAGTCAGGTCAGAATACGCAAACCAGTCAGAGTCAGCAGGAAAATCAGCAGGCTTTGGCGGCAGCGTTGGTAACCAGTCAGCCTGTACCGAATATACCTTTGGTTGTTCCAGCTGAGGAAATGGCTGCACCAGTGGAAACTGTTGTGTTGCCGCAGGCGGTGATGAATGAAGCAGTTTTGCCTGTTAATGCAGCACAGCAGACCGCAGTCACTATGCCTCAGGTTCAGACTGAAGTACAAGGACAGCCGCTGGTTAATGCACAGGTTGTGCAGACGGCAGCGCCAGAGCAGCAAACTGAAACCACAACTTTGGCTTCTTCTATGCAGACCGTTAATACGGTAAAGCCGGAAACAGCTGGTCAGAATGTTCAGCAGGTGCAGACGCAAACCACGGATACACAGCCTGAATTTAAGGTTGTAACCGCAGAAAGCAATGCGCCGCAGCAGAATTTGACGGAGGAGGGCGGTGACGACGCCGCAGCTGCCATGCAGACGCCGGTTTTTGCCAGCAATGACGCTGTGCCGGTGAAAGTTATGGAGGCCGAGCAGCCGTTAAATCCGCAGTCTGATGATGCTGCCGAGCAGTTGGCGCAGAAGATTAACCAGGCGATTAATCAGGGCGAATCACGCGTGACGATTAATTTAACGCCGGCAAATCTTGGTAACATTACGGTAGAAATAACCAGACTGACCGATGGCACTTTAAGTGTTATTTTGAGTGTGGTTACGGAAAAAGCCGCCGGACTTTTGGATAAACATAGCAATAGTCTGCAAAATCTGTTGGCTGGCAACATGCAGGGGCAGGTGCGAGTGGAGGTTGAAAACCGTCTGCCGGAGCAAAACGCTCAACAGTTTTTGAACCCGGACCAGCAGGAACGGCAGGGAAATCAACAAAATCAGGAACAGCACCGGCAGCAGAATGATGAAAATTCGGCGACGGCGCAGATTGATTTTATGCAGCAGCTGCGTTTGGGTCTGATTGACATTGAGTAAAAATTTTTTCAAATTTGATTATAAACAGAGGTGAAAAGTATGGCGTTTATGAATGACGTTTCCTCCATTCTTGGTCAGCCTGAACAAGTTTTACAGACTCAACATAGCACCAGTAAAAAAGCTGGCAAGGATTTGGATACTACTGACTTTTTAACTTTAATGTGTGCAATGTTTCAAAATCAGGACATTGATAACACCGCTTCTACCACGGATATGATGAACCAGATGGTACAGATTTCAGTTATTCAGGCAATTACGGATATTAGCGCTCTGATTAATGACACCAGCGTTCTGACCTATGCTTCTTCTTTGGTTGGCCAGACGGTTACGATTGGTCAGTATACCGGCGGCGAACTTAAAGAAACTGTTGGCGTGGTGACTGGTACCGGTCAGCTGAACGGTGAGCAGGTTATTTTTATAGGCGATGATGTTTATAAGCTTTCTGACGTTATGGCGGTTGGTAAACTGCCGGAGGTAAAAGACCCTGTAAAACCGGGCAATGGCACGGATAAGCCGAATACAGATGAATCTGATAAGGTTGAGGGTCCTGATAAACCTGGTGATAATACGGACGATAAGGTTGAAGGAACGCCGGATACCAAGCCGGAGGAAACACCGGATAATAAACCTGATGATGGTGATAATTCTCAGACAAATAATGGTGAAGCACAGGCTAACCCGGAAGTTCGTATGGCATAGTATAGCCAAACAAAGCCCGGCATAAATATGCACTGGGCATAGTCAAGCCGAATATAATTTAAGTGTAGTTGAGTGTAGCTTGGCACAGGTTTCATTTGTAGTGAATAATAGGAGGTGTGAACGGCAGTGATTAATCGCATAGGATTGGCACAGGGAACAACAGCTGTCGTTAACAATACAAAACCCCAACAGCCAAAGGTTGCTTTTGGCGAGATGTTGCGCGAGGCAGCAAATGCGCAGACCGCGCCAGCCGCGCAGCAGGTTAATTTTTCCAAGCATGCGCTGAACAGGGTTGAAGAACGCGGTATTGAACTGACGCCGGATTTGATGGATAAGCTGGCTGGTTCAGTTGAAAAAGCGCAGGAAAAAGGCGCGGTGAATATTTTGGCCTTTGGCGCAGAACAGGCTTTTATTATTAATGTTCCGCACAGCCGAGTAATCACCACTATTACCCAAGATGAAATGAAAGAAAAAATATTTACGAATATTGACGCCGCAATTTTATTGTAATTGGTCTTAATTTGGAAATTGCAGGGAGGCAGCCGGATTGACGGCCTCCCACCTGCGGCTCAAATTTTAAGGTATTGTGAGAGAGGAGTTTTTAATAATATGACAGGCGCAATGTATGCAGCAGTTTCCGGTTTGCGTTCACACATGAGTGCATTGAACGTAATCGGCAACAATATTGCTAATATTAATACCAACGCTTATAAAGCATCACGTTATGTTTTTAATGAGGAACTTTACACCAATGTTAAAACCGGTTCTAACGGTACGTTAACTACTGGTGGCACGAACCCGGCTCAGATTGGTTATGGTACAAACGTGGGCGCGGTTGATATTGATATGAGTACTAAAAACTATACGCCTACCGGTAAGCCGGGCGATGTTACGATTGACGGCGATGGTTTTTTGCTGGTTGGTCCCAAGGATTTGACATTTGAAAATAATAATGACTTGAAGAACCTTTACTTAACCCGTTTGGGTGACTTGGAAGTTCGCGCGGACGGCTATCTTTGCGACCACGATGGCAATGTTGTTTATGGCTGGCTGGAGGTTGAGCCAGAAAATGCCAATGGCGGTGGTAATAATAATGGTGCTGATGTAGACCCAAATAAACAGCCGACTGTTACTTCTCGTATTTTAACGCCTATACGTGTACCCATGCTGGCCAGCAATGGTGATGTTGTTTGGCCCACAGAGGGTGATAACACAGTTGACGACCCGGAAGTTGGTGATACCGTTGGCAATGGCACTGGTGGCGGCGCTAACAATGTTACCGTTACTAAGAGAGCAATCCTGAACAGTTTTACTATTAACGAAAATGGCCAGTTGACTGGTGTTGTTGACGAAACCGATAAACAGATTGTGGTTGGTTATATTGCTCTTGGTAAGGTTGATAACCCCAATGGTGTAACTCACGTGGACGGCCGTTTGTATCGAGCAATGGACGGCGCTGGCGATTTGAGCGTTTTCACAATGGGTGAATTTGAAAATCTGCCTTCAGACGCCAAGCTTGATGCTGATAATAATGGCGCTGGCGGTGCTGGCGGTACTACCGATAGAAAGAATAAATATACTATTGGTTCCACTAAAAGTACTAATTTGGTGCCAAACGGTCTGGAAAGTTCTGGTACTGAGTTGGCCACTGAAATCTCCAATATGATTATGATGCAGCGCGGTTATCAGGCCAATACGCGTATCATTACAGTTACAGACTCCATGCTGGAGGAACTGGTAAATATCAAACGCTAAAAAATCTAAATAAACAGGCAAGCCGGGGCAGCAAAACCCTGCCTCGGTTGGCTTGTTATTAAATGTTCAGGGAGAGGGTGCGCAAAATGATAGTTTTAACCAAAATGAATGGCGAACGGTTTTTGATTAATCATAATCAGATAGAGTTGATTGAGTTAATTCCGGAGTGTAAGGTCGTGATGATGAACCACGATTATTATCTGGTTCAGGAGTCTGAAGATGAAATAATTCAGAAAATCGCGGATTATAACGCCAAGATTATGGATATCCACCGGACAGTGCAGGTCGTTGACCGCAGAAAATAATAAAGTAAAAAACGTGAGGATTGGAACAAAAAATGAATATAACATATATTATTGGTGTTCTGGTTGCAATCGTGGTTATGCTTTTGGGTATGGCCAACGGTTTTCCGCCCTATGATTTTACCAAAATTCTGAACTTCGTCGACGGCCCCAGCGTTATGATTGTTATTGGTTGTACGTTTGCGATTGTTGTGGCCTGTTTCCCAGTCAGTATGCTAAAATCTATTCCTGGGCATTTTAAAGTTATGCTTGATGTTAAAAAGAACAATCCCACCTATTATATTGACCAGCTGGTGGAGTTGGCGCAGGCGGCCAGAAAAGACGGTTTGCTGGCTTTGGAGGGTTTGGCGAATGACCAAGAGGACCCGTTTTTTAAGCAGGCGATTATGCTGATTGTGGACGCTAACGACCCGGACCGTGTTCGCAGTATTTTGGAAAACGATATTGAATGCATGTCGGCTCGGCATGATGCTGCGGCCTCTCTTTATGAAAAAGGTTCTTCTGTGGCTCCGGCTTTTGGTATGATTGGTACATTGGTTGGCTTGATTAACATGCTGAAAAACATGTCTTTGGACGGCGATGGCGCTTCCACTATCGGCCAGGATATGGGCGTTGCTTTGATTACCACCCTTTACGGCTGTATTTTGGCGCATATGATTTTTGGCCCCATTGCCAACAACCTGCGTACCCGTGATGAGGAAGAAGTTTTGTGCAAGCAGATTATTGTTGAGGGCATAACCTGTATTCAGTCAGGTGAGAACCCCAAACTGCTTCGTGAAAAGCTGCTTACTTTCGTGGCGCAAAAGATGCGTGACGCTGATTCTGGCAGCAGCAAAAAGGGCGGCGAATAAAGAAAGCGAGGTGGCTGCCTGATGATAAAGAAGAAAAAGAGCGGTGGCGGCGGCGCAAACTGGATGGACACCTATGGCGATATGGTGACGCTTTTGCTGTGCTTTTTTGTGCTGTTATATTCCATATCGGTTATTGATGAAGTCAAATGGCTGGCTTTGGTAAAGAGCTTTAACCCGGACGCTATTCAGGAGCCCATGGAAACGCCGGGCGATGAGGGACCGGTAGCTGAGGATACGAATGGCGCAGGTATGGAGTTTGGCGCAATGCCGGAGGCTATCAGTCAGGAAGAAATTGACGGCGCTATGGATATGCTTTATGAGAAGCTGAAAGAGTATGCTGAACAAAGCGATTCTGCGCAGAGCATTGAGGTTATCCAGGGCGACGGTTATGTTTTCATTTCCTTTGAAAACGCCGTGATTTTTGGCGGCAACAGCTATCAGCTACGCCAGGAGGGCGAAAAGGTGCTGGCGGATATTTCTGCTATTTTTGAGGAGGTTAAACCGGCCATTGATGAAATCCGCATTATGGGGCATACGGCGCAGGCCAGTCCAAGCAGGGCTAATCGTGTGCAGGAAGACAGAATGTTGGCAGCTGAGCGTGCCGCCATGGCAACTTATTATATTCAGGACCATTGCACGATTGACCCAGCGCGGTTAATTAGCGTTGGCTATGGTCAGCACCGGCCGATTGCACCTAATAATGAGGAAGAAACGCGCAGCCATAATCGGCGCGTGGAAATCACAGTGACGGGACGTAATGTTTTAGATGATTTTAGCGATAGCTTGAAACGCTATAATCAGCTGCGTGCAGGCGAGGGGCAGGCGGCGGCTGACAGCTTATAAACCGGCAGCATTTTAGTGTTCACAGAGGTGGTTAAACTTTGGCAGGTGATTCCAAAACCGAAAAAGCCACACCTAAAAAACGACAAGATGAACGAAAAAAAGGCCACGTTTTTCTCAGTAAAGACGCGGTAGCGGTAGCTACGCTTTTTGGCAGCGCCCTGGTTTTGCGTTTGATGTTTGTTGTTGTGGTTGCCACAATTTATGGTGTGTTTTACTTCGCTTTTGAATGCGTTTCAATGGCTCCCTTTGCGGAAACTGATAATTATTATATAAAAGGTTTGTTTTTTCAGCTTTTAACGGCCTTGGCTAAATGTGCCGGGCCTATGCTGATGATTACAGTTTTTGTAACCATAGTTGCCACTTTTGCGCAGACTAAGATGTTGGTTTCTTCTGAGTTGTTGAAGCCTAAGTTTAATCGTATCAGCCCTTTACAAGGGTTTAAGCGGCTTTTTTCACTGCGCAGTGTGGTGGAGGCCGTTAAAGGCATATTAAAAATATGCGTTCTTCTGTACTTGATTTATTCTTGTTTGATGGGCATTTTGCATGAGTCGGCCACTTTCCTTTATATGGATATTAACGATGCCTGCCGTCATTTTTTCAATGAAATATTTTTCATGATATTAAAAGTGGGCGTTGCTTTTCTGGTTTTGGCCGCGTTGGACTATCTTTATCAATGGTGGGACTATGAGCGCGAAATGAAGATGTCTAAACAGGAGGTCAAGGACGAATACAAGCAGATTGAGGGCGACCCACAGGTTAAGGGTAAAATTAAGGAAATGCAGCGGCGCATGGCGCAGTCGCGCATGATGCAGCAGGTTCCGCAGTCTGACGTAGTTATTCGTAACCCGAACCATTTTGCGGTTGCATTGCGCTATAAACTGGGGCAGGATAATGCTCCGATTGTCCTGGCTAAAGGCATGGACGAATTGGCTTTGCGAATTGTGCGCGTAGCCGAGGAACATTCGGTTACCGTTATTGAGAATGTGCCGGTGGCTCGCGCTCTTTATGCACAAGCCGAATTGAACCATGAAATTCCGCCGGAATTATACAGTGCGGTGGCGGAAGTTATGGTTTACATTTACAAATTGGACGGCCGCGCCGCAGAGATATAACAATATAAAAAAGACAGACCAGAAATTTTTCTGGTCTGTCTTTTTTATATTGAAAGTCTGCCTTGCAAGGCTCTGCCTAAAGTGGCTTCGTCCGTATACTCCAAATCTCCGCCAACAGCAACGCCATAGGCCAGCCGGCTGACTTTGATATTCAGCGGTTTAATCTGTCTGGCCAGATAAAGCGCCGTGGCTTCGCCTTCAACGCCGGTGTTGGTGGCCATAATGACCTCCTGCACATTGCCGTTTTGCAGCCGTTGCATCAAGCTGGCCATGTTTAAATCATTGGGGCCAATACCCTCCATTGGCGAAAGCGCGCCATGCAAAACATGATAAAGCCCCTGATACTGGCCTGTTTTTTCAACCACAATACAGTCGCCGGGCTGCTCCACCACACAAATAGTGGTGGTGTCGCGCTGTTCATCTTGACAAACCGGGCAGGTTTCCTCATCAGTTAAATTGCCGCAGATATGACAACGCCGTACCCGTTCTCTGGCCTGCAAAATTGCCTCTGCCAAACCGGCAGCGTCTTCCTCTCTGGCGTGCAGCAAATGCATAGCCAGACGCTGCGCCGTCTTGGGGCCAACGCCGGGCAGCTTGGTCAGCGCTGCAATTAACTCCTCAACTGAGGGTGGGTAAAAATAAAGTGCCATTGTTCCTTAAAAAGGCAGTTTCATGCCGCCGGTAACCTTGCCCATGCGCTCATTGGCAATATCTGCTGCTTTGCTCATAGCGTCGTTAATAGCGGCCAGAATTAAATCCTGAAGCATTTCCACATCTTCCGGGTCGACAACCTCTGGTGAAATCTCCAGTCCGGTAATCTCATTGGCGCAGGTGGCTTTAACTTTAACCGCACCGCCGCCGGCGCTTCCCTCCACCTCAGTCTGGCGCAGTTCCTCCTGCGCGCGTGTCATATCGCTTTGCATTTTCTGCGCCTGTCGCATAATTGCCTGCATATCCATAGCCATATTTTATTGTCCTCCCTTAATTATTCCTGTATATTAATTTTCCTGCTTTTAATTATATTATATAAAGCGCTGTTGGGTCAAGTAAATTTTGCACTTTTACATTGCCGCGTTTTCCAAATGTGCCGCTTGCAACAACGCCAGTTCCAATGTTAAGCGTGGGGTCAGGGAAAAGCGCAGTCGTTGGTCGCCGTCCACCAAATCACGCAGTATTTGCAGTGCCTGTTGACGGTTTAGCATAGTTTTCTGGCCGCTCATATTTAGCAGAAGCTGCTCCCGGATAAACTCCAGCAGTTGCTGCAAAAACAGGCGCATATCCCGTCCCTCGCTGGCCAGCAGTTCCACACCTTTGATGATACGCAGTCCATCATGCGCGGCAATGGCCTCAGCCATCGCCATAATAAAACGTTCATCAACGATACCCAAAACGCCGGAAATGGTTTTCTGGCTTAAATTACCCTCGGAGGCCACCATACATTGGTCTAACAGGCTAACAGCGTCACGCAGTCCGCCCTCTGCGCGCCGGGCAATCAGGCGTAATGCGGCTTCATCGGCTGTGCGTCCCTCCAGCTGCACCAAATGCTGCAAATGGTCAAAAAGCTGCTGCTGGCCGATACGGTGAAAGTCAAAACGCTGACAGCGTGACAGGATAGTCGTCGGCACTTTATGCGGCTCGGTGGTAGCCAACATGAACATGACGTGTTCCGGCGGCTCCTCCAGCGTTTTCAACAGGGCGTTAAAAGCCTCGGTGGTGAGCATGTGTACCTCGTCAATGATGTAAACCTTGCGTTTTTCCTGCGCCGGCAGGTATTTAACACCGTCGCGCAAATCTCGCATTTCATTGATACCGCGATTACTGGCCGCGTCAATCTCCATAACGTCCATGGAAGTGCCATGGAGAATACGTTGACAGGCGGCGCACTGGCCGCAGGGTTCGCCCTCTGCGGTTGGGGTCAGACAGTTAACCGCCCGGCTCATAATCAGGGCGGCGCTGGTTTTGCCGGTGCCGCGCGGCCCAGTGAAGATATAGGCATGCGCCACGCGCTGATTGCTCAAGGCGTTTAACAGTGTTTTTGCCACATGTTCCTGTCCAACCAAATCGGAAAGGCGAGTGGGACGGTATTTTCGATATAAAGCCATATATTCCATGTTACAACCCTCAAATTAAATATCTTAAAACGGTGCAAAATCATCATCTTCGCCGACAAAATCTTCCACCATGTCTGCAAAACGCGTATACTGGCGGAAAAATAGCAAATCGTCAGAGCCAGTCGGGCCGTTACGGTTCTTAGCCACGATAACCTCAACAATCTGGCCGTTAACCTGTTGATTGCCCTCTGCGTCCTGGTTTTCCTCGCCAACGCTGCGTTTATTATTAATAAAGATAACCACGTCAGCGTCCTGCTCAATAGCGCCGGATTCACGCAGCTGTGAGAGCAGGGGAGTGCCGTCCTTGTTTTGTTCGGCAGTACGCGCCAGCTGGGAAAGAGCCAAAACCGGCACGTCCAGTTCCTTGGCCAGGGCTTTCAGTGAACGTGAAATCTCGGCCACCTCCAGCTGACGGCTTTCCGTGGGGCGCGCCGAGCGCATCAGCTGCAAATAGTCCACAACGATTAAATCCAAACCGTGTTCAGTTTTAATCCGGCGGCATTTGGCTCGCATTTCCGGGATTGTGATGGCGGAGGAATCGTCAAAAAACAGTTTGGTGTTCTGAAATTTTTGCAACTCGCCATGCAAAAGTTCCTTTTCACTTTTATTCAGCTGGCCACTGCGCCATTTGCGTTGGTCAATCCGGGCAAAACTGCACAGGGTACGCTGCGCCAGTTGTCCGCTGGGCATTTCCAGACTGAAAACAACGGCGCTGATACCCTGTACCAGTGCGGCGTTGGCGGCAATATTCACGGCCATAGATGTTTTGCCGCAGCCGGGACGAGCCGCCAGAATAATCAAATCGCCCTTTTGCAGGCCGGAAAGATATTTGTCTAAATCGCGGAAAGTTGGCACGCCGGTTATGCCGTCATGTGCCTTGATATCGTCCAGCTTGTTAAATTCGCGCTCCATTACCAAAGCAGCTTCCTGCACGCCGCTGCCCAGACGCTGTTCGCCCACCTTATCAATCACGGCAGCCGCATCGCCCAAAAGTTCCAGAGCGTCCTTGTGGCCTTGATAGCCATCGTCTACCACTTTTTGAGCGGCATTGATAAGCTGACGCTGGGTGGCCTTATCAGCTACAATCTGGCTGTAATATTCGGCATTGGCCAGGCTGGGCACCTCGCCGGTGAGGGTAGCAAGATACTCAGGACCGCCGACCATTTCCAGCTGTCCCTGTTTGGCCAGCCTTTCCGATACAGCTACCAAATCGCAGACATAGCTGGCGCTGTTTAAGTCCAGCATGGTCTGGAAAATAACCTGATGTTCCTTTTTATAAAAATCTGCGGCGTGCACAAACTCCATAGCGCTGAAAATGGCGCTATCGTTCAGCAGACAAGCGCCCAGAACGGCCTTTTCCGCCGCCAGACTTTGGGGCGGTATGCGAGAATTTTGCAAGCTGTTCACCTCAACTTAAATATTAATTGGTTAGCTTTTTGTAAAGCCGAATTAAAGAGCGGTGATATTAAGCTTAACCTTTTGATGTACTTCTGTGTGCAGTTTCAACAGTGCTTCAGCTTCGCCCAATGTTTTAATTGGTTCTTTAATTTCCACCTTGCGCTTGTCTAAGGTCTGGCCGACCTGCGCGGAAATGGCTTCGGCCACCTCCTTGTTGGTAACGGAGCCAAAAAGGCGGCCGGCCTCGCCGGTTTTTACCTTAATTTCAATCGTCATATCGGCAATTTTGGCGGCTAATGCCTTGGCTTCCGCCAAGTCGGCGGCCGCTTTTTCAGCCTGTTTTTGCTTCTGGGCGGCCAGATGCTTCAAATTCTGGGGTGTGGCTTCCAACGCCAGCTTTTTATTCAGCAGAAAATTACGGGCATAACCGTCGGCCACTTCTTTGATATCGCCGGCCTTGCCCTGCGCCTTAACGTCTTGCAGTAAAATAACTTTCATGAAAAATCACTCCTATTAGCATATATATGAATTTAGATTTTGATACACAGCTTTATATATGAAGAAATCAGCCTTGCCGTTGTTTTTTATTTATCAGCATCTGGCGCACGTCCCAAACGCTGTCAGCCATACCCATCAGCATCAGCATGGGGCCGACCACGTTGAAGAAGCCGATTGCCATAAACACCATTGTCCATATTAACCAGGGCTTTTTCCAAAACTCGGCCAGCCAGTAATATAGCGCCAGCCCGGCCAGCATTAGCAGCGGCTGATAAATATACATGATGTTGTTAAAGAGCGCGCGGCACCATTCCAGTTCCATTTGATGAAAGGCCACAAAGGCCAGCAGCGCGATAATCAGCCCCCAAAGGGTATACCAGGGCAAACGCCAGTCCTTAAAGGGCGGCAGTTTGGCCATGGGATAGCCCAGACGGCGGAAAACATATTTTATAACGGCATAGCAAACGCTGGTTTCTATCATGGAAATTACGATTAAGCTGGCCGGCAGCATGGAGGTCAGATAATTTTTCAGGTATTCGCTAAATTCAGCGGTTGTCATACTGCCTTGCAGTTGTTGCAGCTGCTGACGCATTTGTGGGTTTTGCTGCATGGTATTGATGTAAAAATCGACAAAATCTTCAATCTGCTTCATTAAATCGTTAACATGCAGTCCGGTAAGCCAGGTGGAGCCTAAAAGCAACAACACCATAGAGATAGCGGAAATAAATACACCGATGATAACGGTGGTCCATGGTTTGATTTCCTGGCGCGCTGCCCAACCATACCAGAAAGCCACGCCGCCCATGTTCAGCAGGTTAAGCAGGGCGCTGATTGGGCCGGTAAAAATAGCCAGAATAACAGTGGTGAGCAATATGCCGCCCAAGCCAAAACCGGGGCCAAAGCGACGCACCAACAGGGCCAGCGGAACCGGCCAAAGAAAAGCGGCAATCAGCCAGACAAAGGGCAGGTAATTGGCGGAAAGGCCGAAGACAACAGCGGCGGCCACCAGTATGACGCCCTCTGCCAGGCGGCGCGTCGGGGTTGGTTCATTGGCAAAAATAGGTTTTTTCTGGTCCGGCGGACCCTCTTTTTTTAACTCAAACAAAATTCTCCACCTCTAAATAATATTTAATATACTTGGCTTATTTTCTCATTTTTTGATTAAATTAATGTTAACTTATCTTAATTCTAGCCGTGTCGGTTTTTTTCCTGCCAGTTTTTTCGGGTTTTTGTCGCAGAAAATCAATAAAGCCGCTCCCGGTCAGGAACGGCTTCATGAAGAAAAATGAAGAAAAAGTTAGTAGGAATGTGTAAAATGAAAAGTTGTAATGATGAAAAAAATTGTAATAAAAAGTTTAATAGGAAAGGAAATAAAATGAAGAAAAGGATTTATGTAAAAAGCAACCTTGCGGTGCTTGTTGTTTTTTTACTGCTTGTCAATTTCTGGTTTTATTATACAGGCCCTATCTAAAATCTACATGGAGTAAAAGTGAATTTTAGCTGAAATTTTTGCCAAATGGCTCGAATAAAAATAGCGCAAACAGACTGGAGCGGCAAAAAAAATCTGTACATTCGCGCGTGTATATTGTAAAATAGATAGCAATAAGATTGACCTGGGAGGTTTGGGCTATGCAGACGACGATAATTTATATAGCGGAAGTGATTGGTATTTTTGCCTTTGCGGTTTCTGGCGCGATGTTGGCGGCCGAAAAAAATCTGGACATTTTCGGCATTTTGGTGCTTGGTATTGTAACGGCTTTTGGCGGCGGTGTTATTCGCGATTTGCTGCTGGGTATCAATCCTCCGGCCATGTTCAACAATTATGTTTTTCTGCTGCTGGCGGCTCTTTCCTCCTGTCTGGTTTTTCTGGTCTACCGGCAACGCCGGCTGGCACGTATGTTTGTCATTTATTGTCGGCGGCGGCATATTAGGCTGGACTTTCCCGGTCTGGTGAACTTTTTTGATGCGATTGGTCTGGGCGCTTTTAGTGTTTCCGGCGTAAATGTGGCGCTGGATAATGGTTTTGCTGATAATCCGCTGTTATCTATCACTGTGGGCGTGATTACCGGCATTGGCGGCGGTATGCTGCGTGATTTGCTGAATGGCGAAATTCCCTCCGTGCTGCGCAAGAATGTTTATGCGTTGGCGGCTATTCTGGGCGCTGGCTGTTATTACTTCCTGGTGCATATAAATGTAACCCCTCTGGCGGCGGTGTTGATTGCCTGTGCGCTGACGATTGTGTTACGTTTGGCGGCCACTTATTACCGCTGGCATTTGCCGCGCCCCAATCCGGAAGAAAATAATAAAATTTCTGAAAAAATAGCTGTTAAATAAATAGACAAGCCAAAAAAAAAATGGTATAATAATTAATTATATTCTTATTTTTATGAAACTGGAGCATTTATTTATATGAGTGTGGTTTTGAATGAATTAGGAACAGCCAGAGAGCGCATTAATCAGCTTGATGCGGAACTGGCGCGGCTGTTTGAAGAGCGTATGGCGGCGGTTAATCAGGTTGTAGCCTATAAGGCGGCGCATGATTTGCCGGTTTTGGATACGGAACGTGAGCGGCAGGTTTTGACTAAAAATCTGGCGCGTCTGCAAAATCAGGAACTGGCGCCGTATTTTCGCCAGTTTTTGCAGAGTTTTATGGATATCAGCAAAGACTATCAGCGCTCCATTTTGCAGCAAAACACAGTGGCTTTTGCCGGGGCAGAGGGCGCTTTTGCCTCACAGGCGGCCAGAGAACTTTTTCCTACTTATCGTTATCATTCCTGTGCGGATTTTGCCGGCGTTTTTCAGGAGGTTTTGGCTGGGCAGGCCGCTTTTGGTGTAATTCCTTTTGAAAACTCCTATACCGGCGAAGTGGGCGAGGTTTTTGACCTGCTGTTTAAGCATAATTGTTATATTCAGGCTATTTGCGATTTGCCTATTCGGCAGAATTTGCTGGCTTTGCCGGGCGCTCGCCTGAGCGGTATAAAAAAGGTTTATTCGCATACGCAGGCTTTGAGCCAGTGCGCTGCTTTTTTGCAGGAATATAACCTGCAACCGCAGCCCTATGCCAACACGGCGCTTGCAGCGCAGTTTGTGGCGGATAGCGGCGATTTGTCACTGGCGGCTATTGCTTCGGCAGAGAGCGCGAGGTTGTATGGTTTGGATATTCTGGCGCCGAGCATTAACAGCAGCAGTCAGAATACCACGCGTTTTATTGTAATTGGCCGGGAATTGAAAGCCTGCGGCAGTCATTTTAACCTGCTGTTTACGGTTAACCACAATGCCGGTCAGCTGGCGCGAGTAATGTCGTTAATTGGCGATTTGGGCTTTAATATGGAAAGTATAAAATCACGGCCGCTGCGTGATTTGCCCTGGCAGTATTATTTTTATGTGGAGATTGAGGGCAATGTGGACGATGCGGCAGCGCAGGATTTGCTGGTTCAGCTGAAAAATAACTGTCATTCTTTAAAGCTGCTGGGCAGCTATGATTTATTGCAGATTAGCAAATAAAAATTTTGATATAACAGGAGAGGTTAATTTATTATGAAAAAAGTAAACGAAAAAATGACGGTGGAAATTCCGGGGCATAAATATAATATTCACATCAAAAAGGGCGTTTTGGCCGATGTGCATAAATATGTGGACTTGGAGCGCAAGGTTTTGATTGTTACAGACGATGAAATTCCGGAGGAGTATGTGAGCGCTTTGCAGCAGCAATGCCCGGAATGTTATCTGGCGACGGTGCATGCCGGCGAGGCTTCGAAATGTTTTATTTATCTGCAATTTATCTGGAATGCCTTGCTGGATAATGGCTTTGGTCGCAAGGATTTGCTGATTGGCCTGGGCGGCGGCGTGGTGGGCGACCTCACCAGCTTTGCGGCGGCCACTTATATGCGCGGCGTGGACTATATCAACATTCCAACTTCCACACTGGCGCAGATTGACAGCAGTATCGGTGGTAAGGGCGCTATTAATCTGGGTGATGTGAAGAATATTGTCGGTGCGTTTCATCAGCCGCGCGCAGTTTTCATTGATACGGATTTGCTGCAAACGCTGGACGACCGCAATTTCTATAATGGTCTGGCCGAGGCGGTTAAGGCCGGTTTGATTGGTGATGCGGAGTTGTTTGAGTTGTTTGAACAGCTGCCGGCCGAGCGCGAACAAATTCAGCAGGAATATATTGAGCAGATTATTGTTAAGGCGCTGGCTGTGAAAAAGAGCGTGGTGGAGCAGGACGAGAAAGAAAACGGTCTGCGCCAGATTTTGAATTTCGGTCACACTATCGGTCATGCTATTGAAAGCGCCGGCGAGTTGGCCGGTATGCTGCATGGCGAGGCAATCGGTATCGGCATGTTGCAGGTGACGGAGGACGCGGCGCTGCGTGAGCGTTTGGCGGCGGTTTTGCGCAAATTGAATTTGCCCACCAGTCATGAATATCCGGCGGAGCAACTTATGGAAATTATCAGTCATGATAAAAAGCAGAGTGGTAATAAAATCAACTTGATTTTAGTGAAAACGCCGGGTAAGGCGGAAATTGTTAAAATGCCGCTGGAAGCCGTTAAAAAATATCTTTAATATTGAGAAAGAAGCAGCAATATGAAAAGTACTTTTGGCAAAAATTTAACTGTTTCACTGTTCGGTGAGAGTCATGGTACGGCGATTGGCGTGGTGATTGACGGCTTGCAGGCTGGTCTGCAGCTTGATTTGGACGGAATTAGCCATCGGCTGGCTCAGCGTCGGGCGGTGGGCGCAATTTCCACGGCACGTCAGGAACCAGACGAAATTCAGATTGTCAGCGGTTTTTTCAATGGACGCACCACGGGTACACCGCTTTGCCTGTTGATTGCCAACACCTCTACGCGCAGTCGTGATTATGAGAGAACTAAAAACCTGCTGCGGCCGGGGCATGCTGATTATACCGCTTTTATGAAGTATCAGGGTTGGCAGGATTATCGGGGCGGCGGTCATTTTTCCGGCCGTCTGACGGCGCCGCTGGTGGCGGCAGGGGAAATTTGCCGGCAAATCTTGGCTGGCCATGGTATTTTGATTGGCAGTCATTTGGCGGAATGTGCCGCTATTCCTGACGCGTATCTGCCGCAAGACCCGGCGGAGTTGCTGGCGGCCATGCGCCGTTTGAATGATTTGGATTTTGCGGTGCTGGACGCGGCGCAGGGCGAGAAGATGCAGCAGGCTATTTTGAACGCCAGGGCTGACGGCGACAGCGTGGGCGGTATTATTGAAACGGCTGTTTGCGGTATGCCGGCCGGGATTGGCGAGCCCTTTTTTAACTCGCTGGAAAGTGTGCTGGCGCATTTGTTGTTCAGCGTGCCGGCGGTTAAGGGTGTGGAATTTGGCGCTGGTTTTGCTTTGGCGCAGCTGCGCGGTTCCCAGGCCAACGACCCTTTGCGTATAGCTGCTGACGGGCATATTTATACCACCAGCAACAATAACGGCGGTATTAACGGCGGTATCAGCAATGGCATGCCGATTATTTTCAGGGTGGCGGTTAAACCAACTCCCTCCATTTATCAGGCACAGCAGACGGTGGATTTTGCCGCGCGCGAGAATGCTGAGTTGACTATTCAGGGGCGGCATGACCCGGCTATCGTACACCGGGCGCGCGTGGTAATTGATTCGGTGACGGCAATCGGGCTGGTGGATTTGTTTTGTGAGGCTTATGGCACCAACTGGCAAACAAGCGATGGCGAGGAATATTAGAAGATGAAATATGGACTAATCGGGGAAAAACTGGGGCATAGTTTTTCGCAGGAAATACATGAGCAGCTGGCCGACTACCAATATGAGCTGTGTCCATTGAGCCGGGCGGAGTTTCCGTCTTTTATGCAGCAAGCGGATTTTGCGGCTATTAATGTGACCATTCCCTATAAGGAGCAAGTTTTGCCTTATTTGGCGGAGGTTGACGCGCAGGCGGCTAAAATTGGTGCAGTCAATACGATTGTAAATCAGGGCGGTTGCCTCAAGGGTTACAACACGGATTTTGCCGGAGTTTGTTATTTGCTGCGGCAGCATGGGATTGATTTGGCCGGCCGGCAGGTGTTGATTTTGGGCAGCGGCGGCACCAGTAAAACAGTGCGCGCGGTGGCGGAGAGCCAGGGAGCGGCGTCTGTGCAGCTGGTCAGCCGCAGCGGCGGTTTGGACAGCGCCGGCCAGCCTATGCTGGATTATCAGCAGGCGGCGGCCGTCAAAACCACACAGGTAATTATCAACACTACACCGCGTGGCATGTATCCGCACAATCAGGAACAGCCGCTGTTTAAGCTGGCCGATTTTCCTGAACTGGAAGCGGTGGCCGACGTAATTTATAATCCCTTGTATAGTAATCTGGTTTTGCAGGCCAGAGAGTTGGGTCTGAAAGCCTGCGGTGGGCTGGAGATGCTGGTGGCGCAGGCTAAATATGCCGCCGAATTGTTTATCGGAGATAAAATTGCTGATGATAAAATTGAGGAGATTTATCGGAAACTGCGCAAAAAGAAGCTGAATTTGGCGTTGATTGGTATGCCGGGCAGTGGCAAGACCACGGTGGGGCGGCGGCTGGCGGAGTTGTTGCAGCGGCCATTTGTGGATTGTGACGCCAAGATTGTGCAGAGGCAGGGTTGCAGCATTGCCGATATTTTCAGCAGTCAGGGCGAGGCCGCTTTTCGGCAGATTGAAACGGCAACGCTGGCGGATATTGCCAAAGAGGGCGGTCAGGTTATTGCCACGGGCGGAGGTGTGGTGACGCAGGCGGTTAATATGCAGCTGCTGCGTCAAAATTCGCTGCTGATTTGGCTGGACAGACCGCTGGATAAACTGGCTATTTCTGCGGCACGGCCGCTTTCTCCTAATGCTCGGGCGAATGAACAGCTTTATCAGCAGCGCGCGCCGCTTTATCAGCGTTATGCAGACCTGCGTCTGCCTAATGAGC
Organism: Bacillota bacterium; assembly: GCA_021771915.1. Taxonomy (GTDB): domain Bacteria; phylum Bacillota; class Dehalobacteriia; order UBA4068; family UBA4997; genus Avidehalobacter. The sequence continues at coordinate 61,467 of JAETNY010000001.1, forward strand.
AGAGCGCGGCGGCTGCGGCCGAGAAGATTGCCGCATATTTTGCAGCGGAAACTGGAGGAGAAGCAAAATGTTAAGATTTATGATTATTAATGGGCCAAATCTGAATTTGCTGGGGCGTCGTGAGCCTGAAATTTATGGCAGCGCTACCTATGCCGATTTGGTGAAGCTGATAAGCAAGCATTGCAAGGAGATGCAGGTGGATTGCAAAATAATGCAGAGCAATCATGAAGGGGCGATTGTGGACGCTATTCAGAGTGCGCCGGATTATTGCGATGGCATTATCATTAATCCGGCGGCCTATACGCATACCAGCGTAGCGATTTTGGACGCTTTGCGCGCGGTTGGCTTGCCAGCCGTGGAGGTTCATATCAGCGATGTGGACAAACGTGAGGATTTTCGACATGTTTCTTATCCCGGTATGTATTGCTTTAAGACCATCAAAGGCGAGGGTATTCAGGGGTATTGCACGGCTATTGATGTGCTTTTGCAGCATATTTGGGAACAGAAACCAACGATTTAATTTTATTTACAGAAAAGAGCGGAAATTATGATTATTACCATGAAGCGCGGCGCTTCGCCTGAGGAAACGCAGCGTCTGATTAATAGTATTGAGAGCCAGGGGCTGGAGATGCATTTGATTTCTGGTACCAGCCTGAATGTTTTTGGCGTGGTGGGCGATACCACGATATTAGATGAAAAGAAAATTTACGGTTTTTCCGGCGTGCAGGAGGTTACGCGCATTGCCGCGCCCTATAAGCTGGCTAATCGTATTTTTCACCCGGAGGATACAGTGGTGGAGGTTGGCGGCCTGAAGATTGGCGGCCATGAAAAAATTGTGGTGATTGCCGGCCCCTGCTCTGTGGAGGAGGAGGACTCTCTGCTGGCTTCAGCGGCGGCGGTGAAGCGTGCCGGGGCGGATATGCTGCGCGGCGGCGCTTATAAACCGCGCACCTCTCCTTATGCTTTTCAGGGGCGTGGTGCGGAGGGTCTGCATACCCTTTGCAACGCCCGGGAGCAGTTTGATATGCCTATTGTTACTGAGTTGATGAGCATTGAAAAGCTGGACGAGTTTTTAGAGTTCGGTGTGGATATGATTCAGATTGGCGCGCGCAGTATGCAGAATTTTGATTTGCTGAAGGCGGTTGGGCGCACGCAGACCCCGATTTTGCTGAAGCGAGGACTTAGCAATACTATCGAGGAATGGTTGATGGCCGCTGAGTATATCATGAGCGAAGGCAATGAAAATGTTGTGCTTTGTGAGCGCGGTATTCGCACCTTTGAAAAATATACGCGCAACACACTGGATTTGAGCGTTATTCCGATTGTTAAGGAGCACAGTCATTTGCCGATTATCATTGACCCCAGCCACGGCACCGGCCACCGTCAGTTGGTGGAGGCGATGTCTTTGGCGGCTGTGGCGGCCGGCGCGGACGGGTTGATTATTGAGGCGCATCATGACCCGGAGGCGGCCTGGTCAGACGGCGCGCAGACGGTTGCGCCGGAGCAGCTGCAACAGATTGTTGCAAAGGGCAAGGCCATTGCCCACGTGATTGGCAGGCAGATGTGATGCGGACGGTTAAAGTTTATCCGGGACTGGCCAAAGGCACGGTGTGGGTGCCGCCCAGCAAGAGTCTGGCGCATCGGGCGGTAATCTGCGCGGCGCTGGCGGACGGAGAAAGCCGTCTGACGGGTTTGCATGCGGAAAATTTATCTGATGATATTCGCGTTACCATTGCCGCTATGCATAAGTTGGGTGCTGATATCCATTTTGACGGTGATGAGTTGGTAGTTCGGGGCGGTCGGCTGGCTTTGTCTGGTGATGAAGTTTGGGAAATTGACTGTGGCGAGAGCGGCTCCACCCTGCGCTTTTTAATACCGATTGTGTCGCTGCTGGGTTTGCCGGTGTTGCTGACAGGGCGTGGTCGTTTGCCGCAGCGTCCGCAGACGGTTTATCAGCAGATTTTTGCTGAGCAGGATTTGTGTTTTATGCCAACTCCGGCGCAAAATGGCTGGCTGGTGCGCGGTCCTTTGCACGCTGGTGATTTTCATTTGCGCGGCGACGTCAGTTCGCAGTTTATTTCCGGTCTGTTGTTTGCGCTGCCTCTGTTGGAGAGCGACTCCTGCCTGCATATTGAGCCGCCGTTCGAATCGCGTTCTTATGTGCAGCTGACGCTGGCCATGTTGCGCAAGTTTGGCGTTCATGCGGAATGGCTGGACGATTATACTCTGCGAATTCCCGGCGCGCAGTTTTATCAGCCCTGTCAGGCTGCGGTTGAGGGCGATTTTTCTCAGCTGGCTTTTTTTGCAGTTTTGGCTACGATTAGCGCCCAGCCGGAGGGACTGCAAATTATGGGGGTTGACCCTCACTCTGCGCAGGGGGACCGGCGTATTATTGAGATTATTCGAGAAATGGGCGGCGATGTTGAAGAATTGTCGGACGGTTATCTGATAAGGCCGGCCGCTTTGCAGGCGGCGCAAATTGATTTGACGGACTGTCCGGATTTGGGGCCGGTTTTGGCGGTTTTGGTGGCACAGGCCGAGGGCGAAAGCCGGCTTTATAACGCCGGGCGTTTGCGTATCAAGGAGAGCGACCGCATTGCTGATGTGGAAACGGAGTTGAAACGCTGCGGCGTGGTTATGCACAGTACCGCAGACGAAATGTTTATCACCGGTTTGTCTGCCGGCGAAAAGTTGCCGGGCGGTGTTTGTTGTCAGGCACATAACGATCATCGTATTGTCATGGCGTTGGCGGTTTTGGCGACGGCCTGCCAACAGCCGCTGGAAATTGTTGGTGCGGAGGCGGTTAATAAATCATATCCCAACTTTTTTGCGGATTTACAGCAGAATTTGGGTATAAATGCGGAGGTTGCTGATGAATTGGCATGACAAAAACGCGCGGATTGTGATTGTTGGCGTTGGTCTGATTGGCGGTTCCTATGCTATGGGGTTGACCAGGCAGGGATACCGGGTTTGCGCGATTGATACCAATGCGCAAAGCATTGAATTTGGCTTGCAGCAGGGTCTTTTTGCCGAGGGTAGCACGGAACCGCGGCCGGAATTACTGGCGCATGCGGATTTGTTGATAATGGGGCTTTATCCAACAGTTATGCTGGACTGGCTGCGCGCTAATCAACAACACCTGCGCCCCGGCACGCTGATAACCGACGTTAGCGGTGTTAAGAGCAATATTGTTGATGTGGCGCAGGCTTTTCTGCGGCCGGATTTGGAATTTTGCGCCAGTCACCCAATGGCTGGCAAGGAGAGCAGCGGTATTCAAAATTCGGATTGCCGTATTTTTGTGGACGCTAATTTTATTATCACGCCAACGGAGCGCAATACACCGGAGGGTATTGCCGCGGTGCGTCAACTGGCGGAAATTCTGCATTTTAAGACCATTCGGCAGTTGGATATCCATGCGCATGACCACATGATTGGTTTTCTTTCTCAGCTGACGCATGCTATTGCTGTCAGCCTGATGACCTGCAATGATGATGCTGAATTGGCTGATTTTACCGGCGATTCTTTCCGCGATTTGACACGTATTGCCAAAATTAATGACGTGATGTGGTCAGAATTGTTTCTGCTGAACCGGGATATTCTGCTGGATAATATTGATTGCTTTAGTGCGGAATTGCAGCGCCTGCGCCAGTTTTTGCAGGAAAATGACCGTGAGGGTCTGCAACAACTGTTCCGCAAATCAACAGCACGCCGTCTGCAATTTGACGCGAATAAATAATATTTAAAAGCCGTCGTTACCATGAAAAACGACGGCTTTTGGCTATTCTATGCCCATTTCGGTCAGGGTTTGGCGCAGCCGGCGCCATTCGGCCAGCTGCTTGCCTAGTTGTAGCTGTCCCTGAGGCGTCAGGCGGTAATATTTGCGCGCCGGCCCCTCGGAGGTCTGCCCGGTGTAGCTTTCGGTATAACTTTGTTTGCACAGACTGCGCAGTTGCGCATAGATAGCGCTTTCCTGCGTATCGGGAAAGGCGGTATGCAGGCGGCGCAATATTTCATAGCCATACATATCTTCGGTTGATAAAAGCTTCAACAGGCATAATTCAATAATATCTTTTTTTAACATAATACTCTGATTGCTCCTGTAAACAAGCACTGTGTTTATTATTTGGCGGTGTTTAAAATATTCCAGTTCTTTGAAAGGCTTATCAGGCCGATAGGGTCTGAAAAATCCATGTAGTTAAAACAGTATCTTCAGGCTGGCGGCCAGACCGCAGAACAGGGGAAGAAAATAACTGCGCAGTTCTGCTGCCAGATTAGTCAGCTGGTCAGGGACTATATCCATGCTGGTTATAACTCCCATATAAATCATTATGCCAAACAGCATGGTAACGCTAAGCGTATAAACGGCCAGCCAGTGGCTGCTGAGCAGGCGGCAGAACACCAGACCAAGCAGAGAGAACAATGCGCTGATAGTGGCTAAAAACAACATATAGTTGAAAATCATGCGGCCGGTTAGCCACATGGCGCTTCCCTGCGTTCCTTCATACAACCAATAACAGGCCAGACCGCCGGCCAGAGCGTTGCCAGCGATAAAGAGCGCGCAAATGATAAGCAGTCCGGTTGGGCGCTGGCAATCCGGGAACTGGCGTTTGCAGCGGTGCGCCCAGAAAAGCGCCAGCGGCAGGCTTAACCAGAACAGAAATTTGGTTAGCGCAGTAGGAGTAGTATAATTACTGAACCATTGTATGACGTGGTCCAGAAAATAAAAGGCCGGCACCAGAGGGCAGAGCAGCAGCAAGGCAAATATCAGCAGCCATTTGCGATATTCCTGCTTATTTTGCAGGGAACGCGCCAGCTGCCAAGGTTTATCCTCCTGCACCAAAAAGCTTTCCCCATTTTGGTCAGCCTGTTGCTGCATTTCCAGATAATCGGCATAAACCTCTTTGGCTTCATCGGGCGGCAAAAACCAGCGCAACGCGTAGTTAAATTTCTGAAAAAAAATTGACTTATCCATGATTTGCCATACCTCCTCAAGGCAGATATTTTCAGTCTGTTAACTATTGTAAAAAATATAGTAGTTAAGTTGAACTTATTTTAACATACTACTGTTAAAAATGCAATAGTTAAGGCGAAAAAATTTTGCCGGTTTCTTATATTATTAAAATAAACGCCGTCATTTTTTTAAATGACGGCGTTCGGTTTATTCCATATCCAGATATTTGCTTAGAAGCGTAACCATTTCCGCTCGGGTGGCGGTGTTTTTTGGTTGTAACATATTTTGCTCATTGCCGGTAATTAAACCGCTTGCCAGCGCCCAGGCCATTGGCTCGGCAGCCCAGTCAGAAATTTGCGTCTGGTCTGCATAGCTGGCCAGACGGCTTTGTATCGTCATGGCGTCTATGGCGGCCGGCTCGGCGTTGGAGGTCTGCGCCTTTTTCAGGCGATAAAACATGGTTATTAATTCCTCTCGGGTTAAAGGTTCTCCGCCGGCCAGGCGGTTGCCGTCCACGCCGCTTATAAGTTCAATGGCGGCGGCCCAGTTGGCGGCTTCGGCGTACCAGGCTTCTGCCGGCACGTCGGTAAAATTAGCCGCTTCCACCGGCATAGACTTGTTGGCAAAGCGCCGCCAGAGAATATTTATTGCTTCAGCACGGTTTATAGCGGCGTTTGGTTGTAAACTGCCCTGTTCGTCACAGTGGAGCAGGCCAAGGCCGGCCGCATAAAGCAAATCATCTTTGGCCCAATGTTGGTTTACTTGCTCAATCTGCTCAATATTGCAAATTTCCCGGTAAACATAGTTTTCCAGTTTATCGACCAGCTGATTAAGCTCATCGGGATTGAAAACATCAGCAAAGCCGGCTTCGGCAAAGAAATCACGATAAGTGTAACTTTCGTGGTTGGCCACCATCTCAAGATATTTATTAGCCGCCTGCTCAAAATCGTTGTCCGCTCGTATCAGCAGTTCCATCGCAGAAAATGCGGACGTGGCATAGCTGATATAATAGAAAGGCTGGATAAAGGTATGGGGCGTGGTTACCCAGTTATAGGCTTCATCGTCCTCATGCGCGTAAACCGAGCCATACTGAACCGACAAATCATGATAAAGCACATTGATATCATGCACAGTTGGTTGTTCCATTTGATAAACTTTTTGTTGGAACTCATCAAAAAGGCAACCCTGCACAATGCCGCTTAACAAATCCTGCACAACATTAATGCGATAAGTGTCGCCATATTGCTCACCAAAAATATCATCAGCAAAATTCAGGAAAAGCATTTCCATGCCATTGGCAAAAAACTCGTTTACGTCGTGAGCAATATCTTCCTGTTGATACATATAATAAGCAAAATGACCAAATTCGTGTAAAAATGAAGTAAAATCATAAACTGTGCCGCTTTGAGCACCGTTAAAAATCATCGCCAGATTATAATGTGGGATATAGGTTGTGAAAGCCACATGCAGTTTCTTTTCATTATAATTGATATCCAGCAAATCCTTAAGCCGCAGATAGGCCAGGGCATTAGCATATTCGTCAGAAATCTCCGGCATATAGGTGGCGGCGGTGTTCAGAACTACCAGCTGATTGCGGAAATCATAAAGGGCGTTAAGTTCCTGCTGGTTAAAATCCGGGTTGTTCAGCGCATATTGTTGCACCTGCAAATATAGCGGCACAACCTTTTCCTTAACAATGGCGTAAAGCTGGCGCGCATCAGTTGGGGTATAATCACGGCCATAATTCAGCGCATAGGTATAATCAGCATAGTTAGCATAGCCCTGACTGCGCGCATAGGCGTTGCAGGCCGGCACCGCGTCAACCAGCACGGCGGCTACTGCCTGATTGCGGTTGCGCACCAGCTGTAAATATACCTCCATATAATCCTCATCGGGCAGGCTGTTAACATTGTCAAAGGAGTAGGTTTGCCCTCGCCATTCCACCGTATAATCGGCCTCCATAGCGTTCCAATAGGCGCTGACCATACTGTTTATTTTGTTCAGTTGCTCAGTAACCTCTGACGTTGTTTGTTCTGTATCCAACATGGCGCGTATACGCTCCTGTGGCAGCAGGCTGTCAAACATTTCCCGGTTATCTGATTGCAGCATGGTGCGCCAGGTGTTCTCATAAGCCTGGCCGGCCTCAGCGGCCAATTCCTGCCATTGATTATAAATTGCTTCATATTTTGCCGTATCAGTGTAATAGGCAAAATTAGCCAGACTAACCTGCGCCATAATATTGCTGTATTCTCGGTTGAAGCGCATTAACGCCTTAATCAACTCCGTTTGGTTGTGGATTTGGTTCATGGCCAGAACCTGGTCCTGCAAGATATAAAAGCGCGTTAAGTCGGGCTCGTTCAGTTGCAGCTGGCCGCGGCTGGGGCCGTCTTGCAGCGGCGCAAAATAGTTTGTTTCGCGTGCCAGCGCCTGTTGGTCGGTCGGTATATAAAGGCCGGCGGTAAACAGCAGCGCCAGCAACAGGCCAAAGGCCGCTAACTGCCGTGGCAAGCGTTGTTTGAAAAATCTTTGCATAAAATCTCCTTTGTTATAAACTGTTTTAACACAACTACCTATATTATATCACATTTTGAGCAGATAATAAAGGCAATTTTAATACAAAATAAACACTAAAAGCGGAATTGTCAGCACGGAAAAGATGGTGCTGAAGAAAATGCCCTGGGCTACCAGTTTGTTATTGCCGCCGTATTCAATGGAGAGCATTGTGGCGTTGGTGGCTACTGGCACCGAGGAAAGCACTACCAGCACTTTGCCCAACAGAGAGTTTGCCTCAAAGCCCGGCAGCAGTTGCAGCAGCAGGAAAACAAGCAACGGCATGGCCAGCAGCTTAACGGCGGTAAAGATATAAACGCGCCATTCATCAAAAAGCTCGCGCAGAGGCATTTCGGCAATGGTGCAGCCCAAAATCAGCATCGCCATTGGCGTAGTAGCATCGCCCATGGTGAAAAGGGCTGTGTTGACCACGGTTGGCAGCTTGATATGCAGGAAAAACAGTACCAGCGTCAGCGCGGAGGAAATCAGTGGCATGTTAATCAGCTTGCGCCAGGAAAAACTGCCGGCGGTTTCACTGCCATCGGTTATCAGCTTAATGCCGTAAGAGAAAACCAGCAAGTTGAACACGATGTTCATAATCACGGCATAAACCAAAGCCTTCGCGCCGAAAATGGCGGTAATCACAGGAAAGCCCATAAAACCAATATTGCCGAATATAATCATGTATTGGTAGGTGCCCCAATCCTGTCGGGGCAGGCGCATCAGACGCACATAAATTACGGCCAGCGCCGTATAGAACAGATAAATCAGGCAGGAAAGGCCAAAGGCCGCGCCCACTTCGCCGTTGGTTAATTCCGCGCCCTCCATGGCAAAAGATGTAATAATCTGTGCCGGCAGTGTGACATTCAGCACAACCTTGGAAAGGCTGGCGTTTACATGTTCGTCCAACAGGTTCTGGCGTCTGGCCAGATAACCGAGTATCATCATTAAAAGCAGCATTAACATCTGCCCTAATATTGTTGAAAAATCCATATTTTTTTGTCCTTTTTTATAATGTATTTTGTGTTTGTAATTTTTGGTGCATGGCGGCTACTACCTTTTTGGCTCCAGCAACCGCCTGCACTACATTGCGCGGTCCGGTTACAACATCGCCGGCTGCATAAACCATTGGCAGACTGGTCTGGCCGTTTTCATCAACTACCAAAAAGCCTTTTTCGTCGATTTCCAATCCTTTAGTTGTATCCACCAGACGTCGGCGCGGTCCCTGGCTGACGGCAATGATAACCGAATCAGCCTGTACCTGCAAAAGTTCTGGCAATTCACCGCAGGCGTTGCCGTTTTCGTCCAAAATCAGCTGGCGGAAGAGTGGGCCTTGCTCGTTAATTTCCAAAATCTGTTTGCCAAATTCAAATTCAGCGCCGTCCAGCTGCGTATAATTCATTTGTTCGGTGGAGGCGCCAATGCGGTTGGTGCGGCCGTATAGCGTTACATGTTGAGCGCCATGACGCAGGCTGGTGCGTGCAACGTCCATAGCCGTATCTCCCAGGCCAATAATGGCTACGGTTTGTCCCAGATTATGCTGTCGCGGATTAGCCAGATAATCAATGCCAAAAAGAACATTGCCACGGCTTTCACCCTTAACGCCCAGCGTGCGCGGTCGCCAGACGCCGGTACCAATAAATACTGCGCGGTAATCGTCGCGGAACAGATTATCAATACGCAGGGCGTTGCCAATGGTGGTGTTCAGACGGATACGAACACCAAGCTCCAGCAGTTTATCCTTAAAGCGTTCTAATATACTTTTAGGCAGTCGAAACTCTGGTATGCCATACTGCATAACGCCGCCAATGCGGTCTTTGGAGTCAAAAATTGTCACCCGATAACCCAGTCTGGCCAGCTGAATGGCGCCGGCCAGACCAGCTGCCCCAGAGCCGATAACCGCAACGGCAATTCCGTTATCCGGCAGGCATTTTATTTGCATATTATCCAGACAGGTATCGGATATATAATGTTCAATGGTGCTTATTTGCACGGCGTTGCCTTTGCGCCCCAAAACGCAGTTGCCTTCACATTGGCGTTCATGGTTACAGATAACTGAACAAATCAGGGAAAGAGGGTTGTTGTCAAAAAGCATTTCTCCGGCTTCATTCAAACGATGCTCTTTAAGCAATCTAATCATCTCCGGAATAGGGGTGTGGATAGGACAGCCCTGCCGACAGGCCGGTTTGGCGCATTGCAGACAACGATTTATTTCATCAATAACATGACTGGCCATTTGCTTATACTCCTTATCATCTATTTTTTTATAATAATGCAGGGTTATATTTTAGCACTATTACTGTTTTTTTGCAATAATTTATTAAAAAATTTTAAATAAAAAAATTGAATTATCTCACAGGCATGTAAAAAGCCTTAAAGCATTTAAAATACTTTAAGGCTTGAGTTTATGTAAGCTGACGGTGGCATTTATATAAACGCAAAGCCAGATAAATGACACCGCTTAAAACTGCACCGGCCAAAACGTCCAACACCGAATGTTGCTTTACAAAAACGGTAGAAACACAGATTAGCAGCATCGCGGCAACCACGGCCAGACGCGCCGCTAAATACGGCTGCAACCTAATACTGTGCCAGCTAACCAGAGCAATGGCGCAGGAAATAGAAACATGCAAAGAAGGGCAGACATTATTAGGCGCGTCTACCAACCAAACCAGCTGCAAAAGCCGACAGAGCAGATTATCATTGACCTGTTCCGGACGTAGCTGCAAGCCGTTGGGCCAAAGCAAATAAACGGTGAAGCAAACTGCAGCGCCACCAAAAATTAAAATGCATAGTTCCACAAAGTCCCGTTTATCCAGCAACAGAAAAAACAGCAGACTGCCGGGAAAGGCTGCAAACCAGAAAAAATAGGGGATAGCAAACCATTCATTAAACGGAATTAAATCATCTAAAAAGCAGTGGATAATCTGCCTTGGCCGGTTGTTAAAAAATGCGGTTTCACTGGCAAAATCAAGCGTGAAAAATAACAATAAATAAGCCAGCAATAACAAAAGCAGCAGGCCAAAATATCTATCCTGAAAAATTTTCTTCATATAAAAGTTATGGTTTAAGCGATAAGATTAAACAGAAAGGATATCCTTTTCCTTTTTCTTAAAGGTTTCTTCCACCTTTTTAATAAAATCGTCGGTTTGTTTCTGGGATTTATCCAGCGCCTTTTTAACCTCGTCCTCGCTGGCCTCGCCCTGTTTTTCCAAAGCTTTAAGTTTATCGTTCAACTCACGGCGGCAGTTACGGATTGAAACTTTGGCTTCCTCCGCGCGTTTGCTGCAATTTTTTACCAGTTCCTTGCGGCGTTCCTCGGTCAGCGGTGGAATAGCCAGACGAATAGCGGCTCCGTCATTGGTGGGGTTAATTCCCAAATCAGAAGTCTGAATGGCTTTTTCAATCGCTTTAATCATGCTGCGGTCCCAGGGCTGAATCACCAAAAGGCGCGGTTCCGGTGCGGAAATGCTGGCCATCTGGGCAACAGGCGTGGCGGTGCCGTAATAATCAATCTGAAGCTTGTCCAAAATTGCCGGGTCAGCGCGGCCGGCGCGCATCACAGAAAAATCCTGACACATGGATTCAAAAGCTTTTTGCATTTTTTCTTCTGCGGATTTCAAAATTTCATTAGTAGCCATTATTTTGTCCCTCCTACGATTGTACCAATTTGTTCACCTTTAACCACGCGCACGATGTTGCTGGGGTCGTCAATGCTGAAAACCAGCAGGGGAATATGGTTGTCCATACAGATGGTGGCGGCGGTGCCGTCCATAACCTGTAAGCCCTTGTTTAAAACGTCCATAAAATCCAGCGTATCAAATTTTTTGGCGTTGGGGTTCAGTTTCGGGTCGCTGTCATAAACACCGTCAACGCCTTTTTTCGCCATTAAAATCGCATCGGCTTCAATTTCTGCGGCACGCAGGGCGGCAGTGGTATCCGTGGAAAAATAAGGATTGCCGGTGCCGGCGGCAAAGATTACCACGCGCCCCAGGCCGAGATGACGCAGAGCCCGGCGGCGGATATACGGCTCGGCAATCTGCCGCATTTCTACTGCTGTCTGCACCCGTGTTACCACGTCGATGCTCTCCAATGCGTCCTGCAAGGCCAGACCATTCATCACGGTGGCCAGCATACCCATATAGTCGGCGGTTACACGATCCATTCCCTTGGCGGAACCGGTTGCGCCGCGCCAGATGTTGCCGCCGCCCACCACCAGGGCGGTTTCCACGCCAAGCTCACAAACTGCCTTAATTTGTTGGGCGATATCGTGAATGGTTGCCGGGTCAATGCCAAAGCCCTGTTTGCCAGCCAATGCTTCGCCGCTGACTTTCAGTATTACACGTTTATACTTCAAGGAAGTATTTAATTCACTCATAATTTGCCTCCCCTATGGCCTAAATGCCATTTTGTTCGATTATAGCATATTTAAGGTTAACTTTGCAAGGTTCCAGCGTAATATTTCTAAAAAAATTAGCTGATTATGCCGCCCCCAATAACAATATCGCCAGCATAAATAACGGCGGCCTGGCCTTTGGCTACGGCGCGCTGAGGCCGCACAAATTCAATTTGCAGGCAATCGTCAGCGGTTTGGCTGACCAGTGCCGGCTGCGGCTGGCGGCGATAACCGATTTTTACGGCATAGTAACGCGGCTGCTCTAGCTTATCCATTGCAATCAGATTGATTTCCTTGAGCGTCAGACGTTTGGTATACATATCCTCGGCATAGCCCACCTGCACGGTATTTTGCTGTGGGTCAATGGCGCAGACATAGGCTGGCCGCCCCAGGGCAATACCAAGGCCATGACGCTGGCCAACGGTGTAATATACCAGTCCTTTGTGCCGCCCCAAAACCTTGCCCTGTTTATCAATAAAATTGCCGGGCGGATAGCTGTGGCCGGTGTGGCGACATATAAACGCGGCATAATCACCGTCTGGCACAAAACAAATATCCTGACTTTCCCGTTTATGCGCGTTACGGAATTGTTGTTCCTCGGCAATCTGTCGTACTTCTGCCTTGGTCAGGCCTCCCAGCGGCAGCAGAGTATGCGCCAGTTGGTTCTGGGTAAGACAGAAAAGCACATAACTTTGGTCTTTAGTGGCGTCCATCGCTTTTTTTAACAGCCAGCGCTGACTGGCGGCGTCATATTCAATGCGCGCATAATGCCCGGTGGCGATATGGTCATAGCCCAACTTTTGGGCGCTTTGCAGCAGCTGGTCAAATTTCAGCCGGCGGTTACAGTCTATGCAGGGGTTGGGCGTATGCCCCTGCGCATAGCCCTCCGCAAATTTATCTATAACAGCGGTGCGAAAGTTCTCTGTGAAGTCAAAAACATAATGGGGCATCTGCATTTTTTCTGCCACGGCGCGCGCGTCTGCCGCTTCATTTAATGTACAACTGGCCAGCTGCATGGTTGCGCCGGCACAATCATAGCCGGCCTGTCTGGTCAGATAAGCCGCCACGCTGGAATCAACGCCGCCGCTCATGGCAATCATTGCTTTTTTGGTCATGGTTAATCCTCAATATGATACAAAATTTTTCTGTTCATTAAATTTTAACATAATTATCTTAAAAATACAACGAAAAACATTTTTTTGTGGATTTATTAGGTGTCCAGGTTATGGTCCTGTTTTTTGTTCACTGTGATGCTATAATGTTGGGAAAAAAGGAGATGTTGCAGTATGGAAGACAAAGCGTGGAGTAAAGGTCAGATTGTTGCTCTTATATTGGGGCCGGTGCTGTTTGGGCTGACGCTTTTGCTGCTTCCGGTCGGTCTTTTGACCTTTGAAGCTCGAGTGGCCGTTAGTACTGTAATATGGATGGGCTTCTGGTGGATAACAGTGCCGGTCAGCGCGGCGGTTACGGCCTTTATTCCCATTCTGGTAAATGCTGTTTTTAACATACTGCCTATGGGCGGCATTATCAGCGATTATTTTTCCGAGATTGTGGTTTTGCTTTTTGGGGTGGATTTGCTTGCTATTGCCTGGCAGGTAACCGGCTTTGACCGTAGCCTTTCTTTAAAAGCGCTTTGTATAATTGGTCCGTCAGCCACGCAGCAAATAATCATCTGGTTTGTGTTGCCGGCCCTGCTTTCCACAGTTTTGCCCAACGCTGTGGTTTGTATGGTGCTGACGCCGATTGCTTTTGCCATGCTGCAATATGTGAGCCATGAGGGCAGTCCAATCCGTTCCATTATTTTGCTGGCCATTGCCTGGGGCGCCGGCGTTGGTGGGGTAGGCACGCCGTTGGGCGGTGCGATGAATTTGATTGCTGTTGGTTCCTTTGAGGAGTTAACGGGTCGTGAGTTTGCTTATCTGGATTGGATTTTGCGTCTGGTGCCGTTTATGCTGCTGCTGATTTTGGTGGGTGTTTTATATCTGCTGTTGATTAAGCCGAAAAATGTCAGTCTGGAGGGCAGCAAAGAATATTTTCGCGGTCTTTATCAGGAACTGCCGCCAATGAACAGAGATGAACTTTTAAGCGTGGTGCTGTTTGGGGTGGCGATGTTGCTGGCTTTTGTGCGTCCGCTGTTTGAACAATGGTTGCCCGGGTTGAAGCCCGCCTATATTTTTCTGCTTTTTGGCATGTTTACATTTGTGTTGCCCAAGCAAAATGGAGAGCCTTTGTTAACCTGGGAAAAGGCGGAAAAAAATATCGGTTGGAATTTGTTGTTTTTGATTGCCGGCGGTTTGGCGGTGGGCGGTATGATTAGCGACTCAGGTGCGGCGCAGGTAGTTGCTGTTCAAGTGGCGGCATGTAATCTGACCGGCGGCTTGGGTACGATATTACTTTTTGTGGCATTTACCATTATGCTGGCGGAAATCGCCAGCAACACAGCGGCCGCGGCAATCGCTCTGCCGGTGGTAATCAGCGTTACGCAGGAATTAAACCTGAATCCCATTCCTTACATATTTATTACGGCGGCGGCATTTAACTGCGCTTATATTTTGCCGACCTCTATCCGTGCCATTCCGGTGGCTTTTGGTCTGAAGCCGTCTTTTATGGGTAAAAACGGCGTGGCGCTTACATTGTTAAGCATTTTGACAATCTCGCTGTTCGGTTGGCTGCTATTGCGTTTTGTGCCGGCCTTTGGCGTTATTTAGCGTTTAGATACAGGCCAATCCCCGACCGCAGAATTGTGTCGGGGATTGTGTTTATATTTGGAAATTACAAATTGCCTTTCAGGCCGATGGCTTCGGCTCTTTCCTGCATGCCGGCGATGGTTTCGCGGATAACCTCGTCCAACTCCATGCCCAGCAGTTCGCAGCCTTTGCGGATAACCTCGCGGTTAACGCCGGCGGCAAAAGCTTTGTCCTTAAACTTCTTTTTAACGGATTTAACCTCGATATCCAGCACGCTTTTAGAGGGACGCATCAGGCAGGCGGCGTTAATCAGGCCGCAAAGCTCGTCCACGGTGTAAAGTGTTTTTTCCAGCTTGCTCTGCGGCTCCACGTCGGTACAGATGCCCCAGCCGTGGCAGTTCATGGCGCGAATATAAAACTCGTCCACGCCGCGCTCACGCATGATTTCTTCCGATTTATGACAATGTTCTTCCGGAAATTGCTCATAATCCAAATCATGCAGCAATCCGGCCACCGCCCAGATTTCCTCGTCCTCGCCGTTTAAGCGGCCGAAATGCGCCATAACCGCTTCTACGGCCAGAGCGTGCCTTTGCAGCGCCTCGCCTTTAGTATATTCCGTAAGTAAGGCCCAGGCCTCCGCTCTTGCTAACTTTTCCATTTTGTCAATCCTCCTGTTTATAAAAATCCAGCTTATAAACATTATATAACGAATTGGCAGGAACTGCAAGCGCTGCGTTGGAATTTGTTTAAGCCTGACAGTTTTTGTTATGCGCTTTCAGCTTTTTGATTGCCCAGTCATAATGACTGCTGGTGGTACTGACAAAATATGAGCCCAACACGCCGCCGCCCACCCAATTGTAGACGCCTTTGGTAAATAAATCTTCATTGGAAAACTGCTGCGCCAATTCCAAAACTTGCTGATGGGACTGTGCCAACATTGTTTTGGCCTGTTCCAGTGGGGTCTGCTGGTGTTTTTGCCAAAATTCGCGGTTCATATCGCCATAAGTTTTCCAGTTATAGGGAAGGGGGATAAAGGGCTGGCTTTGGCCGTTCAGATTGGCGTTCACCCAGTTTAACAGCAGCTGATGCCATTCATAAAGATGAATTAACACGTCGCGCAGGTTTTTATCACGCTGCCAGTGGGCTTCTTTTTTCTTAACGTCGGCGGAAAAATCAAACGGCGTGGCCAGCACCTCGGTCGGCAGTTTGTCGATAAGCTTGTTCATTTCCTCATATTTAGCCGCGGCGGCGGTTAAAAGGTCTGTTTTGCAGGTTGGTCTGCTCATTTTGTTTGCCTCTTTTCATTATTTTTATAAACTTATTATACAATGCTAAACCTGACAACTGTTTGTCAACTAATAAAAATATTGCTTTTCTTTTTAGGTTATATTATAATAAAAAGACAGCAGATAGATACAAAGGGAGAGTTTGAATATGAACAAAGCGGAAATTGCAGAGATATTGCGAGCACAGCAGGAATATTTTATGGCTGGCTATACCACCCACCCATTGCGTGGCAGGGCGTTGCGCACCAACATGCTGGCCGATTTGCATAATGCGCTGCTGAAATATGAACAGCCGCTGCTGGCGGCATTGCAGCAGGATTTGGGTAAGCCGGAATACGAGGCTTATACCACTGAATTTATTCCTGTTATGCAGGAGATTGATTATGTTTTCAAAAAAGGCGGCGCCTGGTTTAAGGAAAAAACGCTGATGGCTAATAAGCTGACGGCGCATGGCACGGCCAAAATCACTTATATACCCAAGGGCTGCGTGCTGATTATTGCGCCCTGGAATTATCCTTTACAGCTGGCGCTTATGCCGCTGATTTCGGCTATTGTGGCCGGTAACTGTTGTATCGTTAAGCCTTCAGAGCAAGCGCCGGCCACAGCGCAGGTTTTGGAGGAGATGATAAACAGCACCTTTAAGCCGGAATATATTTGGGTGATAAATGGTGATGCGGAAACTGCCCAGACTTTGGTGGCGCAGCCGTTTGACCATATCTTCTTTACCGGCAGCCAGCAGGTGGGGCGGCAGGTTATGGCGGCGGCGGCGCAAAATCTTACGCCGGTGACGCTGGAGTTGGGCGGTAAATCTCCCTGCATTGTTACGCCATACGCCAACATTTATAAGGCGGCGCACAGCATTATCTGGGCCAAGCTGTTAAACTGCGGCCAGACCTGTGTGGCGCCGGATTATGTGCTGGTTTGCGAGGAGCAAAAGGAGGCTTTTATTTCCTCGCTGATGTTCTCCATGCGCGAACTTTATGGTCAGGAGCCGCTGAAATCGCCAGATTATGGCAAAATTATCAACAAACAGCATTTTGACCGCCTTTTGAGTTATATTGAGCCGTATCGCAATACTGGCAGCCTGATTTGTGGCGGCCAGAGCGACGCTAAACAGCTGAAGCTGGCGCCGACTATTTTAAGCGGCGTTGATTTGGAATCGGCGGTGATGAAAGAGGAAATCTTTGGGCCAATCCTGCCGGTTTTGACCTATGACACTATCGGTAATGCTATTCGCTTTATTAACAGCCGGCCCACGCCGCTGGCCTGTTATCTGTTTGACGCAACAGATGAAATTACCAATCAGGTTTGCAGTAAAGTGCGCTGCGGCGGTCTTTGTATTAATGATACGATAACCCAGATGCTGCACCCCGGCCTGCCCTTTGGCGGCGTTGGCGCCAGCGGTTTTGGACGTTATCATGGCGAAGCTGGTTTTCAGGAATTTTCAGTGTCCAAGCCGATTTTTAAAAACCGTCTGGGAGCTAATCAGCTGCGTTCAGCGCCTTATACGGAGGGCAAGCTGCAAAAGCTGAAGCAGATGTTTAAGCTGGGCATATTTGCCAAAAAAATATAAGCGCCGCTATCTATAAAAATGACGTTTTTAGCCAATAATAAGGCCGATTGTAAAAGGCTAAGGGGGCGGATATAAATGCGGCAAAATGGGCGGCTGCCGGGGCCGGAGGTCAGTCTGGTGTTGGCGGCGTCGCCGGGCTTTGGCCAGCTGCTGCTGTTCTTTGGCGGTGCGCTGGGCTATGGACTGCTGGAGCTTGTTTGGCGCGGTTTTACGCATTGGTCTATGCTGTTGGCTGGCGGTTTGTGCTTTTGTGCGCTTAATTATCTGGATACCAGTCTGCCGGACTGCGGCGATTGGCACAAGGCCTGGCTGGGCGGTCTGCTGATTACGGCGGTGGAGTTACTTTGCGGTCTATTCTGTAATTGTTGGCTGGGGCTGGCGGTTTGGGATTATTCCCGTTTGCCTTATAATTTTTATGGCCAGATTTGCCTTTCATTTTCCATTATCTGGCTGGCGCTGGCGCGGCTGCTGCTATATCTGGTGCGCTGGCTGCGTCCTCTGCTTTAAGGCGGCGAAAAAATATTTTTGATTATCAAGGAAAAAAGCTTGACACTGGACGTTTCCTGTTGTATAATAGACACGTTCTGTGTTGAGCTTTATTTTATTTTGGCAGAATGAGGGCTGTTTATGGATAAGCTGGGTTATAAATTGCTGTTGTTTGATGTTTATGGCAGCCTGCTTACAGAAAAACAGCAGCAGGCGTTGGCTTTAACTTATAATGAAGATTATTCCCTGGGCGAGATTGCGGCCTGGCTGGGAATTAGCCGACAAGCAGTTTTTGATGCTATTCGGCGCAGTGAGGCGCTGCTGGCCAATTATGAGGAAAAGCTGGGACTGATTAAGCGCAACACGGCGGAGCGCGCTTTGCTGCAAAAGCTGGCGCAGGCTGAACAAAACGGCAGCTGGCCGCAGGTGGCGGAAATTCGCCGGCAGTTGGGGCAGCTGATTTCAGCGGCAGAGGAGTAAGGACAGAATCAGAAAAAGCGGAAGGAGGGCTGCACAGTGGCGGTATTTAGCAGCCTAGCTGATAAATTACAGGAAACTTTTAAGAAGCTGACCGGCAAGGGCAAGCTGACCGAGAGCGATATTAATGAAGCCATGCGCACCGTGCGAATGGCCCTTTTGGAAGCAGACGTCAGCTACAAAGTAGTTAAGGATTTTGTGGCGACGGTTAAGGAACGTGCTTTGGGCGCGGATATTCTGGGCAGTCTGACGCCTGGCCAGCAGGTTATTAAAATTGTTCAGGAAGAACTTACGGCCTTGATGGGCAGTGAGCAGGCCAGAATTAATATGCAGACCAAGCCGCCGACGATTGTTATGATGGCTGGTTTGCAGGGCAGTGGTAAAACAACCTCAGCCGCCAAACTGGCGCAGCTTTTCAAAAAGCAGCATCATAAACGGCCGCTGTTGGTGGCTGGCGATATTTACCGTCCGGCGGCTATCAAACAGTTGGAGGTTCTGGGCGAGCAGACTGGTATTCCGGTGTTCTCGCTGGGGGATAAGGTCAGCCCGGTGGAGATTGCCCGGCAGGGTGTGGAACACGCCATGGCTAACGGCAATGATTTGGTGCTGATTGATACGGCCGGCCGCTTGCATATTGATGAAGCTTTGATGCAGGAATTGAAAGACATCAAGGCTACGGTGGAGCCGCATGAAATTTTGCTGGTGGTTGACGCGATGGCCGGCCAGGACGCGGTTAAAGTGGCGGAAACCTTTAACGCGGAGTTGGAAATCGACGGTCTGGTGCTGACCAAAATGGACGGCGATACCAGAGGCGGCGCGGCGCTTTCCGCTAAAGCTGTTACCGGCAAGCCGATTAAATTTGTCGGTATGGGTGAAAAGCTGGACGCTATGGAGCCGTTTTATCCTGACCGTATGGCTTCTCGTATTTTGGGCATGGGCGATGTGCTGACACTGATTGAAAAAGTGCAGGCAGAGGTTGATGACCAAAAAGCCAAAGAGTTGGAAGATAAAATGCGCACCTCCACTTTCACGCTGGACGATTTTCTGGACCAGATGGCGCAGTTGCGTAAAATGGGCGGCATGAAAGATATGTTGGCGATGATTCCGGGTATTGGTAAACAAATTCGGGATTTGGAGATTGACGAGCGTGAAATCGGCAAGGTGGAAGCTATCGTGCTTTCCATGACGCCGGCGGAGCGGCAAAATCCGTCCATTTTGAACGCTTCTCGCAAGCAGCGCGTGGCTCGGGGCAGTGGCGTGCAGGTGCAGCAGGTTAATCGGCTGTTAAAACAGTTTGAGGATACCAAAAAAATGATGAAAAAGCTGACGGATTCCGGTATGCTGAAGCCAGAGCGTATTCATAAACCGCGCAACAAAAAGGGCAAGGGCAAAAAAGGCGGCAAGTCCGGCGGCAACCGCAACAGCATGGGCAGTATGTTCTCCAAGCTGTTGGGGCGATAAATTAAAGCAATCAGTTTGAAAAAAATTTTCATAATTTTATATATAGATTAAAAAATGGGAGGTGAAAAACATGGCAACAAAAATTCGTCTGCGTCGTATGGGCGCAAAAAAAGCACCGTTCTATCGTGTAGTTGTGGCTGATTCTCGCAGCCCACGTGACGGCCGCTTTATTGAGGAAATCGGCTACTATAACCCCATCTCTGAGCCTGCGGAAATTAAAATTGATGAAGAAAAGGTTTTGAAATGGCTGAAAACAGGCGCTGAACCTTCAGAAACTGTTAAACAGCTTTTGAAAACCACCGGCATTTGGGCAAAACGCAGCAAATAGTCTGGTATAAGGGAGATGAATTATTAATGAAGGAACTGGTTGAACACATGGCTAAATCTCTGGTTACCAAACCAGAGGAGGTGGAGGTTCTGGAGGTTCTGCGTGATGATAACGTGGTTAATCTGGAATTGCACACTGCCAAAGACGACATGGGTAAGGTTATAGGCAAGCAAGGGCGTATTGCCAAGGCCATGCGTATCGTTTTGAAAGCGGCAGCCAGCACCGAGGGCAAAAAGGCCAACTTGGATATTGTCTAGCCTTTTAGGCTTGAGGTTACTTTGTTTTGAGAGGGAGTCCGCTTGCGGCCTCCCTTAAATTTTAAAATTAAAATGGAGCAAATTTATGAGTGCAAAACACCAATATTCGCCGGATGATATGATTATCGTTGGCGAGATTACCGGCGCGCATGGCATTAAGGGTCAGGTCAAGGTGGAGTGTCTGACAGATTTTCCGGAAATTCGCTTTGCGCCGGGCGCGGAGCTTTTTTTGGAAAAGCAGCAGCGTCTGGTGAAAATTCTGGCCTCCAGTTTGCATAAGGGGCTTTATCTGCTGACGCTGGAGGGCATAAGCGACCGGGATATGGCGCAGAGCCTGCTGCATACCTATTTGCGCGTGGGCAGAGAGGATTTGCCGCCTCTGCCGGAAGGCGAATATTATCATTTTCAGCTGATTGGTCTGGCGGTTTATGAGGGCGAGCGTTATCTGGGGCAGTTGGTGGATATTATGGAAACCGGCGCTAATGACGTTTACGTGATTAAAAATCCGGAGCCGCAGGCCGGCCTGCCGGCGGAAATTCTGCTGCCCGCCTTGCAAAGCTGTATCTGCCGGGTGGATTTGCCGGCGGAGCGCATGGAGGTTAAAATTCCGGAGGGGCTGTTAGATTGATGCGTATTGATATTTTAACGCTTTTTCCGGAAATGTTTGCGCCGATGCAGCAGAGCATTGTCGGTCGCGCCGTGAAAAATGAACTTTTGCAGCTGAATATCAAAAATATTCGTGATTATACCGGTCCCAAGCATGGGCTGACCGATGATAAGCTTTATGGCGGCGGTGCCGGTATGGTGATGAAGCCGGAGCCGCTGTTTGAAGCGGTGGCGGATTTGCGGCAAAGCGACGAGCCAGCGAAAACACGTGTGGTGATTACCAGCCCGGCCGGTCGGGTGTTTGACCAGCAGGCGGCCGAGGAATTGAGCCGGGCGGAGCAGGTCATTTTTATCTGTGGTCATTATGAGGGCATTGACCAGCGTGTGGAGCAGGCTTTGGCGACGGACGTTTTTTCGATTGGCGATTTTGTGCTGACTGGCGGCGAACTGCCGGCGATGGTGATGGCCGATTCTGTTATTCGTCTGTTGCCGGGGGCGCTGGGGCATGATGAGTCCAGCCAGGAAGAAAGCTTTAGCGAGGATTTGGTTGGGCTGTTGGAGTATCCCCAATATACCCGGCCGCCGGTTTTTGCAGATATGGCGGTGCCGGAGGTGTTGCTGGGCGGTAATCATGCGGATATTCGCCGTTGGCGGCGAGAGCAGAGTTTGCTGCGCACTTGGGAGCGCCGGCCGGAGTTGCTGACTTCAGCGGCACTGACGGACGCGGATATGCAGTTTCTGGCAGAATTGAAAGCTCAGCGCCGGGGGCAGAGCCAGGTTTGGCTGGCTTTGGTTCATTATCCGGTTTACAATAAAAAGCATGAAGTAATTAACACTTCTATTACCAATTTGGATATTCATGATATTGCCAGAGCCTCCGCAACTTTTGGGTTGGCTGGTTATTTTCTGGTGCAGCCGGCAGCCGGTCAGCAGGAGTTGATTGGCAGCTTGTTGAAACACTGGCAATATGGCTTTGGGGCGCGCTATAATCCGGACAGACACGAGGCACTGAGCAAAATCAGTCTGTGTGACAGTCTGACCGATGCCGCGGCGGCTATTACCAGTCAGACCGGGAAAAAACCGCGCCTGCTGGCCACTTCTGCCCGTCCAACGTCAAATATGTGCGGTTATGCGCAAATGCGTCGGCAGATTGCGGAAAGTGACGAACCTTATCTGCTGGTGTTCGGCACCGGTTGGGGTCTGACTGATGAAATGCTGGCTGAGATGGACTGGGTGTTGCGGCCGATTTATGGCGTAGGCGTTTATAATCATTTATCGGTGCGCAGTGCGGTTTCCATTATTTTAGACCGACTGTTTGGCGAGCGTAATGAGCGCGGCGAATATGACGGTTAAAAAAACAGCAAGCCGAGTTATCCCTGTTGGGGACAAAACCCGGCTTGCGAGTCGGTTCAGCGATTGAGTTTTGCGCCGCAGGTTGGGCAGAAACGGCCGGTACAATCGCCGGTAAAGCTGTTCAGATTGTGGCTGGCATGGGCGCGCGGCACAAAAATTTTGTCGCCGGGATAAACCATATCCGGGTTTTGGATATGTGGGTTTACCTTTAACAACTCTTTTATGCTGATGTTGAAGCATTTGGCCAGCTGATAAATGTTATCATTTTTTCGGATAACATAGATTAGCGGCCGTGGCAGGTTGGCCAGTTCGGCGCAGTATTTTTCACGTTCGGCCTCCGGCATATCCGTAATGCTGATATCGGCCTGGGGGGCTTCATTCACCAGCGGCGGTCCGGGGATTGTGAAATTCTGGTCTTCCGGAAAGGCCGGCAGAGGAGTGGGGCGGTCTGCTACGTCTGGTTGGGGCTGGTTCACACAGCCCTCCGGCAAATAAATTTTTTCGCCCAGGGCGATGTTGTTGGGGTTGGTGATTTGCGGATTGGCCGCCAGAACTTCCGCCAGGCTGCAATTATGCATTTGGGCGATGCTCCAGAGGCTCTCACCTTTTGCTATTATGTGGTAATTCATGCTTTTCCTCCTTTTCGTCTTGTCTGTATTCCGCTGCTTGATATATATTATTGTATAGCTTAAGGTTGGCATTGGTTACAGCCTGCGTTAAAAAATAAGTTTAAATTTTCTGTTGACAGGCCAAAAGTTTTTAATAAAGCTATTTAAATTTGCTGCAATTTGTGCTATTATATATAATGTATATTTTTGTAATAAACTTTTAGTTAAAAATGCTTTAATTTTAATGAGGTTTTTGTGATGAGTTTTGAGAAGCATGAAAAAATCTTCCAGACAGCTGACCACCTGGCAGAATTGCTGCGCACCAGCCCGGAATATACACATTATATTCAAGCGCGCGAGCGTTTGTTGCAGGATCCGGTTAACCGCAAAATTTTTATGGAACTGCGCCAGAAACAATATGATTTGGAAGACAGCCTTTCAGAGGGCGAGGAGTTTAACCAGAAGCAGCGCTTTGTTAATGATTTAATGATGTCGGTGGCGCTGAACCCGGTGGTTAACGATTATTTGAATGCGGAGTATAATTTTGGCCGCATTATTGAACATATCAGTGAGATTTTTGAACCGATAATTCCTTATGACGATTTTGAAGATGACAGCGTTGGGGAGTTGTTCAGTTTGTTGGAAACAGCGGATAAAAAGGCGCCCGGTGAGACAAGCTATCTTAATTAAGAAGCGCTTGTGGGGCGGATTGATTTTTTTGATAACTGAGGTGCCGGTTTATGTCCAATAATAAAACAGCATCACGCAGAATGACCAAGCAGCGTCAGGCGATTATTAACATGTTGGCAAAATCCAAGGAACACCCAACTGCAGAAATGATTTATGCGGCGGTGCGCCAGGAATTGCCGGATATCAGCCTGGGTACGGTATATCGTAATTTGCAGTTTTTGGTAGCGGAGGGGCAAGTGCATGAGATTGCGCAGGGGCGTGTGGGTTCGCGCTTTGACGGCAATTTGCTGCCGCATAGTCACTTTTTTTGCCAAAGTTGCGGCGCAGTTTATGATATACCGGCTTATGAGGCGGAGATTTCCCCGGAATGTCTGCATAATATGCCCGGCCAGCTGTTAAATCAGCGTACCGATTTTTTTGGTATCTGTCAGGATTGTCTGGCGGCTGAAAGGGTTAAAAAAGCTTAAAAACAAAAAATAAAAAGCTAAATATGGAGGAATATTTGATGTCAATTATGGGTATGCGGGAATGGTTCCGCAAAAACAGAATTACGATGGTGGTGATTTTTGTTCTGCTGCTGATTGGTTTGCTGATTTCTTACGGCCGTTTTGGCGCCAGCTCCACCTACACGGCAGCAGACTATGAGAAAATGGTAACGCAGGCCAGAGAGGCCTATGCGTCTGACCCGAAAGCGCCAGAAAATGTTTATGGCATGTATCAGGCGCTGGCCACTTATGTTGATTTTTTGAGCCACAATAAGGGGGAACAGGAGCAGATTAAAACGCTGGACGCTGAAGCGGTTGGCTATTATGACGAGTATTATGCGCTGCTGGCTGAAGAAGCCAAAGCTGCTTATCAGGCGGAGCCTAACTATACCAACGCTTATATGCTGGCGCAGTATTTGTATGAGCGCGCTCGGGCGCAGGCGTCTATGGAGGGTATGGACGGCGGCGTAGCCATGCAGAAAGAGATGACTAACTGGCTGGTGGTAGCTATGGGTCATCGTGTTGATGAAATTAATGTTGAGTTGGCGGAAACTCCTGATGATGCGGCTAAACTGGCCGATTTGGCAGACGCTGTCGGCGCGTTGGCTTATTATAAGCATGAGCAGGATAACACTTATGATGTCACTCCGGAATATCAGCAGTCTTTGGATTTGTATCAGCAGGCAATTGCCAATATTCCGGCTGACTTGGACCCGTCTGTTGCAGTTGAATATTATGTTGGCGCGGCCAGCTGTGCCTATAATCTGGACGATATTGCCAAGGCAGAGGAATTTTATAAGTCAGCTATTGCCTTGGCGCCGGACAATTATAATGCTAATGTTGGCTATGCTTCTTTGATGCTGAATGTTGGCCGTATTGATGAATCGCTGGAATTTTTGAATGCTTATCAGGCGATGCTGAAAGAGGACGATCCCGATTATGCAAGCGTGCAGCAGTATATTGAGTCAGTACAGGCTTTGAAAGAGCAGTTGGACAATCCGCCGGAGCCGGAAGATGACGGAGAAGAGAACGGCGACGAAAATCAGAACGGTGAGGGCGGCGAAAATAACAACTAAATCAAGTTAAAGGGAGAGGTGGTCTAATATGTTACAAGGCAACGCAGTAATTGCACAATCCGGAGGGCCGACCGCGGTTATCAACAGCAGCGTTTGTGGTGCGGTGCAGACCTGGCTGGCGGCGGAAAATCGCCCGGGTACTATTTACGCGGCAATTTCTGGTATTAAAGGCTTTTTTGACGAGGATTTGCTGGATTTGTCGGCACAGCCGGCGGAGGCGATTGCCGGCCTGCGCTGGACGCCTGGCGCTGGTTTGTTCTCCTGCCGCTATAAGGTGAGCGAGGAAGAATATCCGCGTCTGGTGGAAATCTGCCAAAAATATAATATTCGTTATTTCTTTTATAACGGCGGCAATGATTCCATGGATACCTGCAACAAAATGAGCCTGGCCGCAGAAAAGCTGGGTTATGAAATGCGCGTTATTGGTATTCCCAAAACAGTTGATAATGATTTGCCGATTACTGACCACTGCCCTGGTTTTGCCAGCGCGGCCAAATATCTGGCGGCGACGGTTATGGAAACTGGTATTGATTTGGCTTCAGTTGCCACTAAAAATAAGGTTTGCATTATTGAAGCGATGGGGCGCAATGCCGGTTGGCTAACGGCGGCGGCGGCGCTGGCGAAGCGCACGCCTGACGAAGCGCCGCATCTGATTTATTTGCCGGAGGTTCCCTTTGATACCGAACAGTTCCTGCGCGATGTGCAGGTAGTTTATGACCGCTTGGGTTATTGCTTTGTGGTGGCCAGCGAAGGTATTATGGATAAAGACGGTAATTATATTGCCGCTGACGGTCGGGTTGATGCTTTTGGTCATGCGCAGCTTTCCGGCGCCGGGGAAACTCTGAAAAATCTGGTTGAGGAGCGGCTGGGTCTTAAAGCGCGCTGTAATACGCTGGGTACTGCGCAGCGTTCAGCCATGCATTTTGCCTCCAAGACAGATGCTGATGAAGCTTATGCTACTGGCGTTAGAGCCGTGGAATTGGCTTTGGCTGGCAAGAGCGGCCTGATGATTACGCTTAATCGGGAGCCTGGCGAAGAGTATCGTTGCACCTTGGGCGAAGCGCCTTTGAGTTCGGTGGCTAATGTGGAAAAAAAGGTGCCGCGTGAATGGGTTAACGCTGAGGGCAATTATGTTACTGACGATTTTATTAAATACTGCCGCCCATTGATTGAGGGCGAGGTGGCCGTGCCGATGCGCGGCGGTCTGCCGGATTATGTGGCGCTGAATATGCAGCTGGGACGTGTGCAAAAATAATTTAATATAGCCGAGAAACCCCCTGCTTTTAAGGCAGGGGGTTTTTGATATATGATTAATTTTTAATTGTCTTTGGGGCTGACCTCTACTTCGATAAACATTGGCTGTACAGATACGATGTCTACGTTGCTGTTAGTCGATAATTGCAGGAAAGCCTGATTAGTGCCGTCGGAGAAACTTGCGGCGTTTAACTGGGCGGTGACATCGGTGCTGTTGACGTTATCAATGGCAGAAGCCGGGCCGCGCACTGTTACATCGACTGTGTTGGTGCCGAGCGTGTAATTGTATGCACTGTTGGTATTAGTCAGTGAAACCACCACATCATGGAGGGTTTTGCTGCTTTCCGGCTCAATAACCACCAGCACGCGGAAATTTTGGTTGCGGTCTACGGTTACACCCTCAGTATTCAACAGGGTTACGTCCTCGGTAATATTGGCTGTTGCGCCGTTGATGTTTATGGCCGAGGTATAAACATAATCAACCCGGGCCAGAGCATTCTGTGCGCCGGTGATAGTAGCTACGGCTGGGTCGGCCACAATGCGTGAAACCACATAGCCGCTGGCCGGTTGTCCGCTTAAGGTTACATTGACAGGCACGGTTTTGGTGGGCTGCTGTGCAACCACCGGCACCAGCACATCAACCTGCGCCGGCTGCACATTTATCCAGGAGAGCAAGGAATTGCCGGCCGCGTCCTGCACATTTACCGGCAGGCTGGCGCGATAATTGGATTGCGCGCTGTTTAGGTTAACTGTGACGAAAATCTGGTCAATTAAAGCCAACTTATCTTCCGGTCCAGAAAGGATAACCTCATTGGGCGAAATGCTGTGTGCCAACGCCATATAACCCTCGGCCAGACTGTTGGTGCTGGCATATTCCACGTTGACAGAACGCTGGATTTGTGCCAGTTCATCAATCAGCACAGTGATTTCGGTGCGTTCCGCTGAGGAAAGCTGCACATTGTTGGGCAAATCCACATTTAACCGGCCGGTATATTGTCCAAGCGTGGCGGTTGATAAATCGACATAAACATTGATATCGGAAACGGAGAGGTTATCCAGAACATTGGCGGTGGCGGAGAGGCGCAGTTTAATATTTTCAGTTTTGTCACTGATAGCCAGATTGTCCGCCAAATTGATATAATCCACGGGAACCTCAAAAAGCTGTTCCTCTACTGGATTATCTCGAATTGTGACATAAATCCAGAGGGAAATTGCAGCAAACAGGGAAAGCGCCAGATAGCCCCAGTTAATTTGTTTAATATTCATTTCTGCCCACCTCTTTTCAGACGGAAACGAGCCTGTATCTGTTTCACGCCGTCGTCAAAATGTTGGCTGATATGTTGACGCAGGGCTTTTTCGTCCAGATTGACAAAAATATGCCCTTCCTTGGCCACGGAAATGGCGCCTGTTTCCTCAGAAACGATTACAATCAGAGCGTCAGAAACTTCGGAAAGACCAATGCCGGAGCGGTGCCGGGTGCCAAAGGCCATATCAAGATTGGGGTTGTCAGAAAGCGGCAAGAAACAGGCGGCCGCCAGAATACGGTCGCCGCGAATAATGGCGGCGCCATCGTGCAGAGGTGTGTTATGCACAAAAATATTGATTAAAGTTTGCTCGGATACCAGACAATCCATTTTAATGCCGGTGGATACGTAGTCATTCAGGCCGATTTCCCGTTCCAGCACCAGCAGCATACCCACATTGTGTTTTGACTCTTCCACCGCGGCTTTAACCACGGCTTCATGCACCTGTTTTAAATCAGTATCGGTGTTTTCAAAGGGGTTAATGTAGATGCGGCTGCGGCCGATTTGCTCCAGCGCACGCCGCAGTTCTGGCTGAAAGATGACGGCCAGCGCCACGATTGAAACCGTCCAAAGCTGATTGAGCAGCCAGCCCAGCGCCTGAAGATGAAGCCAGTTACTTAAGACCACGGCCAAAATCAGTATGGCCAGACCCTTGATAAGCTGCACGGCTCGCGTTCTCTGAATAGCCATGAACAGACAATAAAACAGGGTCGTCACCACGGCGATATCCAAAATTGCTGAAAGCGCCGTGATTAAGGTAAAGCTTTGTATTAGATTATTCCACAAGATATTACGCCTCCAAAGCTGTCCTATACACATTTATTGCTATATTTATTGTAAAATAACGGAAGAAATTTGTTTGATTTTGTCTACAAAAAAAGTGCCTGTTAAAATTATTCTACATTGTGTCTGACATTCCTGCTGTTTAGGTGGCTTCAAGTCTGAAAAACGCCTAAAAAAAAATATAAAAAATTTTTTTCCTATTGTGATAAATGTAATTTAATAGTATAATAAATAAAGGCTTTTTGCTGTTTAACTGAACTGGTTAGGAGTTATAATTTAATTATGCCTGAATTTCTTAAAAGAAACCGTAATGTATTAAGCATTTCTTTATTATTTTTACTTTCCGGCGCGGCGATGAGTATCTGGTTCAGAGCCTGGTCAATTAATGTCAGCACGGAAACCAACAATCAAAACCAGAATTTGATTGATGTGATTAATCAGCTGGAGGCGGAAACGGTCACTCTGGAGGCGGATATTGACGCCCTGCGCAGCCGTATCACCGGCCAGATTTTAACCAGCGCTGAAACTGATGAATATATTGCCCGTCTGCGCCATGAACTGGAGCAGATGCAGCTGATTTCTGGTCAGACTCCGGTTACGGGCAGTGGTTTGATTATTACCATAAGCGATAACACCGCCGGCGCGGAGGCGGCGAAGCAGCTGGACCCGGCCAATTATTATCCGGAAAATTATATTATTCATGATAGCAATTTACGCTATTTGTTAAATGATATTGCATATCTGGCGGACGCGGTGGCGATTAACGGCCAGCGAATTGTCGATTTATCAGATATCCGCTGTGTGGGTACGGTGATTATTATTAACTCCACGCGTGTGGCGCCTCCCTATGAAATCAGCCTGATAGGTTCTGCGGCTTTGCTGGAGGGGGCTTTGCAGGAGTCGTCACAGTATATTTATCTGCACAATAAAAATATGCCGATTAAGGTTAGCCGTGAGGAAAATTTGACTCTGCCGGCTTATACAGGCGTGGTTTTGGCAACGCACGCGCAAATTGCTCAATAATTTTGGTTTGATTTTGGCCGGAAAATAAGGGGATTAATATTATGTTTAAAATTTTGCTGCCGCTGGGCAGTTTGGCAGTTGGGGCGATTATCGGCTCCATACTTACGGTTAATGCTTCTTTGGGCATTGCCAAATATCTTTCTATTGCCATTTTGGCGGCGCTGGATTCTGTGCTGGGTGGGGCCAGAGCCCTGCTTGAGGATAGCTTTGATAGCCTGATTATGCTTTCCGGCTTTTTTGTAAATGCCCTGCTGGCGATGCTGCTGGCCTTTTTGGGTGACCAGATTGGTATTGATATGTTCATGGCGGCCAGTATTTGCTTTGCTTTGCGTATTTTTTCCAACCTGGCCTTTATTCGCCGGGATATTATTACACAGTATCGGCATAAATATGCGCAGAAGCAGGCAGAGCAGCAGACGGCTTCTCGTCAGAAGATTAAATTGATTAGCGCGCCCAAGACGGCGGAAAATAAAACGTTGGCCGAAAAGGAAAACCGGGCGGCGGCTGAACCAAATTTGGAAAATACTATTTGCGGTTTGCTGCTAGACGTTTTGCCAGCTGAGGATAGCAGAGTTTCAGAGGTAGGGGAGGTTGACCAGACTCCGGTTAAAGTTAAGGCCATTATCAGCCCGGATAAAACGGATAAGAAAGAGGAGTCTAATTAAAATGCCGGAAAAGTCTTCTAAAACCAACCGTTTGCTTTCATTTTGTCTGGCGTTGACTTTTTTAAGCTTTGCTATCGTTTGCCAGATAAATTTTGAGTCAAACAGCGTGCAGTCTTTGGAAAATCAAAGCACGGATACGCTGGTGGCTATGGTGCGCAATTTGAATGATTACCGTAATCGTCTGAATAATGAGTTGGCACAGCTGGAACGTACAGAATCATCACGCAATGTTACTACCAGTCTGGAGCAGCAGTTAAACAGTGCGCGCATTTTTGCCGGCACAGTGCCGGTGAGCGGTCCTGGCGTTAGCGTTACAATCACGGCTGATTATGACCTGTATAGTATGGACGTGATTGATATTGTCAATGAATTAAAGGTCAGTGGGGCGGAGGTTATCGCTATCAATAATCAGCGCGTAACCAGTAAAACCAGACTGACGCAGGAAACGGACAGCGACGAGCATTTGTTTCTGGCGATGAATGGTGAGCGCCTGCTGACGCCGATTGTGATTACTGCGATTGGCGACCCAGCAACGCTGGAAAAGGGGTTGACCTTTACTGGCGGTATTATTGATAATTTAAATACGCTTTATGGTATTTATCCGATTGTTCGTCAGGAACAGGAGGTTATAGTTCCGGCAGCTGATTTGAACACAAATCCAGCCTATATGCGGCTGCCGGAGCAGACTACACCGGTTGCGCCTGATTGATTAAACTTTGGCAGAATATTTTAAGATAATTTGCCATAAAAATATAAAAAATTGGGAAGGAAGTTTGTATGTTAGATTGGTTTTATGAAAATACTTTGGGGCAAATTTTGGCCACATTGGCGGTGTCAGTTGTGCCGGTTATTGAACTGCGCGGCGCTATTCCGATTGGCGTGGCGTTAGGGCTGCACCCTTTTTGGGCTATGCTGGCCAGCATTATTGGTAATATGCTGCCAGTGCCGTTTATCATTCTTTTTGTTCGCCATGTTTTTACCTGGCTGAAAAGTCATAGCGTTATGGCCGGGCGGCTGGTGCGGTGGTTTGAGAATAAGGCGCATAATAAAAGCGCTTTGGTAATAAAATATCGAGTAGTTGGCCTTTGTCTGCTTGTGGCGGTGCCTTTTCCCGGCACAGGCGCCTGGACTGGTTCTCTGGTGGCGGCGTTGCTGGATATTCCCCTGCGCGAGGCCATACCCACCATTTTTCTTGGCGTGGTGATTGCCGGACTGATTGTAACTGGTATTACCTGTGGTGTGATTACCATTTTTTAATTATGCACTATACATAAAAATTTCATAAACAATAACCCAGCCGTTTTATTTTGATTGCGGCTGGGTTATTGTTTGGGCTAAATTTCTATACACTAAATCAGTTTTTTTAATCATCAATAAAAAATTTGGCGGTGGGAACCTCCAGCTTTTCCGCAATGGTAAACAGAGTATCCAGCGATATGCCTTTAATTTTGGCGCCGTTGTTGGCCTCCACCTGACTGACGAAAGACCAGCTTTTATCAATCAATTCGGCAAACTGTTCCTGTGTATATCCCCTTTTTTTGCGGTAATAGGCAATTTTTAAGCCCAATAAACGGTAATTTTCCCGAAAACGCTCCTGCATTTGTATCACCCCACTAAATTAGCATAAATTATTTAGCGGTATATTATTACAGGCTTATA
The DNA here is from genome assembly GCA_021771915.1 of Bacillota bacterium. Taxonomy (GTDB): domain Bacteria; phylum Bacillota; class Dehalobacteriia; order UBA4068; family UBA4997; genus Avidehalobacter. The sequence goes on from JAETNY010000001.1 coordinate 93,425, forward strand.
GTAAGCAAATATTTACTTTTAGCGAGTAATATGCTATAATATGCTAAAGTGTGATAAAAAATGTCAAAATAGGGGAGATGATTGTTTTGCTTGGGGCTTTGGCTGTGGTTATTTTTCTGATTTTTTGCTGTTGTCCGCATGATATGCAAATTGCGGCAAGTCTGGCGTTGGTTGGGCTGAATTGTCCGCTTTTTTTTAGCCTGATGTTATATTTGTTGCTGACTGTTTGGTGTCTGCCAGCAGAAAAATAATCAACCCAGCCGCTTCATTTGGCTTGCGGCTGGGTTTAATACTAACAAAGCATTTTTAAGCGTGGTCTGGCTAATTGGTAGCAGACAAATAAAACGGTATGCCGTTTTCATTGAAATAAAAACGAACATGAAATTGAGAGTTTACCTCAAATCCTGGTTTGGCTTCGTCCAGACTGCAAATAATTTCTCGGGCGTTTTCCGGCATGCTGTCTTCCTGATTTTCCAGACGATAACTCAAAAAACTGGCTTCATATACGGTGGTATCAGGATTAGAGTCGTCTATTTGCAACAGGGAAAGGCCATAAAGGGGCGGATAACTCCATTCGGCATATTCGCTGCTGTAATATTCACCGTCAAATGCCAGACCCTTATAGTCCACATTGCTGTTAAAATCTTCGCCCGGTTCCGGGTGAGGGATTGGCTGGCCAAAGCGTTCTGACAGAAAAGCGTCAACATATTCGGTGGATAGTTTTTCTGGGGTTTTTTCGTGGTCGATATTATAATAATCCTGCCAAACCAGTGATTGGGCGATAACCATATAGATGTAATCACTCATATCCTGGGATTTAAGGTCAATGTAGGGCAGAAAATCCCAGCGTTCCTGTTGCGCCAGGTCAAAAAACTGTTCCTTGATTTCCGGGGTTAGTTCAATAAACTTCTGGTTGTCCTCGGTCTGTTCGATAACAGTAGCCGCGGCGCAGAGTTGCTGAATTTGCGCTGCTGTTTCTGACGAAGTTGGCGGCGTTACAGTCTGTTCCGGCTCCTTATCGCCGTTGGACGAGGTTTGGATAGTGTTGCAGCCGCTAAAGCATAGGGCCAGCATTAACAGGGACAAAATGATAAATAAGTTTTTTTTCATAAAATTATTCTCCTAAATTATATAGTATTAACTGAAGGGTACCACGAATACCTGCCAGACGCTTTGGAAAGACTGACGCACTACCAGACGCAGATTATAGCGGCCAACGTCCTTAGCGGCCAGCAAATTGGTGCTGTAAGTATAGCCGTTGTCGTCTGTGTAAGTGACTGAACCAATAACCTCACCGCGGTGAATAGGCGCTGGTATGGAGTCTGGCAGGTCTAAACTTTCCTGCACGTTGGTGGCTTCATCAGAGCGCATAACCGAGTAAAGCGGTTTTTCCGTCAGGACTTCAACCTCGCTACGGCCGCCGTTAAGAACCTTTACGCTGGCCTTGACGGTGTTAGCGTCTACCAACAGCGTATGCTGCGAGTTATCAAAACCCCATTCCAACAGGGTCTGGCTTTCATCAAAAATATTGCTGCTGTTCAGCAGCACGGCAATCAACTGCATATCGTTTTTGGTGGCGCTGGCCACAATGCAGTTGCCGGCCTGTCTGGTATAGCCGGTTTTAATACCGTCCGCAAATTCAAACTGGTTCAGCAGACCATTGCGGTTATTCACGGTAAAGTTTTCCTCACCATTTAAGCGACGAACGACAAAGGATTCGGTTGTAACAATGCGCCGAAAATCCGGATTGTCCATTGCTGCTCGGGCAATCATCGCCAAATCATAAGCTGATGTGTAATGGTCTTCACTATGTAGGCCGTGGGGGTTGGCAAAATGCGTATGCTGCAACCCCAACTCGGCGACTCGTTGGTTCATCATGTCCACAAAGGCCTGCTCCGAACCGGCAACACCAATAGCCAGCGCCTGGGCGGCGTCATTGGCTGAATACAGCATGGTAGCCATTAGCAGTTCCTCCGCAGTCTGGCGTGCTCCGGCGCGCAGGCCGATGTTGGTTTCTCCTACGTTAACATAATCATCGGGCAGGGTGATTTTATAGTCCAGTTCCATATTTTCCAGCGCCAGCAGGGCAGTTAAAACCTTGGTGGTGCTGGCCGGATAATGCTCGTCATTCATGTCCTTTTCATAGATTACTTTGCCGCTGGCCTGGTCAATCAGCACTGCGGATACGGCGGTCAGGGTTGGTGGGCCATCGGCCTGCGCTTCACGCACCAGCAGCCAGGGCAGACTGGCCAGAGAAAACATAAAGACCAGCAGTGCAATTTTCAGGGGATTTAATTTAAAGAAATTTTTCATGCTATTTATCACATTCTTTGGGAAAATTTTGATTGGCCAAGCCGGATAACAGCTGTTTAGGGCTGTGTGCTTTCCGCGCAGGCCGGGCAGGAATGGTCTTTTTTAGGCTTGTTTTGCTTAAAAATATCCTCCAGCTTGGTTAAAAGCCCGGGCGTCATATCCACCAGTTTTTCCAGCGGTTCCTGACCGCAAACCGGGATATAGCGCAGCTGGCCGTTGGGCGCGCTGGTTAAAAAGCCAACCGGAGCCACAGAAAGACCGCCGCCGGAGCCGCCGCCAAAGGCCGGCTCGGTCGGCAGGGTTTTATCCTTATTGCCATACTCGCCGCCGCCGGCCACAAAGCCCAGACTAACCTTGGATATAGGAATTATTGTGGTATCGCCGGCAAAAATTGGCTGGCCAATCACAGTGTTTACCTGTACCATATCGCCCAGTTTTTCCATGGCTGTACCCAGCAAACCGGCAATGTTCTGCTCACCTGACATATTATAACCACCTTTCTATTTTACTTTTAGTTTGCGCTGACGGCGAATATAATATACAGCCGTGCGCAGCAGAATGGTGATTATGACCCAGAGCGGCAGGGAGATTTTAAGCATAACTTCTGCCATCGGGCAGTTTAGGCGATTGGTGGCATTGGCGGTAAGATGCAGCTGTAAATTGGCGTCGCGGCAGTTAGCGGCGGCGGCCAAACTGTGCAGCGCAGCCATCAGAGCGCCGCCGGTTATCGCGCAGATATCCGGCCGCCCAATGAGTTGCATTTGGCAGTGCAGCTGCTTTAATTGCAGCTGTTTTTGTGAAAATTTGGCCAGTTTAAGCAAAAATGGCCAATCATTTTGAGAAAATGGCAGCTTTGGCGGCTGCTGAAAGGGGTAGGCCAGGCGCAGGCGCAGATTGATGCGCCAAATAGCACCAAGCCATAGGCCAAACAGCAGCAAAAGCAGCCAGCATAAAATTTTTAGATAAATTGGCGTCATACGCCTAGTTTGGCTTTATTTTACTACAATATTCACTAATTTATCAGGTACGATAATTACTTTAACGGCCTGTTTATCGCCCAGCCATTTGGCAAAATCGGGCAGGGCGCGCACATGTGCCTCTGCGGCGGCTTTGTCCAGGCCGGTGGGAATGGTAAGGCGTGCTTTTAACTTTCCGTTAACCTGCACGGCAATTTCCACCTCATTTTGCTGCAAAAATGCTTCATTATAAGCCGGCCAGGGCGTGTTATAAACCGTATTGCTGTGATTGGTAAGCTGCCAGAGTTCATCGGCAATATGCGGCGCAAAGGGAGAAAGCATAATCAACAGCTTTTCGGCTGCGTCTTTCAGCATAGCGCCGTTGTTGCCTTTATAAGCGGACATGGCGTTAACCAGTTCCATCATGGCGCTGATAGCTGTGTTGAAATTAAAACGCTCGGAAATATCCGCCGTTACTTTTTTCAGCGTCATATGCACTACACGGCGCAAATCGCAATCTTCCGGCGTAAGTTCGCTGTCGGTGTAATCTGTCCGGTCATAAATGTTCAAAACCAGTTTCCAGATGCGGTTCAGGAAGCGATAACAACCCTCAACGGCGGAATCGTTCCATTCCAAATCGCGCTCTGGCGGCGCGGCAAACAGAATAAACAGGCGTGCTGTATCAGCACCATATTTGTCGATAATTTCTTCCGGGCTAACCACGTTGCCCAAACTCTTGCTCATTTTGGTGCCGTCCTTGAGTACCATGCCCTGTGTCAGCAGGTTGGTAAACGGCTCCTCCACGCTAATCAGGCCAAAATCATACATGGCCTTGGTGAAGAAACGTGAATACATTAAATGCAGAATGGCATGCTCCACGCCGCCGATATACTGGTCAACGGACAGCCAATAATCAGTTTTGGCTTTGTCCCAGGGGGCCTGGTCGTTGTGCGCGTCGCAATAGCGCATGTAATACCAGGAGGAACACATGAAAGTATCCATGGTATCCATTTCCCTGGTGGCCGGGCCGCCGCAGCAGGGGCAGGTGGCCGCACCAAAGCTGGGGCTGGTTTTCAGCGGTGATTCGCCAAAAGGTAAAAATTCCACGTCAGTAGGCAACATAATCGGCAAATCTTCTTCCGGTACGGGCTGCATACCGCATTTTTCACAGTAAACCATCGGTATCGGCGCACCCCAATAACGCTGGCGGCTAATCAGCCAGTCGCGCAGGCGATAATTGATAACCTTTTTTCCCAGTCCTTTTTCTTCCAGCCATTTGGCAATGGCGTTGATAGCGTCCGGTTTGTTGGTCAGGCCGTTGAACTGGCCGGAGTTTACCAAAACGCCGATTTCCGTATAAGCTTCTGTTAAAGGCTCGTCCGCTGATTGTTCATCTTGGGCAATTACACGGATAATCGGAAGGTTATATTTGTGGGCAAAATCAAAGTCGCGTTCGTCATGCGAGGGTACGCCCATAACTGCGCCGGTGCCGTAATCCATCAACACATAATTGGTAATCCAGATTGGCACTTTCTGGCCGTTTACCGGGTTTATCGCATAAGCGCCGATAAACATGCCCTCTTTTTCGAGATTGCCGGAGGTACGGTCAATGTTGGAAAGTTTCTGCACTTTGCGTATAAATTCTCTCACGGACTGTTCATATTCGGTACCCTTGGTCAGCTTGGTTACCATGGGGTGTTCCGGCGCCAAAACCATGTAGGTAACGCCAAAAATAGTGTCTACGCGCGTGGTGAACACCGGCAAATCCTCGCCGGCCTCCGTTTTGAATATGGCCTCCACGCCCTCGCTGCGGCCAATCCAGTTATGCTGCATGGTTTTAACCTTTTCCGGCCAGCCCGGCAGTTTGGTCAAATCGTCCAGCAGACGCTGGGCATAATCGGTAATTTTGAAAAACCATTGGTCTAAATCCTTTTTCTCCACCACAGCGTCGCAACGCTCACAGTGGCCGTCCACCACCTGCTCATTGGCCAAAACGGTGGCGCAGGAGGGACACCAGTTAACCGCGGCATGTTTCTTATAAGCCAGGCCGTGCTTGTACAGCTGCAAGAACAGCCATTGTGTCCATTTGTAATATTCCGGCAGGCAGGTTGCAACCTCCCTGTTCCAATCATAGCTTAAGCCCAGACTTTGCAGCTGACTGCGCATATTGTCGATATTTGAGAGCGTCCAATCACGCGGAAAAACGCCATGCTTAATAGCCGCATTCTCGGCCGGCAGACCGAAAGAGTCCCAGCCCATCGGGTGCAAAACATTATAGCCCTGCATGTGCTTAAAACGTGCTACTACATCGCCGATTGAATAATTGCGTACATGACCCATATGCAGATTGCCGGAGGGATAGGGGAACATCTCCAAAACATAATATTTGGGCTTATCAGTTTGCTCCTGCACCTGATAAATTTTCTCATCAGCCCATTTTTGCTGCCATTTTTTTTCTATTTCCTGAAAATTGTAATGCTTATCCATTGCCTTACCTCCACCAAATATTGTTTGTCTTTTTATCCTATCTTATTATTGTAACGCAAAATCCGCCAAATGGCAAGAATTTATTTTAAGTTAAATCAATTATAACCAATTCAGGGCGGTTAAATATGCGTGGTATGCGCGTGCTTTCCCGAGCCAGACCACGGCTGACAATCATTGTTGTATCGTTTTCCTGGTATTGACCACCAGCATATTTGGGTAAAAATCCCTGATTTGGCGCGTAAATTCCATTAATCAGGCCGGGCAGTCGCCATTGTCCGCCATGGGCATGACCGCAAAGCACCAAATCAAAGCTTTGTTTGGTATAAAACTGAAAATATTCCGGCCGGTGAGTGAGCAAAATAGTATAATTGCCGTTTGTGTTTAATTTATTTAATTGGACAATTTGTTTCTGGAAAGATGCAATACCAGATTGGATATCTGTGTTATTGACGCGGTATGCGTCAGGGTCGTCAACGCCGCATATATTGATAGTTTCTTCATTAATAGTAATCGTATCTGTATCCGTTGCCAGACGTTTCACGTTATAATCAGCCAGAATTTGCATTTTAGTGTTAAATGCCTGCGTACCGCGCCAATATTCATGATTACCGGTGACGTAATAGCAGGGATAATCAGCGGCCACAGCGCTAAGGAGCGCCTCGGTGTTAGCGTCTGAAATCTGGTCATCGAAAATATCCCCGACAAACATGAGAATATCTGGCTTTTGAGCGTTAATTGCCGCGGCCAGTTTCTGTTCATTTTCGCCATAGCGGCAGGAGTGCAAATCTGTAATCAGCGCCAGCCGTAAGGGATTTGATATTTTATCTGTTTCCAATTTATAATAAACAATTTTTAGGCGGTTGTCTAAAGCAGCGGTTAGCAAAAATACCAATATTATTGCTATTAAAATTGTTTTTTTCTTTTTGTACATTTTTTCTCCATATCTGAAATAAAAAATTTTTATTATTGTAACGCAAAATCCGCCAAATGGCAAGAATTTATTTAAAAAAGATAATAGCGGCATTATGTTTTATGGTGCCGCTATTATTTATGTTTTTTACAAAATATTTAAAGCAAACCGGCGGCCAGCATATCCTGCAAGGTACGTGTTACGGCAATTTTGGCATGCCAGCGATTTAAACCGCCCTGGAAATAGGCGATGTAGGGTGGGCGCAGGGGCGCGTCGGCAGAAAGTTCAATAGAACTGCCGCTGACAAAAGCGCCGCTGGCCATAACAACCTGGTCGGTATAGCCTGGCATATCCCAGGGCTCCGGACGCACATAAGAGTCCACTGGTGAATATTTTTGAATACCCTGACAAAAGGCCAGCAGTCGTTCTGGCGTGTCCAGCTGAATGGCTTCAACGATATCGGAGCGTCTGTCTTCCGGCCGGGGAGAAACAGCAAAGCCTAATTCTGTAAATATAGCGGCCGTAAATTCTGCGCCGCAAAGCGCCTCCTGCACCACCAGCGGCGCTATGAAAAGCCCCTGATAGAAAATGCGCTGCGCCAGCAGAGAACTGCCCACCTCTGCGCCGATACCGGGCGCCGTTAGCCGGGCGGCGGCGCGGTCCACCAAATTTTGTCGGCCGGCTACATAACCGCCGCTGGGAGCAATACCGCCGCCGGGATTTTTAATCAGGGAGCCGGCAATTAAATCCGCGCCCCAGGCTGTTGGCTCCTCTGCGTAAACAAACTCACCGTAACAATTATCTATAAAAACGATAACCTCTGGCTGCTGCTGATGTACGGCGGCAATTATCTGTTTTAAAAGTTCCTGGGATAGCGCTGGCCGCCAGGCATAGCCGCGTGAGCGCTGTAAGGCCAAAATTTTGGTCTGCGGCTGCAAGGCGCTGATTATGGTGTTGACATCTGGCTGATTAAAGTTGAAATCAACCTCGCGATACAGCGCGCCGCTTTCCAGCAGAGAGCCGGCCGCTTCGCCCTGCAAGCCGATAACCTTGCCCAGAGTATCATAAGGCGTGCCGACATAAAGCAACTCCTCGCCAGGGCGCAGGTTGCCCAGCAGCGCCAGTGTGATGGCGTGGGTGCCGGAAACAATCTGCTGCCGCAGCAGGCAGGCCTCCGCGCCCAGAACTTCGGCAAAAACGGTTTCCAATGCATCGCGTCCCACGTCGCCATAACCATAGCCAGTGCTACCCTGCAAATGGTTTTCACTAATCTTTGCATGACGCATAGCGTCCAGAACCTTGGCAAAATTCTGCTCGGCTAATGGAGCATATTGCAAGGCAAATTGCTGCATGGCCTGTTCGGCCTTTTGCTCGGCCTGTTTTAACATTTCTGGTGTAATTTTTTTGTTATTCAAAGCTAAAAAAATCTCCTATCTGATACTGAATAATTTATAATTGTCAGCTGGACGGCAAAGCCAGCCGATAACGCTGACAGCCAGCCAGATTAAGGCGATGATAAAAATATGGTATTGACCATAGCGGCTGAAAAGGGTTAAATTGGAGGTCAAACCAACCTCGGCCATGGCGGTTTTAGCCTGTGCCGTATTGGGGTTTGTCAGCGCCAGAATACGTCCCTGATTGTCAATGACGGCGGAATAGCCGCCGTTAGTGCTGTTTAATAGCGGTCGGTTATATTCGATTGCGCGCAGTATGGCATGATTAAGGTGTTGATAAATAACACAGGTATCCCGATACCAAACGTCATTGGAGGCCGCCAGCAGCAGCTGCGCGCCCTCGTTTACGGCCTGGCGCGGATAATCGGCAAAGCAAAGGTCATAACAGATTAGCTGCGCCGTGGAAACGCGGCTTTTATCAGCCAAAATTATGGTTGCCGCACCCTGTTTTCCGCCGGACTGCAAAATGTTCAGCGTAAAACTGGCCCAGAAACCGTCTGGCAAAAGCCGGCGACACAGTCCTTTAAGCGGAATATATTCGCCGAAAGGCACCAGCGCGCGTTTGCTGTAAATTTCCGTAAGCTTGCCGCCTGCGCTGGCCGGCGTGGCCGAAAAAAGACTGTTATAACGCTGACGATTGTGTTCGGCAAAGCCGCCCACCACCAAGGTCAGTTGGTTTTGATTGGCAAGCTGCAAAAAACGTGAGCCATAGCCAGAAGTGGACTGTAAAACGTAGGGCAGGGCGGTTTCCGGCAACAGCAGCAGTTGTGCGCCTTCCGCCCGGCTGTTGGCGGCTTGTCCGGCGTAGATAGCAAAAATTTCCGAGTCATAGCTGCTGTCCCAGCGTTGTTCCAGCATGATATCGGAGTTTGCCGCGGCCACTTGCAGCGTGCGCTCCGGTGGCGTGTCAAAATGCCAGTCCACCAGACCGGCGACTATATTGATGATGAAAATAGCCAGCGCCAACAGCAGATAACGCCACCGCCGGCAAAAAATGGTTGCCGCCAGCAAAATATTAATCAGTATAATCAGCGAGGAAAGTCCGGTTGCACCCCAACAGCCGGCGCTTTGGCAAAGCAGCGGATAAACTCCCTGACTAACGCCCAGACTGATAGCCGGAAAGCCGCCAAATATATGACCTTGAAGCCATTCAATCAAATAGCAGACCAATGGCCAGAAAGCAAAGGAAACCGGCACGGCCGGCTGGCACAGGCCGTAAATGACTGTCGCCAGCAGCCATAACAGGCTTAAAAGCACCACGCAGAGCGCAGTTATTAGCAGCACCAACAGACCGGCCTGCCAGCGCGGCAGGGGAAGATGGTCGGCCACCGTCAGCAGGCCGGAGAGTGCCAGCGCATAATAACAGACGGCGAACAGGCCGGAGCGCCACAGGTATTCAGTTAATGGCTTATTATGGGCGGCCAGTATAGAGAACAGAAAGGCGGCCGGCGCCAGCCAGATAAGCCAGGCGAAGATGGGATAAATTGTGGCCAGACCGCATAAAATGCCGGAAACTGCCGCTGTAATGCGCCAAATCCAGGGGTTCCAGTTTTCCAGCGACGGTTTGTTGACATAATTTAGTGAACTGTTAAGAGTTGCATTATACATAAAAATCAACAGCCTTGTTCTATTTTTTAAAATCTTTAATATTATGCTTCAATATTCGTTGGGAAATTCCAGCGGTAAAGATGGGGCAATTGTGGAAACAGCCTGCTGATAAACCAGCTGTTTTTTGCCGCCGGAATCAATAATTAAAACTTCATCATCATAATGCAGCAGAACCCCTTTGAGCTGAAAGCCGTTCAGCAGGAAGAAAGTGGTGGGTGTGCGGCCAAATTGCAGTTCATCAAGAACATAATCGCGTATATTATAACATTCTTTCAACCAAAACCCTCCCCGGCCACGTTTTTGTCTTGGCTTAAATTATAAGGGCGTTCAATTTTGCAAGCGTCCGTATAATTGCACCTATATACTATTCTATCGTTAAAGGAGGGGTGGGGTGCAGGGGTTTTGCTGATAATGTTCCTGTACAAGCTTTAAAATTGCCGGCAGCTGACTGGTTGGCGGCTGGCAGTCGCTTAAATCAAACCAATGAATACGCTCATCACGTCGCCACCAGGTAAGCTGACGTTTGGCAAAATGCCGGGTATCACGCTTAATCAGGCATGTAGTTTCCGCCAAAGTGGTTAGCCCCTGCCAATACCATACGGCTTGCCGGTAGCCCAGTCCCTGCAAGGGCTTGCAATCCGGCGGCAGACCGGCGGCCAGCGCCTGGGCTGTTTCTTCTATTAAACCTGCAGCCAACATTAAATCCACGCGCTGATTAATACGCTGATAAAGTTCCTGGCGCTCCCGGTTTAAGCCCAGCAGCAGCACGTCATAGGCCGGCTCGGTTTTTTTGCCCTGTTCAGATATCGGGCGGCCGCTTAATTGCCATACTTCCAAGGCGCGTATCAGGCGTTTTTCATCATTGGGCGATATTCTGGCCGCGGCTGTGGGGTCAACCTCGGCCAGCCGTTGGTGCAGCGCAGCGGCTCCCTGCCGGCAGTATTCCGCATGCAGCTGCTGGCGCAAAGTTTCGTCAGTTGGCGCGGCTTCATTTAAGCTGTAATTATCCGCCAGCGCCTGAATATAAAGCGCCGTGCCGCCCACCAGCAGCGGCAGCCGTCCGCGCGCCTGAATTTCCGCAATCAGCCGGGCGGCGTCCTGTTGAAAATCTGCCACGCTGTATGGCTCCTCCGGGTTGCGAATATCAATTAAATGATGGGGGATAAGTTGACCGTTGGCGGCAATCATTTCAGCCGGGCGGATTTTGGCCGTGCCAATATCCAGCCAGCGATAAAACTGCATGGAATCGCCAGAGATAATCTCGGCATTAAGCCGGGCGGCCAATTCCACCGCCAGCGTGGTTTTTCCCACGGCAGTTGGCCCCAGCAGCACTGGCAATGGTGATTTTGATTGATATTTGTTCATAATTATAGGGCGCTGCGCATAAAGCGGCGGCGAATTTCCGCATCAGTCAGTTTGAAGAAAATCGGGCGGCCGTGGGGGCAGGTCTGGGGCTGTTCACATTCCGCCAGATTATGGAGCAGCCAGGAGATTTCCGGCCCGTTTAGGTGTTCATTGGCTTTTATAGCGCTTTTGCAGGCTTTGGTAAAAAGTTCCTGCTGACTCAGGCTGGCAATATCCAGAACCCTTTCATTGTTATCCAGCAGCAGTTCCAGAATATCCAGGAAAAAACCCTTGATATCGTTATCATAGATGTTGGATTTGCGTTTATGCTGACTTTCCGCGCCGCGCACATACCAGAGCGGTATGGCCCTGATTACAAAAGTACTGCCGCCAAAATGCTCCAGCACAAAACCGCAGTCGGCCAGCCGGTTGATGTTGTTCAGCAGAAGTTCCGTTTGCAAATCGCCGATATCCACGCTGACGGGTGCCGCCAGCTGTGAACTTTCCCGGCAGTCCAGCATATAGGCCAGCGCAAATTCTTCATATAATATGCGCTCATGGGCAGCATGCTGGTCGATAATATACAAATCTTCGTTCAAAGTTGCAATGATGTAGGAGTTATTCAGTTGACCCAGCGGCTTCAATGCCATAAACAAATTGTCATCTGCGGCAAAAAGGCTGGGCTGCTCCGGCTGGGGTTCGTCCAGATAAGTTACGCCAAAATTCTCGGCCAGCCATTCGCCGTCGTCCCTTTTATAGTCTACCTTAGTGCCGGGAGCGCCGGCCATCAGGTTTTGGAACATTTTGGCGGCAAAATCCGGTTCGTCCTTTTGCTGATTGCCCAGCAAATTGGTCAACTCTGCATTGGACATTTTCTGCAAATCCGGCAGCGGTTCTGCCGGCTTGCCTGCCCGGGGCCGTAATTCCACATCGCCCAGCGAGATAGAGGGCTCGGCCGCCCGGTTCTGTTCATCATCAACTAATAAATCATTAGACATAAAATTCCTCACAAAATCTTCATTATACGGTTCAAATTTAGTTTGGTCAATATCGGACGGACTATGTGCCGCGTTGGGCATATTTTCCGGCGCGGTCTTAGGCAGCAGAGCCAGACGCACCGCCGGCAAAACGGCTTCTCGCACGGCGGCCAGCTGCTTAAAGCGTATTTCCGTTTTGGCCGGGTGAACATTGATATCAATGCTGGCCGTTGGCAGTTGTAAATTCAGAATAACCAGCGGATAACGCTTTTCTGGCAGCAGGCTTTGATATGCATCATCAATTATGGCGTTCAATTCGGGGCTTTTAATCAGACGGCCATTGACAAAAAAGTGATAATAACGCCGGGAAGAACGCGCGAAAGGCGGCATGGAGGCAAAACCGCTGACGCTGACCTCGCCGCAGGCATGGTTAACCGCTTTAAGTTCAGCCAGAACCTGCGCTCCATAAACTGCCAAAACCGCTTTGGACGGACTGGCGGCGGTTTGCCCAGGCGCACCGGACGAACGCAGAACCTGACGGCCATCAATTTGCAGGCTGAATGCAATATCCGGACGCGACAGTATAAAATCGCCCACCAGCCGGCTGATAGCGCCGGTTTCAGTGGCGTAGGATTTCAGAAATTTTTTACGCGCCGGGGTGTTGTAAAACAAATCACGCACGATAACCCGGGTTCCCTGTGCCAATGCCGCCTCCTGCGGCTGAGAAACATCGCCGTCGGCGGCTTTAACCTGCCAGGCGCAATTTTCACCCTGGGCGCAGCTGCAAATTTCCACCCGGCTGACGGCGGCGATAGAGGGCAATGCCTCACCGCGAAAGCCAAGGGTGTGTACGCTATCTAAATCGGCGGCGCTGCTTAATTTGCTGGTTGCATGGCGGCCAAAAGCCAGCGGCAAATCCACCGGTAAAATTCCCCGGCCGTTGTCGATTACGCGGATTTCCGCAATCTGGCTTAATTCGTCGTCAGCCGTCAGCTGCACCTCAATCCGACTGGCGGCTGCGTCAATTGCGTTTTCCAGCAATTCCTTAACCACCGAAACCGGGCGTTCCACCACCTCGCCGGCGGCAATCTGGCTGGCGGTTAAGCTGTCCAGCTGTTTTATAACACCTATCATTTATTATTTTCCTCCGTTTGCTGTAATTCCTGCTGCCATTTTTCGATGTAAAGCAAAGCCTCCACCGGCCGCAGATTAGCCAGCTGCAAATTCCTGATTTCCTGCAAAATCGGCGATGCTTTGGCGGTAGGTTGCGCCGACTGTGTTTGCCCGGTTGGCAGACTGCCGCAAATTTGCGGCCGTTTGGCGCCATTGTTTTCCAGCTGCTGCAAAATGGTGTTGGCGCGCTCAATTACAGTCGGGGGCAGGCCGGCCAGTTTGGCTACATGCACGCCATAGCTTTTATCCGTGCCGCCGGGAACTATTTTGCGCAGAAAAACCACGTCATTGCCTTTGTCGCGTACCTGTACGGAATAGTTTTGTACCTGCGGATAATTATCAGCCAGTTCAATTAATTCATGATAATGGGTGGCAAAAAGGGTTTTGGGGGAATTTTCCGGTCGCAGCAGATATTCAGAAACAGCCCAGGCAATACTCAAACCGTCATAGGTGCTGGTGCCGCGGCCAATCTCATCAAGAATGACCAGGCTCTGACTGGTGGCGCTGCGCAGAATGTTGGAGGTTTCGCTCATTTCCACCATAAATGTGCTTTGGCCGGCTGTCAGGTCATCACTGGCGCCGACTCGGGTAAAGATACGGTCAATTCGGCCGATATGAGCGGCCTCAGCAGGAATATAACTGCCGCAGCGCGCCAGAATAACGGCCAGCGCAACCTGCCGCATGTAGGTGGATTTTCCGGCCATATTGGGGCCGGTAATCAGGGCAAAACGCTGTTTCTGGCCTTGCAGGCTGGTGTCGTTGGGAATATAATTTTCCCTGCCGATAGCCAACTCCACCATGGGGTGACGAGCGGCGTGTAGTTCCAGACAATCGCTGTCGTCCACGCGCGGCCGGGCATAGGCATTGTCCTCAGCCAATCTGGTCAGCCCTGCCAGACAATCCAGTATCGCCACGCATTTGGCGGTATGCTGAATACGCGCCGTCTGGTTAACAATTTCCTGACGCAGGGCGGCAAAAAGCTGCTGCTCCAGCGCTTGCAGTCGTTCAGAGGCATTAAGGAGCTTGTCCTCCAAATCTTTTAACTCCGGCGTGATAAAACGCTCGCAATTTACTAGCGTCTGGCGGCGGATATAATCTTCTGGCACCAAATCGGCGCTGGATTTGCGGATTTCAATATAATAACCAAACACTTTGTTATAGCAGATACGCAGAGTTTTAATACCGCTGCGCTCCTTTTCCCGTGCCTCCAGCGCCAAAATCATATCGGCGCCCTCAGTTTGCAGCCGGCGCAGTTCATCAATCTGAGCGTTACAGCCGGGTTTGATAATTTTATCCGGTTCTTTGTCCTTTTTGCCGGACGGTTTGGGCTCCGGCGTTTTTTCTGCCGCGCTATGACCGGCGGTATTGTCGAAAAGCGTGGCTTCAATTTGAGCGCAAACATCGGCCAGGGTATCAAACTGCTGATACAGCTGGCAGAAAATATCTGCGGAAAAATCAACCAGCAGCCTCTCCAGCTGCGGCAGCTGGGCAAAGGAATGTTTTAAAGCCAGAATATCCCGGGGCGTGGCGTTGCCATAAACCACGCGGCTAATAAGACGTTCCAAATCGGCAATATTTTTCAGGGCGGCGCGCATGGCCTCATGCTGCATGGGGTGCGTTAGCAGTTCCTCAATGCCGTCCAGCCGCATGTTGACCATGGCGCTGTTTAACAGTGGTTTCTCCAGCCAGCGCTTAAGAAGGCGAGAACCCAGCGCAGTCTGGCATTTATCGCAGACAGCATAAAGAGAGCCGGCCTTTTTGCCCGTTCGGGCAGATGACGTAAGTTCCAGATTGCGCCGAGTGTTAGCATCAAGTATGACATAGCTGTCGATATTTTGTACCTGCAATTTGTTGATATAGGCCAAATCACGCTTTTGGGTCAGCTGACAAAAATAGAGCAGCGCCGCGGCGGCCTGCGCCGCGCCCGGCAGGTCGGCCAGACCCAACGCTTGCAGAGATGGCAGTTTGAAATGCGTTAAAAGCAGGCTTTCCGCATTTTGACGCACAAAAATCTCATCTTTGGCGGCAGAAATAACCACGCTGCTGTGTAAATTCCAGGCGTGGGCGGCAAAATAGGGCTCGTTCAGCAGAGTTTTGGGCAGTATACATTCGCGCGGTTCAATCGCCGCCAGTTCGTCGCCAATCCGTCCCAGGGCGTTTTCACCCTCTGCCTGCGCCGCGTAAAAATCCCCGGTGGAAATATCCGCCCAGGCCAGACCATAACCCTGTGCTAGTGGAAAAACCGCCGCCAGATAATTGGCTCCGTCTTCCTTGAGCAGGCTGCTGTCCACCAGCGTGCCGGGGGTAATTACGCGAATAACCTCCCGGCGCACCAGACCTTTGGCGAGTTTTGGGTCTTCTGTCTGCTCGCAGATAGCAACCTTAAATCCCTGCTCAATCAGTTTGGCAATGTAAACGTCGGCGGCATGATAAGGCACGCCGCACATGGGCAGAGCGTTTTCACTGCCGCTACGCGTGTTGCGGGAAGTTAAGGTAATATTAAGCGCCTTGGAGGCCACAAGCGCATCGTCGCCAAACATTTCATAAAAATCGCCCATGCGGTAAAACAGCAGGCAATCCTGATAATCCTTTTTAATTTCCGCATATTGCGCCTGCATCGGCGTGGGTGCGGCGGTTTTTTGAGTTTCCTTATTATTAATTTCTTTCAAATTTTTCTCCCAAATATTATAAAAATAGATTGAGTTTTTTCATCTAAAAAGCTATAATTAATATTTAATTCAACAATTTAATTAAATATCCTGCCTTAAAAACAGGGAAAGAGGTGCGTTTATTGAGTGCAGCCGAAAAGAAAATTATGAAGTATTTCCGTCGGGCGGTGATTGATTATGATTTATTGGGCAGTCCGGAGGGCGTTATGGTGGGGCTTTCCGGCGGTAAGGACAGCCTGACGCTGCTTTGCATGCTTAAGCTGTTTCTGCGTTGCTCCAAGTATAAGTATCCGCTGGCGGCCGGTTATGTTGATTTGGGTTTTGGCGCGGATATTGAGCCGCTGCAAAATTTCTGCCGCCAGCTGGAGGTGCCGCTGTTTGTGGAAAAAACGGCTATTAGTCAGATTGTTTTTGAATATCGGCAGGAGCAAAATCCCTGCTCACTTTGCGCCAACATGCGTCGGGGTGCGCTGAACACGCTGGCCGTGCGCGAGGGCTTTAATAAGGTGGCGCTGGGTCATCATTTGGACGATGTGGCGGAAACGGTGCTGTTAAATATGTGCTTTAATGCGCGCGTTGATTGCTTTAAGCCGAAAACCTGGCTTTCCGGCCGCCAGATTACGGTTATCCGACCACTGGTTTATGTGGACGAGCGCACTATCGCCACCTATGCGCGGCAGCAGGAACTGCCGGTTATCAACAGCTGTTGCCCGGCCAACGGTCGCACCAAGCGTCAGGATATGAAAGAAGCCCTGCAAAGTATACAGGGCTTTGCACCGATTGCCAAGAGCCGCATATTGGCGGCGCTGCAAAATCTGGAGGGCAACGAGTGGCATACGCAGCTGCGTCAACGGCCGAATACCAACGCCATGCCGGGTGCGGAAGAATAATCAGTCTTCCGTATCCTCGCAGGGTGTAAGTTCCCGGGGCTGTACATAAAGTGTTTGCTGTTCAAAATAAATCACCATGCCCGGCCGGGCGCCGTTGGGCTTTTTAACATTATGCACTTCTGTGTAGTCCACCGGTACCTTGTCCGCCTGCCGGGCCTGACTGTGATAAGCGGCCAGCGCAGCGGCCTCTCTCAAGGCGGTTTCTGTAAAATCCCGGCCGGCCTCTCGCTTTAAGATAACATGACTGCCGGGGATTTTCTGGGTATGCAGCCAAATATCATCGGGCGCGGCCATTTTGGTGGACAGACGGTCATTCTGACGATTATTGCGCCCCAAAAGCAGCGTAAAGCCATCGGAGGTCTGATAGCGGCGCGGCGGCAGACTGCCGGCGTTCAGTTTATTTTGTTTCTGGTTGGTTGGGTGGCGTTTCTGATAGCCGGCGGTTTGCATTTCCTGACTGACGGCCTGCAAATCTGTTAAATCCTCTGCTTCGGCCAGCGCGGCCTGCAAGCTTTGTACATAATCATACTCGGCGCGGTTTAATTCCAGCTGCCGGGTAATTTGTTTTTCGGCGTTTTTGGCCTTGTTATAGCGGTGAAAATAGCGTTTGGCGTTTTCAGCGGCGGAAAGTTCCGGCCGCAGTTTGATACACGTCAGCTGTTCCGGGTCATAAAAGCTGGGCAGTTCCACCTGTTTTTGGCCGGGCTGCACCAGATGCAGATAAGCCGTCAGCAGCTCGCCGGCGTTTTTGTATTGCTCGGCATTGCCGGCCGCCTGTAAATCAGCTGTTTGCAGTTTAATCTTTTTATGCAGGCGTTGTTCTTCTTTGTTTAACAGTTTAGCCAGCTGGTGCTGTTCGGCGTTAAAACTTTGCTGCAAAAGGCGGCTTTGATAAAAGCAGTCCAGTGCGCTGCTGAAATCCGTAAACTCCTGTTGTTCGATATTACTTTCGACGGCTAAGAGCGGCAGGGGATAAAAGCCCAGATAAGCGGCCGGACGGGAATTTGTCTGACGTAGCAGCACCGGCTGGAAGCGCCCCTCGGCCAGAATTTGCCGCATTTTTTGCAGCTGCTGGTCAAGGCGGTTAATTTCATATTCTCCCAGCTGCTCGCAGTTATTCAATTCCTGCAAACCGGCGCGGCAGCATATTTCAGCGGCCAGCTGGCTGGAGAGTCCGGCCATGGTGCTTTGCAGCAGACGCGCCGGCGGCAGACTCAAATTGCCGTTTAAGAG
This sequence comes from Bacillota bacterium, assembly GCA_021771915.1. Lineage (GTDB taxonomy): Bacteria > Bacillota > Dehalobacteriia > UBA4068 > UBA4997 > Avidehalobacter. The sequence continues at coordinate 111,439 of JAETNY010000001.1, forward strand.
CAGTTCCGCCAGCTTTTCCGGCTCCAGCCGTTGCCAGTCCGGACGCTCGCTGGCTGGCGGCGCCAGATAGGTTACGCCGGGCAGAACCTCACGATGCCGGGAAACATTATGTGAATAGCGCCGAGCCGCGTCAATAATCTGGCCGCTGGGCGTATCCAACAGCAGCAGGTTGCTGTGTTTACCCATAATTTCCAGCACCAGTGTGCGCGCGGTTGGCGTACCGATTTCATCATGTGCGGCAAAATCCAGTCGCACAATGCGCTCGCCCGGGGTCTGCTGCAATTTGAGCAGACGGGCGTTTTCCAGATGTTTACGCAGTACCATGCAGAAAAGCGGCGGTTTGGCCGGGTTTTCTGCGTTGAACTGGGTTGTTTGCAGGCGGCCGTCCTGGGGGTTGGCGCAGAGCAGCAGCCGGTGCTGTTTGCCCTCGCCATAAAGACGCAGCAGCACGGTATACTTGTCGGGCTGATAGATTTTGGTCAGCTTGGCGCCGATTAACGTCTGGCAGTCTTTAACAGCGGCGGCCAGACAGATATTATCAAAAGGCATTGCTTGGAATATCCTCCTTGGTTATACTTGCTTATAATGGCTTAAAAAGTTATTTTATAATTATATATAATAACTCTTTTGGCGCTTAATTACAAGTTTATTGCTGAAAAATTAATTTTATTACATATTAAGCAGGATTTAGCGGAAAATATATAGAATATTTAGAAATCATTTAATCACTTTAACCAGGGGGTCGGGGGATTTGCTTAAAAGTATGACCAGCTTTGGCCGCGGCGTGGCTGTTGGGGTTAATTACAAGCTGACTGTGGAGTTAAAATCAGTTAACAACCGCTATTTGGAGGTGGTTGCGCATATCCCCAGACTGCTGCTGTTTTTGGATCCTCTGATTAAAACGCAGGTGGCGCAGGCGGCGGCGCGCGGCAAGGTTGATGTTTTTGTGCAGCTGGAAAACATCGGCGAGCAAACGCCGAAACTGCGTGTGGATAAGGCGTTGGCGGCGGCTTATTTGCAGGCGGCCAAAGAGTTGGCGGCTTCTCTGAAAATGCCGCTTAATGTTAAGTTGACGATGCGTAATCTGGTGGCGATGCCGGGGCTGATTACGCTGGCGCCGGCCGAGGAGGCCACGGAAGCTCAACAGGCGGAGTTGACGGAGGTTTTAAGCCGGGCGTTGTCTGAGGCGCTTGTGGCTTTTGTGTCGATGCGCGAGTTGGAGGGCGGCCGTTTGCAGGTTGATTTGTTGACGCGCGCCAAACAGGTGAGCGGCATGGTGGCGAATATTGAACAGCTGGCGGAGCAGGTTGTTGCGGATTATCAAAACAAGTTGTTGGCGCGGATTGGGGAACTTTTGCCGGCCAATATAGCTTTAGATGAGGCGCGCCTGGTCAATGAGGTGGCTTATTTTGCTGACCGTGCCTGTATTAATGAAGAACTGGTGCGTTTGAAAAGTCATCTTTTGCAGTTGGAGGAGTTGCTGCAAAAAGAGGAACCGGTTGGGCGCAAGCTTGATTTTCTGTTGCAGGAAATCAACCGGGAGGTTAACACCATCGGCTCCAAGGCCAATTATCTGGCGATTAATCAGCTGGTTATTGAGGCTAAAAGCGAGTTGGAGAAAATTCGTGAACAGGTGCAAAATCTGGAATAATATAAAGAACCGTTTTATATATCAGAAAAATTGGGGTATAATTTGAGAAGTAATTATCTTGTGCCTATGATATAATTTTTCTGTTATATATTTATATAAAATGCCTTAAATTAAGAAAGGTTGTTAGTTTATGTCTATTCCCAAGCTTACAGCTGAACAGAGAACAGAAGCCTTGCAGAAGGCGCAGCAAATGCGTACAGAGCGCATGATTTTGCGGCAGGAACTTAAAACCGGCCGCATGAGTCTGGCGCAGCTTTTTGAGCGTGCCGGGGAAGAAATGGTTGGTAAGATGCGTGTTAAGTATCTGCTGGAGAGCATGCCGCAGGTGGGCAAGGTTACTGCCACCAAACTTATGGAAGAAATTGGTATTGATGAGTCACGCCGCGTTCAAGGGTTGGGGAACCGTCAGAAAGCGGATTTGCTGGCGAAATTTGCTGAATAAAGCAGACAGAAAAAGGGAAGCAAACGGGATATAAAGTAGAGTAAAAAAAGAGTTAAAAGGAGGGTTTAATGTGACTTCATTGATTAATATTGGCTTTGGCAATATGGTTGCCGCCGAAAAGGTGGTGGCGATTGTCAGCCCGGAATCCTCACCGATTAAGCGTATTATTCAGGAGGCTCGGGAAGGCCAGGGAATATTGATTGACGCCACATATGGCCGACGCACCCGGGCTGTTTTGGTTATGGACAGCGGACATGTTGTGCTTTCACCTATCCAGCCGGAAACAATCTCGCATCGTTTTGTGGATATGACGGTTGAGGCCTCAGAGGTGGCGAATGGTTAAGGCGGCTTTATATGTTATTTCCGGTCCCTCCGGCGTTGGTAAAGGAACAGTTTGCCGGGAACTGCTGACCACGGCAGGAGAACTTACGCTTTCCATATCCGCTACCACGCGCACGCCGCGCGCCGGCGAAGTGGACGGCGTTAATTATCATTTCCTGACCAAAGAGGATTTTTTGCAGCGTGTGGATAATGGCGATTTTTTGGAATGGGCCGAGGTTTATGGAAATTATTATGGAACTCTGCGCAGCGCTGTGCAGCAGGAGTTAGACGCTGGCCGCAATGTGCTGCTGGAGATTGATACGGCCGGCGCCCGGCAGGTTAAGAAACTGATGCCGGCGGCAGTTTTAATCTTTTTGGCGCCGCCCTCGCCGGAGGAACTTTTAAGGCGTTTGCGAGGGCGCAACACAGACAGCCCGGAGGAGATTGCCCGGCGGCAACAGTGTTTGCAGGACGAACTGGCGCAGGAAGTTTATTATGACCATGTTGTAGTTAATGATGTGGTGGCTGATACAGTGCTGAAAATTCGTCAGATTGTAAGCGGCCGTTGAATTGGGGTAAAGATTTTTTAACATAGACCTGAATATTAGGGAGGAAATAATGAACAAGCCGTATATTGACAGTATTTCAACAAAAAGCGAGTCTAAATATCTTTTAATTGTGGCCGCCGCTAAGCGTGCGCGTCAAATTACTTTGAACGAGCCGGAGTTAACGCGTTCCGGTAAGGTTAATCCGGTTTCTCAGGCTTTGCATGAGATTGATGATGATGAGTTGACCTGGGAAATTGGCGCAAAAATGTCGGAAACTGTGGAAAATGAAGCAGATTTACCATCTATGGAGTTGGAGCCGGAAGCGGAAGAACCGGCTTTGACAGAAGAATAAAAGCTGAGGGTAAATAATGTTTGCAAACAAAAAAATTGTTTTGGGCATAAGCGGCGGTATTGCTGCCTATAAAGCGGCGGATATTGTCAGCTGGCTGACTAAAAACGGCGCGGAGGTACATTGTGTGCTGACTGAAGCGGCGTCGGAGTTTGTATCGCCGCTGGTTTTGCAGGCGCTTTCCGGCCGGGAGGTTGTGGTTAACGAATTTGTGACCGGCCCCGGCTGGGGTATTGTGCATATTGATTTGGCAACGGGGACGGATTTGTTGGCTATTATTCCGGCCACTGCTAATATTATTGCCAAAATTGCCGCCGGTATTGCTGATGACGCTCTGACCTCTACCGTTTTGGCGGCTACCTGCCCGAAGTTTATTGCGCCGGCTATGAATACGCATATGTATGAAAATCCGGCCACGCAGCAAAATCTGCAAACTTTGCAACAACGCGGCTGGCAGGTTATGCCGCCGGCCAGCGGCCGTTTGGCCTGCGGCGCGGTGGGCAAGGGTAAATTGCCGGCGGTGGAATTGATTGAAGAACAGCTGCATAGGCTGATTTCAGCAACCGACGAGTTTATCTCCAATATGGATTTGGTCGGCAGGAAAGTTTTGGTGACGGCCGGCCCTACCACTGAGGCGATTGACCCGGTGCGTTATATCAGCAACCGCAGCAGCGGCAAGATGGGCTATGCTGTGGCACAGCAGGCGGCGGCACGCGGTGCGGAGGTTTTGCTGGTCAGCGGCCCGGTAAGCTTGCAGCCGCCGGCCGGGGTGCGCTGTGTGCAGGTGGAAAGCGCCCGGCAGATGCGCGATGCGGTTTTGAGTGCATACTCTGACAGCGATGTGGTAATCATGGCCGCGGCGGTGGCAGATTATCGAGTGGCCGCACCGGCCGAGCAAAAAATCAAGAAAACTGCTGATAATCAGGAGTTGGTTTTGCAGCTTTTGCGTAATCCAGATATTTTGCAGGAGTTGGGCAGTCAGAAACAGAAGCAGGTTTTGGTGGGCTTTGCGGCAGAAACCAATAATCTGGAGGAATATGCGCGCGCCAAGTTGCAAAGCAAACGCGCTGATTTGCTGGTGGCGAATGACGTAAGCCGCAGCGACGCCGGTTTTGATGTGGACACCAATCAGATAATAATTTTTGGTGCAGACGGTAGCCGCCGGGAATATCCTTTATGTAGCAAGCTGCAAGCCGCCAAATATATTTTAGATGCGGTTGTGGAGAAGCTGGCCGCTAAGAATTAAAACCAGACTGTAAATGCATTTATTTACGTAATATTAATATAGTTAAAAATTTTTAGAAAAACGGAGGTACGCTAAATGAATAGAATTTTTACTTCTGAATCGGTGACCGAGGGACACCCGGATAAGATTGCCGATACTATATCAGATGCGATTTTGGATTCGGCGCTGGAGCAGGACCCTAACTCCCGTGTGGCCTGTGAAACATTTACCAATACCGGTATGGTTCTGGTGGGCGGCGAGATTACCACCAAGGGTTATATGGATATTTCGAAGATTGCCCGTGATACCATACGTGAAATTGGTTATACCGGTTCCAGCATGGGCTTTGATGCGGATACCTGCGCTATTTTAACCAACATTGACGAGCAAAGTTCTGATATTGCTATGGGCGTTGATGTGGGCGGCGCTGGCGACCAGGGTTTGATGTTTGGTTATGCCTGTAAGGAAACGCCGGAGTTGATGCCGATGCCGATTATGCTGGCGCATAAGCTGGTTCGGGAATTGACCCGTCTGCGTAAAGACGGTGATTTGCCATGGCTGCGTCCGGACGGCAAATCTCAGGTTACGGTGGAATATGATGCAGAGGGCAAACCAAGTCATATTGCCGCTGTGGTTATTTCTGCCCAGCATGACCCGGTGATTGAGATTGAAGAATTGCGTCAGGAGCTGCGTGAAAAGCTGATTAAAAAGATTTTGCCGGCGGATATGTTGTCTGATGATACAGTTTATCATATAAACCCGACCGGGCGTTTTGTAATCGGCGGCCCACAGGGCGATAGCGGTCTGACCGGGCGCAAGATTATTGTTGATACATATGGCGGTATGGCTCGGCATGGCGGCGGCTGCTTCTCTGGTAAAGACTGCACCAAGGTTGACCGTTCAGCGGCTTATATGGCGCGTTATATTGCTAAAAACTGCGTGGCGGCCGGTTTGGCTGACCGTCTGGAAATTCAGCTGGCCTATGCGATTGGTGTGGCCGAGCCGGTTTCTGTAATGGTGGATACTTTTGGTACCGGCAAAATAAGCGAGGCGGAAATTTCTGCCAAAATCCGAGCCAACTTTGATATGACGCCGGCTGGTATTATCCAGACCTTTAGTTTGCGTCGGCCAATTTACAAGCAGACGGCTGCTTATGGTCATTTTGGCCGGACGGAACTGCCTTGGGAGCAGTTGGATATGGTAGAAAAGCTGGGTTAATGTGTGTCTGATAAAATTAGATTAATATAACCGTTAAAATCTGCATACATATTGCCGTGAGGGGGCATATGTATGCAGATTTATATTGTGCGCGAGGGCGATTCATTAAACAGCATTGCCGCGGTCTTTGGTTTGCCGCCGGACGAGATTATTTATGTCAATCAGTTGGTTTATCCTTATCGGCTGGCGCTGGGTCAGGCTCTGCTTTTGAGCGAGCCTGGCACGGCGCGGCAGCGTCCCGTTTATGATCGGCAGTTTTTCAGCAGCGGTTATGCTTATCCTTTTATTGAGCCAACGGTTTTACAGGACAGTCTGCCCTATCTGACGGAAATATGCGTATTTTCTTATGGATTTACCCTGGAGGGTCAGTTGATTTTTCCTGAGGTGGACGATAGCTGGCTGGTGAGGGCTGCGTTGGAGCAGGGAACCCGGCCGATGTTGACATTGACGCCTTTTGGAGATGACGGCAATTTTAATAATTATCTGCTTTCAGTCATGCTGAATGATGCGGCGGTGCGGCAGCGGCTGATTGCAGAATTGCTGCTGGTTATGCAAAGTAAGGGTTATCAGGGCATAAATATTGATTTTGAATATGTTTTGCCGGAGGATAAAGATGCTTTTTCCCGTTTTGTGGCAGAAACAGCGGCGGCTATGCATGCCCGGGGTTTGTTTGTTTCGGTGGCGTTGGTTGCCAAAACCTATGCTGAACAGCCCGGTTTACTTTATGAGGGCATGGACTATGCGGCTTTGGGTGCTGTGGCAGATTGGGTGCTGTTGATGACCTATGAATGGGGGTATACTTATAGCGAACCGATGCCGATTGCGCCGGTGAATTGGGTGCGCCGGGTTTTGGCATATGCTGTGACGGAAATTGCGCCGTCTAAAATTTTGCTGGGTATTCCCAATTATGCTTACGATTGGACGCTGCCTTATGTTAAAGGGCAGAGTAAGGCACGCACGATGGGTCTGGTGGAGGCGGCGCAACAGGCGATAGATATGGGGGCGGAGATATTTTTTGATGAAGCGGCGCAGACGCCATACTATAATTATGAGCAAAACGGTTTGCAGCATGCGGTTTGGTTTGAGGACGTGCGCAGTTTGCAGGCGCGCTTGAAGCTGGTGCAGGAGTTTGGTTTGGCTGGTGGCGGTTGGTGGCAGCTGATGCGGCTTTTCCGGGCTGGCTGGTTTTTGCTGACGGATAGTTTTTATATTGCCGAACCCTGATAGACGTTATGCTGTTGTATAGTTTTTATGTTGTTTATAATAATGGAGCCAATTTAAATTGGCTCCATTATATTTTGCGTAAAAAAATGCCAAAATACTCTTGACAAACGCTTTAATTGGTGTTATCATATAACCATACCAAGCGTGTTAAGTGAGTTAATACAGTTAAATGCACTATAACAGTTAAGTGCTTTAATACGGTTAAATTGTGTAAAGTTGTGTAAAGTTGTGTAAAGTTGTGTAAAGCTTTGGAGGCGTTGGCAATGTTGTTTGCTTTTGGATTTTTGCTGCTGCTTTGGTGGGAGTTAACGCCATAAGCAGCGCAGACCGAAAATTTATACCTGTGATGTGTGTAGGGGTATGAGCTTTGATGTGATGTGTGTGGTATGTGTGGTCTTTGCGTGATGTGTGTGTATTGTGTGAGCTTTTATTTGTATGTGTGTAAGAAGGTGTGTATGATGTATGGTTTGGGTGAGTTTTTAATTGCCAGACTGGTGAGTGTGTGTAAGAGTGTGAGTTTTTTGTTTAGTATGTGTGAGCTTTTATTTATTTGTGATTGTGAATGCTGTGAGTAAAGACGGAGGTGTGAACATTTGTGCAGGTGATGGTGTATCAAGATGTGGGAATTACACAAAGAGAGGAGGCGCAGATGGGAATGATTACGATTGATTATAAAGACCGACGGCCGCTTTATCAACAGTTGATGGAAAAAATTGAGGAATTGGCTTTGGGCGGCCTGATTAAGGCTGATGAACAGCTACCATCGGTGCGCAGTCTGGCTGTGGAATTGGCAATCAATCCTAACACAATTCAGCGTGCATATGGTGAATTGGAGAAAAAGGGTATTGTTTATTCAGTGCCTGGGCGCGGCAGTTTTCTGGCAGCCAGTCAGGAGGCGCTGCTTTCTAAATCACGTGATGTTATTCTGCGAGATTTGCTTCAACTGATTGAAAGAGCCAAAAGCTGCGGCATTGGTCGGGAGATGTTTTTGACCGAGGCCGCAAAGTTTTATGATGAAGGGAATGATGGTAGTGATTACAACACAAAATATCAGCAAGCGTTTTAATGATGTTTTGGCGCTGAACGACATCAGCCTGCATATCAATAAGGGCGCTGTGTTTGGTCTGGTTGGTACGAATGGTGCTGGTAAAAGCACTTTTTTGCGTTTGCTGGCCGGCATTTATCGGCCAGATTCCGGCAGTATAACTATTGACGACCAGCCGGTTTGGGAGAATAACGAGGTTAAGCGTCGGATTTGTTATATATCTGATGAGCAGTATTTTTTCGCCAATGCTACGCCGCTGGAGGTGGCGCGTTATTATAACGGCATTTATCCCAATTTTGATTTGCAGCGTTTTTCAGGGTTGATGCAGGGTTTTGAGCTAACCAGCAACCGGAAAATTAACACTTTCAGCAAGGGCATGAAAAAGCAGCTTTCGGTGATTTTGGGTTTGAGCGCTGGTGTGGATTATATCTTTTGTGATGAAACCTTTGATGGTCTGGACCCTGTTATGCGGCATGCGGTAAAAAGTCTTTTTGCGGCCGATGTGGCGGACAGGGGGCTGACGCCGATTATTGCCTCGCATAACCTGCGTGAGTTGGAGGATATTTGTGACCATGTTGGTCTGCTGCATCGGGGCGGCGTTTTGCTGGAAAAGGATTTGGACGATATGAAGCTGGGCGCTGGCAAGGTGCAGTGCGTATTACCGGAGGGCGTGGAGCCGTCCAGTCTGGGCTTGAATATTGTTATTGATGAGCAACGCGGCCAGCTGCATACCCTGATTGCACGTGGCACACAGGAGGAGATTATGACCAAAGTGGCGGCGGCCAACCCAGTGTTTATGGAATTTTTGCCGCTGACGCTGGAAGAATTTTTCATTATGGAAACGGAGGTGGCCGGTTATGACCTTAAAAAACTCTTTATCTGAGAATAATAATGAAAATAAAACGCAGGCCAAAATGCCTTCTAACAGCGCATTATCGCTTTGGCAGCTGACCATGAAAAGCGTTAAGCGGCATATCTGGTTGCCACTTTTGGCCTTGCTGGGGTTTGTGCTGGCTTTGCCGGTGTCTTCAGCTTTGGCGATTAACAATTTTGCCAGTTGGAATTTTGATGATGAAACGGAGCGCCAGCTGGAATATTTTCGGGATTGGGCCGGCGATTTAATGGTGCTTTGGCAGATGTTTTCTGCTTGTATAATTGTAGTCGGGGCGATACTTTCCATTTTGGTAATGTTCCGTTATCTGCATGTTCGTGCGCAGGTGGATTTTTATCACAGCCTGCCGATACGCCGTGAACAGTTTTTTGCCAGCAATGTGCTGGCGGCCTTTCTGGTGTTTCTGGTACCGTATTTGCTGGCCACGCTGTTGAACTTGCTGGTGCTGGCGATAAGCGGCTGGGTTGATTATTTGAATATGGGCCTGTATTTTCAGTTTATTCTGTTTAACATACTGGTTTATGTACTGTTTTTGGGCTGCGGTTGTCTGGCCATGCAGCTTTCCGGCACCATGCCCTCGGCGCTGAAAATTCTGGTGCTTATGTTTGGTCTGGCGCCTCTGCTGTCCGGTATGTATGAAATGCTGGGTTCGGTATTTTTTGATACCTGGGTTTCCATGTTTTCCGGTACCAGTATATTGCTTCTTAAGGCTTCGGTTGTTGAGCGTTATTTCATGGTTAGCGCTATGGCGCGCGGTTATTGGTGGTATGACGGCGATAATTCACAGGTCATTTGCTGGCAGGATTGGCTGGCTGCGGCGCTGTTGGCTGCGGCTATGCTGGCTATCAGTTTGATGCTGTATAAGCGGCGCAGTTCTGAGGTGGCTGGCAGTACGCTGGCTTTTGGCTGGCAAAAACCGTTTTATAAATATCCGCTGGTTTTGTGCAGCGGCCTGATGTTGGGCGTATTCTTCTATTTGATGGGTGATATAAGCATAATCTGGATGTATTTCGGCGCGATTTTAGGCACCATGTTTATGGCGCTGTTGCTGGAAGTCTTTATTAAGAACGATTTCAAAGCGGTTAAAAAGGGTTGGCGCACGGCAGCGCTGGCTTCTGTGGCGGTCTGCCTGCTGCTTTCTGTTTATGCCTTTGACCTGGTTGGCTTTGACCAGCGTCGCCCGGACAGCGAAAAGGTGGATACTATTTATGTATTTAATTCCAGTTTTTTAGATGTAAGTTCTGATTATTATAGCTATGATTATAATGAAGACTATTTTCTTAATGGCTACTGGACGCTGAACCGCATGGCCTGGTTGGGCAGAAATTATCTTAAATTCAGCGAGCCGGAGAATATGGCGGCGTTGCTGACCTTGACAAATGGCGAACAAAATAAAAATATGTCATGGGATTATGATAATTCTGATACATCTACCAGTGTTTATTTGAGTGTTGCTTATAACTTGAAAAATGGTTCCGTTCAGGCGCGCCATTATTGGCACAGGTTGGATATTGAGAGTTATCAGCAGGCTTTGGAAACGCTGATAGGCAGTGATGAATGGCGGCAGCAGCTGGGGATTAATAATTTGGATATAGAGCACACTGTTGCTTGTAGTTTGAACAGTTATCAGCTGGGACAGGAAGACTACATGTATTTGGAGGATTCGCCGCTGGGTGCTGAATGGCATAAGCAGCTTTTACAGACGATGCGCAGCGAATATGCTGAACTCTCCATGGAAGAATTGCTTTATAGCAGTCCGGTTGGTATGTTGGAACTTGGCGAGTATAAGGAACGCACTTATGATCCGATTGGTGACTATTATGATTACAAAGGCATGCGTCGTTTTAGTATCTGGATTTATCCTAGCATGACGGAAACGATTGCTATGCTGAACCAGGCAACCAATGGCCTGTTGAATGTGAATGTGGATTTGAGCAATGTGGTTGAGCTGCGTGAATATCGTAAATTAACATACGATGAAGAAGCAGAATTGAGAGAGAAAGCCACATATACTTCTGACGAGATATTCGATGAGCGGAAGCTGATTGCTACCTATAAGCCGGAAACGGACGCGGCGGTTATTGAGCAGATTTTGCAGAACACGGTTACTAGCTCGGCTTATTCACGTTCTTTAATTTGGAATGACGGCATTTATAATAACTATTATGAGTTGATATATAAGCCAGGCGCGGAGTATAGTGAAGATAGTGGCGATGTGGATACGGTAACAAGCGCTATTCTTTATACCGAACCCAGCCGAGAGTTGTTTATGCAGTTGACAAAAAAATAAGCGAAAAGCAGCAACAGCGCTTGACAAAAAGGCGCTGTTGCTGTAAAATAAATGGCGTATTTTGTCAATCTGTATTCTGTGCAATGGGAGGCCTGCCCGTATATTTTGGCTTTACTTTTTCAGCAAAATAAAGTATACTGTTATAGTATATTTTGTTTTGCTGATTTTTATTAAGGGGCGATGTGCTTTGTCTGCTTTTGTTTTGCCGCTGATGTCTGAAATGCAAATTGAGCAGCTGCAAATTGACCGGGCAGAAGCGTTGCGCTATTTACGTTGGCAATCAACAGAAAAGTTGCCGCCGGAAATGGCTGAGCAGCTTGGGCGAGCGGAAAATGATATTCTGGCGGCGGCGCAGCCGCGGTTTGTTTATAAATGTTTTGCCATGGAAAAGGCGGCAGACAAAGTGTGTTTGCAGGGCAGCGGTTTGGTTTTGACCGGGCGTGATATTGCCTGTTTACTGCAAAATGCCGGAGAATGTCTGCTGTTGGCGGCGACTCTGGGCGGTCGGGTTGATGAAATTATTCGCCGGGCAGAAATTTGCGATATTAGCCGAGCCTTGCTGTTGGACGCCTGCGCCAGCGCGGCGGTAGAAAGCCTTTGCGAGCAGCTGCAAGACGCTTTACGTGAACAGCTGCAAGCGCAGGGTGTTTACATGACGGCGCGTTTTAGTCCGGGCTATGGAGATTTGCCCTTAAGCTGTCAGCCGCAGTTTTGCGCCACGCTGGACACGGTGCGCAGTATCGGGCTGACAGTTAGCCGGAGTGGTCTGTTGTTGCCGCGCAAATCGGTGACGGCGGTAATTGGTCTTTTGACGGAGCCGCCAGCTGCGGCGCAGCTGACTTTACAGCATAATTGTGCGGCGTGCCGGTTGAAAAATTGTCCATACCGCAGAAAATAGCCGAAAATGGGGAGTTATATAATGAAAAAACAAATTTTGCAGCAGCGTCTGGCCGGTCAGGATTTTGTGCTGCTGGACGGCGCGATGGGAACCATGTTGCTGGCGTCTGGCTTGAAGCTGGGCGAGAACCCGGAGCTTTTTGCGTTGGCGCGACCGGAGGTGCTTTTGGATATTCACCGGCAGTATATGGCTGCTGGTTCAAACATAATTTATGCCTGCACGTTTGGCGCTAATGCGCGCAAGCTGGCTGGCAGCGGTCATACGCCGGAAGAAGTAATCAGCCGGGCGGTGCAGATTGCCAAACAGGCCGCACATGATACAGATACCTTGGTGGCGCTGGATATTGGCTCTTTGGGGGAACTTTTGGAGCCGGCCGGCACGCTGCGTTTTGAGCAGGCTTATGCTATGTTTAAGGAAATGGTGTTGGCTGGTGCGGCGGCCGGGGCGGATTTGATTGCTTTTGAAACCATGACGGATTTGTATGAGTTGAAAGCGGCGGTTTTGGCGGCGCAGGAAAATTGCGATTTGCCAATTTTCTGCACCATGACTTTTGACAAGAATAACCGGACTTTCAGCGGCGTTAGTGTGGCGGCTATGGCCTGCCTGCTGAACTCTTTAGACGTGGCGGCTATTGGCGTGAACTGTTCGCCGGGGCCGGAGGGAATTTTGCCGGTAATTCAGGAGATGGTGCAATATACTAATCTGCCGCTGATTGTTAAGGCCAACGCTGGCCTGCCTAATCCGCAGACGGGCGCTTATGATATCGCGCCGGAGGAGTTTGCCCGGCAAATGCTGCCTTTTGCCGATTTGGGCGTTCAGATGCTGGGCGGTTGCTGTGGTACAAGCCCGACTTATATTGCGGCGCTAAAGCAGACTTTGGCTGGGGCGCGGCGCGGCCAGCGGCAGTTGGTTAAGCAGGCGGCGGTTTGTTCCCCGACGCGTCTGGTGCAGCTTAATCAACCGCTGATTGTGGGTGAGCGGTTGAACCCGACTGGCAAAAAGGTTTTTCAACAGGCGTTGCGTGACGATAACATTGATTATATTTTAGCGCGAGCGATTGAGCAGCAGGAAGCCGGGGCGGATATTCTGGACGTTAACGTCGGTTTGCCCGGGATTGATGAGCCGGCCATGCTGGCGCGTGTGATAAAAGCCTTGCAGGGAGCGGTTGATTTGCCGCTGCAAATTGATTCCAGCAATCCGGAGGCTATTGAAGCCGGTTTGCGCGTTTGTAACGGTAAGGCGATTGTTAATTCGGTGAATGGCAAAGCGGAGTCTTTAGCGACAATCTTGCCATTGGTTAAGAAATATGGCGCGGCGGTAATTGGCCTGACGTTGGACGAAGATGGTCTGGCGCAGACGGCGGAGCAGCGGCTGCAAATTGCAGAGCGGATTATGCAGGCGGCGCTGGCCGAGGGTATTGCGCCGGAGGATATTTATATCGACTGCCTGACGCTGACGGTGTCCGCGCAACAGGAACAGGCCAGAGAAACGCTGGCGGCTATGCGGCTGGTTAAGGAGCGGCTGGGGCTGAAAACGGTTTTGGGTGTTTCTAACATTTCATTTGGTCTGCCTCAGCGCGAGTTGATTAATCAAACCTTTTTGAGCATGGCGCTGGCGGCAGGGCTGGATTTGGCGATTATCAATCCGAATATACCGGCCATGACGGATACGGTGGCGGCGGCCAGAGTGCTGCTGAATTATGACCGGGGCGGCGCTGCTTATATCCAGAGGGTGGCCGGCGAGGCGAGCCAGCCGGACGAAAATAATGTCGTTAGAGTTGCTGATAGTGAGCAATCAGCAGAGCAGGCTTTGCTTAAGGCGGTGCATAAGGGGCTGAAAAGCGAGGTGCGTCAGCTGACTGGCCAGCTTTTGCAGGACAATGAGCCGATGAAGCTGATTAACGAGCTGCTTATTCCGGCTTTGGACGAGGTGGGTCAGTTTTATGAGCAAGAGCGTATCTTTCTGCCGCAGCTGATTAACTCTGCGGCCGCGGCCAGCGAGGCCTTTGAAGTGATTAAGGCGCAGATTATCAAGCAGGGGCGCGCCGGCGTCAGCAAGGGTAAAATTCTGCTGGCTACAGTTTGGGGCGATATCCATGATATTGGCAAAAATATTGTTAAGGTAATTTTGGAGAATTACGGTTATCAGGTGGTTGACTTGGGCAAGGACGTGCCGGTGCAGACGGTGGTGGAAACGGCCATTGCACAGGATATTCGTCTGATTGGCCTAAGCGCTTTGATGACGACTACGGTGGCCAGTATGGAGCAGACGATTGCCGCTTTGCACGCCAGTGGGCATGCCTGCCACATTTTTGTCGGCGGCGCGGTTTTAACGCAGGAATATGCGGCCGCGATTGGCGCGGATTTCTACGCTAAAGACGCTAACCAGTCCGTACAGATTGCCAAAACGGTTTTGGGCTGAGTTGCTTTGATATAGATTGAAATTGTGGTTTCTATGGTAATAAAGGAGAAAATTTTGGACGCAAAAATAAGTGTACGCGATTATTTACAGCATAATGTTTTGCTGTTTGACGGGGCAATGGGAACCTATCTGGGGCAGATTAGCCATGACATTGCGGAAAACGGAGAGCCCTGCGAGTTGGCTAATCTGCACCAGCCGGATATGGTTTTGCAGGTGCATAAGGCTTATGTGCAGGCCGGTGCGATGGCTTTGAAAACGAATACCTTTGGCTTAAATCAGCAGTTGCCGGGGCTTTCTGCCGACCAAATTGGGCAGATTATCAGCCGGGGCTGGCAGTTGGCCTGTCAGGCGGCGGAGTTTGCTTTGCCGGGGCGGCCTGCGCCCTTTATCTTTGCGGATTTTGGTCCTCTTTCAGCGCTGGAGCCGGACAAAGTAGCCTGGTCTAAAGGGTTGGTGGATAGCTTTTTGGAATTGGGCGCGGAAAACTTTTTGTTTGAAACTTTTAGTGATGAACAGGGGCTGGCAGAGTTGGCGGCCTATGTTAAGCAGCAATGTCCGCAGGCCTTTATTATCGCTTCTTTTGCTGTGCAGCCAGACGGTTATACGCGTACCGGCCGATTTGGGGCGGATTTGCTGGCGGCGGTGCGGCAGATTGCGCAGATTGATGCGGTTGGCTTTAACTGTGTTTCCGGTCCGTATCATTTGCGTCGTTATTTGCAGTCGCAGCAGCAGCTGCCAGCGGCGAACGAAGATAAGCTGCTTTCAATCATGCCTAATGCTGGTTATCCTACGGTAATAAACAATCGTAGTTTTTTCAGCAACAGCCCGGAATACTATGCCGGCCAGCTGGGACAGATTGCGCAGCAGGGTGTGCGGATTTTGGGCGGCTGCTGCGGCACCACGCCGGAACATATTGCCGCCGTGGCGCAGGTTTTAGCGCAGCAGTCCAAAAATGAAGATGACGCTCAAAAGGTGACGGGGCAATCAGTCAGTATGGTTAGTCAGCCGCTGGTTAATCATTTCCGGCAAAAGGCGGAGGCCAATAAGCGGCGTTTGCTGGCGGTGGAACTGGAGCCGCCGCCGGACGTTAATCTGCCGCTTTTCATGCAAAAAGCACAGATTTTGCAGCAGGCCGGGGTTGATATCATCACGGTGCCGGACTGTCCGATTGGCCGGGCGCGTATGGACAGCAGTCTTTTGGCCTGTAAGCTGCACCGGGAGCTCGGTGTGGACGTTTTGCCGCATATGACCTGCCGCGACCGCAATTTGAATGCTATCAAGGCCTTGTTGTTGGGTTTGAGCGCGGAGGGGGTTAACAATGTGCTGATTGTGACCGGCGACCCTATTCCCACTGCGGAGCGCGATGAAATTAAGAGCGTTTTCAATTTTAATTCGCGTATGTTGGCGCGGTTTATCAGCAATTTGAATGAAAGCACGCTGCTGACGCCGTTTTACATCTGCGGCGCACTGAATTTGAACGTGCGAAATTTTGATGTGCAGCTACGGTTGGCGCAGGAGAAAATTGCCGGCGGTGTACAGATGTTTTTAACCCAGCCGGTATTGAGCGAGCAGGCCGCACTTAATCTGCGCCGGGCCTATCAGGAGTTGGACGCTAAAATTCTGGCCGGCATTATGCCGGTGGTAAGCTATCGTAACGCCTGTTTTATGAATAATGAGGTAGCCGGTATCAGCGTTGATGAGGCGATTGTGCAGCAGTATAAGGACAAAACGCCGGAGCAGGCACGTGCACTGGCCGTGGAACTTTCTTGTCGTATTATGCGCGGTGTGGCCGATTTTTCCAACGGCTACTATATGATACCCCCGTTTAATCGTGTGGATATTATCTGCGATATTTTGCAGCAATGCGGCTGTTTAAATTAAACGCGGCTTTGGTTGGTGATATCTTCCAGCAGGGCAATTTTTTCGGCAATTTCCCGGCATACGCTGCCGGCGTCGCTGCCGCCGCTTTGGCCGTCGCTGATATAGACGGCGATTGACCAGCGTGGTTCATCGGCCGGGAAAAATCCGGCAAACCAAACGCCGAAATTCTGCGAGGTGCCGGTTTTGCCGGCAATACTAATTATTTCACTGGCCGCTGGCTTACCGGTACCGTTTTGTACCGCCTGGGTTAAATAGCGGCGCACCTGCTGGGCGCTGTTTGGCTGTACCACCTGCTGCGGCTGGGCACTGGGTATTTCACTTAAAACATTGCCGTTTTCATCAACAACTGCCTGCACCAAACGCGGTGTGGGCAGTTTGCCGTCGTTAGCAACAGTGGCCAGCAGCCGGGCCAGCATCAGCGGCGTGGCGCGGATACCTTTTTCACCGATAGAAACATTGGCCACGTCTGCCGGCACTGCGCTGTTAAAATCCAGCTGGCTTTCGGAATTGTTAAGCTGAAATCCCATTAAAACCTGCTCGGTCATGCCCAGCCGGTGTGCGTATTCGCTAATCAAATCGCCGCCCAGCTTCTGCCCCAGCTGAATAAAATAAGGGTTGCAGGAGTTGCCCAGCGCTGTGGCCAGGTTTTCCTCGCCGTGGCCGCTTTCTTTCCAGCAGCCGACGTTGTGACCGTTGGGCAGGGTGATGCTGCCGCTGCATTGAAAAAGCGCTTCGTTTTTGTCAATGCTGATTTGATTATCAAGCGCGGCCAGAGTTAAAACGATTTTGAAAATGGAAGCCGGTGGATAGTAGGAGATGGCCTTGTTTACGTAAATATCGCCCTCGGTGGCCGGCTGGCCGATATACTGGTTAAAGCTGGGCGCGCTGACCATAGCCAGAACATCGCCATTGTGCACGTCCATTAGCACTACTGCGCCGTTTTTGTCCTGCATGGCGCTTTCGGCAATGCTTTGATAATTATAGTTAAGCGTCAGCTGCAAATTATGTGCGGCGCTGCTGTTGGCTGCAATAAACCGCAGGCTTTCGGCGGTGGGCTGATTTTTTTCGTCCACAGCTACGGCAATATGCGCGCTGTTTTGCTCGCGCAGCAGCAGGTCATACTGTTTTTCCAGACCGCTTTTGCCGCTGTATGCCGTATCGGTATAGCCATTTTTTTTGAGCGCGGCGGCCTCCTGCGCGGTACTGGCTCCGACATAGCCCAGCAGATGGGCGGCCAGACTGTTTGCGGCATAACGGGGGCGCAGGGTGGTGGTGTATAAGCCCTCGGTTTGCTGTAAAATGGGCGTCAGCTGTTCTATTTGCCGGGCTGTCAGGTTGCGTGCCAGAATAAACGGCTCACCGTTTTGCAGCATTTGCTTCAGATTTTGGCTTTGCGCACCGGCAGTCAGCTGGCAGTTTTTTAGCAGGCTGTGCAAATAAGTTTGCCAGTAGGCCAGGCTTTGCTGTTTATCGGCCGTTAGCAGCCGGGGGAATACCAGCAGCACATTTTCCGCCCGGTTGGTCAGGCTTTGTCCCTGGCAATCCAGAAAATCGCCGCGCTCATATTCGCGCTCGCTTACGCTTAAAAGCCGCTGGCGCTGTACTTTGGCAATGTAATTCTGACCCTGCGCGAAATTTATCTGCCAGAGCCGGCCGGCCAGCAGACAGAAAATTAACAGCAGCATTATGGATATAAAGCGATGGCGGCGCAGGGAAATCAAAAAAATCACCTCAAATATTTTGATAGCAGCAAGCTGTAATATTTAAGGTGATTTTTTTTATGGGGTTTTATACCGGATAATTTAGCTTTAAATTTGTATTATCTGTAATTTTTTTGGAAAATTCGTTAGCGGAACCAGCCCTTTTTCGGTAACCAAACAGGAGTCCTCAATCCGCAGGCCAAAGCCGGCCTCTGGCAGGTACACGCCCGGTTCCACCGTTACAATTTGCCCTGGCTGCAAGATGACCTCGCTGCCGGTGCGCAGTGTGGGCGCTTCATGAATGTTCAGGCCAACGCCGTGGCCGAGGGAATGGCTGAAATATTCACCCAAACCGCCCTCAGCAATTACATCACGCGCCAGTTTATCCGCCTGACCGGCCGTCATACCCGGTTTAATCTGTTCCAGCGCTAATTCCTGCGCTTTTTTAACCAGCTGATAGGCGGCCAGCTGTTCCGGCCGGGGTTGCCCGATAATAAAAGTACGCGTGCAATCGCCGCAATAATGCATATAAACAGCGCCAAAATCCAGCGTAACAAAATCGCCGTCTTGCAGACGATAATCTGAGGGGATAGCGTGCGGTTTGGCGCTGTTGGGGCCGGCCGCGACAATCGTGGGAAAGGCCAGACCCTGTCCGCCGTTTTCATGCATTGCCTGTTCCAGCGCCCAGGCAATTTTCTGTTCGCTGACGCCCACGGCCAGCAGTGGCATAATATCTATCAGGGATTTATCTGCAATCTCACCGCATTTTTGTAAGGCCAACTGTTCGCCGGCGTCTTTGCACAGGCGCGGCTGTAAGGGCAGAGCGCCGGCTTCCTTAAGTTTCAACTCGGCATGCTTTTCTGTTAGAAGTTTTTGTAACAGCTGCCATTGATTATAACTAAAACTTTCGCCTTCAAAGCCCAATATTTGTACATGCTGTTCCTGACAGATTTCCAGCAGCAGGGCAAAATGGCTTTGTCCGGTTTTTTTGCAGATAAATTCAGCTTCTGGTGCTTCGGCCGCCGCCTGAGCAATGAAACGCCCGTCAGAAAGCAGCCAGGTTTGGCGTTGGCCGATCAGCAACAGGCTGTCATCTCCGGCAAAGCCAGAATAATAATAAATATTTTGTTTATCGCTTAAAAGTAATGCGTGAAGATTTTGCTCATGCATTAAACTGCGCAGCTGGTGCAGACGGTGTTTTACGGGGTTTGGTATGCAGCAATCCATATTTTTCCTCTTTTGCTTAAATTAATTAATGAAGCCAAAATTATCAAACGGGTAAATACGCACCAGCGCCTTGCCGTTTATAGCAGAAATTTTGATAAATGAAACATCTCTGTCGCGGCTGTCATGGCTGATTTCCCGGTTATCGCCCATGACAAAAACGGAGTCGTCCGGCACCAGCGTGTCAATATAGCCCTGGGTGGAACTTTGGGCAAGATAGTTTTCTGTAAGCTGTTTTTCGTCAATATAAACCTGACCGTCCATAATTTGCAGATGCTCGCCGGGCAGGCCAATTATCCGTTTAACATAGAAAATACCGTTATCTTCATTTGGCGCCTGAAAAACCACAATGTCGCCGCGCTGCGGCTGACCCCAAAGATAGGGCAGGGGCGAGGTTAATACTTTATCGTCCTCTGTCAGGGTCGGTTCCATGGAACTGCCGGAAACCTGAGTGGGCATCAGCACCCAGGTGCGTATAGCGAAAGCCACGGCAACAGCCAGCACAATGCAGAGAAGATAACTTTTCCAGTTGCTGCGTTTTTTCTCCGGCAGCATTTCCGTTTCTGTTTCCGTCGTTTCGGTTGTATTTTCCGGTGCGGTTTCTGTTGGCGGTTTGGCAGTGTCATTCAGCTTTAAATAAGCATGTTGCTTGGCCTCCCAAAAGTTTGCGTTAGCATGCTGTGGCGCATGGGAGGTATTCTCGCTGTTGGAGGCGGCTGTCTGGGCGGTCGGCGTAGCTGCGTCGTCTGCCGGTTTTTCGGTTTGCGGCTTGGCCGGCGGTTCTTCGACAACCGGTTCCGGCGCAATTAATTCCTCCAGCTTGGGCAAGTTATCTTCAAACTCCAGCGGAGGCAAATCTTCCTGGTCGTCAAGCGGCGTGTTTTCCAGAAGCTGACGCAAAGCCAGCAGCCGGCGTTCCAATTCCTGGTTGACGGTTTGCTGCTTTTGCAGAAAGAAATTATGATTTTGCCAATTTTCCATCAGCTGTTTGATTGTATCCTGCTGTTCCTGCACGGCGGCGCTGTCAGCCTCCAGATGATTGTGCAGGTTTTTAATATTGTTCAGCTGCTCATTATAATTATGCAGCGCCTGCACGCTTTTCTGTTTGGCAACGGCCAGTTCCAGCAGGGCGTTTTTATTCTGTTCTTCCAAGTCATTCAGCAAAATTTGTTCTGCCTTTAGCTTTTGACGATTGGTTTCTTCTATATTAAGCGCAGCAGTCACCATGGTTTGCTGGCGTTGCAGCTGTTTGCTTAAATGCTGGGTGTTGTTTTGCGTTTCCTCCAGCAGCTGGTTCAGCTTTTGCTTATAAACAATGGTTTGTGATAGCTGCTGTTGGGCGGATATGGGTTCATTCAAAGCAATATTCCTCCTGGGTACAGATAGAAGCACATTGTTCAGACAAAATGCCGTTGGCAATCTGCAAAATTGATTGCACTTTGCTTGTTCCTATGATATAATATATTATATTATTCGCAAAAAGCCGGCATTTTCCTGCTGCTTTTGCCCAAGTTTGCGAGAGGGGTTGGAGATTTCTTGCCAGAAATTAATAAAAAAGATTTTAAAAATGAAAATAATAGCAATATTAGTAATAAGCCGCATAATCAGGACGGTTTCCTGTCTAGTGTGGTAATCTATACGGACGGAGCCTGTTCCGGCAATCCCGGGCCGGGCGGTTGGGGTGCGGTTTTGATGTTTGGCCGGCACCGCCGGGAGCTTTCTGGGTATGAGGCGAACACGACCAATAACCGTATGGAATTAATGGCGGCGATAGCGGCGCTGAACGCCTTAACGAAGCCTTGTCTGGTTGATTTATACAGCGACAGCGCTTATCTTGTGAACGCCTGGGAGCGGCATTGGCTGGAGGGTTGGCAGCGCAACGGCTGGAAGAACGCCAAAAAGCAGCCGGTGGAAAATCAGGATTTATGGCAGCAGCTGCTGGCTTTGGCGCAAAAACATCGGGTGACCTGGCATAAAGTTAAGGGGCATGCGGACAATCCCTATAATAATCGTTGTGATGAGTTGGCGGTGGCGGAAGTTAAAAAACACCAAAAAGGTAGTTGAAAATAGTTAAAAACAGGAGTAAACAGATAAAAATGAAGATAAGAAAAAAAACTCTGGCGCTGCTGCTGTTCTCCACTGGTTTTATCTGCACGGTGGCTGTCAGCGCGCTGGTGCTTTGGCAAACTGATGTTTTAAACCTGCCGCATGGGCAGGATGAGAAGCCGACTATCAGTAATAATGTATCCACGCAGGGTACACTTTATCCTGCCTTGCGTGAGGACGGGCTTTGGGGTTATATTAATGAGCAGGGGGCGCAGGTTTTGCCGGTTTCTTTGCAAACGGCAACGCAGCTTGATTATGAAACTCCGCCGCCGGCCTATCAGGAGGCACGTCCCTTTTTGGGCAAAACTGCCTGGGTTAAGCAGAACGGTTTTTGGGGCGCGATTGATACAGAGGGTAATTTTGTGGTGCCGGCGGAATATGAGTCGATTGAGGTGTACAAGCATAGTGACACCTATTTTGTAGCAGCTTATAATGCGCTTTCTTCGGCGGTTTACCCCAATCCTAACACGGCGCTTTATGATGTTAACGGTGCTAAACTTTTTGGTATTTCCAGCCGTTTGGGGCAGCTTTGCGATGGCCTGATGACATTCTCTCGTAAACGCGGCGACCAGCTGACCTGGGGTTATATTAATCCGCATGGAGAAATTGTGATTGAGCCGATTTATGCCGAGGTGGGCAATGTTTCCGGCAATTTTGCGCTGGTGCGTGATTTTGAGGGGCGCACGCTGTTGCTGAATATTTATGCTAAAAATGCCGTGGAGATAAGCGAACTGTCGGTTGATTTAAAATCTTCGCCGCTGGTGTTGCCGGATTTAAATGTTATTGGCAGCCGTCTGATTTTGATGCAGAAAGATGGCAAATATGGCTATGTCAGCGTTACGGGCGGCGTGTTAATTGATTTTGCTTTTGATGCGGCCTGGCCTTTTCAGGGCGGCGCGGCCGTGGTCTGGCAGGGCGATATGGCGGAGTTGATTGCGCCGGACGGAACCGTTTTGGTTCCGGCTAAAAATTATGTATCGGTGCTTCATCTGGGTTATGGTATTTATGCCTTTAAAGAGCAAGGGGCGGCCGGTTGGCTGGTTTATAATGCTGAGGGCAGTCTTTTGGTGAACGAGCCGGTTTTTGGCTTTGGCGGCTGGCAGAATGAACTTTGCAGTTTTTGGACTGCTGATTACACCAGTTTCTTTAATGCCGCAGGACAGGTGCAGCCTGGGCTGCGTTTGGATTTGCAGCCAGGCGTTTTTCGGCTGGGGCATCTTTATGGTGTGCAGGACGTTAATGGTCAAACCTGGTTTGACGAGCATGGCCGTACCGTTTGGAGCGTGGGGCGTGACCGGGAACTGGCGCCGGGGGTTAATCTGTTGACAGTGCTGGAAAATCAGAGCGCGGATTATCTGGTTTATTATCCGCAGGTAGAAATGGCTAACAAGGCGGCGGTTAGTCCGGAGCAGTTTGCGGTCTGGAAGCGTTTGAATTATACGCTGGCTGATAATGCCATGGGTGAATATTATGAAAGTTATCAGCTGCATGATGAATTGCAGTTTATGGTGAGCGGCGATTTTGAAATTTTAAGCAGTGGCACGGTTATGACGGTGGTGCAGTATTTGCGGCTGGACGATTCCTGGAAAACCTTTACTGATGCTCCCGGTGCCCGGGAGGAGCATATTTTTACCGCCTGTTTCGATAAGGAAACAGGTCAACTATACAGTTTGAACGATTTGTTTAAGCCGGGAGTAAACTGGCGTGTGGATTTGTTGGAGCCGGCGCGCGGCACTTATAGTGTGCGTCAGGCCGGGCTGGGTCTGCCGGAAAATCCGGAAGTATTGGATTATCTGGAGCGCCGCTTGCCGCGTATTCTGGAGTTCTCGCTGGGGCGGGATACGCTGGCGCTTTATATCACCCTGAGCGATGGCACATCGCAGCATCTGGAAATTTATTATCAGGATATTGAAGAACTTATTGATATGGAGGGCGAACTCTGGCGGCGGCTTAAGGGCTATTAAAGTCAGGTGCGGCGTGTTTTGTTAAGGGAGGGGCGGAAAATGGCGTTTAAGTCTTTATATGTGCATTGGCCGTTTTGTCTGCGGCGTTGTAATTACTGCGATTTTTTATCGCATACTTACAGTGAAGTTAAGGCGCAGGCAACGGCCTATCCGCAGGCCTTGCAGCAGGAGATGCGCATGTATCGGGCTTATGCGGACGAGTTGGTTTCCATTTATTTTGGCGGCGGTACGCCGACGGTTTTGCCGGCGAAGGCGCTGGTGGAAACGCTTGATTTTATTCGGCAGACCTTTGCTGTGCGCGAGGACGCGGAGATTACGGTGGAATGTAATCCAGCCACGGCGGACGAGGCCTATCTGCGCCAGCTGCGGCAGGCTGGTTTTAACCGCCTTTCTCTGGGCGCGCAAAGTTTTCAGGACGCTGAACTGCGGCGGCTGGGCCGGGCGCACAATGCGGCGGCTATCGAACAGGCGGTGGCTGATGCGCGCGCGGCCGGCTTTGAAAATTTAAGTCTGGATTTGATGTATGCTTTGCCCGGGCAGACGCTGGCCGATTTACAATATAATTTGCAGGCGGCGCTGCGCCTTAAGCCGGAGCACATCTCGCTTTACTCTTTACAGCTGGATAACGACAGCCCCTGGGGGCGGCAGTATGCCAAGGGGTTGCTTTCTGCGGCTGAGGAGGACCTGGAAACGGATATGCTGCTTTATTCCTGGCAGCAGTTGCGCGAGCAGGGTTATGCTCAATATGAGATTGCTAATTTTGCTCTTAAAGGTCAGCATGATTTTCGCAGTCGTCATAATCGTCTGTATTGGCAGCGTGAAGACTATCTTGGCGTAGGGCTGGGCGCGGCCAGCTGTTTGTTTTTGCAGCGTTGGCAGAACTGCGGCAATCTTGACGATTATCTGCATAATTTGCAGCAGATGCACCGGCCGCCGGTTGAAGAAGAGGAACTTACTATGGCGCAGTGCATGAGCGAGGTTATGTTTATGGGGCTGCGACAAGCGGCTGGCGTTGATATTTATCCAGTAATTTCGCGTTTTCGGGTTGACCCGTTGCGTTTTTATGCCAATGAACTGCCGCCGCTTTATGCCGCCGGTCTGCTGGAATATTCCGCAGACGCGCATAGTCTGCGCCTTACGCCGAAAGGTATGTTGCTGGCTAATCAGGTGTTTTTGGCCTTTATTAAAGATGACATTGAGGATATTCAGTATCGGCCGTCCGCGCCGCCGGAGGATATCGAAATATGAACTTATTATAAAAAGGATACTATAATATGAAGAAAAGCGCAAGTAAGCGGAATAAAACTATTGCGACGAGTTTGAGCGAGGGCGAGGCTTTTTTACAGCATTGTCTGGTTTTGGAACAGCCGGCGGATTTGGCGCAGTGTCTGGACAGGACGATTTGGGGCGATATGCTGGCTGTTTGTTCGTTGTTGCCTGCCGACAGTGTGGATTTGCTGATTGCCGACCCTCCTTATAATCTGACCAAATCGTTTAATGGCGCAACCTTTGCCCGACGCAAGGCTGAGGCTTATGCGGACTATACGCATGAATGGTTGACGGCGGTTAAACCTTTGCTTAAGGCGGACGCTTCAGTTTATGTTTGCTGCGATTGGGCCAGCAGTTTGATTATTGGCCCGGTTTTGGGCGAATTTTTTCAGATACGTAACCGCATTACCTGGCAGCGTGAAAAAGGGCGCGGCGCTAAAGCCAACTGGAAGAATGGGCTGGAAGATATCTGGTTTGTGACTAATGGCCAGCAGTATAATTTTAATTTGCAGGCGGTAAAGCAGCGCCGCCGGGTTAAAGCGCCTTATCGGGTGCAGGGTCGGCCTAAGGATTGGGTGGAAACGCCGGCCGGCAATTATCGCGATACCTGTCCTTCTAATTTTTGGGACGATATTACAATCCCTTTTTGGTCAATGCCGGAAAATACGGCGCACCCTACGCAGAAGCCGGAAAAGCTGATTGCCAAAATTATTCTGGCAAGTTCCCGGCCCGGTGCGCTGGTTCTGGACCCTTTTTTAGGTTCTGGCACCACCAGCGTGGTAGCCAAAAAGCTGGGGCGGCATTATATTGGCATTGAAACGCAGGCGCAGTATTGTATCTGGGCGGAGCAGCGGCTGGCGCAGGCGGAAATTCAACCAGCTATTCAGGGGTTTGCGGACGGCGTTTTTTGGGAAAGAAATTCTTTTTAATTCTTATATATAAAAAATGGAAAAAAATCAAGTTTTGATATTGACAAATTTAAGGTATAGTGCTATCCTATTATTAGCACTCGATGGGGTAGAGTGCTAACAAAAAAAGCAATAATAACAGAAAAAATTTTGACGCAAAGGAGGAAGCCTGGTGGACGAACGAAAAAAGCAAATTTTGCATGCTTTAATTCGTGATTATGTTGATGTTGGCGAGCCGGTTGGCTCCAGAACTATCGCTAAAAAATATGGTTTGGGCGTTTCTCCGGCGACTATTCGTAATGAAATGTCTGACCTGGAGGAGATGGGCTTTATTATGCAGCCCCACGCTTCTGCCGGCCGGGTGCCATCGGATAAGGGGTATCGCTATTATGTGGATAATTTGATGGAGCCGGAAGAGAAATTGCTTTCTGACGAAGAACAGCAGCAGGTTACGGATTTTTTTCGCAACTGTACGGAGGAGATGGAGCAGCTTTTTCAGCAGAGTTGCAAACTGCTTTCCTGCATGACTAATTATACGGCCATGTTGATGAAACCCAAGCTGGAAGCCTGTGTTTTGGAGCGTTTAAAGCTGGTGCGTTTGAATGATAATCAGCTTTTGGCTATTATGATAACCGATGACGGTAAAATTCATAATAAAATTGTACGGCTGCCGGCCGAGATTTCAGACTCAAATCTGGCCGAGGCGGAGGCTTTGTTACAGGAGCGGCTTTTGGGTCTGTCATTCGCTCAGGTTTTGGATTGTCTTACTTCAGAAATTGCGCATCAGCTTTTGCAACAGCAATCGCGTTTGCAACAGGCGCTTGCTTTGATGCAGCAGTTGCTTTTGGATTATAGCGAGGAAGACGCCGGCGGTAAAATGTTAATTCAGGGAACGCTGAATTTGCTTAAGCAGCCGGAGTTTCATGATGTGGATACCGTGCGTGAACTTTTTACGGTTTTGGAAACGGACGCGGTTGTTAAAGAACTGCTTTTGATGGCCTCACAGCAGCAGCAGGGAACAGTGGTTTATATTGGCGATGAATTGAGTTCCCATGGTATGTCGGCTTGCAGTATGGTGACAACTCCATTTTATGTTAATGGTGAAAAGGTGGGCAGTATTGGTGTTTTGGGGCCAACCAGAATGCCGTATCCCAAGATTATTGCGCTGGTGGAGCAGGTGGGGAGCCTGGTTAGTCGAAAAGGCGGCGGTCATGGCGCAGATAAATAACAGAGGTGAATTTTTATGAAGAAAGAAAAACAGACGGCGGAACAGAATATGGAGGCTGGTCTGAACAGTGAAATTGCGGTTGATGAAAATAACGCAGCAGAAAACAATGTAAATGTGGCTGAAGATGCGGAAAACGCCGCGGAGGAGCAGGCGGAAAACGAAGAAGAACCTAATCCGGAGGAAGCTATGTCACGTCTGGCGGCTGCTTATGCGGAGTTGGAAAACGCTAACAAAAGCCTGGAGTTGGCCAAGCAGAATTTGAACAATCAGTTGGCGCGTTTGCAGGCTGATTTTGACAATTTCCGCCGTCGCACACGAGCCGAAAAAGAGGATTGGCAGAAAAATTTCAATGCCGTATTTTGTGGTGAGCTTTTGCCGGTGATTGATAATTTTGGCCGGGCTATGCAGGCTCTTAAGACCAGTGAGGCGGACGCCGGACATCTGGCCGGGGTGGAGATGATTGCCCGACAGCTGGCGGAATTGCTGGCCTCCAAGGGTGTGGAGAGAATACCTGCTTTGGGCGAGGATTTTGACCCCAACTGGCATGAGGCTGTTGGTCAGACTGTGGTGGAAGACGATGCTATGGTTGGCAAGGTAACGCAGGAAATTCAGCCCGGTTATCGTATTGGTGATAAGATTTTAAGAGCGTCGATGGTTCATGTGGGCGCAAAGTAAGCAGGCCATTGCTGAACGCTTATCAGTCTGCAAATTAAAAAGTTTATTTTATTATACTATTATATTAAATATCAGGAGGAAACTAAATCATGGGTAAAATTATTGGTATCGACTTAGGTACAACTAATAGCTGTGTGGCAGTAATGGAGGGCGGCGAAGCCGTTGTTATTCCAAATCCGGAGGGCGCAAGAACAACCCCCTCTGTGGTTGGCTTTAACAATGGCGAGCGTCTGATTGGTCAGGTAGCCAAGCGTCAGGCGATTACCAAGCCGGATCATACTGTAATGTCTATCAAACGTCATATGGGTAAAAAATATGAGGTTAAAATTGACGATAAAAACTATACACCGCAGGAAATTTCCGCTTTTGTGCTGCGTAAGCTGAAAGAGGACGCGGAGGCTTATCTGGGCGAGCCGGTTAGCCAGGCGGTTATCACGGTTCCGGCTTATTTCTCTGACGCGCAGCGTCAGGCCACCAAAGACGCTGGCAAAATTGCCGGTTTGGAGGTTATGCGTATTATCAACGAACCGACTGCAGCTGCTCTGGCTTATGGCTTGGATAAGGCTGATGAGCAGAAAGTGTTGGTTTTTGACCTGGGCGGCGGCACTTTTGACGTTTCCCTGTTGGAAATCGGTGACGGCATTTTCCAGGTTCTGGCTACTTCCGGCAACAACTTCCTGGGCGGCGATGATTTTGATAAAAAGATTGTTGATTATATGCTGGCTGAGTTCAAAAAAACCGAGGGTATTGACCTGGCTAACGATAAAATGGCAATGCAGCGCTTGCGTGAGGCTGCTGAAAAGGCTAAAATTGAACTTTCCGGCGTTTTGACCAGCAATATCAATCTGCCTTTCATCACGGCTGACCAGAACGGTCCCAAACATTTGGATATCACCCTTACTCGTGCCAAATTTGACGAATTGACGGCTGACCTGGTGGAGAAAACCATGGGGCCGACCAGACAGGCACTGAGCGACGCCGGCATTTCTGCTTCTGATGTTGACCGCGTGCTGTTGGTGGGCGGTTCCACCCGTATCCCGGCTGTGCAGGACGAAATCCGCAAGCTGATTGGCAAAGACCCACACAAGGGCATTAACCCGGACGAGTGTGTGGCTTTGGGCGCGGCTATTCAGGGCGGTATTTTGAATAAAGAAGTTAAGGATATTGTTCTGGCTGACGTAACACCTTTGTCCTTGGGTATTGAAACTCTGAACGGTGTATTCAGCAAAATTATTGACCGCAACACCACCATTCCGGTTAGCAAGTCACAGATTTATTCAACAGCGGCTGATAATCAGCCCTCGGTTGAGGTTCATGTTTTGCAGGGCGAGCGCGAAATGGCTGCGGATAATAAATCCCTGGGCCGCTTTACTTTGTCCGGTATTGCTCCGGCTCCGCGCGGTATTCCGCAGATTGAGGTCAGCTTTGATATTGATACCAACGGTATTGTGCATGTCAGCGCTAAGGATTTGGGTACCGGCAAGCAGCAGGATATCACCATTTCTGGCAGCAACGGCTTCAGTGATGCAGAAATTGACCGTATGGTAAAAGAGGCGGAGCAGTATAAAGAAGAAGACGAAAAGCGTCGTCAGGCTGTGGAGGTTCGTAATCAGGCTGATTCCATGATTTATCAGACGGATAAGGCGCTGAAAGATTTGGGCGATAAGGTTACCGCAGAAGAAAAAGAGGCTATTGAAAAAGCCAAGGAAGAATTAAACGAAGCCTTGAAAGGCGACGATACCGAGGATATTAAGAGCAAGCTGGAGGCGCTTTCGCAGGCGTTCTATAAGGTGAGCGAGAAACTTTATCAGCAGGCAGCGGCAGAAGCCCAGGCACAGCAGGCAGCCGGCAGCGAGGCTGGTGCTGACGGTGCGGCCACAGGCGCGGCAGATGCGGACGATAACGTAGTTGACGCTGATTATAAAGTTGTTGATGATGATAAATAATAAAAAAAATAAATAAAAGCTTTAAGCTGGATTGAGGGATATGGCAAATAAAGATTATTATGCGGCCTTGGGCGTGGCGAAAACTGCGTCAGAGGAGGAAATAAAAAAAGCCTATAAGCAGCAGGTTAAAAAATATCACCCAGACTTAAATCCGGACAGCAAAACCGCAGAAGCCAAGATGAAAGAGGTCAATGAAGCCTATGATGTGCTTTCTGACCCGGAAAAGCGCGCGCGCTATGACCAGTTTGGCGCGGACGGTATGAACGGCGCTTATGGCGGCGGCGCAGGCGGCTTTGGTGGTTTTGGCGGCGCGGATTTTGGGGATATTTTCGACATGTTCTTTAATGGCGCCGGTGGCGGCCGCAACAGCGCGCGCCGCCAGAATATGGCCAGACAGGGCGATGATGTTCGTCTGGACGTTAAGGTCAGTTTTGAAGAAGCGGCCAGGGGGACCACGCGAGAGGTGCCGCTGACTCGTTCTGAAAACTGTTCGGATTGTGGCGGTAGTGGCGCTAAAGCCGGCACGGGGCGCATTACCTGCTCCTATTGCGGTGGCAGCGGTCAGGTTAGCAGCACCCAGACCACGCCTTTTGGTCAGTTTCAAACGGTTAAACCCTGTCCGCGCTGCGGCGGCCGCGGCAGCGTGGTGGAAACGCCCTGCCCAACCTGTTCCGGTAATGGACGGGTGCGCAAGCAGCGTAAAATTAAAATTAATATTCCGGCCGGTGTGGATAATGATTCACGTCTGCGTATGTCCGGCGAGGGCGAGGGCGGTTATAACGGCGGCCCGGCCGGTGACCTTTACATCTTTGTAACGGTGGAGTCGCATAAATATTTCCGTCGCAATGGCGATGATATTTTGTGCGATTTGCCGATTAGTATGGTGCAGGCGGCTTTGGGTGATGAAGTGGAAGTGGAAACGCTAGAGGGTAAGGTTAAACTGACCATTCCGGAAGGTACGCAAAGCGGAACTTCTTTCCGGCTGCGTGGTCGGGGCTTCCCCAAGCTGCGTGGTTACGGCAAGGGTGACCAGAATGTTAAGGTCAGCGTTACTACGCCCAGCAATTTGACGGCAGAACAGAAAGATTTGTTGCGTCAGTTTGCCAAGGCCGGCAATGAAAAGAAAAATGATAACGCTGCTGGTAACAAAAACCGGGTTAAAGAGAAAAAGCCAATGGGTTTTTTCAACAAAATTAAAAAATAAAAGGTTGGTTTATAGATGATTTGGCAGGAAGTTAAACTTTGCCTGACAGCTACAAGTTCGGTGGGGGCAGAAATGCTCACCGCCGAACTTGTGCGTTTAGGCGTCAGCGGTTGGCAGGTACAATCGGCGC
Source organism: Bacillota bacterium (assembly GCA_021771915.1). GTDB lineage: Bacteria > Bacillota > Dehalobacteriia > UBA4068 > UBA4997 > Avidehalobacter. The sequence continues at coordinate 142,198 of JAETNY010000001.1, forward strand.
AGGAATTGCGCGCCTATTTGCAGGCCGAAGACGCGCCGTTTGATTATGCGGACGCTGGTTTGCGTGCGCAGGCGGCCGCGCTGGATAATTTGATAATGTTTACGCTTTATTTGGCAGATGATGAGCAGGGGCAGCAGCAGCTGTCGGCAATTCAACAACTGGCAGAGCGTACGGACGCCAACTGGGGGCAACTGGACGTTTTGGTGCGGCAACGCAGTTCTGAGGAATGGGAAGACAACTGGAAGCAGTATTATAAGCCGTTTAAGGTTGGGCAGCGGCTGGTGGTTTGTCCCAGCTGGGAGAAATATCAGCCGGCGGCCGACGAATTGCTGCTGATGATTGAGCCTGGCGGCAGTTTTGGCACCGGCCAGCACCAGACAACGCGGCTTTGCCTGGAACTTTTGGAGCAATATTTGACGGAATATCAGCAGCAGCATGGTTGTTTGCCGGAAAAGCTGCTGGATTTGGGCTGCGGCACAGGTATCCTGTCGATTGGCGGTTTGCTGCTGGGGGTAAATTCCGCAGCGGCGGTGGATATTGAGGAACATTCTGCACATGCGGCGGCTGAAAATGCGGCTTTGAATGATATTGCCCCCGAGCGTTATCAAACATTTTGGGGTAATATTTTAGACAATCGTGATATTTTGATACGCTTAAAGGCTTGTGCTGACCATGGCGGATATGATATAATTGTGGTAAACATTGTGGCCGATGTGATTATAGCGATGAGTCCGCTGTTTGCCGGGCTGCTGGCCGAGCAGGGTCGGGTTTTCTGTTCCGGTATTATTGATAATCGTCGGGCGGAAGTTCTGGACGCCATGCGGGAGCAGGGCTTTAAGCTGCAAATGGAGCGGCAGGACGGCGGCTGGTGGGCTATGCTGTTTCAGCTGGACTGAAATCATTTTGGCCAGGCGAGGGGAGGCAGAAAAATGAAATCGGTTTTATTCAGGGATATTCAATATTTAACGCCGGATTTTAAGGTTGCGCAGGGTTTTGTTGGTGTGCGCGGCCGGGATATCGTTTATCTGGGACAGACTGCGCCCGATGATGCGGCTGAATATGAAAGCCAGATTATGGGGCGTGGTAAGCTGCTGCTGCCGGGGCTGGTTAACACGCATACGCATTTGGCGATGACTCTGTTGCGCGGTTATGGGGAAAATTTGAGTTTGCAGGACTGGCTTTTTACCCGTATTTTCCCGTTTGAGGCCAAGCTGACCAGCGATGCTATTTATTGGGCAACGCAGTTGGCGTTGGCGGAATCTCTGCGTTTTGGAACTACCTCCTCCACGGATATGTATATGGACGTGCAGGCTGTTTGTAGGGCGGCCGATGAGGCTGGCTGCAAGATTAATGCCGACTTGATGGCTCCAGTGGGCGGTGATGAGCAGTCTGAACGGCCGTTTGTCGGCGCGCTGGCGGCGCTTAAGCAATGGCATGGTTATGACGAGGGGCGTATTTTGATAGACAGCTATATTCATGCGGAATATACTACTTCTGAAGAACGTTGTCGGTTTATGGCGGATATCGCCCGGCAGCATGATTTGAATATGAACCTGCATCTTTCGGAAACTCATTTGGAGCATGAGGAATGTAAGCAGCGGCATAACGGCCAGTCGCCAACGGCTTATTTTGCCGGGTTGGGTGTTTTTGACCAGCCAACCACGGTAGCGCATGCGGTTTGGGTGGAGCCGGAGGATATTAAGCTGCTGGTGGCGCATGGTGTAACGGTGGCGCATAATCCGGTCAGCAATTTAAAGCTGGCCAGCGGTATCGCGCCGGTGCCGGCTATGCTGCAAGCCGGGGTTAATGTGGCGCTGGGGACGGACAGCGTGGCCAGTAATAATAACCTGAACCTTTGGGAGGAAATGAAGCTGATGGGTCTGCTGCACAAAACGGCGGCCAAAGACCCCACGGTAATTACGCCGGCCGAGGTTTTGGCGGCGGCTACCATAAACGGCGCGCGTGCACAGAGGCGCGACAACACCGGCGTTATTGAGGTTGGCAAGCGCGCTGATTTGCAGATGCTGAATATTGACCAACCGCATATGCAGCCCTGTCATGATTTGCTGAATAATCTGGTTTATGCAGCGCAGGGCAGTGATGTGGAGTTGACCATGGTGGACGGTCGGATTTTGTATCAATCCGGCGAATTTAGCAGCATTGATTATGAGCGCGTTGTGCATGAGGTTGAAAAGCACCGCCAGCAGATTTTGAAACAGCTATAATACAATTAAACGCCAGTCGGCTGCAACCGGCTGGCGTTTCTGCTATTGAATATGTTATTTGGCTTTGGCTCTGCTGGCATGATATTCTGGTATAGCCAGCGTTTCATATTGAATTTCTTCCAGTTCCTCCAAATCGTCCAGGCCATCTAAATCATCGTCGGCCAGCTGGCCGGCGATGCCGGTGGCTTCAGACGTTTCGGTGATGATAACTTCCGGCACGGCCAGATTATCGGTGCGGAAAGAAAGTTTTTTGCAATTTTTGCTCATTAAAGGTACGCCTCCATAAATTAATATGCTATATATTATAAGAGATTGATAAACAGGGTGATAGTTATGGTGTTGATGAAATCCGCAAACATACTGCCGATAATCGGCACCAGAATATAAGCTTTAACCGAGGGGGAAAATTTATCGGTGATGGCCTGCATATTAGCCATGGCGTTGGGCGTGGCGCCCATGCCGAAACCGCAGGAGCCGGCCGCCAGCACAGCGGCGTCATAATCGCGCCCCATGATATTGTAGATGACAAAATAGGCGAAAAGACCCATAAATATTGTCTGTACCAGCAGCAGGATAATCAGCGGCAAGGCCAGCTCCGCCAGCTGCCAAAGTTTTAGGGTAATCATGGCGATACCCAGGAACAGTGAAAGGCAGATGCCGCCGATATCGTTAATTTCACCCATATAAATGGTGAATTTATTGCTGAATTCGCTGATATTACGCATGAAAGCAGCCACAATCATAGCGCCGATGTAAACCGGGAATGTCATGCCGGTTTTGGAAAGCTGCAAGGAAATTATTGTGCCAAGACCCATAGCGATGGCAATTTGATAAGCGGCCGGCGCATAGTTGCGCGAGGAACGGTGATGTTTCTTTTCATCGGCTATCAATTCGCTGTCATCGGCCTGCACGGTGGTTTTTAGTAAATCATGTTTGATAATCAGCCGCCGCCCCAGAGGGCCGCCCATTAAGGAGCCGGCCAGCAGGCCAAAAGTGGCTGCCGCAGTGCAGAGGGTGGTGGCGCCAACCAGTCCCAAATCCTCCAAAACCGGGCCGAAAGCGCCGGCGGTGCCGTGGCCGCCTACCATGGGAATGGAGCCGGTACACAGACCAATGTAGGGGTCAACGCCAAGAATAGTGGTGACGCCCAGCGCCAGCCCGTTTTGGGCGGCAATCAGTATAATGACGCAGATTAGAAAGATTAACAGGCTGAGGCCGCCGCTTTTCAAAACCTTGAGATTGGCTTGAAAGCCGACGGAGGTGAAAAACATAACCATGCAGACGTTTTTAAGAGTTTCATCAAAGGATAACTCCAGCAGACCGGTTACATATAATATGCAGGAGGTTATGGCGAAAATAAGGCCGCCTACTACGGGCGCCGGGATACAGAAAGTTTCCAGCACCCGGATTTTTTTGCGTAGCCAGGCGCCGAGGTAAAGCACGCCTACTGCCGCGCCCAGCGTTTGATACATGTCTAAGGATAATTGCAGCATGATAACCTCCTTATTGGCCGTCCTGGCTGGCGGAAACGGCAGATATAGCGCCTTTGCCGCCAACCTCTACTTTATAGCCCTGTTCGGCATAATAAACGGCCGCGCCGGGGTGGAAAGAAATCGGCAGATTGCTGGTGGCTGTGGTTAAATCCGGCAATGTATCAAAATTGGTAGCATACTGCATGGCGGCGGCGTTGGTAAATAATATTTCTGTAATCTGTTGAACAGTATCCGCGTCCAGCGTGTCACTGGCCAGCAACACCGCTTTAACACCAATTGTTTGGGCGGCCTCGGTTTGTCTCGGATAGGTGTCGGCCGGGATAACACATTCTGTGTAGCAGTCATACAGGCTCAACAGCTGGCCGATAGTACGCTCGTCAAGTGAAAGCAGACGTATATCCTGGGTTTTGGCCAACTCGGTTACTGCGGTGGTGGGGGCGCTGGCGGTGCAGAAAAAAGCGTCAATTTCACCGTTTTCCATGGCCGCCGCAGAATCAGCAAAGGACAGGCGTTTGACCTCGCCCAGCATATCGAACGTCAGGCCGTTGCTTAAGAGCAGCTGCTCGGCGTTGCGCGTTACGCCGGAGTCTTCTTCGCCAACGGAAACACGTTTACCGGCCAAATCAGCTATGCTGTTGATATCTGAGTTGCCTGTAACAATAATTTGGCAGGCTTCGGTGTAAAGTCCGGCTATGGCGCTGTATCCGCTAAGCGCGCCGGACGCGAAATCACCAGCGCCCTGGCTGGCGTCTTGCAGGGTGTCGCTTTGGGCGATAGCCAGCTGCAAAAAACCTTGTTGCAGAAGTCGCAGGTTGGCGGCGGAGCCGGCGGTGGCTTTAACGTCTATTGCCATGTCGGTCTGGTTTTCCAGCAATTGAGCCAGCACATTGCCATAAGCGTAATAGTTGCCGCCGGTGCCGGCTGTGCCAAAGCGCAACTCACTTTGTGCGGCGTTGCAGGCGCTCAAAGCGGCCAACAGACAAAGCGCCAGCAGCAGGGTAAGAAATTTTTTCGGCATTTGGGTTATCCTCCTTTTTGACAAGATTTTTATGTGTAAATTATAAATGAAAGGCAGGTATGTTGTCAATCTAAAAATATGCATATTAAACTGAACAGTCTTTTTAAAATATTGTAAAATGGCTGTCCCTATGGTATAATAGATTTTAATGTGTATATGTTTGTATTACCGCTCAAAGGGGGTATTGAAATGTTTGAAGTTAAGGGCAGGTTTAATACGGCTAAAATATTTACAGATGTAGTTGATGACGTTTCGGTTGGTCAGGTAATTGAATTGTGCAATCAGGAATTTTGCCGTGACAGCCAAATTCGGCTGATGCCGGATATTCATGCCGGCGCAGGCTGCACGGTTGGTACAACGATGACTATTAAGGATAAGGTTGTGCCTAATCTGGTTGGTGTAGATATTGGCTGCGGCATGGAAACGGTACAGCTTCAGGAAAAAGATTTGGATTTGACCAGGCTGGATAAGCTGATTTATGCTAAAATTCCCTCCGGATTTGCTATTCGGCAGCGTGCTCATAAATATAATAAACGTATTGATTTAAGTAAACTGAAATGTGCGGCGCATACGGATTTAAACCGTGCGCAACTTAGTTTGGGCACGCTGGGCGGCGGTAATCATTTTATCGAGGCTAATCGAGATGATGAAGGCCGCGTTTATCTGGTTGTTCATTCTGGCAGCCGCCATTTGGGTCTGGAGGTGGCTAATTATTATCAAAATGCCGGTTATAAGGCGTTGCGTGCCTTTAATGCTAATAAATTGATTGCGGAATTAAAAGCGGCCGGCCGGCAGCAGGAGATTGAAAATCAGCTTAAGGTGCAGGGTCTGGCTAATAAAATACCCAAAGCGCTGGCCTATGTGGAGGGTGATTTGTTTACTGATTATCTGCATGATATGCGGCTGGTGCAGCAGTTTGCGGCGCTGAACCGGCAGGCCATGCTGGACGAGATTATCAGCGGTTTGGGGCTGCATGTGGTGGAGCAGTTTACTACTACACATAATTATATTGATACCGATGCGATGATTTTGCGTAAAGGCTCAGTTTCTGCTCAGGCCGGTGAAATTTTGCTTATTCCGATTAATATGCGTGATGGCAGTTTAATCTGCCGGGGACTTGGCAATGCGGATTGGAATTATTCCGCACCGCATGGCGCCGGCCGCCTGATGAGCCGGTCCGCGGCCAAACAGGCGTTTGATGTGGCGGAATTTCAGGCGCAGATGAGCGGTATTTATACAACCTCGGTCGGCCAGTCTACACTGGACGAATGTCCCATGGCATATAAGAGTATGGACTCGATTGTGGAAAATATAGCGCCTACGGCAGAAATAATTAAGGTAATTAAACCAATTTACAATTTTAAGGCTGGGGGTGAATAATCAACATTCCCACTGATATTGCTTCAGGTTTACGCGGCCGGTGCTTTGTATTTCCACGCCCTCGGCCTGCAAAAGTGCGCTCTGTTCCGGCCAGCCGGGGGTTAGCCGTCCGGCGTGATTAACCACTCGATGACAGGGATAATCACCATAATATTGCGCCATGCTGAGAACCTTGCCCACCAGCCTGGCGTTTTTTTCGCGCCCAATCAGCCTGGCAATCTGACCATAGGTGGCGACGCAGCCGGCCGGGATTTCTGCCACTACTGATAAAATTTCATAAATTAAATCTTCATTCATTATAGACAGGCTCCTTCCAACGCCAATAACTGCCGCTTTTTTTCAAGGCCGCCGGCGTAACCGGTAAGGCCGCCTTTGACGCCGATAACCCGATGGCAGGGAATGATGATTGAAATGGGATTGTGCGCTACGGCGCTGCCCACCGCCTGCGCTGACATGCTGGACAGCCCCTTTTTTCGGGCAATCTCGGCAGCAATCTGGCCGTAAGTTGTGGTTTGGCCAAAGGGAATTTGTTGCAGAATTTGCCAGACTGCCCGACGGAAAGCGCTGTCTGTCAGTATTTGCAGCGGTGGTGTAAAGTTTGGGGCCAGCCCGTTAAAATAAATATCCAGCCATTTTGTTGTCTGGACAAATATGGGCAAATTCTGCACGGTATATTCTGCGGCCAGGGTGGAACCGAAATATTTTTGGCCGTCAAACCAGAGGCCAGTCAGGGCGTTGCCGTTGCTGGCCAGAGTTATTTTGCCCAGCGGTGAATGATAATCTTGGGTATAGGTCATTGATTAGGCCTCCAGCTTCATTTGTGGTTCCGGTTCCGGTAGAAAGAAAGAGATTGCAAGCGGCAAAACTGCTAAAGCGCAGAGCAGCCAAAATATGTTATCCAGTCCATAGATATCGCCGATTTTGCCTAGCAGCGGCGAAACAATGCCGCCGATGCTGACCGCCAGCCCCAGCGTTACACCGGAGGCAAAGCCGGTATGTTGGGGCAGGTAAAGCTGGCCTAACAGCACCATGGGGCTGTAACAAAGGCCAATGCCAACGCCCAGCGGCAGCAGCAGAAGCAAAAGAAAGGCCAGATTGTGGCTGAGGGCAAAAAGGGCGATAGCCGGCAGATAAATGGCAAAGGAAAGGCGCAGAATTTTGCGGTGACCGTATTTATCCGCCAGCTTGCCGCCAAACAGTGCGCTGAAAGCGGTTACGGCATAGTAGCAGCTTAAAAAAGTGTTGCCCAGCGGTTTGGGAATCGCAAAAGTTTCAACCAGATACAGCACCAAAAAAGTATTAATGCCGTTATACATGATAGAACGGGAAACGATGAGCAGACTGAGCCGGCCGAATGCGCTCCAGTTTTCCGGCTGCTGACTGACGGCGGCCGCCTGAACCTGGGCGGTCGCGGTTTCTGTATCATTGCGGAAAGTCAGCGTGGCAATCAGGCCAAAAAGCAGAGGTGGCAGCAGAAATATCAGTGTGCCGCGCAGTCCAAAGGCGGTGATAGCGGCGCTGGCCAGAATTGGCCCAACGGTAAAACCAAGATTACCGCCAAAGGAGAACAGCCCCATTTTAGCGCCTTTGCTTTGGGGGTCAGAATATTTGTTGACCAGCTGCGCCGCTTGGGGGTGGAACATGGCAATGCCGACACCGCTAATCATCACGGCGGCGCAAAGGCCATAGAAATTATCAAGCAGACCGGTCAGCGACATGCCGCCGCCGGCCAGCATAATGCCGATAACCATATAATACGGCCGGCCGTGTTTATCGGCAATGCAGCCAAAAACCGGCTGAATGATAGAGCCGACAATGTTGGAGGCCATTACCAGCGCGGCCGCTGTGGCATAATTATAGTTGTGCGCCGCCACTAAAAAGGGCAAAACGGCGGAAAGCGTCCCCTGGTTGATATCGGAGCATAGATGCCCCAGCGCCAGAACGTAATGAGTGTGTTTTCGTAAAAAATTCATATATTACCTTGTTAAATTTTAATCGCGCTGTCCGGCGGCATATTCGTTCATGTAAATATCAATAACCTCTCTGGCCGGCTGAATTAAGGCGTTTTCATACTGGCAGCGCCATTGCACACTCTGGCTGAACTGGCCGTTTACAATTGCGTCAATCGTATCGCCGGATTTTATCGGGTTATCATTAGCCAGAATATAAGAAGCAATGCAGTAAGCATGATTGACCACCTGATTGGGATTCATGCCGCGGAAATGATACTGCAAATCCGGCAAAAACAGGGTGCTCATGCCCAAGGTATCTACCAGCATGTCCTCACTGCCCTGAATGGTGAAAAAGCGAGCATTAACGGCGAATTTGATAAAACGGTCAATACCGTTAATCTGCTGGCTGCGAATATCATCGGCCAAAAACATTTTGCCGGAGTTGAAGAAATAAACAGCCAGACAATCAGGGAACATATCCAGCAGCGCCATTAAAAAATCCATATCCAAATTAGCGCGCTCCTGCGGCTCAAGAACAGCCGCCATCATATCCGTAGCAATTATCTGATACTGACAATCGTTCAAAATTGTATCTCGTTCCTGCTGGCAGTCCCACATCTGGCTGCGTGTAAAATCGTCAACAGTGTTGCCGCTAAAAGGCTGACCGCTGGTAATCATCAGCTGAGGCGGCAGGTCGGCGTCTTTAAAATGAGCGGTGTATTGCAGGGCGCTGAAGCCGGCTCCTTTGGCGTCATGCCAGAAACATTCAACCTCTCCCACGTGTTTGCGCAGGCTGTTCAGCATGGTTTCCTGGTCTGGCTGCGGTGTTGGCTGCTTAAAAAGCAGTTTAATGACAAAAACGGCGCCGGGCATATCCTTTTGGCTTAAATCCTGGGTAAAATTTCGTTGAGGCATGTTTGGTCACTCCTTGCTATATTGAAAGTTAATTAATTATAGCATAATTTTGACAAATATCAAATGCCTGTCTGGTGTTTTATTATTGAAATTGTTGATTTGATGTGTTAAAATTGTAATTAAAGTTAAAAATGTATTGTAAAGGAGCCAAAAATTATGGCAGTTAATGTGGTGATTAAAGGCCCGGATAATCAGGAGTTGAGCCTGGCGGATTTGCTGCTGCCCGGGGTGCGTTATGGTATTCTGGACGATGCTTTTCGGCTGGAGGAGGACAAACTGGGCGATTTTATAATAGTTTTTGATGCGCAGAATATTTGCCGGGGTTTTGAACTTTCCTGTCAGGGTAATGAGGCGGCGCTGCGGCTGCCTTTGCCCAGCGGCTGGCAGGATATTCATTTTTTCTATAATTATGTAAAAAAGCTGTGTCAAATGCTGCAAACCATGATTTTTGTGTGTGATGACGAGGAAGTGCCGCTGACACGTCTGGAGGCCTGTATCCAGAGGGATATTAAAACCAGTGAGCGCGTGCTGCACCAAATGCTGACGGACATTGTCAGCGGTAAATATGCACATCTAAATATCTGTGGCGTGATGAACCCAGTGGTGCTGGACGAAAACATTCTGCAGCAGATTGGTGGCGATACCAAAAAGCTGGATAAATTTATGCATGGGCTGCAATCCCAGTATTTATATTATGCCCGGGCTGGTGTGTATCAGAAAAAAGACGGCACGCTGTTTGGTATATATACGCTGACGGCTGATGTGGTTACGGTTTTGCCTTATGAAGCCAAATTGCCGGATTTGTCTGGTTATGGCCGGGATTTACAGATTGACGAGTGGTATGCCGGGCTGGTTTTCGATGATAAATTTGCCGGCACAGTGCCTTATCAGGCTTTGCTGGATAATGTCAGCACGGCGCGTGTTTATGATGCGGAGCATTTTATTATCAGTCAGACCAAAAGACAGCTGCAAAAGCTGTTGCTGCGCGCGCGGCAGGAGCCTTGAGAAAAGGCTTGCTATTTGCCGGCCAATGATGTATAATATATTGTCACCGGCGAGCGAAGTCCGTTCATCTTGACCGTTGACGAGGGTGGTTGACTCTGCTATTCTGTACAAGGTAGCATTATGATTGAAAGGTGAGTGATATGTGGTTTTGGTGGTTTATGCTTTGTTGCGATTTAATAATTCCATTGTTAATGATAGTTATCGGACGGCTCATGTGGAAACATTCGCCAAAAAAGATAAATTCTCTGATTGGATATAGAACCTCTCGTTCTATGAAGAATATGGATACATGGCTTTTTGCTCATCATCACTGTGGGAAACTTTGGTGGAGAATTGGCTGGGTTATTTTAGTTCCGTCAATCATTATCCATCTTCCATTTTACGGAGCTTCAGATGATGCTGTCGGAATTGTCGGCTTGATTTTGACATTTATTCAAATTGTTGTTTTGATAGGCTCTATATTCCCGACAGAGAAGGCATTAAAAAGAACTTTTACAGAGGAAGGGCTTCGTATATAACTTCCAGTTTGCGTAAGGGTTTGGGATATTTCCAAATTTTAAGCCATTTTCAAGGTATTGTATAAACAGTTATGGGGGGATTATAAGTAGTTTTCCGTCTATACTAATCAATAAAAAAATTTAGCGGGGGAGCTTGTGTGGGCAGGCTGAGAGGAAGTAATCAACTTCGACCCTTTTACCTGATGCGGATAATGCCGCCGTAGGAAGCCTTTTTATCAGCAATAGATATTTAATTTGGGCGTTCCCGGTGGGGAGCGCCTTATTTTGTTTTATGGGGGGATTTTATGACGAATACCGGAGCAGGAGTGATAATCAACGGTCAGGCGCAGCCGGCCGTAGGTTGTATTTTGGCGGATTGGTTGCTGGCTAATAATTACAATCCGGCGCGGATTGCCGTGGAGAAAAATGGCGAGATTTTGCCGAAAGCGCAGTATCAAACCACGATTTTGCAGGCCGGCGATGTGCTGGAGATTGTCAGCTTTGTAGGGGGCGGTTGAGATGGCGGTGGAAAATAAGCAGCCCAGCCGGGCGGAATGGCAGCAGGCGCTGGCGGCGCGGCAGGGGACTGATTTGGCGGCTAAATTGCAGGCGGCCATTGTGGCGGTTTGCGGCTTGGGTGGTCTTGGCTCCAACATTGCGCTGGCTTTGGCGCGCGCTGGGGTTGGCCGTTTGCTGCTGTTGGATTTTGACCGGGTGGATTTGAGCAATTTGCACCGTCAGCAATATAAGGCGGCGCAGATTGGTCAGTATAAGGCAACGGCGCTGGCGCAGAATTTACAGGAGATTGCTCCCTATGTGCAGACCGTGCCGCTTACGGTTAAGCTGACGGCGGATAATTTGGCTGAATTGCTGGGTTCGGCGGCTATCGTTTGCGAGGCCTTTGACCAGCCGGAGTCCAAGGCTATGCTGGTCGAGGGCGTTTTAAGCAACTGGCCGGACAAATATCTGCTGGCTGCGTCTGGTATGGCCGGTCTGGTTTCGGCTAACGCCATACATACCAGACGCGTGTCGTCACATTTTTATCTTTGCGGTGATGAGGTCAGCGATGTGGCGGATTGCGGCGCGCTGTTTGCGCCCCGGGTAATGCTTTGTGCGGCGCATCAGGCGTTGATGGTGGTGCGTATCATTGCCGGTGAGTTGGAAGCGTAAGATTATAAAACAGGAAAGAGGGCTGATTATGCAGAATAGGGCGGAGGATAAGTTGCTTATTGGCAGCCGGGCTTTTAATTCCCGGTTTATTTTGGGTTCCGGTAAATATTCGCTGGAGCTGATTAAGGCGGCGGTGGAGCGGGCCGGCGCGGAGATTATCACACTGGCGGTGCGCCGTACCAACACGCAGGAGCAGGCAAATATTCTGGATTATATTCCGGAGGGGGTTGTGCTTTTGCCAAACACTTCCGGCGCCAGAAATGCCGACGAAGCGGTTCGGATTGCCCGGCTGGCTCGGGAACTGGGCTGCGGTGATTTTGTGAAGATTGAAATTATGCGTGACAGCAAATATCTGCTGCCGGATAATCAGGAAACCCTGCGCGCTACGGAAATTCTGGCTGGGGAGGGGTTTGTGGTTCTGCCCTATATGCACCCGGATTTGAATGTGGCGCGTGATTTGCAGAACGCCGGCGCGGCGGCGGTTATGCCGCTGGCGGCGCCGATTGGCTCCAATAAAGGGCTGGCGGCTCGCGAGTTTATTCAGATTTTGATTGATGAAATTGATTTGCCGGTTATTGTCGATGCCGGCATTGGGCGGCCATCGCAGGCCTGTGAGGCGATGGAAATGGGGGCTGCGGCGGTTATGGTAAATACGGCGCTGGCTACGGCCGGTAATTTGCCGTTGATGGCGGCCGCTTTTCGGCAGGCGGTTTGCGCCGGCAGGCAGGCTTATCTGTCTGGGTTGGGCCGGGTTTTAAGCCGGGGTGCGGCGGCTTCTGACCCTTTAACTGGTTTTTTGCATGATTAGGGTTTGGATAAGCAGGAGGATATATGGATAAGCAATTTTTGGTGGATTGTGATTTTTTGTCGCCGGCGGCTTTGGCGCATAAGCACCGGCTGGAGCAGAACCCAGACTGTCGCACTGACCATATGGTATATTTGCCGGGTATGGAGCGGCTAAACTCTGATATTTGCGCGCAGGTTATCGGCCAGATGCAGGATTTTACGGATAGCGATTACACCGCCCGGGACGTGCAGGCGGCACTGGCGCATGAAGTTTGCACGCCGACGGATTTTCAGGCGCTGCTTTCCTCGGCGGCCGAGCCTTTTTTGGAGGAAATGGCGCGGCGTGCGCAGTGGGAAACCAGCCGCCATTTTGGCAATACTGTTTATCTGTTCACGCCGCTTTATATTGCCAATTATTGTGAAAATTACTGTGTTTACTGCGGTTTTAACTGTTATAACCAGATTAAGCGTCTGCGGCTGGAGCGGCCGCAGCTGGAGCAGGAAATGCAGGTTATTGCGGCTTCTGGTATGGAGGAAATTTTGTTGCTGACCGGTGAAAGCCGTGCATATAGTGATTTGGAATATATTGGCGAGGCCTGTAGGCTGGCGCGACAGTATTTTCGGCTGGTGGGGATAGAAATTTATCCGGTTAATACCGACGAATATCGCTATCTGCATGAATGTGGCGTGGATTATGTGACGGTTTTTCAGGAAACCTATGATAGCGAGCGCTATGCGCAGCTGCATTTACAGGGGCCAAAGCGCGTTTGGCCATATCGTTTTGAGGCGCAGGAACGCGCACTGCGTGCCGGAATGCGCGGCGTTACCTGTTCGGCGTTGCTTGGTCTGGCGGATTTTCGGCGTGATGCGCTGGCCAGTGCGTTGCATGTTTATTATTTGCAGCGTCAATATCCGCAGGCGGAATTTTCTCTTTCCTGTCCGCGCCTGCGGCCTATTGTGAATAATGCTAAAATATCTTCTTCGGGTTTGGGCGAACGCCAGCTTTGTCAGATTTTATGCGCTTACCGGATATTTTTGCCCTATGTGGGGATTACTGTTTCTTCGCGTGAGAGCGCGGCTTTTCGAGACGGGATTGTTAAAATTGCCGCCACTAAGGTTTCGGCCGGCGTTTCTACGGGTATCGGCGACCATACGCATAAATATCATGCGGCAGAAGGTATGCAGCCGTCTGGTGATGAACAGTTTGCTATTGCGGACGGGCGCAGTTTGCCACAGGTTGCCTCTGCTATTGCCGATGCTGGTTTACAGCCGGTTTTGAATGATTATATCTATGTTTAATGTTGCCGAAAGAAATTTTAAGATAATATGCGTAACTAATCGCCAGCTTTGTCGGGGTGATTTTCTGGTGCGTCTGCATAAAATTGCGGCGGCGCGGCCAGACGCGGTTATGCTGCGTGAAAAGGACTTGCCGGTGGCTGATTATCTTGCTTTGGCCGGGCGAGTGCAGCAGATTTGCCGAACTTATGGGGTGTCTTGTATCTGGCATACTTATTTCAATGAGGAAACAGAATTTTTGCACTTACCGCTGGAATTTTGGCAGCAATATAATTTGACGCCGCTTCGGGCATTGGGTGTTTCCTGCCATAGTCTGGCTGAAGCGGTGAGGACGGCCGGCAGCTGTAATTATCTGACAGCCGGGCATATTTTTGCTACTGATTGCAAGCAGGGTCTGCCGGGCAGAGGACTGGACTGGCTGCGTTTGATTTGTAATGCAGTTGATGTGCCGGTTTATGCTATCGGCGGCATTACGGCGGCCAATATAAAGCAGGTTAAGGCGGTCGGCGCTGGCGGCGTTTGTTTGATGAGCGGTTTTATGACCTGTGCAGAGCCGGCGTTATTGTTGAATGAATTGAAAAATGCCGCTGGTTTGGTCTGATTTTATTTATTTTTATTCTTGTCCCTTATACATTGCACTTTGCAATTTAGTGTGATATAATGTGAATTAGCTGGGGGAAGGGGATATTATCATGAACCAACACGAAAATGAGCGTCAGCTGATTGAACAGGTTTTGCAAACTTTATGTTTGCAAAAGAAAACCGATGACCAACAGGCGGACATTGATTATAATTGGTCAAATTTTGAGGTGGCGGCGTCTTTTAAGCATTTTATGGATGAGATGCCAGGCGGATTTTTGATTTATTATGCCGAGCGCGGTGAGGAAATAATTTATGCCAACCGGAGCCTGCTGCGTATTTTCCAATGTGAAAGTATGGAGGATTTTCGGCAATATACGCACAATTCTTTTCGGGGTATGGTTTACCCTGATGATTTGGAGTCTGTGGAGGAGAGTATCTGCGGCCAGATTATGGCCAGTCAGTATGATTTGGATTATGTAGAATATCGTATTTTGCGCAAAGATGGTGAAATCCGTTGGATTGAAGATTATGGTCATTATGTACATAATGAAATGGTTGGCGATATTTTTTACGTTTTTTTGAGTGACGCTACGGAGAAGCATGACCGACTTTTGCGCGAGAAAAAGGAAGTCATGGTTAGTTCCTTAAAACAGGCCAGCCAGGCTATTGACAGCAAAAACGCCTTTCTGGCCAATATATCGCATGATATGCGAACGCCGCTTAATGCAATTTTCGGTTTTACTTCACTGGCTAAACTGAACCTGAATAATCCCCAGGAGGCTGCTGATTATCTGGAGCGAGTGGAAACAGCTGCTCATTTGATGTTGGATATGATTGAAAAGACTCTGGAGGTTTCTGCGCTTTCCGGTGAGGTGGAGATTGCTGATGTTGAGTGTGATTTGCGAGAAATTTTGCAGATAGTTTATGATAGTTTACAGAAACAGGCGCAAGCCAAAAAGATTAATTTTATGTTGGATTGTAATGATGTGCAGCACAGCGCCGTTTATTCTGACCCTGAAAAGCTGCGCCAGGTGTTGTTTGGACTGGCAAGCAATGCGATAAACTATACCCCCAAGAACGGTCAGGTTAAAATAGTGCTTAAAGAGGATATTGGCACATCTCATGATTATGCGTTTTATCATTTGAAAGTGCAGGATAATGGCATTGGCATTAGCCCGGAATATCTGGAGCATATTTTTGAGCCGTTTTGTCGTGAAAAAAATTCCACGCAAAGCGGCGTGCATGCGCTGGGGCTGGGGTTGACTATTGTTAAGGGTATTGTAGATTTGCTGGGCGGCAGCATTGACGTGCAAAGTGTAGTTAACCAGGGCAGCACTTTTACTGTTGATATCAGTTTGCGCTTGCAACCGCAGTATAAAGTGGCCGCGGCCGAGGCGGCTAAAAAAGAAGCTTTGAGTATTCTGCTGGTTGAGGATAACGAAATTAATCGTGAGATTGAAATGGAGTTGTTGGAAAGAATGGGTTATAAGGTTTTTCCAACAGAAAACGGTCTGGAGGCGCTGAATAAAATGAAAGCGGCCGCGCCGGGTGATTTTGATTTGGTGTTGATGGATTTGCAGATGCCGGTTATGGACGGCTGGCGCGCCGCTGTGGAGATTCGAGCTTTGCCAGACCCGAAAGTGGCCAATTTGCCAATTATTGCCTTATCCGCCAATGTATCGGAGCGAGACCAGCAAAAATCCAAGGATAGCGGCATTGACGCGCATTTGGTTAAACCAATGGACTTGCCTTTGCTGCGTAAAACGATTGAAAAATTAACTAAAAAAAAGCCTTTATCTTAAATCTGCATATAAAATTATTAAAACAGCTACTCACATCTTTTTGTTGTGAGTAGCTGTTTGATTGAATATTTATTTAAGCAAAAAAATGTTGGCACTTTTTGGAGGGTCAGTATGTTTTTTTATTTATGTGCTGTTTTCAGCTTTTGCAGTAAGTCGGAAAATTCTGTCAGGTCGCGAGGTGCGTTGGCAACAGTCAAACCAAAAGTTTCAGTTAATAAATCGGCGGCGGCAAACAGCAGTGGCTTGCGCAAGCCGGCTCGTTCAATAATTTCATTATCATGTAAAACGCTGTTTATTGGGCCATCGGCAATTATTTCCCCATCGTTAAAGACGATAGCGCGTTCAGCAAAACGGCAGGCCAGGTCAATATCATGCGTGGAAACCAGCATGGTTATGCCGTCCTGACTAAGTTGATGTAGCGTTTGTTCCAACAGATTGGTGTTGTATGGGTCAAGTGAAGCGGAGGGTTCGTCAAACAGAATAATCTGGGGCTGCATGGCCAGAATATCGGCAATGCTGACCCGTTTTTTTTCGCCGCCGCTTAAATTCTGGGGCGCCCGGTCACGATATGTTTGCAGCTGCATGCTGGCCAGCGCCGCGTCAACCTGCTGCTGTACCTGCTCCAGCGGCAAACGCAAATTCATGGGGCCAAAGGAAACCTCGCTTTCCACAGTGGAGGCGATAATTTGATTGTCAGCGTCCTGGAAAACGATACCAACATTCTGCCGCAGTTCCAGCAGCTGTTTTTTGCTATATGTTGGCGTAATTTCCTGTCCGTGACAGAAAAGGGAGCCGGTCTGGGGCTTTAAGATACCGTTGCAAATTAGAAAAAAGGTGCTTTTGCCCGCACCGTTGTTACCCAACACGGCAATACGCTCGCCTGGATAAACCTTTAGTGAGATATTGCGCAGCGCTGGGGCTGCTTCAGGATAGCTGAAAGATACATTTTGCAGTTCCAGCAATGGCGTCAAAATAAATCAACTCCCTTTTGGTTCAGATATATGGCCAAACCGCTAAAAGACAACAAACATAGCATGCAAACTACAACATGCTTTGGCTGAAGCGGCGTATTGTGAGTCAGAAAACGCAGACGGCCGTTATAACAGCGCGCGTCCATGGCGTCCAGACAGTTGCCGCTGCGGCTGAATGAGGCGGCAAGCAGATTGCCGCTGATATGTGTAAAGCTAAACCAGGCGCTGCGCATGCTGGCATAACCCAAACGGGAAGACGCGGCAATTGTCATGTGATGTTGAATATCCAGCAACATAAAAATGTAGCGGTAAATCAGATACATCAGTTCAATGATTAGAGGAGGCAGATGCATGGAGTCCAGCATCATAATAATTTCCTGCATGGGTATGGTCAGGCTGAGAAAATAAAGACAACAGACCGCTCCATAGGCACGACAGGCCAGTAAAGCAGCGGCTTGCAGGCCTTCTTGTGTGGCGCTTAAATAGCCAAGGCCGCCGGGTAGTGGCAAAGAAGCCAGCCCCAGCGGCTGATGTGTGAAATCCAACGCAATGGCCAGACAGCTGACTGCAATAAAAACCAGTGGCACAGTTAATAGCGAGCAAACATAATGAAACGGTACGCCGCTTGCTTTGTTTATGATTAACAGCATAAACAAAGCAACGGTCAAACCAAAGGCGGCGTTGTTAGCAGCCAGACATAAAATCAACATGCCCAGCGCCAAAATCAGCTTCAGATAAGGATTAACACCGCGTAATCTAGAATGTTGCGCCCAATGGTCGATGGAGAGCATACCGCCCTCATGTAAATGAGCATGTAGATGGGGAAGTTTCATGGTTGGCTTCACCTGGCGTCTTTTTGACTGAAATTTTTGCGTGCTACCAGATAGCCAAAACCATAGCCGATAATCAAAGCGCCAAAGGCTGCTTGCAGACAGAACAGTAAGGACTCAGTTTCTCCGCCCGGAGGTTCCAGCAGGCTTTCCGCCCATGGCTCATAATTTGGGGCAATAGTGGCAATGACTTCTTCTGCCTGTCCGTCTGCACCACCAAACTCACTGTCATGAATGGTTGCCAGCGGTACAACAGCAATTACTACACAAAGCAGCAGCAAAACAGTAATTAAAGTAACAGTTTTCTTATTCATATTATTATTCCTCCTTGAGGTCAGGCTTTGGGCATTATGCCAATTTCACGCAGTTCCGGTTTGGCAAAGTTTTGCAGTAACATAAAGACAACGGCGGAAAGAATACCCTCCACAATAGCCAGCGGAATTTGGGTTATAGCAAAGATGCCTAAAAATTCGATGATGGAAGCCATTGTGCCGCCGGTGGCGCTGGGGTGAGCCAAGCCAAGCTGTATAGCCGTGATAACATATGTAAATAAATCACCCAAAGCGCAGGCTACGCCGACTGCTACCGGCTGGTTAACTTTGGCTTTGTTGAGCAGATGATAAATCCCCATACTGACAAAAGGCCCGGCCACCGCCATAGAGAAAGTGTTGGCACCAATGGTTGTCAGACCGCCGTGCGCCAGCAAAATAGCCTGAAACAACAAAACAATTATGCCCAGAATAGCCATAACCGGTGCGCCAAATAATACTGCCCCCAGGCCAGTGCCGGTTGGGTGGCTGGAGGAGCCGGTAACGCTGGGAATCTTCAGTGCGGAAAGAACAAAAGCATAAGCGCCTACCATGGCCAGCAGCAATATGGCCTTGCGGTGGTTGCTGGTTATTTTTTTCAAAGAGAGCAGCCCCCAGACTAAAAAGGGCAGGGTGATAACGCTCCAGGCAATGGCGTGCAGCGGTGGCAGATAGCCCTCCATAATGTGCATGGCGTTGGCGGAAGCAGTCTGGCCAAAAAAGACAGCCAGAATGGAAACAACGAACAGCAGGCTTTTTTCCGACTTGGTATATGACATAAAAAATCCTCCTCAAATATAAACTGATATAAACTGTAAAAATAGTATTTATGGGTTTTATTGCAAATTTTTCCAGGCCTGGATAAAATTCTGCCAGAAGTTACAAAGCTGACAAAAGAAAAAGCAGCTTTGCAGCTGCATATTACGTATATAATCCGCCTGAGTATAGATTGAACCTAAGGAGGGTAAATACGCTGATGACCGCAGCTGTATTCACTAACAAATGACAAGCAGGTATCCTGACTTAAGTTCATCGCTTTTATGCGCCTTCTCGGAGTAATCCAATGGCCTATGCATAATTGCTCACTTTCACAGTGACGGGTTCGTTTTGGATTTGCACCAAATTCCCTGACAAGACATCGATTTTATGTGATTTTGTAATACAGCATAGCACATTTTTAGTGTTTTGTCAAATGGTTTTATGTAGTATATTAGCTTATTTTGCGGTCTGAAAAAAAGATTATTAGGTGTATAAGATAATATATAATAATATTTTTGTGTTTAATGTTCGATAAACAATATTTTTTATCTATTTATAATATTGACCGTTGACTTTTCAGAGTAGTTTAAGTATAATTATGCCATATTGGTTTTTACAGCATTTAATTTTATGACAAAAGAAAACAGGAGGCTGAAAGATACATGAAATCAATTAAGTACAAAATCTTGGTTGGTATGCTGTCTGTGGTGCTTTTGGGTTCCACTCTTATTGGCATTATTACTGCTCTTTTGAATGCTGGCGGAATTGATACGCTGATGCAGAAAACATTGGGTCCGGCCACGCATATGGCGGCTGAGGCTGTGCAATGGAAGATGGATAATTATTGGACGGCGCTTCAGGAAGCGGCGGCTTCTGATATTTTTCGTAATTCAGACCCAACTGCGCCGGAACTGGTGCCGGTTCGTGATGATATTGCAGCGCGCAATGGCTTTATTTACGTTGGTAAAATGGACGCTGATGGTTATTCCTCCACAGGGTACAGTTATGCTGATGAATATTATTTTCAGAATTGTAAAGAAACCATGCAGCCTTATATTTCTGATATAATGAATGACGGTTCCCAGATGGTTTTTATTCTGGAGATGCCGATTATTAAAGAGGGGCGCTTTGACGGTTTGGTTTATGCCGGTATCAGCGCTGACTTTTTGACGGATATTGTAGTAGATTTGGCTATGGGCGATGATGGAATGGCCTATGTTTTGGATAATCGTGGCTATGTTATTGGGCATCGTGACAGTTCTGTTGTTGTGGAGGGCTCCAACATGATTGAAGCAGCCAAAACCGATGACAGTTTGGCCGATGTGGCGGCGGTAAATCAGCGCATGATTCAGGGTGAAACTGGTTTTGGTACATATAAGTTTTATGGCGATAATAAATTTGTGGGTTTTGCACCGATTGGTGGCAATCAAAATTGGAGTATAGCGATTGAGGCCAGTCAGCGAGAGTTTAAATCAACGCTGGATAAAAGTATCATGCTTACCATATTGGTGATTTTGTTTGTGGTGGCTTCTTCTTTCTTTATCGCCATGCGTTTGGCTCGCTCAATCTCCAATCCTATACGCACTTGTGTTACACGGTTGCAGCAGCTGGCGGATGGCGATTTGCAGACGCCAACGCCTTTGGTAAATTCTACTATTGAAACTACGGAGTTGACCAGGGCTCTGGAATCAACCATTGCCCGGTTAAACGATGTTTTGCAGGACGTTTCCATTAATTTGGGCAAAATGGCGCATGGCGATTTTCGAGAAAACAGTATACATTCTTATTCCGGTGATTTTGTGGCGATTGAAAAATCAATAAGCACTATTCATAATTCTTTGCGAGATACGCTTTTTCGTATCAGTCAGTCTGCCGAAATGGTTGCCTCAAGTTCCGGTCAGGTGGCAAGCAGTTCTAATTCCCTGAGCCAGGGCGCTACGGAGCAGGCAAGCGCTGTTCAGGAACTTTCCGCAACTATTAATGGTATTTCCGAAAACGCCAAGCAAACGGCAGCCGCGGCAGAGGAAGCCGGTCAGTTTGTTAATGAAGTTCTGTCCAAACTCGGGGTCAGCGTGGATTATGTTAGTGAATTGAACCTGGCTATGAAGCGAATTTCCAATTCATCAGAGGAGATTGGCAAAATTATTAATACGATTGAAGATATTGCTTTTCAAACTAATATTTTGGCCTTGAATGCTGCGGTGGAGGCGGCTAGGGCAGGTTCTGCCGGCAAGGGCTTTGCAGTTGTGGCTGATGAGGTGCGCAGGCTGGCATCAATGTCTGATGAAGCCGCTAAAGCAACCAAGGATTTGATTGAGGGTTCAATTATGGCTGTTGCCGACGGTGAGAAAGTGGTTGTCAAAGTTACGGATTCTTTGACCCAGACCAATACTATTGCCGGCAATGTAACTGAGAAAATGGATATTGTGGTTACGGCTGTTGAGAGTCAGACAACGGCTATTTCACAGGTTACGGAGGGTATCGACCAGATATCGGCGGTGGTTCAGGTTACTTCTGCTACTTCCGAGGAAAGCGCTGCTACTTCACAGGAACTTTCAGAACAATCTAAGCTGATGAATAATCTGGTTGGTGAATTTCAGTTGAAATAAGTAAAATAACAGGGTGGTGCGGAAAATGAAAGTAATTATCGTGGGTGGTGTGGCTGGCGGCGCAAGCGCGGCGGCCAGACTGCGTCGGTTGGACGAAAGCGCGCAGATTATAATGTTGGAGCGTTCCGGGTATGTTTCTTATGCCAACTGCGGCCTGCCTTATTACATTGGCGGTACGATTAAGGAGCAGCGTAGTCTGACTTTACAAACGCCGGCCAGCTTTGCGGCTCGTTTTAATGTGGAGGCCAGAGTTCAGCATGGGGTTTTGGCTATTGACCGCGAGTCTAAAACTGTTACGGTGCGCGACCTGACAAATGGCCAGGAATATACAGAAAACTACGATAAGCTGATTTTGGCGCCGGGAGCCCGGCCGGTTGTGCCGCCGCTGCCTGGTGTGGATAGCAGCAAAATTTATACGCTACGAACGGTGGAAGACACTTTGCGTTTGCGCGAGGCTGTGCTTAATAAGCAGATTAAAAGCGTGGCTGTAGTTGGCGCTGGCTTTGTGGGCGTGGAAATGGCGGAGAATTTGCAGGAACTGGGGCTGGAGGTCAGCTTAATTCAGCGTGAGGAACATATTCTGCCGCCGCTGGATAAGGATATGGCCAGCTTTTTGCATGCACATATGTGCGCGCAGGGGGTTAAACTGTTGCTGAACCAGAATGTGACCGCTTTTGCGGAAACAGCTGCCGGTATTGATGTTTTGCTGCAAGACCAGCCGGCTGTCAGCGTGGATATGGTGGTTTTGGCGGTGGGCGTGGCGCCGGAAACAGATTTGGCTCGGGCGGCCGGTTTGCAGCTGGGAGTTAAAGGCAGTATTATGGTTAATGAACACATGCAGACTTCAGACGCGGATATCTATGCGGTGGGCGATGCGGTTTCCGTTACCAACAGTGTGAGCGGCGAAAAGGCGCTTATTGCGCTGGCCGGGCCAGCCAACAAGCAGGGGCGGATTGCCGCTGAAAACATTGCCGGGCTGGATAGCTGCTATCAGGGTTCGCCGGCCACGGCAGTTTTGAAAGTTTTTAAGATGACGGCGGCTTTTACCGGCCTGAATGAACGGGCGGCTCGGGCGGCTGGTCTGGATTATGAAAAAATTATTTTGGCGCCGGCTTCGCATGCCTCCTATTATCCCGGCGGCAATTTAATGACTATTAAGCTGCTTTTTGCGCGAGATAGTCAGAAGATTATCGGTGCACAGATTGTTGGCTTTGACGGTGTGGATAAGCGTCTGGACGTTCTGGCTACGGCTATGCAGGCCGGACTGACGGTTCTGGCGCTGAAGGACATTGATTTGGCCTATGCGCCGCCATATTCTTCAGCCAAAGACCCGGTTAATATGGCCGGCTTTATTGCAGAAAATGTTGTTACTGGTAAAGTGCGCCAGTTCTTTTATGAGGATTTGGTCGCTTTGCCGCAGGACGGCAGTATAACCATGCTGGACGCGCGCACGCCGGCAGAATATGCGCAGGGGCATGCGGAGGGTTTTGATATCAATATTCCGGTTGACGAATTGCGCGGTCGTCTGCATGAGTTGAATAAAAGCAAGCCGGTTTATGTGATGTGCCGCACGGGTCTGCGCAGTTATATTGCTTGTCGGCAGCTTATGCAGGCCGGTTTTGAGTGTTATAACTTTGCCGGCGGCTATCTCTATTATGCCAGCGTGCATGATGAGTTTTTTGACAGTGGCTGCACGACTGAATGTGGCCGCAAAGCATAGTTTAATATGTAGAAAATATCCCCAGGCGTTTTTTAGCGTTTGGGGATATTTATTCTTAATCCATAAAAATATATAATAGGGATAGCGCATTGTTTTCTGGTATTCCAGAAAATTTTGTGAAATATTTGTAGACGTGCGCGGAAAAATTTGTTATAATTATAAAGTTAAGTAAATAATAACCTGTAAATACTTACAAAACAGACCAAAATATAAAGGAGCTGCGGACATGACTGAAGCAATGCTTAGGCCGCCTTTTATGGAAGCGGATTGGCCGACAAAAATCGAGTATATGAACGAAAATGAAAATTTTTATCACTCTGACGGTTTAGAGGTTGTGGAACTGGCAAAGGGTTGGGTGCATATGATTTTGCCGGTGCAGAAGCGTCATTTGAATTTACAGGGCATGGTGCATGGCGGCTGGCTGGCTTCGCTGATTGGTCAGGCGGCTGGCAAGGCGGCGCTTTCTTATGGTTATTTTGTGACGCCGGAGCAGATTTCTTTAAATTATCATAATAATTGCAGCGGCGGCGTTTTGCATGCGGTGGCCGCTGAAAAGAACCGCGGCAAGCATTTGGGCATTTATACGGTTGACGTGCGCGATGACAAAGGGCTGTTGATTGCTTCTGGCACGGCGACATTGTATATTCAGGATAAAATTGTTGATTTTCCGCGTGAAAGGCGCGCGGTTTCACAGTCGGATTTTATTTAGGGGGCATTGGGATAATGAACTGGTTAGCGGAAACACGTTTTTATTTGAAACAGGATTTACAGGCGGCGGCAGAGGCGGCTCGGTCGGCTGGTCTGCTTAATTTTGAGGAGTTGCCGGATTTTGTGATTGAGCGCCCAAGAGAAAAGGCGCATGGTGATTTTGCGGCCAATCTGGCGATGCTGCTGGCCAGACAGGCCAAAATGGCGCCGCGCAAGATTGCGGAGTTGTTGGTGGCGCAGCTTTATCAGGACAAGCCGGCAGTTTGGGTGGAACGCGTGGAGATTGCCGGCGCTGGTTTTATCAATTTTTATATGAAGCCTGATTGGCTGACGTCTGGTCTGGCTGATGCGGCGCAGCGTGGTACTGCCTTTGGTGAAAGTGACTTCGGTCAGGGTGAGCGCGTTAATGTGGAATTTGTTTCAGCCAATCCTACCGGTGAGTTACATCTGGGTAACGCCCGAGGCGCGGCGATTGGCGATAGTCTGGCGAATATTATGCAAGCGGCCGGTTTTGCGGTGGAGCGTGAATATTATATCAATGACGCCGGCAAGCAGATTGAGAATTTTGGGCTTTCTCTGGAGGCGCGTTATTTGCAGCAGCTGGGGCAGGAAGTGGAATTTCCTGAGGACGGCTATCACGGCGAGGATATTGTCGAAACAGTAAAAAATTATATCGAAACAGAGGGCGATAAGCTGCTGACGGTTCAGCCGGATTTACGCCGGGAAATTTTGACGCGTTTTGCTCTGCAAAAGAAGTTGGACGCTATTCGGACGGCGCTGTTGCATTACGGCGTGGAATATGATACCTGGTTCAGCGAGCAGACTTTGCATGACAGCGGCGCGGTGAAGCAGGTGGTGACTGATTATAAGGATGCTGGTTTGCTGTTGGAGCAGGAAGACGCGCTCTGGTTTGCGGCGGATAAATGTGGCTGCGATAAACCGGAGGTGCTG
Organism: Bacillota bacterium; assembly: GCA_021771915.1. Lineage (GTDB taxonomy): Bacteria > Bacillota > Dehalobacteriia > UBA4068 > UBA4997 > Avidehalobacter. The sequence goes on from JAETNY010000001.1 coordinate 167,175, forward strand.
GTGCGCGCTAATGGTATTCCCACCTATTATACGGCGGATATTGCTTATCATAAAAACAAGTTTGAGCGCGGTTTTAGTCGGCTTATCAATATTTGGGGCGCCGACCATCATGGTCATGTGGCGCGTCTGAAATCGGCTATGGGAGCGCTTGGGTATTCCGAGGACAAGTTAGAGGTTATTTTAATGCAGTTGGTGCGTTTGTTCTCCAACGGCGAGATTATGCGCATGTCCAAACGCGCCGGCACTTATGTTACACTGGAAGAACTGTTGGAGGAGGTTGGCCGGGACGCTGCGCGCTTTTTCTTTGTGATGCGTTCTGCTGACAGTCAGATGGATTTTGATTTGGATTTGGCTAAAAGTCAATCTATGGATAACCCGGTTTACTATGTGCAGTATGCGCATGCGCGAATTAACAGCATTTTAATGCAGGCGGCGGAGCAGGGCGTTGAGTTGGTGGATTTGGCAACGGTGAATTTTGCATTGCTGGTTGATGAAACTGAGCGCGATTTGCTGCGCAAAATTTTGGAGTTGCCAGATGAAATTGTGGCGGCGGCGGTGCAGAGAGCACCGCATAAAATTGCCGCTTATGTTATGGATTTGGGCGCGCTTTTCCATAGCTTTTATGCTGTTTGTCGGGTTTTGGGCGTGGACGCGGATTTGCAGCAGGCCCGGCTTTGGCTTTGCCGGGTGACGGCTGGAGCGGTGGCCAAATGTTTGCAGCTTTTGGGCGTGTCCGCACCGGATAAGATGTAAAGCTGAAAACGAGGTTGAAAAAATATTATGGCGACAAAATATATATTTTTTACCGGCGGCGTGGTTTCCTCGCTGGGCAAAGGTCTGACAGCGGCCTCGCTTGGCACGCTGCTTAAGGGGCGCGGTCTGAAAGTTGGCGTTTTGCGGCTGGATACTTATTTTAATACGGATAACGGTCAGATGAACCCTTACCAGCATGGTGAAGTTTTTGTTACTAACGATGGCAGCGAAACTGATTTGGCGCTTGGGCATTATGAGCGCTTTATGAATATCAGCCTGGGGCAAAGTTGTTGCAGTACTCTGGGGCGCATTTATCGGCGTATTCTGGACCGGGAGCGTTCAGGTGATTTTGGCGGTAATACCGTGCAGGTTATTCCACACGTTACCAATGAGATTAAACGCACGATTACCAGCGGTTTGGCTGAGTTGGCTTTTGACGTGATTATTGTGGAAATCGGCGGCGTGGTTGGTGATATTGAGTCCCTGGCTTTTTTGGAAACCATCCGTCAACTGCGTTATGATTTGGGCAAGGAAAATACGCTTTTTGTACATGTGGCGTTGGTTCCTTATCTGCGCGTGGCCGGAGAGGCCAAAACCAAGCCGGTGCAGCACAGCGTGAAAACTATGCGCAGTCTGGGCTTGCAGCCTGATGTAATTATCTGTCGCACGGAAGTGGAGTTGGAGGAAGCCGCTATCAGCAAAATTTCTCTGTTCTGTGATATTGAGCGTGCGGCAGTTTTTCAGGAGGTTTATACCGATAATGTTTATGAATTGCCGCTGACGCTGCACCGGCAGGGTTTGGATAAAATTGTGGCGGAAAGACTGCGTCTGCCGGAAAAGGAGGCAGATATCAGCGGCTGGGACGCATTTTATCAGCGTAGTTTGGCAAATAATAAGCCTGTGCGGCTGGCGCTTATCGGTAAATATACCAGCCTGCCGGACGCTTATATCAGTTTGGCTGAAGCGCTACGCCATTGCGGTATCAATTTGGGTATTGATGTGCAGGTGGACATGTTGGCGGCGCAGGAATTGACTCCGGAAAACCTGACGGAGCGTTTATCGGAATATGCCGGCTTGGTTATTCCCAACGGTTTTGGCGTGCGTGGCACCGACGGCATGATTTTGGCGGCCGGCTGGGCGCGGCAGCAGCAAAAGCCCTGTCTGGCTATTGGCATGGGTATGCATGCGATGCTGGTTGATTATGCGCGCAATGTGGCCGGACTGGCAGCGGCGATGCCGGAGAGTGGCTCACCCGATGTGCTTTTTACGGCCAGAAGCAGCAGCGGCAGCCTGGAATGTGGTCTGATGCCAGTCAGTTTGCGTGAAAAAAGCCGATTGGCGGCGATTTATGGTCGTTTGGAAATTCATGAGCGGCATCGGCACCGTTATGTACTGCGTGAAGATGTGGCAGCGGCTTTGAGCAAGGCCGGTTTGCAGATAAGTGGTCGTTCGGCGGAAAGCAATTTTGCGGAAGCTATTGAACTGTCGGCGGAAAACCACCCCTGGTTTATCGGTTGCCAGTATCACCCGGAATTTATATCCCGGCCGGAGCAACCGCACCCGTTGATTATGGATTTTTTGCAAAATATTTGAGTAATATTTTAATTAAAGAGGAGAAAAATTTTGGTTAAGGTAACAGACGAATATCAATTCCGCCTGCTGGCTGATGAGCCTGGTAATGCGGAGAAATTTGACGCTTTTGTGGCGGCGCACCCCAAGGGGCATGTGTTGCAAAGCTGGAATTGGGGGCAGGTTAAGCAACCGGCCTGGCAGCCGCTGCGTTTGGTGGCGGAAAAGGCCGGGCAGATTTGCGGCGCGGTTTTGCTGTTGCAGCGGCAACTGCCGGCTGGACTGGGGCAGATTTTTTATTCACCGCGCGGCCCGGTGCTGGATATTGCTGATGAGGCGCTTTGGCAGCGGCTGGTGGCGGAGGTTGGCCGGCTGGCAAAGGAACGCGGCGCAATTTATTGGAAGATTGACCCGGACGTAGATATTGACGCGCCGGAGGCCGTGGTTTGGCATGAGCGCCTGAAACAGTCCGGTTTTGCCCTTGTGGATAAAGGCGAGGGTTTTGAGGGTATTCAGCCGCGCTTTGTTTTTCGGTTGGATATTGCGCCAGAGGTGGAAACATTGCTGGCTAACTGTCATCAGAAAACGCGTTATAATATTCGTCTGGCCGGGCGCAAGGGTGTGGAGATTGTCAGCGGCGCCGGGCGCGATTGTCTGCCGGAATTTTACCGAATTTTGACGACAACCGCCACGCGTGACCATTTTCTTATTCGTCCGTACAGCTATTTTGAGGGCTTTTACGACTATTTGCACCCGGTTGGGCAGACTGAACTTTTTATGGCTTACTATGAGGGCGAGGCGATTGCCGGCACGCTGGCTTTTCGCATGGGTGATAAGGCCTGGTATATTTACGGCGCCAGTTCTAATTCACATCGTAATTTGATGCCCAACTATCTTATTCAGTGGACGATGATTGAGTGGGCCAAAGCGCAGGGCTGCACGATGTATGATTTCCGCGGCGTGCCGGGGCATGTGGCGGAGGACCACCCTTTGTATGGCCTGGTGAAGTTTAAAAAGGGTTTTGGCGGCAAATATACGGAATTTATCGGCGAATATGATTTGGTATTTAATCAGAGCAAATATAAGATGTATAATTTTTTGGAGCCAATCTATCAGAAAAATGTGCGCAAGATTATTAATTTGAAGAAAAAATTAAAGGGTCAGAAATAAAAGGCCGAAAGTTGAGATTTGCTATGGCAGAAAATATTTTGGCAAAATTGCAGCATTGGATAGAAATTGATTTGGATAAGCTGGCCAGTAATGCACAGATTTTGCGGCAGCATTTGCAGGCGCAGACGCCGGGGCTGAAGCTTTGGGCGGTGGTGAAAAACGACGCTTATGGCTACGGCGCGGTGGAGTGCGCACAGACGCTGGTTACGTCAGGTGTGGACGGTCTGGCGGTGACCTCGTTGGAGGAGGCTTTGCAGCTGCGCGAGGCTGGTCTGGAAACGCCGTTGCTGGTGTTTCTGCCACCGCAGGCGGCGGAATTGGATTTGTTTGCGCAATATCATTTGACGGCTACGCTGGACAGTGCTTATACAGCGGAAATTTTGCAGGGTTGGCCGCAGGTTGCGTGTCATCTTAAAGTAAATACCGGTATGAACCGTTTCGGCGTTAATCCGGGCGAGGAACTGGCTGCGGTTTTGCAGCTTTTGGCGCAGGCTGACGCTCCGAGGCTGACTGGGGTATATTCACATCTGGCGACGGCGTTGGCGGCTGATGAAAAATTTGCCAGAGTGCAAATTGAGCGTTTTGCGCAGGCTAGGGAACAGGTGTTGGCGGTGCGGCCGGCGGAGGACATTTGTTTTCATCTGGCCAATTCGGCTGGCTGTCTGCGTTTTCCGCAGGCGCATTTTTCGGCGGTGCGTATTGGTTCGGCGCTTTATGGTCAACTGGGTCTGGCGAAAAAGTTGGGCTTAAATCTGGTCGACCCTTTTTCGGCCAAAGCGCGCGTGGCGGCGGTGCGCCAGTTGTCCAAGGGTGATGGAGTGGGGTATAATCAGGAGTTTTGTGCGCCGAAGCCCATGCGTCTGGCGGTTATTCCGTATGGTTATGGCGATGGCTTTGGCGTTATGCCTAATGCCAGGGAATTGACGATTAAGGACAGCGTGCAGGAGATGAGCCGCAATATTGGCCGGTTGGTTTTGGGGCGCTATCAGCGCGGCGTTTATTATCAGGGCCGGCTGCTGCCGGTTTTGGGGCGTGTGGCTATGCAAAGCATGATGGTGGATATTGGCGATTTGCCTTTGCAGCCGGGGGCGGTGGTTGATGTGCCAATTCGGCGTACAGCGGCTTCATCGCGGCTGCCCAGGGTCTATATCGAAAAGGGGAAAATTGTCGCAGTACATGTTCTGATGGCGCAAAAATTGGATTTGGGTGGCGTCAGCCCAAAAAAGGCGTAAAAAAATCTACTTTTTGCAGGGAAAAGTGAAAAAAGACTTGCATTTTGCCTGTTGTGGTGATAAAATAGTAAAAAGTTCTAGCAAAGTTTTATGCTGCCAAGCTCGCTTCGTGGTAGGACAGGCTATGATGTGGGCAGGTCATTTAGGAGGTAATCACATTGAACAAAACAGAACTGATTAATGCCATTGCTGCGGAAGCAGAATTGAGCAAAAAAGATGCGGGCAAGGCGCTGGACGCTTTTGTTGAAGTTGTTACCAGAAGCCTGAAAAATGATGAAAAAGTACAGTTGATTGGCTTTGGCACTTTTGAAGTGCGCGAGCGCGCTGCACGCAAGGGGCATAATCCGCAGACTGGTGAAGAAATTCAAATCCAGGCAGCCAAAGTGCCGGCGTTTAAGGCTGGTAAGGCTCTGAAAGAAACTATTGCCTAAAAGCTTGGTTTCACTTTATAAATAGAGAGGGACGGCTTGCCGCTCCTCTCTATTTTAAATTATAGAAAAAATCACAGACAGGAATGATAGATAATGCGTTTAGATAAATTTTTGAAAGTATCACGTTTGATTAAGCGGCGCACGGTGGCAAAAGATGTTAGCGGAGCCGGCAAGGTTTTGCTGAACGGACGACCGGCCAAGGCTGGCAGCGACGTTAAGGTGGGTGACCGTTTGACGCTGCTTTTCGGGCGACGTGAGGTGGAGTTGGAAATTTTGGAAATTGCTGAAAGCAAACGCGCCGAGTTGGCGGCCGATATGTATAAAATATTGAAAGAAACGGTTGTGGCCGAGGAGGACGCCAGCTTTTAGTATATTTTTGCTCATGTATGGCCAGACTATCAGCAAGCAAAATAAAAAGGAGGCTGGCTGATGCTGGACACGGGAACAAACACGCCTGCGCAGGCCGAGCGTTTGAAGCAGGTGCAGGCTATGGAAAAGGCCTTGAAGCAATTTCGGCAGCAACAGGAAACAGAAAAATCAGAATTTGCGGCGGAATTTGGCCGCTTAAGCCGCACGGACAGCCGCCTGGCGGCCTTTGGTCTGTTGGAGTCGGTATCGTTGACGGCCTTGCTGCTGGCTTGTGAAAGCGCGCTTCGGGCGGCGAATTTGGAGCTTTTGTGGCTGCAGGAGCGCGGAAACGGTTGGGCGGCAGCCTGTTTGCAGGGCAACAGTGAGGATTTGGAGCAGGCTATGGCTAAAGCCGGGGCGGCCGGCAAGCGTCTGGGTGAGCCGATTTTGGCGCAAATGTTTAAAGACCCTCCGCTGGTGCTGCGTCGTTGGTTTTTAACGCAGGGCACGTTGGCGGCGTTGGCTGGAGTTGGGGGTGAAAATATGCAGCTTAAGGACGCGGACAAGGTTAGGGAGCAGCTGGCCGGCCGTGTGCAGCTGCAAAATGCGGTTTCTCTGCTGGAATATACTGATGCGGAGCTGCGCAGTTTAATTCGGCAGCAACTGCCGGACGAGGATAAGTTGACGCGCAGCCGGCTTAATTCCATGCATAAAGAGGAATTGGTTGATTTTTATAATCAGCTTAATCATGGGCAAGTACCGGTTTTGAATTAAAAAAACCAACCGTCACTATTTTAGCGGCGGTTGGTAATTTTTTACCCCAAAGTATTGACTTTTGTTACAACATATGATATTATTTACGTGACAACAAAAGAGAGGTGATGAAACTGTCGCCAAGAACTGGCCGTCCGATTGTTGGAGATGAGCCAAGAAATAAAACGCTTGGCTTAAGAGTGACCGCAACAACCATTAAGAAAATAAATGTTTGTGCCGAAATCACTGGTAAAACTAAAACCGAGTTGCTGGAAAGAATGATTGATGCGCTTTATGACAATCTGACAAAAAAATAAGGAACAGCCTGCCAACCATTACAAAAACGCGGACTGTTCCAATACCCCTAACAAGGAGGGTAAATCTATTATACCACACCTTGTTGGGGAAAAACAAGGGAGAATATAAAAATGGCTGAAAAAAAGTTAACTGAAAAAAATAATCTGATTAAAGAAGTGCGCAAGGAAATAAGGCAGATAGATGATATTAACCATCGAATTTATTGTGTGAATGCGATTATGGATTTGATTTATCAAGCCTCGCAGACCAACCAGAAAAATGCTTCAGATTACATATCAAGTATTAATATTTGTAGTTGGACTTTGGAAAATGTTCAACAGGATTTGGATATGTTATATGAAAATGTTTTGCAGATTTTACGTGATTATGAACAATAAGGCAGCAAATGATTAAAATAAATAAAATCCCTCTCGGCTGAGAGGGATTTTTAGCGTGGCAAAGTTTGTTGTTATTACAAGCTGAAACTTCTGTCCTGTTGGAATGGCTGACGGCTGGGGTTGTCGTCGGCGCGGTAAATATGGCCGGCGCTTAAGTTATAAATTACCGACCAGACCGTATCATGGCCGGTTTGGTGCTCATACTGGCATAAAAAGCCTTTTTGACCGCTAAGCAGTTCCTGAACCTGCCTTAAATCCATTTGCTGACTTGCCAGTGGTAAAATCTTTTGCAGCGTTTGCCAGCGCTCTGCGGCCTGCCAGTTATCAATTTGCCTGTTTTGACAACTTTGCAGGCTGGGGCTGGAAAACTGATTGACGGCGCAGACAAAGGGGCTGTTTGGCCGGGGACGGATAATTTCCATATGTTGGGCGCACATTTCCAGCAGGGCGATATTTCCCTGCTTATCGGCGGCAATGAGCGTATGAGCGGAGGCGATGGGCAGATTTTGACATTTTTGCAGAACCTGCTCGGTATTCTGGCATTTTTCCAGCAAATAGCGCAGCAACAGTCCGGCGTTAAAGCCCGGTTTAATCTTCGTCGGCGCCACGCTGGTTAAGCCCAGCGCCAGACCGTGCGCGTTTACGCCGTCTTCCATTTCAATGAAAGCTGTGGTGTTGCCGTAAAAATCAGCTGAATTATCAGAGTCGGTTGGAAAATGATATATTACATTCAAATTGAAGTCAGCCAGCGCGGTTAAAAAATCACTGTTGCGGCCCAGCAGAATCTGGCCGGGATTGGTCAACGCCATACAGGAACATTGAGCTGCCGGCGGCAGTGCGTACATGCTGAATAAAATTGCCTGAATATCCTCCGCTGAACAGTTTTGTCCGGCGGCCAACCCGGCAATTTCAGCCAGAATTTCCGGAAAAAAATGCTGATAAATGGGCAGACAGGCGGCGGCGAAGTCGCGTCTGGTTTTCGTTAAGGGGAAGGGCAGGCGGTCAAAAATAAAAATACCGTCCGCGGTCTGTTTCTGGCCGAATTGCAGGCCAATCTGGTAATGTGAGCCGTAAAAAATTTCATGTTTCACGTTAAAGCACTCTCCTTACTTTTTTTGACTGCCGGCAGTGCTTTAATAGCTATTGGCTTAAAGGATAAACTAATAAAAATTTTATGTCAAGGGCTTGGGGAAGTTTTTTCACGAAAATTTGCAAGAGTTTGCCGGCGGCGCTTGCTATTTGCGGCGTCTGATGTTAAAATATGAATTAGCGAAATATGAAGCAGGGAAATATTAATGAGGGGCGTTTGGAGAAGTGAAGAAATTTTTTGGCAAAAAAGCGCCGGCTGAACCGGCGATGGCGATAGATAAATCAATCTATGCTCAAATTAAGCGGGCTATTGAACCGGACGGCCTGTTATCGCAAAAATTTCATTTGGGCGCAGAACCGCAGCCAGGGCAGATATGTTTTGCGCCGGGAGCGATGGACGGTATAATTTTATATCATAGCGGCGGCGGTGTTGACGCCGCGCTTTTGACTGATTTGCAGCAGCTGACTCGGCAGGTTACGGCCGGGTTGGATTTTGCGGCGGCCGAGGCGCAGCTGACGGCCTGTTTTGAGCGCCGTGCTGCTAAAGAAAAGTCGCATGATAAGATTGTGGGCAGTTATGACGGCATGTTAGGCTGCATTGACGCTTTGCAGGAATGGATTTTGCAAAATCGTGAGGAGTTGCCGCCACAGCCGCTTTTTGATTTTGCGGTGCAGGTTTTGCGGCATAGTGGCAGTGTGGGCGCGCTGAAATACGCCCTTTCCGTGCTGGAACTGCTGGCGCAGGCGGAGGGTGACTGGCGCGGCCTATTGCATACGCTGGCGCTTTGTGATGAATTTACTTTGTATTGTGTGTTTGTGGCCAGACAGTGGGAGAACGCCAATCAGGAAATCTGGCAGATGGCGCAATGTGCCAGAGGCTGGGGGCGCGTGCATGCGGTGGCGGAGTTGGAGCCGGAAACATCGGCCATACAGGAATGGTTGTTAGACGAGGGTTGGCGCAATGGTGTTTTGGCGGCTTATTCAGCTTTGCAGTGTACGCTTAAGGGCGATTTGGCGGCGCGTTTGCAGCGCCCTGATTTGACGCCGGAACAGCTGAACGCGGCGGCCGGTTTGTTGGCCGGGCTTTTAGACGAGGGGCCGCTTTTGGGGATATCTGATGAACGCCTGTCAGACCCGGCCGGTTTGCTTGGCAGTTTTTTGGCGCAGGCGCGGCGTTTGAATTATGTCATTGAGCGCGAACTTTTGCAGGATATTATCGGCGTGGCGGCGGAACACGGCTGGCCGGAACTGCAAACGCAGGCGGAAAGCATTTTGGCAGATTACCCGGCGGCGCCGGAGCAGGAAATTGGAGAATAAACTAAATGAAAGTAATAATCGTTGGAGCGGGTAAGGTTGGTTTCAGCATTGCTGAAACTTTGTCGAATAAAGATATTGATGTGGTGGTGATTGATACTGATGCGGAACGTCTTTCAACTGTGCAGGAATATTTGGACGTGCAGGTGATGACTGGCAACGGTGCGGCGATGTCGGTGCTGGAAAAATCCGGCATTACCGGCAGTGATTTGCTGATTGCCGTAACGGAGTTGGACGAGATTAACATGATGACCTGTTTTGTCGGCAAGTCATATGGGGTTAAGAGTACTATTGCCCGGGTGCGCAAGCAGGAATACAGCGAGTTGGCCAAGTCAGAACGCCAGGAGCAGCTGGGTATTGATTTGATTATTAATCCCGAGTTACTGGCGGCGCAGGAGTTGGCCAAGCTGGTTTTGCACCCGGAGGCGCATGAAGTGGAATATTATGTCGACGGCAAGGTGGTAATGCTGGGCTTAAAGCTTGATGAGAACAGCGGCATTGTGGGCGCGCAGCTTAAGGATATTCATTTTCCACATTCCTGTGTGGTGGTGGGCGTTATTCGGGGTGAAAAGATGATTATTCCCAACGGTTCCACCAAAATTTTGCCTAAAGATGAAATTTTTTTGCTTTCGGCTTCTAAGGATATGTTGGATTTGGAAATTTTTATGAATGTACGCAAGCGCGCTATTAATAATGTGGCCGTTTTTGGCGGTGGTTTGCTGGCTTTTTATCTCTGCCAGATTTTTGAGTCCAAGCGCCGGCGTATCAATGTGAAGCTTTTTGAGGAAGACCCGGAGGTCTGCCTGGATTTGAACGAGGATTTGAGCCGCACGGTGGTAATCAACGGTTCCGGCCGGGATATGGATTTAATGCAGGACGAAAATATTGCGGATATGGACGTGGTGTTGGCGGTTAATGATGATGATGAAGCTAATGTTATGATTTCCATGATTGCCAAGCATGTTGGCGCGCGCAAGGTTATTTCCCAAATTCGCCGTTCTGATTATGTTAATATGATTGAGAATTTTGGCATTGATAAGGCGGTAAGCCCTCGCAGCTTAATGGTGGCAGCCATTCTGCGTTTTATTAACCGCGGTTCTGTGTTAAACTTGAAGCTTTTGCAGAATGATATGGCGCAGATGAATGAATTTGTGTTGCCGCCGGGCTCAAAACTGGCCAACAAAGCGCTGAAAAATCTGCGTTTTCCGGAGCAGTCTATTGTGGGGCTGATTGTGCGCAACGGTGATATTATTATCCCCAACGGCGAGGTTAGGCTGTTGCCGGGTGATAATTTGCTGACATTTTCCGCCACTGAAAATTCTGAGGCGGTTATGGATTACATTTTACAGGTTTAGGTCTTTTAGGAGAAAAATATGCGTTTTGGTGTGGTTTTTTATAATTTGGGCAAAATATGTCTGGTTTTGGCTGCTTCTATGGCTTTGCCTATCAGCTTTGAACTGATGGCCCGGGAGGACGTTACGGGGGCGCTGGTTGGGGCGCAGCTGGTTATGCTGGCCTCCGGGCTGCTGTTTATGTTGATATTTCGGTATGCCAGGCGTACAACTCTGCGTTATCGGGAAAGTTTTGGTATTGCCACTTTTGCCTGGATTTTGGCTGCCGCTTTAGGCTCGCTGCCTTATATTTTTAGCCATACTTGCAGCGTCTGGGACGCACTGTTTGAGAGTATGTCCGGTTTTACGACCACGGGTGCTTCTATTTTGCCGGATTTGGAGGCGCTGCCGGCCGGTATTTTAATCTGGCGCGGTTTAACGCACTGGCTGGGCGGTATGGGTATTGTGGTTTTGTTGGCGGCTCTGGCCTCTGGTAATGCGGCTAACAAGATGTATAAGGCCGAGGCGCCGGGCAATGCCTTTACGGAAAAGCTGGCTCCCAAAAGCGATGACATGGCTAAAATTCTCTGGCTGACCTATGTGGGTATTTCTGTGCTTTTAATGCTGCTGCTGATGTTGAGCGGTTTAAACTTTGTTGATGCAATTTGTCATACCTTTGGTACGGTTTCCACCGGCGGTTTTTCCAGCCGTAATGCCAGTATGTCTGCATTTGATGATAATGCCATGGCGCAGTGGCTGGTGATTATTTTTATGGCGCTTTGCGGCACCAATTTTGCTTTTATTTATATGCTGCTGGTCAAACGCCGCAACTTTTTTTGGCGCAGCGAAGAATTTCGGGTTTATATGCAGCTGATTTTGGTGGCCATATCGGCGGTAACTTTTAATTTGTTGCATAATGATTATTTTGCTGGCCGTCCTTTGGAATACACTATTCGTCAGGCGTCTTTTCAGGTGGTTAATATTATAACAACGACCGGTTTTTATTCGGATAACTATGATTTATGGCCGTCGTTTTGTCGAATAGTGCTGCTGTGTTTGATGTTCTCCGGCGCCTGTGCCGGTTCAACCTCTGGTTCAATAAAAATCAGCCGTTGGATAATTGTTTTCAAAAGCTGTTGGGCCAGTCTTGGAAAAGCTATGCAGCCTCGTCTGGTATCATCGGTTAAGCTGGATAAAAAAATCCAGTCGCAAACCACTATCAACTCGGCGCAGGTTTTTGTTATAATCTTTCTTTTGCTGACGGGCTTCGGCACTATTGTTATGTCGGCTTTTGGGCTTACGCCGTTTGAGTCGATTTCGGTAACGCTGGCTTCTTTGAGTAATGCTGGTCCAGCCTTTGACAGTTTCGGTCCAACCTGCAATTACATTCCTTTGCCTGGGTCGGCGAAAATGTTTCTGGCGTTTTATATGATGCTGGGCAGACTGGAATTGATGTCGGTGCTGGTGCTGTTTACACGCGGTTTCTGGCGGAAGTAAAAAAACAGAGGGAATTATATTTTAATGAACAAACAGGGAAATAATGATTTAGCACATAATATGGAGCCGGCCTTTTGGCGCTCGCTTTATGGTGAGTGTACGCAGGTGCCGGATTATCTGCTGGCTAATTATCGGGAGATTGGCCTTTCCGACCAGGAATTTATCGCTTTGTTGCGTGTTTTGGCCTGTCAGCAGAAATATCAGCCCTATATCAGGCAGGAACGGCTGCTGGAGCAATGGCGTGGTGATAAAGCGGCGTTAAGCGCTTCTCTGGCCGCTTTGCAGCAGCAAGGCGTTTTGCGTCCAGTGGACGCCGAGGGCAGCGCTTATACGCTGGCCGGGCTTTATGCCAAACTGCTGGAACTTTGGGTTTTTCAGCGTTGCGTGCCGCCAGCAGAAAGTCCGGCTACAGAAAACTCCCTCAAACCGGGGTCTGAACCGGAATTGACCGAGATTATCAAAGCGGCCTATCAGCTTTTTGAGGGCGAGTTTGCACGGCCGCTTTCTCCTCTGGAAATGGAAAAGCTAAACGCCTGGCTGATTGCCGATGGTTGGGATTTTGCCATGCTGAAAGAGGCCATGCGTCGGGCGGTGCTGCATAATGCGCTTAATCTGGCTTATATCGATAAAATTCTGCTGCGTTGGAAACGAGAGGGTATTGCCAGCATGGAACAGCTGCAAGTCAAGGAGGGGCAAACTCCGGCCGCAAGCACGGATAAGCCCAAAGGGCGGTCGCGCGATACCAAAAATGGTCGTGTTAAACCCAAAGCCGCTGAACCCAGCTTTACCACTAAAGATGATTACAGCAGGTATTTTTAAAGCATTGGCATACGGGCGTTATAAAGCGCTTCTATATAAAATGCAATTTGTAACGCTGGGTTTGAAGCATTTTGTTGCTTGTGGTTGCCAAGGCTTTAAAAAATGCCAAGGTTTTAAAATGTCCAGGGAGTGGTTGGGGAGCGAGAGCCGCGCCACCAGCGCCAGAACCAGCCGGCCAGCGGCACCAGAGATGCCGCCAGCGGTACGGCGATAATCATGCCAAGCACGCCGAACCAATAGCCGCCGACCAAAACGGCAAAGATGATATAGAGGGGGTGCAGACGCACGGCGCCAGACATAATGCGCGGCGATATGACAATATTTTCCAGCTGTTGCACAACCAACCAGATGATTAGCATTTTGATAATGGCCAGCCGTCCCTGCACCATGACCAGCAACAGGCAGGGCAGAAAAGCCAGCAGGGGCCCCAGATATGGGATAAGTTCGGCAACGGCCATAATCAGGCCGAGGGTGAAGCTGTATTGCACGCCGCAGAGCCAAAGCAACAGGTAAAAAAGCAGACCAACACAAACGGCTACCAGCAGATAACCACGTACAAAGCCGCGCAGCATCTGGTTCAGTTCGCGTAGCAGCGGCAGCAGGCGTCGTTCCCATTCTGGTGAGAGCCATTGCCGAGCCAGTTTGACAAAGGTTTGGCGGTCACGCATGAAATAAAAGGCGAAAACCGGTGCAAAGATGAGCGTTGATATATTGCTGAAGAAAGAAGGCAGCAGACGCAGACTGCGCATAAGCCAGTTATACAGGCTATCACCCAGACCGTTGATAAAATCGCGCAGGCAATCGTCCATGAAAGACGGCAGCATGGGCAGACCAAGACGTTCCGGCCAACTGTCATGACAATTTTGCCAGAAACTTTGGCAGGACGCGATGGTTTCCGGCAGCAGCTGGCCAATTGCTGCAACATCACGCCAAAGGCGCGGTATGCCCCAAACGCTGGCAACGGCCAATAGACTGAAAAGCCCGGCATAAACCAGCGTAATGGCCAGCCAACCGGGCAGGTTATATCTTTCCAGATGTTTTACCAGCGGCAGCAGAATATAACAGAGGGCAGCGGCCAGACCGAGCGGTAATAGCAGCGCCTGGCAAAGCAACAGCAAAAGTACGGCTAAAACTATACCTCCCAATATCCATAACAGTTTTTTCAGACGCAGCCTGTTCATGCTTGTCCCTCCAGATTTTATTAGCTTGGGTGCCGGGGTTATGTAAGACTGCGGCCCGGTCAGGCCGCAGAGGTTTTGCTCTGATTGGGAGTTTAGGGAATTAGACGATTAATCCAGCGTCCGGTTTTAATCATGGCATTGCCGGTTTTGTGAGCCATCATGCAAAATTCATCGGCAAATTCTTCGCTGATATTCGACATCATACCCATCATGCCGCGCCGGCTCATCATGTTGCGGCTGATATGGTTGCTGTGGTGGCCGGAGCCGACAGCCTTTTGCATGCTCATGGCGCCAACCGCGCCCAGCGTGCCGATACCGGCGGCCACAGCGGCGTATAACATGGCTTTGTTGCTGCTTCTGCTCATTTTTAACACCTCCGAAATAGAAAAATACCAAAATAGAAAAAAAGGATATAAAATTGAAATTATAAATTAAAACTAATTTCAAATTTTATTATGCCGATATTGCCGGCTAACTATAAAAGCAGTTTGCGGCAATACAGGCAGAAATTAGAAGATAAAATAAAAAAACGCAGAATAAAAAGGAAAAAAATAAATGAAAATATCAACAGAAATTATAAATGAAAACGCGGAAATGGTAGCTGGTGATTATCAGGCGGCGTTGCAATTTTTGGCGGAACGTACTAAATTTGGCATTAATTTGGGACTGCGCCGGATTGAGCGCCTGCTGGAACTTTTGGGTAATCCGCATTTGGGAGTTGATGCGCCTCATTTTGTTCATGTTGGCGGCACCAATGGCAAAGGCTCGGTTTCCACAATGCTGGCGGCTATTTTGCAGGCGGCTGGCCGGCATACCGGTTTCTTCAGTTCACCGCATCTTCATTCTTACCGCGAGCGTTTTCGGCTGGACGGGCAGGAGATTAGCCGTGTGGATTTGGTGCGGCAGCTGGCGGTAATCAGGCCGCTTTTGGTGCAGCTGGAGGAGCAGGGTGAAGAAGCGCCGACAGAGTTTGAAGTCAGTACGGCGCTTGCTTTGCACTATTTTCAGCAGCGGCAGGCCGACTGGGCGGTTATGGAGGTTGGTCTGGGCGGCGAAATTGACTCCACCAATGTTATTCAGCCGGATTTGGCTGTGATTACCAATGTGGCGATGGACCATATGGATTATCTGGGGCATACGCTGACGGAGATTGCCGGAGTTAAGGCTGGCATTATTAAGCCTGGGGTTCCTTTGTTAACGGCCGCTCAGGACGCTGAGGTGCTGGCGGTGCTGCAAGACCGGGCGCAGGCGGCTGGCAGCCAGTTGCTGCAATTAGGCCGTGATTTTGCTTATGAGGTTGAAAAATCGGATATTGACGGGCAGACGTTTACTTATTGTGATAAATTGAGCGGTGAGTGTTGGTCTGGACTGCATATCAGGCTGCTGGGCGAACATCAGTTGGCTAATGCGGCATTGGCGGCGGCGGCGGCGCGGCGGCTTGGCCTGCCAGAAACGGCGGTGCGCAGCGGCTTGGCGGCGGCCGACTGGCCGGGGCGGCTGGAAATTGTGAGCCAAAAGCCGCTGGTGGTTTTGGACGGCGCGCATAATGTGGCCGGTATGCAGGCCTTAAGCGCTGCTTTGCGGCAATACTGGCCGGAACGGCCGATTGTGGCGGTTTTGGGTATGTTGGCGGATAAGGAGCGAGAGGCCGCTTTGCGTTTGCTTTTGCCGCAGTTGAGTCAGGCGGTGATAACCCGGGTGCCAAGTCCGCGCGCTGGTGATTGGCAGGCTTTGGCAGAAATTTGCCGGGAATATGGCGTGCCGTGTCAGCTGGAAGAAGATGTTGCGGCGGCAGTGGCGGCTGGTCAGCGGCTGGCGGCTAATTCTGCGGCGGAGCCGTTGTTGCTGGTTACCGGTTCGCTGTATATGCTGGCTGACGCCAGAGCCAGTTTGTTGGGAATTGAACAGGAGAATTATTAAAATGCAGAATGATAATATAAAGCTGATTTTGGCTTCAGGTTCACCGCGGCGCCTGGAATTACTGCGGCAGGCTGGTATTGAGCCGGAAGTTTGCGTGGCTGATGCGCAGGAACTGACGGACAGTCTGCCGCCGGCCGAGTTGGTGCAGCGCAATGCGGAATTGAAAGCCTGGGCGGTGGCGGCCAGACGAACAGGCAGCCAGACGGAGTGTATTTTGGCGGCGGATACGGTGGTGGCGCTTGGTGACGAGATTTTTGGCAAACCGCTGGACAAGGCAGACGCCGTTGACATGCTGCGTCGTCTGTCTGGCCGTGAGCATAGTGTTTTCAGCGGTGTGGCGGTTTGGTATCAGGGGCGGCTGCAAAGTGGCGTGGCGGAAAGCCGGGTGCGTTTTCGGGAATTGACGGCTGCTGAAATTGCAGATTATGTATCTGGCGGCGAGCCTTTGGATAAAGCCGGCGCTTATGCGGTGCAGGGTGGCGCGCGTAAGTTTGTGTTGAATATTGTCGGTGATTTTGATAATATTGTCGGTTTGCCATTGAAATTGGCAGCGCAGTTATTACCGGACGGGCTGATTTCAACCACGATTGCCGGGGCAAAATAAACAATCGGGAAAAAAAACAAAATATTAAGAAAAAAATTAGAGAAAAAATCGAAAAATCTGTTGTATTAAAGGGGTAAAATATAATATAATATAGGTTAACGACAGTTTGCTAAAGTCGTTTAATGTAATGTTTTAAATTTTAGAGTAACAATCTGTAAACGCCACAGAAAGGGGCATGGGATTTGTTTAATATAGATATTGGTATTGATTTGGGAACCGCCAATACTCTGGTTTACGTTAAAGGTCGCGATATGATTTCCACGGAGCCGTCCGTGGTGGCGATTGATAAGAATACCAAAAAGATTTTGGCGGTGGGCAATGAAGCAAAGAAAATGCTGGGGCGCACGCCTGGCAATATTATGGCAATTCGGCCGGTTAAAGACGGCGTGATTGCTGATTTTGATACAACGCAGAGTATGTTGAAATATTTTATTGATAAGGCGATTAAAAACCGCTCTATTTTCTCGCGTCCGCGTATTGTGATTTGTGTTCCCTCCGGGGTTACGACGGTGGAGGAGCGCGCTATCCGTGAGGCGGCTTTGAATGCCGGCGCCAAGGAAGCCTATTTGATTGAGGAGCCAATGGCGGCGGCGATTGGCGCTGGTCTGCCGGTTATGGAGCCTGTGGGCAACATGATTGTGGATATCGGCGGCGGCACCACGGAGGTTGGCCTCATTTCTCTGGGCGGTTTGGTTACGGTTCATTCTGTGCGTGTGGCTGGCGATAAAATGGACGATGCGATTGTCAATTATATCAAGAAAAATTTCAATCTGGCGATTGGTGAGCGCACTGCCGAGGAAATTAAAATTCAAATTGGCTCGGCTTATCTGGAGCGCGAGGAGATGGGCGAAACTTATTCAGTGCGCGGCCGTGATTTGATGACTGGTCTGCCCAAAACGGTAACGATTACCACTGACCAGATTAATCAGGCGCTGGCGGAGCCGGTTGCGGCGATTATTGACGCGATTAAGATTTGTCTGGAGAAATCACCGCCGGAGTTGGCGGCGGATATTATGGACCGCGGTATTGTAATGGCCGGCGGCGGTTCTCTGCTGCGCGGTTTGCCAAAACTGGTTTCCATGGAAACGCATATTATGGTGCATCTTTCTGACCAGGCGCTGAATGCAGTCGTTTTGGGGACAAGCAAAGTTCTGGAAAATATCCATATTTTAGATAACGGTCGCAAATAGCCAAAAATTTATTTGGAGGATTAATTTATTGACGATTTTGGGTTGGAGGGTGTAGTTTTTTGTGACTCCTAATAGAAAAAAGGGACTGATTATCGGCACTGTGGTGGTTTTGGTGCTGTTGGTTTTGTATTTGGCCAGCCAGACCTCCACTGACCGGGAAAATATTTCCAAGCCAGAGGCGATTTTGCGTGATATCCTGACGCCGATGCAAAATGGCGCGCGTGTGATAGCAGAGAATATTGGTAACTGGGGCGCATATTTGGAGGGTATTGATAATCTGCGCGCAGAAAACGAGGAACTTCGTAAGGAACTGAGCGCACTGCGTTTGCAGTTGGTGCAGATTGACGAATATAAGCTGGAAAATGAGCGTTTGCATAAGCTGTTGAATTCGGTTGATGATTATAGACCAAAATTTGATTATCATACTACTACCGTGATAAATCGTGACCCAAGCACATGGTATGAAACTATTCGTATTAACGGCGGCGCAGCGGACGGTTTTGCGCCGAATATGCCCGTGGTCTGTGCGGAGGGTCTGGTGGGGCGTATTATTAACACCTCAGAGCATGAATCAGAGGTGTTGTTGATTACTGACCGCAACGGCGCGGTTAGCTGTATGGTGCAGAACACGCGTACTATTGGCGTGGTGGAGGGTGATAATGAAACCACCAATTTAAGCATGATTCATGTACCATATGATGCGGAAATTGAAAATTATCAGCAGGTTATAACCTCCGGTTATGGCGGTATTTATCCGCAGGGTCTGCTGGTTGGTTATATTAATAATATTGATTTGCAAAGCGACGGTTTGATGCTGAATATTGATGTTCGCTCTTATGTTGATTTTGAACATTTGGAAGACGTTATGGTACTTGTCCGCAAAAAATAAGCAAGCTTTGGTTTAAGGAGGACGCTTATGCTAAACTGGCGGCGCAATTTGGTGCTGACTGTTTTATATTTGATTGCTTTTTTTCTGCAATATGGTGTGCTTAGCAATTTAGGCTGGGGCGTGTTTTGTCCGCAGCTTTTATTGTTCTTCCCGGTTTATGCCGGCGTTTTGCGTGGCAGTCTGTCGGGGCTGGTGCATGGCGTGCTTTGCGGCCTTTTGCAGGATTTGGTAATAGGGCGTTTTGTTGGCCTTAATCTGCTGGTTTGGGGGCTGACGGGCTTTTTGTGCGGCTATTTTACCAAAGGTTTGTTTAAAGAAAATTATCTGATTGCCTTGCTTTCGGTTTTTCTGGTGCATGCGGCCAATTCTCTGCTTTATGCTTTAATGATTGGTCTGCTTTCTGGTAGCTTTTTTTCCATGACTTTTATCAGCAAAATTATTTTGGGCGGCGCTTTGGTTAATTGTTTTTTGGCACCGGTTATTTACGTGCCAGTTTATCGCTCGTTGCTTTATGGCGTATTGAGGCCTTTAACCAAGCAAAATTAGCTTTACATAATAATGTTGATGTAAAAAAGCCTGTGTTTCCATTTTGTATTCAGATAGAAACGGGGCTTTTATTTTGTATACATAAAAAAATTTAAAAAAATACTTGTATTATTCATTGTTTTTTGTTATAATTGCACCTATGTTATGTATGCGCAGGACGGATATTGTTCCATAACTTGCGGACAGTATGAATTAAGAGGTTTGATAATGAGTAAAAATCGGGAAGCTTATATTATTTATGATGATATTCTGCCAGACGCTATCAAGCGTACCGCTCTGGCTAAACAGCTTTTGGCGCGGCGTGAAGCGCACAGTGTGAATGAAGCTGTTAAAATGGCCAATATCAGCCGCAGTGTTTTTTATAAATACAAAGATGGCATTTTTCCTTTTTATCAGCAGGAAACTTATCGGGTTGTGGTGCTGAATATCCGCATGGATAACTCGCCGGGGCGGTTAATGGCGGTTCTGGCTGTTTTAGCGGATAATCATTGCAACATTCATACCCTAAATCAGGATATGCCGTTAGCCGGGATTGCTGCCGCCACCATTACGATGGAGGTTTCTGAAAGCGAACTTTCGCTGGGCGGTTTGCTGGAGCAAATTCAGCAGCTGCCGGGGATATTAAGAGCGGAATATATTGGCGAGTTGGCTAACAGCAAATAAAAATTTTTCAGCATACTTTATTTAAGAATATATTATATAGAAAGGTTGATAATATAATGCAAAATGCAAAAACAGTCCGGCGTGTTAACGTCGGTTTGATTGGTTTGGGTACGGTTGGCGGCGGCACTTTGCAGCTTTTGGCGCAGAACAGCCGTTTGATTGCTGACCGTGCTTCAGAAATTGTGGTTAAACGTGTCTGCAATCTGGATATTCCTTATACTGAAGCCAAAATTGCCGAACTGGGGCTTACGGAAACTACGGCCACCAGCGATTATCATGATTTGGTGAACGACCCGGAAATTGATATTGTAATCGAACTGATTGGCGGTATTCACCCGGCTTTGGAGATGGTTAAGGCGGCGTTGTCTGCCGGTAAATCAGTGGTAACAGCCAACAAGGATTTGGTGGCCTCGCACGGGGCGGAACTTTTTCAGCTGGCGGCGGAGAATAAGGCTGATTTTTTGTTTGAGGCCAGCGTGGCCGGCGGCATACCGATTTTAAAAGCGCTCAAAGATAGTTTGGCGGCTAACAATATTGTTGAAATTATGGGTATTGTGAATGGTACAACCAATTATATCCTTTCGCAGATGTCGCATACCGGGGCGGATTTTCAACCCTGTTTGCAGCGCGCGCAGGAGTTGGGCTATGCTGAGGCTAACCCGACCAACGATATCGAGGGCTTTGATGCGGCGCGTAAAATGGCCATTCTGGCTTCGATTGCTTATAATGCCAACATCACCGAGGACATGGTCTATGTGGAGGGCATTACCAAAATCAGCAAGTTTGATATTGATTATGCGGCGCAGCTGGGTTATGTGATTAAGCTGGTGGGTCTGGCCAGACCGGGCGCAGATAGTGAAACAACTGCGGAAAATTCGGTTGAGGTTTGCGTTTATCCGTTGATGATACCGTTGGCGCACCCTCTGGCGGCGGTTAATGATGTTTTCAATGCGGTATTTGTGGAGGGTGACGCGCTGGGTCAGTCCATGTTTTATGGGCGCGGCGCTGGTTCTCTGCCCACGGCCAGCGCGGTGGCCGGCGATGTGATTGCGGCGGCCCGGCATATTTTGAACGGCACCAAAGGCGGTTATGGCCTGCGTTTGTTTGCACAGCGTCAGGTATTGCCGATTGGTGAATGTTATAATAAATTTTATATTCGTTTGATGGTGCAGGATAAGCCCAAGGTTTTGGCGCAAATTGCCGAGGCCTTTGCGGCTTCAGATATCAGTTTGGATTCGGTAATTCAAAAGCGCGTGATGGACAGCGGTCTGGCCGAGATTGTGCTGATTACGCATCAGGTTAAAGAGGCCAATTTGCAGGAAGCGGTTGAGCGCTTGCATCGCTTAAGCTGTGTGGATTGTGTGGCCAGCTTAATCCGAGTAAAAGGGGAATAAAACCAATGCTGCAAGAAGTTAATGTGAGAGTGCCGGCCACTACGGCCAATATGGGAGCTGGTTTTGATACTTTTGGCATGGCTCTGGCCATGTATAATACGATAGGGCTGCGGCGTTTGCAGGGACGTGGTATTCGTTTGGCGAATGTGGGTTCACATACCAAATCTATGGAGCAGCCGCGCGATAATTTAACTGTGCGTGCAGCGCGGCGTGTTTTTGATACAGTTCATGAACGCTTTAGTGGTCTGGAATTTAAGATGTATAATGTTATACCCGTTTCCCGTGGTTTGGGCAGTTCGGCGGCTGCGATTGTCGGCGGTTTGCTGGCGGCCAATTTGCTTTTGGGTGAGCCATTGAGCCGGGAGGAACTTTTGGAACTGGCGGTGGAGCTGGAGGGTCATTCTGATAATGTGGCTCCGGCGCTTTACGGTGGTTTTGTGTCTTCCTGTCAGCGCGGTGGCAAGACGGTGGTTTTGCGTTTAACGCCGCCGGAACAGCTGCGTGCGGTGGCGGCTATCCCGGATTTTTATCTTTCTACCAGCCGGGCCAGAAAAATTTTGTCGGCCGAGGTACGCCGGGAGGACGCCGTTCATAATATTCAATGTGCGGCTTTATTGGTGGGGGCGATGGCTACCGGTGATTTACAGCTTTTTGCTACAGCGTTTGACGACCGTTTGCATCAGGAGCAGCGTTATCGTTTGATTAAAGGCGCCAAGCGTGTTCTGCGTGCGGCCAAGGGCGCCGGAGCGCTGGCGGCCGGGCTTTCCGGGGCCGGACCAACGCTGATTGCTTTTACTGATACGGATGGTGCGGCGGTGCGTCAGGCCATGCGCCGAGCCTGGTTTTCCTGTGGAGTACACCCCAAAGTTCTGGTTTTGGAGCAGGATAATGATGGTGCGCAGGGTTGTTAAACGCTGCCGGAGCATTGAGCCTGGCAATCGTTAAGTGTTCATTAAGGGGGTTAAATATATGGCATTAATTGTGCAGAAGTTCGGCGGCAGTTCTGTTGCCGATATTGAAAGAATACAAAATGTGGCCAGACGTGTGGCGCGGACAGTGGCGGCCGGCAATCAGGTTGTAGTGGTGCTTTCCGCCATGGGTGATACGACCGACGATTTGATTGCGCTGGCCAGACAGCTGACGCCTTATCCGTCGGAGCGAGAAATGGATATGCTGATGTCTACCGGCGAGCAGCAGAGTGTGGCGCTGCTGGCGATTGCATTGCAAAGCATGGGCTATAAGGCGGTTTCTCTGACTGGCGAGCAGGCAGGCATACGAACCGACCGGGTTTACAGCCGCGCCAAAATTCTCTCCATAGACTCGGTGCGTTTGGAGCGTGAGCTGGCCTCTGGCAAGGTGGTTATCGTTACCGGTTTTCAGGGTGTGGATTCGCTGGGTGAAATTCATACGCTGGGCCGCGGCGGTTCTGATACTTCCGGCGTGGCGCTGGCGATTGGTTTGAATGCTGATTTTTGTGAAATTTATACCGATGTGGACGGTGTTTATACGGCCGACCCCCGGATTGTGCCGCAGGCGCATAAGCTGGCGGAAATTTCTTTTGATGAGATGCTGGAGATGAGCAGTCTGGGCGCCGGCGTTTTACAGCCGCGCAGTGTGGAAGTGGCCAAAACCTTTAATATGCCCATTTGTGTGCGCTCCAGTTTTAATGATAATGAGGGTACGATGGTTAAGGAGGAAGTTGATATGAAGCAGTTGGAACGTGAGGTTTTAGTCAGCGGCGTGGCTTATGACGGTGATGTGGTTAAGGTTACGGTTTATGGCGTGCCGGATAGGCCGGGCATTGCCAGCGAACTTTTTGGCGCACTGGCCGATGCGAAAATTAATGTAGATATGATTATTCAGAGCGGCCACAAAGACGGCAAAAATGATATTTCCTTTACCTGCGGCAAAGAAGCGGACGGCAAGTTGGAAGAAATTTTGGAGCCGGTGGTGGAGCAGCTGGCGGCGGAGCATTTCTCTCTGGCTGACGATGTGGCCAAAGTTTCTATTGTTGGCGCAGGCATGATTACTAATCCCGGCGTAGCTGCCAAGATGTTTAAGTGCCTTTATGATAATGGTTTTAATATTGATATGATTTCCACCTCTGAAATTAAAGTTTCCTGTATTTTGCAGAAAGAGGGCGCCAAGGACGCGGTGCGCGCCCTGCATGACAGCTTTGGTCTGTAATATTCATCGTAAAAAGGGCTTGACAAGCAGCGGCAATTATGCTAGACTTTATAAAGTTATATATCAAAAGCGGCTCATTGGGCGTATCATTTGATATGTAGGTAAACCGCACTTAAGTCAGGTGCCTGGCCAGGCTGGGCAAAAGCGCCAAACGGCCACCTGCTGGGGCGAGTCTTTGGCATAGGAGGTGTAAAAATGTACGCAATTATTGAAAGCGGCGGCAAGCAGTATCGCGTTAAACAGGGTGATATCCTGAATGTGGAACTGTTAAACGCAGAAGCCGGCACGGTTGTGCAGGCGGAAAAGGTTCTGGCTGTTGGCGAGGGCGAAGCTTTGCAGGTGGGCAATCCCACTGTTGCAGGCGCCAGCGTTAATTTGAAGGTTTTGGAGCATGGCAAAGGCAAAAAGGTTGTTGTTTTCCATTACAAGCCTAAAAAGCACAGCAAAAAGAAGAACGGTCATCGTCAGCCTTTCACTAAAGTTCAGGTTGAAGCTATTAACGCTTAATCAGACCTGATTTTAATGGGCTTTGACAACAAAATAAAGAATTAATGCAGAATTGCAGAAAATAAAGGAGGTGGGTTTTCATGGCACATAAGAAAGCAGGCGGTAGTTCCAAGAACGGTCGTGATAGTGAGTCCAAACGACTTGGTCTGAAGCGCCATGATGGTCAGCTGGTGACAGCTGGTTCAATTATCGTGCGTCAGCGCGGCACACATTTCCACCCCGGCACCAATGTTGGTCTGGGTAAGGACGATACTCTGTTTGCCAAGGTGGACGGCAGAGTTAAATTTGAGCGCAAAGATAAAACACGCAAAAAGGTTAGTGTTTATGCAGTAGAAACTGCTTAAATCTGGTATGCATTTTATAAAACGGCACAGACTATTTCTGTGTCGTTTTATTTTTTTTGGAAAAATAAATTGCAGAAAGCATATTTCTGTGATATAATAAAAAGTAATAATTTGATTTAAGAGGATTTGGAGTATATTTAATGTTTTATGATTATGTGAAAATTTTTGTGAAAGGCGGCGATGGCGGCAATGGTGTTGTAACCTTTCGCAGAGAAAAATATGTACCGCTGGGCGGCCCCTCCGGTGGGGACGGTGGCAAGGGTGCTGATGTGATTTTTGTGGCAGACGAGAGCCTGACCACTTTGGTGGATTTTAAGTATCGTCAGCATTATAAGGCGCAGCGCGGTGAAAACGGCATGCGGAAAAATATGCATGGCAAAAACGGTGAGCCGTTAATTGTGAAAGTGCCGGTGGGAACATTGGTGCGCGATGCTGAAAGCGGCGAGTTGCTGGCGGATATTGTGGAGAAAAATCAGCGTGTGGTGGTGGCGCATGGCGGCCGTGGCGGCCGTGGTAATGCACGTTTTCAGTCGGCACGCAATCGGGCGCCGGAGATTGCTGAGAAAGGTGAGCCGGGTGAGGAACGCTGGCTGCGTTTGGAGTTGAAACTTCTGGCGGACGCGGCGTTGGTTGGTTTGCCGAATGCCGGCAAAAGCACGATTATTTCCAAGGTATCGGGCAGTCGCCCGAAGATTGCCGATTATCCCTTTACCACATTGCACCCCAATTTGGGTGTGGTGAATTTGGAGCCGGGCATGAGTTTCGTTTTGGCTGATATTCCCGGTTTGATTGAGGGCGCGGCCGAGGGCGTTGGTTTGGGGCATCGTTTTTTGCGTCATGTGGAGCGTTCACGCCTGCTGCTGCATGTGGTGGACATGAGCGGTTTGGGTGAACTTTCGCCATGGGAAGAATTTTGTGTGATTGATAAGGAATTGGCGCTGTATCGTCAGGATTTGGCGGCGCGCCGCCGGTTGTTACTGGCCAATAAAATGGACATGCCGCAGGCGGCAGAAAATTTGCATGAATTTAAGCAGCGGCTGGTGGAGTCTGGTCATGATTATCCGCTGTTTGAGATTTCTGCGCTGACGGGCGAGGGATTACGCGAGTTAATGTATCAGGTGTTTGAGATTTTGCAGACCACGCCTTTGCCGGTGCTGCCGGATATGCAGGATACTGAAGATGAGAGTCTGGGTAAGCTGACTAAAGTGGTGGCGGAGCCGGAATTTGTGATTACACAGGCGGAGCCAGGGGTTTGGCAGGTTACCGGCAAAAAGCTGGAGAAGCTGGTTGTTATGACTGATTGGGAGTATGAAGCGTCATTGCGGCGTTTGCAGAATATATTGACGAAAATTGGCCTTGATGCGGCTTTGCGTGAAGCCGGGGCGCAAGACGGTGATTTGGTGCAGATTGCCGGGCGAGAGTTCGACTATGCTGAATAGGGGCAGACAAGGGAGGTTTGCTTGTGTTTGATTTAGAGGTGTTTGTGGGGCCGGCGATTGTGCTGCTGGGTATGTTTATTGGTTTGCTGGGCTTTGCTATTTGGGGTGTGCGAGCAATTAGAGAATCGGCGCCGCTGACGGCGTCAGATGTGGCGCCTTTGGTGGACGGCTTTGGCAATGCTGATTTGGAAGCAGCCGAGCCTTTGGCGGAACTTTCATTGCCGGATATTGAAAATGATATGCTGAATAATGCAGATGGAGCCGAAAATTTGGAGAAAACGGCGGAATTTGAGCAGCCGCTGACATCTATAAATACGGTTGCCTCATTCTCTCAAAGTTTTTGGGAGGGACAGGAGGTGCCGCCGGTCAGTCAGTCTGATTATAATGATGCGATTGACAGAATACAGGCTGATTTAGATGCGGCCGATGCTGTGGAGTTTAATAAAGATGCTGGTGATGCTGACGCAATGGCGGCGGCTAATGTGTTGGAGGCTTTGCGGCATGGCGTTGTGAATGCCGACGCAGAGGGTGAAAATGCTGCTGTAATTCCTAATCAGGAAACAGCTGTTAAGACAGATAATGCAGTGCCGGCGGCTAACGAAACACCGGCGGTCGGTTTATCGCTTGATGCAGAAGCATTGGATACCGACGACAATGAGGCGACTCGTTTAATTAGTCGCGAGGATACCAATGCCATTTTGCTGGAGGAAAGCGAGGAGGCTTTGCCGGCTATTGATGAAAATGAGGAAACGCGTGTGCTGCAAATGCCGGAAAATTCTTTGGTAAATAATATGGAAGAAACGGTGGTTATGCAGAAAATTGCCGTTGATGATATGCCGGAGCAATCAGCGGCGATTGGTGCGGAGCAGCTGGACGCGGTTTCATTGGAAGAAACCAGAATGCATCAGACTATGCCGGCGGCGGCCAGTCCTGAAAAAACGCCGGCAACGCAGGAGCCGACGGTTGCACCAAATTTGCAACGCATGCCGCCCGGTATGGCGAGCAGTTTTGGTTTTATCAACAATCAGGCCAACGGCATGGCCAGCGCCACGCAATTGCGCTCTCTGCCGGATTTGTCTAATTTGACGCCGGAGGAAGCCGGCGATACATTGCTGCCGGAAACGCCAATACCTTTTGGCCCCAAAATGGCTTGGCTGGCTATTCCCGGCTTTAAGCCCTCTGAGGTTATCGCGGCGCTGCGTTTGGACGATGTGCAGACGGCTAACTGGACCAAGGGTTTGCAGCAAGCCTATGCGGATAATAATTTGGTTTTCGTTTCTCCTTCTTTGGGAGGCTGGGTAATGGTTATTGGTAAAACGCTTTGGGAGCGCGCTGACATGAACCGCTCTGCGGAAAACATTCCCTGGCTTAAAGAAATTTGCCGCAAGTTTGGCAATGCCTGTTTTTTCTCCACCATGCAGGGCTTGGGTAATCATGGCTGGGTGGGTATTCGTGATGGTCAGATTGCGCGTGCTTATGGTTACAGCGGCGAATTGCAGGAGTTAATCTGGCTGATTGGCGAACCGACTGAGGAGGAAATTGCTATCAATCCAGCTTTCATTACGGAGATGCGCGAAAAATATCAGCCCGGTTTTCGGCCGATTATTCCCGATGAAAAGCTGGTTCTGGCGGTGGCGGCGGCCTGGTCGGTGGATCCCGGTTTCCGTCGGCGGCAGTATCCGGCCGATTTCGGTTTTCTGGGTTATATGAATTAATGGGTAGAATGGTGCCGATAAAAAGTGGGTGATATCATTGCCGAAAAAAAGGATTGGTATTATGGGCGGCACGTTTGACCCTATTCATTATGGTCATTTGGTAACTGCTGAGGCGGCCAGGCATCGTTTTTACCTAAATCAGGTTATTTTTGTGCCGTCTGGCCGGCCGCCGCATAAGCTTTCGCATAAACTGACGCCGGCCGCGGAGCGTCTTTTGATGACGCTGCTGGCGACGGTGCCCAATCAGGATTTTATTGTTTCTGACTGGGAGGTAAACCGGGAGCAGATTTCCTATACCTATGAAACAATGCGTGCTTTTCATCAACATTTTGGCGATGAGGCGGAATTGTTTTTTATCACGGGCGCCGATGCTGTTCTGGAGATTATGCAGTGGCGCCAGATTGATGAACTGGCTGATGTTTGCAGCTTTATTGCGGCTACGCGGCCGGGTTATCATTTAGATGATTTTAAGGGTTCGCCCAAGCTGGCGGCCAAGCTGTTTTTTATGGAAGTGCCGGCATTGGCTATTTCTTCCAGCGATATCCGCCGCCGGGTGGCGTGTGGTGAGCCGATTAAATATCTTTTGCCGGAAACTGTGGAGATGTATATTTATAAGCATGGATTATATCGAGATATATAAAGAAGAATTTGAATTGGTGCGCAGCCGTTTAGGCCCGGCGCGCCTGAAGCATAGTTTGGGTGTAGCGGAAACAGCGCAGCAGCTGGCCGAAAAATATGGCGCTGACCCGGCGGAGGCTTATTTGGCCGGAATTTGTCATGATATTGCCAAGGAGTTGCCGCGCACGGAGCAGCTGGCTTTACTGCAAAAATCGCCTTTAGCGGAAGATGCTGAAATTTTGCAACATAAACAGCTTTGGCATGCCCCGGCTGGGGCGGTGCTGCTGGCGGAATTGCAGACGCAGTATCCCCGGCTGAATGAAGCGGTGCAGAGTGCGTGTCTTTGGCATACTTTGGGTCGGCCGGCCATGACGCTGCTGGAAAGTCTGGTTTTTGTGGCGGATTTGATTGAGCCAGGTCGGGATTTTCCTGATTTGCCGCCTATCCGGCAAGCGGTTTGGCAGGATTTAACGAGCGGTATTTGCGCCTGCATGCAGGGTGTGATTGGATTTTTGGAGAGTGAAAGAAATTTTGTTCACCCTCTGGCTTATGAGGCGTGGGCGTATTATAAAAAGGCTCGGAAAATATAAATATAGTAAGTGATTATATGGGAGGTTGAATTAAATTGACGGAAAAAGAGAATTTGCAGGAATTGTTAAATCAGGATAAATTACAACATAACAATGCGGAAGCGCCGGCGCGCGATATGGAAACCAGAGAATTGCTGGCAGACGAGGAAGAAGCGTCTGCGGCTCTGGATACGGATAATCTGGAGGATTTAATCAAGGCGGCCGCGGCTTTTGGCTGGGCCAAAAAAGCCCGGGATATTGTGGGCATTGATTTGCGTGATGTATCGCCGGTTGCGGATTATTTTCTGATTATGTCGGGCAGCAACAAGCCGCAGCTGAAAGCTATCAGCGATAACATTGAGGAAAAGCTGGCGGAGCAGGGGCTTAAACCGTTGCGCGTGGAGGGATATCGCGAGGCAGAATGGATTTTGCTGGATTATGGCGCTTTGGTTGTGCATATTTTTGCTGATGAGCAGCGTGAATATTACAATTTGGAACGCCTTTGGGGAGATGCACCGGCTTATAAATTTGCACCAGTGCAGTCTGTGCAATAAAAATTAGGAGGCTTTAAGCATGAAAAAAACGCCTTTGGTGGCAACAATTAATGATTTGTCTGGTTATGGTCATTGTGCATTAACGGTGGCAATGCCTATATTGTCGGTTATGGGTTTTCAATGCTGCCCATTGCCGACGGCTATTTTATCCAATCATACCGGGTATGAGAGTTATTTTTTTCAGGATTTTACTGCAAATATGCCCGATTATCTGGCGGAATGGCGGAAACTGGAACTTAATTTTGCAGCGGTATATACCGGTTTTTTAGGTTCAGAACAGCAGGCTGATGTTGTTGGTTCATTCATTCATGATGTTAAAAGCCAGGCCGGAGAAAAACAGCCTTTAATTTTTGTTGACCCCGTTTTAGGCGATAATGGTAAGCCTTATAATACCTGTACGCCGGAAATTTGCGAGTCTATGAAAAAGCTGGTGCGCATGGCTGATGTGATTACGCCTAATATTACTGAGGCCTGCCTGCTTTTGAACCGGGATTATTGTGGTGAGCGCATTGATGAAACCGCCGCTTTGAAGCTGGTTAAGGAGTTGGCTTCCTTGGGCTCCGCTCAGGTTGTGCTGACCGGCGTGCGTTCTAAAGCCGGCATGTTGGCCAATTTGGCTTTTGATGCGGAGCAGAACCATTTTTATTGGGTTGAGGAGCCGGCCGTGGAGCCTTATTATAACGGCGCCGGTGACGTATTCTCTGCTGTGCTGTGTGGTTCGCTGCTGGCTGGTTTGGATATGCAGTCGGCTTTGGAGAAAAGTGCTTTTTTTGTGTATCTGGCAGCTAAGGATACCGCAGCGGCTGGTTCCCCCGTGCGTGACGGTTTGATGTATGAAAAGTATCTGAAAATGCTTTAAGATTATGAGTAAACCAGCCGTTTCTCAATGGAACGGCTGGTTAATTTCTACACATAAAAGGAGCCGTTTTAACAGCGGCTCCTTTATTGATGTTTGAGGTTGCTTAAGCGCCAATCCACTCGTTAAATTCCAGTTGTAATTCCAGACACTTGCTGTTAAACTCATCGTCAGTATTGAATGGCCCCAGAACTTGAGCGTCATCTGTGTTGATAAGCCAGTAACAGTAGTTGGTGTAATCCGGTTTAATATCTGCTGTTTCCGGTACGGCGGTTTGTTTAGCGGCAATATATTTACCGCTGACAGCATAAGAAATGATAATGCTGTCTACAACCGGTTTGGTTGGGTCGGCTCCTTTATTGTTGTTAATTATGTAGGCTGAACGGGAACTTTCTTTGATGATGGCATAATTATTTTTAATCGGCGTAGTAAAGTCCTCTTTAGGGCCAAATACGCTATAAATCGTCAGGGCGATAGAAAAAATAATGATAGCCAGAACGGTATAACCCAGAATTTTGAAAAACAATTTAGTTTTGTTGGTTTTTTTTCTTCTCATTAATTTATGATACCTTTCAATTTAGCTTTGCTTTGGTTGGCCAGTGAGTGTGTTCGATAATTATATATAGTATATCACAAAATTTGGTTAAATGCAACTTTTTATATGCTTATGCTTTATGGTGAAAATTTATATTCAATTAATATTTCAGAGTTAGACTATAATATATAATATGTAATTAATAGGGTTTTGAGGTGAATTGGTGATGAAAGTTGGCATTGTGACTGATAGTAATAGTGGAATTTTACCTGATGAGGCGCAAAAGCTGGGCATTTGGCTTTTACCCATGCCTTTTTACATTGATGGTAGCTGTTATTATGAAAATATTGATTTAACGCGGCAGGATTTTTTTACTAAGCTGGCCGCTGGAGCAGAAATTGCCACAAGTTCTTCGGCTCCATTGGTGATTGCCAACATATGGAACCAGGCGCTTGCGGAGTGTGAACAGGTTTTGCATATTCCCATGAGCAGTGGTTTAAGCAGCAGTTGTGAGATTGCTATGGCGTTGGCCAGAGAAGAAAACTATGCTGGCCGGGTTTGGGTGTTGGATATTGGCAGGGTGGCCACTCCGATGCACCGTTCAGTTTTAGATGCTCTGGAACTTTTGGCGCAGGGCAAAACTGCTGCGGAGGTACAGCATATTTTACAGCAGCATCGTGCGGATATGACGATATATGTTGTGGTTGACGAACTGAAGCATCTGGCGCATGGCGGCCGTATAAGCAATACAACGGCGGCATTGGGCTCAATTTTGAATATGAAGCCGGTTTTACAGTTTGATGTGGGTAAACTGAATATACATAATAAATGCCGTGGCAAAAAGCGAGCGCGGCATATCATGATTGAAGCGCTGCGAGCGGATTTGCAGGGTAAATTCAAGCAGCAGTGGGAAAGCGGCAGGGTGCATATTGTGGCGGCCGGCAGTGCGGATAAGGCGGAAACGGAGGACTGGCTGGCGCAGATTGCCGAGGCTTTTCCCGGCCAGTCAATTATGTATGACGACTTGCCTTTAAGCCTTTGCGCGCATATTGGCCAGGGCGGTTTAGGTATTGGTTGTTCCTGTTTTGTTTGAAAAATTTGTAATTTAGGCATTGACAAAGCTGGCCGGGTATGGTAGAATATAACAAGCGTTTTTATGAGGAAACGTGACAATTAAAGCAGAAGTTTTGCTTCTCACCTGGCCGGCCGGCGCTGGCGGGTAAATATTAACAGATGCGGCTTGGGTTTTAAGCCTGAGTTATTATTGTGGTCTGTTATTATTGTGGGGGAGCAGGTTTTTTGCTCCACTATTTTTTTTGTCTAGGACTAAATAATCCTGTGGCGGTATGTGGCCGCGCAGGGTTATTGAGCCAAAATTTGGAGGTGAAAGTTATTTTTAAGGAATTGCGAATCAATGAGGAAATCCGGGCTGCTGAAATCCGTTTGGTTTCAGATAATGAAGATGAACAGCTGGGGATTGTGTCGGTTAAAGAAGCTCTGCGCGTGGCTCGTGAACGTGAGCTGGATTTGGTGGAGATTGCGCCGAATGCCAAACCGCCGGTTTGTAAGCTGATGGATTATGGCAAATATCGTTTTGACCAGTTGAAGCGAGATAAGGAAGCCAAAAAAAATCAGCGGGTTGTCAGCTTGAAAGAAGTAAAGCTTCGGATTAACATCGAAGAGCATGACTTTGAGGTTAAAGCTAAAAATGCACAGAAATTTCTGGCCGGCAAGGACAAGGTTAAGGTTACCATTATGTTCCGCGGCCGTGAGATTACGCACCCGGAGCAGGGCATTGAGTTATGCCGCCGGATGGCAGAGCGTTTGGCTGATGTGGCCTCGGTGGAAAAGGCTGCCAAGGTTGAAGGCCGTAACATGACCATGATTTTGGCTCCCAAATAAGGCAAAAAAGTATGCAGAATATAAGGTTTTAGCATAAATTTTATATTAAAATTTTTCCAATTTTCAGGTTGAAGTTTTGAGGAGGTTTATTATGCCAAAGATGAAAACACGCCGTGCGGCGGCTAAAAGATTTACGACCACCGGCACCGGTAAGCTTAAGAGAAACAAGGCTTATGCCAGTCATATTCTGGAAACAAAATCGCCGAAACGCAAACGTAATTTGCGTAAATCTACTATTACAACTGATTCTGATTACAAGCGTTTGAAGGATTGTCTGCCTTATCTGTAAGCCGTTTGGGGCAAAATTTTAGCAGACAAATCATGATTTTAATTTCGGGAGGATTGTTATAAATGACCAGAGTAAAAAAAGGCTTTACGAAGCATCAACGTCATAAGAAAGTATTAAAATTTGCCAAAGGTTATCGCGCCTCTAACTCCAAGCTGTTCCGCGTTGCGAACCAGCAGGTTATGAAAGCTATGAGCGACAGTTTTGCTCATCGCCGTAAGAAAAAGGGTGATTTTCGCAAGCTGTGGATTAGCCGTATTAACGCCGGCGCGCGTATCAACGGCCTGTCCTATAATCGCATGATGAATGGTCTGAAAAGGGCAAACATTACCATTAACCGCAAAATTTTGGCTGATTTGGCCGTGAATGACGCCGCAGCTTTTGCTGCCCTGGCTAATCAGGCTAAAGCAGCATTGAGATAATAAATAACTGTGTATCCCCATGGCAGAACCAAGTTTTAACGCAATTATTACTTCTAAGGATAATCAATATGTTAAGCTGGTGCGGAGCCTGGCAGATAAAAAGCAGCGCAAGGCCGCCGGGCTTTTTCTGGCAGAGGGTTTGGCCAATATCCGTGAAGCATTAGTCTCGGTTATGCAGCCGGAGTTGTTGCTTTATGCGGAGGGCGCCCAAAGTCGGCCGGAGGTGGACAGGCTTTTGCAGCAGGCGGCAGAAAAAGGCGCAAGGGTTTTGGCCGTGCGCCCGGATTTGCTGAAAAGCAGCAGCCAGACGGAGAATAGTCAGGGGCTGCTTTTGGCATTACGCCTGCCGCAGCTGACGACTGCTGATTTTTTAACCAGAGTTCAAGGCAGCAACCTGGCCATTTTGGACGGTCTGCAAGACCCCGGCAATATCGGCACTATTTTGCGCACCGCCTGGGCGGCTGGTTTGGGCGGTGTGCTGCTGGTGAATGACTGCGCTGATGTATTTAGCCCTAAAGTGGTGCGTGCTGCTATGGGGGCTTTATATCATTTACCGGTTTTGGCTTTGCCCGATACGGAAGCAGAACAGCTGTTAAATCAGCTGGATTGTGAGTTGGTTTGTGCGGATGCTGCCGGCCGGGATTTTCGGCAGTGTCAGTTTACCAGGCCGGTGGCCTGGCTTTTGGGCAAAGAGGCCACCGGGCCGTCTGCCTTTTGGCGCGGCCGGGCCAGCTGTTTGGCTGCCATACCAATGCAGGCCGGAGTTAATTCTTTAAACGTGGCCGTGGCTGCCGGCATATTATTTTTTTCGTTGCAAAGCGATACGACAAAATAAGGCATTATTGTTAATCTTTTTCCCTTGCCGCTTGGCTTAAATCGTGTTATAATATAATCAGACAGAGGGAATATTCCATAAGCTGAAAATAGACCGGCCTGGCCGGGCAAAAAGGAAGGGATTAACTATGATGATGTCGCTGATATTGCCAGCAGACGCTTTTTGGAACCTGTTTGAAAATACCGGTTCAGTTTCGGCTTATGTTTGTTACCGCAGTTTTTGCGGTGAAATTTAAGCCTGCGGATTATTCCTTGCGGATACACAAGCATTTTTATCCTTGGCGGTTTTGGGGATAAAAATGCTTTTTTGTATGAACACTTAGCGATTGTCAAGGCCACTTTATTGGGCGCTGACAAAGCTTAGTGTGAGCCATTTCGACCAGCCGTGCCTTTTAGGGTAGTTGCTGGTCGATTAATTCGAGCAAAGTGAAAAATATAAATTCGGCGGCATTGTCGTGGGATTTAATCATATTAAAATGAGGTAAACAATATGCTTGAAAAAATTAAAGAAATTCGTGCAGCAATGGAAAAAGAACTGCGAGATGCAGTTTCCAGTGAACAGCTGCGTGAGTTAAAGGTTAAATATTTGGGCAAAAAAGGCTCAATATCAGAAATTTCCAAGTCAATGGGCAAGTTGCAGCCAGAAGAACGTCCCAAGGCCGGCCAGATGGTAAATGAACTGCGCCAGGCGTTGGAGCAGAATTTGGCGCGTCGTCAGCAGGAGTTGGCGGATAAAATGCTGCAAGCCCAGTTGGCGAAAGAAAAAGTGGATATTACTTTGCCCGGGCGGCCGGTTAAGCTGGGCAGCAAGCACCCTCTGACGCAGGTTATGGACGATTTTAAGGAAATCTTTCTGGGCATGGGTTATGCTATTGCCGAGGGGCCGCAGGTGGAACTTGATTATTATAATTTTGAACGCATGAATTTGCCGGCTGACCACCCGGCGCGTGATATGCAGGACTCTTTTTATATCGACGCCAAACGGCTGCTGCGCACGCATACCTCGCCGGTGCAGGCGCGCGCTATGGACAGGCTTTGTCCCAACCCGGTTAAGGTTATTTCTCCCGGCACAGTTTATCGCCGTGACGACGATGCAACACATTCCCCGATGTTTCATCAGGTGGAGGGGCTGGTGGTGGACGAAGGCATTTCTCTGGCTGATTTGAAAGGCACCTTGCTCAATTTTGTGCGTCAGATGTTTGGCGAGGAGCGAGAAATTCGTCTGCGTCCCAGCTTTTTCCCGTTCACAGAGCCAAGCGTGGAAGTTGACATTTCCTGCATGCTTTGCGGCGGCAGCGGTTGCCGTACCTGTAAGGATACGGGCTGGATTGAAATTTTGGGCGCTGGCATGGTGCACCCCAATGTTCTGAAAATGTCCGGCTATGACCCGGAACGCTTTACCGGTTTTGCCTTTGGCATGGGTGTGGAGCGTATTGCCATGCTGAAATATGGCATTGATGATATGCGCGTGCTGTTTGAGAATGACGTGCGCTTTTTGCAACAGTTTTAGCGACACAAGGGGAGGCAAAAAATGTTAGTATCTTATGATTGGCTGAAAAGATATGTGGATATAAACGTTTCTGCTGATGTGCTGGCCGAGAAGCTGACCAGCGCCGGCATTACGGTGGATTTGGTGCATTATCCCGGCGAGATGCTGAGTAATATTCGGGCTGGCCGGATTATGCGTATTGATAAACACCCGGACGCGGATAAGCTGGTGGTTTGTCAGCTGGATATGGGCGAGGGGTATAATGATTATTTGAATGAGCAGGGTTGGCTGCAAATCGTAACCGGCGCTACTAATGTGCGCGAGGGGCAGGTTGTGCCGGTGGCTTTGCATAATTCTGAAGTGGTTGATAAGAAAATTACAAAATCCAAGCTGCGCGGCGTGGCTTCTTTTGGCATGCTTTGCTCCAAAGAGGAGTTAAACGTGCCGCCGGCGGTGGACGAGCCGGACGGTATCTGGATTTTGGACGGTCTGGACGTGAAGCCGGGTGATGATTGTATTGCCAAACTGTTGCTGAATGACCCGGTTTTGGAGTTGGATTTAACACCCAATCGCAGCGATTGTTTGAGTGTGCTAAATCTGGCCAGAGAGGTGGCGGCGGTGCTGGATACGGAATTGCACCTGCCGGAGATAAGCTATCAGGAAAGCGAGCGCCGGGTTGAGGATTTGGCGGCGATAACTGTGCAGGACGCTGATTTGTGTCCGCGTTATCTGGGGCGGCTGGTGGAGGATTTGCAGCTGGCTCCCTCGCCTTATTGGTTGCAGCACTGTCTGGCTTCGGCCGGGGTGCGTTCCATTAATAATGTGGTGGATATCAGCAACTTTGTCATGCTGGAATATGGCTGCCCGATGCATACTTTCGATTATGATACGCTGCAAAATCATGCGGTTATAGTGCGCCGGGCCAAAGAGGGCGAGCAGATTGTGACGCTGGACGAGCAGGAGCGAGAATTGACAACGGAAAATCTGCTTATTTGCGATGGCGCAGACCGCGGCATTTGCGTGGCCGGCGTGATGGGCGGTTTGAATACGGAAATTACCGCGGAAACGAAAAATGTTTTTCTGGAAACTGCGGTTTTCAATGCGGTTTCTATTCGGCGCACCGCCCGGGCGCTTGGTTTGCACTCCGAAGCGTCGCAGCGCTATGAGAAGGGTGTGAACATTGCCGCGCTTGACGATGTTTCTCGCCGGACCATGCAGTTGATGCAGGAACTTTGCGGCGGCAAGCCGGCGGCTGGTTGTATTGATGTTTTTGCGCCGGAGGCGCAGGCTAGAATGCAGCCTTTGCAGGTATCGCTGCGCCCGGCTCGGGTTAATGCGGTTCTGGGCACCGATTTTGAGGAGGCGGATATTATCTCGGCTATTGATAAGCTGAAGTTTGCTTATCAAAAGGAGGGTGATTGCTATTTGGTGACCATTCCGCTTTGGCGGCAGGATATCAGCCTGGAGGTGGACTTAATTGAGGAAGTGGCGCGTCTGCTGGGCTTTGACCGTATTCCCACCACCCTGCCTTATGGTGCGATGACCGAGGGCAAACGCACGCCGCAACAGCGTTTTTTGGAAAATGTGAAAAATGCAGTTGTGGGACTGGGCGCTAATGAAGTCATCAATTATGGCTTTGTCAGTCCGCGAGAATGGGAGCGCCTGCAACTTTCGCCCGAGCATAAGCTGCGCGATAATGTGCATATTTTAAACCCGTTGAATGAAGATCAAAGCGTTATGCGTACCACTCTGCTGCCGGGTTTGCTGAAATGTGCGGCGCGCAACAGCAGCCGACGCAATCATGATTTGCTGCTGTTTGAGCAGGGTATGGTTTTCCTGCCCAAGGCGGAGCAGGCGGCGGAATTGCCGGAGGAGGTTAATACACTGGCGGTGCTGGGTTATGGCCAGACCCCGGCGGCCTGGCAGCAGACCGGGCAGGCTTATGATTATTTTCAGCTGAAAGGTTTGTTGGAGGCCTTGTTGGCACAGTGCAAAATTCCGGCCGCGGCGATTGCTTTTGTGCCGGCAGATGAGCGAGAATTGCCCTTTATGCACCCGGGGCGCACGGCGGCGTTGTATATTAATGAAAAATATGTCGGTTATTTGGGCGAGTTGCACCCCAAAGTTCAGGCGGAATATGAACTGGTACAGCGTCCGGCGGTGCTGGAAATTAATTTGGACGTGGTGTTTGCCGAGTTGGTAATGCTGCGCCAGCTGAACGGCGGCGCGGTCTATCAGAAGCTGCCCAAATTCCCGGCGGCGGTGCGTGATATCGCTGTGGTTTTGGATAAGAATATTTCGGCGGCGGAGTTGGAGCGGAAAATTGCTTATGCCGGCGGTAAGTATTTGACTGGTATCTCGCTGTTTGACGTTTATGAAAGCCTGACGCTGGGAGCGAACCGGCGTAGTCTGGCTTATAATCTGACTTTCCAGCGGCCGGATACTACCATGACGGTTGAAGAGGTTAACGCGGCTTTTGATAATATTCTGGCGGCGGTTAAAGAGTTGGGCGGCGAGTTGCGCGCTTAAAATATGCAGAACTTAAAAAATATGGAAATTTTGGCTCCAGCTGGCAGCCGGGAGGCTTTTCTGGCGGCGGTGAACGGTGGGGCGGACGCGGTTTATCTGGCGGCCAAAAGTTTTGGTGCGCGCGCCTTTGCGGATAATTTTGGGCTGGAAGAACTGGCCGGATTGCTGCGCTGGGCGCATTTGCGTGGCGTGGCGGTCTATCTGACTATGAATACGCTGATACGTGATGATGAAATGGCGGACGCGTTGGAATTGGCCCAACAGCTGCATAATATGGGCGCTGATGCTTTGATTGTGCAGGATTGGGGTTTTGCTGATTTGCTGCGCCGGCATTATCCGGAGATTACGCTGAACGCCAGCACGCAAATGACGCTGCATAATTCCGCCGCTGTAAGCTGGGCGGAGCAGACCGGTTTTGCCCGGGTAATTCTGGCCAGAGAGGTCAGTTTGGCGGATATTACTGCCATTAAGGCTGAAACTGACGTGGAATTGGAGGTCTTTGGCCATGGCGCTTTGTGTATCTGTTTTTCCGGTCAGTGTCTTTTCAGCAGTCTGGTGGGTGGGCGCAGCGGCAATCGTGGGCGTTGCGCTCAGCCCTGCCGCCTGAAATATCAGCTTTGGCGTTATAATGAGGGGCAGAAGCCTGATGAGTCGATTGGCGCTGTTGGGCATTTGCTATCGCCTAGGGATTTGAACGCCATTGAACTTTTGCCGGAACTGGCGGCGGCCGGCGTTTGCTCCCTAAAAATTGAGGGGCGCATGAAACGGCCGGAATATGTGGCGGCGGTAACCTCAGCTTATGCCGCGGCCAAACGCGGAGCCGGGGCGGCTGATACGGAGCGGCAGCTGCGTCAGGCTTTTAACCGGGATTTTACGCAGGCCTATCTGCAAAATCAGCCGGGTCGGGATTTGATGAGTTATGAGCGCCCGAACAATCGTGGCGTAAAGCTGGGGCGTTTAGAGCAGATTTCGCCGGACGCGCTGGTTTTGAAGCTTGATAATGCTGATGCTGTGCTGCAAGCCGGCGATGGTTTGGAAATTTGGGTTAGTCGCGGCGGCAGGCAGGGGTTTGTGGTGAAAGAACTGCAATATTTGCCTTCTGCCCGGGTGCGTTTGCCCTTGTCTGGTTTGCAGGGGGCTCTGCAACTGGTGAATTTGGCGGTTGGCGACCGGGTTTTTAAGACGGCGGACAGCGTTTTGCAGAATGCAGGTGAGGCGGCGGCAACGGCTTATGATACATTGCCCCTGCGGCTGCATTTTACAGGCAAAATGGGGCATAATCCTCGGCTGCAAGCCAGCTATACCGACCAAAACGGGAAAAACTATGCGGTGGAAATGACGGCGGATTATCAAATTCCGGCGGCGGAGAAGCGCCCTGCTGATTTGGCTTTGCTGCAAAAACAGCTTGGGCGATTGGGCGGCAGCGGCTGGTATCTGGCCGAGTTGACGGCTGATTTGGACGCTGGCGTTATGTTGCCGGCCAGTGTGTTAAATCAGCTGCGTCGGGACGCTTTGGCGGCTTTGGAGGAACAGGCTTTGCGGCGCTGGGTAGAGCGGCAGACGCGGCGCACGACTAAGGCTGGTGCATTGCCAGCCAGACCGGGTACGTTTAAAGGTGCGGCGCAGACTGTGCCAAAGCTGGCGGTGCTGGTGGATTCCTTGCCGGCTGCGAGCGCTGTGGCGACGGCCGGTGCGGATTTAATCTATTGGCGCGGTTGGCAGCAGCGTTTTGCGCCGCCGCCGACCAATGATGAGTTGCAGGAACTGGCGGCGCTGGGCGTTTATGGCGTTTTGCCGAACATTGCTTTGCAGGCGGAACTGCCGCTTTGGCGGCGGCGTTTGCAGGACTGGCGGCAGGCTGGTTTGGCCGGTGTTTTGGTGAACAATCTTTGGGGTTGGGCGCTGCTGGCGGAAATGTCGGATTGGCGGCCGCAGTTGGTGGCGGATTTTGGTCTGAACAGTTTTAACACAGCGGCGGCGCTGGCTTGGCCGCGGCAGGTTGGTCAGCCGGTACACACGGCGCTTTCCCGGGAACTAAACAGCCGGCAGTTGGAGCAAATTTGCCGTAATTTGGCAGCGCAGGGCGTGACTGCCGAGGTGCAGGCGTTTGGCAATTTGGAGGTTATGAACAGCCGCCATTGTCCGCTGGGCGCTTTGGGCGGTGGTCACACATCGGAGCAGGCATGTAGCGGTTTTTGCCGTACTGGCGCGTTTTATCTGCGCGATGAAAAGGGTTTTTGTTTCCCACTTTATGGTGATGAATTTTGTCGTAGTCATATTTATAACGGTTATCAACTGTGCCTGCTGGAGGAGTTGCCAATTTTGCGCGATATGCCGGGGCTGGCGGCTATTCGGCTGGATTTGCAGTATTATGAACCGGATAAGGCGGCGCAGGTTTGCCAAATCTGGCGGCTGGCTCTGGAACAGCAGATTGAGCAGAAAGATGCTTTGGCGGTTATGAAGCGCCAGTTGCTGCGCTATGTTCCGCATAAATTTGCTGATAAATTTACTAAGGGTCATTTTTTCCGCGGCGTGGAATAAATCATAAATGAAAAAATACTGAAAATATAAAAAAAGATATTAAAATGAAAAATACAAAAAATAATATGGAAAAATATCGGGAGAAGCTGGAATATCCCAAAATAATTGCCCGTCTGGCGGAATATGCCAGCTTTGCGGTCAGTCGGGAACAGCTTGAGCAGCTGGAGCCGTTGCCGACTTTGCAGCAGGCCAAGGAGGCTATGGCGGCCACTACCGAGGGCGTGGAGTTGCTGCGCCTGTATCCGACATATTCGCTGGGGCCGTGCCGTGATATTCGGGATAGCCTGCGGCGCGTGGAGTTGGGCGGCACGCTGTCTGTGGAACAGCTGGTGGCGGTGGCCGATTTATGCCGGGCTGCACGTTTGAATAAGGATTTTTTCTCCCATGTTAAGGGGCATTTTCCGCAGCTGACGGAGTTGGCTAAGGGTATTTCCCTGTTTAAGACCATTGAAAATGCTCTGGATAAGGCGCTGACGGCGGACGCGCAGATTGCGGACGCTGCCAGCGACCGCCTGTATGGTATTCGGCGGCGTATTCGCACCTATGAGCGGCAAATTCAGGAGCATTTGGAGAATTTTATTCGCAATCCCAATACTTCAAAATTTTTGCAGGAGCCGATTGTGACGCAGCGAGCCGGCCGTTTTGTGGTGCCGGTTCGGCAGGAGTGTCGCAGCAGCGTGGCCGGTCTGGTGCATGATGTTAGTAGCAGCGGCGCTACGCTTTTTGTGGAGCCGCTGGCGGTTATGCAGGCCAATAATGAGTTGGCGCGTCTGCATGCGGAGGAGGAAGATGAGATTGCCGCCATTCTGCGCGCGCTTTCCATGCTGATTGCCTCAAATGCCGAGGATTTAAATTACAGCTTGAACTGTCTGGCGCGGCTGGATTTTATTATGGCCAAGGCGCGGCTTAGTCAGGATATGCGAGCGGCGGCCTGTCAGCTGAATGATAACGGCCTGATTAATTTGAAGCAGGCGCGTCACCCTCTGATTAAGGGTCATGTGGTGCCGATTGATTTGCGTCTGGAACCGCGTCTGAAAGTTATGGTGATTACCGGCCCCAACACCGGCGGCAAGACTGTAACTTTGAAAACAGTTGGTCTGCTGACGCTGATGGCGGAAGCTGGTCTGCATATTCCGGCCGAGCCAGGCTCCTCTTTGAATTTCTTCCGGCAGGTTTTCGCGGATATTGGCGATGAGCAGAGTATTGAGCAGAGTTTGAGTACTTTCTCGGCGCATATGAGCAATATTGTTAATATTTTGCAAAATGCTGCTGATGATTCGCTGGTTTTGCTGGACGAACTCGGTTCCGGCACTGACCCCACTGAGGGCGCGGCGCTGGCGATGAGCATTTTGGAGTATCTGCACCGTTGCAGCGGCAAAACTCTGGCTACCACGCATTATAGTGAGTTGAAAAGCTTTGTCTATAATAAAAACGGTTATATTAACGCCTGCGTGGAGTTTGATGTGGAAACACTGCAACCCACATATCGGCTGCTTTTAGGAATTCCCGGGAAGAGTAATGCCTTTCAGATTGCGCAGAAGTTGGGTTTGCAGTTGGATATTATACAGCGTGCCAACAGCTTTTTAACTGCCGATGAGCAGCAGGTGGCGGATTTAATAAGTTCACTGGAGAGCAATAAGTTGCAGGCGGAACAGGCCAGCCGGGAGGCGGATTTGCGACTGGCGGAGATTGTGGAGCAGCAGCGGCGTTTGAAAGAGCAGGAAATTGAACTGGCTAACCGGGAAGCGGAGATTATAAGCAAGGCGCAGCTGCAAGCCGCGGAGTTGGTTAAAGAGCGGCGGCGTGAGGCGGAGGAACTTTATCAGAAGCTAAAGCAGGAACTTAAGGCGGCCGGCGCCCAGCCGCATAATAAAGAGGTTCAGGCGGCGCGCAGTAAGCTGCAAAAATTGCAGGAAAGTTTACAAAGCAATTTACCCACCAAGAAATATCAGGGCGAAGCGCCGGCCAAGGTGCAGGTGGGGCAGAGTGTGGAAATTCCCAAATTGCACCAGAGCGGCATTGTCAGCACCTTGCCTGACGCCAAAGGCGAATTGATGGTGCAGATTGGCGTGATGAAAGTTAATGTTAAGTTGGCGGATTTGCGCATTGACGAGCGTCGAGTGGAGCAAGAGCGTACTGGCGGTACGCGGCGCATGATTAAGGATAAATCGCGCCATATCAGTCCGGAGGTTGATTTGCACGGCCTGACGGTAGAAGAAGCTATTTATGAGTTGGACAAATATCTGGACGACGCGTTTTTGGCTAATTTGCATCAGGTGCGTATAATTCATGGGCGCGGTACCGGGGCGCTTAAGGCCGGGCTTATGCCTTATCTGCAAAAGCATCGGCTGGTTGCCAGCGTTAAACAGGCTGATTATAATGACGGCGGCTGGGGTGTTACCATCGTTGAGTTAAAATAATAAATGCCGCTGTTTTTAACGACGGCACACTATTAATAAAAAAATCCCTGGCTGGGCCGGGGATTTTTTATGTATCATTATGTTTTTAGGGCAATGGTATTTCTGCATATGTTGATAACAGGGTTAAGCTGGCGCCAGATTGTTCTGCTAATGCCTGCAATTCCGTTGTGTCGTAGTCCGGCGCTGGCAGAAAAACCAGCGGCATGCCCAGCTGTAATACAGTTTTGGCAGCCGTACGCGAGTCTTCAAAAACAGCCACGCGAACTGGCGGCACCCCAAAACGCTGACAGGCCTGTAAAAAAATATCCGGCTGATTTTTGCCCAAGCCAACTTCTGGCGTGGTAAGCAGAAAATCAAATATATTTTCCAGCTGGTGAGCGTGTAGCATAGTCTGCACCTGTGGTCGGTCTGTCATGGTAGCGATACACATTTTTTTGCCGGCCAGCTGTAAAGCCAGCAGCAAACTGCGTACGCCGGGCAGCAAGGGGATATCCTTGGCATAATGTTCGTCCATTTGCTGTTGTAAGACGGTAAAAATTTGCTCAGTTGGTTCCTGCGGCGCAAATTTTTGGGAAAAAACTTCAGCCGCCTGCCATAAATCTGCCG
This sequence comes from Bacillota bacterium, assembly GCA_021771915.1. Lineage (GTDB taxonomy): Bacteria > Bacillota > Dehalobacteriia > UBA4068 > UBA4997 > Avidehalobacter. The sequence continues at coordinate 210,916 of JAETNY010000001.1, forward strand.
CCTCCAGCAGTTGCTCCAAATTGTCCGGTATCGTCAGGCCGCGCTCATGAAACCAATTTTCCGGCAGTTTGCGCCAATAATACATGGAGTCTACCAGCGTTCCGTCCATATCAAAAATAACTGCGTCAATATTTGCCCAATCCAGCATAAAAATCCTCCCTGTTAATTTACACGGTCAAAAACATTGTTTAAGCTAATTATCAAATCATCATATAAACTGCACTTAAATTCGATAACTCGGTTATGATTGGTGATTAGGCTGGGCGACATTTGTATAATCTTGCCATTAATTAATTCTTCCTAAATATCTTCCTTAAAAGCCAGATTATCAGCCATTTTATTTTGCTCCTTTTAAGCAGATTTTTAATCACGCCATTCGGTTACGGCATTAAGCGGCAGGCGCGGCCGTGCCGCCGGCTGTTCGTCGGCATAACCGAGCGCCAGCGCTGCCGCCAGCTGTCCCTGACATTGCAGACAGGCGCAGATTTCCGGGTAAGCAAAAAACGTATCGCAAATCCAAAGGCTGCCCAGACCCAGTTCCGTGGCGGCCAGAGTCATGTTTTGCACGGCGGCGCCGATTGACTGGGCGTTGCAGATTTCACTAATATGCGCTTCGGTGGTTAAGGTCTGGTGCAGGTTCTGTCCCAATATATTAATGATAAAGATTATAACCGGCGCTTGCTGCATAATTTGCAGGGTATGCAGCGCCGAGGGCAGGTTAGGTGCGTTTTCCGGCAGCAGCGGTTGAATTTTTTCTCTTTGCATACCCTGCTGCATGGCCTGTAAAACATTGTCTTTAGCTGCACCGCTGACAACGATAAACCGCCAAGGCTGGCGGTTCTTGCTGGAGGGCGCTAAAATGCCAGCCTGCAAGACCTGTTCAATAAGCTGGCGCTCAACCGGCCGGTTCTGATATTTTCTGATGCTGCGCCGGTTTTTAATTGCATTAAGCATAATTCTGCCTCTCCCTGATTTTTGACATTTGTTTATTTTATTGTAACTTATTAAACGGCGTTTTGCAAGCTGTTTGCGCAACATTTCAAATGGAGTATGCCGGGATATTTAAGCAAATATCTTGAGAGGCGGTAATTTAGGTGCGCAAAGGCTTGGTTTTTTCCGGTGTTTGTGTTAAAATTGGTTTGTGACTAATCGTTGAATATTAAAAACCAAGGGTGATGATGATGGATATAAACCTGACGCTGGGTTTGACGATATTGATTTTGGTCAGCTGTTTGCTGATTATAATATGTTTGTTGTTGATTTGGCGAAAGTTGCCAGCCTCTGACGCGGCACTTAGGCAGGAAATTGCCGAACTGAAAAGGCAGTTGGATATTGCGGCGCATATGCAGTCTGAGCAGGGCAAAATTCTGTTGGAGCAGGCGGCGCGTCAAAATGAAAATACGGTTAAAGCGCTGACAATAATGGGCGATAGCCTGCGCGACGGCCAATATATGCAGCAACAGGCTATGCAGGAGCAGCTGGCGCAGCTGCGGCAGGAAAATCAGCTTAGTTTGGATAAAATTAATAATACTGTTAATGATAAACTGCAAAAAACCTTAGATGACAAAATCAGCCGTTCCTTTGAAAGCGTAAACCAACGTCTGGCCGAGGTTTATGCCGGTCTTGGCGAGATGAAAAGCGTGGCGGCCGGGGTTACGGATTTGAAAAATGTTTTGTCTAATGTAAAAACCCGGGGAATTTTGGGTGAAATTCAGCTGTCGGCAATTTTGGCCGAGATTTTAGCGCCGGAGCAGTATGCCAGCCAGGTGACGGTGCGGCCGGGCAGTGCGGAAAAGGTAGATTTTGCGGTTAAACTGCCGGGGCTGGCGGAGGGAGAGGGCGTTTGGCTGCCGGTGGACTCCAAATTTCCTGGTGATAGTTATGCCAGCCTGCTGGCGGCTTATGAAAAGGGCGAGCCAGAGGAGTTAAAAGCCCGGCGTGCGGCTCTGGAGGCGGAAATTAAAAGGGCGGCCAAAAGTATCCATGATAAATACATAGCGCCGCCTTATACGACAGATTTTGCGCTGCTGTTTCTGCCTTTTGAGGGTCTGTATGCGGAAGTCGTAAATCTGGGGCTGGTGGAATATTTACAGCATAATTATAAGATAAATATTGCCGGCCCCTCCACCATGGCGGCGATGTTAAACAGCCTGCAAATGGGCTTCAGAACGCTGGCTATTCAGAAGAAAAGCGGTGAGGTCTGGCAGATTTTGGAGGCAGCAAAAAAGGAGTTTGCCAATTTTGAAAATGTGCTGACGGCTACACGCAATCGTTTGCGGCAGGCTGATGAGGAACTGGACAAGCTGATTGGCACGCGCACCAGAGCCATAAACCGGCGTTTGCAGGCTGTTAGCCGGCCGGAAACGGCAGACGGCATAGAAGCAGGAGCAGAGAGTTTTTCCGGACTTTAAGCGAAATATTGTCGAAAATCCGGTTTAGTGGCTATAACAATATTGCTTTAAAATTCTGTGTAAGAGGTGTATAATAGGAGCAGTAAAAGGGGGCTGCAAAATAATGCTGCTTAAGGATATTGAAATTGGGCAAAGCTGTATAGTGGAGCAAATGAAATTGCCGTTCCAGATAGAAAGGCGGCTGCAATCTCTGGGTATGACCAGTGAGGCGCGTCTTTCGGTGTTAAATCGCAAAGGGCAGGGCATAATGATAATAAAGCTGCGCGGCACACGTCTGGCGCTGGGCTATAATATAACCAGAAATATTATGGTGCGAAAGGTTGGTGGGCGCTGATGCAGCAGGAGTTAACTATTGGTTTTATCGGCAACCCGAATTGTGGTAAAACCACGCTGTTTAATGCTTTTACCGGCGCCAATCTGAAGGTTGCCAACTGGCCGGGCGTTACGGTAGATAGAGTGGAGGGGGCTATTCGTGACCATGATTTGCAAATTCATTTAGTGGATTTGCCCGGTACTTATAGCCTGACTTCCTATACTATGGAAGAAATTGTTTCGCGTCAGTTTATTTTGAGTGACGAAGTTGATGTTATTATCAATGTGGCAGACGCGTCCTCGCTGGAGCGTAATCTGTATTTAACCTTGCAGCTGTTGGAGTTGGGCAAGCCGGTGGTTCTGGCTTTGAATATGATGGATATTGTGGAAAAGCGCGGTATGGAAATTGATATGCACCGCCTGCCAGAGATGTTGGGCATACCGGTTATCCCTGTTTCAGCAAGAAAACGTACCGGACTTTCTGTTTTACTGCATGCGGCTGCACACCATCGGGGTAGCACAGCGCCAGACGTTTTAATTCATAATCATAAAAAGCCGGCGCAGCATATGCACAACCACCATGCTGATTATGCCATGGTTTATTCTGATGAGTTGGAGGATAAAATTGACGAAATAATTCCTGTGTTGCAGCAAAAATATCCCGGCTTGACCAATTATCGTTGGTATGCGCTGAAGCTGCTGGAGCAGGATAAGGAAATTATGGAGAAATATTCAGTGGATTTGCCGCAGACGCTGGATAAAAATTATGAATCACAGATTATCAATGAAAAATATGATTTTATCGAAGAAATTATTGATGAAGTTTTGTTGAACAGGCAGCGGCAGGATAGGCTGACAGAGAAGCTGGATAATGCCCTGACCAGCCGGTTTTGGGGTATCCCGATTTTTTTGGCGGTTATGGCGCTGGTATTTTTCCTGACATTCACCGTGGGCGATTGGCTGAAAGGCTATTTTGAATTGGGGATAGACTGGCTTTCCGGCCTGGCGCAGCAGTTGCTGACAACCTATCAGGCCGGGGATATGCTGCAATCTCTGGTAGTGGAGGGAATTATTGGCGGTGTGGGCACTATTATCACCTTTTTGCCGAATATTTTCATTCTGTTTCTGGCGCTGGCCTTTTTGGAGGACAGCGGTTATATGGCGCGCGTGGCTTATGTAATGGAGGGAATTATGAGCCGGCTGGGGCTTTCCGGTCGGGCTTTTATCCCCATGCTATTGGGTTTTGGCTGCACCGTACCGGCATTGATGGCCTCCCGGGCCCTGGAAAATAAGCGTGACCGCTATAAGGTTATGCTGGTAACGCCGTTTATGAGTTGTAACGCTCGTTTAACAATTTATATTCTGTTTGCTGAGATGTTTTTTGCACATAATGCCATGCTGGTGGCTTATTCCATGTATTTAATCGGTATTGTGGTGGCTATTGGGGTTTCTCTGGTGCTGCATTTGCTGGATAAAAAGCAGGAACCTAATTATTTGCTGATTGAGTTGCCGGAATATAAACTGCCGGATTTTCGCACGGTTTGGATTTACGTGTGGGACAAGGTTAAGGATTATTTGGAAAAGGCCGGTACCACCATTTTTGTGGCAACATTGCTGATTTGGCTGCTGTTGAATTTTGGGCCGCAGGGCTTTACGGCGGATATTGGCAATGGCTTTGGGGCGATGCTGGGCAAATGGTTAACGCCGTTTTTTGCGCCGATTGGTTTGGGCTTTTGGCAGATTACGGTGGCTTTGCTGGCCGGTATTTCTGCCAAAGAGGTGGTGGTTTCTAGCTGTGCGGTGTTGTTTGGTATCGTCAATGCCAATTCGCCTAACGGTATGTCAGATTTTGCCGCTGTGTTGGCTGATATCGGCTTTGGGTCGCTGAATGCTTTCTGTTTAATGGTTTTTTGCCTGCTTTACATACCCTGTGCGGCCACGCTGGCCACGCTGCATAAGGAGTCTGGCAGCTGGGGCTGGACGGCGGCCGTGGCGGCGTTTCAGCTGGGCGTGGCTTGGTTGGTTACGTTTGGGGTATATCATATCGGTTTGCTGGTGGTGTAGGTGTTTAGGCCGTTGATTTGGTGGTGAATTTTTATGTGGCTGAAGATTGGTTTGCTGACAACTCTGTTTACCTATTTATATTGGGCTTTGCAGCGTATGCGCCGCAGACGTAAGCGCAGCGGCTGTTCTGACCGTTCCGATTGCTCCGGTTGTGCTGGGGGCTGTCGTCCGGCGGACGAGGATAATAAACAGTGATGGCGGCTCGGGTGAAACGCCTGTTATTTGCCGCATATGCAATGGCCGAGGTTTATTTTATCTGGGCGGCCATGCTATGTTTTGTGCTGGGGATTGTGTTGGCCGAGGCTTTGCAATCTGGTTTGCCAGAGGTTTGGCTATGGCCTTTAGTCGGGCTGACCGGATTGTTTGGGCTGGCGGCGTTGCTGCGCAATCGTCCGGTTTGGTTGTTGCCGCTTTTTCTGTTGTTGGGACTGGTCTGGAGCGGTTTAGCGCAGGAACGTCTGAATAGTTTTGCGGTGCCGCCAGGTGAGGCGCTTTTTGTTCAGGGGTGTGTGGTTGAGGTGTTAAGCCATGAGCAGAATGTTTTTGCGCAGTTGGCTGAAACGCCGCGCCGTGGTTGCAGCTTTATTATGCAGGCCGAGGAGCAAAACGGCTGGCGCGGCCGCCTGCTGATTGTATCTTCGCCGGTTACGCCCCGGGTTGGTGACAGGTTGCGCGTTTGTGGTCTGGTTAATCAGCTGCCGGAACGGTATAATTTTGCGCTGGACAGCAGCCGCTATTTTTACAGCCAGTCGCTTGGCGCAGCGGTGCGCCCGGTACCTCAGGGAATTAGTCTGTTGCGACCGGCGGCGGTTTATGCACCGCAAAGTTTGGGTCAGGATATGCGTGAGCGTGTTTTTCAGTCTATGGCTATTTTGCCGTCGGAGCAGCAGGCGTTACTGCGCGGTATTGGCTTTGGTGATACGTCAATGCTGACTAACGGGCAGAGTGGGGTTTTGGCGCAGACTGGTATTATGCATGTTTTTGCGGTTTCTGGTTTACATATTGGTTATGTGGTTTTGTTGGGCGGCTGGCTTCTGGCGATTTTGCGTGTGCCGCGCTGGCTGCATTTTGTTGGTACGGCGTTGTTGGTGATATTTTTTGCGCTGGTGGTTGGGCCAACGGCTTCGGTGCTGCGTGCTACGGTAATGACGCTGGTTGGCGGTTTAGGTACAATTTTGGCCAATGGTCGGGCGGAGGGCAGGCATAGTGTTTGTTCATTGGTGTTGGCGGCTTTTTTGCTGCTGCTGTGGCGTTCCAACTGGGCGTTGCAGCCCGGTTTTCTGCTTTCTTTCGCGGCTACGGCCGGCATTGTCTGCACGGCTGAATATTGGCGTCAGCTGGTACCATCAACGATTTTAAGTATTGGTTTGGCGGCGCAATTTATGATTATGCCAATATTGGCTTATTTCTTTAATACCATTTCTCTGGTTGGGTTGCTGTTATCACCTTTTTTGGCCTGTGCGGCCGGTTTGGTGGTAATTTTGCTGCTTTTGGCTATGCCGCTGTCATTTTGTGGTTTGGCTTATGTGCCGTTGGCCGGTGCTGGTTGGCTGGCGGAAATGATGTATAAACTGGCGGCGCTTCTGGCCGGTCTGCCGGGTGCTTTTGTTTATACGCTGCGGCCTGGCTGGTCGGCAATTATAATTTATTATGCCTTGCTGCTGGCGGCTCTGTATTGTTTGGCTCAGGTCAAAAAAAGCAATCGGGCAGAACTAAAGCCATATTAATCAGAATTGCTGATAATATGGCTTTATAAGGTTTTATTCAGTGGAACGGTTATAGCGAGTGTTCAGACCATGATTAATTACAAAACGAAAATTTTCGATGACCTGTTCAGGCGGCTCCAGCATGCCGTTTTTTATCCAGTCAAAAATATAATTGCTTATGGCATAGGTGTAAAAACGCGCGGTGAAATCCAGATATTGGTCGGGAATTTGGTTAAGCCCCCGGGTATGCAAAATGATTTTGCGAATAATCTCATAAATGGTGTTGTGCAGACTTAAAATCAGCTGGTCGCGTCCTACACCGCTGACGATGCATTGGCAGATATATTTGTTTTGGCTGATATACATTACTGCGCCGGTTAAAATCTCGTCCCAGGTTTGATTAGGGTCTTGCAGATAATTGTCGATAAAATGAAATTCTTCCCGGAAACTCCATTCCAGCAGGTCATAAATATCCTTAAAATGGTAATAAAAGGTTTGGCGGTTCAGGCCGCAGGTATCAGTGATATCTTTAATGGTAATTTTATTGATAGGCTTGGTGGTGATTAGCTTTTTCAGCGTGTGATACATGGCCTGTTTGGTAAAAACGGCTTTGTTTGCATGGCTCATGGCGGCCTCCATTTAGCAAATCCGATTTAATTATCGCGGTATTTTTGGGTGGAAATCGGCAGGTTTTTGCGCCGTAGCCGAGCTTCTACCGTATTTTTAATTATCATATAAATGGTGGCGAAAATAGGAACGCCGATAAACATGCCTACAATACCGAGCATGCCGCCCATGACGATAACGGCGAAGATAACCCAGAAAGCGGTAAGCCCCGTGGCGTCGCCCAGAATTTTGGGGCCGAGAATATTGCCGTCAAATTGTTGCAGCAGCAGCACAAAAACGGCAAAAATCAAGGCGCTTTGAGTATCAACCAGCAGCAGCAGTAAAATGCTGGGTATGGCGCCAATGAAAGGGCCGAAGAAAGGGATAACATTAGTAACGCCGATGATTAAGCTAATCAGCATGGCATATTCTAAATGCATGATTTTCATGCCGATAAAGCAGATTATGCCGATAATCAGGGAGTCCAGAATTTTGCCGGAAAGAAAGCCGCTGAAGATGCGGTTGGTGCGATGGCAAAAATCAATAAAATGCAGGGCACGGTCTTTGGTGGTGAAAGCATAAATAATTTTGCGGCTTTGCGCCAGAAAAGTTTCTTTACCAATCATCATATAAACGGAAACGATAAAGGCCAGCATAATATTTTTGGCGCTGACGCCCGCTTTTAACAACACGCCTATGGAATAGGAAAGCAGGCGATTGATATATTCTTCTGGCTTGTCAAAATAATTGAACAGATTTTCAGTGTTGCTTTGCAAATCACCATTGCTGCTGCTTAAAATGCCAAGGTCTTCCATATAAGTAAGAATACCCATTTCCCTGAGTTGCTTAAGAGCGTTTTGCAGATATTCACGCAGCCATTCATATGAGGTTGTATCGGTCAGAATGTTGAACAGGGAAACAACGCTACTGATAATTTCCGGAATAACCAGACTGAAGAATACGCCCAGCAGCAGAAAGAACAGCGTCATGGTGGCAATCAGGCTAAGTCCAAGGCAGGTACGGTGATGCTGGCGCATGAACTGAAAACGGCACAGTAAATCATTAAACCAGTTAAACAGGGGCATTAAAATATAGGCGATACAAATACCCCAAATAAACGGGGTCAACAGACCCAGCAATTCATTCCAGCCATCAGACATGCTGTTGATATTTTTAATGAAAAAATAAATCAACATTAAAGCCAGGCCGGTTAAAAAAACATAAACGGCGCGTTCCAGATAATTGCGGTTGAATAAATCCTCCACCCGGCGCAGAGGTTTATCTTCTGGCTGGCTGGTGGATTTTGGTCTGATGTTTTGGTTACTCATAAATTTTTTAACTACACTCCCAACACAAAATTATTTACTGTAATTTAATATTAACTTTATATACTAATATTTGCCAAGATATTGTTAATATTTAGTATTATACTATAATTCGGGCAGCAAAACAATAGTCAAATTTGGCTCTTGAGGATTTTTTAAGATTTTTTCAGAAAAATAATAACAAAAAGCTACAAAAATGTTACTGTTTAGTGTATAATAATAAATTGGATAACAGAGTGTAACTTTGGCGGCAAGATTTTAGCAGAGGAGGTTGTCAAATGCTGGTGTTGCAAAATGGCCTCTGGCTGACGGCGGATATGGCGCTGGTGCTTTTGGGCGGCCAAAAACCAAGTCGGACGGAGTGGTTAAACTGTATCCGGCAGGCCGGGTTTGTGGCGGCGGCGGACGGCGGCGCTTCTATGGCTTTGCAGCAGCAGCGGTATCCGGATTTGCTGGTGGGAGATTTTGATTCTCTGCCGGCGGAAGAGTTGGCGGCCTGTCAGGCGGCTGATTGCCGAATTTATCGCCTGCCCGTGCATAAGGATAAAACCGATGGTGAATTTTTGCTGCAATGTCTGCATCATGAGGGCTGGCGGCGGCTGATGATTTTGGGCGCTTTGGGCGGCCGTCTGGAGCAGACGATGGCCAATCTTTTAACGGCGGCTCCTCTGGCGCGGCAGGGTCTGGAAATTTGCCTGCCGCATGATGATGGTTTGCTGTTTTTGTTGGGTGCGGAAGAAGATGCGCGTCAACTTTGTTTGCAGGGCTTTGCCGGCTATACGGTTTCACTTCTGGCGCTGGGAGAGGCCTGCGGCCTGGTGGATTTGCAGGGCTTTGAATATTCGCTGCATGCGGAATTGCCTGTTTATACTTCTTTGGGCGTCAGTAATGTGGTGTGGGCTGAAAATGCTATAATCAGTCTGCAAAATGGCTGTCTGCTGGTTTGTATCAATTTTTAGCCGGCGTTTTATAAGTCGTATTGGATTTAAAATTTTTAATTAAATGGTTAAATGGAGGTATTTTTGAAGTGGCTGATATTAATACAGAGGTTGTTGGCGGTGAGCAGCCTGTACGCCAACAACGTCAGAAACATAAGCTGGATTTTAAAGAATTTAAACTGAAAACAACGATTGATGACGCCTTTTATGCCAGGGCACATTTTCAGGAGTTTTTTCGGCGTATGGGTACGCAGCTGGTAATTGTTCTGGCGGTGGCGCTGGTGGCGCAATCAATTATTTCTCAGATGTTCACCAATCCGGAGGTTAGCCTGTTTTATAAGATTGGCGTGGTGTTGGTGGCGGTTATGTCTTTTGGCGTATTGCCCTGGCTGGCCAAGGTGCGTTGGCCTTATATGAAGAAAAATAATGATTTCTGGTTGTCAGAGCAGCGTTATGTGTTGAACCTGAAAGGGCTTTCCGTCTGCACGCGGCATGGCGACCGCCGTATACAGTGGCGTGAAATTCGCCGTATTTTTGAAACCAATGAGGCCATTGTTTTTGTGATTTATAAATTTCATATGGTGGTTTTACCTTTGGCCGAGTTTAATGAAGATGAAAAACAGCAAATTCGGGAATTAATTCTCTATTGCACCAGAAATATGCGTATTAAGACCAAGTTAAAAAGCAAACGCCGGTAATATACTGATGAAAGGTTGTTCATAATATGCCAGAGGGGTGTTGATTATGGAAAAAAATATGAGCAATAGTTTAGCAACTCAATTTGATAATAACAGCAATCCACAGTCTGATGCAGCCTTGCAGGGGCTTGCGGCTTTGTTGAACGCCATGCAGCAGACCAGGGTTGAAGAAAAGCCATTGGAGCAACAGTTGGAAAGATTGCATGAACCAAGTCTTAAGTTTGGTCTGGCTGAATCTATTACTGACCAGGATATTTTGCAGGATTTATTGGAGCGTTATAAGGACGAGCCGGAGATTGTGCAGAGGCTTCAGCAGGAATTATTAGCGCGTTTGCGTTAATATTATTATATACCTTTAATTTAAATTTTTTGCTTTGGGAGGACTTTATGATTCGGAAATTTACGATTGATGAAACTTGTTTAGATGACGCCAATAATCCGGCGGTAACTACGGTTGGTGTTTCCAACCACCATATTCATTTGTGTCGGGCGGATATGGAGGTGCTTTTTGGTAAGGGCTATGAGTTGACGCCCAAAAAGCCTTTGACCCAGCCGGGGCAGTTTGCGGCCGAGGAAACTCTGACGGTTGTCGGTACCAAGGCGATGATTGAAAAAGTGCGTATTTTGGGGCCGCTTCGCAATGAAACGCAGGTTGAACTTTCTGAAACAGAAGCGCGTATGGCCGGCATTGAAGCTCTGTTGCGTGATTCCGGCGATTTGGAGGGCACACTGGGTTGTATTCTGATGGGACCCAATGGGCATTTGGTGCTGGAGCATGGCGTAATCTGTGCGGCTACACATTTGCACCTGCATACAGATGAAGCGGCCAGGTTGGGTATTAAAGACCATCAGCGCGTGGATATTTATATTCGCAGTGATAACAAATCTGGCTGTTTATTTGACGTGCCGGCCCGTGTTGGTGAACTGCACGCCAAGGATTTGCACATTGATACGGACGAGGCTAACACTTTTAAGATTAACGCCAATTCCAGGGCGCTTATTCTGCTGAATGAGAATAAGCAGTAATTAATGCTGTTGAAATATGTAGAAAGCCGTCTGCCGGAGCAGGCGGCATTCTGTATTGCAATCAGGCGGTTAACCTAAATCATGGGCACTGGTATAATTACCAGAAGTTGAGTGGATATCGCTACGGCGGAACAAAAAGCTGATAACATAAAGACCGGCCAGGCCGACCAGAGCAAAGATACTGCGGCTAACCAAGCTGGACATGCCGCCGAACAGGGCGCCGACCAAATCATAGTTGGCGAAGCCGATTAAACCCCAGTTTATAGCGCCGATAATCACCAAAATATGCGCTATATAATCAATAGCGTTAAATCTAATCATAAAATCTGCCTCCTTAAACAAGAAAAAATTCAATAAAAAATAAAGTAATAATTCTTAAAGATAAACTATTTATCTTTATGCGTTTATTATGCTATAATTAAAGACAGAGTATGCTTGAAAAAAATTACATATTTTAGTTTGGCAAAATAAAAAATTTAAAATAGAAAAAGGCGGTTTGGGTTATGAATACAGTTTTTACCTGGGCAGTTTTGTTTTATTATCTGCTGCTGAATTTGCTGCTGTTTGGCCTGATGGGGCTGGACAAGCTTAAGGCCAAAAAGGATTGGCGGCGTATTCCGGAGAAAAATCTGTTGATTTTGGGCCTGGTCAGTGGCGGTCTGGGCGGCCTGATTGGTCAGCAGGTGTTTCATCATAAAACACGCAAACCAGTGTTTTGGGTGGTATTTGTGTTGGGCTTTTTTCTGCATTTGCTGGTTTGGTTCTGGTTGGTGCGCTGGTTTGGGCATTAAATTTGACCGCCGCAGAGATAAGGGGGTATTATGGCAGTTTGGGTAATTTCTGATTTTCATCTCTCGCTGACCGCGCCCTTTGTATCGGGGCAGGAAGCCCAGCTTTATAAACCAATGTCTGCTTTTGGTGCTAAATGGTATAATCATGTGCAGCGGATTTATACTAATTGTCAGCAGTTGCTGGCGCCGGAGGATACGCTTTTTGTGCTGGGCGATATCAGTTGGGCAATGCATTTGCCGGAGGCTGTGCATGATTTTGCTTTTTTAGGCAGTTTGCCGGGGCATCTGTTGCTTTCTAAGGGTAATCATGATTTTTGGTGGGAAACTAAAAAGAAATCCCAGCAGGTTCTGCCGCCGAACGTCAGTCTTTTACAGCATGAGGCCTGTCAGGCGGAGCATTTGGTGGCGGCGGCCATACGCGGCTGGTATTGTCCGGGCAGTCAGGATTTTGATGCGGAGGCTGGCAAAATTTATCGCCGGGAGTGCCTGCGGCTGGAAATGGCGCTGGAACATATGCAGAGTCTGGACGAAGCGGCCGGCGGCAATTTGCAGCGTGTGGTGATGTTGCATTTTCCGCCGGTGAACGATAAGTTTGCTTATAATGAAATGATTGAGTTGATGCAGCAATATCGGGTGCAGCGCTGTTTTTACGGTCATCTGCATGGCCATAAAAGCGCATATGCTTTGCAGGGTGTGCGCTGGGGGATTGATTTTGCACTGGTCAGCACGGATTATCTGGCGCATACGCCCAGATTAATAGCACAATAAGGAGTTAATTTGATGTTTTTACCAATAAATCGCCAGGATATGAATTTACGTGACTGGCATTATCTGGATTTTTTGATTATCACAGGTGATGCGCTGGTTGACCATTATTCTTTTGGCTCGCCGCTGATTGCACGCTGGCTGGAGCATTTGGGCTATCGGGTTGGTATTCTGGCTCAACCGGATTGGCATGACCCGGCCAGTTTGCAGGTTATGGGGCGGCCGCGTTATGCGGTTTTGGTCAGCGCCGGCAATTTGGATTCCATGATAAATCATTATACGGCCAGCAAAAAGCCGCGTCGGCAGGACGCATATTCGCCGGGCGGCCAGACCGGGCGGCGGCCGGATTATGCGGCGGCGGTATATAGTCGTCTGGCCAAGCAGGCTTTTCCGGATACGCCGGTTATTTTGGGTGGTGTGGAGGCCAGTATGCGCCGTTTTGCGCATTATGATTATTGGTCAGACAGCGTTAAACCCTCCTGGTTGCTGGAGGGTGGGGCGGATTTGCTGGTTTATGGCATGGCGGAATTGACCCTGCGCGAGGTTGCGGAGGTTTTGGCCGGCGGCGGCACGGTGGCGGATTGCCGCCGGATTGCCGGGTTGGCTTATAGTCTGCCGTTGGGGGCGGCGCTGCCGCAGCGGCGCGCTTTGGAAATACCCAGCTATAAGCAGGTTCGTACCAGCAAGCGCGCTTTTGCTCGGGCTTTTCAGCAGATTGATCGGGAGCAGAATTTTTATGACGGCAAAATTTTGCTGCAACGGCATGATGATGTTTATTTGGTGGTAAATCCACCGCAGCGTCCGTTGACCACGCCGGAAATGGACGAAATTTATGAACTGCCGTTCAGTAACAGCTGGCATTCCAGCTATGACGCGCAGGGCGGCGTGCCGGCGCTGGCCGAGGTGGAATTTTCACTGCTTTCACACCGCGGCTGTTTTGGCAGCTGTGCCTTTTGCTCAATCGGTCATCATCAGGGGTCGATTATCCAGAACCGCAGTGCGCAAAGCATTTTGGCGGAGGCCAAGCGGCTGACCCAGAAACCCAATTTTAAGGGCTATATTCATGATTTGGGTGGTCCCACCGCCAATTTCCGCGGTCAGGGTTGTGCCAAGGCGCGCAAGGTTGGTCCCTGTCGCAATAAAAAATGCCTGTATCCGCAGCCTTGCAAAAATCTGAAGCTAGATATGCATGAATACATGGGTTTGCTACGTCAGGTTGCGGCGCTGCCCGGCGTTAAAAAGGTGTTTATCCGCTCCGGCCTGCGTTATGATTATATGCTGCTGGATAAAAGCGATGCATTTTTGCGCCAGCTGGTAAATAATCATGTTAGCGGTCATTTGAAAGTTGCGCCGGAGCATAGCCAGCCGCGAGTTCTGGCGGCTATGGCTAAACCGGATTGGGCGGTTTATCAGCGTTTTGCTGCTAAATTTACCAAGTTGAATGAGGTGGCCGGCAAAAAGCAATATTTATTGCCATATTTTATTGCTGCACACCCCGGCTGCACTTTGCAGGACGCGGTGCAGCTGGCGCTTTTAATGAAACAGGGCGGTTGGCGGCCGGAACAGGTGCAGCTGTTTTTGCCCTCGCCGGGCAGTAAAAGCACTTGTATGTATTATACGGGCTTAAATCCTGATGACGGTCAGCCGGTTTATGTGGCGAAGAACCGGGAGGAGCGAGAAATGCAGCGCGCGTTGTTGCTTTTCAGTCAGCCGGAGCAGCAACCGTTGGTGCGCAAGGCGCTGCAAAAGGCCGGGCGTGAGGACTTGATTGGCTGGGGACGGCAATATTTAGTACCGCCGGCCGGTGAGCCGCCGCAAACCAGACGGAGCAATCGCAATAAGCGTCGGTCGTTCCAGAGCCAGAGGAGGCGGCCATAATGTCCTGCGGCGTTGATTTTTGTCTTGGTTTGGGCATTGATTTGCTGGAAAAAAAACGTCTGGCCGGTTGGTTATGCCGGCCGGGTATAAGGAGGCGTTTTTCAGCGGCAGAAATTGCCTTTGCTGAGAACAGCGGCCGGCCGGAGGAGGCCATGGCGGCGGCATTTGCGGCCAAAGAGGCTTTTTATAAAGCAGCCGGCGCTTTGCTTTCACCAGAATATGCCGATGAACTGCCGGCTATGTTTTGGCAGGCTCATTTAAGACGCTTGCCGGACGGTCGGCCGGAGATTGACTTGCAGGAGCCTTGGGCCGGGCGTTTGCGCGCTGCCGGAGTGCAGCGGATTTTGATAAGCATCAGTCATGACCGGGAGCAGGTGTTGGCGGCGGTTATTTTGCTGGCGGCGACCGAGCATACGGCGGAGGGATTGAAAATTTTACATTCCATGCTGCCGGCCGGCTTTTTGCCTTTAATGGAGCAGGCCGAGCAGTTTCAGTCTGGCATGCAAAGGCTGGATTTGGCTTGGGCGGCGCAATGTCTGCCTTTGCGTCCGGCGGCATCGCATAAGGGCAATTTCGGCCGGGTTTTGGTGGTTGGCGGCAGTAATCAATATGTTGGGGCGGTGCAGCTGGCGGCGGAAGCGGCTTTGCGCGCTGGAGCCGGCTTGGTTACGCTGGCCGCGCCCTGGTTGATTACACCGCTTTCTCCGGAAATTATGCGTTTACCGCTGGCCGCTCCTGCCGGTTATCTGGCGGCAGACAGATTGCCAGCCTTGCAGAATTTTCTGACGTCTAATAATCCGGTGTTGGCGCTGGGTATGGGTTTGGGGCGTGCTGCGGAAACTTGTGTTTTAGTGCGCAGTTTAATGCAGACGGAGCAGCCCAAGGTAATTGATGCTGATGGACTTTTTGCGCTGGCGGAACAACCGCTTTTGCCGTTAAACGCTGTTTTAACACCGCATAGCGGTGAGATGGCGCGGCTTTTGGGCGATAATTGGACGGCGGCGGACGTGGAAAATGACCGTTTGGCGGCGGTTCAGCTTTGTGCGGACAAATATCAGGCAGTTACAGTTTTGAAAGGGCAGCATACTTTGATATGTACGCCGGCGGTTAGCGTGGATAATAAAATAAATCGGCGGCAGATTTTTGTTAATACCAGCGGCAATCCCGGCATGGCTACTGGCGGCAGTGGCGATGTTCTGGCTGGAATGATTGCCAGCTGGCTGGCGCAGGGTTTGCCGGCCTGGCAGGCGGCCTCCTTTGGCGTTTATCTGCATGGTCTGGCCGGGGATTTGGCGTCCGCGGCCAAGTCGCAATATGCTATGACGGCGCTGGATATTTTAAACTTTTTGCCGCAGGCTTATCTGCGTATTTTGGAGGAGAAAGAAGCATAGGGATATATGGAAAAAAATTTGCTGAAGCGCGCGGCCTGGATTGAGGTTGATTTGCAGGCGCTGCGCGAGAATTTTGTCAACATTAAGGCGTTGTTGCCGGCGGAAACGCAGATTGTGGCGGTGGTTAAGGCCAATGCTTATGGGCATGGGGCGGTGCCGGTGGCGCAGTGTTTGTTGGCGGAGGGAGCCAGCCGGCTGGCCGTGGCTACACTGGACGAAGCGTTGGAGTTGCGCGCGGCCGGTATCAATGCGCCAATCATGTTGCTGGGTTTTTGCGGTGATGTGCCGGAGGTTTTGCGTTTGGCAGTGGCTCAGCAAATTATTTTGCCTTTGTATTCGCTGGCTATGGGGCAGGCAGTCAGCCGGGCGGCGCAGGCCGAGGGGCGGACGGCATTGTGTCAGCTTGTTTTGGACAGCGGCATGGGGCGGATTGGTTTGCGGCCGACGGCCGAGGCGCGGCAGGAGGCTTTGTCTATTGCGAAACTGCCGTGTTTGCAGCTGGAGGGTATGTTTTCGCATTTTGCGGCGGCGGACGAGTTGGATAAAACGCATGCCAGACAGCAGCTGACTGTTTATCAGCAGTTTGCGGCGGATTTGGCGGCGGCTGGCTTAGAATTACCTTTGCTTAATATTGCCAACAGCGCGGCTATCATGGAAATGCCTGGGGCACATTTGGATATGGTGCGTGCCGGGATAATTATCTATGGTTATTATCCCTCGGCCGAGGTTGAGCGAAAACGGCTGCGTCTGCGGCCTGCGCTCTCAATTAAGGCACGCCTGACCTGTCTGAAATGGGTGCCGGCCGCTACCCCTATTAGTTACGGCTGTACCTTTGTAACCGAACGTCCATCGCTGATTGGCACGGTGCCGGTGGGTTATGCTGACGGCTGGCGGCGCTCTTTAAGCAACCGGGGGCAGGTTTTGGTGGCCGGTCAGCGTGCTCCTATTGTGGGGCGTGTTTGCATGGACCAGTTTATGATTGACCTGACTGATGTGGCTACGCAGACCGGATTGAATATGGAGACTTTGGCTCAGGCGGAGGTGGTTTTGTTGGGCGAGCAGGGACTGGAGCGCATTGACGCGGAGGAAATCGCCGCCTGGCTGGATACCATAAGTTATGAGGTTTTGAGCGCTTTGCTGCCACGGCTGCCAAGAATATATAAATAAAAAAACTGTTGACATTTAGCAATTTTCATTATATAATATATTAAATAAAAATTTAATAACTGTCTTCGGGGCAGGGTGCAATTCCCTACCGGCGGTGAGTTCCTTTTAGGAGCAAGCCCGCGAGCGCAAGCTGATTTGGTGAAATTCCAAAGCCGACGGTATAGTCCGGATGAGAGAAGATTTGGAAATATGGCAAAACGAGAGGCCTGTGTTTATTAGGCTTGGAGGCTTGTCAGCTATTTTCAGTATGATTAAACCTCTGCCCGAAGTTTTTGGGTGGGGTTTTTTTGTATGAGCACTTAACATTTTGAGGGCAGTTAGGGGAGGTAAAAACATGAAAAATCAAAATGATGCGGCAATTTCAAAGAAACTAACTGTTAACACTAAAATGTTAACGCGCATTAGCCTGCTGGCGGCGCTTTCCGTGGTGTTTTTGCTGGTGGTGCCAAGGGTTTCGCTGGTGCCGGCTGCGCCTTATCTGCAATATGATATGGCGGACGTGCCGATTTTGCTGGCGGCTTTTCTGCTGGGAACTGCGCCGGGGCTTTGGGTTTTGGCGTTGGTCAGCTTAATTCAGGGCGTTGTGTTGGGTGAGAATGGTCTGGTGGGCGCTTTTATGCATTTTTGCGCTACGGGCGGTCAGGTTTTGGTGGCCGTATATCTGGCTAACAAATTGTCAGGTTTGAAAGGCCTGACACTGGGGTTGCTGGCCGGCTCTGTTACCAGAATGTTAATTATGATACCGATGAATTTGCTGATTACTGTTTATGTTTTTGGTCAGCCGGCGGAAATTGTGCGTGCGGCCATGTTACCGGGTATTATGCCGTTTAATTTTCTGGTGGCGGCTATTAACTCTGTAATCTTTTTCGTAATCTATAAGATAAATGAAAAAGTTTTTCGGGAATTGGTTGGAAAATAAGCCTGGGGCTTTAATTTAAGGCAATGTGTGTCTGGTTCAGCAGTTGTTTGCGTTCCGGCCAATCCGGCATAAGCTTGGTTAGCAGCGCATAAAACTGCTGGGAGTGGTTAGGCTGCAATAAATGGCAGAGTTCATGCATGATAACATATTCAATACAGATTTGCGGTGTGGCTAAAAGATGAGTATTCAGCGTGATAATACCTTTAACCGTTTGGCAGGAACCCCAGCGGCTGGTCATTTTGCGGACACGCAGCCCGGGCAGCGCCGCGCCGTAAGGTTTGATGCGTGGATATAATTCGGTCAGCAGCTGGTTAAAAACGGCCAGACATTCATCTTTGCTATATTGTTTTGTTTCTTTGCAGCGTCTGGCCAGGTCGGTCAGGCGCTGTTGTGCTTGCTGGATATAGGCGCTGTGACGGCTGACAAAGTCATCAATTTGAGCCAGCGGCACGCGTGGGCTGGCGGAAACATAAACACTGCCGTCTTTGCGAATACGAAGATTTAGATTTTTAACATTCTTGCGCTCCAGCAGGTATTTTATATTTTGTGCAGAGCGTTCGCTAATTTTTTTTGGCTTCATGGGAGTCACCTTTACTCAATAGGATTTATTTGCTCTTAAATTATACAGATTATTGCTCGGAAAAGCAAGCGGCCGGTTGGGGCAGGTTAAGCTGCTGGCAGATAATCTAAACCAGATTGTCCGGCTAATCCTGATAAAAGGGATTGTATTCGGCCAGAGTTTGTCTGATAAGAGCCGGCGGCATTTGCGTCAGAAAGCATCGGCCACTGGTCGGCGTTTAGTTAAGGTATAAATAATCTTTTCGGTGATGCTGGCGCCAAATCCCACGCGTTGCTGCTCACGCAGGCTGGTTTTGCGTTACTGTAAAATCAGTGTTTGTCGACTGGAAAGTAATTATAGCATTAATTCAATGGCAAAACAAGTCTTGTTTTTTCGTCAAATTTGTGATATAATAAATGCAGATGAGAGAGGTAGACATGGCTTTAATTGAAACATACTATTTAATTGATTTTGAAAATGTTAAGGAAGATAATTTGCTGGGGGCGAAGCTGGGGGAGTTTGACCAGGTTCATATTTTTTCTACGGAAAACGTGCCTAAAATCAGTATTAGATTACTTTCTGTATTTAATGCCACCAAGGTTTTTTCACATGTTGTAGCAGTTGGCAAGCAATCTCTGGATATGCATTTGGTTTCTTATCTTGGCTATCTGTTGGGAAAAAATGAGAATGAAAAAGCCAGATATATAATCATAAGTCAGGATACAGATTATGACAATGTTATTACATTCTGGAAAAGTCGGACAGGTTTTGATATTAAGCGTCAGAGCAGTATGGGCGCAAAGGGTAATAAATCAGTACCCAAGGCATTGCTGGCTAAAACGGTCAATACAGTTAATAGCGTTAATAAGGCTGGCAAAAGCAGCGTAAAGGCTAAAGCCTCTCAAAAGAAAGTTCAGCTTAATAATGAAATTCAGAAAAAATTAAGCCAAGCAGGTTTTGACAAAGAGATAATTGGTTATGTGGCCTCGCTTTGCATCAAACAATTTTCTGAAAAAAACGCCAAGCAGAATATCTATCGAGATATTGTGGCTAAGTATGGTCAGAAGCAGGGGCTTGAAATTTACAATAAAATTAAACAGAATATCTAGTTTGCAATAAGAGAGTATTACCATACGGCAATACTCTCTTGTTAATTAAGTTTGTTGTTAATTTTGGAATAAGAAACCGGCGGTCATATCCAGATAATTTAAGCCGCTGTAATCGGGGTATTGTTTTTGTACCTCGGTTTTGAATGATTCGGCGTTCTGGCAGGCGGCGGCAATTTTTTTCAGATTTTCCAGATAGGCAATTTTGTTGGCAGCATCTGTTAAATCTTCTGGCGTGTAATGTGCGGTTAAAATCAAAGCATGATTTTTGGCAATATAGCCGCGCAGTTCAGAAATAATTGCATCGGCATGTTCCGGGTCGGTTATAATCGAATGGCAGTCATGGCCAAGCATATGAGTGTAAATAGTGTTGATTTCCGGAATTTCAATGTTAAAAGCATCAGCTGTTGGTATAATTAAAAATTCAATATCACCGATAGTAATAGCGCCGGGGTTCAGCAAATTGGTGATTTTATGCAGGGAATTATCAAAAATTGCTCCAAAAGCAGTGGTGAAATTATCAATCAAAGCCTTACCGCCGCCATTTTCACCATATTCTTGGGCGTTGGCTGTGGCAAATTTAGGTACATCAGGCAGGAAACTGCCGCCAGCGTCATGATAGGCTATCAACATGCCTTCGATTTCCATATCCTGCAAATAGTCGGCGAGTTCCTGGTTGTTATCAAAAAAGCATGGCGATTCAATAATTACAGCCTTACCGTTTTTTTCAATGATAAACACCTCATCACTAATTAAATCATTGGTCTGATAGGCGTGCAATTTAACTGCTCCGAAATCATAAATTCTCATTTCACCTTTGGTCAGTTTTAAAGTGGTAAATGTATTTTTGTTCATGGCGTGCTTCTCCTTGCTAAATATAATTTAATGTCTGAGCAGTGGAGCGGCCGTTCTCTCTGTTCTTAAACATATTATACATGGCAGTGGAGTGGTTGTAAAGTACGCACTTTATTGTGGTCTGGTTACCAAAAGGAAACTAACAATTTGGTTTAAGTTGTCAATTTAGTTGCATTTCCTGTTTGGTTATGTTATAATTGACTTATTAGTTACTAAAAGATACTAAGGAGCAAAAATGATAAATAATGTATTGCCACTTTGTCCGGTGGAAACCACGCTGACTTTAATTGGCAGCAAGTGGAAAGTTTTGATTTTAAGGGATTTGCTTGATGGCACCAAACGTTTTGGCGAGTTAAAAAAATCTATTGGTGGCGTATCTCAAAAGGTTCTGACAGCGCAGTTGCGCGATATGGAGGCCAGCGGTTTGCTTACGCGTCGGGTTTATGCTGAAGTTCCGCCACGGGTGGAATATACATTGACGGATTTGGGGCAGAGCCTGCGGCCGGTTTTAGAAGCCATGTCCAGCTGGGGCGAGGAATACAAAACCAGGCTGGTGCAATAGCAAAATTATAGTTTCGTTGTCGGCTTCCAGTAATAGATAAGTATTCATACAATAAAATAGCGGCTTTCTACTGAGAAGTTGCTATTTTATTCCCACTCGACAAAGTCTAACACATTTTGTTTAGGAATTATTCTCTGTCGTGTTTCCTGTTCTTTTGATTATTTGATATATCCATATTATCCTGCCTATATGAGCTAATGTTATCATTTTGTTATCGGCGTTGATAACATTTGCTCTGTAACTGTGGATAATAGCAATATGCTCCGATACATATTTTAAGCGATGTTGTTTAGAAAAACAAGCTTCAACAATCTATTTTTCTAATTTCAAATCTTTTCCTAGCGACTGTGCAAATGATTTTCCTTCATTCAGCAACTTTCGATGTACCAATTTATTGCTTCCTTCAATATTTTCACACTTAAACCATCTCTTTTCTCGTATGAAGACGCCATCAACTTGCTTTTTTGTCGCTGATTCTCCAAAAATATCTGTCATAAGACAAAGAACATCTGAAGTTGTAAACCATTCACCTTTTCCTTCATTAGTGATGATATAAAGAATAAGCATCATCTTTTCTTTGAAATCTTTAAATGATTTTATTTCTGGATACTGGCTTAAATTTAAATCATCACAGTTGATTGTAGAGTATGAAGATTCTGCCTTTTGACGCTGTTTCCGAGCTTTGGAGGCTATTTTCTTTTCTTTAGCATCTGCGGGTGGCATATTTTTAATAGATTCCTCACCCTCAAAAGTCAAAACATACATTTTGGGGGTTGAGCCCTTCGCAGAACTATCTTCCATGATTAGTCCTTTCTTAACCAACTCACTTAACGACATACTCAGATTGTTGGGCAAAGGTTTTTTCGCTTCGGAATATAAATCTTTGAGAGTAGCAGAAGAAAATGACGAAACACCATTTCTCTTTTCATTATAATAAACAGCACAGATAATAAAATCATAGTGTGCGTCCGCTCCCTTTGATTTTACAAAAGAAGCAAGACTTGTCCGTGACAAATCTACCGTTGGACTCACCATAGCCTGCTCAGGCAAAGCATCGGTATTATTCGATGTCAAAACAGCCGGCTGCTGTGAATCTTGCATTTCTATGTATGAAGCATTTTGTACCACCCCACGAGTGCGTACAATGGCATCTATTGCAGCAGGCAAAAGAGTATTGTTAAAAATGCTACGTTCTCTTTCAACCAAGTCGGCAGATCCTTCTGCTTCAAATTTAATTTCTCCAATTTCAAATTTTACACGAATATCTGATTTTTCTCCCATTATGTCATTAACCCCGCTTTACTATACAATTCTTCGAGCATAACTCGATAGTTTAGTTTTATATCATCTATGTCTTTCTTTCCTGCTGTATATGTGATGTTGTGAGCAGAAAAATTACCAACCATACGGAAGGTATCAAATTCTTTTTTTATTCTTGAAAGTTTTAGCGTCTGGTTGTTTTTCGCATTATTAACTATTCCTTCAAGCATTAAGTATCCATTACCTGATGCATCTTTTATTTCATTATCTATACCTAAATTTTGATAAGATAGCACTAATAACACTTCAAACAATCTTCGCATTAAAACCGCAGCCGCATCATAACAATTATGTGCATAAGAATGATTTATCTGACGAATTAACTGATCTATATATTTTCGTTTTCCTATAAATTTTTGCTCGTCAATTATTTCTCCACTCGATTCGATAGTGATGTTATCTTGCCATAAAAGCCCGTAATTCTTTTCTATACTTTGCAGAATTGCAGGAATAAATTCTATCGTAGTAGCCTTTCCCTTAGAATTAACAAATGCTTTTTCTTTTCCATTAGTTAATTTGCTTTTTAATCTTGAACTGTTTGGAGCGTTAAACCCACACTGAATAAACAAATCAGATACTAACGACATAGAAAATGAGGTTTCATCTGTTTCTCTATAATGAAAATAACAAAGGAGTTTTGCTTTTTCGCCTTCGTTTTTTTGCGTTAATTCCGTTTTTTCAATAAAATCAAGTATCTTCATTTCAGATAAATCCTCTAAACCTATTTTCCAAATTTCAAAGTTTAACAATTATTCGATTTTAAATTGCATTTATGTATATTAGCTAGCATACAATGGCAACTTAATTTGTCCAAACTCAGGCAAGGACTTAAAGCTCAAAAACATTTCTTCGTTAAACCGCTGCTTTAAGCCTAATTGCTTTTCCGTCGCAACCAAATCATTTACCTGTATGACATCTAACGCCTTTTTAAAGTCAATTTGATCTAACACTTTTTTTGTAAAAGGGCGTTTTGAATCCAAGAAAGCAATACTGCACAAAAAATTCTGTATATTGGGCGTGTTTAGTATCAACATAGCCGTATATGCAGTATCATATGTCGGAAGGCAAATGAAATAGCTTGTATCATCCGTCATTATTGGGCAACCGTTTTCTGAACTCAAAAGAGAGAATAACGGTTTCTTATAAAATCCGCTGACCCCAACTTTATAAGACGCATATGAATATTCACCAACACCAAACATAGCATAATCTGGAGCATTATTATAGATTGAACTTTTCCTTTTTTCAAAGAATCCTCTATGTGCAGATAAATATTCCCAAGTCTTAGGAGCGTCTATTTTTATGTGAGATGTATCTTCTTTGATTGCCTTTTGAGTTACAATTACATATTTATCCGAGCTATCAATAATCGCTGATTTGAACATACTACTCTTTACAAGAGGGTAAACATAATTAGGTTCTATGTCTACTGTTTCTGCTAATCCATTTACCAAATACTCATTTTGCAAAGATAACTCCATTATTTTTGAACAATCGTGCTTGACACCTTGCCGCCATTCAAAACATGATTTCCCCGAAAAATCCCCACAACTATATGCCTTTTGATTGTGCAAATCCCCAGCATGATAATTGATTCTGTTCACTAATATTTCTGGTTTATCGAATGAATACACACTGCAAAAATCGGAGTTCATATTGTTATCGCTTAATTCAACTATAAGCAAACAAGCACTTACGTTAATACCAAACACTTTATTTGCATTAAATTCATAAATATCGCAGGAAACAAATGGAATTTGGTTGCGTTTCAGTTCGGAAAAAACATTCCTTGCCACAGAAGTTTTGCATAGCATTGCAACAGTTGCATTTGTCCCATATAACAATGATATTAGCCGAAGAATTATATACTCACAAATATCAAAATTACTAGCACCAGTAAGCGCATCAATACCTTTTAACCCCTTGAAATTTGCTTTTCGAGGAAGATTAGCAGAATTCAAAGTTGATAAGGTACTATTGGTAACCCAAGGTGGGTTGCCAATTACCAGAACATCCTTTTTGTTTCCAATCACAGTTGCAAAATCAAATGAAAAGAAATCTGCATTGATGATTTGAACTCTGGAGTCAGTAATGCTACTTTGACACAGTTCGCAATACTTGGGATTTAACTCAATCCCTAAAATGCGCTCCGCATCGAAAACCAAGCTATTCTTTATAAAATTACCCGTTCCACAAGTTGGTTCAATTACAATAGATGGATTGATCTTTCTCTTTTCTTTTAAATATTTACAAACACTTAAAGCAAAAGAATCGGGTGTCTGATAGTCGCCGTATTCCCGTTTACCACTCATAGTTAACAACTCCGTCAACTTTATTATTTAGTTCAATAACTCTAGCGTATTGCAATCTCCATTGCAAAGCATTACTTATTGTCAAAAATCCCTGTACAGGTGGGTTGCACAAAACTTCATCTGCTAAATCATTATAAACAATTTCGTCGCCTGGGACATTTTTGTCTTCTAAGAAACCTATTATATCTTCCTTATATGCACCATCCTGTACCATTTCTCTAAGCCGTTTTGTAATGGTAAAATCTGCTGTCCTTGCAGCATCAATAAAAGCACAGTGGGTAAAATGCAAATGGCATACGCCCACTGAATCCTTTTTGTCGTAAACAAATACAAGTAGATTGTATCCTAATCCATAAATCTTTTGACGAGCATTTTTAAAAGGACAACTTGATTGAGGTTGAGTTATAGATGTAACTTTTATATCCGTGCAGATGTTTTCGCCAGGTAAATCGATTCCCTTTGCACTACTTCCGATAGTAACTATGTAATGCTCAGACAAATAATGTTGAAATCTATGCTCTACATATGTGCCAACAGCTTTCCCATCTGTAACTCCAAGTAGCTCTGCGTGATTTTCGTGAGACATAAATTCACAGAATATCTTTGCTTCTTCAATTAAATGTTTTATAGTAAGTACAGGTTTCATTTCTATATTCCTCGTTTCGTCAATTAGTTATCTTTTGGAATTAGTTCCAATATATCGTCTATGCTACAGTCAAGTGCAGCACATATCTTAACTAACACTTCTACTGTAACATTTTCATTTTTACCAAGCTTAGCAATAAGAGAATTACTAATTCCAGCAGCTTCTCCGAGTTCTTTCTTTTTCATATTTCTATCAATAAGTAGTTTCCACAACTTGTTATAACTTACAGCCATATTAGCACCTCAACGAACATGAATTATAGCATTTACAGTATATCACAAATTCGTCCAAAAATCAATAAGTAATTACACGAAAGTGCAATTATATTTTGTTTTAAAGAATAAATTCAAAAAGAGATGGAGCATTGTGCCCCATCTCCCGATTCTCTCAAACAAATATCAGCTCTGTATTTATAATCTCCGTTGCTCTGCTACGAATATTATTCATTCTTCTGACCCACTCAATTTGATTTTCCGCTTTCACTTGTTCAGTTGTCTCCTCACGATCTGCCATCTGCTTTACCAACCGAGAGAACATTTTCTCTGCCTCTTCGTCAATGTCAGCAAGATAACTATTCAGTTTTCCGCTTGTCAGCAAATTCATATACAACACCCTATGATTTTGCTTCAGATAGCGTTTGTGCCGTTGCCCCCATATGCCGATTGGCTGATTTTCTTTTTCGGCTGGTAAGGCAAGGCAGGGGATAAAATAATCCCCTTGCCGTACATAAGTGCCGCCCATTTCTTCAAAAATTGTCTTTGCCATTGTTTGTTCCTACCTTTCGTTTTCTTTATTTCTAAAGCGTGTACCACGCTGTTTAGACTGCCTTGCCTGCTCCAACAGACTGTCAATCTGCTTGCTGCCGAACACCTTTCGTAGCAGCTTATAGTCCTTTATTTCTTCCTTCAATCTGTTATTGTCAGAAGTCAACTGCTTGTTTTGACTTTTAAGTCGTTCATTGTTACGGTACAGGCTGGCATTTGTCTGATTGAGCCTTTGGTAATCATCAATCGCTTGAAAGCACCGCACCATAAGCGTTTTAACAAGAGATTTCAGCCGCTTAATAAACGGCTCGACCACTTTGCTCTTATAACTTTTTGCGGTCATAAAGCCTTGTGGTTCGGGCAACTGATATTCGGGAGCGTTCTCCAGTGCGTTCTGCATTTGCGAAAGTGAATCCGTACCCTTATCAAAATTTTGAATACGCTTGGAAAGTGTTTCAAACTCTGTCTGCTTGTCTATGATTTTGCTTTCCAGTTGTTCGATTTCTTCTGTCCGCTCCTGTTTTTTATAGTCCAAAACAGAGAGATGTTTTTCGTGCGTGCCTTTCTGCTCCCACTCAATTCCGTACCGTTCCATAACGGC
>JAETNY010000009.1 GCA_021771915.1 Bacillota bacterium
CTGTAAAACTTCCCGCTTTCTCCGAGCCTAACACCAACTCGTCTATTTGCTCTAACAGTGTATTCATCTCAAACAAATACGCTTCCAGCATATCATTATCCATTCTTCAGTCCACCCTCTTATTTGTTGAATTTTCCTTTCATAATATTTATCGACAAGTTGAAGAAAAAAGTTAGTAATATTTTTTTATTTTTTTCAGATTGGCAAAAAATAATAGTAGAAAATTCTTTAATTAAATGATATAATAAATGGGTGTATATACAATTACCGGTTTTTTAAGTTTTTTCTACTATTTTAAAATGAAAGGATGATATTATGCTGAAGAAGTTCAGTAAACTCAAAGCCGGCCTGCTGGCGCTTTCGCTGGCGATAATGCTGGCTTTGGCGCCAACCGGCACAGCGCTTGCTGTGGACGCCTGGCTGCAACCCTCGCTGGACAAAATGCTGTCCTGGGGCGTTTTGAACGGCGACGCAAACGGCGACCTGCATATTAACGACCCCATCAGCCGCGCCGAGTTTACCGCTATGGTCAACCGTGCCTATGGTTATGATGAAACTGCGCCCACGCCCTTTACAGATGTAGCGGAGCGCGCCTGGTACGCCGAGGATATCGCTATCGGCTACGGCACCGGCTATTTTAACGGCACATCGCCCACACTGGCCGAGCCGGAATCCTCCTTAACCAGAGAACAGGCCATAACGGTTCTGGCGCGCAATCTGCGTCTGGAAGAGGCCGCCGGCGAGGTAACCAACTTCCGTGACGGCCGCAATTTCTCCAACTGGAGCCGCGGCTACATAAAAACCGCCGTCAACCGGGGGTTAGTCAATGGCTATGAAGACGGCACTTTCCGCCCGGGCAGCGATATCACGCGCGGCGAAATGAGCAAACTGCTGTCTGACGCTATCGGCACACTGGTGGATACGCAGGGTACTCACACGCTGGGCAGCGTTTGGGGCAACGTCACCATTACCACGCCTAACACCAAACTGCGCAACACCACCATCGGCGGCGACCTTTACCTGGCCAGCGGCGTTGGTCTGGGCGGCGTGGAATTGGAAAATGTTAAGGTACTGGGGCGCATTATCGTGGCCGGCGGCGGCGAGAGTGAGGGCGGCGACGCCAGCATTTTAATGCGCAATGTAGACGCGCCGGAAATGGTCATCAACACCCTCTCCGGTCAATACATATCCGTCAGAGTGGAAAACGACAGTGAAATTGAAAACACCAAGGTGTATACCAACGCCTATCTAGAGGATAATACACGCAACCGGAGCGGTCTGGCTAATGTATATCTGGAGGGAGAGGAAGGCGCAATTTTCACCGTGGCCGGCAACATGAAAAATGTTGTTAATAAAACTCCGCGCTCCAAACTGACAGTTGGCCGCGGCAGTGTGGATAAACTGACGATTGATGAAATGGCAACCGCCTCCACGCTGACCATTGACCGCGACGCCGTGGTTGATGAACTTAATCTGGACGCCGGCATTACCGTAAACGGCGACGGCGACATCGGTACGCTGAACGTCAGCGCCCCTGGCTCCAGAGTTACCATGCTGCCGGATAATATCGTTATCCGCCCCGGCATCACCGCCAACATTCACGGGCAGGTTATGGACAGCGTTCTGGGCGAGGAATCTTCCAGCCAGCCACGTCTGCTTTCCGGCTATCCCAAGGGCGATGATATTGCTCCCACCACCATTAACGCTATATTCTCGGGCAACAAGCAGGGTACGGTTTATTGGGCTATCACGCCGGAGATTAACGGCCCCGTTACCGACGCGGACACTCTGATTAAACCGCCCTCCTGGGGACCGACAATTACCCGTACCGGCAATCTGCGGCTGACGGCTTCTGATACGGAAGTAAGCACCAGAATTTCCGGTCTGGTTTCTGACGGTTCTTATTATCTGACCGCCGTACTGCGCGATGAACGGGAGCAGACCAGCCCACTGAAACATATCCTGTTCACCACGCCGGACAACACCATACCCAACTTTACCTCAGGTTATCCTTACATGAGCAAAATCACCAATACAGACGCTCAGGTTACAGCCATGACCACCAAGGATTGTTACCTGTATTGGGCGGTTCTGCCGCAGGGCAGTTCTGCGCCCACCGCCAATGATTTTCTGGCTAACGCCATCACTGGCAATCTGGGCTTCGGCAGTGTTTTCATGACCAAAAACGAACCGGACACTTTGTATGTAAACGACGAGTTGCTGGAGGAATTGAAAACCTACGATTTGTATTTATGGCTGACTGACGCTGACGCCGGTCTGCAATCCAATGTGCGCAAGCTGACTTTCACCACTGTGGATAAAACGCCGCCGGTATGGGTTAACGATTTGCGCGTTAAACAGGAACAACCCACCAACATCGGCTTTATCGGCGCGCTGAATGAAAATTGTACCGTTTACTGGGTGGCTGTGCCGCATGGCACCATTTATCCCAAACCGCAAATAACCGATAATGATAATAATAATGATGATGAAAACAGCGATAATGAAGACGAGGTAATCGTGGTGGATTTGGCTAGCGAATACGCCAAAATGCAGATTACCTATGGTCTGAACGCTTTACGCAACGGTCAGGTTGCCGCGCGCGGAAACACTGATTTTAATATGAATGTCAGCGGACTGACCGTGCAGACGACTTATGACATTTATTACGTGGCGATGGACTCCGCCGGCAACTATGAAGAAACGGCGCATATGATTACGGCCAACACGCTGGACAACATTGCTCCCACCGTAACCCAGGAGTTTACCCGTTTCTCCAGTGACGATACCAGCCGGCCCTATGCCAATACTGCAATCAAGCTTATTTTCAGCGAGAACGTAATGTATGCGGATACCAATACCACTTTCCATGCGCTTTATCAGAATGTTAAGGACGCGCAAACCACCGCAGAAATTGAAAAAGCCAAGAATGAAATGGCTGCCGCGTTGCGTGAAACTATCTGGTTATACAGCGCCTCCACCGGCAACCGCCTGCCCGTTCGCGTTAACGAGCGCACAGACGATGACCGGCTGAATGAAGACTGGGTAATTGATTATCGTAACGTCACCATGGAGTTGGACGAGGGCAAGCTTATTCTGACTTTCCCCTCTGAACCAGACGTTTCCGACCCACTGAACAGCGCATTGAATTTGGCGGCCGGCAACAGCTATTATTTTGAACTGCATGATATTACCGATGCGTCCACCAACCATAACCGTATGGGCGTTACGGAGTTGCCGCGCTTTACAACCATTGCCGCGCAAGCCTGGTTGGAACAGCTGAACATTACCAAGCTGGAATATCAGGGAGAAACGCTGGACGCGGATATTGTTTTCTCAATCACGCCGCTTTCCACCTCCACCGTGGAGGACACTGTGGACTGGGATATGCTGCTCTGGCTGGATTGCTCCGCCGACTTTGAGTTATACACACGCAGCCATCTGGCTGACGCCGCCCCAGACCCGGAATGGCAGAAAGTAACCGATAATCTGTTCTCGATTACTTCGCCCAGCGGCCAGTTTGAGGGCTTAAGCCTTAACCGCACTATCAATCAACAGGACGATTTCCCTCAGCTAAATGAAAGTCTTGAGGACGGCCATGTTTATGAATATGCTGTACACTTTGTTAACATCGGCAACCTTTCTGACCGCAAAACCTGGAGCCAGCGCGTTAACCTCTGGGTATCGGTAATGGCCGGCAGTTCCGTCAGCCTGGGCAATCTGGCTTCCAATGTATCCGCCAGCTATGAAGATATGGTGGCTAATGAAGAAGTCAGCGATATTGGTACCCCGGCTCAGTTCCGCCCCTATAAGCAGTTCGATGACCAGCGTGCGCCGCATTTTGAAAACGGCCACCCGGAATTTGAACCAGGCGATACTTCCACCTATATGAACCTGATGCTTGACCGCACTGGCACAGTTTATTATGTTATTGCCCCGGTAGGCGTAATAACCACCAGGGACCAGGATAATCAGGAGCCAAATCTGGCCGATGTGCCAACCAACGGCGGCAGCGGCGATTATCTTGTTAAAGAACCTACTTACCGTGAAATTGTTACGCCAACCAGCTATACCAATCCCAGAATTAAAAAGGGCAATGTAACGGTTGGCACCAGCGTTAACCCCATTCTGGTAACGGAATTAGAGCCGGAAACCCAGTATTATGCTTATCTGGTTACCAAAGGCGCGGGTCAGGTATATTCTGACGTTTACCTTTATACTTTCCGCACCGAAGCAGTGGTGCGCCCGGTTATCACTCTGGATTTGAGCAACCCGACGGTTACCATTACCGCCGACCGGCAGAGTAATGTTGACTATCTGCTGATTAACTATGACGCCAATATGGACTCACGCTTAACCAAACAGTTCAAGGACGTGGCCGATTATGACAAAAATCCGCCACAGGAATACCTAACTGACTTTACGGTACTTGAGGCCATGAACACCGACGTTACCAATAACAACCGCTCCACCGGCAGCGTTTTTGACTTATATGCCACGCAAAAAGCCCAGGAGGATATGGCCAACTATATCCGTGCCACCACGCCCAACGGCACTAGCATTATCGGCAAGGGTTCAACCGCGATTAACGCCGGTCAATCCATATCCATAGATTGCAGCCGCCAATGGAACCTTTCCGGCGGTGCGCAATACGCATTCCTGGCTGTTGGCCGCAGCACTTTGGGCTCCGGCGATGCTTTCCGCGCTATCTGGCCGGTGGAACTGAAAGATGACACGCCGCCAATGGTGCAGGCGATTAATCATACTCTGGAATTTGTGCAGGGTACTAATAACACCAGAGTTTCCGGTGAAATTACCATTCAGTTCACAGAGCCTATCTATCGTATTGATAAAGGTACTACGCCGCCCACATTGCAGAATATTGACGCTGGCCCACTGCGCTCGCCTGACCGTCTGAACAGCTTCGTCAGCATTCAAAATCTGGTTAGTTCCAAAAACCCGGCTTCACCGGACTCTATCATAAAATACGTAGAGTATCCCGGCCAGGTTAACCAGCCGGCGCAGGTTTTACAGCTCAGGCTGAACAATGCGCCAACCGGCACCAACATCACATGTTACAACAATATTTGTGATGCAGCCAGCAATGTAAACCAGACTTCTTTCAACGTATCCATAAAAATTGTGCCAAGAACAGTTGGTCAGACAACATTATATGATATTGAAGTAAATATTCCACCGCAGTGGGACGCGCGCACCAACCGTTAAAGCCAAACAGCAACAGCCCCGGAGTTTAAACTCCGGGGCTGCTATTATTTAAGTGAAATTTGCTTGACAAACAACAACAACTTTTGTATAATATAAACAGGTGAGGTCATAATAACGATGGCTCGCCTTTTGCAATCAAAAAATTTTAATTTTCTGAGTCGCTACTTGCCCGAGCAGCGGCTCTTTCTATGTTTACGCTTCAGTTCGATTGTAAACGTAAAGTTCCCAATACGAATCGTCAACCGCAGTGACATTGGCCTCACCCCCTTTGCAGAGGATATAGCGAACCGCCTGCCATTATTAACCTCACCCTTGCCCTTTTTCAGAGAGCCTGGCTATATTTTACAATATTAGACATAAAAAGTCAAGCGCAAAACACTTGACAAACAATAACAGCTTTTGTATAATATAAAAAGAAAGCAGGGAAACTGCATGACAGTTGCCCACTTTCCAGTAGTTACAGGCAATTCAAAACAAAAGTTTCAAATCACATTGTGAACCGTCTGGGGTCGACAGACGGTTCACTTCTTTTTTCTCTCAACAATATATGTAAATACCGCAAAGGCAAAACCAAGGATACTACAAATACTGCCTAAAGTCATAAGAAATATATATATCAGCCCCTTTCAGAAATATTTTCTGCGGAGCATCAATACACCCCCTCCTTTCCGCTCGCGCAGAATATCACTGGGGCAACCGTACATACTGCCATTTCCCTGCTTTTTATATTCTACATTATACAACATAATTTGTCAAGCTGACATAACAAAGCGGCCTGATTATTGACAGCGTAAAACCAATGTATTATAATGAAAGAAAAAACATAGAGGTGATAGTTATGAACAGAAAGCTGATTATGCTGTTATGCACAGTAATGCTGCCAACATTGTTGCTGGGCTGCATGCCAGGCCAAACCGGCCAGACAAATCTGATGACAGACATTCAGACAAACCAGACCAGGGAAATACCCACAAACAAAATACCGATGGACACAATTCTGTTAAGCACCACCGTCCAGCCAACTATCAGTGATTTTTCCGTAAAACTTTTTCAGCAAAGCCTGGACGAAAAGCAAAATACTTTAGTTTCGCCCTTATCTGTTTTGCTGGCGCTGGCCATGACCGCCAATGGCGCTGAGGAAAACACACTGACGCAAATGGAAGCTGTTTTTGGCGCGCCTTTAGACAGTTTGAACCTGTATTTGCAAACCTATGCCGCCCAACTGCCCCAAACAGAAAAATGCAAACTTAGCATCGCCAACTCCATTTGGCTGAAAACCGACCCGGATATCAAAGTTAAGCAGGATTTTCTGCAAACCAATGCCGATTATTACAATGCCAGCGTTTATCAGGCACCTTTTAACACCAAAACCCTGAAGCAGATTAACGAATGGGTTGAAACAAACACCGATGGCATGATTGATAAAATTTTAGATGAAATTTCGCGCGACGCAGTGATGTATTTAATCAATGCGCTGGCCTTTGACGCTGAATGGGAGGAGCCTTATACCGATATTCAGGTGCGCGAGGATATTTTTACCACCACCGATGGCCGGGAACAAAAAGTAGATTTTATGTATGGCAGTGAGTATCAATATTTGCAGGACGAAAACGCACAGGGCTTTATTAAATATTATAATAACCGTGATTATGCCTTTGTGGCGCTGTTGCCTGATGAGAACGTCAGCGTGGCCGAATATGCAGCGGAACTGAACGGTGAAAAGCTTAACAGAATATTGAGTCAGCCCCAGTGTGTGGAGGTACATACGGCTATTCCCAAGTTTGAAAGTGAATATACGTTGGAAATGAGCCAGCTGCTGCAAAAAATGGGCATAGTTGACGCTTTTGACCCAGACCGCGCCGATTTCAACGGCATGGCCAGCTGGCCGGCAGACACCAATCTTTATATTGACCAGGTTCTGCATAAAACCTATATTTCCGTAAATGAACGCGGTACCAGAGCCGGCGCGGTAACCGCCGTGGCCATGAACAAGGCCACCTCCATTCGCCCGGTAGAGTTCAAAACAGTTTATCTGAACCGTCCGTTTGTATATATGCTGATTGACAGCAGAAACAACCTGCCCCTGTTTATAGGCACGGTTATGACTGTAAAAAATTAAACCAAATCGACCAGTCGCTCCCCTAAAGGGCGCGGCTGGTCGAAATGCTTCACACTAATGCCAGCCTTTTCCCGGGTTGGCATTAATATTTCGGCAAATTTAATTATAACCCTTGCATATTGTCGCCCGGCATTATATAATTATATATTAGGGATATTTCTTTAAGTTATTTTTATAATGATAACCCCTGTTTTAGCTATTTTGTTACTGAAAGAGAGTGTTGGCCATGCCAAACTTAATGGGTGTAACCAACCCGGTGCCCGGTCAGGATAATACCAATATTAACCGGCAGCTGCCTAATAACCCCAATACGAATACCAATATTCAAAACGCGCCTAATTTAGACCGTGTTAATCGCATGGATAACCGCACAGAGCAACAGTTGGCCGGCGACTCCACCGGCCCCGGCAAAGCCTTGCGCTATGACAGCAACTTCCAGGCGTTTATGCAAAAGCTGCGCGATATGCCAGAATTGGGGCGCGTGTTGGCGCAATTAATGCTGGAATACAAGTCCATTGTATCCTCTGGCATGCAGCAGGGTATCGCCCAGGAAATGGCGCAGTTGTTAAAAATGCTGCCCATGAATGAAAAAGAACTGGGACAATTTTTTAAGCAGCAATTACAGGACGGTGAGCGTTTTAACGGCCCCCTGTTCAATCTGTTGCGAGAAGCCTATTCCCAAAGTCAGTCAGAAACGATTAAAGGGGATATTCTGCAATTTTTAAAACGCTATGCGGATTATACATCTTCCGACCATATTCAGGGTAATCTTATTCGCACCTTAACCAATATCAGCCGCTATATACCAGCCAGCTTCGGCAGTCAGCTTTTGGCGCTGGCGCAACAACTGGGTGAAACTTTTGCCGGCGGTGACCGTGCCGCAGCGCTGAAAATGCTGCAAAGCACTATTTTACCGTTTTTAAGCAATTATACGGAAAAAACACATGACATGGGCATGTCGCGCACGTTAATTTCCCAGTTGGCGTTGGATATTTCCCGTTTTGAAAACGGCTCCACAGAGGGTTTGCTGCAAGCATTTAAACAGCTTATCGGCCATAACACGCTGCGCAGCCGTCTGGGAAATTTAACGCCGGAAACACTGCTGAATTTTATCAAAAACAGCGATTTTGTCAAGGCTCCCCAGGAGAACGACTTTGCCAACCAACTTACGCAAACCATTCACCACGCATTGCGCGGTGATGGCGGCATAGAAGCGCAGGAATCATTCCGCGATATTTTGCAGGCGCTGTTAATCAATGAAAGCGTTTATATGCCGCTTAAACACATGCTTATTCCGGTTGACTGGCAGGATAAAATGATGTTCTCAGAGCTCTGGATTGACCCGGACGCCGAGGATAATATGCACCATGGCGGTGACGCGCGTGATAACACTTTCCGCCTGCTTTTTAAAATAGATATTCAGGGACTGGGCTTTTTTGATATCGTAATGGCCAGCCGCGGCGAGGAAGTGGAAATGTTAATTTCCTGCCCGGAAGAAGTGGCCAAAGCCGCTAATGTCGTTCAGGGCGAGATGAACCGCATTTTGACTGAAAACGGCCTGCGCCCCACTGGCGTACAGGTACTGAAAATGCAACAGCCTCTAACCATATCTGCCGTTTTCCCCAAAATTGCCGAAGGAGAGAATAGTTTGAATGTCCAGATATAACACACCAAACCCCACCGGCCGCGCCGTGGCCTTGCGCTATGACGGCGGCGCCAACACCGCGCCGATTGTTGTGGCCTCCGGCATGGGCTATCTGGCCGAAAAAATTGTTGAAGTCGCCGCTGATAACGGCGTGCCGGTTTATGAGGATAACTCTCTGGCCACCATGCTATCACAGTTGCAGCTTGGCCAGCAAATTCCGGACTCACTTTTTCAAGCCATTGTAGAAATTTACGTATATTTTTTGAATTTTGACCCCAACGACCCGGACAAGGCACGCCGCGAGCGAGAAGCTGCCATGGCCGCCAGCAAAGCAGCCCAGACAGAAACCGCCGCCGAAAACCAGGCTCCGGCTGCGGTTGAATAAAATAGGGAGGTTTAATTATGGAAAGTCGCTTTTTAATTTCCAGCAATGAGCATAAACCGCTGGCTCTGGCCACGTTAACCAGTCCGCCAAAGGAAAAACCACTGCTCTTAGAAATCTACAATTATGAGCCAGGCGTAACTTCTAACGCTTTATCAATTCAGCAAAAAATCTGTTTAATTGATATCGACCATGACATCGCTATGGAAGCCGTAATCGTTAATCGTGGCGGCGACCGTCTGCTGGTACAGCCCGGCCAGCAGCTGGGGCCAGAGGCACGCAAAAACCTGCGTGTTCGTACCAGCTTTGAAAGTCTGATTTTTCCGATAACCGGCAGCTGGCAGGGACAGCATACATTTATCAGCCACGATTTGAGCAGCGGCGGTATCGCTCTGCGTACTGATGCGCCGCTGGAATGTGGCGAAAAGCTGGAACTTATTATTCCGGTTATGGAGCCGCCGCTTTTGGTTAAAGCCACAGTTTTGCGGCCGCTGCCCGGAAAATTACCAGACCAGCAGAAACTTTATGCCGCTCAATTCTATGATTTAACCTATGATGAAGACGCGCTTATTCGCAAAAGCGTATTTGCTATTCAGCTTACTCCTCATTAAAATTAACCGATTAAACAAAAACCCACTGAAATTTAATCAGTGGGTTTTTCCATATTAATATTCAGCGCTGACGACGCTGACGCATATCTCTCTGACAACGGAAAATATAACTGCGCAAACCAGACTCTGCCGCCGGTTTCAAATTGATAAACCGGCAACCATGACCAAAACGCGGCAAACGCTTCTTGGGCGGCAACTCTTCCTGGCGCAGCACCACCGCCGTTAACTCAATCGGCTTCGGTCCCTCTTTCAACTCAAAATGAACTTCTGAATCCACCGGCAAAGCATATTGGCAAACAAAATAAACGCCGCCGGCACTCAAATTTTCCGTAACAGCTGTAAACGCGCCTTTCGGCGGCGGCGCAGCAGAAGCCGAGGCCATCTGCACAGCTGAAATTTCAATCTCAGCGTTAGTTGGTACTTTTAAATCCTGCCGCCTTTGAATGGTTTCCAAAACCTCTGTAATCGTAAAGGAGCAGGACTTAACATCTCCCTCATTGCCATGCGGACGCAGCTGGCAGCGGCAATGCACCAAACCAGCCGTTGAATCATAAAAAATAGCCATATGTTCGCCAGTATCAGAAAGTTCAAAGCTGCAAGGAACCTCCAGCAGCTGATACATACCAGCTGAATCCCAATAAACATGGGCTTCACAAAGCGGTGTTCCATCTACGGCATATATTTCTGCTTTGTTGCAATTTGTCAGCTCCATTATGTAAACGCCCCCTGCCCAATTATCTTAATAAAACTACTTTTTTAGTGTATTATAACAAATTTCGCAACATAAAACAACGACAATTTATCGACATAAAATTATCTATGACGCGGATTGGCTTTGACAATATAGCATGCTTTTGTTAATTCCGTCGCCACCAAACTGCTATAACGCCGTTCATAAAGCGTCATCATTGGCACTCGCTCTGAAGCAGGAAAAACCGTATATCGGGGGCGCAAATTGGTCAGTGCAAGCGCCTTAACATCTTCCAGACAACGTGTACATGAGCAAAGCCCTAATTTTTCAACATAACGCGGCGCCATGTTTTCCACCAGCATCTGCATTATATTTATAAAGGTTAATTCTTCCTGCATAGGCGGCAATGGCGGCGGCTCGGGAATGGTAAAGGAGGACATAATTGCAGAAGATGACAAATTAAAATGCGGCTCCGGCTGCGGCGGTATAATAGGCTGCGGTGCAGGCACGGGTTCCGGCTCAACCACCGGCTCCGGTTCAGAAACAGCTGGTTCCGGCTCAACCACCGGTTCGGGTTCAACAACCGGTTCTGCCGATAATACAGCTTCTGGGGCTGGCTCAACAAGCGGCTCCGGCGCAATAACCGGTTCGGGTTCAACGAGCGATTTTGCCGGCATTGCCGGCTCCGGTTCAGGAGCAGCTGGCTCCGGCGTAATAACCGGCTCCGGTTCAACGGCTGGTTGAACAGCCGCCGGGGGTGTTGCCGGAGGCGCCTCCTCATCTAACTCCTGCTCCAAAGCCCCCCTAATTTGTTCCGCCAGCGTTTCATCATGATGATGCGCCACCTGTAAAATAGGCGGAATAAGCGGCTGATGCACCTGAGCGGCCTGCTGATTAATTTCAGCTGCTTCAACAGCATCACTGCTGGGGCCTGGTGCGGCGGCGGCCTCCGCCGGCTCCTCCGCATTAGCGGCCGCTGCTCTTTGCGCCGCCGCCTGTTTTTCTGCCGGTGATGTCAACAAATTTAGAACATGAGCCGTCTTACTGCTCTTATCCTGTTTTTTAGCCATAATTACTCTTCACTCCTAACCATTGGCTTGGCGCTAATTAAACGTTGCTGCAAAAGTTCATTCAGCAAAGCCTGGAAGTCTAAAGAGGGTTTAGAGGTCGGCGCATAAGTCAACACGCTTTCACCATGCGCCGGCGCTTCAGCCACGGCCACACTGGCGCGTATTTTAGCATTAAAAACCCGACTATCCAGCTGTGCGGCAATCTGCTCAGATAAATCCAGAACCTCCCGGTTCAAATTAAGCCGCGGATTAAACTTGTTCAGCAAAATGCCCAAAACGCGCAGGTCAGGATTATAACAACGGCGCACGGTATCAATCGTTTCCCGAATTTGAGAAATCCCAAGCAGACTCAAAATCTCCGGCGCCATGGGAATAATCAGGCTGTCTGCCGCCACATAAGCGTTAACGGTCAATATGTTCAGAGCCGGCGGCGTATCAATAATCACAAAATCATATTCATTTTGAACTTCTTT
The DNA here is from genome assembly GCA_021771915.1 of Bacillota bacterium. GTDB lineage: Bacteria > Bacillota > Dehalobacteriia > UBA4068 > UBA4997 > Avidehalobacter. The sequence goes on from JAETNY010000009.1 coordinate 12,218, forward strand.
CAACTGGTTTTTCAATAAAAACTCCCGGCCTGGCCGATTAAACTCCAGTTCAGCACCGGAAAGCAGAATATTAGAAGGTAAAATATCACCACATTCAGTTTCAACAATAACCTCTGTAATGTTTTTGCTGCCCTTCATTACATCATAAACGGTTGCGCAGTTTTCAATATCCAACCCCAAGCAAAAGCCCAAACTGCCCTGTGGGTCAAGGTCAACCCCCAAAACACGGAAACCGCGCTGGTGCAGAGACACCAGCAAAGAGGAGGAGGTGGTGGTTTTTCCCACGCCGCCCTTTTGGTTGGTAATAGCAATTATTGTAGACAAATAAACCCCTCCATTAACAATAATTATAAATTTCAGCACTAAATATAATATATGGAATATAACAATCCGACTATTAAGCAAAGTATCATTTTTATTATACTACTTCTTATTAAAAAAAAATAGAGGGAAAAGCGTTTTTTTTCGCAAATCGACAAAAAAATTCCGCCAAAAAATTTATCCCGTCTTTAATTATATAAAATCTGCAAAAAATTTCTTAAAAACAATAATTATAGACTGTTTTTTTTTGCGAAACATGATATAATATAATGTAATGGAATTTTATAATACATTTTAAGGAAGTGGCGTTTATATGCCAACTGTTCGTCTGGAGAATGTCACCAAATTTTTCAAGTTTGAACGCAAAAAACATATGGCCGTACAAGATATCAACCTGACTATCGAACAGGGAGAATTTGTTTTTTTAAACGGCAGCAGTGGCGCTGGCAAAAGCACGGTTTTGCGTCTTTTATGTGGTGAAATATCGCCGGATAGAGGCACAGCCTATTTAGATAACACCAATATTAGCCATCTTTTCGGCCCCTGGCAGATACGTCTGCGCCGCACTTTCGGCGTTGTCTGGCAGGAGCCGCGCCTGATTAGAAAGATGAACATTTATAATAACCTGCTGCAAACGGCACGCGCCGGCGGTCTGCGCAGCAAATCACCGCGCGCCGTGGCCAAAGCCCTGGCGCTGGTTGGTATGCAACATGTGGAGCAATGTTATCCGGCAGAACTGACATTAAGCGATATCCGCCATGTGGAGTTGGCGCGCGCTCTGGTTTGCAGCCCACCCATTCTGTTGCTGGACGAACTAACCGCAAATTTAGATGACGACAGCATCTGGGATATCTTCCACCTGCTAATGGAACTAAACAATAAAGGCATTACGATTGTTATGATAACCCACGCCAGCCGCTATGTCAACATTATGCGCAAGCGTGTTATCACTCTGGTAGACGGCCAGCTGATCGGCGATATACATAACGGCCGCTATGCCCAAACCACTGCCAGCCAGCCCAAGATTATTTTTAAAACCAGCGCCGGCAGCCGCAAATAATAATTCAGCAGACCTGCTGATTAACAAAAATCCGCCGGGCCAGCATTGCCCATACACGAAGCAGACCATGGCCAGCGCCGCATTATGCCCCTTAATAACCGCAACATAAAGCAAAAAATCTCTCTAAACAAAATACAAGCTATACCCCTGCCTGTTAAGCAAAGTATAGCTTGTATTTTTCTACTTTTTATCTACTCCTGCAATTTTTGCCGCTTATTTCATACTCCGAACCGCACCGATAATTATAATTTTTTTCATAACTATCACCCACTTTTTTCTTCTATCATGACAGAAACACGCAAAAAAGCAACGATATAGCCTGAAAGCGTATCGTTGCTTTTAATTGCAAACCAGTAAGCAGCAATTATTTTTGCTCCTCCTCCGGTTTCGGATTTACCAGATTTTTTTCTGCATCATAAACCCAGGCTTTGCTGATTTGGCCGTTCTCTCCATATTCATAATCTATGTACCACAGCATAGTGCCATCATCAGCATAACCAATATTCCGCGCCAAAAGTCTGCCCTGCTCCAACATCTCAACCGTCCAGGGGGCGCCGTCAAAATCCAGAGATACAACCTCAGCCAGCGTTTTCTGCTCTGCGGCCCCAGCATTTTCTCCATTTTGCGTATCCGCAGAACAACCACACAGCGCGCCACACAACAAAAACACCAGACAAAAACTTAAAAATCTTTTTCGCAGCTTTTTTTTCATCATCTTAACACTCCCCAGTCCTGTTTTTTGTAATATTACTATAAATCCAATCATTTTTTGGCTGTTATAATTATACTCAATCTTTGAGTATTTGTCAATACTCAATTTATGAGTATTATATGATATTGTAAAAACCTGGAGGACAAAAAAGTGGATTACCGTACACGTATTCGTAATATCAGAGAAGACCATGATTATACCCAGGCGCAAATCGGCCAGATTTTGCATAAATCGCAGCAGGGCTATAACCATATTGAAGCTGGCCGCGCCGAATTAAAAATTGACGATTTAATTATCCTCTGCCAGTTTTATAACCTTTCCGCCGATTATGTAATCGGGCTGATTGATACGCCAACAGCCCTAAAATAATTTTAAGTTCAGTTCAAAAAATTATGATTTGGCCCGGCTGAACAAGGCCGCCAGAAATGAGAAAATAATCGCGGCGGAAACACCGGCTCCGGTTACTTCAAAAATACCGGTGAGCAGCCCCAACCAGCCATTTTGTGAAAACTCCTGCATTGCGCCTTTCACCAGAGAATTGCCAAAGCTGATAATCGGCGTGGTGGCGCCGGCGCCGGCCAGTTCAATCAGCGGCTGATACCAGCCCAGACCGCCCAAAATGCAGCCCAACACCACAAAGCTGACCATTGTATGCGCCGGGGTAAGCTTGCAGCCCTGCATCAACAGCTGCCCGGCCACGCAGAACAGGCCGCCCACCACAAACGCCCAGAAGAAATTTTGCAACATTTACTCCACCTCCCAGCTAACGGCATGCGCAATGCCGGGTATACTTTCCTTTTGCTGTACAGAAAGCGGCGAGAGCAACGCGCCGGTGGCTATCAGCAGGACACGCCGCAAATTGCCAGCGGCCAGCTGCCGCCTTATATGCCCACAGGCCGTGGCTGCGATACAGCCGCAGCCAGAGCCGCCAGCCAAATTCTTCGGCTCATCACTGAAAATCATTTTGCCGCTGTCATTAAGCTGCTTTTCAGGCAGAAAAAGCCCCTCTTTCAGCAGCAGTTCCTGCAAAAGCGGACTGCCCACGCGCCCCAAATCGCCGGTCAGAATTAAATCATAATAATCCGGCGGCACCTGCCGCTCCTTAAAATGCGCCAACAGGCAGGCGCAAGCCGCCGGCGCCATAGCCGCGCCCATATTAAAGGGGTCTGTTACGTTTAAATCTACCACCTTGCCTATCGTAGCCGAGGTTATCTTTACCGGCCGCAGTTCTGTCTTATGCGCCGTCTGGCCGATTACCGCCGCCCCGGCGCCGGTCACCGTAATTTGGGTGGTTTCGTTTTTCTGCGCGCCATATTCATTGGGATAACGGAACTGCTTCTCCGCCGCGTTGGTATGGCTGCTGGTGCTGGCCAAAGCCTGCCGCGCCGCACCGCTGGCCACCGCCAGCGCCGCCAAAGCCTGACCCTCGACAAAGGTGGAACAAGCGCCAAAAATACCCAGATAAGGCAGACCCAGACTGCGCGCCGTAAAACTGCTGCTGGTAATCTGGTTCAGCAGGTCGCCGGAAAAATGCAAATCAACCTCATCACGCCCCAGCCCGGAATAACGCACCGCCAAATTACAGGCTTCCTCCAACATTTTCTGCTCGGCAGCTTCAAAACTTTTCTGACCCAAATAATTATCCTTGTGTATTACATCAAAATCCTCCGCCAAAGGCCCGGCGCCCTCGCGCTTGCCCACCACGGCCGCGCTGCCCAAAAGCAGCGGCGCCGGCGCAAAAAGCCAGGTCTGGCGGCCAGCCTGCATAACACTCATAAAGCGCCACCTCCCAGACTATAATAAAGCGCCGTCACAATGCTGACAACAAAGGCCGCCGCCGCGCCAAAGACGATTACCGGCCCGGCCACTTTGAACATATTGCCGCCCACGCCCAACACCAGACCCTCGCTGCGGTATTCCAGCGCCGCCGAGGAAACGCTGTTGGCAAAGCCGGTTATCGGCACGGCACTGCCAGCGCCGGCCAGCTGGGAGATATGGTCATAAACTCCCAACATCGTCAGAATAACAGCCAGCAAAATCATAATCGCTGATGTTGGCGCACCAACATTTTCCAGATTAAAACCCTGCCGCAGCAGAATTTCCTGCACACCCTGCGCCAGCAGGCAGATTAAACCGCCTGTCCAAAACGCATTAAAACAGTTGCGCAACAAATGTGACGGCGGCTTCTGACTTTGCTGCATATTTTGATAGACCTGCTCCGCCGCTCGCTGACGCATAGCGGCGCTGCTGGGATTGGCCTTTTGCGCTTTTTTGCTCATAAAAACACTCCTTTCAACTCCAAAACCAACTTTTTCGCCAAAAGTATCAAAAAATATTCTGCCAGAAACAAAGCAATTTTATACCTGCATAAATCAAGCGCTGGCCAGGCAAAATAAAAGCATAATTTTGGATAATGGAGGCGCTTACATTGCTTTTAATAATTCGCACAGCCATTTTATACGCCGTAACCATGGTTTCCATGCGCGTCATGGGCAAACGGCAGATTGGCCAGCTGCAACCTTTTGAACTGGTGGTTATCCTGATTATCTCGGAAATGGCCACCATGGGCGTGCAGAGTAACGGCACGCCTCTTTTAAACAGTCTGCTGCCGATTATTACCATTACCGTGCTGCAAATTGCCATCGCCCTTATCAACCTGAAAAGCGAGAGTTTTCGGCTGATGGTCTGCGGCAAACCAAGCTTTGTTATCCGCAACGGCGAAATTCTGGAAGAACAAATGCGCCGGCTGCGCTTAAACACTAACGATTTGCTGGAGCAGCTGCGCGCCAAAGGTTATTTTAATGTGGCGGAGGTTGAATTTGCCCTGATGGAAACCAACGGCCAGCTTTCCGTGATGCCGCGCGCTGATAAAAGACCGGTGCAGCCGGCGGATTTGGCGCTGCAAATTCAGCATGAAACGCCGGCGCTGACCCTGATTATCGACGGCCATGTACAGGAAAAGCACCTGCAAAATCTGGGACATGACCAGCACTGGCTACAAAAAAAACTGGCCGCTTATAGTATAAGCTCGCCAGCCGATGTGTTTTTTATGAGTATTGATAATCTTGGGCATATTTTCTGCCAGCTGAAAAGCCGGGGCAACGGCAGCCCGGCGCCGATACGTGAGGGTGCGCAAACCGCACCGGCCGGCTCCGGCCATGGCTGCACGCCGGCGCAGGCCAATCATTCCTGATAAACAGCTATTGAAAAGGAGGCATTATAAATGCGTTTGGGTTATAACGCCCGGCTTAGTCTGGGGCTGATAGTGGTAACAGTGCTGACGCTGGTTTTCTGCTGGCAAACTTCCGTTTATATTGAAAAAACCGCCGATAATCTGGCGGTTTATCTGACTGAAGTGCGCGGCGCGGTACAGGCCGAGGACTGGCCGGCCGCCGACCACTCCCTGCAACAGGGATTGAGCGGCTGGCAGCAGGCGCGCCCTTTCTGGCTGGGACTGTTAAATCATCAGGACGTTATCAATATTGATTTGGCGCTGCACAGCCTGGCCGCTTTTGCGCAGGAACAGCGCTCTGACGAGGTTTTTAATCAGCTTTCCCTGCTGGATTATTACCTCAAGCTGGCCGTGGAAAGTGATAAGGTCAATTTAAGCAACCTTTTTTAATTTTTTTAAATCTTGACAACCAAGATAAAGTACTTTTTAAATCCTGACAACCAGAACAAAATACTTTTTAATATTGACAACCTAATAAACAGAGAGTGCTAAAGCGCAATGATAACGAAATAGATGCGCGGCTATTGACCCTTTACCAAAAAGCTGGCCAAAAATTCAATTTTACAGGCCAACTCCAACTCCTCCATACGATAAAACGCCTGCCGCAGATTAACGCCCCAGGCCACCGAGCCATGCGCCTCCAGCAAAGCGCCACGATAATTCCGGGCGGCTTCACCCACAGCCGCGCCAAGCTGTTCCGTACCCGGTTTGGCAAACGGCAGCAACGGAATTTCCCCCAGACATTCCGTAACCTCCGGCAGGCAACTACCCTGCAAAGTGCGCCCGGCCGCCGCAAAAGCCGTGGCAAACGGCGAATGAGCATGCACAACAGCCTGTATCTCCGGGTTATGCTGATAAATCTGCAAATGCATCGGCAATTCTGAAGTTGGTTTCAAACCAGGCGCAGCCACATTAGGCAGCATATGCCCCTGCATATCAACCAGCAGCAAGTCAGCCGCCGTCAGTTCGCCCTTGGAACGTCCGGCCGGAGTTACCAGAATTTCATTTTCATTCAAACGTATGCTAATATTACCGTCATGCCCGGCTATCATGCCGTTCAACAGCAAACGGCGGCCGACCTCAACAATTTCCGCAGCAGCAGCCGTCAGAGTAAATTGCTTCATATCTACACATCGCTTTCTGTATCATTTTATTTTCGGTTTAAGCCGACTAAATATTATATGTCCGTTTACAGCTTTTTAGAACCACCAATAACCTTAAACATAGCTGACAAATTTTCCGGATACGGCGGATAAACCACACCGCGCTCCGTAATAATGCCGGAAATCAACTCGGCCGGAGTAACGTCAAAAGCCGGATTAAATACATTAATACCCTCTGGAGCCATGCGCTGGCTGTACCAGAGTTCACAGACCTCCTCCGGTTCTCTCTCCTCTATCACAATATTCTTGCCATTACGGCAATCCAAATCAATGGTGGAGCCGGGCGCCGCCACATAAAAGGGGCGCTTGAAATGACGCGCCAGAATAGCCAGACCGCTGGTGCCAATTTTATTCGCCACGTCACCATTAGCGGCAATCCGGTCCGCCCCAACGATAACCGCATCAACCCAGCCGCGCGCCAAAACCGTTGCCGCCATATTATCACAAATCAGCGTAACATCAAGACCGGCCTGCTGCAACTCCCAGGCCGTCAGCCGCGCGCCCTGCAACAGCGGACGGGTTTCATCAACAAAAACGCGCAGGTTCTGCCCCCGCTCCCTGGCCAGATACAGCGGCGCCAAAGCGGTACCATATTGCACCGCCGCCAGCTGCCCAGCGTTACAATGCGTCAGAACCGCCTGAAAATCAGCCAACAGCGGCTGGCCATTTTCGCCAATCGAACGGCAGCACTCAATATCTTCATCACGTATGGCGTTGGCCTCGGCAATCAATGCCGCTTTAACCTCTGTCAGACTGCGTTCCTTATTTTCCAGCGCCGTGCGCTTCAGACGCTCCAAAGCCCAGCCCAGATTAACCGCCGTAGGACGGGCAGAGGCCAAATAGGCCTTACAGCGGCAAAACTTCTGATAAAATTCAGGAAAATCCAACGCCAAAATCCGCCGCGCCGCCAAAGCCAGCCCCCCGGCCGCCGCCACACCAATCGCCGGCGCGCCACGCACCGCCAGCGTCTTAATCGCCTGCCAGATATCCTCCAACTCACTTAACTCCAACCAGACCAACTCGTTCGGCAGACGGGTCTGGTCAATCAGGCGCAGCTTGGTTCCCTCGGCATTCAAGGAAACGGTGCGCCACTGGTTATTATCTATCCTGACCATATATACACCTCCCAGTTTAACTAAAACATAGTGTCTATCGGCAGTTTAACTGTACATTATCAAAATAACATCAGGGTCGGCCGCTTCAATATATTGCGGCAGATTATCAATATTATAATAACGCAAATCCACCATATAAAGCTTATCCACCATTGTGGAAAGAAATGCGCCATACGGCAGACCATAGGAATCTTTAACCAGCAGCACCGTCAGGCCGTCCTCAATGTTCAGATTATCGGCCACCACCGTGGGATAATCTGCGCCCCAATAAGTGCCGTAACGATTGGTATAAACTGAAGGCTCCGTCAGCAAATCCTTGTTAATAATCGTGGTGATAAAATCGCCATAATAAATGGTCAACTCGCCGGTGTGCTGCTTCAACTCCAAATGATATTTGGTATCAAACTTGGGAGTCAGCAGGCAAAAATTGTCCAATCCGGCATAATATGGCCCCACGCGCCGCCCCTGACTGCCCAGAAAGTTTTCACCATAATCTGTCACGCGCCAGTTGGCCGGGTCAGTATAAGCGCCGTCCGGGTCTAATTCCCAGCCAAAAAGTTCCTCCAATTCCTGCACAGTGCGTCCAACCGCCCAAAGCGCAGTTTCCACACGCCAATGGTGGTCTGTGCGATAAAACATGCGCTCCTTATCCAGATTGTCCTCCTCGGCGGCCTGCCGCAAATCCAGATACGGCACCTCAGCAGCGTCCAGCAGGGCAAAATTCGCCGCCACATTTTCCGCCGAATGGTCATTCAGCGTATCCGGAAACTCAGTATAGCCGTCAATAAACTTGGTGGGCGGCTGCACATATAAAATCGGAATATCCAACTCCTTAATCGTTTCAATCTCCTGCACAATCTGGCGCGGCTGGGCGGTAAAGGTAATAAACTGCAGCCAGTCATGATTATCCTTAACCACCGAATAAGAATAATCTGCGTCGCGCACAAAATGCTTATCAAGCAGGTTCATTTCCCAGCCATGCAGTTCTACAAGGCGGTCTTTAAGCGCCATATACTCGGTTGTCCGCTCCTCCCAGTGCTCAACCAGCGCCGCTCCGGCTTCATGCCAGACCAAATCCTTTTCCGCCGCCCCATCAGAAACCTTTTCAATCTCTTTATAAAAAACGTCAATATTCAGGATATAGGTGCTGAAGAACATGCCGAAAATAACCAGTAGAAAAGCTGCCGGCAAAAACCAGCGCTGCGGCGCCTCCTCTGTCTTTTTTGGTCGGAAAATTTTAGCCACAATATCCGGCAACGAAGTTGCGAAAGTCCCGTTACCCACCACCGGACTGTCAATTTCCGGCGTAATTGGTTTGTCCTCCGCCACCGGCTCATTATTTTCCGGTGTTATTTCTTCATTTTCCGCCACTGGCTCGTCATTTCCCGGCAATTTCTGCATATCATCTGCCACCGGTTTTATCCCCCTTAAATAAAAATCTGCTTTTCAATTCAAATATTAAAAATTGAAGTAAATAAACGGGTTATAGCTGCCCTTGGCCAGCGCGGCCAGCACCAGCACCAAAACCACCAGCAAAACGCCATCTCGCACTATGCCCAGCGGCGCCCCCAGCCAGCCCCGGCCAACCTGCACCTTAAAACGCTGACACAGCGATTTAATCGCCGGCACCAAAGGCAGGCAAGCCAGCAGAGCCACCGCCAAATGCACACGGTTCTCCAGCAGCTGGTAAATAAATATCTCATCAGTCAGCGGATTATTATACAAACCAAACATCAAACCGATATGCTGCAAGGCAGAAGGCAAATCCGACGAACGGAAAATAACCCAGCCGATAATCACCACAAAAAGCGTAAAAACATTGCCCACCAGCGGAATTTTAGCCAGCAGCTTATTCAGCCCGGTCAGTTTTTCCAGCGTCAGGAAACAGAAATAATACAGCCCCCAGACAATAAACGTCCAGTTAGCGCCATGCCAAAGACCGGTCAGCAGCCAAACCAGCAGCAAATTCAGCACCAGCCGCTGTTTACCGAACCGGTTTCCGCCCAGAGGAATATATACATAATCGCGGAACCAGCTGGAAAGCGAGATATGCCAGCGCCGCCAGAAATCGGTCACAGAGCGCGCAATGTAGGGATAATTAAAGTTGGGCAGGAAATGGAAACCGAACATACGCCCCAGACCCAGCGCCATATCTGAATAACCGCTGAAGTCAAAATAAATTTGCAGCGTATAGCCGATAGCCGCCGCCCAGGCCGCCGCCACCGACATTTCCTGCGCATAAACATAGGTGCCGCTGTCCAGAATTTTATCAACCACCAGCGCAAAGTTATTAGCCAACAAAACCTTTTTGCCCAGACCGATAATGAACAAGTCCACACCAGCCGCAAAATCCTGCCATTTCTCTCGCCGGCCGTCAATCTCAGCCGCAATCGTATTATAGCGCACAATTGGCCCGGCAATCAGCTGCGGAAAAAAGGCCACATAAAGGCCAACGTCCAACACATTAAGCCGCGCCTGCGCCTGACCGCGATAAACGTCCAGCACATAACTCATACCCTGAAAGGTAAAAAAGGAAATACCAATCGGCAGAACAAAACCGGGGTCGGCCAAATTCAGGCCAAAGGCAGAATTCAGATTGCTGATTACAAAACTGGAATATTTATAAACCGCCAACAACCCCAGGTTAAAAACCAGCATCGCCGCCAAATTCAAACGCGACGGCCAGCGGCCGGCGCTGTCGTGAAAGGCCGCCGCCAGCAGACCAAAGGCATAATTGCCCACAATACAGGTCAACATCAGCAGCACATAAAGCGGCTCGCCCCAGGCATAAAAGAACAGGCTCATCAACAGTAAAAAATGATTACGTAACCGGCGACCCGGCAATAAATAATATACCAGCAAGGTAAATGGCAAAAAAGCACATAAAAATTCTACACTTGAAAAAAGCACAGGCAAAACCCTCCGCAGCCAGATTATACGGTTATCTTAAACCGGACATCTGAATATCACATAAAAAACTTATGAACAGCTGCTGAATATTTATTGATTTTTTTCTGAATAAATTATCCAAACAACAAGACAATCTCTTAACACTATGCCAAAAGACTTGTACTAATTATTTTACACTTTAATTGAAAAAAATACAACACTCAACCCCAAATTTTCCCCAACTTTTTTTCTTTTCAGACATTATTTTTGCCCAATATTTTTAGAATTACCTTTGGCGTCCATATGAGCCGAAACATTTTTGCGCTCCAGCCGTTTAACCTCCAACTCAAACCAGAAACAGCTGCCCAGACCCTCCGTGCTTTCCACACCATACGCGCCGCCATGCAAGTCCAGAATATTTTTCACAATCGCCAGCCCCAAACCATTGCCGGCATGCGTGCGCTGATGATTGGCGCTGCCCTTGTAATAACGCCGCCAAATATCCTTAATCTGTTCCGGCGCAATACCCTCGCCGGTATCAATAACCTCAATGCGCACACGGCTGCCATGGTGCAGCAGCAGCTGGCGTATCGTCACCAGTTTATCCGTACCGGTATAGGTTACGGCATTGTTAATCAGATTATAAATAACCTGCGTCAGCTTTATTTCATCAGCCTCCACCCAAAGGCGCGCCGTCGGCTGAAAATCAATCGTGTAGCCCTCCGTTGCCATCAGCTTGTTAAAACGCACGATAATGCTCTGAATTAACTCCGTTAACTCAAACTCATGCAACTCCAGCTTAATTGCCCCGGCCTGTAATTTTGACATATCCAGCAAATCACTGACCAGCACGGAAAGGCGCTCCGTTTCATCAATGATTACCTGCACATTTTCCGGCGTGTTTTCCCCCGGCAAATCACGCATAGCCTCGCTATACGCTGTAATCAGCGTCAGCGGCGTGCGCAGGTCATGTGAAATATTGGCAATCAAATCCTTTTGCAGCTGCTCGGTTTTGGCCAACTCCACCGCCGCATAGTTTAATGAGTCGGCCAGCTGTTTAATCTCCTTATCGGCATGCGGCACGCTGAAATCCAGCTCAAAATCACCCTGCGCCAACCGCCGGGAAAGTTTGTTAATATGAATAATCGGCCGCGAGATATGCCCGGCCAGCACCAAAGCCATGAAAAAGCCCAGCAGCATCATAACGCCGGTCAGCAGAATAAGCTGCAAACGCAGCGTGCTGACGGTGGAATCCAGCGGCGCGATATTACCGTTAATCATAACAGCATAGCGGCCGCCGTCCTCTGGCGTATCCACCAGCTGCACGGAAACCAGCATCGTAGGCGTATCATAATTATGCTTAAGCGCGCCGATAATACTCCGGAAACGATTGCCCAACAGCAGCGCCAACTCATTATCCGATTTCTGCTCCGGACTAAAATCCAATTCATAAAAAACATTGCCCTCATTATGCTCCGCCGCCAGCGCTAAAATCATCACTTCGTCAGCCGTCAACTCATGAATAATACACATGCCAGCCACGTCCACGCTTTGCGCGCGCAGATTAAGCCCGTCATAAGAATCCAGCTTGGCCACCAACACGCAAAGATAATTGTTGCGCGCCGCAGAAAACATCAGGCCGCCCAAATCATCACTGCCAAAGCCGTTGGTTTGCAGGCTCTGGCATAATTCCGCAGAAACCCGATGAATGGCGTTGGTTTTAACCTTTTTATAAATTGTATCCAGAAAAACCGTTTGCACCAGCCAAAGCAGCACTAGCATAATCAGGGAAAAAAGCATAAAATAGGCAAAAATCCGCCATTTTATGCCGCCGCGCATTCTGCTGCTTTCCTCAACGGAATTTACTTTGTATTTAAATGTTTTACGTTTTCTTTTCAGCTTAAATTTTTCCATGATATTCTATCTTTTTATTCAGTTTTGCTCTCAAAGCGATAACCCACGCCGCGCAGCGTTACAATGCACTTGGCATATGCCCCCAGGCTTTTGCGCAACAGCTTGATATGCGTATCCAGCGTGCGGTCGTCGCCATAATAATCATAGCCCCAGATTTCTGTGATAATCTTTTCCCGGGTTAAAGCCCGGCCGCGGTTCTGCACCAGATAAAACAGCAAATCATACTCCTTGGGCGACATATTGCGCCGCTCGCCGTCCACATAAACCAGCCGCGCCGAAAAATCAATACATAAACCGCCCATCTGCAAAACCTCATGCTCCACAGCGCTCTCCTGCTGCGCAGCCGCTTTCTGACTGCCGGCGCGGCGCAGAATAGCGTCAATCCGCAGCATCAACTCACGCGGTGAAAACGGCTTAACCACATAATCATCGCCGCCGGCTTCAAAGCCATGTATGCGGTCATATTCCTCGCCGCGTGCAGACAGCATCAACATCGGCACGTCACGCATCTTCCGAATTTCCCGGCAGGCAGAAAAACCGTCTAATTCCGGCATCATAATATCCATAACAATCAAATCAACATCAGCATTAGCCCGACAATAGTCGATTGCGTCCATGCCGTTGGCGGCCTCAGCCACTTCATAACCCTCAAACTGAGCATATTTTTTAATAATCTGACGAATACCAGCTTCATCGTCCACAATCAGCAGCTTGGTCATGGCATCTCACCCCTAAATTTATTTATATTCATTTTAATTATAACATAAGTCCGGGCATAACAAAAGACCAGATTTTACTGGTCTTCTGTTATAGTTGTATAGGACTTGGTTATAATGATGAAAAAGTTATTTTAATCAGAAAAGTTTACAAAAAAATGAAGAATAAGTTGGTTCTTTTAATCAAGTTTCTTTAGTTTCAGTTCTTTTTAAGTTTCTTTTGTTTTTTAGTTGGTTTTTAATTTTCAGTTATGTTTATTTTTGGTTTTCTTTTTTATTCGCTACGCGCCACCTCCTTAAACCGGCCGGCGTATTATAGTTTGTTGCCGGCACTCTATACACTCACAAGCTACGAGTATATAATAATATATCTATGTGAAGTTTATATGAACAGAAAGTGTTTTTTTGGGAAAATTTTTATGGTACTTGACATTTCCGGATTTTTTTATTAAACTAATAACACGCTTAATACTCTTTATATTTATTAAAGCCTAAGCGAAATGTAGAAAGGAAGTATGGTAGAAATGATTGTAATTTTAAAACAAAACGCCGGACAAACACAGGTACAGCAGCTGATTAAGGATTTTGAGGCTCAGGATTTAACTATCCACTTCAGTCAGGGCGCCAACACCACCATTTTGGGTCTGGTTGGCGATACCGCCCATCTGGACATGGAAAAAATTCTTACCAATGATATTGTGCGCGATGTACGCCGCATTTCAGAGCCTTATAAAGCCGCCAGCCGCAGCTTTCACCCACAGGATACGATTGTGGAGGTGGGCGGCGTTAAAATCGGCGAGGGCACCTTTACAGTAATCGCCGGCCCCTGTTCAGTGGAAAGTCAACAGCAAATGGAAACCGTGGCGGCTTCAGTTAAAGCCAGCGGCGCCGCTTTTCTGCGCGGCGGCGCTTTCAAGCCCAGAACCAGTCCCTATTCTTTTCAGGGATTGGAGGACGAAGGGATTCGTCTGCTGCTGACCGCCAAAAAGGCCACCGGTCTGCCTATCGTAACGGAAATCATGAGCGAAACCCAGCTGGACGAGTTCGCCGATGTGGACGTTATTCAGGTGGGCGCGCGCAACATGCAGAATTTCCGCCTGCTAAAGGAACTTGGCCACTGCGATAAGCCAATCCTGCTGAAACGCGGACTGGCTAACACGATTGAGGAATTGCTGATGAGCGCTGAATATATTCTGGCCGGCGGCAATGAAAAGGTCATTCTCTGTGAGCGCGGTATCCGCACCTTTGAAACCTGTATCCGCAACAATCTGGATATTTCAGCTATCCCGGTATTGAAAAAGCAGTCGCATCTGCCGGTAATTGTTGACCCCAGCCATGCGGCCGGCAATACCTGGCTGATTGAACCGCTGGCTCGGGCGGCGCTGGCCGCCGGTGCGGACGGGTTGATGATTGAAGTGCATAACAACCCCAAAGCCGCCCTCTGCGATGGCGCGCAGAGTCTGGATTTGCCACAGTTTGCCGCTATTATGGAAGATATTAAAAAACGCGTGGCCTTTGAAGGCAAACAACTACAATAAAAAAGCAACCTCCGGCCTTTACGCCGGGGGTTGTTTCTTTTATCTTTAATAATTTTTACGAATTTGCATAAGCCGAAAAACGTCGTTAAACATATCGTCCTGGTCTTCCAAATCAATCACTATACCAAATCGCTCCTTAATCTGATTAAAAGCCAGACAAATCATTTTCCTGATTTCCGGGCATATTCCGCTTCTGCTTTGGCTTTCTCCGCCTGCACACGCCGCTCCAGCCGGCATAAATCGGCATACAGCATGTAAAAGGAATAGAAAATCACCAGCACGATAATAGCCGCCGCGCCCAGACCAGTACCACCCAGCCAATGCCTATCAATCCAGCCGCCCAGCCAGATACCAAGGAAACCTACACGCACGGCAAAGCTAAGGCCAAAACCCAGCATCAACTGCCAGGAAGCATTAGCCGCCGCACGCTGCGCACTGCGCACCTTTTTCTCCAACTCCTGCCGGCTGTTATTATTTTCTTTAGACTCGCGCATAACAGCCGCCTCTAAAGACGTTCCTGCAAAATATCCCGAATATACCGCGCCGCCTTACCATCGCCATAGGGATTGGCGGCATGCGCCATCTGGCTGTAAACCGTATCGTCAGTTAAAAGCAGGCGTATGCCGTCATAAACCGATTGCTGCCGATTGCCAATCAGCCGCACCGTGCCTGCGGCCACGGCTTCCGGCCGCTCCGTAACCTCGCGCAGCACCAGCACCGGTTTGCCCAACGCCGGCGCTTCCTCCTGCATACCGCCGGAATCCGTTACCACCAACGAACTTAAACTCATCAGCTGTGCAAACGGACGATAATCAAGCGGCTCAATCAGATGGATATTCGGCGCCGCGCCCATAATCTGCCGGGCGGCCTGGCGTACCAGCGGATTTTTATGCACCGGGCAGACAATCTCCACCGACTCCTGAAACTCCTCGGCCAGACTGTTGACCGCCGCAAAAATTTCCTGCATGGGCTGTCCCCAGTTCTCGCGACGGTGACAGGTTAAAAGCAGCAGCTTCTTTTCCCAATTAATGCGCTGCCAGGTTTCCGTTCCCAGATACTGCGCCAAATCGCAGCCTTTATCAACCGTTTGCAGCAGCGCATCAATCACCGTATTGCCGGTGACGAAAATCCGCTCGGCCGCTGTGCCCTCGCGCAGCAAATTATCACGCGCCGTTTCCGTGGGCGCAAAATGAAAATCCGTCAGCTGGGAGGTTAAACGGCGGTTCATCTCCTCCGGATAAGGCGCATATTTATCCCCGGTACGCAAACCGGCTTCCACATGACCAACCGGCACCTGCTCATAAAAGGCCGCCAGCGCGCCGGCCAGAGTGGTGGTGGTATCGCCATGCACCAGCACCAAATCCGGCCGCTGCTCGGCAATTATCTGCTGCAAACCGTTCAGGGCGCGGCTGGTAATCTGCGCCAGCGTTTGGCCGGGCTGCATCATGTTCAAATCAAAATCCGGCTTAATAGCAAAACAATCCAGCACCTGGTCCAGCATCTCCCGGTGCTGCGCCGTTACCGCCACCAGCGCGTCAAAATGCTCGTCCGCCTGCAATGCTTTCACCAGCGGAGCCATTTTGATAGCCTCCGGCCGAGTACCGAAAATCAATAAAATTTTCTTTTTCTGCTCCATTATATCCACCTCTGTTTGAGCCTGCTTAATTATTCTGCCGACTCCGTAATCTGGCCGGCTTGTTTCTCACGCAGTTCCGCCAGACTGATTAACTCCATACCGGCCTCCTGCGCCAGTTCACAGGCCAATTCATCAGGATATGGGCCGTCAAAAACCACGCGCCGAATACCGCTGGTTACCATCGCTTTAACGCAGGTGGTACAGGGCTGATTAGTAACATAAATAGTTGCACCGTCCAGACAAATACCATGCTTGGCCGCAGAATTGCAAATATTAGCTTCAGCATGCTGGGCGCGGCAGATTTCCTGCCGCTGGCCGCTGGGTACGCCCAACTGCTCACGCAGGCAGCCGCCTTTCTCATCACAATGCGGCGAGCCGGGCAGAGCGCCGTTATAACCGCTGCCGATAATCCGGTGGTCCGGGCTGACGGCCACCGCGCCCACGCTGCGGCGCAGGCAGGTTGTGCGCGTGGCCACCTGATAGGCCAGACGCATAAAATATTCGTCCCAGGATTCTCGCATAATAACCCCTCTTTAATCTAATTCCGGATAAAGCGGATAAGCCGCGCAAAGTTCACGCACAATACCGGCTGCCTCTTGCAGCTTGGCCTCGTCCTCGCCATAGCTTAAAGCCAAGTCAATCGCCTTAGCCACCTGACGCATTTCCGCCTCGCCAAAGCCGCGCGTGGTCATAGCCGGGCTGCCCAGACGGATACCGCTGGTGATAAAGGGGCTTTGCGTATCAAACGGCACCGCGTTCTTATTGCAGGTAATGCCAATAGAGTCCAGACGATGTTCCGCATATTTACCGGTAATGCCCTTGCTGGTCAGGTTCACCAAAATCAAATGATTATCCGTACCACCAGACACCAGATGGAACCCAGCCGCCAGCAATTCCTCGGCCAGCGCCTGTGCATTAGCCAGAATTTTCTGGCCATATTCCTTAAAATCAGGCTGCAAGGCCTCGCCCAACGCCACCGCTTTGGCGGCAATTATATGCATAAGGGGGCCGCCCTGACAACCGGGGAAAATAGCCTTATCAATATCCTTAGCCAGCTTTTCGCCGCAGAGGATTAAGCCGCCGCGCGGGCCGCGCAGAGTTTTGTGAGTCGTGGTGGTAACCACGTCAGCATGCGGCACCGGGCTTGGGTGCAGACCAGCCGCCACCAAACCGGCAATATGCGCCATATCTACCATTAAAAGCGCGCCAACCTCTTTGGCAATATCCGCCAAAGCCGCAAAATCAATAATGCGTGGATAAGCCGAAGCGCCGGCCACAATCAGCTTGGGGCTTTCCGCTTTGGCAATCTCACGAACATGGTCATAATCAACAACCTCGGTTTCCGGTTCCACACCGTATGCCGCAAAATTATAGGTTTTACCGGAATAGTTAACCGGGCTGCCATGCGTCAGATGACCGCCATGCGCCAGGTTCATGCCCAGCACCTTATCGCCTGGCTGCAACAGCGCAAAATAAACCGCCGTG
This sequence comes from Bacillota bacterium, assembly GCA_021771915.1. GTDB lineage: Bacteria > Bacillota > Dehalobacteriia > UBA4068 > UBA4997 > Avidehalobacter. The sequence continues at coordinate 29,999 of JAETNY010000009.1, forward strand.
TTGGCCTGCGCACCGCTATGGGGCTGCACATTGGCATGCTCCGCGCCAAAAAGCTTCTTAGCGCGCTCTCTTGCCAAATCCTCCACCACGTCCACATACTCACAACCGCCATAATAACGCTTGCCCGGGTAACCCTCGGCATATTTATTGGTCAGCACACTGCCCTGCGCCTCCATTACGGCCAGGCTGGTAAAGTTCTCTGAAGCGATTAACTCAATTTTATTGCGCTGCCGGGATAATTCCTGCTGCATTGCCGCAAAAATTTCCGGGTCAGACTGCTCTACAAAATGCAATTTGTTCATAATGTTTGATACCTCTCTTTTTTGCTTTATCTTTATATATTAATTGATTATGCGTCTAAAGTCAATCTTTTTTTCACTCCGGCAGTTGATAAACCAGCAGAAATTCCTTATCTATATTCTGCCTGCAACGACAAAACAGCTTAAAGTGCAGTTCATTGCCCTCCGCACCGCTAAAACTGAAATCCGGTGTGGGGCTGCCCATAGGCATGCCGCTGCTCAAATATTGCCAGTATAATTCAAAATTCTCCGCCTTAATCTCATAATCAGTATTGGCCTGCAAAAACGCCTCCGCTTCCGCCTTAACTTCCGGCGTTACCAGCAGTTTCTCCATGTTCTGCAAGGTTCCGCTCTGCTTATCATAAAGGTCAAAGGAGGCTCCGTCGCCCCAGAGTATAAAGCGCTCGTTTGCCCACCAAACATATTTTCTGGCGTATTCGTACTGATAAATCTCCGCCGCCTTATATTCGGTAACCGCGCCGGTTTTATCATTAATGCAGACCGCGCCAATCTCATCATCAGAAATCCAGATGTTTTCACCCTGCACAAAAGGCTCCGGCAAATCGACAATCATAATTGTATGCACACAATATGTTGGCACAACGCCGCTCTGTCCGGCCGCCGGAACATAAGCGTTTAAGTCATAACAAAAACTCAACGAGCCGCTGCCGATACCGCCAACCTGCACCAGATAATTGCCGGCCGGCGTCTGCTGTACGCTTAAAGCAAAAGGCTCATAAAAACTGGCAGAATCAGTCAATGATGGCAAATCCAGCTTGCCCAGCAGCTGACCGTTCTTGCTGAAATCGCCGGTCAGCTGGTCCAGCTTAAAAACCTCGCCGCTGCTTAAAGTATATTTCAGTTTGGGCGAGGTCAGCCAAACCGCATTATTGCGCCAGTCCAAATCATATTGCAGCAGAGTTTCCGTTATAAAGCGCAGTGGCACATAGGTTATGCCGCGGCTGATAAAAGCCGCCTGTTCCAGTTCATACCTGCTGTGTTCTATCGAATTTTCTTTCTCACGGACAACTTCCGGGGTTTTTGAGCCAATTTGCATGGTCAGAATACCGCCGTCTGGCAAATAAGCAGTAATTGTCTGTGTTTTTTCCTCCCATTCCACCGCTCCGCCCACGGTTTCAAACATGCTGCGCAGCGGCAGATAAGTATAACCACCTCGTTCCAAACCGGTCGTTACGCGCTCGCCGTCCAGATATACCGGCACATTGGCCGCCAGACAGGTCTGCGCCGCGCCAAACGTCAACACTACCAACAGCAGCATTGTCAAAAAAAGTTTCTTCATTTCACTATCACTCCTTAAAGTAGTTATATTGCCTCAGCAAACATCTCGTTAAGCGGCAGCTGTATGCTCATACTATGAGTCGCATAATTTTCGCTGTTTGGTACATAATACCGCAACTCCAGGCTAAAATAAAGCATACCGTCTTCGTAATGCGAGAACGCAAGACAGGGATAAGATGTGTACGGCGGCCTTTCTTCCTCCTGCCCAAGCTGCTGCCAAAATGCCGCCAACTCCTCCGGTTGATTGTAAACTTCTGGAGCAATTTTCAGCAGCAGTTCATTAGCACGCCGCTTAACATCATCGGTAAGCAGCAAATCGGTTATCGGCCGGCTCTGCTCTTTCTGCAAATCATAAAGCACAAAATCCCGATAATCACCTAACAGCAAATAGCGCTCAAAACCCGTCCAGTAACAATAAACCGGCTTTTCCTGCACCGCCTTGCCCAGGGCTTTCGCCTGTATGGCCGCCGTGTCATAATATACAGCCTGCACCGGGGAGTTATCCTTGATATGCCAAAGCGCGCTATCGCCATTCAGCCAAAACTCAGCGCCATTGCGCATATAATTAGGCGCTTCCACCCGAAAACTGCCGCGCCAGTCCTGTGAGGCCGCATAAACCTGCCCGTTTGCGACGTCAACAAAATAATTCGTCACCGCCTGCTGCTGCGGATACGGCTCTTGGATAATGGAGTAGTCTACCAAATAATTGCCGTTTTCTGTTCGCTCAACCCTCAGGCAGGCTATCTCATTAGGCGAATCGGGTCGTTCCGGCAGAGAAAGCTGCGCCAAAATCTGCGCTTCTTGCTGCCCGGTTTGCCGGCGGCTTAAAATACCGCTGCTCAAATCCAGCAAATAAACCTCACCGTTAGCAATCCAGCCGTCCCAGAAAATTTTGTTGGTATAAATATGCTGTTCATTGGTATCAAGACAATCCGCTCCCAAATTCAACAGAAAAATTAATGACTCAAGCGAAACCCAGGTGCTGCCATTGCGCAGAAGCGGCGCGCCATCAAAACCATAATGGCGAACAAAACCGTCCGGCCAAAATCTGCCGGCAGTGTTCTGGCCAATAGTCATATGCAGCTTGGAATCGTCCGCCATGGTAATGACTACGGTTTGCGTTTTGGCGTCCCATTCCAGCTTAAGCCCCAGCGCCTGCAAAGCAGCGCTTATCGGCACATAAACCTCTCCCTCATGCTCCCAGCCAGTCAACTGCTTATCATCAATATACACCGGCACATCGGCCGCCAGACAGATCTGCGCCGCGCCAAACGCCAACACCATCAACAGCAGCATTGTCAAAAAAATTTTTTTCATTTCACTATCACTCCTCAAAATAATTTATTGTAAAGTGTAACTAAGCGGAAATACCTGCCGCGCCTGACCGCCGTCCGAAGTTGCATAATAGCCGCAAATCAGCTCAAAATTAAGCTTGCCGTTCTCCTCGCCTGTAAATTTCAGATATGGTACCGGGTCAACTTTATAAGCGGCGCCCAGCCCCTCCCAATAATAATCAGCATTATTTACATCAAAGGTAATACTGGAATTATCCGCCATGAAATTGTTAGCTTTTGCCTTAACCTCGTCTGTCAGCAGTAGCGGCACCAAATCATGTCCGGTTTGGTTCTGCATATCATAAAGCACATAGCCGCCGCCATCGCCCAGTAAAATCAGCCGGCCGGCCGTCCAGCGAACAGAGCCGCAGGCGTACTCATCACCGGTTACCTGGCTGGCCCAAGCCTGCGTGTCCACCTGATTAATCTGACCGCTGGCCTCATCAATGCAGAAATTATGGCTGTATCCGTTCAGCCAAACCTTGCCCTCACTACACACAATACCCGGCAAAAAATCGTCGAGCATAGATGTATTACAATCAGAAAGTCCTTTTTGTCCGTCGGCGCTGATCCAGCAGTTCCATTGCAGGCTATAAGCCATAAAGCCCAGACTAGTGCCGCTCCCATCAAGCAGATAGCTGCCGGCCGGCGTACGCCGCACCTCAAATCCATAAACATGCTGGGCGTGATACCCGGCATAGCCTGGCACTTTGGCCTGATTGGTGATTAGCTTATCATTCAGCCAAAGTTCGCCGTTGGCCATGTTCAGGATATATTTATCCTCACCCTGCGTATATTCCAGCCGCGGCTGGGTGATATAAACCGCATTATCGCGCCAGTCCACCTCATAACCAAGCACATCATCACTTATAAAACGCAGTGGCACATAAGTTATACCCCGACTGACAAAAGGCGGTTGCTCCATATAAGGATAACTCGGGTTATCATACTCTTCATCACCAATTCTGTAGTGATATTGCGCGTCCGCATAATTATTTCCCACCTGCATGGTAAGCACACCACCGTCCGCAAAGGTGGCGATAATCTTCTGCTCCGGCTCGCTCCATTCCACGCTTGCGCCGACGGTTTCAAACATGGTACGTAGCGGCAGATATGTATAACCGCCTCGCTCCAAACCAGTCGCCACGCGCTCACCCTCCAGATACACCGGCACATCGGCCGCCAGACTGGTCTGCGCCGCGCCAAACGTCAACACCATCAACAGCAGCATTGTCAAAAAAAGTTTCTTCATTTCACTATCACTCCTTAAAATAATTTATATAAACGCCTTTTTTATTTAGGCAGCTTATAAACCAGCGAGTACTCCTTATACACATTGCTCAAACCGTAATTATCATTTTTGCGATAGTTGCAGATTAAAGAGAAATAAAGTTTTTTGCCCTCGGCATAGTTAAAATGCAGCTCCGGCACCGGGTCAGCCATTGGCAGGCCAATATTGAGATAACTCCAATACCATTCAAACTCGCTATCACTAATCGGAAAATCCCACTCAGACTGCAAAAATTCCTCGGCCTCGGCCTTAACCTCCGGGGTCAGCAAAAGCGGCGTTAAATCCAGCAGAGTTTCCTTTTTGCGGTCATAAAGCCGCAGACCGCTCAACAACATATAGCGCTCGTTGGCCCACCAGCAAATCCACTGCCCCTCGCCCGTGAAACGGGTAATCTCGCCGGTGCTATCGTTAACGCAGATTGAGCCGTCGTCGTCCGCCAGCCAGAGACTTTTCCCCTGCCAGAAAGGTTGCGGCATGGGCTCAATAATACTATGCACACAACAGGTCTGCACCTCGCCGCCGGCCGCCGGTATCCAGGCCGCCAGCTGATAGCTGAAGCTTAAAGCGCCGCTACCCATAGCCCCGGCCTGAAACAAATAATTGCCGGCCGGTGTTCTGTGTATGCCAAACTTATCCGGCGGATACCAGCTGACTGGCTCGCCGGCAGAGGGCAAATTCAGCCGGCATAATTCGCAGCCGTTAAGATATAAAACGCCCGTTAACAGGTTCAGCGTAAACCTTTCGTCAGACGACAGGTTATGGTATAGCTTTGGCGCATTCAGCCAAACCGCATTGCCGCGCCGCTCCAGATTATAGCCCATAACCATTTCGTCCGCCGCCAGACTTAATGGCATATAAACAACGCCCCCACGGCTAAACGGCGGCTGTTCCGCATAAATTTCAGCCGCATATTCCCCTTTATCTAGCCGGCCCTCCGTCTGTCCCATCTGCATAATCAAAGTACCGCGCAAAGGCAAAACGGCCTTAATCTGATTATCCGCAAAAGCGGCCTCCGCGTCCGCCAGGCAGAAAAATTCCCACATTGGCAAATACAAGTCGCCGTCCTGTTCAAGCGCCGTCGCCACGCGCCGCCCGTCCAGAAACACCGCCGCGCCGTTCTCCGGCAGGGCAACCGTTGGATTTAGCGTGGCAACGCTAAAGTTCAGCATCATTAACACCGCCATAAAAAATTTAACCATTTAACTATCACTCACAATCTCCCACAATTTATAAATTTATTTTAGCACCATTTGGGCAGATAAGCAACATTATCACAAATCAACAGTAAAAATAACCTGCAAATGCTCTTTATCAGCATTATCATAAAACGGCGTAATACCGGCGCAGCTTTCTAGCAGATAATCCAAATCGGTAACATAGGGCGGCAAATCCGCCGTATCCGTAATTTTGGGGAAATTCTGCCGTACCTGTTCCGCCAGGCTGAAATGACAGAGCCAGTAGGCAATATCCTTAACCCAGATGTGGTCTTTCAGCGTGATAATTTCATTTTCCGTATCCACCAGAAACTCGCCGCCCACCAATATATTCAGCGGCGTTCGATTGGTTTCTCGCCATTTGCCGCCGCCCAGACAAAGCTGGATACCATACCAGGCCTTGTCCAGAGCACAACTGCGCGGCGTGCCAAAAAGCCGCTCCTCAAACTCCTCCAGCATATAATCATAACGCTCCGCCTCCGGTCTGGCACAAAGTTCCGCCAGTTCCTTATCCGTCAGCGCATATAAAACTCCCAAACGTGACATATTAATCTCCTTAATCTGCTGCCGTTGCGTCCGGCGCCAGCTTCAATTTTACAACATAATCATCAGCCAGTATTAAAAGGTGCTGGCCGTCCGGCGATATAGCGCCCTTTTCAAAATTCCACAAACCCGGATAATTTTCTGTCAAACCGTCCGTTTCTGTGCCAAAAATAATCTTGTTGGCATTATCCGCATAATTACAAGCCACAATCCGGCAAGCGTCCGTGTTATCTCCGGCAAAATGCTCGGAAAAATAAATTGTATCGCCATAGGCCGCCAACAGGCCGCCGCCGTTATTATCATCAGGCGTACACTCGCCTAACACTCTGCCGTTCAGATTGACAATCTGATAATGCGTGCCGTCCTCGCAAACGGCACACATTACAACATAATCACCAGCCACATTTTGCACCGGCTGCACTTCCTTATAAGCAAGCCAGGAAACGCTGGTCGGCCATTCGGCATATACGCGGCGCTGCTGCACCTTAACTTCGCCGCTGTTCACTGGCAGGGTTACCTCCAGCAAATCGCCGCTGTCAGTACCCAGCAACAGCCAGCGGTCCGGCCTTTGCACCGTGGGCGGCATAAACAGGCACCAGGAGCAGTTCATTTTGGCCAGCCTGACCTCCATACCGGTTTTTTCATCATATAAATTGATAAAATGCGTTATACGCTGCAACTCCTTAGGGTCCTGCTCAAAGCGAGTTAACAGATACCGGCCATCGCCCAACCAAAACGCCTGGTCATCTCTATTCAGTTCGAGGCTGTCCGGCACGGCAAATTCCTGCGCCTGCCCGGTAACATTATCATAAACCAGAAAAGTATGTTTTCTTTGATTATAAAGCACCAGCTGCTGACTGGCCGACAGATAATAGCCGCTTAAATAACAATCATTTTCATATAAACTATCCTCCGGCCAGACACAAAGCTGTTCCGGTTCCGCTCCGTCCGCCATACGGAAAATTTTGCCCTGCCAACCGTCAGCTGTTCGGCTAACGCCATAAAGCAAATAGTCCGTATCATTATAATAGTAAGCAGCTTCCAAATCAAAGCTTATAGCCTCGTCGTCTGCTCCCGGCTCGCCGTCAGGCCATTTAGCGTCCGGCAGCCCCGGCACCTGTGTAACCTGAACAACCTGCGCAACCTTTTCGGCCGAACGCTCAAGCTTTGCCGACTGCTCGGTTTCCGCCGGCGGCTCTTTGCCCAAATCCAGCCAGAACAGCAAACCACAGGCCACGCACAGAACAAACGCAAACGTGAAAATCATTTTTGTTTTCATTAATTAGTCAGCTCCGTTTCCGCCATAATTTTCGCCAAAGGCAAACGCATAGTATAACAGTGCCCTCTTAGCATCAACTCATTTCCGTCCGGGCTAACAGTACCGCCAAAGTAAAAATAATAAGGATTTTTGGCCGTCCGACTGTTATAAACCAACTCCCAATCGCCTGATATATAATCATAACTCCAAACCTGCCCATAATGCTTATCCGGTTTTTGATAATTGTAATGATAATATATCGGAAAGAACATTTTATCACCATAGCAGCCCAGAAGTTTAATATCATTAGCATATCTGGCTTCGCCAATATGGTTGGAAACAACATGCCGGCCAATCTCCTTATTTGCAGCCAAATCAATCACCTGATAAACGGTTTCATCATCACAGTAGATTGTGAGCAGAACGCGCTCGCTTTCAGCGCCAGGCACCGCCAGCACGTCATTGTATGAAATAAATTCTGCCGCCGCCGGCCACTCCTGCGCACAATGATGAACCTCCGTTTCCGCGTCAGCCCCGGTCAGTTTAAGCACACATAAATCCCCTGCATCGCTTAAAAGCGGCCAAAGCCCGGTGGAAGTCTGCCCACAATCTCGCAGCCAACCGCCGTTCAACTCCGCCAAAAACTGCTCCTCTGCCCCGGCTTTGTCATAAAGGCTCAAACGCAGGCGCTCATTCGCCATACTTCTCCCCAGAAGATACTGTTCGCCGCCCAGCCAGATTACTCTGTCTTTTGCGCTCAAACTAAGTTCCTCCGGCATTTTTACCTGCTCAACATCGCCCGACTGCACGTCATAAAACACAAATTGCTGCTTAATCTGAGTATATAGCGCGCATTTGCCATACTGTGGCAGATATGAGGAATAAAACAACCACTCGTCTTTAGGGGTCATCTGCTGATAAACCAGACGGGCAGCGCCGTCTTTCAGCCTGAACAGCAGGCGGTCACTGCCCTGCGCCAAACCAACACTTGCATACGCCAGCCAGTCATTCTCACCCAAATAATAGCAATCATACACAAACATTGCGGCATTAATCTCCTGAACAGTATCGCCCTGATAATATTCTGCCGGCTGCTCCAGCAACAGCGGAGAAAGCTGAACCGTCCCGGTTTCCGTTTCCTGCTTTTCAGCGCAGCCGGCCAACAGCAGCGCCAAGGTCAGCAACAAAAACATCGCCATAAAAACTTTTTTCATCACTATCACCATTTTCTGTATTTATTATGCTATAAATATTATAACACTGAAAAAATCTTTTTTCACCTGTTTTCAAAAATTTTTCCATACCCATATATTGATTAAACAACGCCGCTTTCAGTATAGTTATAATATAGAAAAAAGAGGCCGATAATTATGCCGGAAGAAAATGAAAGAAAAGACGTTCAAAAAGCCATGGCTTACACGGCCTCGGAACTTAAAGCGCTAATTGACGCTTATATATCCGGCGCACGGCAATAGAGAGAAAAAACCACCCTCGCGCATTTGCAAGGGTGGTTTATTATATTATATTTTAAGGCAATCAGTCTTTTTTGTAAGGCAAACGGCCGGTTTCATAGAGATTGCCGCCCTGGGCGTCAACCGCCACAAAGCAGACCAAATCCTCAACCTCCAGTTTATGTATTGCCTCGGCGCCCAAATCTTCATAGGTGATGACCTCGCAGGTTTTAACCGCCTTGGCAATAACCGCCGCCGCGCCGCCAATGGCCGCCAGATAAACGCCTTTATATTTCTGCATGGCCTCGATAACCTCTTTGGAGCGCGGCCCTTTGCCAATCATGCCTTTCATGCCCTGCTCCAGCATGGTAGGTGTGTAAGGATCCATACGGTAAGAGGTAGTCGGGCCGCAGGAGCCAATCGGCTGGCCGGGTTTGGCCGGGCTGGGCCCAACGTAATACATAATCTGGCCTTTAACGTCAATCGGCATTGGCTCATTGCGTTCCAGACATTCCACCAGACGTTTATGCGCTGCATCACGGCCGGTATAAATAACGCCGCTGACGCTGACTACATCGCCGGCTTTCAGCTTCATAACGTCCTCATCGGTGAGGGGTGTTTTCAATTTGATAATTTCCGCCATCGCAAATCGCCTCCCTTACAGTTCAATACTCTTATGTCTTTGGCTATGACAGTTCATGGTAACAAAAACCGGCAGAGAAGCAATATGACAGGGGAAATATTCCACATTCACCGCCAGCGCCGTGGTAACGCCGCCCAGGCCCTGTGGGCCAACGCCCAGCTTATTGATGCGCTCCAGCAGCTCGGTTTCCATTTTGGCATAGTTCGGGTTGGGGTTATGCTCGCCAATTTCCCGGTTCAGCGCCTTTTTGGAGAGATAAGCCGCATAATCAGCCGTGCCGCCCACGCCTACGCCTACAATAACCGGCGGACAGGGTTTGCCGCCAGCCACGTTAACAGTTTCTACAACAAAATCCATAACGCCTTGCAGACCGTCGGCCGGGCGCAGCATTTTAACCGCAGAACAGTTTTCCGCGCCGCCGCCCTTGGGCAGCAGGGTAATTTTCAGACCGTCGCCCTCGGTAATCTCGGTATGGATAACCGCCGGAGTGTTGTCTTTGGTGTTCACGCGCTCAAAAATCGGCTCGGCCACCATGGATTTGCGCAGATAACCATTAGTATAGCCACGGCGTACGCCCTCATTAATCGCGTCTACCATGCCGCCGCCGGTAACTACCAGCTCCTGACCCATTTCAATAATAAACAGCGCCGTGCCGGTATCCTGACAAAGCGGCATCTGTTCTTCCGCCGCCACCTTATAGTTCTCGCAAACCTCGGCCAGAATATATTTGCCAATTTCTGACTCCTCCTGCTCAGAACGCGCTTTCAAAGCCGCTTTAACGTCCTCTGGCAGGTAATAAGCAGCGTCCATACAAAGCTTTTCCACAGCATCAGCAATCACGCTTGCCTGTAATTCTCGCATTAAAAATCACTCCTTATCTCATATATGGGCGAGGTTTTAGATACGCGCTACGCCGGAAGCCTTGGCCGCATCAGCCACAGCTTTGGCAATAACCGCCGCCACATTCTTATCCAGCGCGCTGGGAATAATGTTCTCATTGTTCAGTTCAGCGTCCGGAATATAACCAGCCAGCGCCTTAGCTGCCGCCAGCTTCATTTCTTCATTAATATCAGAAGCGCGTACGGCCAGTGCGCCCTTAAAGAGGCCCGGGAATACCAGTACATTATTAATCTGATTGGGGAAATCAGAACGACCTGTACCGATTACCGCGGCACCGCCTGCTTTGGCCTCGTCGGGGAAAATTTCCGGTGTGGGATTGGCCATAGCAAAGATAATTGCATCTTTAGCCATAGTTTTCACCATATCGGTGGTCAACAGGCCGGGCTTGGATACGCCAACGAAAACATCAGCATCTTTAACTGCGTCAGCCAGACCGCCGGTGCGTCCCTCATGGTTAGTCTGCGCAGCCAAATCCTTGTGGTTATCATTCAACATGGTGGCAGGAACATCTTTGTTGATAATGCCCTCCATGTCCACCAGGAACATATCTTTAACGCCCATTGCCAGAATAATCCGGGCAATGGCGGAACCAGCCGCACCACAACCGTTAATAACAATTTTCAAATCTTCCATCTTCTTGCCCACAACCTTGGCGGCATTGATGATGGCGCTTAAAACGCAAACGGCAGTGCCATGCTGGTCATCATGGAAAATCGGAATATCCGTTTCTTCCTTCAGGCGCTGCTCAATATAGAAGCAACGGGGAGCCGCAATATCCTCCAGATTTACGCCGCCGAAAACCGGAGCAATATTTTTAACGATTTTGATAATTTCTTCATCGTCCTGGGTCTCAATACAAATCGGAAAAGCGTCTACATCAGCAAATTCCTTAAACAGGATACTCTTACCCTCCATAACCGGAATTGCCGCCTTGGCGCCAATATTGCCCAAGCCCAAAACCGCGCTGCCGTCAGAAACCACAGCCACCAAATTGCCCTTGGCGGTGTATTTATAAACATCATCTGCGTTATCGCGGATTTTGCGGCAAGGCTCCGCTACACCAGGAGTATAAGCAGTGCTTAAATCATCTCTGGTCTTAACCTCCACCTTGCTGACGACCTCGATTTTGCCCTGATGCTTCTCATGCATTTCCAGAGCCAGTTGGTTATAATCTGCCATTTTACATCTTCCTCTCTTTCATTTGCAGTTTTGCTGCAATTTTTTCAGGCAGAAGCGCCGGGCCGGTAAAAAAGCCTTTTACTTCTTCTCTACTTTATATAATAAACTATTTACGCAACAATTACAACTGAATTTTTTAAAATATTGACATAATTTCTTATTGATTCGTTTTTATTCAATAAAAAAGGCAAGCCCACACATTTTTGCGCAGGCTTGTTTTTTTATTTTATAATATATTAAAACATACGTTTTTCAGTTTGTTGATATAGTAATGGTGCGGTTGGCGTTATCCCAGTCCACCTGCGCCTGCAAGGCCTCTGCCACAAAACGCAGCGGCACCATGGTGCTGCCGTTTCTGGTATCGGCCGGAACGTCCAGATTAATGGTCTGGTCGTTTTTTATTGCCGATTTTTGCCCCAGAACCAGCTCAATCACAGTTTCCCCTTTAGTCGCCGTAATCTTCCGGCTGGCCGCGTCAAAATCCACGCTGGCGTTCAAAGCCTCAAAAATGGCCCGCATCGGCACCAGAGTTACGTCGTTGGCTACGTAAGGCGGCTGGGTGAACGAAAGCCGGCTGCCGTTCAAAATTACGCTGATTGGTTTTTCCGCCTGCCTGATGAAGCCCAGGCCGTTGTTAACATCCCGGCCGGTGAAAACCTTTTTGCCGTCATAATACAGATTAATGGAGCCGCCGCCGTCCAGACACATGGCGTTCACCAGCCCCAGCGACTGGCAATAGGCCGCAGCGTCTTTGGGAGTGGCGCTGTTGATGCGGCCAATCACAATTTCGCCGTTGGCTTTGTTGCCGATAAAAGAGCGCGGCACACTGTTGGCAATTTTAGAATCCTGAAAGCCCTCCGCCGCCGGGTCTGCCGTCACGTTGCCGTTGATAAGCAAGCTGGGGCCGGCCCCCAAAGCCTGCTGCACATTCTCCCAATCCGCCGCGCTGGTGTAAGTGGTATTGAATGTTGGGCTGTAACTAACCCTATCGCCCACGTTAATGCTACATTTGGCGTCAACATTGAACATAATGGCAAAACCGCCGGCCGGAACCGTGAAAGGCGAACTGGTAATGTTGCTGACCGTGCCATCGCCGCCCACCAACACGGCCTTGCCGCCGGCATAAGGCGTGATTTGGCCGGCAAATTCCGAAGTGTATAGCACAATGGCGTCGCTGGTTTCACAATCATGATTGATACGCCAGGCCTTGAAAGTTTGCGCATCATTTACGGTGCAGTTGATAGTAATATCCAGACGGTCAATCAGCAGCCGGCCGTCGGACGTAATCCCCATAACCGCGCCGCCGCCGATGTGCAACAGCTTGCCATCGCGCATAACCGTGCCGTCAGGGAAAGGAGCGCCACCATAGGCGTTGAAATAAGTGCCGTTGATTGCGGCAAAAGCGTTGTTGTCCTGCGCCATTCCGGCCAGAGATTGGGTACGATTGGCCGCGCCATGGGCAGTCATGACCCGAGCCACTGTCGTGTTCATATCAATGGTGTACCAAGTGCCGCTGGCCGCCAGAGCCGGCACAACCGGCATGGCAAACAACAGGGCTCCGCCCAGCAACACACTGACAAGCATCTTTCTCAGAAACTTTTTCATTACAATCTCCTCTTCACTTAATTTAATGGATAAAATAACTTTAACAATCTTATTTTAAGCCAAAAAACTTAAAAAGTCCAGAGTTTTTTTATTTTGCTACGTTTTCGCAAAATCGCATCAACATCATAGCCACTTCGGCGCGCGTGGCATTGCCGGCCGGCTTCAACGCGCCGTTATCGCCATTGATAATACCTGCGCCAACTGCCCATTGCATGGCTTCCTGCGCCCAATCAGAAACACTGCCGCTGTCGCTGAAATTGCTCAAAGAACCTTTAACGCTAACATCATAACCTTTAAACTGCGCAAAACGATACAGAACCGCCGCCAGCTGCTCACGCGTTATCATATCGTTCGGGGCAAACGTGCCGTCTTTATAACCATTAACCACGCCGTTGGCCGCCGCCCAGGCAATCGCTTCGCTGAACCACTGACCAGAAGCCACATCGCTGAAATCAGCCGCGCCGGCTTTCGGCTCACCCTCCAGGCGGAAAAGCATAGTTACCAGCATCGCCCGGGTAGTCGTGGCGTCAGGCTCAAACTTGCCTGCGTCCGTGCCGTTCATCATGCCTTTGTTGTAAACATAAGCAATCGCTTCGGAATACCAGGCGTTATTCTGCACGTCGGCAAACTTATTGTTAACATTCGCCGCCGTTACCGTCTTATTGTTGTCGATTGTTGTACCAGGTTTATTTGTGTCGCCCGGTTTTTCGGTAGTACCCGGTTTGGTAGTGGTGGTGCCGCTCGGCCGGCTGCTGCCGCCATGACTGCCACCGCCGCCATTATACTGCCAGATTGCATAAACAGTTGTATCCGCCGTAAAAGTATAAACATCATTGGCTTTCACTTTGTTTTCGCTGTCTTTGTCGCCGATTGCCCAAGCAGTCAGAGTATAGCGGCTCTTGGTCGCCGTGGGCATTTTGTATGTTTCGCCTTTGATTACATAATCAGGGTTGGTGATACCCTCCGCCAGAGTGCCGCCGTCAGTATCAAAGGTAATAGTGTAAACCTTATCCGCCGTAACCGTTACTGCGCAAGTCGCTTTTTTATCACCGGCTGTGGCGGTGATTATGGCCGCGCCCTTGCCAACAGCCGTAACCTTGCCGTCTTTATCCACCGTGGCAACCTTTGCGTTGCTACTGATAAACATGATATTTTTGTTAGTGGCGTTTGCCGGGGCAACTGTGGCGGTCAGTGTTGCTGTGCCGCCAACTTCCAAATTCAATGCGGTTTTATCCAGAGTTACGCCAGTAACTGGAATATTTGTTGGCTGTTCTGGCATAGTGCTGTTATAATGAATTTGTACGTTTTCAGGTACATTACTTTCCGCATTTTTAATTTTTAACCAGTCTTCCTCTGTGCCCTCATAATACATATCTGTTAGGTTTTTTGCCCATACAAACATGGTTTCAGGAAAAGCACATTCCACAACGCTTTTTGGTATATAGATTTCGTTTAAAGCATCAGCCATAAAAGCACTTTCGATAATAAATACGCTATCAGGAACAACGTAAATTTTGTTTGTATTTGCATCAAAATATTGAATTAAAGTAGTTTTATCTTTGTCAAATAAGACCCCATTTTCTATACAATAATTATCATTATTGGTATTTAATAAAACTTCCGTTAATTTAGGACAACCAGACAAGGCACCAATATAAATTTTTTCAACACTTGCCGGAATTGAAACACTAACAAGATTGTTGCAACCATTAAAACAAAAATCACCTATTTCAAGTAAACCCTCCGGTAAAATTATTTTAGTCAAATTTTCCTTGTCTGTAAATGCAAATGGAGCAATATATTTTACAGCAGTTCCCTTAATTTCCGACGGAATATCAGCAACCGTAACGCCAACATCACAACCTGTTATAGTATTGGTTGCTTTAATAAAATAAATATTGCCTCCCACAACAGGATATAATAATTCAGGCTCAGGATAATCTGTATAATCATAAGAATAGCCAAATAAATCATCTAATGAATAACCGCTTTTAGATAATAGTGTGCTTAATTCTTTTTCACTGCCCTCATAAGTTATATCCAGATTACTGTTAGTATCCAAGGACTGTAAACCAATACTTTTTATGCCTTTGTGCATAGTCAAATATCTTAAATTGCTGCAATTATAAAATACATGATTGCCTATTTGGGTTACAGGTACATCATCAATACTTTTAGGTATAACAACAGAAGTAACAGTATCATCACAGCCAACTATAATACCTGTTGCTTTATCAAAATACATATATCCACCAGATACTGCAACTTTTTCATATGATGAGAAATCTTCACTCGCAAAAGAAATATTGACATTTTTCAAAACATCATCAACCGTGTCCATCACATTTATTTTTGCCCATTCTGCTCGAGAACCTAAATAATTAATATTTTTTAAATCAGATGCAGCAAATGCAGAACCATAAATTCTGGTAATAGTTGCTGGCACAGTAATATCAGCCAGCTTATAACAATTTGCAAATACACTTCTTGAAAAGCCCATAAATCCTTCAGGGAAATTAATATTTTCTAAATTTCTACAATCATAAAATGCAGATTGATTAATCATTGTACAAGAGATTGGTAATTTAACACTGGTTAATTGATTACATCTATTAAATGCATCATGATTTATGGTTGTTACAGTGTCTGGAACTGCATATATTCCTGTTTTACCTATTGGACATCTTAACAAAATAGTTTTATCTTTATTAAATAAAACACCATTTTCAGTAGAAAAATCAGAATTTGAGGAGGATACCATAATTTCTTTTAACTTAGGACACCCTGAAAAAACACCACTGACCTCATTTCCCCCAATGCTATTTACAGTAGCAGGTATGCTAACCATATAGAGATTATCGCAACCAGCAAAGGCATTTTTACCAATAACTTTTACACCATTATAAACCGTAACAACTGTAATATCGTCACGATATGCGGCCCAAGGTTGCGTTTCTAATGTATAATCTGGCATTGCCGCATTAATTTGTCCCTCATATTTGTAAATTTCCAGATTGCCCTCACTGTTTAACTGCCAACTTATGTCTCCGGATAGACCACTGGCAACAGTGGCCGCCCAGGCCGCAGGCGCCATACTTAGCGCCAGCAAAAATGCCAGCGCCAGCACGGCAAAAATTTTCTTTTTCATTATATATAACCTCCTAAAAAATTTTGTATCTCAGCAGCCGAAACACCAAAGGGCATATTTAAGTGAAGGAGTTGGTGAAAATATGCCCCCAGGTATTGGCCGCCAAGACAACAAAAAATACGCGCGCAGGCATAATTCACCCACACACGCATAGAAAACCCTTTTCAGGAGGGATTATACTTCTAAAGCGCAGCACCACACAACCGCTTACCAAAAAACGGTTGAAAAAAACATCTTGTAAAAAAGATACAGTTATACTATAATAATAACTGGTAGTGGCACTTGCACAAAAAAGCAGTTGTGTATGGCTGGAGTAGTCAGCCTGCATAGGGGCGCTGGGTATTCGCAGTACCTCAGCCCCTGCCGCTACTTTTTTTGTTGCCCCGGTTACTACAAAAACAACGGGATACACCTTTATTATAATGCTAATAAATACATTTATCAATATATTTTTACAAGAAATTTAAATTTTTTTCTCGCCGCCAGCTTGATTAAAATGGCAGACAAAGCAAAAGGCAGATTTACATTGACAAAATCTGCCTTTAAGGGTAAAATATAAACAGGCACCACATAAGTTGGTAGGCGGTTAGCTGTTGACCCTCTTGCAAAGGAGGTGAGGCCTATGCGAATAAGCTTTTTTGATGTATGGTGTTTCCACATCATCATAAACATAAAGTTAAAAAAGCATAGAAAAACCCGCCACTCGGCATAGTGACAGGTTTTAAGATTTAATAATTTGTTACAAAGGCTGGCCGCTTATCAGTGGCGCCTATTTAGTAATATTATAGTGCAGTTTAGCAAATTTGTCAATAAATTTTGGAATTTCATTTGATTAAAGAGAGGAAAAATAATATGAAAATAGCCCTTGCCCAGATAAAGGTTCGCGCCGGACGGCCGGACATAAATTTTCAAAACATGCTGGATTTCTGCCGTCAGGCCGCCAAACAGCAGGCGGATTTAATCGTCTTTCCAGAACTGGCCGTGAGCGGGAGTTTTTTGGGTCAGGCCTGGGCCAGCCCCGGCCTGCTGGCTGAAATTCAGAAATTTAACCAGAAGCTGATTGCCGCCAGCAGTCAGCTGCATGAAGCCGTAATTGTATTCGGCAGTATCGGCATGGTAAAAACTCCGGACGGCAACAGTTCACCCACCAGCGCCATTTACGTGGCGCAAAACGGCACGCAGCTTTCCTCACCGGCCGGCGGTTTCCGCGCCAAGGTAAATGGTCAGACGCTGGATTTTGCCCTGCTGACCGAGCAGCAAAGCCAGCCGGCCGCGCCCATTGTACTGAAGCTAGCCACCTCCTGCTTTGTGCAGGAAAAAACGCCGCAGTTTTACCAAAGCTTTGCCGCTTATGCCAAAACCTATGGCAAGACGCTGGTTTATGTTAACCACGTCGGCGTGCAAGACGCCGGCAAACCGGTCTATGTTTATGACGGCGCCAGCGCTGTTTTCAACCCGGACGGCGAACTGCTGGCCGCCGCGCCCCAGTTTGCGGAGCATCTGCTGCTTTTTGACACGGAACATACGCCGAAGCCGCTGGAACTGCCCAAAACCGACAGCACCGCCGCACTTTACGACGGTCTGGTACATGCTATCCGCGAGTATTCGACCAATTTGGGTATAAACCGGGCAGTAATCGGCTTATCCGGCGGTATCGACTCCTGCCTGAACGCCTGCCTGCTGACTGCCGCTTTGGGCAAGGAAAATGTTTTGGGTATCAATCTGCCCTCCCGTTATAATTCCGACGCCACCCGGGAATGTGCGGAAAAGCTGGCCGCAAATTTGGGTATTCGTTATGAGGTGCTGCCCATTCAGGATATGGTAGACCAGCGCGCTGAACTGCTGGCCCGGCTTAACCTGCCCCTTTCCAAGGAAATGCTGGAAAATGTACAGTCAAGGGAACGTGGTTCCGGCTTTTTGGCTGCAGCCGCGGCTGCTTTCGGTGGCGCTGTAATCTGTAATGGCAACAAAAGCGAGTTTACAATCGGCTATGCTACCATGTACGGTGACGCTATCGGTTATTTTGCACCTCTGGGCGACCTCTGGAAATGCCAGATTTATGAAATTGCCCGATATATTTATGAAACTTCCGGTCTGCTGCCGCTGGCCGCGCTGGAACTCCAGCCCAGCGCCGAACTTTCTGACGCGCAGGATATTGAAAAAGGTCTGGGCGACCCCCTTTGCTATGCTTACCATGATTATCTGTTCCGCAGTTGGGTGGAATGGGGTCAGGATATCACCGACAGTCTGACCTTTTATGAACAGGGCAAGCTGGCCGAGGTTACCGGCTGCGGCACTGAACAGCTGCGCCAGCTTTTCCCGGACACTGAAAGTTTTCTGGCTGATTTGGAGCGTTGGTGGCAGTTATATCGGGGACTGGCCGTGGCCAAGCGTTTACAGGCGCCGCCGGTTCTTTCCCTCTCGCGCCGGGCTTTTGGCGCCGACCTGCCGGAAAGTCAGACCGGCTGCCATCTGGACGATGAATATTTAACCCTGAAAGCCAAAGTGCTGGCCAAAGCCGACCAGCTGGCATTTTAACATTCGTCAGCAAGGATATTTTTATGTCTAGTATTAATGTTATCGACCTTTTTTGTGGTTGCGGCGGCCTGTCTTTCGGATTTTCAAAGGCTGGTTATAATATCCTGCTTGGAATTGATAATGACGCCAAAGCACTGGAAACATTTAAATTAAATCACCTTAATGCAAAAGCAATTTGCAGTGATATTACCCAAATATCATACCAAAAAGATATTAAACCATTAATAGAACCATGCCAAATAGATGTGATTATTGGCGGCCCTCCCTGTCAGGGTATGTCCTTATCCGGCCCCAGAAAATTCGATGACCCAAGAAATTCCTTATATTTATCTTATATCAGACTGGTTAAAGAAATTCAACCTAAAGCTTTTGTTATTGAAAACGTACCTGGTCTAACCAGTCTTTTTGGCGGACAGATAAAAGATAATATAATTGAACAGTTTAGCCAAATCGGCTATCATGTGCAGTATAAAATCCTTTGCGCATCAGACTATGGAGTGCCACAAAGCAGACGCAGAGTATTTTTCATCGGACTAAAATCCGGCAGCTTCACTTATCCACAGCCAACTGATAATGTTGTTACTTGCAGCATGGCTCTGAATGACCTGCCCAGTTTAATCAGCGAGTTGGGCGATGAAATAATGGCCTATGCAACAGAACCGCAAAACGATTATCAAAAACAAATGCGAAAACATTCAAAAAGTGTACAGAACCACATTGCTGCTAATCATACAGACAAAGTACGCAAAATAATCTCTTTGGTTCCTGACGGCGGAAATTATAAAGATTTGCCGGAAGAATACAAAACAAGTAGAAATTTTCATATTGCCTGGACACGATTTGACAGCAACAAGCCCGCACCTACTATTGATACCGGGCATCGTCATCATTTTCATTACAAATATAACCGGGTTCCAACTGTAAGAGAATGTGCAAGATTGCAGTCTTTTCCAGATAATTTTATTTTTCTGGGTAATAAAACTCAACAGTTCAGACAGGTTGGCAATGCCGTGCCGCCACTTTTAGCGCAAAGAATTGCTGAACAATTAAAGAAATCATTGGAGAATGAAATAAATGGCTGAATATAAAATTCCCGAAGAATATTATTTCAGATTACACCATGTCCGCCCACGTTTTAAGAGTGATATTGAAAATGTCTTAATTTATATGGCGGAAGAAATTACTTCAATAGGACAAAAACCAACCCAGGAGTTTGTCAGGCTTATTAATTCAGCCGTTTTCAGATATCCCGGCAATGCGCATAGCACACTTAAAACTATAAATAATTGGCGCACTGAAATATCTGCTTTATTTGGTTTTATTGAACATGATGAATTAACCTGCAAACCCGGCAGGCGTGCTGTTGAATTAGCAACAAACCAGGATTTGGTAGAAGCCTTTAAGGTTTTTTTATATAACTTTCAATATCCAGGCGCTCATATTAAACCACACCGCATTTTAGAACAAATTAATGCCGGTATTCATTTTAAACCGGCGCAATATATATTACGTTTGCTAAAACACGCTAATAAAAACAGCCAAAACGCGGTTGGTTTAACAAAGTTTGAGGTTTGTCACTGCATTTTCAACGATTTAAGAGTAACCCGTGATAATGAAGGCGTTGAAAACACCTGGCAGAGAATAAAACTAAATCGCCAAAATAATTTAGAATACGACCAAACAGGCGATGTGATAAGATATGCCGGCGATATTGTTGACTACATGGAAAAAGCCAATTTGTTAAAAACATATGACAACCGTACATATTATCTTAATATGCAGGAGAAAACAATTATCAACCAATTCTGCCAATCAACAGAATGGTTTGACGGTTATGACCATATGCTGCAAAATCGTGCCGGCAATAAGACCAGTATTAAGGAACAAACAAATGCCTGGTTTGAATATGTAAACAGGGATATTGAAAATATTGATTTTTCAACAAACATTTTTGCATACATTGAATATAACCCAACAAAACTGCAACAATTACAAGCAGGCACTGGCAATATAACAAAAGGTTCTTTTAAAACTCTTATAAAACGTGAAGCGGAATTGAATAAACGCATTGCTGTTGGTGAAGATGAACTTACGGCTAAGGATATCGGCGATATCGGCGAACAGCTGATACATGGCCATGAATGTATGAGAATGAAGCTGGGCAACAGAGAAGATTTAATACATCTAATAAAATTGATACCAACACAATTTGCAGTTGGCTACGATATAAATTCTGTCGAATTAAATGAACTGAAAAGATTTATTGAAGTAAAAACAACAATTAGCGCTAAGCCATTGCATTTTACTAAAATACATTTGACCAGAAACGAATGGAATACAGCCAGAAGTACCCATGATCGTTACTATATTTATCGGCTGATGTTAAGTAAAACTGAACGCAAATTATTTTTGTTGCAAGACCCAGTTGGCTTATACGAAAAGAAGTTAATAGAAATTGCTTATAATGACGGAATAGATATTATATTTAACCCCAAAACAGCAGGAAAGTATGAGGAATTGCTTACATGGCAAAATTAAGAGTTGCATCACTATTTTGTGGCTGCGGCGGAACTGATGTTGGTTTGCTTGGCGGTTTTGATTTTATAGGTAAACATTATGCAAATAATAATATAGAAATTGTTTATGCCAACGATATAAACGATAATGCCTGTAAATTATTTGAAGCAAACTTCAATCTCAAACCAGATAATAGGGATATCAGAAAAGTACAGTGTACAGAACTGCCGGAATTTGATATATTAACCGGCGGCTTTCCCTGCCAATCTTTCTCTATCGTTGCTCAAAACCCAAAACGCTTAGGCGTTAATGATGAAAAAGGAAAACTCTTTTTTGAAATGTGCCGTATCCTTAAAGAAACAAAACCCAAATGTTTTGTGGCTGAAAATGTTAAAGGAATTTTAACAGCTAATAAAAAAAGTGCATTTCCCTTAATTTTGCAGGAATTTGCGGAAAGTGGCTATGACTTGCAATATGCTATTTTAAATGCCGCGGATTTTGGCGTGCCACAAAAAAGAGAACGTGTAATAATCGTTGGCTTTCGTAAAGATTTGAATATCAGATTTAAGTTTCCGACAGTTCCTATTACTAACGAAACTGAATATGTGCCTCTGAAAAAGGTATTGGAAAAACATGTGCCAGAAAAATACTATTTCAGCGCTAAAGCGGTTCAGGGAATGTTAAAAAACCGGGAAAGTATGAACAAAGGACGCGCGCAGGATATTACAAAACCATGTAATACAGTTGGCGCGCATTTGGCCAAGGTATCGCTTAACAGCACAGACCCCGTTTTATTTGAAAACAACAGATATCGACGCTTTACACCAAGAGAAGTTGCCAGAATTCAGTCTTTTCCTGAAGAATATAAATTAACTTGCAGTGAAACCGCTCAATATCAGGCGCTGGGCAATGCAATACCACCTGTTATGTTCTGGTATGTTGCACAGGCAATAAGCCGACATTTAACCAAAAAAGCATCAATCTAAAAGGATAAAAAAACAGACAAATTCAATAACAGGGGATTGACAATAAAACAATAGCATGCTATAATAATCAAAAGCAAAGGAGGAGCAGTCATGAACTTGCAAAACAACTGCTGCGCTATGCTGAAGCAGCTGCATGATGAAATTGGAAGACGAGTCAACAACTCCCTGCGCTCTCAAAATATGACATTTGCGCAAATGCACGTTCTGTTGCTGCTGCATGACGCTCCCAACCATCAACTGCCCCTGAAAGATTTGGAAGCGCTAATGCATGTGGCGCAATCCACCGCTGCCGGCATTGTCAGCCGTCTGCAAAAAAAGGAGTTGGTACAGGCGCTTGATGACGCGGCCGACCAACGTATTAAAATTGTGCAGCTGACAGAAAGCGGTTTAACCTGCTGCCAGACAGCCAACAAACATATAAATGAAACTGAAGCCGCTCTTTTATCCGGTCTGACGGAAACCGAACAGGTAATTTTTTTAACCCTGCTCAAAAAGCTGCGCGACACTGTTTGTTAGCCGATTTATTTTAATTTTTTCTTCAATTCAATACCTTGCTATTAATAGCATAATATTAATATTATGCTATATATTTATTGACAATAAAAGGAGAATTTATATGCCAAAAAAACATAATGCAAAATCAAACGCCTTGCAACTTTTTCACAGCGCGCCCGTACCGCAGGCCGTGCTGAAAAATACCCTGCCTGCCATGGCGGCCATGCTGATGGTTCTGGTTTACAATTTGGCCGATACCTTTTTTATTGGCCAGACAAATGATGATTTACAGGTGGCCGCGGTTTCTCTGGCCACGCCGGTTTTTCTGCTTTTTATGGCGCTTGGCACGGTTTTTGGCGTGGGCGGAACCTCCGTCATCTCGCGCGCACTGGGACAGCGACGGCCACACTACGCCAAAAGAGTCTGCGCCTTTTGTATGTGGGCCTGTGTAATTGTTGGCGTGGTTATGTCCGCGCTGATGTTAATTTTCATGAACCCTCTGCTGCGCCTGATTGGCGCCAGCCCGGATACCTGGAACTTAACCAAAACCTATTTGGTTATTGTTACTTGCAGCGGCCCCTTTGTATTGATTTCCAACTGCTTTTCCAATATTTTACGCGCTGAGGGCGAAGCCAACCGCGCCATGTTCGGCCCGGTTCTGGGCAATCTGCTCAACGTAATATTAGACCCGATTTTAATTTTGGGGCTGGACTGGGGCATTACCGGCGCGGCTATCGCCACCGTAATCGGCATGCTTTTCAGCGCCGGCTACTATATCGTTTATTTCATGCGCGGCAAGTCCAGTTTAAGCATCAGCCCCCGGCGGGCCACCCTGCGGCAGGGCGTTTGCAGCAGCGTGCTGGCGATTGGCATTCCTGCCGCTTTGGGCTCGCTGCTAATGAGTATTTCTCAGATTGTCGTCAATGCGCAAATGGCAGCCTATGATGATATGGCGCTGGCCGGCATCGGCGTTGCCATGAAAGTCACCATGATTACCGGCATGGTCTGCATTGGCTTCGGTCAGGGCGTGCAGCCGCTGCTAGGCTATTGCGTGGGCGCAAGGCTCTGGCCGCGATTTAAGGAAATTATGAAGATTTCCATTATTTTCGCGCTGGGTCTAAGTATAATCCTTACAGCGGCCTGTTATCTGCTGCGGCGGCAGATTGTCGGCGCTTTTCTGACTGAGCCGGCCTCCTTTGACTATGCCCTGCAATTTACCAACATTTTGCTCACCACCAGCTTCCTTTTTGGCGTATTTTATGTTCTGGCTAACGCCCTGCAAGCCATGGGCGCCGCCAGTGCCGCGCTGGTTATCAATTTAAGCCGGCAGGGTCTTATCTATATTCCGGCGTTGTTTATCCTGCAAAATATAATGGGCGTTACCGGGCTGGTCTGGGCGCAGCCGCTGGCTGATTTGCTCTCCACGGTTCTGGTCTGCCTGCTATATTGCTTCACCCTCCGGCGTTTAATGCAAACCGCCCCCACCCAGCTTAAGAATAACAAAACAGCAGCCCTGTCAATTTGACAAGGCTGCCGTTACTTTTATCTATATCTTTTTATTCGTCCCGGTTTTCTGCGTCCGCCTCGGCTCTGGCCAGCAAATCACCGATTTGCTGCTGCTCCAGCGCCTTTTTGTCGCTTTCCTTAACTGTCAAGCCCAGCGGCAGGCTGTCCTCCTCCGCCGTGCGCACTTCCAAACCGGCTTTCTGGTTGCGCTCTTTAGTATCTTCGGTTTCTCTGGTTATAACCCGGGTAACGTCAACAACCTGGTCGTTTGGCTCCAGATTAATCAGCGTCACGCCCTGGGTAATTCGGCTTTGCTCAGAAACATCACGGCTGTTAATGCGAATAACCATACCGCCCTTGGTAATCAGCATTAATTCATCGTCCTCGCGGACGTTCATGGCCGTCAGCAGTTTGCCGGTTTTCTCATTGCAGCGCATGGTATAAACACCCTTGCCACCCCGGCCAATCCGGCGGTAATTCTCCTGCGTCAGCGGTGTGCGTTTGCCAAAGCCCTGCTCAGATACCACCAGCAGCTGGCCATTTTCCTCAACCCGGGTCATCGCCACAACCTTATCGCCCGTCAGCAGGGAAATGCCGCGCACGCCGCGCGCAGCGCGTCCCATAGGCCGCAAGGATTCTTCACTGAAGCGGCAAACCATGCCCTGCTCTGTCGCCAGCAGAATATCTGAACCGCCGTCCGTCAACAGAACGGCAATCAGGTCATCGTCCGGCTGCAAACTAATAGCAGCCAGACCGTTTTGGCGGCTGTTAAACTGCGCCAATTCCGTCCGTTTAACCGTACCATTGCGTGTAGCCATAACCAGATAGCCGCTACGTTCCAGACTGGTTATCGGGATAACTGTGCGCAGTTTTTCATTGGGGTCCAGCGCCAGCAGGTTCACCAGCGCCGAGCCGCGCGCGGTGCGGCCAACCTCCGGCAACTCATGCACCTTTAAGCGGAAAGCCCGGCCGCGGCTGGTGAAGATAAGCAGATAATCGTGAGTTGTCGCTACAAACATCTGCTCCACAAAATCCTCGTCGCGCGTCGTCATGCCGGTAACACCACGGCCACCGCGCTTCTGTTGGCGATAGGTATTCAAATTCAGGCGTTTAATATAGCCGGCATGAGAAATGGTGATAACCATATCCTCCATGGCAATCAAATCCTCCTCGTCCATGGAAGCGCCCTCCTCGCCCACAATAGTGGTGCGGCGTTCATCGCCAAATTTATTTTTAATTTCCAGCAGTTGCTCCTTGATGATACCCAAAATCATGCGCTCGCTGGAGAGAACCTGTTCCAGATAGGCAATAGTTTTAATCAGTTCTGCATATTCCGCGTCAATCTTGCCATGCTCCAGACCGGTCAGGGCGCGCAGACGCATTTCCAGAATGGCCGCCGCCTGCTTGAACGACAGGCCAAAGCGCTCCATAAGCTTGGTGCGCGCCTCCTCCGGGTTGGCGGCGTTGCGGATTGTGGCCACCACCTCGTCGATATAATCCAGGGCAATCTTCAAGCCCTCCAAGATGTGGGCGCGTTCCTGCGCCTTGGCCAAATCAAAGCGGCAACGGCGTTCCACAATCTCCTGCTGGTGCTTGACATAACACTGCAAAATCTCTTTCAGGTTCAACACGCGAGGCTCATTATCCACCAGCGCAATCATAATCGCACCAAATGTATCCTGCATCTGCGTATGCTTATACAGGCGATTTAAAACAACCTTGGCGATGGCGTCATTTTTCAGTTCAATAACCACGCGGATACCGGCGCCGCTGGACTCATCGCGGATTTCGGTGATACCCTCAATAACCTTATCACGCACCAGATTGGCCATACGCTCAATCAGGCGCGCCTTGTTTACCTGATAGGGCAGCTCCGTTACCACAATACGCTGTTTGCCTTTGGCGGTAACCTCCACATGCGTTTTGGCCCGCATTTTAATGGTGCCACGGCCGGTCAGATAAGCGTCTTTAATGCCCTGCTGCCCCAAAATCAGACCGGCGGTAGGAAAATCCGGCCCTTTGATATAGTGCATCAGCTGTTCAATTTCCAAATCCGGATTATCAATCAGAGCATTCAGCGCGTCCACAACCTCGCACATATTATGCGGCGGAATATTGGTGGCCATGCCTACGGCAATGCCGGAGGAACCGTTAATAAGCAAATTCGGCACGGCTGCCGGCAAAACGGTTGGCTCCTGCTCCTCACCGTCATAGTTGGGAACAAAATCCACCGTATCTTTATCAATATCACGCATCATTTCCAGCGTGAAACGCTGCAAACGGGCTTCTGTATAACGCATAGCGGCAGCGCTGTCGCCGTCAATAGAGCCAAAGTTGCCATGACCGTCAATAAACGGATAACGCATGGAGAAATCCTGCGCCATACGCACCAGCGCATCATAAATTGCATCATTGCCATGGGGATGATATTTAGCCATAATATCGCCCACGGCGCGCGCTGATTTTTTATAGGGCTTATCATGAGTAATGCCCTGTTCATACATCGCATACAAAATACGGCGATGCACCGGCTTTAAACCGTCGCGCACATCGGGCAGGGCGCGCCCCACAATAACGCTCATGGAGTATTTTAAATAAGCCGAGCGCATTTCATGGCTGATTTCGCTGCGTTTTATCGTGCCTTCATTATAAATCTCACTCATTCAGTGTATATCCTCCCCTGCTTAAAAATCCAAATCGTCTGCCAGCTTGGCATTGGTTTCAATGAAGCGCTTGCGCGGCGCAACCTGGTCGCCCATCAGCATGGAAAAGGTTTCATCAGCATAAAAAGCGTCGTCAATCGTCACCTGCACCAGCACGCGGTTTTCCGGGTTCATGGTCGTTTCCCAAAGTTCATCGTAATCCATTTCCCCCAGACCTTTGAAACGCTGAATACCGTAGTTCTCGCGCTTATGCTCCTTGAAGAATTTTTCCAGCTGAATATCATCATAAATATAAATCTGCTCATTGCTGCCGCGCTTGGATTTCAGGCCATACAACGGCGGCTGCGCCACATAAACATAACCGCGCTCAATCAGCTGGGGCATATAGCGGAAGAAGAAAGTTAAAAGCAGCGTCATGATATGCGCGCCGTCCACGTCGGCATCAGTCATGATGATAACCTTGTGATAGCGCGCCTTGCTGATATCAAAATCGGCAGAAATACCCGTGCCCATGGCGGTAATCATGTTTTTAATTTCCTCGCTGGACAGGATTTTATCCAGGCGCGCCTTTTCCACATTCAAAATTTTGCCGCGCAGGGGCAGAATAGCCTGCGTACGTCTGTCCCGACCTTGTTTGGCAGAGCCGCCGGCGGAGTCGCCCTCCACCAGAAACAATTCCGAAAAAGCCGGGTCTTTAACGGAGCAATCAGCCAGCTTGCCGGGGAGAGATGTTTTTTCCAACACGTTCTGTTTACGCGTCAACTCGCGCGCTTTGCGTGCCGCTTCCCGAGCGCGTGCCGCGCGAACGGTTTTATCAATAATCAGCTTGGCCTTGGCCGGGTTTTCTTCCAGATAACTGGCCAGAGAATCCGTCAGCACACGCTCCGTGATGCCCTTAACCTCGCTGTTGCCCAGCTTGGTTTTGGTCTGACCCTCAAACTGCGGCTCACGCACCTTGACGCTGACCACCGCCGCCAGACCCTCGCGCACGTCCTCGCCGGAAAGTTTGCCGTCTTTATCTTTAAGGAAGTTAAAGCGCCGGGCATAATCGTTGATTACCCGGGTCAGAGCGGTCTTAAAGCCCAGCTCATGCGTGCCGCCCTCAATCGTGCGGATATTATTGGTATAAGAGGCAATGTTTTCCGCATAACCGTCGTTATACTGCATGGCGATTTCCACCTGCACCTGATTTTCCTCGCCCTGAAAATAAAGCACAGGGTGAATGGCCTCTCTGGTTTTGTTCAGATATGCCACAAAATCGGCAATGCCGCCCTCATGATGCCAGACATGACGCTGACCGCCCTCGCGCTCGTCCTCAAGAACAATGGTAACATTACCATTTAAAAATGATAACTCGCGCAAACGGTTAGCCAGCACATCGGCGCTGAACTCCAGCGTTTCAAAAATCTCGCCGTCCGGCATAAAACTGATAACCGTGCCGGTCTGTTCCGTATCACCCACAATGCGCAACTCGTTCATCACCTGGCCGCGGCTGTAATCCTGAGTGTAAATATGGCCGTTGCGGTAAATTGTCACTTTCAGCCAAACTGAAAGCGCATTAACCACGGACAGACCAACGCCGTGCAGACCGCCGGAAACCTTATAGCCGCCAGCGCCGAATTTGCCGCCGGCATGCAGCAGCGTCAATGCCGCCTCCACCGCCGGTTTACCGGTTTTGGCATGAATATCCACCGGGATACCGCGTCCGTTATCGGTTACGGTAATGCTGCCGTCCGGTTTAATCTGTACGGTGATAGTATCACAAAAACCGGCCAGCGTTTCATCAATACTGTTATCGACAATTTCATATACAAGATGATGCAGACCCTTACTGCTTGTGGAACCGATATACATGCCCGGCCGGCGGCGCACCGCCTCTAGCCCCTCTAAAATCTGAATTTGCTCCGCGTCATAATGGTCAGCCTCCGGCTGCGTATCCGCCACCTGCTGTTCATCACCCTCCGGGCGAGTTTCTGTTTCTTCCATTATAATCTCCTCCGGAGAATTTACAGTCTGGTCGTCAAATATAGTCTGCTGAGTTACGGATTGATTATCCGAATTTTTTGTCACTTTAGAAAAACCTCCTTACAGCAAATTATTTTACCACACGTAGTGATGTATATGCGCCGGCTTTAAGCTGCGGCTACGGCTGCATATGCGCCGTTAAACGCCAAATTTATGACACTTTTTTGCCAGGCCGGCTCAGATATTGCTTATCTTAGTATTATAGCACATAAATGTGGCCATGGCAAGCTTTTTGCTAAGTTTTGGAACTAATATAAAAAAATTATACAATAGTATGGTAATATCTGGAAGAATATGATATAATATAAAAATCATATAAATTGTTTTATTACGCATACTAACAAACAGACCCACCCGGCAAGTACAAGCTGCTGTGTTGGTTTGAACGCAGCACCACAAAATCTGCTGCTTTTTTTCTGAAAATTTACGCCAAGGGGTGCAAGTTTTTTGCCCTTTAAGCTGTAATTATAGCGTAGGAGGAATGTTTATGAAAAACCTCCTTGATGAAGATTTGGCGCGCATGGCTCAACAAGGCGACCAAGATGCTTTTGCGGAGTTGGTACATCGCTATGAACGGCAAATTTTCAGCATGGCCTATCGGCTGGCCGGGGATTATGATGAGGCGGCCGATTTGGCGCAAGAGGCTTTTTTGCGGATATATCGTATGCTGGACAGATACGACTCGCAAAAAAAATTCTTTTCCTGGATGTATCGGGTGGCGCAAAACAGCTGCCTTAACGCTTTAAGCAAACGCCCCAGCAATGTTATACCTGTGGAACGCGCAGAGGAATATATGGCTCCTGTGGACGGTGCCGGCGGCGCGGAACCGGAACAGAATTATCTGAACCGGGAATTGCGCCAGAACATTGACCAGGCGATTGCGGAGTTGCCGGAAAATTATCGCGATGTAATTTACCTGAGATACATTGAGGATTTATCCTATCAGCAAATTGCTGAAGCCACCGGTTTGCCGGTTTCTACGATTGAAACACGGCTTTTCCGCGGCAAAAAGCAGCTGCAAAAAAATTTGTTGCGCCTGATGCAGGCCAACTGATTTTTTGGGATAATCATCGCCGAATTCAATTTTTGAATTCAAAAATGCTTTAATATTTTTTATGCTGTTTTATACTTTAAGTTTTATGCTTGAAAATTTTGCAGGAAATTAAGAAAAATAGCAGGAAAGGAGATGAATGGCAATGGCCAAGCAGAAATTATGGCAAACAGAACCATGGCAGTCTGATGAAGAATTTGAACTGCTGCTGCACCAGAGCCTTGCTGCCATTCAGCCTCCGGCAGATTTTTCCAATCGGGTGATGGCGGCAATTCAACAGGAAGCACGCAGCCCTCAGGCAGAGGTTATTCCTTTTGCTTCAACCGAGCCGGCCCCAAAACGGCGCTTTGCCCCAAGCTTCTGGCCCGGGCTTGGCACTATTGCGGCTGGTCTGGTACTGTTTGTCTGGGCCTCACTGGCACTGCCCGGCGATAACTCTAACGTACCCGGAGCACTGCCGATAATGGATACCACAAACAATGTACGCGTGGCGGAAAACGAGCCTATTGACAAGCTGACTAGACAGGACTTGCCCCAGACAGTTGAACCCAACACCACCGCTGAACCAACGGCGCCAACTACGCCGGAGGTTTCGCCGCAGACAGTGACAACGACGAATGAAAACAGCGGCTCAGATGAGCAAACCCAGCCGCTTCTGTCAGAAGTTCCAACGAACGCTGAACCGAACCAGACAACAGAACCGGCACAGACGGCCGAGCCGCTTGAGACCAGCAATGAGCCGCCAGCCTTGCCTATTGAAGAAGCTGGCGCCGGCGAGTTAATTCTGCCCCGGGCCGCCTTTGGCACAGAAGCCCAGGGAACGCTTTCCGTGCGGCTGCTGGCTGAGGTTCCTGATAGCCAGATTTACAGCCCCAGCATCAACAGACGCGGCAGTGCTGCCAGTTTTTACACTGCCGACGCTGAAAATGTATACAGCTGGCGAGTTAATTTGTCCACGGCCGACTCGCCTGAGGTTACATTGGTAACTTCGCGCAGTTCTATTGATGACATGAACTCTCTGCTGACGCCCACCACCACGTCCTGTGACGCAACAACTCTGGTGGCATCACCAGACAACACGATTATGGCGCAAAACAGCCCGAACGGCCTTTGGATTTCTCTGGCCGAGGGCGAGGTTTACAGCCTTTCCGAAGAAGCCGGTGGCAGCCTGCTTGCCTGGTCGCCGGATTCCTCCAAACTGCTGTTTACCAACAGCCAGGGTCAGTTATTCATGGGCTATCCGCTGGAAAAACGCATTTATCAAATTACTGATATGCCGGTTAAAGATATCTGCTGGAGTACGGATAACCAAACCATAATCTTTTTGGCAAACAACAATGACCAAGACGCTTTGTATATTGCTGAATTGATTTAACAGTGCTTTTAATATGCGGCCTTTCTTCTTGAAATGCCGCATATTATTTTTTAGCGAGCGTTTTTGTCACTTAAAAAAATTTGCTTTTTTGCAAAATTTATCAAAAAAACTGCTTGACTATACCAACCTTTTATGATATTATATTAAAGTACTTGCGGATGTGGCGGAATTGGCAGACGCGCTAGATTCAGGTTCTAGTGAGGGTTAACTTCGTGGGGGTTCAAGTCCCTTCATCCGCACCAAGAAAAACCGATGCTTTAACAGCATCGGTTTTATTGTTTTTTGGCAGATTAAGCAATATCACTGCACACTAAAATACTATCCAGCTTACAAAAGCTTAATACAAAAAACCCCATCGCAAAAACCAGCGAGGGGGTTTTTTGCTTATCTTATTACTTAAGCAATTTTTTCTTAAATTTTTCATAATATAGTATATATTTTTTTGCTTTTATAGTGTATAATTAAACTATCCCGACTTGCATAAACCAAAGGAGAATACCATGGATAAACAAAAACTGCAAGCCCTGCTTCAGGAACTGGAAACCTGGCATGAAAACAATGAATTTTCCAAAATCATCATGGCTATAAACGCTGTGCCAGAGGCAGAACGGTCTTATGACTTAACCTGTCTGCTGGCCAGAGCCTATAACAATCTGGCCGTTATGGGTGATAATATGTCTTTAACCTCCAGCGAGGAACGTCGGCCAAAGCTGCTGGAAAAAGCCCTGAACCTGCTGCAATCAGTGGAAGATGAAGGTCAGAACGACAAAAACTGGCATTTTCGCAAGGGCTATGCGCTTTATTTTCTGGATAAGGAAGCGGAAGCGCTGGCCTGCTTTGAACGCTCGGCCGAGTTGAATCCTGACGACCCGGACACAGAATATTTTATTCAGGAATGTAAAAAAATTCTGGAACAACAAAATTTTGCTCCCATTGTTTATGCCCAAGAGGATTGGAATGTGGTTGAGGAACATATCAATTATTATTTCGGCGAGTATCACAATGTTTTTCATGAGTTGGTTTCGCCGGATATTCACGTTGATATTTGTATTATCCCACCCGATGACGAGCGCAATTATTTTACGCTGGTAACAATGGGTATGGGCGCGCATTTAATGAACGTGCCGCAAGAGTTGGCGGAAAACAAACTGGAGCGCGCCGAATTAATGCTGGCGCTGCCGCCCACCTGGCAGCTGGATAAGGACTCACTGCAAGATGAACGCTGGTATTGGCCTATTCGGCTGCTGAAAAGTTCCGCCAGGCTCCCAATCACCAATAATACCTGGCTGGGCTGGGGACATACTATCGGCCTGAATGAAGACGATTTTTATGCAGATAACACGCGCTTTTGCGGTGTGATTTTAACCTGCCCCCTGGGCTGCCCGGAGGGCTCGGAGTATTGTACCCTGCCCGGTGGCGATGACGTTAATTTTTATCAGCTAACGCCACTTTATGCTGAAGAAATTGAATATAAATGCGCCAAAGGCGCTGAAGCGCTGCTTGATTTAATGGCGGCGGCGGAAATGGACTTTGTGGTGGATATTAACCGCCCCAACGTGCTGACCGACCAGGTTTGGCCGGAGCCGGATTATAACAAAATTATCGGCTATGGCGATTTGCTGATGGACAGCGCTATCAGTCATTTGCAGTCTATTCACCAAAAAGAACTGCCTGTGCGGCCGTTGGCGGCCTATAATCATCTGGCTATTTATTTGCGCTGGTGCATCGAGCATGACCTTTTAAGCGACCTGTTTAAACGTAAATATCACCGCACCGTTAAGGCGGTTTGGCAAAACATTGAGCAGCCGCAATATATTCCCGATTTACGCCTGTTACTGCGCGGCGACCGCGATTTAAACGGCAGTCTGTTGTTAACCTATTTTAACGGTACCGGTGCGGCTTTTGGCCGTTGGTATTACGGTGACGGACTGGATAAAAGTCATTATTATCCCTGTGATGTAGACGACCATGCCCGGGATTATTTTGGCGAGGAACGCTACAACAGCGCCGAATTTCAAGATGAAGCCTATCTTTTCGTTCCCTGGTCAGAGGAGTATTATCAGGCTATGGCCAAACGAATTGACGCGCAGTTTGCGCATTGGCAAACACTGGAAGATGAATAATTTTATATTATAAAAGGAAGTTTAACCATGGTACCGGAAAAAGCACAGAAAAAATTTGCCGCCAGATATGCAAATCAGGTGCAAGAACTGCTGGTTTTAACCGCTGAGGGTGTACGCGGCGCCGCCAAATGGGGCGACGGTCTTTGGGAACCAAGCTGTCGGCTACTGGCTTATATAGATTTGGCCGATAACAGTCTGCACGGTGGATTAAATCAGCCGGAAAGCGTAATGTTCTTTGGTCATTCCATTTTGGTGGAGGGCAACATTAACGGTGAATTAAGCGACGCTTATCTGGCCGGTTAACCTAATATCCATACAGCCTTAAATTGCATATATTCAGTATTTATTTACGTTTTTTTAAGTATTTATCTGAACATACCTATTGATTTTTGACCTATTCTGTAATAAAATAGATGTATAGTTTTTTATGAACATAATTAAGTGAATATTGTCAGGTAAAATAAAATGCCAACAGGCTTATATTTTCGCTTAAGTTCGGTTCCTGACACCATAGGGGTGCTGTTTTAAACCAGGCAAAGGGAGAGTTGTTGCCATGAGCAATAAACAGAAGGTTCTGATTGTGGACGATTCAGAAATGAACCGTTCCATTTTGGCGGATATTCTGGGCGATAAATATGAAATAATTGAAGCTGAAAACGGCGTGCAGGCCGTGGCCACTATCCAGAAGTATGGCGCAGAACTTTCTGTGGTGCTTCTGGATATGGTTATGCCCAAAATGGACGGTTTTGGTGTGTTGGATATGATGAACCAACACCATTGGATTGATGAAATCCCAGTGATTATGATTTCCGCCGAAAGTTCCTCCTCTTATGTGGAGCGTGCTTATGATATGGGCGTTACCGATTTTATCAGCCGCCCCTTTGACGCGCTGATTGTCCGCCGGCGCGTTATCAACACCATTTTGCTTTATGCCAAGCAGAAAAAGCTTACCAGCCTTTTGGCTGACCAGCTGCTACAAAAGGAAGAACGCAGCAATTTGATGGTGGACATTTTAAGCCACATTGTAGAATTTCGTAACGGTGAGAGCGGCATGCATGTTATTCACGTCCGCCTGATTACCGAGCTTTTGCTGAACCATTTAATGCATAAGGTTGAACGCTACAATGATTTGACCCATGAAGACTTGGATATGATTAGCATGGCCTCCGCCCTGCATGATATTGGCAAAATATCCATTGATGAAGCAATTTTGAACAAACCCGGCCGGCTGACCGATGAAGAATTTGCGATTATGAAGACCCATGCTCTGATTGGCGCGCAAATGCTCTCAGAAATGCCTTATAAAGATAATAAGCTTATCCAGACAGCTTATGAAATTTGCCGCTGGCACCATGAGCGTTATGACGGCAGCGGTTATCCCGATGGTCTGAAAGGCGATGAAATTCCGATTTCCGCCCAGATTGTGGCAATGGCCGATGTTTATGACGCTCTGACCAGTGAGCGCGTTTATAAAAAAGCCCTGCCGCATGAAACTGCTGTGCAGATGATTATAGATGACAAATGCGGCGTCTTTAACCCGGAATTAAAAGAATGTTTGCTTGATGTGGCCGAAACAATCCGCAGCACACTGGCTTCCGACGTGGTGGCCTTAAACCAGAAGCGAGCTTCTCAGAACGCAGTGGCGGAGATGTTGCGCAACAATGAAACCAGCGCTTCAGAGCGCACATTGCGGCTGCTGGAAAAAGAAAGAGAGAAATATAAATTCTTCGCTGCGCTAACTAAGGAAATTCAGGTTGAATATAATCCTGACCCACCCACGCTGACGCTCTCCCCCTGGGGCGCGCAAAAGCTTGGACTGGACGAAATTATCATGGACCCTCAGAATAATGAGCAGGTTCTGACTGTGACCGGCGCGGAAAATTGGCAGAAGATAACTGAACTGCTGTTAAACTCCACACCAGAGCAGCCGATGATTAAATATGACTGCAAGATGTTTTATAATGGAGAGTTGCGTTGGCATCAGGTTATTGCTCGCGCCATGTGGCAGCAGGAGGACGAACCAATCTTTCAGGGCGCTATTGGCAAGGTTATTGATATTCATGATTCCAAACAGCGTCTGGCAGAGTTGGAGCGCAAGGCCAATCATGACTCCTTAACAGGTCTGCTGAACCATGCCAGCGCCAAAAAACATATCATTGAAAGTCTGGAAGGACACCCACACGACAAATATGCACTGATTATTTTTGACCTGGACCATTTCAAAAATGCCAACGATACCTATGGCCATATTTTTGGCGATGAGGTTTTAAAGCTGGAAGCGCAAAAGTTAAAAGGCAGCTTGCGCGCCGGCGATATTGCCGCCCGTATTGGTGGTGATGAATTTTTAATCTTCCTTCGTTATACAGATGAGGTTGAGCCAATTATTGAGCGTATTTTTAAAACATTGATTGGCCGGCATGAAGATTTTGAATTTACGGTAAGCATGGGCATAGTGCAAACTGAGTTTGCGGATAATGATTATGAAACACTTTTCCATTGCGCCGACCAGGCGCTTTATGCGGCCAAACGCGGTGGCCGCGGACGCTATTGCTTTTATAGAGATGATTTGCCGGATACTATTCATAATAAAGCAAAATCATCTCTTTCCAAGATTGAAAGCAACGACCCAAACCGTGAATGTTAAAAATCTGAACATATATTAAGGAGGTTATTCTTATGACTTTAGAAGAATGTTATGTCGCTTTGGAAGGCAGTTATGCCGACGCCATAAGCAGACTGCGCAGTGAAAAGCTGGTGCGCAAGTTTGCCTTAAAATTTCTGAATGACGGCAGCTATCAGCTTTTGCAGGACTCTCTGGCCAAAGAGGATTATGCGGAGGCTTTTCGTGCTGCCCATACTATTAAAGGCGTTTGCCAAAATCTGGCCTTTGATAAGCTGGGTAATTCCAGCGAGCATTTAACGGAGTCTTTGCGCAATGGCTGGAGTGACGCCGCGCCGGCTCTGATTGAGCAGGTTAAAGCGGATTATCAGCAGACGATTGCCGCCCTGAACGACCTGGACCCGGAATAATCCATCTGCTTTATAATAACGCTGGGGTTAAACGTGTCCATAAACTTTAACCAAAACGTGAAGGAGTTTTTATATCTGTGCATAACCTTAATTTAAAAAATAAAAACACCATTTTAATACTTTTCAGTATTTTACTGGGGTCTATTACGATTGCGGTATTCTTATATCTGGCCTTTTGGGTACGCAGCCAAACCACCGAAACCATAAACAATGTTGGCAATATGTATATGGACGGACTGAATGAACGCATTACAAGACACTTCAGCACAACTATGGATTATCGTTTCGCCCAGCTGGAAGAAATCATTGAGGAAACCCCAGATGAATACAGTAACAGCGTTAACCAGATACATAGTTACCTGGCAAACTCAGCTATACGTCATGATTTTAATGAATTAACGCTTTGCGGCGCTGATGGCTGGCAAGATTCTATATATGGTAATGGTATAACCATGTATGCCGAAGAACTGTTTGTGGAGGCGCTTACGGACGGCGACCGATGGGTGGCCACCGGTTTTGATACAAGCGGCAATTCAATCCTGCTTATGGGTATTCCGGCACAATTTCCCATGCAGGACGGCACTCTCAGCAGCGGCCTGATAGTTGGCATGCCCCTTGATTACATGACCCAGGTTCTGGAGGCCAGTGATACTCTGGCTTCATCGCATATTATCCGCAAAGACGGCTCATATGTTCTGCGCAGTGATGGCAGCACCGCCAATACTTTCCGGGAACGCCTGATAGAACTTTACTCCCCACAGGATATTGAACAGATTGAACTTGCCAATACCCAAGCTCTGGCCGCCATGCAGAAAAATGAAAATTATTCTGTCATGCTAACCCTGAATGAAACGCGTGAGCATTGGTATTTTACCAGACTGCCCTATTCCAACTGGTATCTTACCACCAGAATGCCTTTTGGCACTTTAGACCAGGCTGTAAACATGCTTACCCGTTCCACTCTATATGCAGCGCTTTTTGGTTGCCTTATCCTGCTTGTTGGTTTACTTATTCTGTTTATTTTCTTTAATAATATGACCAAAACTCAGCTGCTGGCGCTTAATCGGGCCCGAAAAGAAGCTGAAAGAGCCAACAAAGCCAAAAGTGAATTTTTATCCAGCATGAGCCATGATATCCGCACCCCCATGAATGCAATCGTGGGTATGACGGCGATTGCCGCTGCTAACATTGATAACCGCATGCAGCTGGAAAACTGCCTGAACAAAATTACCCTTTCCAGCAAGCATTTGCTGGGGCTTATCAATGACGTTCTGGATATGAGCAAGATTGAAAGCGGCAAGCTGACCATGAATATCGACCAGGTTTCCCTGCGTGAGGTTATGGACAGTATCGTCAGCATTGTACAGCCGCAGGTTCACGCAAAAAATCAGACTTTCAACGTTAGTATTCACGATATTGACACTGAAAATGTCTGCTGCGATGGCGTGCGTCTGAACCAGGTTTTAATCAACCTGCTTTCCAATGCCATTAAATTTACACCAGAAAAAGGCACAATCTCACTGGCATTGCATGAAGAAGCATCTCCCAAAGGCGAAAATTTTGTGCGTATCAATCTGGAGGTTAAAGATACTGGCTATGGTATGTCGCCAGAATTTACCGAACGCATTTTTGATTCATTC
Organism: Bacillota bacterium; assembly: GCA_021771915.1. Lineage (GTDB taxonomy): Bacteria > Bacillota > Dehalobacteriia > UBA4068 > UBA4997 > Avidehalobacter. The sequence goes on from JAETNY010000009.1 coordinate 68,112, forward strand.
TCCCGGGAGAATACAGACCGTGTTCACAAAACAGAAGGCACAGGTTTGGGCATGTCTATTACCAAATATATTATTGATACTATGGGCGGCACTATCAGCCTGGAAAGTAAACAAGGCGTTGGCACCACTTTCTATGTAACGCTTGATTTGGAAAAAGCCAGCATTCAGGAAACCGATATGAAACTGCCGAACTGGCATATGCTGCTGGTTGACGACGACCCCATGCTTTGCAAAAGCGTTATCGCCGCTTTAAAAGATATTGGCGTGCAGGCAGAAAGCGTTTTGGACGGCGAAAGTGCTATCAAGCTGGTTAAAAAGCGCCATGACGAAAACAATGATTTCCAGATTATCCTTTTAGACTGGAAGCTGCCCGGCATTAACGGCATTGACGCCGCTAAGGAAATACGTCGGCAAACCGGCGAGGAAATTCCAATTCTGCTGATATCAGCCTACGACTGGACGGATATTGAAGAAGATGCACGCACTGCCGGCATCAACGGCTTTATTTGTAAACCACTCTTTAAGTCCACTCTTTATTACGGTTTGCGTCCCTATGCCAATGACCCAGACGATAAAAAGCAGACCAAGCTTAAGAAAACAACTCGTGACTTTACTGGCAAAAAGATTTTGCTGGCCGAGGATAATGACCTTAACTGGGAAATTGCTGAAACACTGCTTTCTGAGGAGGGGCTGGAGTTGGATTGGGCTGAAAATGGTCAGGTTTGTGTAGAGGTTTTCCAGCAATCCGATGTTGGTTATTATGACGCTATCTTAATGGATATCAGAATGCCGGTTATGAACGGCTATGACGCCGCCAAAACCATACGCAGTCTGGAACGCCCAGACGCGGCGGAAATCCCGATTATCGCCATGACTGCGGACGCCTTTGCGGAAGATATTCAGCGCTGTCTGGACGTTGGCATGAACGCTCATATCGCCAAACCGATTGATATACATGACGTTCTGGTTCAACTGGACAAATACATGAAACCATAATAAATCAAACAGCCCCCTCCGCAAAAGAGGGGGCTGTTATTTTTTCTTTAACAAACCGGCTTTTATCTATTCCACATAAAACGCCCACTGCGAATTGCCGCCCAAAGCCGGCGCCTCCTCGCTATCCCATTCGGCGTCTATCACATAAACATAACTATGCTCATCATCCAACAGCTCAAAGTTAGTCCGCTCTCTAAAAAAGACCGGTGTATGCGTTATTTCTTCTGGCAAGGTATTGCCACATGTACGTTGCTGCCATTCATCATAAGCATAGGCTGTAATCTTAAACATCGTTGGCTCGGTCTGCCAAACCAAAGAAATACCGTCTGCGCCCACCGCAGCCCTATCCAGCTTTGGCAAACTCTCCGCCGCTTCTAAAGGGTGCATAGCACAGGCAATAACACTGCTGATTACAGATTTCTTCACATCAGTATAGTAAGACCAGTTGTAACCAAACTGCACCGGTTCAACGCTCGTATCGCCATATGTTAATAATAGGGCCGGAACATTCTCTGAACTTTGCCAGTTATCTAAAAAATCCCAGTCCTCCGGCAAAATAGCCAACTGTTTGTCATTCTGCGCCTCCGGCAAAAAATCACTTTTATCCTCCTTTTCAGAACAACCGGTCAGACCAAGCAACGCCACAATCAACAAGACCGCCGCCATTATTTTGTTATACCTGCACATTTTATCATACCTCCATTCTCTGTACAAAATGTTTTCTATTAATAACACCCCACAACAGAACAAAATGCAACATTATATTAAAAGCCGCCATGCATAATCAGATGACGGCTTTTATAAATCTTTTTTTATTATTTCCGAAACTCATATCTCAAACCTGCGCAAAAACCTCCGCAATCGGCTCATGGATAACCAGATTGGCATGCTTATCAGCCGGTGTGGGCGTTTTATTAATCAAAACCAGCCGGTTACCGCGATAATAATTGATAAGGCCGGCCGCCGGATACACCACCAGAGAAGTACCGCCAATAATCAGCATATCAGCCTGGCTGATATCATTAACAGCGCCAGTTATAACGTCAGTATCCAGCCCTTCCTCATAAAGCACCACATCAGGCTTGAGCATACCGCCGCAAACCTGACAACGCGGCACGCCGGCGGCTTCTTTCATATAAAATACATCATGCGATTTACCACATTTTTGGCAATAATTACGCAAAACCGAACCATGCAGTTCCCAAACGCGCCGGGAACCTGCCGCCTGATGCAAACCGTCAATATTCTGGGTCACCACTGAGCGCAAATGTCCCTCCTGCTCCAACTCCGCCAGGCGAAGATGACAGGTGTTTGGCTGCGCCTCCAGACACAGCATTTTATCCCGATAAAATCTATAAAACTCATCTGGCTTTTCTTCAAAAAAAGTATGACTCAGGATTGTTTCCGGCGGCCAGGCGTATTGTTGATTATACAAACCATCTGTGGAACGGAAATCAGGAATACCGCTGGCTGTGGAAACGCCGGCGCCACCGAAAAAAACAGCTTTTTTACTCTCCTGCAACCAGGCCGCCAGCGTTTTAATAGCCTCGTCCATAAAAATCACCTACTCTGCACATCTATTCTATGATGTTGATTATGCCCTCTTTGCGCGGCTTGGGCGCTGTGGGCTCTGCAATATAACCCAGCGCCACACTGGCAATAACCATATGCTTATCCGGCACGCCAAACTCCGTCAGCAAAGCGCGTATCGCCGGTTCATCACAGCAGCTGCGCAGTTGATTAATCCAACAACTGCCCAAATCTAACGCCTGCGCTGCCAGCAACATGTTCTCCACCGCCGCGGAACCGTCCAGCCAGGCATGTGGGTGCCTTCTTAAATAAGAAACAATAATCAATGTGGGCGCGCCATAAAAACAATAACTATCATCTAGCTGCAAGGTTATTCTGATAAGTTTCGCCAGACGCGCTACTTTTTCAGCATTATGCAAAGCACAAAAATGCCAGCCCTGAAAACCATTACCGCTGGGCGCCCAGGCGCCAGCCTCTAAAATCTGTTCAAGTTGATTGCGGCTAATCTGCTCTGGCTTAAAAGCCCGAGTTGAACGACGACTTTTTATCACTTCCAAAATATCTGCCACTAAAAAACACCTCCTGTTATAATTTTATAATATATTTTTTTATTTTTTATCAGTATCATCTGCCCAGAAATCCCGGTTGGAACGGTTCCGGCTATGTGTTAAATCCGGCGGCGTTGGCGGCACAAAGCTGCGGTGTTCCGGCCGGGTTACATCACCTGTCCTGGCGGCATGCGATATGCCTGACGGTGTTTCTGAGCGCGTCGGCTCTGCCGGCCGTGACATAATACGCTCCCGAATTTTATCAATAATATCTGACGCTTCACTATCCTCCGTTGCTATTTCCGGCTCCGGCATCATCTCGGCTTCCTGTTCCAAATCAGGCTGTACCGTAAGCTGGAATGAGGGCATCTGGCTTATTGGCTGATTTTCCGGCGCTGCAACTGAAATTTTACCCAAAGTGCTTTCTGAGCGTTCTTCAGGGCCAGCATTTTCGGTTGTTTCGGCCGTTTCTTCATTATTATGCATATGCTGGCTTAAACGGGATAATACACTTTCATGCGCCGGCGACTCCGGCTCAGGTTCCAACTCAGGCTCCGGCGTCTGCGGTTTTTGTCTGACCGGGCGCCGGGGCGGCGTCTGCATGGCCGCCGTTTCCGCATCTTCGTCTTTATCAACAATGATATTATGCTTGAGAAAGTGGCCGCGGAAATCCGTTGTTTCATAGAATGTAATGAAGGCATGGGGGTCTATCGACTGCACCAGCGTTTTCAAACGCCCCACCTCCAACATATTGGTAACGCACATCAGCAGGCTGACCGGCGTATGCGTATACAGCCCCTCCGCCTGCAATTTGGTAACGCCGCGGTTCAACCCTTTAATCAACGCCTCGCCAACCTCTTCGCCCCTGGCGGTGATAATAAAAGCTGTGCGCTTGCTGGAAAGACCATCTAAAATTGCATGCAATGTCTGGCCGGAGGCAAAAATTAAAATCAGTGTATATAAGCCTTTCTCAATACCGAAAATGCTGGTGGAAAGCAAAATAATCACCGCGTTAATACTGGTGGTAACCGTGCTGACGGATATACCAAACTTCTGGCGCAAAACCATAGCAATTAAATGCACGCCACTGCTGCCGGAACCGCTGCGCAACACCAGCGCGTCGCCAGCACCCACAAAAACACCGGCGAAAATGGCCGCCAACAATAAATCGTTATTATAAATAACTATACCCTCAAAACACTGCAAAAAACCGACCTGCAACAGCAGAGCGACGGTAGTCAGCACCACAAAGCGTTTATCCAACTCGCGCCAGGCCCAAATCATGCAGGGCAGGTTAAACAACAGCACCACCAGCGAAAAAGGCAGAAAATCTAAAAAATAAGTTACGATACCGGCCATACCATAAGTACCGCCAGAAAGAAAATCGTTAGCTGAAACAAACCCCTGATAACTATACGCCACAAAAGCATTGCCTAACAAAAATAAAAAAAGTTGTGGTAATTTAATAAGTTTTTGAAAATTTTGCATATTCTGTATTTCTTTTTACCCTTTCTATGATATATAATATATATAACAAATTATAATATATATCTTAACTATATTAAATAATATCACAAACCACGCAATTTGGAAAGTGTTTTTTAACAATTAATTTTGACAGGAGGTTTTATGTTTCCTTTAGCACATAATTATATGGCCGAACGGATAATCGCTGCCGCGCCCGGCCCTTTTAAGCGCAATTTTTCCGCCCTGGAGCAGCAACTTATCTTTGTGGGCAGTATTTTACCGGATTTTATCTGTGGTATGGGCTTTGACCGCAACGTCTGGCATAGCCAAAGCCAGGATTTTCTCCGCTTTGCCCGGGGTTTAAGCCCACAGGCGGAGGCGCTGGCGCTGGGCGTGCGTCTGCACGGCGACGACGGGCTGGGCTTTGATACCTTTGCCGATGAAATCTGGCAGGGAAAAATGGGTTGGTGTTTTCTGCAATGCCTGCCCTACATACCAGATGTTGTTCTGGCCTGCAATCTGCCGCGCGCGCTGGCTCTCTGGAAGGCTCATAATATGGTGGAACTGGCGGCGGAGCTGGAATTGGCCGCGGCTTATCCGCAGCTGGGTGAACGCCTGCTTACAGCCGTTAATTCTGACGCGGTTATGGACGAGGTTGGCCGTACTCTGGCCGCCTACACCAACAGCCCCAGCGAGCCTCCCCAAATGCGCCGTATTCTGCGTACAATGAATGACCGCTTTGATGTGCAGGAAACAACAGCCAACGGCTGCGCCCAAAAATATTTGCAGCAGCTGGCCAAACGGCATCAGGTAACCGGCGGCAGTCCGACAGAACTGGCCGGTCTGTTGGAACAAATACGCCTGGAACTTAAACCCAAACTCTGGCAATGGTTTGATGAAGTATTTGTCTTGCTAAAAACCGCCTGGGAAAAAGAAATTTAATAAATTTAATATATAGCTAGTATTTTATGGAGGTATTGTTATGCTGGACAATTTTAATGAACTGAACGCCAATAAACTGAACGATGAAAATTTAGATATGATGAGTGGAATTCTACTGGAGGAACAAATAATGAATAATATCCTGTCTGAAAACCAGGAGGCTCGCCTGTTATCCGGCAAAGAGGTGGCCGCCGCCATTATGGACGATAATCTGGCGCGCGCAAACAATTTGCAGAGGCATGGCTGCAACCCCACCCTGGCTATTTTTCGCATTGGGGAACGCCCGGACGATATTTACTATGAGAACTCTATTAAACGCCATTGTGAGAAAGTCGGCGTGCGCTGCCAGACGCTGGCGTTGCCGACCAATATCCGGGAAGATGAACTTGCCGCCATGCTCACCCAAACCTCACAGGACCATTCCATTCATGGCATTTTCTTCTTCAGCCCCCTGCCCCATCAGCTGAATGAAACCTATCTGCGCAGTCTTATAAACCCGGCCAAGGACGTGGATTGCCTGTCCCGTGCCGCCCAGGCCGAGTTATACTTCGGCGACTCCGCCCAGGGATTTGCGCCCTGTACCGCTGCCGCCGTTATGGAAATGCTGCGCTATTATCAAATTCCGCTGGTTGGCAAGCAGGTAGTCGTTTTAGGACGCTCACTGGTGGTGGGCCGGCCGCTGGCTATGCTGCTGTTACATGCCAATGCCACCGTGACTATTGCTCACTCCAAAAGCGAAAACCTGTCGCAGGTTTGCTGGCAGGCGGATATTGTGGTAGCCGCCGTGGGTAAACCGCGGCTGGTGCAAGGCGGCTGGCTGCGCCCCGGTCAGGTGGTTATTGACGTTGGCGCTAATGACGACCCGGATAACGGCGGCAAAATGTGCGGCGACGTGGATTTCAACGCCGCCAAAGGTATGGTCAGCGCCATTACACCGGTACCGGGCGGCGTTGGTCTGGTAACTACCGCTATCCTCTGCCGCCATGTAATTGAGGCCGCAGAAAGGCAGGTTGGCATAAATGCCTGAAAAATTGGAAAATCAGAACATTCGCATTTATTTGACGCCGCTGCAGCCGGCGGATAATGATATTTTTGCCGATATTCTGGGCGCGCAGACGCTGGCCTATGACGTGCAGATTTTAACCCCTCAGGCCAGCGTGGGCGATTATTTGCAGGCTATTGAAGATTTTCAGGAGCAAACGCTGGCCGACTGCAAAGGCTGTGATGGCTGCTGCCATGAGCGCGCGCCGCTGACGATTGCCGACTGGCAGTTAGCGCAAAACGCAGGCTCTGAAACGGAGCCAACTGAAAAAGAACTGGCCAACTGGCTGCTGGAATGGGCGGAGTTACACTTTTGCGGCCCGGCTGTTGATTTAACTTTAAAACGCACGCCGACCGGCGCCTGTAATTTTTTGCATGAGCAGCAAAAATACTGCACCAGACACCAACAGCGCAGTTTTACCTGCCGTACCCACTGCTGTCTGCCCAGAACAGAACGCGCCGAAGCTTTGCGCGCCGCCTTGATAAATGCCGGCGAGGACGAATTGGTGCGCCGGCTGCTGCAAATGCCGGCCGATGTTCAACCCTGGAGCAGTCAGCTGGCTGCCTGTAATCTGGAGGATTACGCCGCCAACGCTTTCTCCCGGCTGCCCATAAATGCCTGGCGGCAAGCGCGCATACAGGATTTGCTGGATAAAGCGGATTGGGAATTAATTTATCAGCCATCGGCCGTGGCGGAGTAAAATTTAAGGTGTTTGTCAAGTAAAATTTTTAGACATTTTGGACTTCTCTGAACGATTTTAAATTATTTTGTTGTATTCTGTAAAATAATACCCGATTTTTTGGTTGGCTTCTATTATAAGGTTGTGGAAAATGTGGAAAACTCTGTGCATAACTTCAGCCCTTGACTGGTGCGGCCTGGCCAAATTTATCCCAAACTTATAACCATTATTGGTGGAAAAGCCCAATGCCGTTAGCAGGCACTTTACTTTGTTCGGTGGAAAACCCCACAGCCGTATATTTTTTAGCCCAAGACATCAAAAAACCCAAAAATAATTCATGTAATTTGCTGTTTCTTTTTAGATATTAATTTTTAAACATTAATCAGGAGGGAAATTATGACACAAAACAATTCACCAGCCGAAGAAAATGTCAAAAGACTGCCCAGCCGCAGTGAAGTACCGGCGGAGTTAAAATGGGACGTGGCCTCGGTTTTTGCCAGTGACGAAGCCTGGGAGCAGGCTTTGGCGCAGGCCAGTCAAATGCCAGAGCGAGCCGCCGCTTTTGCCGGCCGGCTTAGTGAAAGCCCTGAGCGGCTGGCAGAATATTTACAGTTTAAGGAAAATCTGCTGCAAAAGCTGGATAAGCTGTTCCTATACGCCCAGATGAAACGCGATGAGGACAACGGTAATCATGTTTATCAGGGCATGGCGGATAAAGCGCAGAATTTGGCCGTACAGACCTCGGCGGCGTTGGCCTTTGAGGAACCGGAATTGCTGGCGATTGATGAAAACAAGCTGCATGAATGGCTGCAAATGCCCCAGTTAAAGCTTTATCAGCGGTTTTTTGAGGAATTGCTGCGCCAGAAGCCGCATGTTCGCAACAAAGACGAGGAGGAAATGCTGGCGCTGGCCGGCGAGGTTTGCGCCGCACCGCGCAGTATTTTTGGTATGTTCAACAATGCCGACCTGCATTTCCCCACCGTGCGCGATGAGGACGGCAATCTGGTGGAGATAACCCACGGCAATTATACCCATTTAATGGAAAGTCCCAGCCGGCAGGTGCGGCAGGAAACTTTTAAGGGGCTTTACGCCACTTATGCCGCCTGGCGCAACTCACTGGCCGCCATGCTGGCCGCTAATGTGAAAAAGGACGTTTTTGCAGCCAGAGTGCGCCGGTTTGACAGCGCTCTGCAAGCCGCCCTTTTTGCCGAGGATATCCCGGCCACGGTTTATGATAATCTGATAGACGGCGTGCGCGCCCACCTGCCCCTGTTTTATCGCTATCTGGAGTTGCGCCGCCGCGCACTGGGCGTGGAAAAGCTGCATCTTTACGATATTTATACGCCGCTGGCCAAGGCGCGCCCCCGGGAAATTCCCTATCAGGAAGCCACGGAGATGGTTTTGCAGGCGCTGCGGCCGCTGGGCGAGGATTATATTAACACCGCCCAAAAGGCTTTCAGCGAGGGCTGGGTGGACGTGGCCGAAAACCAGGGCAAAACCAGCGGCGCATATTCCAGCGGCGTTTGGAGCAGCAAACCCTTTATTCTGCTGAACTGGCAGGGTAATTTGAACAGCGTTTTCACGCTGGCGCATGAGTTGGGTCATTCCATGCATTCCTGGTATTCGCACCAAAATCAGCCTTATATTTATGGTGAATATGAAATTTTTGTGGCAGAAGTGGCCAGCACGGTGAATGAAAATCTGCTGCTGCGTTATCTGCTTAACCGTGAGCAGGACCCGGCCCAACGCCTGTTGCTGGTCAATCATTATCTGGACGATTTCCGCGGCACCGTTTTCCGCCAGACCATGTTTGCTGAATTTGAAAAGATTATTCACGCGGCGGCCGAGGCCGGAGAGGCGTTGTCCTGCAAATATTTCCAGGATACCTATTATCAGCTGAATTTGGATTATTTCGGCCCGGATATGGAGGTTGACCAGGAAATTGACATGGAATGGAGCCGCATACCTCATTTTTACCGCGCTTTTTATGTCTACAAATACGCTACCGGCATGAGCGCCGCCACAGCACTGGCGCAAGGTATTTTAAGCGGCGACGCGCGGAAAGTTAAGGATTATATCAGTTTCCTTTCCGGCGGTTGCAGCCAAAGCCCCTTGCAGCTATTGCGCGGTGCGGGCGTGGATATGGACGCCGGCGGCCGCCAAACGCTGAACAGCGCCATGCAGGTTTTTGCGGATATGCTTGATGAACTGGAACGGCTTTTAAACGAAATGCATTAAAATATGACAATTTAAGCTTTGGCAGCGGTTAAAAGATTTTTTTATTTTTGTCAACTTTACAGAAAAAACCCTTGACTTTAATCAGGCATAGTGCTATACTGAAACAAGTATTCAAGATAATAGCTTATTACGCGCAATAAACCAGAAGTTGATTGATTTGGCGATATTTGTTCATTTTCTATGGGTACGAAAATTTTTGACAGGAGGTACCCAAAATGAATAACGGTACAGTAAAATGGTTCAACGCAGAAAAAGGATTCGGTTTCATTGCTAATGATGAAGGCGGCGATGACGTTTTCGTACATTTCTCTGCCATTCAGACTGACGGCTATCGCACTCTGGACGAGGGACAGAAAGTTACTTTTGAAGTTGAAGCTGACCCAAAAAACCCCAGCAAACTGCGCGCAGCTAATGTTTGCAAAGTTGGCTAAACCAGCTATTTAATTAAACAAAATACAAAGGAACTGTTGAAAATCTTCAACAGTTCCTTTTTTCGCGTGAATACTTAACGCCTGACGAGCCACAGACAAATTCAGAGTTTAGTATAGCGATATACAAGGACTTACCCTTTGCATATCGCTATAAACAGTTAATTAGCCAGCAATTTTTCCGTTTCCTTTAAGCGCTCCGTATTACCAACATCAATCCACCAGCCTTGCAGGGTGTAATGTTCCAAACGCCCCTGTTGTAAAAACAGGCTGTTAACGTCGGTAATCTCCAATTCACCGCGTGCTGAGGGCTTCAGCTGGGGAATTAAATCATACACATCAGGAGGATAAAAATACAAACCGATAACCGCCAAATCACTGATAAACTGCTGCGGTTTTTCCACCAAACGCTTTACCTGGCCATTTTCTATCACGGCCACGCCATAATCCTGCGGATTTGGCACCGATACCAGAAAGACCTCCGCTTTATCCGGCTTTTTCTGCGCATAGGCCGCCACAGCTGCATTAATATCAGCTTCAAAGAGGTTGTCCACCAGCAGCAGCAAAACATGCCGCTGGGCGCTGAAATCCCGGCAGAGCGAAAGCGCATGCGCAATGCCCAGCGGTGTTTCCTGCACGACATAGGTTATCGACAACCCCCATTTAGAGCCGTTTCCTGCAAAGTTTCCAATAACTGTCCGGTTCACCGGATTTACCACCAGTGCCACATCTTTCAGCCCGGCCCCGGCCAGACGCTCCAGACCATAAGCCAGAAGCGGCTTGCCCAGCGCTTTTACCATCGGTTTGCCGCCGCGCTCATTGGGATAGCCCAGACGGCTGCCGGCTCCGGCCGCCAAAATGACGGCGCAAATTCCTGCCAATTCTGCCATTTTTAATCTACACTCCCAGTAATATATATATTACATATTATCATAACAAAATATACAACATTTTGCAAGTTTTTTTCATGCCAAACTGCATTACTTTTTGCCGCGCCGGGTGCAACATCTAACGGCACATCAACTCGCACGCCAATGCTCTGCAAATAATCATCGCGCCCCAGCAGAAAATCCGTCGGCACATTAAATAGTGATGTAGATAAAATAAAAGCAGATTTGCAATCTTTAACATAGTTTGCCCAAGCCTTAAAAAATATTGACAGGGAGAGAAAAAAATCGTATAATATATAATTATCAGATAAAAAGCACTATTTTGTAAATGGAGTTTTAAAGTTATGCGATTTTTACGTTTAATAGGTTTAAGTATGTTAATGTTGGTTTTGGCTGTTCAGCCGGCGTTAGCTTTTGATACCAGCAAGGACGACCAGCTGTTAATGCTGGTAAACAGGGAGCATACTTTGGACGCAAGCTGGCAGCCCAATGACCTTTTGGATATTGCCAAGCTGGCCCCAAGCACCAAGGGCGTTATGCAGTTGCGCGACGCTGCGGCTAATGCTTATATCAGAATGTATACTGCTTATAAGGAAGAAAAAAATTTAACGCTGAACACAATTTCCGGTTTTCGGAATTATAATGTACAAAAACAGCTGTTTAACGGCAAAGTAGCCAAACGGCAGCACGCCGGCCAAAGTTATAAAACGGCCTATAACAACACGCTGCTTTATACGGCTTTGCCGGGAACCAGTGAGCACCAAACCGGTCTGGCGATTGACTTGAGCAATAACACCGGCCTTTCGGATAACTTCCGCAATACCGAGCAAGGACAATGGCTGCTGACTAACTGCTGGAATTATGGTTTCATTTTGCGCTATGATAATAACAAAACCGCGCTGACTGCGGTGGCCTATGAGCCATGGCATTATCGTTATGTCGGTTTGCCCCATTCTTTGATTATGCGTGACCATGGATGGGTGCTGGAAGAATATATGGACGCGCTGCATAAACTGCCAGCCGGCAGCTATATGGAATATGCCGACCCGGCTAATGCGGAAATGGTTTATCGCATTTACTATACCCAAGATACAAACCAGGAATTTGAAGACGTTATCAATATATCCAGCGACAACTGCGGCGGCTATGTTATCACTACCCACATGCATAATGTGGAAGATTTATTGGTTGCATGGTCTGAGATAGCTTTGCGAACACCGCCTATTCCGGCCAGCTTAAGTTAAAAAATTGCTAAAAATAAAAACCCCCTGGTTTGTTTGCCCGGGGGTTTTATTTTTATGTTGTTTCCTCTGTTTCTGATTCAGGCTGATTTTTCAAAGGCACCTCTACCGAATGTTTAACCACATAATCCCAACGGTCATTTTCTGCGTTGGTCTGCTCATAACAGGTAAAATCCAGCCGCAGGCAATCGGTTTGCGGATAAAAACGCAGACGTTCTATTGGCTGGCCGTCAGATTTGGGCGCGCCCACATAATCAAAACTACATACGACATGCGGCAGCAACCAGTAGTTAATGTCACGCCAATATATTTGCGCCGGGGTTTGCTCATCTTTACGTCGGGCAGCTTTGCCGGGAGTATAGAAATAGCAGCGGTTACCGCTGGCCGCCAAAAACAACTCGCCGGGGTTGGTGGCCGCACTGAAAAGCGTCTGGCCGCTTTGCGCATCAACCAGCATTAACTCACCGCCGGTCAGTGCGCCGTCAACAAAGCCATTATAACGCGTTTTTCGCCAGGTTTCCAGGCAAAGCCAAAGCGCTCCCTCGCCGGTTTCTTCATCATAAGGCAGCAAAATACCACAGTTGGCCATGATTACACCGCGCGTCGCAGCCTCGCCACGTACCGTCAGCAGTTCTCGCCGCTGCAAGGCCGGCAGATTTTCCTTATAATTCGCAAGTATTGCCCCCTGCGCGTCCAAAAGCTGCACCGCCAGAGCGTCCGCTGACGTAACTGCCAAATGCAAAGCCGTGCCGTCTATGGGAAACTGCGCGTCCCGATTGTATGGGTCATGGGAATATCCAGACTCATAAACAATATCATACATCTCCACGCCGGCTGTCTGTCCGCCGCAGGACGCTAAAAGCAAAAGCCCCAGCAACATACAACAGGCTAAATATACATATTTTGCAAAAAGGTGCATATTGGCAACCCCCTTTTTCCATATATAATATATTTATTATACAATTTTTTCAGCCAATTGTAAATATCCAATCAAGCTATTGACATCAGAACATTTGTTTGTTAAAATATAGGTATAAATATTGCAATTTTATCAATCAGGGAGGAACAGGCAATGGAATTTAAGCTGCACAGTGATTATAAGCTGACAGGCGACCAACCACAGGCCGTGGACGCACTCTGCGCCGGTCTGGCCGCCGGAGCGCCGCACCAGACGCTTTTGGGCGTAACGGGCAGCGGCAAAACTTTCACTATGGCCAATGTGATTGCGCGCAGCCAGCGTCCGGCATTGATAATCGCCCATAACAAAACGCTGGCCGCCCAGCTTTATGGCGAATTTAAGGAATTTTTTCCGGAAAACGCTGTGGAATACTTTGTTTCCTATTATGATTATTACCAACCGGAAGCTTATATTGCCCGTTCCGACACTTATATTGCCAAAGACGCTTCTATTAATGATGAAATTGAAAAACTGCGCCATTCCGCCACGGCTGCTCTGCTGGAGCGGCGTGATGTGATTGTTGTGGCTTCAGTTTCCGCTATTTATGGTCTTGGTTCACCGGAATTTTATCAGAATATGACGATTTCTCTGCGCGTCGGCCAAAATTTCGGCCGTGATGAGTTACTGCGCAAACTGGTGGACATTCAATACACACGCAACGATATGGATTTGCACCGCGGCACTTTCCGAGCCAAGGGCGATGTGGTGGAGATTTTTCCGGCCGGTTATACTGACGTAGCCGTGCGTCTGGAATTTTTTGGTGATGAAGTGGAAACCATCGCCGAGGTTAACACCGTCACCGGAGAGGTGCTGCACCGTCTGCCCCACATCAGTATTTACCCCAACAGCCATTATGTGACCGGCGACGCCACCATGGAACGCGCACTGCATGATATCAGAGAGGAATTAAAGGAGCGGCTGGCTGTGCTTAAGGCGGATAATCGTCTGTTAGAGGCCCAGCGGCTGGAGCAGCGCACCAATTTTGACCTGGAAATGCTGGAGGAAATCGGGCATTGTCAGGGGATTGAAAATTATTCCCGGCATATGGACGGCCGCCAGTCCGGCGAACCGCCCTATACCCTGTTAGATTACTTCCCTAAGGATTTTGTGCTGCTGGTTGACGAAAGTCACGTTACCCTGCCGCAGGTGCGCGGCATGTATGAGGGCGACCGCTCGCGCAAGCAATCGCTGGTGGAATATGGTTTTCGTCTGCCCTCGGCGATTGATAACCGACCGCTGCGCTTTGCCGAATTTGAGGAACGCGTACACCAGGCCATTTATGTTTCCGCCACGCCTGGTGATTATGAATTGGCGCACTCGCCGGAAGTGGTGGAGCAGGTTTTGCGCCCGACCGGGCTGGTTGACCCTCAAATTGAAATGCACCCCATTGATAAACAGATTGACCATCTGCTGAGTGAAATTCATAAAACCATCAAGGCCGAGGGGCGCGTTTTGATTACCACCCTAACCAAGCGTATGGCCGAAGATTTAACCGATTATCTGAATGAAGCTGGCGTTAAGGTGCGCTATCTGCATAGTGACGTGAAAACACTGGAACGCATGGCGATTGTGCGCGATTTGCGGCTGGGTAATTTTGACGTGCTGGTGGGTATTAACCTGCTGCGCGAGGGTTTGGATATTCCTGAGGTGCAGCTGGTGGCCATTTTGGACGGCGATAAGGAAGGCTTTTTGCGCTCTCACCGCTCCCTGATTCAGACGATTGGCCGGGCAGCGCGCAATGTGAACGGCCGTGTGATTATTTATGCCGATAACATGACCGATTCTTTACAGGCCGCTTTAAGCGAGACCCAGCGCCGCCGTGATATTCAGCTGGCTTATAATCAGGAGCATGGCATTATACCGCAGACGATTAAAAAGGAAGTACGCGATTTAATCAGCGCTATTCTGCCGGAAACCGCCGCCGAGGATTTGACGGCTGACAAGAAAGGTTATGCCAAGCTGACACGTCGGGAACGGGAAAAGGTTATTCGCAATTTGGAAAAAGAAATGCGCGAGGCCGCGCGCCGGCTGGAATTTGAGAAAGCCGCAGAAGCGCGCGACCTGATTATGGAATTAAAGGCAATGAGCAATTATGCATGACATCTGGAACCCCTGGCATGGCTGCATTAAAAAAAGCGAAGGCTGTGCCAACTGTTATATGTATTTTCTGGACAAAATCCGCGATCAAAACGGCGCAGATATTTACCGCACCAAAAATGGTTTTGATTATCCGTTGCAAAAAGACCGTCACGGCGCTTATAAAATTAAAAGCGGCGAAACGGTGCGCGTTTGTATGACCTCTGACTTTTTTCTGGCGGAAGCCGACCAATGGCGTGAAGAAGCCTGGTCAATTATCTGGCAGCGGCCGGACGTAAAATTTCTGCTGCTGACCAAACGCCCGGAGAGAGTTGCCGCCTGTCTGCCGGCGGATTGGGGCGAGGGCTGGGAAAATGTGTTTTTCAACGTCACCTGTGAAAACCAGCGCCGTGCTGATGAACGCCTGCCGTTGCTTCTGGCGCTGCCCTTTAAGCATAAAGGGGTTTTCTGCGCTCCTTTTATCGGCCCTGTCAGTCTGGCTCCTTACCTGGCCAGCGGCCAGATTGAGCAGGTAACCTGCGGCGGCGAAAACTATGAGGGCGCGCGCCCCTGTGATTTTGCCTGGGTTCAACAGTTAAGCCGGGAATGTAAAGCGCAGAACGTCAGCTTTTATTTTTTTGAAACCGGCACGCATTTTATCAAGGACGGCCACCGCTATTTTCTGCCCAACAAAAAAGTGCAAAGCCAACAGGCGCATAAGGCCGGCGTTAATGTAAAAGGACGGCCAGCCCATTACAAACTCTGCGATGGGTTTGGCCGCCCTCTGCCAAAGGAAAAGCTGTATAAGCCTCACTTTGGCCGTCAGTGCCTTAATTGTGGCAGCCGCTCTATATGCAACGGCTGTGCCAGATGTAATATCTGTTATTTGTCGAAATAAACTATCTCACCTTGAATTTTACCCTCCTCAATGGTCAGCAAACCATAAGAGGGTTTTTTTATTTCGCCCAGCGGCCGCACCGCTGAACCAGGATTAAACAGCAAAACATCTTCATGCCATTCGCAAAGCGGAACATGCGAATGACCAAAAACCACCGCCTGCACTGCCTTATCCGCAAAAGTACGCAGTGCCGACTGTGGTGTAGGCAAATGCGGAAACAGATGTCCATGCGTCAGGCCAATACTGACGCCATCAGCCTGCACAACCTTGGCCTCGCCCAGCTTTGAGGTCGTTTCAGAACGGTCGCAGTTGCCAGCCACCGCCTCCACACTGGCAATCTTCTGCAATTCCGGCAACAGACACAGGTCTGTCCAATCGCCGGCATGCAAAATCAAATCTGGCTTTTGCTCCGCCAGCAGCGTCAAAACCCTGGGCTGGGGAGAACAGAACTGCCAGTGCGTATCCGAAAGTACTGCTATTTTCATAATTTAATCACATTAGCAGCCTGTGGGCCACGCGCGCCCTCAATCTCGTCAAATTCCACTTCCTGGCCTTCATCTAATGTTTTAAAACCGTCCGATTGGATAGCCGAGTAATGCACAAATACATCACTGCCACCCTCACGTTCAATAAAACCGAAGCCTTTTTCCGCGTTAAACCACTTAACTTTGCCTTTCATAACCAGCAAAAAACCTCCTTAAAAACCTATACGGCTACAAAATTTACAGCTAATATTATAGCGGATTTGCCAAAAGTTTGCAAGCACTATGCGTAAAAGTTTATCGACAATTTTAGGCTTATGACGCCTTATCCGTCCTGCTCCAGGGGCTTATATAGCCCTCCCGTTTTATCGACTGTTTCTTACATTATTTTTGTAAAAAAATTTAAAAAGTTTCTACAAAAATGTTGCAATTTGTTTATGTATAGGTTATAATATACCCAACGATAAAAACAGACTATCCTTTTGGATAGTTTGACAAAAAAATTAGACGTATTGTTTAATGGTTTTGAATATTTTTAACAGTTTATATTCTCCCCTTGCACTTTACGAAAATGTTAGCGCAGGCTATTGGGAATTATAAGCTGTCAGCATTAAAAAAACATAGAAGGAGGTTTAAAGAAGATGGCATTTACAGACAAAACCCTGGTATGCAAAGAATGTGGCGAGGAATTCCTGTTTTCGGCTTCGGAACAAGAGTTTTATGCCGAAAAAGGCTTTCAAAACGAGCCTGCGCGCTGTCCGCACTGCCGGGCTATCCGTAAACAACAGAGAAATGCTGGCCGTGAAATGTTCACAGTTATTTGCGCTGATTGCGGCACAGAAGCCCAAGTACCTTTTAAACCGGTAAATGAACGCCCGGTTTACTGCCGCGATTGCTATAATAGACATCAGGCCTAATTTGGAATAAAATAAAAAACACTATAACGCAACTGAAACCAAAACAGACGCTTTCCCCATAAGCGTCTGTTTTATTGTGTGAACACTTAAAAATATACTAATATTTTTCTCCTCGCCTGCATATTCTGCAATAAGCCGGCGTTATGGCTACTTTCAAGAGAGGAGGCGCTTTTTTGCAGCTTGGAGAAATTATACTATTAGGGGTGGCGCTTTCCATGGACGCCTTTGCCGTTTCCGCAGTCAGCGCCATGACAATTAAAAATATTCAGCCCCGGGATATGCTGCTGCTGGCCGCAGCCTTTGGGCTTTTTCAAGGTCTGATGCCGCTGATTGGGTATTTTGCCGGCACAATTTTTTGGTCTGGGCATTTGGCCAATCTATTAGCCTGCGCACTGCTTTGTCTGGTGGGCAGCAAAATGCTAACTGACAGCCTGCTGCACCCAACTGAAGCCATAATTTGCCTTACTCCTCGCCTGGTACTGCTGCAAGCCATCGCCACCAGCATTGACGCACTGGCGGTGGGCGTTAGCCTGACGGCGGCCGGACTGGGTCAAACCCCGGGCACAGCTCTGAACATCTGGCAGGCTGCGGCTATCATTGCCGCCTGCACATTCAGCCTTTGCCTGCTGGCAGTGCAGCTGGGCAGGTTTTGCGGCCGACGCCTGGCCGATAAAGCCGGATTGGCCGGCGGTCTTATCTTAATTGGCATTGGCCTGAAAATGCTGGCCTGAGCAATCTTGACAAGCCCCCAAATACGGCTTATAATAAAACAAATCCATTATCAGAACAGTAAGGAAAAGATTATGCGAACAGAAAGATACCAGCAGAAGACATTTTTCGGTACAGGCCTGCCGCTGTTTGCAGCCGCGCTGCCTTTCCTGCTGGCGTCACTGTACCTTCTGCTTAAACAAACCCCACTCCCACTCTGCATACTGCTGCTGACCATAGGGTTGCTGTTTATCATGGCCGGCGTTTGGCAGACCAAACGGAATAACGCGCAGCTTTTGCAGTTTGTTCGCCAAAATTCAACTTTTACGCACCAATGCCAACCGTCCCTGAAAATCGACAGCCTGCTGCACAATCTGCAACAGCAGGCGTTTGAGTTGACTGAATATCCCTTTGGCAATTATCACGCCTATCGGCAATTGGATAAGAAACACGGCTGCCATTTTTTTCTGGCCAACAATAACGCGCCGGATTGCCCGGAAACCGAAGAATATTCCAAATTATTCATTAAAACCGTTTTTGAAACCGGACTGAGCGCCGGCAACCGCTATCTGTTAAATCTGGAATATGGCGCGGAAATAGCAAAAAACGCGCCGGAATATATCAAAGTTGCTCGCGACGGTTTTATGTGTGATAAAAGCGGCACCCCTTTTGGTTTTCGTCTGGCCTATGATACCAAAAGCAATGTTCTTTATTGGGCAGAAGCCGTCACGGACATTGACTGGCACAAAAGTGAGGTTATGGCCATTTATACCGCCAAACTGCTGCAAAAGCTTTTTTCATAATAAATATCGTTTTCGACCACAAAACTACTCTTGTAGTATTGACATTTTCATAAGACTATGGTAGTATATAGATAGAGCCGCGCGGACTCTATCTATTTTTATTCTATAAGGAGCATTGCGATATGACTGCACAAGTGGAAATGAAGCTGGGCGATTCCGAAATCAAGGTGATGAATGTAATCTGGCGGCTGGGCGAGCCGACCGCCAGGCAGGTAGCGGAAATTTTGCAGGCAGAGGTGGGCTGGAATGTCAATACCACCTACACACTGATTAAGCGCTGTATCCAAAAGGGCGCTGTGCAGCGACTGGAGCCGCATTTCATCTGCCGGCCGCTGGTCAGCAAGCAGAGTGTGCAGGCCGCCGAAACCAACAATTTAATTAACAAAATTTATGATGGCTCCGCAGAAAAACTTTTTGCGGCGCTGCTGGGGCGGCAAAACGTCAATCAAACGCAGATAGACCAACTGCGCCAGCTGGTGGAGGAATGGCCCGATGAGCCTTAAATTGTTAAGCCCAACACAATGGAGTCTAAGCATAGTCCTGTTAATTGCAGTTGTAACGCTGCTGCGCTGCCTGCTGCAAAACAGACGCTGGCTGCCAATGGCCGTCTGGTCGCTGCTCTGGTGGCTGGTGCTGGCGCGTCTGCTGCTGCCGCTCTGCCTGCCCTGCCCGTACAGTCTGCAAAATCTTTGGCCTGAAAATAATCCCCAAACGGTTATTGCGGAAACGCCGAATATTAATAATTTTATTCATTTGGCAGACGTCAACCCAGACCCTGCCCTTCCCGATAACCCCACTTATACGGCGAACAGCCCGACCGAAGCGGCAATCCATTTGAATACCGGCGCCCAACTGCCAATTTGGCAACTGATTTGGCTGACCGGAGCCAGCATCTGCGCCGCCTTTTTCGGGCTGGTTTATTGGCGCAGCAAACGCCGCTTTCAACAGACAGAAGCGCTAAAGCCGGAATTGCAGACTTCAGTACAGCAATGGCTGGCCGAACACCAACTGCGCCGCACCGTTACCGTGCGCCAAACCAACCAGATTTGCACGCCGCTGACTTACGGACTGTTCCGCCCGGTGATTTTGTTACCGGCCGATATGCCGAGCCAACAGCAAGACAGCCTGCATTTTGCTCTGCTGCATGAATGGACGCATATTCGCCATTTTGACGCCGCCGCCAAAATGCTGGCCGCCGCGGCGCTGTGTCTGCACTGGTTTAACCCGGCGGTTTGGCTGTTTTTTGCCCTGTTCAACCGCGATTTGGAGTTGGCCTGTGACGCCGGCGTGTTAAAGCACTGCGGCGCTGACGCGAAAAATCGGCGCAATTATGCACTGGCTCTGTTAAGCTGGGCGGAAACGCAAAATACCGCCGCCACTTTTTGCAGCAATTTCGGTCAGTCCCCAAATAATGTGATAGAAAAAAGGATAGTGAATATTATGAAGATGAAAAAAGTGAGCGTTTTAAGTCTGGGCGCCGCCTGCCTGCTGCTGCTTGTTACGGTAATAGCCGGCGCTACCAATCAGCCGGAGCCAAATAATTTACTGACGGCCGACCAGCTGAATAATGCCGATTATATTGATTATAACAACATGAGCGACGCGGAACTACACCAAATCTATTCCGAACAGTCACGCGCCCAGTGGGCCATGCTGCTGGAGCCATACACCCAGTTTGGTCTGGGCTGGCAGTTTGACGACCCGGATTTTGACGGCAACGGCCTGAAGATGTATTATCAGGGGCACGAGGTCAGCGGCATTTATGACGAAACTACCGGCACCTGGCTGACCGAGCATGCTGGCGACAGCAATTTTGCCGCGGACGCGGTGGAACTGCACACCGTCTACACCGACGGACAGCTTTCCGGCCTGCGTCTGGCCACGCCGGAGGAACAGGCGCAATGGGACGAGCAGCGCGCCCGGCCAATGTACAAACACGTGCAGCCCTACGAGCAGTTTGGCCTGACGATGGGCGAGGAAAACCGGCTGTTCTATAACGGCCAGCCGGTGCGCTACTTCTGGGACGGCTACAATGTTACAGAGAACGGCCAGAATTTGGGACGAGCCCTTCATTTTGAATATCTGAACCAGCAGGGCGAGGTGGATTTACGTACCCGGCGCGATGTGATTTATAATGCCGACGGCAGCGTTGACCCGTTTGGCGAGTTGCTGGGCCTGGAGGTTTATGTGGAAGAAAATTTTGCTGCAATGCTGAACCCGGCCGCCCAACAGATAACCTATGCCGAATATGACGAGGAGCAGGCCGACCAAACCTCCACGGACGAAATACCGCGGCTCCAGGTAGCCTACTATATCTATAACAATCCAGACGAGATGGCGGAAAATGACCAGACGATGGCCGAACTGATGGCACAATATGAGCAGTTTGGTCTGGAATACCGCGAGGAAATTACAGATATTGGCACCCGGCGCAATATTTACTTTCAGGGGGAATTAGTCAGCGCATTTATTGATAACTCGCGCAGCAGAGGCCTGACGGTACAAAGCAGTACCCAGCCGGAGCAGCCGCAGTTTGTCATGACGGAATATGACTTAAGAGGGCAGCTTATCGGTCTGCGTCTGGCCACCGAGGAGGAAGTAAACGAACGATTGAACCGCTACACCCCACAAAACGACATCAAATTCCAACGCGCCTATAACGCCAACGGCAAACTAACTCTTTATTATAGCACCGATAACAACCGCACGCATAAGGCGATTACCAAACCGGAATAAAACAGCAAGCCGCCTGTCCAAACGGACAGGCGGCTTTACTATTGACAAGCAATTTAAAGCGCATTATAATAGAAGAAAAAGGAGGAAAAAAGATGAACCTTTCAATAAAAAAAGCCATGCGCAGCTATTTTGCCGGCAAACTGCGGCTTGGTATATTTTGGTTCGCGCTTTTCTGCGTGGCCGGCTATGTACAGATTGAACTGTTTTATGGTCCACTGGACTGGTTCTATGAGCGCTATCCCTACATAACCGGTATAATTGGCGGCCTGAACCTGACCGCTTTTGGCATCAGCCTTGGCTATCTGCTGACGCGGCTGGTAACCCGGCTGAATTACACCGGCCGCCTGCGCAGGGATTTAAGCCGCATTTTACCGTCTAATGAGGCCGCCGACCCATATGCCGTGCTGGACGCTGATATCAAACGCCAGCCCTGGCCGCAGGCCCCTGTTTATCTTGGCGAGCGCTGGCTGGTAATGCCCGGGCATGCCCTGCGGCGCGACCACATTGTCGGCATTTTCTATGAAGAACTGCACAAATCCTTTTTATCAACCAGAGTTCGCCTGACAATCGTGGACGAGTTGGGCGGCGAAATGTATCTGGATATCAAGCCCGACCTGCACCCGGAAATTTTTCAGACGTTGTCCAAACTGCACCCGGCCGCCACAAACGCCGACCATCGGGTTTTGCGTTCCCTGCCGGAGGGCAGCGGTTTCCGCAGTCTGCGCCAGAATAATGAGCCGCCGCTCTCCCTCAATTAATCGGCAAACATCGGCGTGGACAAATAGCGCTCCCCACTATCCGGCAGCAGCGCCACAATGGTTTTGCCCTGATTTTCCGGGCGTTTAGCCAGCTGTGCCGCTGCCCAAACCGCCGCGCCGGCGGATATTCCCACCAGAACACCCTCTCGCCGCGCCAACTCCCTGCCGGTAGTCATAGCGTCCTCATCAGTCACCGTTATAATTTCATCATAAATTTGCGTGTTCAGAATTTCCGGCACAAAATTAGCGCCGATACCCTGAATTTTATGCGCCCCGGCCTGACCTGCGGACAACATCGGCGAACCTGCCGGCTCCACCGCCACCACTCGCACAGACGGATTATGCGCTTTCAGATAAGCGCCCACACCGGAAATAGTACCGCCAGTGCCCACGCCTGCCACAAAAATATCCACCTGACCGTCCGTGTCCTGCCAGATTTCCGGCCCCGTGCTGCGCTTATGCGCCGTCGGATTGGCCGGATTAACAAACTGGCCGGGGATAAAGCTATGCGGCGTGTTGGCCGCCAACTCCTCGGCCTTGGCAATCGCACCAGCCATACCCAACGCCCCCTCCGTCAAAACCAACTCCGCGCCATAAGCTTTAAGCAGATTGCGCCGCTCCACACTCATAGTTTCCGGCATCGTCAGAATAACACGCCAGCCGCGCGCCGCCGCTACCGCCGCCAGACCAATACCGGTGTTGCCGCTGGTCGGCTCAATAATCACCGCATCGGCCGGCAATTTGCCCTCTGCTTCAGCTTCCGCCAGCATAGCCGCCGCCACCCGGTCTTTAACACTGCCGGCCGGGTTAAAATACTCCAGCTTAGCCAGAATTTTCGCGCCCAGCCCCTGCGCCTGATTATAACGCGCCAGTTCCAAAAGCGGCGTATGGCCAATTAAATCCATAAAACTTTTAGCAATCTTCATACAATCACCCTCCTAATATTAAAAAGCTTTTTACCTAGTTATTTGCTAGGTTTTATTATAAGCTTTTACCGTCATGATGTCAAGCTGATTTAGCAATTTTTTTATGTATATACTATTGCTTTTCCGCCAGCTTTAATATATAATATATACATATTTAATCACTAAGTTCTGCCTGCGGCCTTTGGCCTTGGCAATCACTAAGTGTTCAGTAGACGATTCCATCTGGCTGCGCCCGATGGATAAATTCACACTAAGTTCTGCCTGCGGCCTTTGGCCTTGGCAATCACTAAGTGTTCATTTAGCTGTTTTGTTTGGTGGCCGCACTCGCCCGTGTTGGCAGCAGCCAAACAGAAGCCGGCAGAAAAATCGGTTTGGCATAAACCGGTTCTTTTGCCGGCCTTTTTTTATGACGGCCATATCTAATATGAAAGGATTTGAGCAATATGACTCCATGGCAGCCCCAGCAGGACAAAATACTTTTAGCGGCCTATGCTAAACTCCCCCAGGGAACCTCCGCCCAACGAATTTATGACAATCTGGTGCTGGTGGTTATCGTGCAGCGCGCCAGCGGCTGCATTGAGCGAGCAGAGATTTCTTTCGTCACCCAGGCGGCGCAGGATTTTCTGGCCAGCCTGCTGCAAGGCTATGACCTGCACCAAGGCGCAGAACCGCTGATACAGCTTTTACAGGAGGTTTATTTTGGCCCTCTGAAAAAGGCGCTGCTCTCCGCCGTCAAAACGATAGCGGCTCAATACGCTGAAATTAGCGAAAAATAGCATAAGGAGGCAACAAACATGGCATTAAGCACCACCCATATCATCAGTATCGTTTTAACGCTGTTAATTATCATGTCACTTGGTGTTTTGTCCGGCCGCAAGGTAAAAAACGCCGCCGATTTCAATACCGGCGGCAAAAGCGCCGGCGCGCTGCTGGTGGCCGGCATTATCACCGGCACGCTGATTGGCGGCAGTTCCACCATCGGCACGGCAGAATTGGGCTTTAATTACGGCCTCTCGGCCTGGTGGTTCACGTTGGGCGCTTCGCTGGGCTGCCTGTTGCTGGCCCTAATCTATGCCCGGCCAGTGCGCCGCAGCGAATGTACCACTATACAGGAAATTATCAGCACCGAATACGGCAAAACCGCCGGCCTGGTAACCTCAATCCTGACCGCGATTGGCATTGTGCTGAACATTGTGGCGCAAATTCTGGCCGCCAACGCCCTTTTAGGCTCCATGTTCGGCATGAACCCTTTCTGGTGTTCGGCAATCAGCGTTATCATCATGGTCTGTTATGTGCTTTTTGGCGGTATCAAAGGCAGTGGTCTGCTGGGGCTGGTCAAACTGGGGCTGCTTTATATGGCGACTGTGGCCTGCGGCCTGCTGGCTATTAAAATGCATGGCGGTCTGGCCGAATTTTATGCCAGCCTGCCCAAGGTGCAGTATATGAATATGTTCGCGCGCGGTTTCGGCACCGATTTTGGCGTAGGTCTGAATGTGGCGCTGGGCGTAATCTCTACCCAAACCTATATTCAGGCGGTGCTGGTCGGGCGCTCCAATCATGAAGCCGTCAAGGGCTGCCTTTTTGCCGCCACGCTGACGCCGCCGATTGGCTTTTTCAGCCTGTTTGTCGGCATGTACATGCATATTTATTTTCCGGAAATCGCCGCCGCCGAGGCTTTCCCCAGCTTTATCCTGCATTTCCTGCCGGCGCCGCTGGCCGGCATTGCGCTGGCCACCCTGCTGATTGCCGTGGTCGGCACCGGCTCCGGCATGGCGCTGGGCTGCGGCACCATCATCAGCAACGATATCTACAAAAACTTCATCAACCGCAACGCAGACGGCAAACAGCTGCTGTTGGTATCCCGGCTGATTATTCTGCTCACGCTGGTTTTATCCGCCGCATTCACCCTGGGCAACCTTGGCAGCGCCATTTTAAGCTGGGGTTCCATGTCTATGGGGCTGCGCGCCGTGGTGCTGCTGGCGCCTATGACCACCGCGCTTTTCCTGCCCGGCAAAATTCACCCCACCGCCGCCATCAGCAGCAGCGTTATCGGCGTGCTGGTTATGCTGCTGGGGCGCGGCCTGCCCCTGCCGTTTGACACGCTGTTTCTTGGCCTGCTCGCCTCCATTATCATACTGCTGGCCGATTTTCTGCTGGGCAAAAAGCGCTGATTAACATAATAGAACCATACGCCCCAAGCGTATGGTTCTTTATTTTCAAATTTTTTAATTATAAAACCACCTAGTCGGCAGCAAAAACAGATAAGGCGCTGTCAAAATCGCCAATGTCAGCGCGGTGCGTTTGCGCTGCTGGTCGGTTAAATCCGTCATCGTCAAACTCCAATTTCGGTTAAAACGATAAATCAGCAACCCGACAAACAATATATCAAGCAAGGTTGCGGCCAGCGCATAGGGACTTTCAAAGATGCTTGTATAAAAATAGCCGGAAATATTTTCGTATATCCAGTCATTATCCACGCCCATTAAAACAAACAGTGGTATACCGCCCAGAAAATCAGCGGCAAAACCAGAAAGCCAGACGGGGATAAGCACCGCCAGCGATTTCTTTTTAATCTGGGGAACTTTCTGCAAACGTAGCGCCAATGCCGTTACCAGCCAATCCACCGCCAAATTACCCACAAGCATTACCAGCAGCAACACGCCGCCGGCGCCGCCCATAATCGAAGTAAAAAACCAGGCCGGCGGCCAGAGTACGACAAACATTGGTATTACCATGTTATACATGGTCACGCTGCGTTTTTTCATAATCCAATTGCCTCCTGCTTTTAATCCAGATTTTTATTCCACCGTTACCGATTTGGCCAGATTTTTCGGCTGGTCAATGCTGCAACCTTTCTGACTGGCCACATAATAGGCAAAAAGCTGCAAGGGAATTACCGTCAGCGAGGGCTGCAACCAGGGCAATGTCTTTGGCACGTAAAAAATAGCGTCGGCAATACCGGCTAAACGCTCGTCGCCCTCCACTGCCACCGCCAGCAGATAAGCGCCGCGCGCCTTAACCTCCTCCGCATTGCTCTTAATCTTCTCTATAAGACGGTCACAGGTTGCCAGCGTGCAGACCAGCGTGCCCGGCTCAATCAGAGAAATTGTGCCATGCTTTAATTCGCCGCCGGCATAGGCTTCAGAGTGAATGTAGGAAATTTCCTTCAGCTTCAAACTGCCCTCCATAGCCACGGCATAATCCAGATTGCGGCCAATGAAAAATATACTGTGCTTGTTATAAAGCTGTGAGGCCAAAAACTGGATTTTTTCCTTATCCTGTAAAGTCCGCTCCAACTGCTCCGGCAGATTTACCAGCGCCTGATAACATTCAGCCTGCTCCTGCGCAGTCAATCGCCCCAGCAAACCGGCAAATTTCAGCGCCAGCAGATAAATAACCGCCAGCTGAGTACTATATGCCTTGGTTGTCGCCACGGCAATCTCCGGCCCGGCCCAGGTATAAAGCACATCGTCCGCCTCCCGGGCAATGGTGGAACCCAGCACGTTAACAATCGCCAGCACATGCGCGCCCTGCGCCCGACCCTCTCGCATGGCCGCAATGGTATCAGCTGTTTCACCGGATTGTGATATCACAATCATCAGTGTGTCCTCACCGATAATCGGACCGCGATAACGGAACTCTGAGGCGATATCCACCTCCACCGGAATGCGCGTGGCTTCTTCCAGAATATATTTCGCCACCGCCGCAACATGATATGAAGAACCACAGGCCACTATATAAATTTTGCGGAAATTCGCCAGCCGCTCCAAATCAATATTAAAATCGTCCAGCTTAATCTGGCCGTCCTGCAAACGAGGACTCAAAGTTTTGCGCACGCTGTCCGGTTGCTCCATAATCTCCTTGAACATAAAATGCTCATAGCCGCCCTTTTCCGCCGCAGAAACGTCCCAGTCGATATGCTGCGCCTGCTTTTCCACCAAATCCCGGTTGATATCATAAATTTCCACCTTATCCGCAGAAAGCACAACAATCTCACGGTCGTCCAGATAATAAACTTCCTGCGTATAGGCCAAAAGCGCCGCCACGTCAGAGGCTATCAGGTTTTCACCCTGCCCCAGACCAACCACCAGGGGCGCGTCCTGGCGCACGGCGTAAAAATGCTCAGGGTCGTCAAGACAGATAATCCCAAGAGAATAAGCGCCCTCCAGCGCATTTAACAGCTTAATCATCGTATCCAGCATATCACCATTATAGTAATATTCCACCAGCTGGGCAATAACCTCGGTATCCGTCTGGGAAACAAACTCATAGCCGCGCCGCTGCAAATGATTTTTCAGCTGCTGATAGTTCTCAATAATGCCGTTATGTACCACCGCAAAACGGCCGGAACTGCTTAAATGCGGGTGAGCATTAACATCACTAGGCTCGCCGTGCGTCGCCCAGCGCGTATGCCCAATCCCCATAAAACCCGGCACGCTCTGCCCCTCGTCAGTCAACTGACGCAGAACTTGCAGCTTGCCGGCCGCTTTTACCATCTCAATTTTATTATTATGCCAAACCGCAATGCCAGCGGAGTCATAACCACGGTATTCCAAGGTGGCCAAACCTTTCAGCAACACCGGCGCCGCCGCCTTGCCGCCTACGTACCCAACTATGCCACACATAAAAAAATTCCTCCTTATTAAACGCCGAAAAATTTACCTGACGCTCAAAACTTTGCCATAGATTATATCATATAACCAGCGTTTTTGCAAGCATTTTCCCAGGCGTAGCAAACCGCCATTGACGAAACATTGACAAAATACGGCAAAAAAATAGCAACCGCCGCTAGCAGCAATAGTGACGGTTGAAAAATTTTTTAAAACTATTGTGGCTAACCGCTTATCAGTGGTGCCTTTATATTTATTATTATAGTATTACATATTCAATTTATCAAACGCGCGTTGGAATTTTCTGCCTTTTTGGCTTTATGCAAAAAATTTCCAGAAGCATCTTGCCCTCCCAAAATAAAAAATGCAATTTTTTGAAAATAGGGCTTGACTATAAGAGTTGTTAGCGGTACAATAAAAATACAAGGCGACAAAAAAAGTTGCGGCAGGGACTGTGGGTACGCCAATACCCCAGACCCCCTATGCAGGCTGCTCTACCCAGCCATACACAACTGCTTTTTATGTGTCGCAGCGCCGCTACATTTAGTATAATACAAGTCAGCCCGTTCTGCAAGGGTTAAGTTGTTGGTTTTTCAGTTGAGCTGCTGCACTTTAGAAGATTATTCCTCCTGAAAAGGGGTTTCTATGCGTGTATGGGTGAATTATGCCTGTACGCGCATTTTTTGTTGTTTTGACGGCCTTGCACGATGGGGCGGCTTGCCGGGGCTGCTCCCGGTGTTGGGCTGTTAAGACCACACTTTTAGGAGGTTATTTATAATGAAAAAGAAATTTTTTGCTGTGCTAATGCTGGCATTTGTGCTGGCATTGAACACTACGCCCACGGCTTGTGCGGCGGATAGAACTGCGGCGCAGGCTATTGCGGACTGTGTTGCGGCATTTAACGCTGATGCGAACCACGGCACCGGTGAACTGCAAGCAGAGGTTAACGGTGATACTGTAACCATTACCGGCACGGTTACGGACGCTGAAAAACCTTTGGTTTTGAAGTTGGAAGGTGGCCTTAATGCCAGCACCGGTAATGCTACAGTGAACTGGCAGGCCGATTTAACCGGTAGTGTTTACAATTATTTGGTTTATGTGTCCGGTTACGATAACCCAAAGCAGGTTATTACCTTTAACGCCACTAAAGGGCATATTACCAATCAAAACTCCTCGGGCTGTGCTTTGAAGCCTTATATGGCAGAAATTAATGTCAGCGGCGCAGTAATTTCCGGTTACTATGGTATTGACGCGTCCATTTATCAAGATAGCGCTTATAGTATCAACATCACCAATAGCGGTTTAGTTGCTGGCACAGAATTAGGTGTGGTAGGCTATATTGATACTTTGAAAAACGGCGGCGTTGTTTATGGCGGCAAGTGGCCGGCAGCTTCCAGCCCAAACGCTTCTACGGAATTAAATCCATTTGGTATTGCATTGCCCAGTTTTGTGATTTATGGCAAACTGCCCGGTGAGGCGACTCTTACGGCAGGCAGCACCAATGGTCTTAAATGTTATCCTGCTAATGCCACGGGCAACGCTGAATGGGCGGTTGAAGATGGCAAAAGCGGTATTTATGTCAGCGGCAGCGGTTTTGTGGAACTGCCCGGTTTAACGGTTACCGAGCCCACCGGCGTGCTTGGTTTGAACAAGAGCAAGGTTACCTTGGCTGTTGGGGAGACTTTTCAGGTAGAGCCTTATAAGGTTAACCCGGCTGACGCTGAAGTGAAATGGATGTTTGGCAAATTGACAAGCAGCGGTGGATACACTTATTATGAGGTTATTGAAACTGATATTGCCACCGTTGACGCTAATGGTCTGGTTACTGCGCAAAAAGAAGGTACGGTAACACTGTTGGGCAGAGCGGCGAAACCAGACGGCACATGGTATAATCAGCAAGGCATTTGTCAAATTACTGTTGTTAAGGCTGCTGATAAACCAACTGTTGCCGTTACCGGCGTTCAATTAAACCAAACAGCTCTGAATTTGGAAATTAACGGCACTGCCACACTGATTGCCACAGTTGCACCGGAAAATGCCACCAATAAATCCGTCCGCTGGAGCAGTAACAATACCGCGGTGGCAACTGTGGACGCTAACGGTAATCTCAAGGCTGTGGCCCCTGGCAAGGCCACAATCACCGCGACGGCTGACGGCGTGAAAGCTGAATGTCGGGTAACTGTTACCGCTGATACGGTTTACACCATTACCTTTGACACGGACGGCGGCACTCTGGCCGCTGGTATTACCAATCCGGATTACGTGGTTAAAGGTGCGGAATACAAAATGCCCACCGCTAACAAGAGCCGCTACAAACTGACCGCCTGGGCAATCGGCAGCAAAGACAGCGCGAACCAAGTTAAGGCGAACGATGTTTACACTTTCACTGAGGACACCACGGTTTATGCCATTTGGCAGTATAACGGCGGCGGTGGAGGCGGCAGCCACAGACCAAGCGGCAGCGGTACGACCACGCCGACCACGCCAACCAAACCGACCAATCCGGAAAAGCCGGGTAACAGTGGCAACACTGGCAGCAGCACGGTAACGGCGGCGAATATTAAAAATGTGTTTGCGGACGTACAGAATAACGCCTGGTACTCCGAAGCGATTGCTTATGTTTACAATAAGGGCATGATGAACGGTACGGACGCCGGCAAGTTTGAGCCGAACGCGACGACCACCCGGGCCATGTTGGTAACCATGCTGCACCGTCTGGAAAATGAACCGGCAGCAGCAGCGGCCAAATTCAGCGACGTAGCTTCCGGCCAGTGGTTCAGCAAAGCTGTGGCCTGGGCGGCGGCTAATGGAGTGGTAAACGGCTATGAGAATGGCACGTTTGCACCAAATGCAGCAATTACACGTGAACAGCTTGCTGCGATATTGTATCGTTTTGCCCAGTTTAAGGGCTATGACGTGAGCGTTAAAGGCAATTTGAGCAGCTTTAGCGATAACGCGCAGGTTTCCGACTGGGCGAAGGAGGCTATGCAGTGGGCGGTTGGCGCTGGTATTATCGATGGGGATAACAATGCCTTGAAGCCGACCGGCAATGCCACCAGAGCCGAGGTTGCGATAATGTTAATGCGTTATATTGAAAATGTTAAATAAATTCACCATAAAAAGGTCAAGAAAAGAGCAAGCCTGCACAAAAATGTGTGGGCTTGCTCTTTGGCATATACGCCTTTCACACACAGTTTTTTTTGAAGATTGCATTTTCTGATTGTTTTTTTCTGCCAAATGTTATATAATAATTAAATAGACTGAATTTATCAGTCCTCACAAGCAGTATAATAAAAAACGGAGGAATCTCTTTATGAAATATAAAGTTGTTGGCCATCAATACCGCAATGACCAATGCCTGGTTTGCGGCTGGGACAATCCCCTGAGTCTGGGTCTGGAATTTTGGGAGCTGGAAAACGGCGAGCTGGCCACGTTGGCCAACCTGAAACCGGGACATCAAAGTTATCCCGGGCGCGCCCATGGCGGCATTATCTCTGCCCTGCTGGACGAACTGATTGGCCGCGCAGTCTGCCTGGAGGAGCCGGCCTGTTGGGGCGTCACCGTAGATTTGGCGATTAAATACAAAAAACCGGTACCGCTGGAACAGACGATAGTGGCCGTCGGCCGGGTAACGCGTAACCGCAGCCGCATGTTTGAGGGCAGCGGTGAAATTTATCTGCCGGACGGCACGCTGCTGGCCAGCGCCGAGGGGCGTTATATGAAACTGCCAGTGGACAAAATTGTTGAGAGCGAAACGCCAATTTCTGATATGAACTGGCGCATGCTGGACGTGGAGAATGCCCCGGAATATATTGAGTTACCTTATTAGAAAGGAATAAAAATCATATGGGTTTTTTTAAAAATTTATTTGACAGCAACGCTAAGGAAATAAAAAAATATTCCCAGCTGGTTGACCGTATCAACGCACTGGAACCGCAAATGCAGGCCTTAAGCGATTATGACTTGCAGGCCAAAACGGCCGATTTTAAAAATCGCCTGACGCAGGGCGCCAGCATTAACGATTTTATGCTGGAAGCCTATGCCGTAGTGCGTGAAGCCAGCCGCCGCGTTTTGGGTATGCGCCATTTTGATGTGCAGCTGATTGGCGGCATGGCGCTGCATGACGGCCGTATTGCCGAGATGAAAACCGGCGAGGGCAAAACGCTGGTAGCCACCTGCCCGGTATATCTGAACGCCCTGACGGGCAAAGGCGTGCATGTGGTTACGGTTAATGAATACCTTTCCGCACGCGATAGTCAGTGGATGGGCAAACTTTACAAATTTTTGGGACTTTCCGTGGGTCTTATTGGCTATGCCGTACCGCCGGCGGAAAAAATCCGTCAGTATAACGCCGATATTACTTTCGGCACCAACAATGAGTTTGGCTTCGATTACCTGCGCGACAATATGGCCGTGCGCCCCAGCAATCAGGTACAGCGAGAACTGCATTTTGCCATCATCGACGAAGTGGACAGCATTTTAATTGATGAGGCGCGCACGCCGCTTATCATCAGCGGTCAGGCAGAAAAACCTACCGAGCGTTATTATCAGATGGCCAAAATTGCCGCCCGTATGCGCCGGGAACAGGATTTTACGATTGACGAAAAAGCACGCGTTATCATGCTGACGCCGGAGGGCGTGGCCAAGGCGGAACAGCTGCTTGGCGTAACCAACCTTTATGATAACGCCAATACGGAAATCAACCATTTTGTACAACAGGCCTTAAAAGCCGAATTTCTGTTTAAGCGCGACCGCGATTACGTGGTTAAGGACGGTCAGGTGGTTATTGTCGACGAGTTCACCGGCCGCTTAATGGACGGCCGCCGTTACAGCGACGGTTTGCATCAGGCCATTGAAGCCAAGGAAAATGTTATCGTTAAAAATGAGAGTCAAACGCTGGCCAGCATCACCCTGCAAAATTATTTCCGTATGTATCAGAAGATTGCCGGCATGACCGGTACCGCCATGACCGAGGAGGACGAATTTAAGGCTATCTATGGCCTTGACGTGGTGGAAATTCCCACCAACAAGCCCATGCAGCGGCAGGATAAGCCGGATATTATCTACCGCACGGAAAAAGGCAAATTTGAAGCGGTGGTTGAGGATATTGCCGAGCGGCACGCCGCCGGCCAGCCGGTGCTGGTGGGTACGGTTTCGATTGAAAAATCCGAGGCTCTTAGCGCCCTACTGCGCAAAAAACAAATTCCGCATAATGTCTTAAATGCCAAATATCACGAAAAAGAGGCGGAAATCATCGCCCAGGCCGGCAAATTCGGCGCGGTAACGATTGCCACCAACATGGCCGGCCGCGGTACTGATATTATGCTGGGCGGCAATCCGGAATTTATGCTGCGTCAGGAACAGATGAAAGACCCTGAACGCGAATGGACTTTAATGGAAGAACAACAGTATCTGGCGCGCTATGAAGCCGAGGTCAAAGCCGACCGGGAAAAGGTATTGCAGGCCGGCGGTCTGGCAATCATCGGCACCGAGCGGCATGAAAGCAGGCGTATTGACAACCAGCTGCGCGGCCGCGCCGGCCGTCAGGGCGATATTGGCCGCAGTCAGTTCTATATCGCCATTGAGGACGATTTGATGCGGCGCTTTGGCGGCGACGCCCTGCAAGGCATGATGGACAAAATCGGTATGGACGATACCATGCCGATTGAGTTGAAAATGATTAGCAAATCACTGGAAAACGCCCAGAAAAAAGTGGAAGCACGCAACTTTGAAATCCGCAAAAGCGTGTTGGAATATGACAACGTCATGAACCAGCAGCGCACGCTGATTTATAAACAGCGACAGGACGTGCTGCGCGGTGAAAATCTGCATGAACAGGTAAAATTCATGCTGCAATCCTCCGTTAAAAATATTGTGGAACGCTACAACAACGTCAGCGAATTTGTGGAGGAATGGGATTTGCCGGCCATGCTGCATGAATTGGAGGCCGTGCTGCCAAATATTCAGAACGAGCCAGGCTTGCAGGCCGAGGATTTGGCTAAATTGAGCAAAAACGAGGTCATTCCCCTGCTCACTCAAAAAGCGGAAGCCCATTTGGAAGGCCGCGCCGAAGCCATGGGGCCGGAAATGCTCCAGCAGTTGGAGCGCCTGCTTATCCTGAAAGTGGTTGACGAGCATTGGATGGACCATATCGACGCGATGGACCAGCTGCGTCAGGGCATCGGTTTCCAGGCACTCGGCCAGCAGAACCCCATTACCGTTTATAAAAATGAAGCCTACACCATGTTTGAGGATATGGTGGCCGATATTCAGCTGAATGTGTCCCGTCTGGTGCAGCGCGTGGAAAAAGTTGAAGCGCCCAAGGAAAAACAAAATCTGGTGGCCAGCCACGGCGGCGAGGGTGAAGGCGCTCCGGCAACCGGCGGCAAAGGCAATGCGGCTGGCAGCAGCAAAGCGCCCACGCCCAAGAAAATGCCGGTGCATGTGGGAGAAAAAATTGGCCGCAACGACCCTTGTCCCTGCGGCAGCGGCAAAAAATATAAAAACTGCTGCGGTAAGCCCGGCGCCAACACACCGAACAACGAGGAAAGCGAAGCTTAAATAAATATACCATATTAAAGATAAGAGGTGAAAATAATGCTTAGTGATTGGAAAGCACCGCTTGAAAAGGCGCTGACTAAGCTGCATGAGCTACAAAAAGCTCTGGATATGACATGAAAGGAACAGGAGGCCGCACGGCTGGAAGAAGCAGCGGCCGCCCCCGACTTTTGGAATAATCAGGAAGCCGCCCAGAGTCTGCTGCAAAAGCTGACCCAACTTAAGGCGGATATCAGCAACTATCAAACGCTGGCCAGCCAGCAGGAGGATTTGCAAACCCTTTGGGAGTTGGCCTGTGAGGAACAGGACGACAATTTGGAGCCGGAAATTGAACAAGGCTGCCATGCGCTGCAAAAGGCCTTGGATAAGCTGGAAATACAGGTTTTGTTCAGCGGCCCTTATGACGACCATGATTGCATTTTGACCCTGCATGCCGGCGCCGGCGGCACCGAAGCCCAGGACTGGGCGGATATGTTATACCGTATGTATAGCCGTTTTTGTGAAAAGAACGGTTTTCGCTGTGAGGTTATGGATTTTCTGGACGGTGAAGAAGCCGGCTTGAAAAGTATTACGCTGGCGATTGAGGGCGCGCATGCTTACGGTCATTTTCGCGCGGAAAAGGGCGTGCACCGGCTGGTGCGTATCTCGCCTTTTGACGCTTCTGCGCGCCGCCATACCTCCTTTGCTTCGGTTGATGTTATGCCCCAGGTACAGGAGGATAATGAGGTGGAAATTAACCCGGACGAACTGAAAATTGATACCTACCGCAGCGGCGGCGCCGGCGGTCAGCATGTTAACAAGACGGACTCTGCCGTGCGCATTACCCACCTGCCGACCGGCATTGTGGTGCAATGCCAGGACGAGCGCTCACAGTTTAACAACAAAGACCGCGCCATGAAGCTTTTAAAAGCGCGCCTGCTGGAAGAAAAAGTTAAACAGCGCGAACAGGAACTGGCTGAACTACGCGGTGAACATGCGGAAATTGGCTGGGGCAGCCAGATACGTTCCTATGTTTTCCAGCCTTACCGTCTGGTTAAGGACCACCGCACCAATGTGGAATCCGGCAATGTGGACGCCGTGATGGACGGCGATTTACTGCCCTTTATCAGCGGTTATCTGAAACAGTTTAAGGGCTAAAACCATATATACGCACTGCCAATAAATATCATATGGAGGTAAAATGAAGTGGATACTTTAGAATTGCAAGCCAAAGCCAAGGAATTACGGCAGGAAATCATCAAAATGATTACAGCGGCCGGCAGCGGCCACCCAGGCGGCTCACTTTCCGCCGCAGACATTTTGACTGTGCTTTACTTCGACAAAATGAACCTGCGCCCAGAGGAACCTGATTGGACCGGACGCGACTATTTTGTACTCTCCAAAGGGCATGCCGCGCCGGCGCAGTATGCGGCGCTGGCTTTGCGCGGCTATTTCCCGGTGGAGGAGTTGAACGGGCTGCGCAAGCTGCACAGCCGACTGCAAGGTCACCCCGTAAGCAGTAAGGTTCCCGGTATTGACGTCAGCACCGGCTCTCTCGGCCAGGGCGTCAGCGTGGCCTGCGGTCTAGCTAAGGGGCTTAAAATCGACAAACTGCCCAACCATGTCTACACCATGCTGGGCGACGGCGAATGTCAGGAGGGGCAGGTTTGGGAAGCGCTGATGTTTGCCGCCCATTATCAGCTGGACAATTTAACGGTTATCATTGACCACAACCGCCTGCAAATTGACGGTCAGGTGGAAAAAGTTATGAACATTGAACCGCTGGACAAAAAGCTGGACGCTTTCGGCTTCAATGTGCTGCTGGTTAACGGCCATGATATTGAAGCTATCCAGAACGCCATTGATAAGGCCAAAACCTGCCAGGGCCGCCCCACCGCCATTATCGCCAACACTATCAAGGGTCGGGGTGTTTCTTTCATGGAAAATCAAGCCGGCTGGCACGGCACCGCGCCCAAACCGGAAGAAGCCGAGCAGGCCTTGCAGGAACTGGCTTAACAAAGCGTTGATAAGGGAGGATAAGCAAAATGTCTGAAAAAATTGCAACCCGTGAAGCATACGGCCAAACACTGGCCGAGCTGGCGGCAACCGATAAAAATCTGGTCGTGCTGGACGCCGACCTGTCCAAATCTACCAAAACCTGTGATTTCGCCAAAGTCTGTCCGGAACGCTTTATTGACGTGGGCATCGCCGAGCAGAATATGATTACTGTTTCCGCCGGTCTGGCCACGCTTGGCAAACACGTTTTTTGCAGCTCTTTCGCTATTTTTGCCGTGGGGCGCGCCTTTGAGCAGATACGCAACTCTATCGCCTATCCGCAGTTGCCGGTGACGATTGCCGCTACGCATGCCGGGCTAACCGTCGGCGAAGACGGCGCAACCCATCAGGCCATTGAAGACGTGGCTATTATGCGCGCCGTACCCAACATGACGGTTATCGTGCCGGCGGACGCAGAAGAAACCCGGCAGGCTGTGCGTCAGCTGGCTGAATATCCCCACCCGGCCTATCTGCGTTTGGGGCGTCTGGCTGTGGAGCAAATTTTGCCGGCCGATTATCAATTCCAAATCGGCAAGGGTACTGTATTGCGCGACGGCAAAGACGCGGTTATTTTCGCCTGCGGCCTAATGCTGGGCAAAGCTTTGCAAGCCGCCGAACAACTGGCCGCCGAGGGCATTAACACCGCCGTGGTTAATATGCCCACAATTAAACCGCTGGATAGCGAGTTGGTTTGCCGCATGGCCAAACAGTGCGGCGCGGCAGTTACGGTGGAAGAACACAGCATTATCGGCGGCCTGGGCAGCGCCGTGGCGGAAACGCTGACGGAAAACTGCCCCATTCCCCTGCTGCGCGTAGGCGTAAACGACCAGTTTGGCCAATCCGGCAAACCGGACGAACTCTTAACTGAATATGGTCTGACCGTTGAAAATATCGCCGCCAAAGTTAAGGAAGCAATCAACCGAAAATAAAACCAATTTTATCTATATAAACCGAAAAAATTCATACTAACTCCCGTATGAATTAAATATTTTAGCATTTAATAGCATAGGAGGAAAAGTTATGAATATTCCAACATCTGCCAATATTTTAGTAATCGTTAATTTTATCATACTGATTGGAATGGTTTATTTAGTATACAGACTATTGAAATATTTCAAAAGAAAATAAGGCTTCAATAAAAAAATACTCCTGAAATCAGGAGTATTTTTTATTTTATGCGATAGCGCGCCCAACGCGGCAAAGCCTCCGCCGGCTTCGGTTCCGACGGTATTTCCCAGCCCTCCAGAAAACACAGCAACCCCTGACAGCCAGCCATAATATCCCGGTAAGCCGTTTCAAAATCACCGCTATACCAGGGGTCGGCCACCTCTCGCCCGGGGGTATTGGTATAATCTAACAGCAGATGAATTTTAGCGTCAGGGTCGCCGCTGAAAAATCTGTTGGCATTAAAAACATTTTCCCCGTCCATACAAACCAACAGGTCATATTCAGCGTAATCCGACGATTTTAGCGGTTGTGCCTGTCTGGTTCGGGAAAAAGAAATGCCCTGTTCTTTCAGCTTGGCCGCCGCCGGCGGATAAATCGGGTTGCCAATCTCCTCCCAGCTGGTGGCCGCCGAGGCTATCTGATAATGCTCCGCCAGCTGCGACTGCCGCACCAAATGCTGCATTACAAACTCCGCCATAGGACTGCGACAAATATTGCCATGACAGATAAAAAGTATTTTTATAAGTTCTTTCATTTTTTATTCGCTCCTGTTGTTCTCTTCCAACAAACATAAATGCCTTAGCATCTGATGACGATTATTAATAAACATTTCCGATATCTTATAGGCTTCCGTTTCTTCATAAGCGCAGGGCAATAAGCCGTCCTCATTAAAAGCCAAAATTTCCGTACCCGGCAGACCCAAAAGTATCGGTGAATGAGTTGCGATAAAAAACTGCGAACCGGCCGCCA
>JAETNY010000010.1 GCA_021771915.1 Bacillota bacterium
GACAATAGCGAGGAGGCCACACCTGTTCCCATTCCGAACACAGAAGTTAAGTTCCTTTGCGCCGATGGTACTTGGGTTTTTCCCTGGGAGAGTAGGACGTCGCCAGAATTTTTTTTCGCCTGTTGCTTCGGCAGCAGGTCTTTTTTGTTTGTCTTTTTAAGTGAAATGATATATAATATTATACAAAGGGGGGAGTGACCATGCCGTTTACGGAATTATGTATTTATCAGGTGAAGCCGCAAAAGGTTGAGGAGTTTGAAGCACTGATGCAGGAAGCCCAAAGTTTTCTGGCAGAACAGCCCGGGCTGCTTTTGCTGCGCTTTATTAAGCGCAACTATCGCATAGATATGGAGCAGATTAAAGACGGTCTGCCGCCTTTACCAATTAAACGTATTGTAAAGAGTGTTAAATATATGCTTTATTGGGAGTTTGATACCAAAGAAAATTATGGCATAGCCCAAAAAAACTTATATAACAGCTATTGGAAAGCTATTGAAAAGTGTTTGATTATGCCGCATGATAAATATTTGGGCGAAGGGCTGTTTTAAGTGATATTTAGAATGTCTGGCCTGTGGGTGTATGATAATGAAAAGAATAATATTCGTAGTTGTTTTAATTATATTCTTATTAAACCTTTCAGCTTGTGTAAATGTGCCTGATAGTTATATGGTGCCATGGAATGGGCAGAATATTATAATAAATACGGATAATTCAACTATTACTTATTGGCATGATACCTATAAATGTGAATTATCTGATTATGGCATACCTTATGAATTGCGCATTTGTTATCCAGACGGCTCCTTTTATTGGTGGCAGCAAGATAATAACTCTGGCCTTGGTGGTTGGAGTGATGATTATAGCCCGGGGGTCTACTTGTCTGGCGAGGTTATAAGAGAAGCTCTGGAAACAGGTTTTCCTGTTGATAGAGATGAGCGCATTATACCCTGTTTTTTGCTGCTGTTGTTGGCATGTATGCACATTATAGCCCCTGTTGGCATGTGGGCTTGTTATTTCGGTTTGTACAGGCAGGGTGAACCGCCGGATACAGAGTTATGGGGTGTTCGTCTGATTGGCGTTTTGATAATAATGGGTACGGCCGCCTGGTTTTGGGATTGGTTTTAATTGTTCAACAGAATATTTATCAGGGTTTTAATTGCTTTGTAAGCTGGTTGGGATTATTTCCTGATAAATCCCGGTCGGTTATTGCAATAAATAAATTTTTAGGAGTGATTCATTATGAGATGGTGTAGTATGAGAGAGTTTGTTTTAGGTATGGTTGTGCTTTGTCTGCTTTGTTTGCCGCTGACAACAGCGCAGGCTGCGGCCAAGATTGACCTGGCGATTGATGGGGTGATGGTGCCAACGGAGCGCACAGAAGAAAATAATACTCCGTTTTATCTGGAGGCACGGCCGCAAATGCGCAGTAACAGTGTTTTTGTGCCAGTGCGTGTGGTTTCGGAAATTTTGGGTGCAGATGTGAGTTGGGAAAATCCGAATATAAATATTAAGTATGAAGATATGACAATAAATTTGACGGTTGGCAGTCGGACGGCATACAATGGCACACAGAAAATTACTTTGCCGGCCGCGCCTTATGTGCGCAATGGTTATACATATGTGCC
This sequence comes from Bacillota bacterium, assembly GCA_021771915.1. Lineage (GTDB taxonomy): Bacteria > Bacillota > Dehalobacteriia > UBA4068 > UBA4997 > Avidehalobacter. The sequence continues at coordinate 1,626 of JAETNY010000010.1, forward strand.
AATTCGATTTGTGGCCGAAGCTTTTAATTGTGATGTGGAATGGCAGGCTAAAAAAAATTTGGTTAATATTAAAATCAAGCCTTGGGAATTGAACGGTCAGCAGATTGTGGGCGTTGCTCGGAGTATGAATATGGGAACGCGAGAGGTTACACGTCAGGCTGATTCTCCTTATTTTGCCAAGGCAATATACCAGAAAATAAAGGAAGCGTTGGCTGAAGAAATTGCCGAGCCTAATTATTCATGGCTGGTGCCGGAGTATTTTGAGGGCGATGATTCGATTTGTTATATGTTAGATTGGGTTTATTTTATGTTGGTTGATGAGGATAACGCGGCTTTGCGGATTGAGTTGTATTCTTTGTGTCGTGGGCAATCTGAAGATAAATATGTATTGAAACTGGACAATAAATGGTATGCGGTTCCGGAGTCTTTAAGTAATGATTTGTACTATTTGTTTGAAGAAAGCGATAATTTTGGTTTTGATTATTACAAAAAATATAATCTGTTGGGACAGAATGCTTAATTGTGAGTGGAGCGAGATATGGTTATGAAAAGACTGGTTTGTTATATGGCGGCAACATTGCTGCTGATTTTATTGGTTATGCCGGCGCCGGTGCAGGCGGCCAGTATACCGACTAATGAGGTGGCAATTTATTATAACGGCGAGCGTCAGGCGGTTAATGCCTGGCTGAAAGACGGAACTGCTTTGCTGCCTTTGCGCGATGTTTGTAATTTATTTAATATTGCTGTTGATTACAGTGCACAGGAAAGAAAAGTGCGTTTGTATAATGATGAAAATTTTTATGTTTTTGATTTGAAAACGGGACAGGTTCTGTTAAATGGGGAGCAGGCTATGCCCCTGCCGATTACTCCGCAGATGCGTAATGACAAGCTATACCTGCCGCTGCGTTATGTGGGCGAGCTTTTGGACGTTCAGGTAATCTGGCATGAAGCTGACAGGAGTATTGAATTGCTGGAGCGGCCGATAACGATGTTGATAGATGAAAATGGCGTGTTGACTGCTGTAAAGGCCAATTGGGGTAGTGTTAAGGAGCCATTGGCGCTGGCTATACCAAGCGGAGTGGTGGAAATTGGCGAAATGGCTTTTTCCGGCGCAAAAATTGATGAGATAGAAATGGCGGACGCTGCTGGTACTCTAAAAAAGATTGGTCCTTGGGCATTTTATTCTACCAAACTGCAAAGCGCAATCATTCCCGACAGTGTGCAGGAGATTGACGGCTGTGCTTTTAATGCCTGTTGGGAGTTGTCGGAAATCAAACTGCCGGCGGAACTTAAGGTGCTGCGGCAGGAGGTTTTTGCGGAAACCAATCTGCGTCGTTTGGTTGTACCACAAAAGGTGGAGGTTATTGAAGCTAATATTTTTAATCTGCATCCCAGGCATATGTCGCCGCATTATACGCCGATTGAACTGGTGGTTTTGCCGCCTGGCGTGAAACAGATTAATGACGACGCGTTTGCTTATTGCTACGATTTGGTGCTGGAGGGCTTGGCCGGCTCCTATGCGGAGGAGTATGCCAAATCCTGTGGTCTGACTTTTAAGGTTATCAGTGAGCAGGAGTTGGCGGCTTATTATAAGTAAGATTTGGGGGAGGGTGTATAGATGATGAAAAAATTTATGATTATAATGTTGGCGCTGCTAATGTTTATTGCACCGGCACAGGCGCAGGCGGCGGCTAAAATTAATTTGGCGATTGACGGATTGGTTGTGCCAACGGAGCGCGTAGAAGGAAATAACACGCCCTTTCATCTGGAAGCACGGCCGCAAATGCGCAGTAACAGTGTTTTTGTGCCGGTGCGTGTGGTTTCGGAAATTTTGGGTGCAGATGTGAGTTGGGAAAATCCAAATATAAATATTAAGTGTGAAGATATGACAATAAATTTGACGATTGGCAGTCGCACGGCATACAAGGGCGAGCAGAAAATTACTTTGCCGGCCGCGCCTTATGTGCGCAGTGGTTATACGTATGTGCCAATTCGATTTGTGGCTGAAGCCTTTAATTGTGATGTGGAGTGGCAGTCTAAAAAGAATTTGGTTAATATTCAAACCAGACCCTGGGAATTGAACGGTCAGGAGGTTGTGGGCGTGGTGTTTTTTGTTAACTCCAACACGCATGCGCTGATTTATCCCATGAATTCACCATATATGGCCAGGCAGATGTATCAAAAAATTCTGGCATTACGCGGCGAGGAGGTGGCGGCGCCGGAGAATTATGGTACAACGCTCCATAAATATGTTGAGGGAACGGAAGCCCCTAATTTTTATTACCAAAGCAATGTTTATTATTTTTTGATTGACGAGGATAATGCAGTTTCGGCTCCGGAGGTTTATCATTTAATGTCAGACAGTCATGAAATTCCAAACCCGGATATATATCTGCTGCATATGGACGGCAAATGGTATGATGTTGCTCCGGATATTATTGAACAGCTATATGGTTGGGTTGTGGTTAATGATTATGAGCAGTTGGATTATTACCGTACCTATAATGTATTGGAGTGAAATTTATGTACGTTTGCAAACCAGGGTTTTTGATGCGCATTATATGTTGGCTGTTAATGCTGGTGTTGCTGCCGGAGGTGGTCTTTTGTCTGCATATGCTGACTTTGTGTCCGGTGGAGGAAAGAACGGTTTATTTGGGTGGAGCCCTGGTGTTTGGCGCGCTTTTTCTGGCGTTGCTTTGGCGGCTGGTGCGTCTGGGGGTGGCCTGGTTGGAATATGATGATGAAAAGCTGATTTTCCATTTGCGTCGTGACGATGAATTTGCTGTGCCCTGGGCGGAGATACCGTCAAGCGCGGTAATGGTGCAGCCGGAGGGGCGCAATTTGATGTTTCTCTTTGGTGTTGAACTGGGTTTTGACCGTGAGCAAAAGCTTTTGCTCACGCCGATGTTCAGCGGATATCGGGATTTTAAGCAGGAATGTGAGCGTCGGGGGCTTATCATGCGGCCGTATACCGCCAAACAGGCTTATGAACAAATGGTGCCGTATTTGGATAGGCTTTTTAATGAAGTGGAAAAGAAAAAAAATGAGATTAAAAAATAATTGGGGTGGTGTATGATGAAAAAAATATTTTCGGCTCTGTTGCTGGTTCTTTTATTGACTGTGTTTCCGGGCACAGCCCGGGCGGAGGATACGCTTGAGTTGAATATGCAACAGCGTGATGAGATTGTGGCGGCACTGAAAAATATACCAAATATGCGCAATATGTTGGGCGAAACGGAGGAAGACCAGGTCGTCAATCTGGCCAAACTGGTTTTGGGACAGCCAATTCAGGTGTATTATTATTCGGAAGCCGGTTTTGAGCCTTTGCATATTGTTTATCCGCTGCTTTATGAGGGCGAGTTGAAATATTTGCTTTCGGCCGTAAAACGAGATGATTTAGCCGGCAGCAGTGATACGTTTTATAATTTTAATGAGAACAGGTTTGTGCCGCAGGTGCGTGCGGCGGCGATGCAGAACAAGAGTGTGGCGCTGGTTTGCGATTGCAACTGTTTATATCTTTTTGACGGCCGAAATTGGCAGCTGCTGCGTGAAAGCACTGATGCGCATACTCGGGATTTAACAGGCGCAGTGCTTGACCCAACGGCTCAAATTGATACGTCTGCTTTGCAGTTGACGAAAATTTGTGGTTTTCTGGAGTTAGAAAATGCTTATCTGGGGCGTTTGCCCAGAGTGGCGCCGCCGGCAGATGAAGATATTGCGATTTATCTGGACGGCGAAAGGCTGGCGGCCGAGGGCTGGCTGCGCAAGGGGCGTGTTTTGCTGCCTCTGCGCGCTGTTTGTGATTTGCTTGATTTGCCGCTGGAATATGCGGATAATACCCAGCGGATTACTCTGCATCAGGGTCGGCATACGTATTCGCTGCGTTTGAATGATAGCGAAGTTCTGCGCGATGGTCATTTAAGTCCTGCGCTGGACGTGCCGGCGCTGGAAAGGGAGGGCAGATGCTATCTGTCGCTGCGTTTTGTGGCGCAGTTGTTTGATTTGGATTTGCAATGGGACGAAAACAGTTTGCGTGTGGATATCGTACGGCCGGAGCAGCCGGTGGTCAGAGTGGTGCGCCATGTGAGAATGACTAATGAAACCTGGGATATGCAGCTGGATAGGCCTTATTTGGCACAGCAAATGTATGCTGAAATTTTTGCGGCCTGCTTTGAGGAGGCAGCTGCACCGGCGGCGGAGAATTTGGGTGTGTGGCCTAATTTGGATAATCCGGATAGTTATTATCTGCTGACGGAGTATGATTTTTTGCGGCAGGACGGCAGTGTTTATGCCAGCTTTGAGTTATATTTGCATGCTCCCGGTCAGCAGGTACCAGAGGAGTATACGGAATATCTGATTTGCAGCGACGACAAATGGTATCTGACGCTTGATGATTTGCCGGAGATACTGAAAGAATGGGATAACATAGAGGGCTGGCAGCGTTTGTATTAAAAAAAGCAACGACTACTTTTTTAGTAGTCGTTGCTTTTTGGTGTTATTGTATAATTTTTACGTTTTAGTAAAGCTTGGCGCCGGCAGGAATGTGGTTGTCCACCATCAGAAGATGCAGTTTTTCGGCGCCTTCTTCATTATGAACGGCACTAATCAGCATACCGCAGGAGTCAATCCCCATCATTTTTCTTGGCGGCAGATTAGTGATGGCAATGCAAGTTTTGCCAAGTAATTCTTCCGGTTCATAATATTCGTGAATACCGCTTAAAATTATTCTGTTTTCCGCAGTACCGTCATTTAAGGTGAATTTCAACAGCTTTTTGGATTTGGGTACTGCTTCACAGGCCAGAACCTTTACGGCTCGGAAATCTGACTTGCTGAATGTTTCAAAATCAACGAAATCCTTAAATAAAGGCTCAATTTCTACTTTTGAAAAATCAATCTTTGCCGGCTCCGCTTCTGTAACAGCTTCAGAAATAACATTATGTTCTTCTTTCGCACTGTTTAAGGGCCGCATGGCCGGGAAAAGGAGAACATCGCGAATTGACGAGGCGTTGGTCAGCAGCATGACCAGCCGGTCCATGCCAATGCCCAAGCCACCAGTGGGCGGCATACCATATTCCAGAGCGTTTACATAATCTTCGTCCAGCATGTTGGCTTCTTCATCGCCGCGCTCGCGCTCCAGCATTTGCTGCATAAAGCGTTCACGCTGGTCAATGGGGTCGTTCAACTCAGAGAAAGCGTTGGCTAACTCGCGGCCATAAACAAAGGCTTCAAAACGATAAACCATGTTGGGGTCGTCAGTATGCTTTTTAGCCAGCGGTGAAATTTCAATCGGATAATCGGTGATGAAAGTAGGCTGGATTAAATGCTCCTCCACGTAAGCGTCAAAGAAGAGAGAAAGAATTTTGCCTTTGGTGAAATGCGGCTCAATAACAATATGATGCTCTTTGGCCAGCGCCTGGGCGGCCGCATCGTCCGGCACCTGGGCAAAATCCACGCCGCTGAATTTTAACACGGCCTCTTGCATAGTCATGCGGTTCCAGGGCGGAGTTAAATCAATTTGTGTATCCTCATAAGTAATTTGCATTGTGCCCAAAACTTTTTGCGCTACCTGTGCCACCATGTTTTCGGTTAGTTCCATCATACCCTGATAATCGCTGTACGCCTGATAGAGTTCCAGCAGGGTAAATTCCGGATTATGCTTGTAATCCAGACCCTCGTTGCGGTATACGCGGCCAATCTCATAAACTTTTTCCAGACCGCCGACAATCAGTCGCTTGAGGTATAACTCCAGGGCAATGCGCATGTAGAGGTCAATATTCAGCGCGTTGTGGTGGGTGATAAACGGGCGCGCCGCCGCGCCGCCGGGAATGTTGTGCATGGTGGGCGTTTCCACTTCCAAAAAGCCTTGTCCGTTCAGATAATCGCGCACGGCGCTGATAATCAGGCTGCGTTTGATGAATGTATCCTTAACTTCCGGGTTGACAATTAAATCAACATAGCGCTGACGGTAGCGCAGTTCCACGTCCTTTAAGCCGTGCCATTTTTCTGGCAGGGGGTGCAGGCTTTTGCTGAGTATGGTTAACTGCTGGGCACGGACGGAAATCTCGCCGCGTTGAGTGCGGAAGACCGGGCCGGCAACGCCGATAATATCGCCAACGTCCAGCAGCTTCAGCAAGGAGAATTGTTCTTCGCCGACTTCGTCAATTTTTACGTAAATTTGCAGCTTGCCGGACTGGTCATGCAAGTCTAAAAAGGAAACCTTGCCCTGGCCGCGTTTAGACATGATGCGGCCGGCAATTTTTACGGTTTTTTCAGGCTGTTCATCGTCAAATTCAGCCAGCGCCTGGCTGGTTGTATGGCTGGCGTTAAAAGCCGCGCCAAAAGGGTCTATGCCGCGCTCTCGCAGGGCGTCCAGCTTTTGGCGGCGCACTTCAATTTCTTTAACCTGAACTTGCTCCTGCTCCTCAGTGGCTGGTGTATTTTTCTGTTCTTTTGCCAAGATAAATCACTTCCAGTTTTATATTTATGAAAAATAAGGAATATTTACGGTTTTTTAGCTGATTTCCAAAATTTTGTATTGCAGTGCGCCTTTGGGAGCCGCAACCTGTACAACATCGCCTTTTTTGTGGCCGATAATGGCCTCGCCAACCGGGCTTTCATTGGAAATACGGCGTTTGGTTGGGTCTGACTCTGTGGAGCCAACGATAGTATATTCCATTTCTATATTGCGCGCCATGTGCAGCAGGCGCACTGTGGAGCCAATGTTGACTGTGTTGGAGTTGGCCTGGGTTTCAATCACGCGTGCATTGCGGATTTTGTTTTCCAACTCCACAATCTGGCCTTCAACCATCGCCTGTTCATTTTTGGCGTCCTCATATTCAGAGTTCTCGCTAAGGTCACCAAAACCAATCGCGATTTTAATGCGCTGGGCAACCTCAATACGTTTTACGTTTTTCAGGTTATCAAGCTCTGCCTCCAGCTTTTCCAAGCCCTCTTTGGTGAGTAAAACCTCTTTTTCTGCCATTTAAAATACCTCCATATTTGTATAAAATAACAAACAACAAGCATCTTACCCAGATGCTTGCATATTATTTCTATTCCTACTATTATAATATTGCCGCTGCTATTTGTCAAGAGTTATATGCTGAAACAGGGCGGCGGCCTGTCCGGCCGGGAAGCTGCCGAAGCTGAAACGTCCCCGGAAACTGCCCGGCACGCTGACATGTGGCTCCCGAAAATAAAAGACGCTTTTGCTGCTGTTATTAACCGCCGCGGTTTGGGGGCGGCCTTTTAAGACCAGAATAATCTGGCTGCTGCGGATTGCCTTGCGCGCGCCGAAAACGGGTATGGCAATGCCATATTTTTGATAATAATGTTCGGCCAGTCCCAGCGCATGACTGCCATATAAAATGGGACGGCTGCCGGTGGCCAACAGCGCTTCGCAAATATGCTGCTCGGCCGGGCTGGCGCCCTCCACGCCCAAAATAGCTATCTGTTTAGCCTGTAAACCGCCTGACTCTGCTGCCATTTGGCGAATAAATTCCCGGGCGGCCAGCTGCCAGCCATCGGCCAGATTGTTGGAACGCGCAGAGGCTGGCAAGAGAGTTTGCAGGCTTAAGGGCATGCCGATTTGCAGAACGCCGCCTATCTGTTTGTTGGGCAAGGTTAGCCAGTGCAGCGCGTGTTGTAACTGCTGACGACGTTGTAATAAGGGCAGGGCGCGAAACTCCTCTTTGGTATAGGGCAGTTCCAGCAGATTAACCGGCGTGTCGTCGGGCAGCCGGCCGATGTTTTGCGTTAATCTCTGTGGCCAGATGCGGCTTAACCAGCGGTGCAGCCACAGGCGAAATCTGGCCAGTCGCTTGGGGCGTTTTGGTGTTGCGGCGGCAGGGCGCAGGCCTAACAGCCAGACGGCTGGCTGGTCTGTGGCTGGAGGGTATAGCGATTTTTTTATCCGCATCTGGGGGCACCTCTTTTGGAGTTTTTAGCATATATATGCGCCCGGACGGATAATTATGCTTATTGGTTCAGCTTGCTGCGGCAGTTGCGCCAGACGCTTAAGCAGATAATCAGCCAGGCGCCCCAGAAGAAAACGAAAAGGCCAATGCCGGCCCAGGCAAAATAATAATGAGAGATAACGGGAGCCAAAATCTGGCCGCCGGTGGAAAGCGCGCTATATAGCAGACCCAACGCCAGCTGGGCAATCGGCCAGATGTTCCAGCACCAGAAGCTGCGCCAAAGCCGGCGGCGTTCCTGCGCCTCCGGCGCAGTGTTTAAACCAACGGCCAGCACGGCCGCGCCAATTATCGTCATGGCGACACTTAACATGGCGCAAATGGAAAGCTGCCAGTAATCCCAAAGTCCCCAGCCTAAAAGCAGGCCGATGTAATTGAAAAGGGTGGCGTTAATTATAAACAGCTGCCGGCCGCGGCCTTGGGCGCTGGGGCTGGAGGAAGTCGTTATGCTCGGCGGCTCCGGCGCTGTTGGCTCTCCCTTTAACAGATAATCGGTGCTGACCTGAAAAAAATCGCTTAAAACCAGCAGCTTTTCCAACTCCGGCTGGGCCTGGGCGCTCTCCCATTTTGAAACGGCCTGTCGGGATACCTTAACGGCTCCGGCCAGTTCTTCCTGCGAGATACCGCGCTGGCGGCGCAGCTGTTGAATACGTCCGGCCAGTGTTGTTTCCGGCGTTCGGGTTTGGTTTTCCCGGCTTATGCTTACGTCCATTGTTGTAGGGTTCATGGTGTGACCTCCTGAATAATAAGTTTTTGTTTTTTCACTCTGGTTTAATTATATATTTTTTGTTGGTTGCAGGCAACCAACCAGGCCGGACAAGCTGTCAACCACTGGTTGCAGGCTGAAAAAAAATGCCTAAAAAGGTATGTCGCTGTATATTTAAGCCGGTTGGCAGGATTTTCCCTTTTGGGTATAGAATTGTTTTGCTTGTGATATTGTTTTTGCGCTGCTGTTTATTGATTGGAAAAACGGAGGATAAATATGGAAACCAAAAAGGACGCAATCACACCCCCGGCCTGGCGTCGTAGATTGTCTTATTTTTTTTATGCTTTAATTTATCTGCTGATTGGGGCTGGTGTTTTTTGGCTGGCTTTTAGATTTTCAGATGGTATGGAATCGTTTGAGCGTGGTCTGGCCATTTTTGTAACTACATTTTTGGGCGTGATGATTGCAGCCTTTTTACTGCCGCCGCTGTTCAATGTTATTTCTGGTATTTTTGCCAAATTTGTTAACCATATTTTTAAAATGCCAGTGTTGGATATCTGTTGTGTGGTATTGGGCTTGATTATCGGCCTGATTATTGCCAGCCTTTTAAACACTGTGGTTGGTAAGATACAGGTAATCGGCCCCTATATCTCCATGACCTCGTTACTGTTTTTTGCTTATCTGGGTATTTTGGTGGCTTATCGTAAGCGTACGGAACTGGCCAGTCTGCTGAACTGGCGCAGCACTGGTGCTTTGGGTAAAAATATGCATGTTACGGGCAGTCAGGCGGCGGAGGCCAAAGTTGTAGATACCAGCGCTATTATTGACGGCCGCATGGCGGATATTTGTCGGCTGGGTTTTCTGGAGGGGCAGTTGGTTGTGCCGAATTTTGTTTTAGATGAACTGCGCCATATTGCCGATTTGCAGGACGTTTTGAAGCGCAACCGCGGCCGCCGTGGTCTGGATATTTTGAACCGTCTGCAAAAGGAACTGCCCGGACGTGTGGTAATTATGGACGTGGATTATCCCGATATTAATGAGGTGGACAATAAGCTGCTGCGTTTGGCGCAGGACTTAAAGGGCTCTGTGCTGACCAATGATTTTAATCTGGCTAAGGTGGCGCAGGTTCAGGGCGTGCATATTCTGAATGTTAATGAGTTGGCCAACGCCCTGAAAGCGGTTTGGCTTCCGGGCGAGGTTATTTCAGTGGAAATTGTGCATCAGGGTAAGGAGCCTAATCAGGGGCTGGCTTATCTGCCGGACGGCACGATGATTGTGGTGGAGAACGGCCGTCAGCATATTGGCCGCAAAATCAAGGCGGAGGTCAGCAGTGTTTTACAAACAGCTACTGGTCGCATGATTTTTGCTCGCCCCAAATAATTTTAAGATTTTGACATGCCAGAGGTAGGTTGAGGGGGACTGGGTTTAGTGTTGTAAAGTTATATAGTAAAAGATAAAGTAATTAAGATAAATTAAAAAACTAATAGAAGATATATAAAAAAATATAAAATATAAAAGAATGGTGTTCTTATGCAGGTTACGGTTATATTACTGGCGGCTGGACAGGGTCAACGCATGGGGGCGACGATTAATAAAATATGGCTGTCCTTAAATGGCAAGCCGCTGCTGCAATATTCTTTGGCGTTTTTTGAGCAGGCGCCGCAGGTTAATCAGGTTATTGTGGTGGCGCAGGAGGGGGAGATTGCCCAGACGGAGCAGCTGATTGCACAACTGCGCTTACAAAAGGCCGGTTTGGTTGTGGCGGGCGGCAGTACGCGTCTGCGCTCAGTGGCGGCGGCGCTGCCCTATATCAGCTGCACGGCGGAGTTGGTGGCGGTGCATGACGCTGCGCGGCCGCTGCTGCAAATGGCTGATTGGCAGGCGGTTTTACAGGCGGCCAGTCTGCCGGATTATGTGGGCGCTGTTTTGGCTGCGCCGGTTACCGATACTATTAAATTGCTGGCGGCAAATGAAGCAGCGCCGGATAAATCGGCCGGCGCTGTGGTGGGAGCGATTGAAGCTACGCCGCCTCGAGATTTGCTTTGGCGTGCGCTGACGCCGCAGGTTTTTGCGATTGAGCCTTTTATTGAAGCCTATTCCACCATGGATAAGGATTTTACTGATGATGCGGCGCTGCTGGCGGCTAACGGCGGCGGCCGTGTGGCTTTGGTGCGCGGCAGTGCGGATAATATTAAAATTACCACGCCGCGTGATTTGCAGCTGGCACAGCTGATTTTGACCGAGGAGGGTTAAAATGCGGATTGGCATTGGTTATGATGTGCATAGGTTGGCGGCGGACAGAGCGTTGATTTTGGGCGGCGTGAAAATACCGCATACGTTGGGACTGCTGGGCCATTCTGATGCGGACGTGCTTTGTCATGCTTTGATGGACGCGCTTTTGGGCGCGGCGGCGCTGCCAGATATTGGCCGGCTGTTTCCTGATAATGACCCCAAGTACGCCGGCGCAGACAGCTTGCAGCTGCTGGGCCAGGTGGTGGATATGCTGCACCGTGAGGGTTGGCAGGTTGGCAATGTGGACGCGGTAATCATGGCGGAGCGCCCCAAGCTGGCGCCGCATATTGAGCAAATGCGAAAGAATATTGCCGGCGTGTTGGGTCTGGAGATTGGCGCGGTTGGCTTGAAAGCCACTACCACCGAGAAATTGGGCTTTGTTGGTCAAGAGGAAGGAATTGCGGCTCAGGCCGTGGTGTTGTTAAACTAATTTTTCCGGGTTCAGGCATTCCAATTCTGGTATAACAAAGCGGCCGTCCCTGCGCACCAGCTGGCCATCGAACCAGATTTCACCGCCGCCCATTTCTGGGGTTTGCACGTTGACTAAATCCCAGTGAATACTGCTGCTGTTACCGTTAGGCGCATCGTCGTAGCAGTCGCCGGGGGTGAAATGAAAACTGCCGCTGATTTTTTCATCGAACAGAATGTCATAAATCGGCACGGTGACATTGGGATTGAGTCCCAGCGCAAATTCGCCGATATAGCGCGCGCCCTCGTCGGTATCTAAAATGCGGTTCAATTTTTCTGTGTGGCGGCCGGCGTCGGCGGCCACAATTTTGCCCTCTGCGAAGCGAAAATGGATTTGGTCAAAAACTGTTCCTTGATAAAGCGAGGGAGTATTGTAAGTTATTTCACCGTTGACAGAATTGCGTACAGGCGCGGAATAGACCTCGCCGTCCGGGATATTGCAATCGCCGGCGCATTTGATAGCCGGGATATCCTTAATACTGAAATGCAGGTCAACCTGGGGCCCTTTAATGTCTACCCGGTCGGTGCGGTTCATCAGTTCCACCAGCGCGTCCATAGCGCGGCTTAATTTGCTGTAATCCAGGTTACAGACGCTGAAGAAGTAATCTTCAAAGCGGCTGGTTGGCATTTGCGCCAGCTGTGCCATGCTGTGGTTGGGCCAGCGCAGAATTACCCATTTGGTATGCGGCACGCGAATATCCATATGCACCGGTTTTTGCCAGAATTTGTTATACATTTCTACTTTCTCCGGCGGCAGTGCGGCCATGGCGAAGCTGTTGTCGCCGGCGCGCACGCCGATATAAGCCTGCATGTCTCGCATGCGTGCGGCTTCATATTTGGCGATTAATTCCAGCTGTTGCTGCGTACAGTTTTGCAGCAATGTTTCTTTGATTTCCTCCTGCTTTTGGCTGACGAACGGCAGACCGCCGGCGCGGTAAACTTCTGCCACCAGTGCGCAGGCCAGTTCTGTGGCCTCGCCGTTAATTTCAATAAGCACTTTTTCGCCGGGCTGCACGCGTGTGGAATAGTTTACCAGATTATGCGCCAGCTGTTGAATACGTGGGTCCTGCATGTTTTTTTCCTCCTGTTTTGTCTATATATTTTTTGAGAATATTAATTATTAATAAAAAAGTTGCATGAATACATTATAAATATAAATAATCGCTTCACTGGTCTTGCATTTTATCAATAATAATGCTAAAATAAGGCTAAACTTATTTTAGCCAATCAGACACAAAAAAACAATTAATATTTTCAAAAAACTTAAAAATTGTTGGGATAAGGAGGGCTTTTTTTGCGCAGAGATGGTTATATAGACAATCGGGGCAATTATGTGCGTCCGGGGCCGGATTATCAGCGGCTGCTTATTGTGGCGATGATGAATGCGCTGGCTATGCTGTTGGCGGAGCGGCTGGTGGGCGGCTTGAATTTTGGCAGTTTGCTTTCCCTGCTTTTAGCGGCGGTTTTATTCACTGTGCTTAATCTGAGCGTTAAGCCGGTTTTGCAGCTGGCGGCCTTGCCGCTGACGATACTCACCTTTGGGGTTTTTGCGCTGGTGCTTAACGGTTTTATGCTTTGGCTGGTGGTATGGTTAATTCCGGGCTGCTCTGTGGCCGGTTTTGGCTCGGCAATCCTGGCCAGCGTTGTTATTTCTTTGGCTAATACCCTGATTACCTGGATTATTGGCCGCCTGTAATATAATATTGTTTGTCAGTAACTTTTAAATAAAAAAATTTTGAGGAGGCATCTTTTAAGATGGGAAAGATTTTTTATCAAGAGGATTGTGAGTTATCTTTATTGCAAGGTAAGACGATTGCGATTATCGGTTATGGCTCTCAGGGTCATGCTCATGCTAAAAACCTGAAAGATTCTGGCTGTGAGGTTATTATTGGTCTTTATGCCGGCAGCAAATCATGGGCTAAGGCAGAAGCGGAGGGCTTTGCCGTTTATGAGTCAGCCGAGGCTGCTAAAAAAGCTGATATTATCATGATTTTGATTAATGATGAAAAGCAGGCTAAGATGTATAAAGAAAACATTGCGCCGAACTTGCAGGCTGGCAATATGCTGATGTTTGCACATGGCTTTAACATCAACTTTGGTTTGATTAAGCCGCCGGCGGACGTTGATGTTACCATGATTGCGCCGAAAGGTCCGGGGCACACTGTGCGCAGCGAATATTTGGCTGGCAAGGGTGTTCCCTGCCTGATTGCAGTGGAACAGGACGCTACTGGTCAGGCGCAGCAGCTGGCGCTGGCTTATGCCTTGGGTATTGGCGGTGCGCGTGCCGGCGTTTTGGAAACTACCTTTAAAACAGAAACTGAAACTGACCTGTTTGGCGAGCAGGCTGTGCTTTGCGGCGGCGTTTGCGCTTTGATGCAGGCTGGTTTTGAAACGCTGGTTGAGGCCGGTTATGACCCCAAGAACGCTTATTTTGAATGTATTCATGAGATGAAGCTGATTGTGGATTTGATTTATCAGAGCGGTTTTGCTGGCATGCGCTATTCCGTTTCTAACACCGCGGAATATGGCGATTATGTGACTGGCCCTAAGATTATCACCGAGGATACCAAAAAGGCTATGAAGCAGATTTTGGCCGATATTCAGGACGGTACTTTTGCCAAAGACTTTTTGGCGGATATGTCTGAGTCCGGCGGTCAGGTACATTTCAACGCTATGCGCCGCAAAGCGGCCGCTCACCCGGCCGAGGTTATTGGCGAGGAAATTCGTCAGCTGTATAGCTGGAATGGCGATGATAAGCTGATTAATAACTAATTAACTAAACGATATTAATAAAAAAGTGCAATCTGTAAAATGATTGCACTTTTTTAAAGCCTTGGCAATCCGGAGTTTTTTTAAAGCCTTGGCAATCCTGAGTTTTTTTAAAGCCTTGGCAATCCGGAGTTTTTTTAAAGCCTTGGCAATTCGGAGTTTTTAAAGGCTTTGGCAATTCGGAGTGAGGTTAAACTATTATGCCAGAAAACAATTCTATTCTATAAAGAAAAAATCAAATAGCAGTACTACCTAACATAGTTTGTCAATATCTTAAAAAATGTCAATATTTTAAAAAAACCAGGATTTCATAGTATCAAAAATTTTGATTAATTCATCGTCCTTAATGATGTAGGGTACCATAGAATACATATATCGCAGGAAGGGGCGGCAGAAAACGCCGCGTTCATAGGCGAACTGTTGGAAGCCCTCTAGGGTTGCGCTGTCATAAACCTCAATGCAGGCGCAGCCGCCCATCACTCGCACATCTTTAATGCGAGGGTCGCTTAGGCCGGCCAATTCGCGCCGGGATACCTCCTCAATATGTTGGATTTTGCTCATGTAATCGTCTCGCTCAAAAATCTCAATGCCTTTTAAAGCGACGGCGCAGGCCAGGGCATTGCCCATGAAAGTGGGGCCGTGCATTAGGGCGTGGCGGTCGTTATCGCTGTAAAAAGCGTTGAAAACTTTATGGTTGGCAACGGTTGCGGCATGGCCGATATAACCGCCGGTAAGCGCTTTGCCCAATACCAGAATGTCCGGCAGAACGAGGTCGGCTACAAAGCGATTGCCAGTGCGGCCAAAGCCAGTGGCTACTTCATCGAAAATCAGCAGCACATCATATTCATCGCAAAGTTGCCGGGCGCGTTGTAAAAAGTCAATGTTATACATCAGCATGCCGCCGGCTCCCTGCAATAGCGGTTCTACAATAAAGCAGTTCAGCTGGTCATGATATTGCTCAAAAGCGGCCTCCAGAGCCGGAATTTGCGTGGGAATATGCACTACTCCGCTTTTTTCTTCAAAAGCAAAATGGTAGTCTTCATCATCGCCGACTTCCATGGCTTTGAACGTATCGCCATGATAGGCATGCTCCAGCGCAAGCACCAGCGGCCGTTTGCGTCCCTGATTGGTGTTGTATTGCAGCGCCATTTTGAGCGAAACCTCTACCGCGACGCTACCGGAGTCTGAAAAAAAACAATAATCCAAATCACCGGGCAGAAACTCCTGTAATTTGGCGGAAAGCTGCTGTACGGGTTCATGCGTTAAGCCGCCAAGCATTACATGGCAGAAATTGTCCGCCTGCTTTTTTAGCGCCGCGGTTAACTCTGGGTGTTTATAGCCATGAATCATGCACCACCAGGAACTGACGGAGTCAATCAGTTTTTGGTCGTGGGTTTGGAGATAAACGCCGTTGGCGTCCAGAATTTTGTAGGGCTGGCGCATGGTTTTCATTTGCTCATAGGGATACCAAATCATTTTATAATCACCTCATTTTATTTGTAAACAAGTTTGATATTATATTGTTTACAATTATAGCATTGATGCGATAGTTTGTCAACTGATTATTTGATTTTAGTTTACAATTTGTCTGTTGTTTAGATAATTTTAATGTGGTAAGCAATAAAAGGACCAATAAATTTTATAAAAAAATTAGCCGAACCTTTTTTATTGAGGGTTCGGCTAATTTTTCTTTAGGCTTCAGAATTAGGGTGTGCAGCCTTAATTAGCGCCCTGGCTGCAACAGAATTTTTGTTTTACAGAATTTATTTTATTTTGTTCGGCCTGTTCCGGGGCGTACCAGCCTTTGGCCGACATTTTACTGTAAATGCTGTCTTGAATGGCGAGGGAATTGTTCAGGGCGCTGTTAAAGGTTTGGTGGACGTTGGCCGTGGAGGACTCTATGGCGCCGTGCATATAGAGGTCGCACACGCCTTTTTCCAGCAGCAGCATATTTTCCATCAGGTTTTTATCGTTATTGTTATTCATGGGCGGCCTCCTATAATAAACTGAAAAAGCTTTGATAAATTTGCTGGTTTTTCTGTGCCATTTGCTGTACGCAGGTTTTTAAATCGGCGTCTTGCAGCTGGCCAAGTGTTTCCTGGCATTTGCTTTGGAAATACTGCGCATGGCCGAGGGCGTCTTCAATATAGAGCAGTTCTTTGGTCGTCATGATTTTACCTCCTGAATATCTGTTTTGTAAGGATAGTTTGTCCGGTGCTGGTGTTTTTATGCGTGAAAAAAAATTTTGTTGACGTCCTGTTTTGTCCGATTGTTGTGTGCTAGAATAATAGCATTAAAAATTGTTTGAAAATTTGGCGAGGAAAGGAGATTTTTATGGTTGAGAAAAAGCGACGAGCGGTGGCCTGTAAAACTGAAATTATGCAGTTTTTAACCGAGGTTATGCGCGGCGAGGTGCATGACCGGCATGAAACGCAAAAGGGCGGCGAAGTTCAGGTTCGGTTGGACGCGCCGAAAGTTAGCGAGCGTACTAAGGCGGCGGAACTTTTGGGGCGCAGCCAGCACCTTTTTTCTGATAAGACGCAGAATACGGGCAAGACTTTGGCGGTACGGATTTGGGGCGAGGACGATTTGACGGATTGAGAGATGGTTGGGAAAGGAGGGGTTTGAGATTTGCAGGATATTTATTTGCCGCAGCTGGTGGGCGGTGGTTATCGGGATTTTTGGCATTTTACCGGGCGTTACCGGGTTGTTAAGGGAGGCAGAGCCAGTAAAAAATCGAAAACAACGGCTTTGAATTTTATCTGGCGTTTGGTACGTATGCCGCAGACCAATTTGTTGGTTGTGCGCAAGACGTATCGTTCTTTGCGCAATTCCTGTTATGCGGAACTTGTCTGGGCGGTACATCAGCTGGGTTTGAGCGCTGTTTGGCAGTTTCGGGAGGAGCCTTTGGAGATGACTTATCTGCCGACGGGGCAGAAGATTTTTTTTCGGGGTTTGGACGACCCACACAAGATTACATCTATTGTGGCGCCGCAGGGGCAGCTTTGTTTTCTTTGGCTGGAGGAGGCCTTTGAAGTAAGCCGGGAGGAAGATTTTACAATTTTGGACGAAAGTATTCGCGGACCGGCCCCTTTTAAGCAGCTGACGCTGACCTTTAACCCCTGGAATGAGCGGCACTGGCTGAAGCGGCGTTTTTTTGATGGCCCGGCCTGCCCGGATATTCTGGCCAAGACGGTGGATTATCGCTGCAACGAGTTTTTGGACGAGGCTGACCGGCAGCTTTTTTTTAACATGGCGCGGCAGAACCCCCGGCGTTATCGGGTGGCTGGTTTGGGAGAATGGGGCGTGGCGGAAGGGCTGATTTTTGAGAACTGGCGCGAGGTGGATTTTGATTTATCTGCTTTGCGTGCTCGACCGCAGATGTGCAGCATTTTTGGTTTGGATTTTGGTTATGTGAATGATGAAACGGCGCTGTTTTGCGGCCTGGTGGATTTGGCTGCGCGGCGTATTTTTGTTTTTGATGAAATTTATCAGCGTGGGCTTAGTAATGAGCAGATTTATGCGGAGATTGGGCGCAGGGGGTATGCCAAGGAGCGAATTTGCGCGGACAGCGCTGAGCCGAAGAGTATCGACCGGCTGCGTGAACTTGGTATTGAGCGGATTAAACCGGCGCGCAAGGGTCCGGACAGCGTGCGGCATGGTATTGATTTTTTGCAGGATTTTGAAATTCTGGTGGCTCCGCGCTGCCGGAATTTTTTGGCGGAAATCAGCGCTTATAATTGGCAGGCGGATAAAAATGGCCGGTTGCTGAATGTGCCGGCGGATTGTAATAATCATTTGATGGACGCAATGCGCTATGCGGCGGAAGATTTGTTGCTGCGAGATAGCTTTAGCTTTAGTTAGGCGTTGGGGAAAGATGTCATGGAATGTCCGGTTGTTGTGTGTTAGAATAGTATCGTCAAGAAAAGTGAACAGGGGGGAAAAGAAAAAATAAATGAAAAGGATTAGTGAGATTTGCCGCAGGCTTGGTTCAGCCGGCGGTTTTTTGTTGGGCAAAAAAACCGAGCAGCCAGCGGAATTGCAGGTTTTGGGCTGGGAACTGGGGCGCTGGCTGACCTCTGACAAGCGTCGGCAAATGTTGACCGGGGAGGCTTATTTTGCCGGGCAGCAGGATATTTTGCGTCAGCGGCGCATGGTGATTGGGCGCGGCGGTCAGCTTGAGACGGCGCCTAATTTGCCAAATAATCGTCTGATTAACAATCAGTATGCCAAGTTGGTTAATCAGAAAACCAATTACATGCTGGGGCAGCCTATCAGTTGGGAGAGTGATTGTCCGGAGTTTGCCGACGCTTTGGGGCGGATTTTTGACCGGCCTTTTATGCGTTTGCTGAAACGATTGGGCAAGGACTGTTATAATCAGGGGATTGCCTGGCTTTTTCCGTATCTTGATGGGGAGGGGCGGCTGGCTTTTGCCCGGTTTGCCGGGCATGAGATTTTACCCTTTTGGGCGGACGCAGAACATACGCGCCTGACTGGGGCGCTGCGTTTTTTTGGCCGGGAAATCTGGCGGCAGGGGTGTTTACAGACGGTTTGGGGCGTGGAGGTTTATGGTTTGAATGGCGTGCGCTTGTTTGGTTGGGAGCCGGGGTTGGGGCGGCTGATACCCTGGGCCTGGGGCGAGGCGGAATTGTCCTTGGGGCAGGCCAGACCGTATTTGCAGCGCGTGAGTGCGGACGGGAGCATTGAGGGCTTTAACTGGCAGCGCGTGCCGCTTATTCCTTTTAAGCTGAATGAGAGTGAGCGGCCGCTTATTTGTCGGGTGAAATCCTTGCAGGACGCGCTTAACACCATGCTTTCTGCTTTTGAAAATGTTATGCAGGAGGATATGCATAATACGGTTCTGGTGATTAAGAATTATGACGGCACGGATTTGGCTGAGTTTCGGCATAATCTGGCTGCTTATGGTGCGGTTAAGGTTAAGACGATTGACGGCGCGGAGGGTGGTATTGATACGCTTTCTGTTGATGTGAACGCCGGCAATTATCAGGCTATTTTGGAACTTTTGCAGCGCGCGATTATTGAGAATGGTTTGGGGTTTGACTCCAAGCTTGACCGGGCTTATCGGGCGGCGAATGAGATGAATATTAAATCCATGTACAGCGATATTTGTCTGGACGCTAACGATTTGGAAACGGAATGGCAGGCCAGTTTTGCTGAATTACTCTGGTTTGTTAAGCGGTATCTGGCGCTTAGTGGTCAGGGTGATTTTCTCTCCTGCGGTTGGCGGCTGATTTTTAACCGCGATATTATGATTGATGAAAGTGAGGCTATTGATAACTGTTTGAAGTCGGTTGGTTTGCTTTCTGAAAAATCGGTTATTGCGCAACACCCCTGGGTGAATGATGTGGAAAATGAGATGCGCCGACTGGCGGCGCAGGAGGCCCGGCATGCAGGTTGATTTGTTGATTAACGACGGCAAGAACTGGCTGCGGCCGCAGGTTTTGAGTGGTTTGCGTTTGCAGCGCGCGGCTAATGCGGCGGCTGTTTTGGATTTTGTGGTGGTTAAAAATGGCATGCTGAATTTTTTGGAGGGCGCGCCGGTGCGTTTGCGTCTGGACGGGCAGACGGTTTTTGTTGGCCGGGTTTTTAGCAAGCGGCGGCGGCAGCCGGAACTTATTCAGGTGCGCGCTTATGACCAGCTGCGTTATTTGCAGAACCGTGATTGCTGCATGCTGCGCGATTTTACGCCGGGTGATTTGCTGCGGCGTATTTGCAGTGAGAATAATATGCAGCTGGGTAAGGTGGCGGATTGTGGATTGCGTTTGGGGGCGCATAGTTTTGATAACCGTAGGTATCTGGATATGCTGGCGGAGGTTTTGGCCGAGGTTTGGCAGGCCAGGGGGCGGCGTTATTTTGTTTATGATGATTGCGGTGCGGTTTGTCTGCAAAGCTGCTGGGATATGCGCGTTAATATTCTGCTGGCGGCGGATTGTATTGGCGGCTATGAATATGCTACCTCGATTGATGAAAAGACCTATAATCGGGTTAAGGTGATTTATGAGGATAAGCGCAAGGGGTTGCGCAAGGAGTTTGTGGCCGAGGACGGGGGCAAAATTGCCGATTGGGGCGTTTTGCAGCTGGTAAGCAAAAACGCGGACGCTAAACAGCAGACTTATAGCCGGGCGCGAGAACTTTTACAGCTTTATCGTCAGCGGCGTGAAAGTCTGCTTGTTTTGCAGGCTCCGGGCAATATTATGGTGCGCGGCGGCAGTATGGTGGGCGTGCGTTTAAATCTGGGCGAGCAGCTGGTGGATTGCTGGGCGCTGGTTAAGCGAGCGGAACATCTGATTGAACAGGGAAATTGTTTGATGAATTTGAGTTTGGAATTACAGTAGCGATGCGCTTGCCTGGGGCGTTCTAATTGGAATGATTGGCATATATATAGAATTCAGGGAGGAGTGAAGGATGTATCATTATTTTATTGGCGAACTGGAGTTGCCGCTGGCACCGGAAAAATATACTCTGCGTTTGCGCCAGAATAATCAGCTGGTGCAGCTGGCGGACGGCACTGAGTTGAACCTTTTGCGGCCGGCTGGTTTGCGCGAAATCAGTTTTGAGTTGCTGCTGCCTTATTTTGAGGACTCGCCGCTGCTGCGCAATGGGGTGCGCGTTTATAAACCAATTTATTATTTAAACCGGCTGGCGGAATGGGCGGCCAGCGGTGAGGCACGGCGGCTGATTATCTATCGCTCTCTGCCGAATGGCGAGGAGATTTTTAATACTAGTATGCTGGTGAGTTTGGAGGATTATCAGGTTTTGGAAGCAGCCGATTTGGGTTTTGATGTGCGCGTGGCTTTGCGTTTGCGCGAGTATGTAGAGAAAATTTGTCAGAAATATGTGGGTAATTTATAAAACCTGTTGACTAGAGGGGGAAAAATTTTGCAGACAGCAGCTTTGACGGACGCGCTGGTTGGTTTGGCCAAGCGAGCGGCGGATAGTCTGCCGGCGGTCAGCTTTGCCTTTGGGCGAGTTGTGAATGAAAGCCCTTTGCAGATTATGCTGGAGCAGCGTCTTTTGGTGCCGGAGGAGGAACTGATTTTGACGGACTCGGTGATTGGTTTTGTGGAGCGGCGGCAGGACGATGAGCGTTATTTAAAAGATAAAATTTATCGGGTGTATCATAATTTGGAATTGAATGACCGCGTTTTGTTGGCCTGCGTTCAGGGTGGGCAGGCTTATGTGATTGTTAGCCGTTATTATGCAACGGAATTGGACGAGGTGTGAGGTTGGATATGAATGGGGAAAGTGTTTTGAGCGAATGGCTGGCGCGCTTACAGCAGGGGCGTGTATGGCGGCGGCAGGCGGAGGAGTTTGACAGTTGGAGCCAACTGGCCGGTGAGGATTTGCTCCGGCTGGTGAGCGAGGCCGCCCCGGGAGAGCGTCCGAGTGAACGGGATATTTGCTTGTTATTGGGTATAAATTCGCCTTTGGCGCAGGCAAATGGCTATTCTTTGGCTGGGGTGGGCCAGCGTTTTAATAGTTTATATCAGCGTGGCAAGCATCGTTTAACCTCAACTGCGCCAATGTTAAGCAAAGCAGATGGAGCGTTTCAGGGAGAAAGTGATAATTTATGGGAAACGGCGGCGGCTGATTTAAGCGAGGTTGGTGCGGAGTTGTTACCGGATTTGGATTCTCCTGACGCAATATGGCCGGAAGATTTGTCTGATGATACGACAGCGCTTTCTTTGGTATTGTCTGGGCGAAAGGCGCACAAAGTGGCGGCGGCGGAGAGTAAATCGGGTATGGAGCGTAAATCGGAAATAAAGATAAAATCTTCTGCGGGGCCAAAAGTAAAAATGAATAGTCAAACCGAAACGGCAAACAAAGTTGAAACGACAGGGGAAGATATTGTTTCCGCGTCATGGCCAGAGCTGGTGTTTTCAGCAAATTTGCTTAAATCGGCGGAAAATGAGCCGGTGCAGCCGCTGACGGCGGCAGAGGCGTCAGCGGAAAGGTTGACGGAAATATCGGCGGATATACCGGTGCAATTGACCTCTGCGCGCTCGGAGGTTTTGAATACGCCTGGCGTGGAGCCGGAGCCGTTGGTGACTGGGGCTGATGTTGATATGCTGACCGATTTGGTGGCGGAGCGTTTGCGTGAAGATATTGAGGCTTTATTGGGGAGCGCGTCTTTGATTTGATGTTTATGAGATTATGGGAGAGGGGGGAATTGTTTGATGAGCAGGGATTTGACGGCTTTTTTGGCGGCCAGTGCGCCGCGCGAGAATTTGCGACTGCTGGTTTCTGAGCGTTTTGTGGACGAGCAGGGACAGCCGCAGCTTTGGGAGTTGCAGCCGCTGACGGCGGCCGACTGGCAGGAACTTTTACTGGCGGCGGCACGGCAGGAGGAAATTGGGCATAAGTTACGCTTTAACGATATTTTTTTGCAGTTGTTGGTAAAATCTGTGGTTTGGCCGGATTTGAACAGTGTTGAGTTGCAGGATAGTTATGGCGTTTTGGGTGCGGAACAGCTGCTGTTGAAAATGCTTTCACCGGGGGAATATCAGGCTTTGCAGCAGGCTTTTGAACGCTTGAATTTGCAGAGCCAGACGGCGGAGGCTCATTTGGCGGCGGCAAAAAACTGATTAAGGCCGGCGATTGGGAGGTATGCGCAGCCTGGCTGGCGCTTTTGCGCTGGGGTTGGCGGCCCGGCGAATTTATGCAGTTGAGCGCCGCCGAGCGCGCCTTTGTGATTGCCGGCCTGCAACGGGAAATGGAAATTTTGCAGCAAAATAGCTAAGTATAAGGAGGGTAATATGCAGGAAAATGGGCGGAAAAATAAAGCCGAAAATGTGACTGAAAATAAGCCGGAGATGGTAAGCCGGGCGGAGTATGAGCGCCTTAAGCTGGAAATGACGGCGGAGCGTTTGTTGGCTGAGGCTGGCGCCAGGAGTTTGCCGGCAGCTATGGCCTTGTTGAATTGGTCGGTTTTGGATTTTCAGGCGGAGGATTGGGTGGAGCGTCTGCGGCAGCAAATCCGGGAACTGCGTCGGCGTTCGGATACCGCTTTTTTGTTTGCGCCGGAACGGCAGGAGCAGGATTATCATTGGCTGGGTTTGCAGCCGCAAGCGGCCGGCGATATGATTGATGTTTACGGCGCGGACGGCGCTTTTGGTCTGCGTCTGGCGCAGGCCGAGGGCGTTGAGGCGATTAAGATTAAGCAGGAAGCGGCTGCGCAGGGAATTATTTTATAAAAAAATTTTTTAAGTGGTGGGTTGGGTTTGGGTATTTTTTTAAGAAAGGATTGATTTAATAATGACACAAGTAAGCGAGATTGGAACGGTTTGGAATTTGCCTAATTATGCCGGCGAACTTTTTTCCGCGGACGCGATGCAGACTCCGCTTCTGGCGATGATTGGGGGGCTTTCCGGTGGACGTATGACCAGCAACTTTGAATTTCCGACGGCGGTGCTTTTTGATTATCCGGAGGCGGCCCAGCCGGAAATTTCTGAATCGGCGGCTGCGGTGGCTCCGGAGGCGGTTATGGCGGCGCGCTCACAGGAAAGTAATGTTGTGCAAATTCATCAGGAGATTATTAATCTGACCTATGCCAAGCAAAGCAATGTGGGACGTATGCAGGGTTTGAACACAGCTGGCTTGGAGGGTGACCCGGTGGCGGACGAGAGGGCTTTTCAGGTACAGCATAAGCTGATTAAAATTGCCCGTGATGTGGAGCACAGTTTTATTAACGGCCAGTTTAAGCGCGCGGCCAGCAGCAACGAGGCCAATAAGACCCGGGGGCTGCTGGAACTTTGCTGCGGCGGTACGACTCTGGAGGCTAAGGGCGCGCCTTTGAGCAAGGCCATGTTGCAGCAGATTTTCCGCGAGATGGCGGATAATGGCGCTTATTTCAGCAATATGGTGATGTTTTTGCCGGCCTATCAGAAGCAGGCGTTATCAGAAATTTATGCTTCACAGTTTAACGGCACGCCGGTTTATACGCCCAGTCAGCGTCAGGTGGGCGGTCTGAATATTACCGAACTGGAAACAGATTTTTGCCGGCTGGGGGTTTGCTGGGACCGCTTTATGCCGGCAGATAGTGTGCTGATTGCTGATGTGGCGCATTTGGCTCCGGTTTTTCAGGCGGTGCCAGGCAAGGGCGTTTTGTTTGAGGAAGAATTGGCGAAAACCGGCGCGGCGGATAAAATTCAGCTTTATGGTCAGATTGGTTTGGCGCATGGCCCGGCCTTTTTGCATGCTTCGATTACCGGTTTGGCGACGGGCGGCGGCGTTAATGCCGGCAGTGAGCAGGTATGATGATGGCGGATTTGGACGAACTGCGCCGGCGTTTAATGGCTTTGGGCTATCTGTTTGCGGAGGAGGACAACGAGGCGGCCTTCGGATTGGAGCAGGCGGCGCTTGAGCTGGCTTTAAGCCGGTCGGCTGCTTTTGTGGAGCAGTTTTGTAATCGTCTGCCGCAGGCGGAGGGGGCGGAACTGCCTCTGGTTTCTGCGTTTTTGGATTTGGCCGCCGCTTATTTTTTGCAATCTCGATTGGCTTTGACACCGGAAAGTTTGGCGGTTATGCCCAACCTGACCTCGCTGCGTTTGGGGGACGCGGCCTGGGGCTTTGGCGGCGGCAGCCAGAGGAGTGGTGTTGACGAAAAAAGCCGTGCCGAGGGGCTGGCGGACGATTTGCTTCATTCCGCCAGGGCGGCGCTGTGCGCCTGGCGCTCTGTTTATTAGCGAGATAGGGGGGTATGGCATACATGACAACAATGGACGCTGCATATGCGGCGGCGCGGCAACAACTGCGCCGGCTTTTGGTCGGCGTTTGCACGGTTTATGCTTTGCAGGTTCAGGAAGTGGCCGGTGTTTGCTGCGGCGAGTTTTGGCAGCCGTTGGCCGGCTGGTCTGATTTGCCCTGTTATTTGGCTTTTGGCCAGAATGAGCCGGCCAGAACGGACAGCGCGGCTGACGGTAGCGGCGTGGAGGCGCGTTTCCAACTGTTTTTGCCGCCGGCCGAGCCGGGTTTGGCCTTGCCGGTTGGCAGTCGGGTGCGCGTTGAGCAATGGGGACAGGTTTATTGGTTGGCGTGCAGTGGACAGGCGGCCTGTTATCCGACACATATGGAGGTTATGGTGCGGCTTTTGGACGAACGTGCCTGAAAGGGGGGGTGATGAGTTTTGCAGGATTTTTTGTGGGCGGCGGCAACTAAGCTGCGTCAGCTTTTTCCGGGCGGCGAGGTGGGGCCGGTTTATTTTGGCCGGCTTTTGCAGGGCGAGCGAACGCCCTGCTTTTATTTACCGCCGCCGGCGCTGCATCGTCAGCTTTGGCCCTGTGGACGGGTGCGCCGGGAGATTGATTTGACTTTGCATTATTATCCCCGTCCGTCTAAGGCGGCGGCTGAAAAGCCGGATGGGGCATGGAGCGGTTTGGCGGAACAGGAACGCATTGGCGAGGGGCTTGTGCGTGGTATGGCGGAATTGAGCGGTCGGCTGCGCGCTTATCGGGGGCATGATTTGCATTGGCAGGCTGGCAATGAGTACTTATGTTTTCAGGCCAAATATGTTTATTATACAACGCTGGAATTGGAGGCAGCTGATAAATTGAGTTTGCCGCCGAAGGGTGCTGATTTGATGCAGTTTTTGGCTATTGGGTCGCTTGATGATACGGCGGCGGATATTAATAAAAAAATTGAAAAATAAAGGAGGGTGACAGCATATGTCATTTGGTGGCGGCAGTTTTGTGACGCAAAATAAAATTTTGCCGGGTGTTTATGTTAATGTTAACCAGCAGGGCCGGGTTGGCTCTAATCTTTCTGACCGCGGCGTGGCGGCTTTGGGTTTGGAATTGGACTGGGGACCGGACGGCGAGGTTTTTTATCTGGACGCCGGAGAGTTCCGCACGCGCGCTCAGGGGCTGTTTGGATATGCTTATGGCGAAGATGTGTTGAAAGGTTTGCGCGATTTGTTTCTGCATGCCGGCGGTTGTTATTTTTATCGCTTAAACAGCGGCGTTAAGGCGAGTTGCGCTTTATGTGAGGCGAAATATAGCGGCGAGCGAGGCAATGCTCTGGTGATTAAGGTGGACGCTGACCCGGAAGCCGAAAACGGTTTTGTGGTTTTGACTTTTTTGGCCGGGCAGGAAGTGGACAGCCAGCAGGTGGTCAGCGCGGCCGACCTGCAGGATAATGATTTTGTTTGTTGGAAAAGCGGCGCGGAATTGACGGACGGCAGTTATTTGCAGCTGACCGGCGGCACTAATAAGGCGGCGGTGGCTTCTGAGGAATATCAGAAGATGCTGGATTTGCTGGAGGAATATGAATTTAATGTTTTGGGTTGTTTGAGCATGGATAATGCGGTTAAGACGCTTTTGTTGAAATATACACGTGAGCAGCGTGAGGAAAATGGCCGCAAATTCCAGACGGTGCTTTATGATTTTGCGGCCAATTATGAGGGCGTGATTTCTGTTGGCTATCCGGCGCAGGAGGAGGGTTTGGCGGCCAGCGCCAGCGTTTATTGGCTTTTGGGCGCGGAGGCCGGCTGTGCGGTTAATGCTACGCTGACCAATGCGGTTTATGACGGCGAGATTAAGGTTTCCGCTTTGAGCGGTCAGCGTGAGTTACAGCAGGCATTGTTGGCCGGGCGTTTGGTTTTGCACCGTCTGCATGGTGAACTGCGCGTTTTGGAGGACGTTAACTCTTTGCAGGGCTGGCAGGAAAGCGGCCAGGAGGACCGGCGTTTTAATCAGACTATTCGGGTTTTGGACCAGATTGTTTTAGATTTATCGGGTTTGTTTTATCAGCGTTATTTGGGCATTGTGCCGAATGATAACGCCGGACGTATCAGTCTTTGGGGCGATGTGGTGGCTTATTTCCGTAAGCTGGAGGGACTGCGCGCAATTGAAAGTTTTGATACGGCTGATGTTACGGTGGCTCCGGGCGAGAATAAAAAATCGGTTGTTATTGGTGTTTATTTAAATGTGACTAATGCGATGTCGCAGCTGTATTTAACGGTTACTTTTGCTTAAAAAGGGGGGATTTCAGGATATGGCAACAACTATGAACGCCTGGGACGCTTTAAGCGCCGGGCTGGCGGAATGTTATGTGACGCTGGACGGGCGGCGTTATAAATTTATGCAGGCTATTAATCTGGAGGCCAGCATTGAGAAGAAGAAAATGCAGGTTCCGGTTTTGGGGCGCGTGGGGCGCGGCAATAAGGGGGTTAGCTGGAGCGGCTCCGGCAAGGCGACTTTTCATTATAACAGTTCTATTTTTCGGGAGCTGTTATATCGCTTTAAGGAAAGCGGCGAGGATATGTATTTTGATATTCAGATTACCAATGAGGACCCGGTGAGCAGCGTGGGGCGGCAGACGGTTATTTTGAAAGACTGCAATTTGGACGGCGGCGTTTTGGCCAAGTTCAGTGCCGATGACGAATATTTGGAGGAAGAAATGCGTTTTACCTTTGAAGATTTTGAAATTCCGGAGAAATTTAATGATTTGGCCGGTATGTAAGCGGCAAAGGGCTGAACCAGTGAAAAGGGGAGATGGCTGATGACGGAGGAAACTAAAACCTATGCTATGAGCAACCTTTCTGGTCGGGGCTGTGTGGTGCGCGGTATGACTGACGGTTTGGAGGCGCTGCGGCAGGCGGTTTTTCTGCTTTTGCAGACCGAGGCTGGACGTTGGCCGGTTTATTCTGGGGATTATGGAGTTGAGTTGGCCGGTCTTTTTGGTCGGCCATCGGCTTATGTGATACCGGAGGCGGAAAGACGGCTGCGCGAGGCTTTGCTGCGTGATGAGCGCATTTTGGCGGTGGAGGATTTTAAGTTTAAGCAGCAGGGCAGTCGTTTGGCCTGCTGTTTTGTGGTGAAAAGCATCTATGGAGAATTGGCGCTGGGAACGGAGGTTTTGTTATAAAAGCCTGAGCAGACCGGTGATTTGATATTGCTGTTGGGTTGCCGGAGGGGCTGACGGCGAAAGGAGGTAAACTGGAAATGTATGAGAGTATGACATATGAAAAAATTCTGGCGGATATGCTGAAACAGGTTAACAGCCCAGTGGATAAGCGCGAGGGCAGTCTGATTTGGGACGCGCTGGCTCCGGCGGCCTGGGAGTTGGCTCAACTTTACCGGGGTTTGGAGCAGGTTTTGCAGGAGGGGTTTGCGGATACGGCTTCCCGGCCTTATCTGGTGCTGCGCGCCAGCGAGAGGGGGCTTGCGCCGCGTGCGGCCAGCGCCGCCCGGGCTTTGGGGCGGATTGAACTGGCTTCTGGCGCGCAGGTTCCGCTGGGTACGCGTTTTTGCTGCGAGCGTTTTAATTGGCGTGTGGTGGATAAGCTGGACGATAATTTTTATGAATTGGAATGTGAGCAGGTTGGCAGCCAGCCCAACGCTTATATTGGTCATATGGCGCCGCTGGAATATTTGAACGGTTTGAGCAAGGCTGAGTTGGAGCGCATTTTGGTGCCGGGCGAGGACGAGGAGGGAACCGAGGCTTTTCGGGCGCGTTATTTAAAAGATTTGTTGGAGCAGAGTTTTGGCGGTAATGTGGCGGATTATGTAAATAAGGCCGAGGGCATTGCCGGCGTGGGTGCGGCCAAGGTTCAAGCGGCCTGGCAGGGCGGCGGTACGGTTAAACTGATTTTGTTGAATGAGAAACTGGGCGTGCCGGATAGTGCGCTGGTGCAGCGTGTGCAGATGCTTTTTGACCCTTCGCCGACGCAGGGCGCCGGGTTGGGACTGGCGCCGATTGGTCATGTGGTTACGGTGGCGGCGGCTAAGGCGAAAAGCGTGGCGGTCGGTTTGCAGGTTAGTCTGCGCGAGGGCTGGCAGCTGGCGGACGTGCAGGCGGCGGTTGCCGGTTGTATAGACGAGTATTTTGCGGATTTGGCGGCTGACTGGAGCGCGGCCGCTTATTTGACGGTGCGCGTCAGTCAGCTGGAGGCGCGTATTTTGCAGTTAAATGGGGTTTTGGACGTCAGCGGTTTGACTTTTAACGGGCGAGCGGCTAATTTGTTGCTGGCGGCTGATGAAATTCCCGTCAGGGGTCAGGTGGTGGTGCGATAAACTATGGCGAATAAATTGGACAGTTATTTGCCGCCGGTGGCTTTGCAAATTCAGGACGTGGCTCAGGTTTTGGCGGTTGAGCAGCCTTATTTTACTTTGGCTTGGCAGCATGTGGAGCAGGTTTTGCTTGAGCAGATGATTATGCAGGCCGGCGAATATGGTATTGAGCGCTGGGAAAAGCTTTTGCAGCTTTCCGGCCGGGAAACATTGAGTTTAGCAGAGCGGCGGCATGCGGTTTTGCTGCGTTTGAATGAACAACTGCCTTTTACCATTACGAGGCTGCGTGAACTGCTGGCGGCCAGTCTGCCGGAGGGCGAATATATTTTGACGCTGGACGCGGCTGCTTATACGCTGCATGTTTTTCTGGAATTGAGCGCAAAAGGCTGTGCGCCGGCTTTGCGTGAACTTTTACAGCGAGTTCTGCCGGCTAATTTGCAACTGGATTTGCAGCTTTTATATAATACCTATGGCCGGATTGCCGTTTATACGCATCAGCAGCTGGCGGCGCTGCGGCATTGGGAAATTAGAGAGGAGGTGTTGAACTGATGGCAACCTATACGCCTAATTATAAATTGAAAAAACCGGCGGCTTCAGAATATTATAATATTCAGGATTTTAATGAGAATGCGGATAAGATTGATACACAGCTTAAAATTGGCGAGGAGGCTAAAACTTTGGCTGATACGCTTAATAGCAGCATGACGGAGGCGCAGAGGGATATTACTTTGTTGTTGCAGCGGAGTTTGATTTCTTTTGAAATTTGGGCGCCGCCTAATACGCAGGTTATGTTACAGCAAGGGCAGCTTTCTTTTTCCGGCACGGTGGGTGATACGATGGAACTGACGGCTTCTGTTTCCGCGCTGGGTACTTGGCAGATGATGTATGTTTATGCTAATAGGACCTATTCCCGGGAGGTGCGTTTGGAGCATATTGGTCAGACGCGCATTTTGGCGGCACCTACGCTGGCGGCTTCTCCCTGGGCTTATATTGCCAAGCTTTCAGCGGCTGGTCTGGCCAGAGAGGCTTATGCGCTGGGCGATACTAAAAGCGTTAGCAGCAGTTTGGGCACATATGATATGCAGATTATCGGTTTTGCGCATGATGTGTTGACGGCGGCTAAGGCCGGACAGGAGCGCGCCGGTATTACCTTTCAGATGAAATCAGCGACGCCGGCCAATTATTTTATGGACGAAAATATTTATTTTGCTAATACCTGGGAGCAGACTAATATGCGAACCGTGCAGCTGCCGGCTATTTTGCAGTCTATGCCGAGCGACTTGCGCACGGTGATTAAGCAGGTGAATAAATATACGGCGGTTACGGGTAATAATATTGGCAAGACAACCAAGGAAAAGCTGTTTTTGTTTTCTGATTATGAACTTTGCGGTTACAGCAGACTGATTAATGATTATTGTTTTGGGCAGCAGTATGAATATTATCGCTTTGGGCATACGCCGAATAAATCTACAATTTATTGGCTGCGTAATAATATTTCCGGACCGAATGGCAAGGAGAATTTTTTAGTGATGCATCCTGACATTTTGCAGCCGGGTTTTTATCGCTGCGAGGGTACTTATGGCATTAGTTTGGGTTTTTGTGTTTAAGCTTTGAGGGACATTGCGTTATAAGAGGAATATAATATAGAGGAGGACATTAAATGATGATTTTACAAAGACTGGCCAGGCTTTTGGACGTTAAAAGTCTGGTGACGCTGGCGCTGGTTCTGGTTTTGTGTATTATGACGTTGAGCGGCCGGGAGGTCAGCGAACTTTTTAGCAGCGCGGTGATGCTGGTTCTGGGCTTTTTTTTCGGTAAAAATGTTCAGAGAGATAATATATCTGTTGATTTAGACAAAAATCAGGCGGATAGTTATCTGGGCGGCAAATAAATTGTAAAAAAGTTGAATAGTAAAAATAAACAGGAGCGAGAGGAGAGAAAAATGCGTTATCCTTTTGATAAATATCGCCTGGGGACGCGTTATGGCGCGAAAGGGCGTTTTTGGAAGGCCGGTTGGCACAGCGGCCAGGATTTTATTTCCATAAGTTTTGGTGGTGACGGTCTGGTTTATCCTTTGTATGCCGGCGAGGTGCTGCGTGTGAGCCATGGTGGCAGTTATGGCAACTGTGTTTATTTGCGCCATGCGGACGGCTACATTACTCTTTATGCGCATTTGCGTACTGTTTACGTGCGCGTTGGCCAGACGGTGCAGGAAGATACCGTTTTGGGTATTGAGGGCGCTACGGGGAATGTGACCGGCCGGCATTTGCATTTGGAGGTACATAAGGGCAGTTATAGCTATCCCTCAATGATTGACCCTTTGCAGTTTATTGCTAAGGGTATTATGAATGATAATAATTCTGGAGGCGGAGAGGAGGCGGAAGAATTGGAAAAGCAGCTTAAAATTCGTTTGAACGGCGTTTTGAAAAATGTGCAGGCTATTGAAAAGCAGGGATTTAATTATGTTCGTTTGCAGGATTTGCGTGACGCGCAGATTGAAGTGGGCTATGATGAGATTGCGCATATTCCATTTTTGAGCGTGCAGGCGGAATAAGCCCTGAGCAGACTGGTTTTATTTCTGAATTTGAGCGGTTAATTTGTAAAAAAAGGTGTATTTTTTTTATTTGTATGATATAATATAAATTATGTTAAAAAAATTAGGTTTGGAAAAGAAAACGCTGCGCCGCCGACTGGGCTTTTTTATGCGCCATTTTCTGGCCGGAATTTATCGCGGTATGGGCTTTGCACTGGGCTTCTTTCTGCTTAGTGCGCTGGCGCTTTATTTACTTAATTTGCTGGTGGATTTGGGTATCCCGATTATTGGTGATTTTATTGCTCAACTATTGCAGTATATTGAGAGCGTGCAGCGAGCCAAGGGATTGGTTTAAAAAACGGCGCTGTATTGGTTTGTCAAAAGAGGTTTGATAATGATTTTTGTTGTGATAATTATATTGGGGCTGGCTTTGGACCAACTTAGCAAATGGCTGGTGGTGCAAAGCCTGCCTTTGGGCGCCAGCCAAGATGTTTTGGGTTCCTTGCTGCGTCTGCATCATGTGCAGAATACTGGCGCGGCCTGGAGTATGTTTCGCGACAGCACGTTTGCGCTGGCAATTTTTTCTGTTCTGCTGCTGGCGCTGCTGCTGGTCTGGTTTTTTCTGACCTCTCCGGAGCATTGGGGGCAGCGTCTGGCTTTGAGTGTGATAATCTCCGGGGCGTTGGGCAATATGTTTGACCGCTTTCGGTTGGGATATGTGGTGGATTTTCTTGAATTGCCGCATTGGCCGGTTTTTAATGTGGCTGATATTTTGCTTTGCTGCGGCGTGGCCGCGTTGGCGGTGTTGATTTTGCTGGAGGAGCGGCAGGAAAAGCAGCTTGATAAGAAATAAGCAAAAAAATAACAGGATTTTGGAAAACATATGGATTTATATAAGCAGGAAATAAACAGCGAATTGCTGGACAGTGAATTAAATCAGGAATTATATTTTCTGACGCCGGAGTTGGCGGCCGGGCAGCGGATTGACCGTTTTTTGACGGAAAATTCGGCGGAGTTGGCGGAGGGAAAATCGCGCTCTTTTTGGCAGAAGCTGCTGAAACAGGGCGCGGTGCAGCTGCGCCCTGCCGGCGGCGCGGTTTGTGCGCCCAAGCCTAATTATCAGCTGAATGTTGGCGACGAAATTTGGGTCAGTTTGCCGGCGCCGCAGCTTTTGCAGGCGGAGCCAGAGGACATTCCGCTGGACGTGGTTTTTGAGGACGCGGACGTTTTGGTGGTGAATAAGCCGCGCGGCATGGTGGTTCACCCGGCGGCCGGTAACTGGCGAGGAACGCTAGTTAATGCACTGCTGGCGCATTGCCGCGATTTATCTGGTATAAATGGGGTTTTGCGGCCGGGTATCGTGCATCGTTTGGATAAGGATACAACCGGGCTGATTATTGTGGCGAAAAGTGATTTGGCGCATCAGCGGCTGGCGGCGGGCTGGCACGAGGGCGCTGTTAACCGTTGGTATCTGGCGCTTTTACACGGCAGTATGGCCGAGCCGGGCGGCACGATTGACGCTCCGTTGGGGCGCAGTCCGAAAGACCGCAAAAAGATGGCGGTTTTGCCGGGCGCCGGCCGGCATGCGGTTACGCATTATCAGGTTTTGGAGCGTTTGGGGCAGTTTACGCTGGTGCGTTGCAAGCTGGAAACCGGGCGCACACACCAGATACGCGTACATATGAAATATCTTGGTTATCCTTTGGTGGGGGACAGGCTTTATGGGCCGCGGAATACGCCTGACGTGGGTATGCTGCTGCATTCGTCGCGGCTGGAATTTGTTCACCCGATTACGGAGGAGAAAATCAGTCTGGAAGCGCCTTTGCCGGCGGATTTTGATGATTTTCTGGCGCAGTTGCGCAAGGGTTTGTAGTTATAGGAGCCGCTTTAGGCTGGTCTGGCTTAAATGTTGGTTATCTGCATATTTATTAAGGGGGATTTGAGGTATGAATCAGCCTAATTTGTTTAGCGCTCAGGCGGAGCAGAACCGCAGACGGGCGGCGCCGTTGGCGGCGCGTATGCGGCCGCGCAGTTTGGCGGAGTATGCCGGGCAGGAGCAGATTTTGGCGCCGGGGCGTTTGCTGCGCCGGGCGATTGAAGCTGATCAGCTTTCTTCCCTTATTTTTTATGGGCCGCCGGGCGTGGGCAAGACTTCTTTGGCGCGAGTGATTGCCAACAGCACCAGCAGTGATTTTAAGCAGCTATCCGCGGTGGGGACCGGGGTTAATGATATTCGGGCGGTTTTGCAGGCGGCCAGGGAAAATTTGGAACTTTACAATATGCGCACAGTTTTGTTTATTGATGAAATTCATCGCTTTAACAAAGGACAGCAAGATGCGCTTTTGCCGGCAGTTGAAGATGGTACGGTGATTTTGATTGGCGCGACTACGGAAAATCCGTATTTTGAAGTTAACAGCGCGCTGCTTTCTCGCTCACGCATTTTTCGGCTGGAGCCGCTACGGCCGCCGCATATTCGGGCCTTGCTTTTGCAGGCTTTGCAGGATAAGGAGCGCGGATTGGGCAATTATCAAGTGGATTTGCAGGAGCAGGCTTTGGCGCATATTGCCGAATCTGCCGCCGGGGACGCTCGCAATGCTTATAACGCTTTGGAATTGGCGGTTTTGACAACGCCGCCGGCAGCGGACGGGGTTCGGCATATTACGCTGGAGGTGGCGGCGGAGAGTATTCAGCAGAAGGCGCTGCATTATGATAAGCAGGGGGATAATCATTATGATGTGATTTCTGCTTTTATTAAAAGTATGCGTGGTTCTGACCCGGACGCGGTTCTGCATTATCTGGCGCGCATGATTAGAGCCGGTGAGCAGCCGGAATTTATCTGTCGGCGAATTATTATTTGTGCGGCGGAGGACGTGGGGTTGGCTGACCCCCGGGCTTTGCAGGTGGCTACGGCCTGTATGGACGCGGTGCATTTTGTCGGTTGGCCGGAGGCGCGTATTCCTTTGGCCATGGCGGCGGTTTATGTGGCGCGCGCGCCTAAGAGCAACAGCGCTTATATGGGGATTGACGCGGCGCTGGCGGACGTGGATAAGCTGGGTGATTTTGCCGTACCACGCCATTTGCGTGATTCCAGCTATCCGGGCGCCAAGCAGTTTGGACATGGTTTGGGCTATAAATATGCGCATGAGTTTGGCGGTTATGTGCAGCAGCAATATCTGCCGGCTGAATTGCAGGGTAAAAAGTATCTTAACCCGACCGGTAATGGGGACGACTTGCCGGAGCCGTGGTTTCAGCATAAAAATAAAAAGCAATAGGGAGATGATTTTATGAAATATGTTGTGATTTTGGCGGACGGCATGGCGGACTGGCCTTGTCCGGAGTTGGACGGCAAAACGCCGATGAGCGTGGCGAATAAGCCGCATATTAATGCGATGGCGGCCGGGGGCGTTACTGGTCTTTGCCAGACGGTGCCGTCGCAGTTTACGCCTGGTTCTGATGTGGCTAACCTTTCTATTCTGGGCTATCCGCCGGAGCAGTTTTATAAAGGGCGTTCTTCTTTGGAGGCGGTTTCGGCCGGCGTGCCGCTGAATGACGGCGATTTAACGCTGCGCGCTAATCTGGTGCAGTTATCTGACGAGCCAAATTATGCTGACCGGCGTATGCTGGATTATTCCGGCGGTGAGATTGCCACGGTGGACGCGGTTGAGCTGATTAAGGCGGTGGCGGCCGAGATGAACAATGAGAAGCAGACCATTTTCCCGGGGGTTTCTTATCGGCATTTGCTGCTTTGCCGCGGCGCACAAAATGATACTACTTATACGCCGCCCCATGATATGCTGGGCGAGCGGATTGGCGACCATTTGCCGCAGGGCGAGAGCGCGGAGGCCATGCTGGCTTATATGCAGCGTGCCGGCGAGATTTTGGCGCGTCAGCCTTATAATCTGGCCAAGGCGGCCAAGGGCG
This sequence comes from Bacillota bacterium, assembly GCA_021771915.1. Lineage (GTDB taxonomy): Bacteria > Bacillota > Dehalobacteriia > UBA4068 > UBA4997 > Avidehalobacter. Next base: position 37,317 of record JAETNY010000010.1, read on the forward strand.
AGGGTTATGCGAATGCTATCTGGCTTTGGGGACCCGGCGTTAAGCCAGTTTTGCCGGTGTTTAAGGAACGTTGGCAGTTAAAGGGCGGCATTATCAGCGCGGTTGATTTGCTGCGCGGCATTGGTCTTTCCGCCGGTATGGACGTTTTATATCTTTCTTCGGCTACGGGCAGTGTGGATACGGATTTCCGCGGTAAAGGCGAGTTGGCGGCTGCTTATCTGAAAGGCGGCGGCGATTTTGTGTATGTTCATATTGAGGCTCCGGACGAAAGTGGGCATCAGGGTTTGCTGCAAAAGAAAATCAGCGCGATTGAGCATATTGATACTGAAACGATACCGCCGATTTTGGAAGCCATGCGAGCTATGGGCGAGGATTATCGTATGCTTATTTTGCCTGACCATTTTACGCCGCTGAAAATTCGCACACATGCCCGGGACGCTGTGCCATTTGTTTTGTTTGACAGTCGCCATCATGTTATGACTAATTCTGTGGTGCATGATGAGGCGCGCGCGGCTGCGCAGAATTTGGTGCTGCCGGACGGTATTGGTCTTTTGCAAAAGCTGTTTAATCCTGATTTCTATTGATTTTAAGATATGATTAATAATAATTTTACTAAAGGGCTGCATGACGGCGTGCCGATTGGTTTGGGTTATTTTTCGGTGGCCTTTACCTTTGGCTTGGCGGCGGTGGCGCTTGGACTGCCGCTTTGGTCGCCGGTTTTAATTTCGATGAGCAATGTGACCTCTGCCGGGCAGTTTGCCGGTTTGCAGGTTATTGCGGCCTGTGGTTCCTTGTTGGAGATTGCACTTTCCCAGTTGATTATTAATATGCGTTATGCATTGATGAGTCTTTCGCTTTCCCAGAAGCTTGATTCTACGGTTCGTCTGCGCGACCGTTTTTTGATTGCCTTTGTCAATACGGACGAGGTTTTTGCTGTTGCGGCCGGGCGGCCGGGCGAGGTTGGCCGGGCTTATATGTTCGGTTTGATTTGTATGCCTTATCTGGGCTGGGCGGCTGGTACGCTGTTTGGCGCGGCAGCCGGGGATTTTCTGCCGGCTTCTTTGGCCTCGGCGCTAGGTATTGCTATTTATGGCATGTTTTTGGCGATTATTATTCCGCCGGCCAAACAGAACAGGGCGATTGTGGCGGTTATTCTGTTGGCGGTGGCTTTAAGCTGTCTGCTGCAATGGCTGCCGGTTTTTGCCGGCTTGGGCAGCGGTTTTATCATTATAATCTGCACATTGCTGGCGGCGGTTTTTGCGGCCTGGCGTTTTCCGCTGAAGGAGGCTGAGTTTGATGAGTAATGCCTCTTTGCTGTCTTATATTGGCGTTATGGCGTTGGTTACGTATTTAATTCGTTTATTGCCGCTGGTTTTGTTTACCAAAAAAATTACCAATAATTTTCTGCGTTCCTTTTTGTATTATGTGCCTTATGCGGTTTTGGGCGCGATGACCGTACCGGCGATTTTTACCTCTACCACTTATGTTACGGCGGCGGTTTTGGGCGGTTTGACGGCGGTATTCTTTGCTTATCGGGAAAAGAGCCTGTTGTTTGTGGCGGTTGCGGCCAGCGCGGTAGTATTTATTTCAGAGCGGATTATTGAAATGATTTTGTAAGGGGAGTGATAAATATGGCGCATGATTTTAAGCAGGTCATGTTTACGATGTTTGAGCAGCTGCAAAGGAATGCCGTATATCTGGCCTATCAACCAGCGGCGGAGCCAGTTGCCGTGGGAAGGAGCAAGATTGGCGGCCGGCCTGATTTGCCGGCGGATTTTGTTTGGCCGTATTATGAGGGCAAGGGCTATCTTGATGAAACTCCGGTTAATCGTCCGCTGACTTTTATGGCGCAGATTAACTTGGCCGAGGCGGCTGAATTCGACAAAGAGAATTTGTTGCCAAAAACAGGTCTGCTAACTTTCTTTTATGAGTTGCATACGGAGAAATGGGGTTTCGACCCGGCAGATAAAGGCTGCGCCCGGGTTTATTATTTTGCGGATACTTCAGTTTTGATGCGTTGTGAATTTCCGGCTGATTTGGAGGCGGAATATCAACTGCCGGAATTTGCGGTGACGCTGGCGAATGGAACAGAACTGCCGGATTGTGGTAATTTTATGTATCTACCGCTGACGCAGGATATTCCCCGGCAGTTTCCGGAGGAAGCCGATAATCTTGATTGGGACGATTACGAAGAAATGCGCGCGGAGTATGGCTGCACACCGCCGGAGGACGGTTGGAGTGAAACTACCAAACTGCTTGGCTGGCCGAATGTTATTCAAAATCCGATGGAATTTCAGTGCGAGAAAGTTTCTCGGGGTATTTATGACGGAACTCCACAGGAAGCGGCGGAGGATTTGCAGGCAGAGATTGAGCAGGCCAGCCAGGATTGGCTTTTGCTGTTTCAGATGGGAACGGTGGAAGACGGTGATTTTGAGCTGATGTTTGGTGATGTGGGTCATATTTATTTCTGGATAAAAAAACGGGATTTGGCGGCGCTTAATTTTGATAATGTCTGGCTGATTTTGCAGTGTTCATAATCTGGCATAACAAAAAGGCACATCGTTTGTTTAAACGATATGCCTTTTATTTATGATAAAATTAGGCCTGAATATTAAAGGCTGATAGTCCGGAAGGCTGAGCCGCATGATAAATGGCGGTGTAAGCTGCGTGTGCTGCCTGCCTTTTGCTCTGATATATTTTAGTCTGTTCTGGTTTTGTATTGCCGGGCGTGCTGGCCGGGCGGTTCGGTTTAGGGTTGGGGCTGGGATTTTCCGGTTTGGAACTAATGTCTGGTTGGCTGGGTTGTTCGGTTTCCGGTTGGCCTGGTATTTCCGGCGGTTTTGGTTCGGCTGGTTTTTCAATGTCCGGTTCTTCTGGTTTTTCTGGTGGTTTGGGCAAAGGTTTGGTCTGGATTATCGGTTTTTTGTGTTTGTTTTTGGCTAAATCTACTTCGCTGGGCAGGCGATGATAGGCGCCGCTGCGGACAAATGCGCGAGTGCTGGCCTGCAATTTATCACAGCGGATTTTCTCCTGCATGCAGACCTCCAGCTTTTTTTCTGTTGAGATATGCGGATTGTTGGCTACGGCGTTAACAGTGCTTAAGGAGGAAGCCAGACAGGTCATTTTTAAGCGCTGTACTTCTTCTTTGGTGCGGCAGCGCCGTAGTCTGCGCTCATAAGCTTTTTGTTCCTGTTCGGTAAAGCACATTTTGGCATAGGCTTGAGGATTTTTTATCCGCAAGTAACGCCGCTCCTCATCTGTCAGCTTTTTGCCGTTGTATAGCTTATTCATGATGGAGCGCATTTTTTGCTGACTTTTTTCTTCATCATCGTCTATGCCAAGCTGGCCTTTTTTCAGCGCCTGCCTGGTAGTGTTTATCCATTCTTCCAGCGTTTTTTTGTGGCTGTTATAATCGCCGTTGTTTTGTTTAATCTGCCACTGGGTTTGTAATTTCATGGTTTTGGTATAGGAATTAACAGAGCCCATAATTGTTAAGTTCATAAAAAATGCCTCCTTTCAGAATGTGTTTTTATTATTATTATAGTTTTTTAACCTGTGTTTGTCAATGTATTTGCCGACAAAATAACCTAACGGCGCTTTTTGGGCAAAACAGCAGCGTCAGGTTATTTATACAATAAATACCGGCGCTTTGGATAAGCACCGGTATTATTATTTTTTTTGCAGTTAGCCCAGAGTTTTATCCTTAAGACATCATCAAGCTTTAGCTGTGTTTTTGTCATTCGCCCGGATTAGATGGCCTCATCTGTGCCTGTGGGCGATACCTCATAGATATTTTTTACTTCTTTCAGTACATAATGTGTGATTGTGCCGGAAACACCGGGGATTTCTTTTACAAAACGATGCAAATCTTCTAACTCCTCTGACGAACGACAGCAAATTTTCAGGTTAAAATCAAAATCCCCTGTAAGATAATAGCAATCCACGATATTTGGGTTGCTCTGCACCGCCTCTACAAAGCTATCATAAAAGCGCGGGTGTTCTAAACGCACTTCCATCACAGCCAATACATCATAACCTAGCTTGCGTGAATCTAATAGTACTGTATATTTTTTTACAACACCGTTTTCCTCCAGCTTATGAATTCTATCCAGCACGGCAGAAACGGAAAGATGTATACGTTTGCTGATGCTGGAGGCTGTTTCACGCCCATTGTCCTGTAAAATTTTTAATATGACCAAATCAATGTTATCCATATAGTCTATTCACCCTTTGTTTTGGAAACTCCCAATGTAACTGTATCTCCCTCTTTCGGCAAAAACTCGGACTGTTTCTTATATTTTAGCATATTTCGGCAGGTCTGTAAATAAGTTTTTTTGAGAAAAAACCGATATGCCCGAAAAAAATTATTTTAAGAAACCGCTAATTATTTGGGCTTCTGCTTCTGCTTCAGTTAAACCTAATGTTTGCAGTTTTAATATTTGTTCACCGGCAATTTTGCCGATGGCAGCTTCATGAATTAAACTGGCGTCCAGATGATTGGCAACAATTTCCGGAATGGCGGATATTTTGGCAGAGTCCATAATAATGCCGTCACATTCTGAATGGCCGCTGCAAGGCGCATTGCCGACAATGTTGGAGCAGAATATCTGCTGGCTCTGGCCGGCCGCCACGGAACGAGATGAAACGCTGCAAGCTGCACCGGCACCGTTCATTTCCACATTAAAATGCGTTTCTGCCAGCTGGTTGCCGTGAGTCATTATTTTTTCCTTAACCACCAGCGTGGCGCCGTTTTGCAAAATAGCGTCGGTGCGGCGAATTGTGGAGTCTACACCCTTAATCTGCACGGTTTCCATTTCCAGGTAGGAGTCTGGCGCCAGTTCCGCTACCGTGTGTGGGTTCATAATGCGTTGACCGCTGCCATCGCCCTCGCCGTAATGTTTTTCAATATAGCGCACGCGCGCACCACGGCCAACAAAGAATCGGTGCAGTCCGTCATGCTCGGCTTTGTCCGCGCCGCCGTTATGAATACCGCAGCCGGCAACAATTATCACATCAGCGCCCTCGCCAATATAGAAATCATTGTAAACCGTTTCTGTCAGGCCGCTTTCACTCAATACCACTGGAATATGCACGCTTTCATTGACCGTGCCGGGCTTGATGTGCACGTCAATGCCGGGCTTATCCTCTTTGGTGGTAATTTGAATGTTAGCGGTGCTGCGCCGGCCGCCGGACTGGCCGTTCAGGCGCAGGTTATAGGCGCCGCTGGGAGTGTCATGCAAATCCGCCACGGCGGCCAGCAGGTTTCTGGTGATGCCGTCCAGTTGTTTAGTCATTGCGCGCCCCTCCTTTGCAGTTGTATTTGTAATCAATATTGATAAGCTGGGGCAGAATGGTTTCCCGTTTGCCCTGGCTGGCAATTTGACCGCCGGAAAGCACTATCAGTTCATCGGCAATCGCTAAGATGCGCTCCTGATGTGAGATTACGATTATGCTGGCGGCGCTTTGATTACGCAGATTGGTAAAAACTTCAATCAGATTGTTAAAACTCCAGAGGTCAATGCCTGCTTCTGGTTCATCGAATAGGGCCAGTTTGGTTTGGTCGCCGCGCGCCAGCAGACCGGCAATTTCTATGCGTTTTAATTCGCCGCCGGAAAGTTTGCCGTCTACCTCCCGATTGACATAATCACGGGCGCATAAGCCTACTTCAGAAAGGTATTCGCAAACCTCTGCGGTGGAAAGTTTTTTATCCATGCCGGCGGCCAGAGAAATTAAATCTGTTACGGTTAAGCCTTTGAAGCGAACCGGCTGCTGAAAGGCAAAGCTTAGACCCAGTCGGGCACGCTCGGTTATACCCAAATCTGTAATATCCTGGCCGTTGAAAATTATCTGACCCTGGCTGGGCTTTTCAATACCCATAATCAGCCGGGCCAGCGTGGTTTTGCCACTGCCATTGGGACCGGTTATTACTACAAAACGGTTATCAGCAATTTGCAGGCTGACGTCATGCAGAATGTCACGGTCGGCAGTCTGAAAATATATATTTTTTAATTCTAACATCTTTTTAAATCACCTCATTTTCTGCATTTTGCCTGAATTGACTATATCTTAGAAGTTCTGCAACTTGTCTTTTAATATACGGCAGCCAGGCAGCAGCAAGCCGCCAACGGCGTTACCCAGCGTCATAATCAGCAGCCAAAGCCAGGTGTGGGCATTCCAGACGTCGGCCATGGCAAAATAAAACATGTTGGCAACGCAGTGTTCAAAGCCGCAGATAATAAAGACGGCTACGCCGAAGAACAATCCCAGATATTTGCCCAGTTCATGGCCGTTACTACGGAAACCATCAACGGCAATATACATTAATATATTACAAAAAACAGCAAGCACAAAAATGCTTAAAGCGCCGTCGGCCAGCTTAACAGCGGCTATATTGCCGGCTTTTTCGGTAAAGGCTGATGACAGACGCGTCATGTTCAGCAGCGCGGCCACCGTACAGGTGCCGAGCAGATTGCCCAGCCAAACCACCAGCAGAAACAGCAGGTATGACGGGGGTTGTCCCCAGGTATAGCCTACCTTGCCGGTGAACAGGTTGAAGCCGTTAACGCAGACTGTAAATAAACCAACGGTGAAGAACAGGGCGCCGAGAATTTTGTTGTCAATGGCCAGAAAAACGGCGCCGCCCAGGCCAATGGCCAGACCGGCCAAAATGGCATAAATAAAATCGGCCAAAAGTGTGGGAAAATATTTTTCTTTCATATTATAGTATCCTTAATTGTTCATATTTATTTAAGCCTGCCAATCTTTGCAGACATTGACCCATTTCTGGCTTTTGCTCAGGCGTTCCAACTCTTCCAGATTTAAGCGTACCGCGCTGTTGCTGCTGCCGGCAGCCGGGTAAACGGTTGTAAAACGGCGCAGTGATTCGTCAAGATACACTTTAACGCCGGGATTTATGGCAAAGGGACAAACGCCGCCCACAGCATGGCCGATTACGCTTTCTGCGTCAGCGGCCGGCAGCATTTTGGCTTTGAAACCAAATTCCTGTTTAAAGCGAGAGTTGTCAACTTTGGCGTCGCCAGCCGCAACAATTAGCAGACAGCCGTTTTCCGGCTCAATAAAGGCCAGACTTTTGGCGATATGCGCCGGCTCACAGCCCACGGCTTTGGCCGCCATTTCTACCGTGGCGCTGGCTCCCGGTTCTGTAAATTCCAGAATACGGTCAGCTAGTCCCTGACTGGTTAAATACTGTTTAACTTTTTCTAACATTATGTTTATACCTCCTATAAGAAACTGCGGTAATTACTTTTTATGTTTAAAAATTTTATTACCTAGCTTTTTAATAGACTATCTGTTTATTTTATACATATACAGGCAATTTGTCAAGCTTTTTGGCCTATAAAATAACAGCCGCGTTTCTATGAGTGGAAGGCTGCTGTTATTTGTTGCAATTTAGGTAAGACAGATAGAATTGAAAAAAGTACAAGCCTGCACCGTAAGGTGTGGGCTTGCTTTTTGTTTTAAAAGTTGCTAAAATATAGGAACAAGGGGGAGCGTTTATGTATAAAATTTTGCTGGTGGAAGATGATCGGGCTATTGCGCAGGCCATTTGCCGCCACATTACGGCTTGGGGGTTGGAAATTAAGGCGGCCGGTAATTTCCGGGATATTATGGCCGAGTTTTTAGCATATGACCCTCAGCTGGTGCTGCTGGATATTTCTCTGCCTTATTTTAACGGTTATCATTGGTGTGAACAAATCCGTCAAATTTCCAGGGTGCCGATAATCTTCATTTCTTCGGCGGCGGATAATTTGAATATTGTAATGGCTATCAATCAGGGCGCTGATGATTTTATTGCCAAGCCGTTTGATTTAACAGTATTGACGGCGAAAATTCAGGCGGCGCTGCGCCGGGCCTATAATTTTACGGGTCAGACCGTTGCCTTGCAGCACCGCGGCGCTCGGCTGAATATTGGTAATGCAAGCCTGACTTATCAGGAGCAACGATTGGATTTAAGCAAAAACGACCTGCGCATTTTACAGGTTTTACTGGAAAATCAGGGCAGTGTAGTCAGCCGTAACACTTTAATGGAGCGGCTTTGGGAAACAAACAGTTTTATTGATGAAAATACGCTGACGGTCAGTGTGGCGCGCCTGCGCAAAAAGCTGGACGCGATTGGACTGACGGATTTTATCAGCACCAAAAAAGGTCTGGGTTATGTTATCCTTTAATTTAGTTAAAAACAGAAAGGCGGCGGCAATATGCAGATTTTTCTGAAGTATTTGCAAAATCATTTGTTGGGGCTGCTTTTGCCGCCGATTTGGGCGCTGTTTCTGTTTACTATTTTTTGGCTTTATCAGCTGCCGCTTTTCACGCTGTTTTATGCGCTGCTTGTTTGTCTGCTGATTAGCTTGCTGTTTATAGCAGTCGATTATTGGCGTTGGCGTCGCCTGCATTTGTCAATGCAGGGGCTGGGTGTGGTTTTGCAGGTGGATTATCACCAGCTGCCGCCGCCTAAAAATTTATTGGAGCAGGACTGGCACGATATTTTTATGGAAGTTTGCGATTATAAACAGCAGCAGTTGGAAACGATGCAGGCGGTTTGTAGCAATATGACAGATTATTTTACCGTTTGGGGACACCAAATTAAAACGCCGTTGGCGGCGCTGCGCTTACAGCTGCAAGGTGAGCCGCTGGAGCAGGTGCAGGAGATTGAAAGTTATGTGGAAATGCTGCTGACCTATTTGCATTTGGAGGCCAAGGCCAGCGATTATGTTATTCGGCAGACGGATTTGGACGATGTGGTGCAGCAGGCGGTGCGCCATTTTGCGCCCCAGTTTATTCGCCGTCATCTGCGCCTGAATTATCAGCCTTTTGGCGTGAGCGCCCTGACGGACGCGCGCTGGCTGCTTTTTGTGCTGGAGCAGGTTCTGGCTAACGCCTTGAAATATACGCCAGATGTAGCTCCGCCCCAGGAAAATACAATTACTATCTCTCTGGAGCCGCCGCTTACCCTTTGCGTGGCGGATACCGGCATTGGCATCGCGCCGGAGGATTTGGCGCGTATTTTTGACCAGGGCTATACCGGTCAAAACGGCCGGGCGCTTGATACGGTCAGCCTGCCCGGTCAGCAGAAAGCCAGCGGCTTGGGTTTGTATCTCTGTCAGCGTATTTGCGCCAATTTGGGGCACCGCATTTGGGCACATTCTGTGCTTGACGAGGGTACGGTAATAAAAATTGATTTAGCCAGCCGGCCGCAGATTTGGGAGTAAATGTTCATAAAAAACAAGCCGGCCCATCTTGGGGCTGGCTTGTTTTTGGCTTTTAATTATGAATAACGGAACTTAAAAAATTTTTCAGACGCTCACTCTGTGGATTATCAAAAATATCTCGGGGCGAACCCTGTTCAATAATAGAGCCGTCCGCCATGAAGATAACCCGGTCTGCCACCTCCCGGGCAAAGCCCATTTCATGCGTTACAACCAGCATAGTCATGCGCTGCTCGGCCAGGGTTTTCATTACGTTTAATACCTCGCCGGTAATTTCCGGATCCAATGCCGAGGTTGGCTCATCGAATAGCATTAATTCCGGCTGCATGGCCAGTCCGCGCGCAATGGCGACGCGTTGTTTCTGGCCGCCGGAAAGCTGCGCCGGATAACGCTCGGCTTTGTCGGCCAGTCCCACCATTTCTAAAAGGCGTTTGGCCTCGGCCGCGGCTTCATCGGTGGGTTGTTTTTTTACCTTAATTGGCGCGTAGGTAATATTCGCCAGTGCTGTCATATGCGGAAAAAGGTTAAAATGCTGGAAAATCATGCCGATTTCACTGCAAATTCGGCGGATTTCTTTTTCCGGCAGATATTCCGGCTTGCCCTGTGGGGAGGTTACCAGCGTTCGGCCGTTGATAATAATTTCCCCAGAGGTTATTTTTTCCAGATAGTTGACGGAGCGCAGCAGGGTGCTTTTGCCGGAACCGGAGGGGCCGATGATTGCCACGGTTTCTCCTTTGGCAACATGCAGGGATACATTGTTTAGCGCCTGCACATTGCCAAAGCGTTTGCAAATGTTGTTTAATTCCAGTAAGGCGGCCATGGTTATTCACTCCTCTGTTCATGCCGGGAAAAGCGTTTTTCCAAATAACTTTGCAGTTTGGTCAGGGCAAAAGTCAGTATCAGGTAAATGATGGCGGCCAGCAAATAGGCCATCAGGTTGCCGTCGCGGTTTACGGCGGCGCGTGAGGCTTTTAGCAACTCCGTCACACCCAGTGCATAAACCAGCGAGGTATCCTTAACCAGTGTAATCATCTCATTGCCCACGGCCGGTAGCACTACGCGTACCATTTGCGGCAGCACAATACCGCAAATAGTCTGCGTGCGGCTTAAACCAAGACAGGCGGCGGCTTCATATTGCCCCCGGTCAATGGATTTAATGCCGCCGCGGTAAATTTCAGAGAGATAAGCGGCATAATTCAGCACAAAAGTAATCATGGCCGAGGTTACTGCGTCAATCATCAAGCCAGTATAGATAGGCAGAATAAAATAGACAAAAAACAGTTGCAACATCAGCGGCGTGCCGCGGAAAATGAAAACATAAAAACGGCAGAACCAGCGTATTGGCCACCAGCGGCTTTCACTGCCTAACGCCAGCGGCAGACCCAGCGGAATAGAAAAAATCAGGGTGACCAGAAACACCTTGATAGTCATGAGCGTGCCTTTAAGCAGGGAGGGCAGAATTAGTTCTGCATAATTCAGGTTGGCGGATAGCCAGTCTGTAAAATCAGCCAGAAAATCCATAGCAAAAATCCTTTATTCCAAAGCAGTTCAACAGCGCCCGGCAAAGGCACTGTTGAACTGGGGTTGTTATTATCAATTAAGTTATAGGTTTAATCCACCAGAATAACAATATTGGTGCCGAACCATTTTTCAGAAATTTCCGCAGCCTTGCCGTTATCAATCAAAGCCTGAATAGCTTCATTAATTTTATCAGCTACGTCAGTTTCACCCTTGCGGCAGCCGATTGCATAGAAGTCGTCGCCAAAGCCAAAATCACAAACGCTCATAGCGTTATCCATGTTGGCGTTTTTGTATTCGCCCAGCACCTGGTCAACCACAATAGCCTGTACGCGGCCGCCCTGCATAGCCAGAATGGCTTCGTCATAAGTGGCGTATTCGGTAACATTAGCTTCAAAGGTGCTCCAATCCGGGTTTGCCTGCATGGTGGAAAGCGCCGCACTGCTAACCTGTGTACCCAGAGTTACATTGGCCAAATCTGCGGTAGATGTAATATTCAGTTCAGGGTCTAAGGTCATGATTATGATTTTATTGTTCAAATATTTTTTAGTCAGAGAATAAGCCTCAATACGTTCCGGCAGGACTGACATGCCGTTCCAGATGCAGTCAATGCGTTTGGAGGAAAGTTCCATATCTTTGGCGTCCCAGTCGATAGGCTTGAAAGTAACATCAAGACCCAGATATTCGCCGGCAGCATTGGCCAAATCAATATCAAAGCCCACCAGATTGCCGTCCTCATCGCGGAAGCCCATCGGTGCAAAGGCGTCGTCCAGGCCGACAATTAACTCGCCTTTATTTTCTATGTAGGCCCAACCGGTCAGTTCAGTTTCGTTCTGCTGATTATTGGCATTGTTTGCGTTCTGTTTTTGGTCAGAGTCAGAGCAGGCGGCCAACAGCCCCATAGCCAACAGACAGCTTAAAACCAGCAAAAATTTCTTCATTAAATTTTTCTTCATTTTGTAATCGCTCACTTTCTTTTGGTAAAAATAAAAAATAGTAGAAATTGCCGAGGCAAAATCTGCTTTATTTCGCTAAAGTGATAATATCATAAACCCCGGGTAATGTCAAGCATTTTTTTAAAAATTTATTATTGACAAAAATAGCCTTGTGTGGTATAATAATCTGCGTTGACGAGGTGTGGCTCAGTTTGGTAGAGCGCTGCGTTCGGGACGCAGAGGCCGCAGGTTCGAATCCTGTCACCTCGACCACCTTGGTGTATGTATGAAATAGCTACACAATAAAGAAGCCGTCTGTTTAGCAGGCGGCTTCTTTTGTGAATGTTAGAATTTATTTAAGCAAATTTATAAAAATATAGGTGCAAAATTATTTTTTCTATGGTATAATATAGTATAATTTTATCTTGAACAGATTGGACAAATTTAGGTGCTATTTGCCTTGTTAGGTATAGCTGGACTTAAGCAGGGAAATGGGGTCTTTAGTAATGAAAGAGCCGGTAAATCAAATCAGAAAAAATAAGGGCATTTATTTTTTTCTACCTATTATATTAATTTTTTGTATTTTAGGAACGCTTGTTTTTTCGATATCCCAGAAAATATCACGTGAAATGTCTGATTCCGCAATCCAGAACCTGAGTGAGAGTCTGGATTTAATTAAGTGTACCATAGAATCTATTTTTAATAATGAAACAGAATTTCAAATGCTGATTGCCCAGGAATTGGCGCGTGTGGATAATCCGGAAGAATATGTTCTTAATTATGAAAAAAATCGAACAATAGCTAAAATTTCTTTGATTATGGCCGGACAAACGCAGGGTGTTTCCAATGTCGATGAGGTTTTTTCGGCTGACGAACTGGATTTTTCGGCTGATAATATGATAAACGGCTTGTCGGTTTCACAATCATATGTGAACTATATGGGCACCTGGGCTTATTCCATTAAATGTCCGGTGCAGAAAAACGGCCAGGAAATTGCCACGCTTTATATGGAATATACCTATGATTTGATTGACCGTTTTCTGCCGGAGGGCTTTTATAATGCGCAGGCCACGCTCTATATCATGGACGCTGAAAGCGAGCGTTTTGTTTTAAAACCGGAGGGTATGGGCAAGCGCAGTGCCGGTCATCTGAATTTGGACGATTTTTACCGCGCCAATAATATTATAGATGACTCTCTCAGAACAGAAGTAAAGGATTGCTTAACCAATAATCAGAATATTTTGTTTTATCATTATATTCGTGGTGTGCATGCGCTTAATTATATGTGGTCAGTTAATGACGGTAATATTTTCCTGATTGGTTATGTGCCTGTTGAAGCCATTCAGCAGGAGGGCAAAACGGTTAACCAGAACCTTATTCTGGTTGTTGTGTCAATGTTGCTGGCTTTCTTCTTTTGCTGTCTTTTATATTATTTCAATCAGTGTCAGCAGCAAAAAATAGCCCGGGAAAGGGAAACGGAAAGGGAGATACACAATAAACAGTTATCTGAAGCCTTGTTGGCGGCGCAGATTGCCAGCAATTCCAAAACGATGTTTCTTTCCAATATGTCGCATGATATCCGCACGCCAATGAATGCGGTTTTGGGCTTTGCGCGTCTGCTGACAACAGAAGCGGAAAATCCGGTTAAGGTCAGGGATTATACCAGCAAAATTATGGCTTCTGGTCAGCATTTGCTCAGCCTTATTAATGATGTTTTAGATGTTTCTAAAATTGAAAGCGGTAAGGTTGTGCTTAATATTGAGGAATTCACTCTGAATGATTTGGTGGCTTCTGTTGACGCGATTATTCAGCCAATGGCCAAGGCCAAACAGCAGAATTTTCATGTTGAGGTTACCGGAATTAAGCATGAATATCTGTTGGGCGATGAAACCAGAATGAACCAGATTTTAATTAATCTGCTTTCCAATGCCGTTAAATATACGCCAAATGGCGGTACTATCTGGTTCAGAATTATCGGCCAGAAGCAGCGCTCCAACCAATATGAGCATATTCGTATTGAGGTTGAGGATAATGGTTATGGCATGACCCAGGAATATCTGGCTACAATTTTTGAAGCCTTTACGCGTGCCGAGAACAGCACTACCAATAAGGTACAGGGGACAGGTCTGGGCATGGCGATTACCAAGAATATTGTGGAACTGATGGGCGGCAGTATTGACGTAAGCAGTGAGGTCAATAAGGGCAGCCTGTTTAAGGTGGATTTGGAATTTCGTATTCCTGAAGTGCAGATGGAGCGGAAATTCTGGGCGGAAAGCGGTATCAAACGTATTTTGGCCGTGGTGGAAGACTCTGAAACGGGCGATAATATTAAAACCTTGATGGACGATATGGGCGTTGAGGTGGACTTGGCGCTGGATTTATCAGAGGCCAGGCAGTTGCTGGCTGCTGGACAGAGTTATCAGGTTGTTCTGCTGGACTGGTTTTTGCCTGATTTGGCCGGATTGCCGGCCTTAAAACAGTTGCGTGGTTTTTTGCCGGATAGCACGCCGATTTTCTGCTTGGCGGCTTATGATACAGAGGGGTTGGAGGCTGCGCTGGAAATTGAGAATGTGGATATTATCAATAAACCATTTTTTGTGTCGGCCTTTAAGGAGAGACTTTTGATTATACAATCCGGTGAAGATAAAACGGAGGATTTGGAACCGGAAATAGAAGATAATTTGGAGGGGTTGCATTTTCTGGCCGCAGAGGATAATGAGATTAACGCCGAGATTTTAACGGAGATTTTGGATATGGAGGGGGCCAGCTGTGAAATTGTGGAAAATGGCCAGCTGGCTGTGGAGCGCTTTGCGCAGGCCTCTATCGCTGAATTTGACGCGATTTTAATGGACGTTCAAATGCCAGTTATGAACGGTTATGATGCAACCAGGGCTATCCGGGCTTTGGCGCGTGACGATGCCCGGGAAATTCCGATTATTGCCATGACGGCTAACGCCTTTGCGGAAGATGAAAAGGCGGCTTTAGACGCTGGTATGAACGCACATGTGGCTAAACCGATTGATGTTGATTTGTTGAAAAAGGTTATAAGACAATATACTAAACGGGAGGCATAGATGATGAAGAAAAAATTTAACACCAGAAAATGCCTGGCAGCCGGGCTGGCGCTGCTGACGCTGTTTATGCTTACGGCCTGCGGCGAGCCTAAAGATGACGCAAGTATGATTATTTCTTCTGAAAGGGACGTCAGAACTGTTAATTTGTTTAGTCCTATGGAAAAAACTGACCCCAATGTGGAAAATGTGGCCAGAAGCGCAACGGATATGACCGTACTTTTGGCAGAGGAAAAGTTGGGCGTGCGAGTTGCATACCGTACCTATACAGCGGAGGATAGCAAAGATAAAACCTACGATGATGTAGTTTTGGATAGAGCGCGCAACGATATGGACGATTTATATTTGTTAAATCCCGATGTTATTATGGCACTGGCGGCGGAGGGCAAGTTGATGGATTTGTCCGGTCTGGACTGCGCACAAAATCTGCGTGATGTTGTGCTGGCGGCCAATATGGTGGACGGTAAGCTGGTGGCTGTTCCGCAGGAAGTTGTGGCTTATGGTCTGTTCATTAATAAGGATATATTTGACGCCTGCAATCTGGAGTTGCCGAATACGCCGGAGGAATTTTTGGAATGTTGCCGGGTTCTTCAGGAAAACGGCTATGAAACGCCGATTGGCGCTAACCGTTGGTGGCTGGAAACCTTTGTGCTGGCGATTGCTTATGCCGATTTGTATAATGGCGGCGACGTTGAGGCTGAAATTGCGGCGCTGAACAGCGGTGAGCGTAAATATAGCGATTATATGCGCCCTGGCTTTGAATTTTTGCAGGAATTGATTGATAAAGGTTATATTGATACGGAAAAGGCTCTGAACAGCGAGGCGGTTGAGGGCGAGGGCGCAGATTTTCGAGCCCAGATAACGCCGATTGTTATGGCCTATTGGGGTGCGGCCAACACTGAAACTGCCTATGGCGGCACAGATTTTGAAATGCAGGTTATCGGTTTCCCCACACATCTGGGGCAGATGCCGGTTATATCGATGACCGGTTTTGGCGTGGGCATTAATGCAGAACATGCCGAGGACGCTATGGCGGTGCTTGATGTGATAACCTCTGATGAGGCTCTGCAAATCTATGCGGAAATTAATCGGGTCATTTCACCCTCTGAAAATGTCAAGGTGGATTGTGTGCCGGCTTTGAAGCCGCTGAATGACCGGATTGAAGAAAATGTTTATGTTCTGGGCTCCAATGCCAATATGAAGCTGGAGCAATGGGGCAATACCTGTCTGATAGTGCGTCAGCTGCTGGCTGGCGCCACGGTTGATGAATGTATGGCAGAGTTTGACCGTTTGCAGGCTGAAACATTGCCTGAGTAATATTTTAAGTGCAACTCTTTTCTGTAAAAAGAGTTGCACTTTTTTTATAGATATGGTAAAATGAATATAGAATACAATAATATGGAATAAAAACAAAAGTTGCCTTTTAAAGCAGCACTATATATTTTTGCCTTTTTAGGGGAGCAGCCTTTGGCCGGAACCTTGGCGTGGGCTGTTCATATCAATAAAATTAATGAAAATCCAACAATGGAAAGGGGCGCTTTTTGTGGTAAAAGTTGCAATTAATGGTTTTGGCAGAATTGGTCGGCTGGTGTTTCGGGCAGCATGGGGGCAGCCTGATGTGGAAATCGTGGCGGTTAACGATATGGCCGACGCCAAAATCAATTCTCATCTTCTGAAATATGACTCTACACATGGTACTTGGGATAAGGAAGTTGGGGCGGACGGCGACCATATGCTGGTTGACGGCAAGCCGGTACTTATCTGTAATGAGAAAGACCCGGCGGCATTGCCTTGGGCTAAACTTGGTGTGGAGGTTGTGGTTGAGGCCACCGGTGTTTTTAACGACGCTAAAAAAGCCTGTGCGCATTTGCAGGCCGGCGCTAAGAAGGTGGTTCTGACGGCGCCCGGTAAAAATGAGGATATTACCATTGTTATGGGCGTTAATGAGGAAGCTTATGACCCGGCGGCGCACCATGTTATTTCCAATGCCTCCTGTACCACCAACTGTCTGGCGCCGGTTGCCAAGGTTTTAGACGCCAGCTTTGGCATTAAGCGTGGGTTGATGACCACAATCCATTCCTATACGAATGACCAGCGCACTTTAGACCGCGACCATAAGGATTTTCGTCGGGCAAGGGCTGCGGCCTGCTCCATGATTCCAACCACCACCGGCGCGGCCAAGGCTGTGGCCTTGGTTCTGCCACAGCTGAAAGGCAAGTTGAACGGTTTTGCGGTGCGCGTTCCCACCCCCAATGTTTCCCTGGTGGATTTGGTGGCAGAATTGAACCAGAAAGTTACAGTTGAAGAAATTAACGCGGCTTTGAAAGCGGCGGCAGAGGGTTCTTTGCAGGGCATTTTGGGCTATACCGAGGAACCGTTGGTTTCTATTGATTTTAACGGCTGCCAGAATTCCTCCACTGTTGATGCGCTTTCCACTATGGTTATTGAGGACAATATGGTGAAAGTTATTGCCTGGTATGATAATGAGTGGGGTTACAGCAACCGTGTTGTGGATTTGGTGAAATACATTGCCGGCAAGGGTTTTGCCGAATAATATGCTAATTGAACAAAAGTATCGGTTATAATTATAACCGATACTTTTGGCGCATTTATCTGCTGTTAAAAAAGGGGAGATTTAAAATGGCTATTGCAACTTATCATAAAAAAACAATTCGTGATATTGATGTTTGTGGCAAACGTATTCTGATGCGTGTTGATTATAATGTGCCGCGAGATGACAAAGGCGAGCCGACAGATTTAACGCGGATTAACGGCACTTTGCCCACTCTGCATTATCTGCTGAAGCGCGGCGCCAGCGTGGTTTTGATGAGCCATTTGGGGCGGCCGAAAGGCGAGCGAAATATGAAATATTCTTTGGCTAATCTGGTGCCTTATCTGACGCGGCTTTTGGATACCAAAGTTGATTTCTGTGAGGATTGTATTGGACCCAAGACCGAGGAGATGGCGCAGGCCTTGCAGCCTGGTGAAGTTTTGTTGTTGGAAAACCTGCGTTTTTATCGTGAGGAGGAGGCCAACGATAAGGGCTTTGCGGCCAAGTTGGCTAAACTGGGCGAAATTTATGTAAACGACGCTTTTGGTACTGTGCATCGGGCGCATGCTTCTATTGCTGCGATTGCCGAGTATCTACCGGCGGTTTCCGGTTTGTTGCTGGAAAAAGATTTGGTGATGATGAGCAAAATTTTAACGGCTCCTTACCGTCCCTGCGTGGCGATTATGGGCGGCGCTAAGGTTAGTGATAAAATCGGCGTGATTAAAAATCTGTTGCCAAAGGTGGATAGACTGCTGATTGGCGGCGCCATGGCCAACACTTTCCTTCATGCGATGGGGCATAATATGGGCGCTTCCAAACTTTCCGAGGATTATGTGGAATTGGTGCGCGAACTTTTGCAGAATGATATTGAAAAGAAGATTGTGCTGCCAGATGATTTGATTGTGGCGGATAAGTTTGATAATGATGCGCATTACCGCAACATGGGCGTGGGCGAGGTGCCGGAGGGCTGGATGGCGCTGGATATGGGCGAAAAGACAATTAACACCTATTCCGCGATTATCCGCAGTGCGGCCACGGTTATCTGGAACGGCCCGATGGGCGTTTTTGAGATGCCTAATTTTGCGAAAGGTACCGAGGCGATAGCGGTTGCCTGCGCCAAATCACAGGGCTCCACGATTGTGGGCGGCGGCGATTCTCTGGCGGCGATTGACCAGGTTGGCGTAAACTATATGATTACACATGTTTCCACCGGCGGCGGTTCCACTTTGGAATATCTGGAGGGGCGGCGTTTGCCTGGCGTGGACGTCCTGCTGGAAGCAGAGGAATAAAAGCAATAATATAATTAACGGGTGGTATAGAATATGAGAAAAACCTTGCTGGCGGCAAACTGGAAGATGAATAAAACAGCGGCGGAGGCCATAAGCTGGTTGAACGATTTTTATGGAATGGCTGCTGAAAAGGCCGCAGAAAAGGATTTGGTGGAGGTTGCGGTTTGCGCGCCTTTCACGGCGCTTTATGCGCTTTATCAGGAGCGCCAGCGGCTGGGCGCTGTTATGGGTCTGGGGGCGCAGAATATTTTCTGGCAGGAAAAAGGTGCTTTCACCGGCGAGATTTCTGCCGCAATGTTGCAGGAGTTTCAGACCAAATATGTAATTTGCGGCCATTCTGAACGCCGTGTGTTGTTGCAGGAGTCCAGTGAAATGGTTTCTCGCAAATGTGGTGCGGCTGTTAATGCCGGTATGACGCCGATTATCTGCGTGGGTGAGAGCATCAGCGTACGCCGTGGCGGTTTGCTGCGCCAGTGGCTGGAGGCGCAGCTTTATGAGAGCCTGAGTTTTTGGGATAATCAGCAGGAAATTGTGGTGGCCTATGAGCCGGTTTGGGCGATTGGCACCAAGCAGGCGGCCACAACGGCCGACGCGCAGGAGGCCTGTGGCTATATTCGTCAGATTTTGCGTGAACGCGCTGGTGATATAGCCGATGATATTCGGATTTTGTATGGCGGCGGCGTTACTCCGGAAAATATTAGCGGTCTGTTAATCTGCGATGATGTGGACGGCGCGCTGGTGGGCGGTTCCTCCCTGGACGCGGCGGCTTTTGATAAGATTGTGATGGCCGCGGTTGAATAAGCAGAAATAAAGAGGTATATTATAATATGAAAAAACCCGTAATGCTTTGCATTTTGGACGGCTGGGGTATGCCCACTGGTCTGCCGGGTGATGCGCTGTCAATGGCGCAGCTGCCCAATTTTAATACGCTTTGGCAGGATTGTCCTCATACGCAGTTGGCGGCCAGCGGTTTGGCGGTTGGTCTGCCGGACGGTCTGATGGGCAATTCAGAGGTTGGTCATTTGAATATTGGCGCCGGGCGTGTGGTCTATCAGGACCTGACAGCGATTGATAAGGCTATTGCTGACGGCGATTTTGCGCAAAATCCGGCGCTGCTGGCGGCTTGTCAGGCGGCGCTTAAAGGCTCCGGCCGTTTGCATTTGCTGGGGCTGCTTTCTGATGGCGGCGTACATAGTCATTATGAGCATTTGCTGGCGTTGCTGCGTCTGGCCGAGGCGCAGGGCGTGCCGGAAGTTTTTGTGCATTGCCTTATGGACGGACGCGATGTGCCGCCCACCAGCGGCCTGAGTTATCTGCAAAAGTTGCAGGCGCAGCTGGCGCAGACCGGTTATGGCCGGATTGGTCTGGTTTGCGGCCGTTTTTGGGCGATGGACCGGGATAAGCGTTGGGACAGGGTTGAGCGTGCCTGGCGCGCTATGGTTCTGGGCGAGGCCCCCAAGGCGGCGGATTTGTTGGCGGCGGTTAAGGACAGCTATGCGGCCGATGTGACGGACGAATTTGTTGAGCCGGTTTTGCCGGCCGATTATGACTGCACTTTACAGAACGGCGACGCAGTTGTTTTCTATAATTTCCGGGCGGACCGGGCGCGTGAGATTACCCGGGCGCTGACCGAGCCGGATTTTGCTGAATTTGCGCGGCCGGTTGTGCCAAGCCTGCATTATTGCTGTATGACGGAATATGACGCGACGTTTAATTTGCCGGTGGCCTTTTTGCGCCGGCCGCCGGCTAAAACGCTGGGCGAGGTGGCGGCGGCGGCCGGTTTGAAGCAACTGCGTATTGCAGAAACGGAAAAGTACGCACACGTTACGTTGTTCTTTAACGGCGGCATTGAAGAACCCAATCCTGGCGAGGAGCGTATTCTGGTACCTTCGCCTAAGGTGGCAACCTATGATTTGCAGCCGGAAATGAGCGCGCCGGAAGTTTGCCGTCGGGTGGTGGAGGCTATCCGCGGCGGTGAATTTGACCTGATAATTTTGAATTTGGCCAATCCGGATATGGTGGGGCATACCGGTATTATTCCGGCGGCGGTTAAGGCTGTGGAAACTGTCGATAATTGTCTGGGGCAGATTGTTGAAGCTATCCAGGCGGTGGACGGTCAGCTTTTGGTGACGGCTGACCATGGCAATGTGGAGCGGCTGCTTGACGAGGAGGGCCAGCCGGTAACGGCGCATACTACCTCACCGGTGCCGCTGATTTATGTGGCTAATAACACCGTTGGTGCAAAACTGGCCGAGGGCGGCGCGTTATGCGATTTGGCGCCGACATTACTGGAACTTTTGGGCGTGACTCAGCCGGCGGAGATGACCGGGCGTAGTCTTTTGCAATATTAAAAGCATGGAAAAAATCAATATATAGAAGAAACAGGAAATAAAAGGAGTGGCGGAAAATGAGTTTTATTTTGGATATTAATGCACGCGAGATTTTGGACAGCCGGGCTAATCCTACCGTTGAAGTTGAGGTTATGTTGGAGGACGGCAGCATTGGCCGGGCGGCGGTTCCCTCTGGTGCTTCCACTGGTGTGCATGAGGCGGTTGAACTGCGCGATGGTGATAAAAAACGCTTTTTAGGCAAGGGTACCAGCCAGGCGGTTAACAATGTTCTGGAGATTATTGCCCCCAAGCTGGAGGGTTTTCCGGCTTTTGACCAGGCGGCGCTTGACCAGCTGCTGATTGAACTGGACGGTACTTCTAACAAGGGACGGCTGGGTGCTAACGCCATTCTGGGCGTGTCGCTGGCGGTGGCCAAGGCAGCGGCGGCCAGTCTGGGGGTACCGTTATATCGTTATCTGGGCGGTGTGAACGCTAAAACTCTGCCAGTGCCGATGATGAATATTTTGAATGGCGGTCAGCATGCGGATAATAACGTGGATATTCAGGAATTTATGGTAATGCCGGTGGGCGCGCCCAGCTTTAAAGAAGCCTTGCGTATGGGTGCAGAAATTTTTCATAACCTGAAGTCGGTACTGAAAGACCGTGGTTTGGTGACGGCGGTGGGCGACGAGGGCGGTTTTGCGCCGAACCTTGGTTCCAACGAAGAAGCCTTGCAGGTGATTGTGGAGGCCATTGAGAAAGCCGGCTATAAACCGGGCGTAGATGTGCGTCTGGCCTTGGACGTGGCGGCCAGCGAGATGTATGAGGACGGCAAATATAATCTGTCCGGCGAGAGCAAGGTTATGGACTCTGCCCAGATGATTGATTTTTATGAGGAGCTTTTGGCCAAATATCCGATTATCTCGATTGAGGACGGTCTGGCTGAGGACGATTGGGAGGGCTGGCAGCAGCTGACCAAGCGTCTGGGCGGCAAGGTTCAGCTGGTGGGCGATGACCTTTTTGTAACCAACACCGAGCGTTTGCAGCGCGGCATTGAGCAGCAGGCCGGCAATGCCATTTTGATTAAGGTTAATCAGATTGGCACCCTGACGGAAACGCTGGACGCGATTGAGATGGCTAAACGCGCCGGTTATACCGCTGTAGTTTCACACCGCTCCGGCGAAACCGAGGATACTACGATTGCTGATATTGCTGTGGCGATGAACGCCGGCCAGATTAAAACCGGCGCTCCCTCCCGTACGGACCGGGTGGCTAAATACAATCAGCTGCTGCGGATTGAGGAGGAATTGCAGGAGGCGGCGCTTTATCCTGGCCTGAAAGCTTTCTATAATCTGAAATAACCGGTGCGGATAATGAAGATAAAGAAAATGATGGCGGCGCTACTGGCAGTTGTACTGCTTGCGGCGCTTGCTGCCTGTACGGCTGGCACGGATAAGCAGCTGGCGGATAATAAAGCTAAAATTACCACGGCGGAGGTTGAAAAAATCTGGCGCAGTTTGTGCTTTGCCTATAAGGATTGCACCGAGGCGGAGGCTTTGAACACTTTGATTTACCAAAGAGTTTACGTTTGGGAAGCCGATAGTTTGGGCTTGCTGCCAGACATTGAAGAAGCCCACCAGCAGGTGCGGCAGAATTATGAAACCATTCAGGCCGGCGCCGCCGCCGGGAACCCAGAACAAAACCCGGGCGCACAGGAAGCCTGGGGTGTTTTGCAGGAGTATCTGGCTTATACCGGTTTCAGCGAAGCGGAATATCTGGAAATGGCGGCAGAAACCTGGCAGGTTTTGGAAGCGGCCGGTATTTTGCGTGAGCGAGTTTATGCGGAGCTTTCGCCGGCTGCTGATGAATGGGAAAAGAACCTTGCTTTTGGGGAATATGGCGAGGCGTTAATTGAAAAATATAAGGATTGTCTGGTGGAAGATGATTTGCTTCCTTTGTTGACGGACGCGCTGACAGATGAAGTAACAATTAGCTATGAATAACGAAATCAATTTGAAAATTATCGGCCACGTTTACAATGATTATGACGGTAAGTTCGGCATACCGCGCCAGAGTGGTCTGGTGCCGGAGGTTGTTTCGCGCGTGGTGCTGCGGCAGGAATATCAAAGGCCGGAGGCTTTTCGTGGGTTGTCGGGTTTCTCGCATATCTGGTTAATCTGGCTGTTTTCAGAGTTCTGGGAAAAAAGAGCGCCAAAAGACGAGTGGTCGCCGACGGTGCGGCCGCCGCGTCTGGGCGGCAATCAGCGCGTGGGCGTTTTTGCCAGCCGCTCGCCAAACCGGCCCAATCCGCTGGGGCTTTCCGTGGTGCGCCTGTTGGCGGTGCAGCCGAACGCTGCCGGGGAGGGCATGGAGCTTTTGGTGGCCGGCGCGGACATTTTGAATGGTACGCCGATTTTGGATATTAAGCCTTATGTGCCTTATGCCGACGCGGTGCCGCAGGCGCAGGGCGGCTTTGCCGTTTCGCCGGAAGATGAGAGGGCGCGCGCCTTGCAGGTTGTTGTGCCGCCGGAGCTGCTGCAAAAACTGCCGCCGGAAAAGCGCCCGTCGCTGCTGGCGGTTTTGGCGCAGGACCCACGCCCGGCCTATCATGCCGGCCGACAGGAGACAGAGCGCGTGTATGGCTTAAGCTTTGCCGGTTTTAATATTCGCTTTCAGGTGCAGGGCGAAATTTTGCAGGTTTTGGCGGTGGATTTGCTGTGAGGTGTATTAAATGAAAGGCAATGTTCAAAACTGGCTTTGGGTTTCTCTGCCGTTTGCGCTGCTTTTGCTTCTGATTGTTCATTTGGAACTGCCGGAAAAATATAGCGAAGCCGAGGTTATGTCGCCGGATTTTCTTCGCAAATTTATATGCGCGGACTATGCCAAAAGTGGGCGGACGATTGTCTCAAACGAATTGGATATTATGGATATCCAAAAGTTGGATGACCGGGTGTTTGTGGCTTATGCCTTACAACAGGGCGTGGACGCTGCTGATTATGACGTGGCGGAGTTCAAGGAGCATTACGGCAACTATATTTTTGTCGGGCGGAATTGCTATTGCTCCCAGGTGGATATTCCAGAACTGGCCGGCGTTCGCGTGATGACCAATTATGGTATTAATAGCGATGAGCCGCAGGGTTATTACTATCTGTTTTTAAGCAAAGCGGAAAATCTGCGCTGGATAAAGCTGTTTTATAAAAATGATAGCCAGGGCTATGAAAAACCTGATGAGAGTTGGCAGCTGATTGAGGAACTGGAAGTGGATAAATGTCCGGCCATACTGATTATGCCGGATATTAAGCCGCCGGAGGACAGCCAAAGTGGCGCATACCGCACTTATTACACTTTTTGGGACAAGAACGGCGAGGAAATGGCCTTTTGGAGTTGCAATCATTCTTATGAAACGTATGTAGGGAATTAGAAAAAGACAAAGCGGCCTGCGGTTTAATAAGGCTGTTTTGTCTTTTTTTGTTGAAAAAAAGGTGCTATAATATAGATACTCACCGCCTCGGGCAGAGAGGGGGGGATAAAATGTCCTTGTTAATTACAATAGCCGGTACTGTCGTGGGTAATGTAATCTCTCATTATGTTATCAAATGGCTGGATAGAGCCTGGCGATGAGTCAGCCTGAGCCAAGGCTGCTTTACTTAGTTAAAAGCCAAGAAAGACCCCAGTAGCCGCTGAGGTCTTTCATTGTGCAAATTATTTGGTGATAAAATGCCCTTGTGTTAATTACTGCTTATAGTATATCACCTGCGGCGTTTGTTTGTCAATCCCAATCCGGGATTAAATATAAAAAATCCCGTCTGGCGTACTTGTGTTCGGGTTGTCTTTTGTGATATAATAATAAAATAATATGAATGTGATAAATAGTAGGAGAGAAGATAAAATATGGCTAAACAGGAATATATTTACGTTAAGGGCGCCCGGCAGCATAATTTGCAGAATATTGACGTTAAACTGCCGCGCAACAAGCTGGTTGTGATAACTGGGCTTTCTGGCAGCGGCAAAAGTTCTTTGGCGTTTGATACTATTTACGCCGAGGGGCAGCGTCGTTATATGGAAAGTTTGTCTTCATATGCGCGCCTGTTTTTGGGTCAGATGGAAAAGCCGGCGGTTGATGTGATTGAGGGTTTGTCCCCGGCGATTGCTATTGACCAGAAAACCACCAACCGCAATCCGCGCTCTACCGTTGGTACGGTTACGGAAATTCATGATTATTTGCGTCTGCTTTTTGCGCGCGTGGGCAAACCGCATTGCCCTAAATGTGGCAAGCCAATCAGTCAGCAGACGGTTGACCAGATTGTAGATACGTTGCTGGCGTTGGACGAGGGAACGCGTTTGCAGGTTTTGGCGCCGATGGTTAGCGGCCGCAAGGGTGAGTTTCAGCGGCTTTTTGCAGATATTAAAAGCGATGGCTATTTGCGCGTGCGCGTGGACGGGCAAATTTATTCGCTGGACGATGAAATTAAGGTTAACAAGCAGCAAAAGCATTCAGTGGAAGTTGTGGTTGACCGTCTGGTGGTGCGGCCGGACGTGGCCAAACGGCTGGCGGAGTCGATTGAAACGGCTATGGAGTTGGCCGGTGGTCAGCTTTTGGTTCTGACTGAGCAGAAGCAGCTTGACCAGGACGGCCAGGAAATAAACGCGATACAGGAACTGAAATTTAATAAAAATCTGGCCTGTCCGGATTGTGGCATCAGTCTGGACGAGTTAACGCCGCGCATGTTTTCTTTCAACAATCCTTACGGCGCCTGCCCCGGCTGTTCTGGTCTGGGCTTTCGTATGAAGGTGGACGCCAGCCTGCTGGTGGTCAGTGATGAACTTTCCCTGCGCGAGGGGGCTTTAGCGCATTGGAGCGAAAACTTTTCCAGCTGGTGGTTCCGCTTTATCGAGGCCATGTCCAAGCATTATGGTTTTTCTCTGGACGTGCCTTTGCGCGAGTTATCGCCGGAGCATTTGCAGCTGATTTTGTATGGCACCGGCAAGGAGAAACTGGCCTTTAAGTATATTGATTATAACCACCGGGAAAAATTTGTTAACGCGCCCTGGGAGGGCATGATTACCAATTTGGAACGGCGTTATCAGGAAACAGAATCTGATTTTATCCGCGAGGAAATTGAAAAATATATGGTGGAAAGTCCCTGCCCGGATTGTCATGGCGCTCGCCTGAAACCGGAGGTTCTGGCTGTTACGCTGACCTATCTGGACGAGCAGGGGCGGCCGCAGGAATTGAATATTCACCATTTGAGCGAGATGACAATTTTTGAAGCGCAGCAGTTTTTTGCCGGCTTGCAGCTATCGGAGCGCGAGGAGAGCATTGTGCATATGGTGCTTAAGGAAATCAAAGCGCGATTGGAATTTCTGGTGAATGTGGGGCTGGATTATCTGACGCTTTCCCGGGCGGCATCTACTCTTTCCGGCGGCGAGGCGCAGCGCATCAGGCTGGCTACCCAGATTGGTTCATCATTGGTGGGCGTACTGTATATTCTGGACGAGCCAAGCATTGGCCTGCACCAACGCGATAACTGTCAGCTGATTGCCACGCTGAAACGTCTGCGCGATTTGGGCAATACCGTGATTGTGGTGGAGCATGACGATGAAACGATGCTGGCGGCTGATTATCTGGTGGATATCGGCCCCGGCGCCGGGCGCAACGGCGGCCGGGTGGTGGCCAGCGGCACGCCGCAACAGGTAATGCGTTGCGCTTCTTCTATCACCGGCCAGTATTTAAGCGGCAAACAGCAGATTGAGGTGCCGCAGTTGCGGCGGCCGGGCAGCGGCAAGATGCTGAAGCTTTGGGGCTGCACTGAAAATAATCTGAAAAATATTGATGTGGAACTGCCGCTGGGTAAATTTATTTGTGTAACCGGGGTTTCTGGCAGCGGTAAAAGTACGCTTATCAATGAAATTTTATATAAAACGCTGGCTAATCGGCTGAACCGTGCCCACACCAAGCCGGGTAAATTCCGTCAGATTGACGGTCTGGAAAATCTGGAAAAGGTAATTGATATTGACCAAAGCCCGATTGGCCGCACACCGCGCTCCAACCCGGCTACTTATACCGGACTGTTCAGTCTTATACGCGATTTGTATTCGCAGCTGCCGGAGGCCAAAATGCGCGGTTATAAACCGGGGCGTTTTAGCTTTAACGTCAGCGGCGGCCGCTGCGAGGCCTGTAAGGGCGATGGTATTATTAAAATTGAGATGCATTTTCTGCCTGATGTTTACGTGCCTTGTGAGGTCTGCAAGGGACAGCGCTATAATCGGGAAACGCTGGATATTAAATATAAGGGTAAGAGTATTGCCGATGTTTTGGCGATGACAGTGGACGAAGCCAGTGAGTTTTTTGCTAATGTGCCGCGGATTGCGCATAAATTGCAGGTTTTGCAGGACGTGGGGCTGGGTTATATTCAGCTGGGGCAGAGCGGCACCACCCTTTCCGGCGGCGAGGCGCAGCGCATTAAGCTGGCGGCGGAACTTTCCCGGCGCAGTCAGGGGCAGAGTTTTTATATCCTGGACGAGCCCACGACCGGTCTGCATATTGCTGATATTAAAAAGCTGCTGGAGGTTCTTAATCGTTTGGTTGAGGCCGGCAACACAGTGTTGGTTATTGAGCATAATCTGGACGTCATCAAATGCGCTGATTATATTATTGATTTGGGACCGGAGGGCGGCGGCCGCGGCGGCCGGATTGTGGCCTGCGGCACGCCGGAGGAGATTGCTGCTGTTGAGAGCAGCTATACCGGGCAATTTTTGCGCTCAAAGCTGCAATAACGTCGCATCTGCTTAACTGTGAAACATTTATATTGAGTAAATAGAAGTCAAGAGAGAAATATGGTAAATCCGAAATTAAAAGAAAAATTGGCAGAACTGCCGGCCAGCCCGGGCGTTTACATTATGCGCGATGCGGACGGTCAGGTGGTTTACGTTGGCAAGGCAAAATCCTTAAAGCAGCGTGTGCGCTCATATTTTCAGGCAGAAAGCCGGCTGGCGCCCAAAACCGCGGCGCAGATGCGCGTGGTGGAGGAACTGGAATGGATTGTCGTATCCTCGGCCATGGAAGCGCTGGTGCTGGAAAGCAATCTGATTAAGGAATACGCGCCCAAATACAACATCATGCTGCGTGACGACAAGCATTATCCCTATCTGGCGGTAACGCTGGGCGAGGAATATCCGCGGCTGATAGAGGTGCGCGCGGTCAAAAACGATGGCAGCCGTTATTTTGGCCCATATGTCAGCGCCGGCGCTATGCACATCACGGAAAAGCTGCTGCGTGAGATTTTTCCGCTGCGTACCTGTACCAACCGTAATTTTCGGCAGCAGAAACGACCCTGTTTAAACTTTCATATTGGCCGTTGTCTGGCGCCTTGTACCGGCAAGGTGGATAAGCAGGTTTATCGGGAGATGTGCCGGCAGGTTGTGCAGTTTTTGGAGGGCAAAAGCAACCGCATGCTGGCTGATTTGAATGAGCAGATGAGGCGCGCTTCTGATGAACTGCGTTTTGAGGAGGCCGCCCAGCTGCGCGACCGTATTAACGCCATTAAGCTGGTGCAAAGCAAGCAGTATATGGACGCCGGCAGCGATAATCGGGATATGCTGGCGGTGGCGCTGGCCGCTGATGAAAGTCTGGCGGCAGTGCAGGTATTTTTTGTGCGTGAGGGCAAGGTGGTTGGCCGGGAGCATTTCTTTCTGGATAATCATGGCGATAATCGGACGGAGCATATTCTTTCAGCATTTATTTGTCAGTATTATAGCGGTGTTGATTTTATTCCGCCGGAAATCTGTTTGAGCGAGCCGCTGACCGATATGGATACGCTCAACGATTGGCTGAACCAGAAGCGCGGCGGCCGGGTTAATCTGTTTGCGCCCAAGATTGGTGAAAAAAAGCGGCTGTTGGAATTGGTACAGCATAATGCGGAGTTGGTTTTGAACCGGGAACTGGAGGAACAGAGTTATAAAAAAGCGGCTGGCGGCGAGGCTTTGGCCGAATTGCAGCAGGTGCTTAATCTGCCCAAAGCGCCCTGGCGGATTGAATGTTTTGATAACAGCCATTGGCAGGGAACATATACGGTTTCTGCTATGGTAACATTTCAGGGCGGACAGCCGGCCAAGGCGCTTTATCGGCATATGCGCATCAAGGGGCAGACCAACGGCGACGACTATATGGCTATGCGTGAGGCTGTGGCGCGGCGTATGGGTTGGGGTATCAGCCAGCGTGAGCAGCTGAAAGCCGGCGAGTTGAAGCTGGAAGAAGCGCCAATGGCAGAATGGCCGGATTTGCTGCTGATTGACGGCGGCAAGGGGCAGCTGGCGGTGGCTGTTGATATTCTGGAAACGCTGGGGCTTTTGGGTACAATCCCGGTTTTTGGTTTGGCGGAAAGTGATGAATGGCTGTATCGGCCGTATGACCCGGAGCCAATTATTCTGCCAAAAAGCAGCCAGGGTTTGCAGCTTTTGCAGCGTGTGCGTGACGAAGCCCACCGCTTTGGCATAACCTATCAGCGGCGGCTGCGTGAGAAAGGGCAAAAGGCCAGCGCGCTTGATGATGTGCCGGGGATTGGCCCGGCCAGACGAGTGGCTTTGCTGCGCGCCTTTGGCTCCCTGGAGCAGATTATGGCGGCCAGCGAGGAGGAACTGGCGCTGGTGGATAGCATGAACAAGAGGGCGGCGCGGAGTTTATATTCATATTTACATGAACGTGGTAAGTAGTTTTCAAGAGGTAAAAAGGAATGGAATTGAAAATAGTTACAGGTATGAGCGGCGCAGGTCGAAAATCTGCGCCCCGTGCGGAGCAATAAATTGTGCAAAGGTGTTAAATTATGGAATTGAAAATAGTTACAGGTATGAGCGGCGCAGGCAAGACCAATTTTGTGCAGGTTTTGGAAGATATGGGCTATTATTGTGTGGATAATCTGCCGCCCAACCTGTTTATAAAATTTGTGGAGTTGATTTGTCAGGCGCAGTTTGATTATAATAAGGTGGCGTTGGTGGCCGATGTGCGCGGCGGCAAATTTTTTCAGGATTTAACCCTGGTTTTACAGGAATTAAAGAATAAAGGCATCAAATATGAAATAATATTTCTTGAGGCTTCTGATGATATTCTGGTGCGGCGCTATAAGGAAACGCGGCGGCGGCACCCCCTGGCTTATCGGGGCGGACTGCTGGAGGGTATTCAGGAAGAACGTCAGCGTTTGCAGGGTATTCGCGGTCAGGCTGATTTGATTATTGACAGCAGCGGTTTGAAAGTGCAGGATTTTAAGGAGCAGGCGGCGGCGTTGCTGCAAGGCGGCGAGGAGGGGCGTTTGCAGGTTAGTCTGCTTTCTTTCGGGTTTAAATATGGTTTGCCGATTGACGTGGATTTGGTGATGGACGTTCGCTTTTTGCCTAACCCCTTTTATTTGCCGGAGCTGAAGCCTTTAAGCGGCCAGGACTCGCCAGTTCGTGATTTTGTACTGGAGCGGCCGGTAACGCAGAGTTTTCTGTTGAAATATACAGATTTGCTGCTGGAACTTTTGCCACAGTATGTGGCGGAGGGCAAACAGCATTTGAGTATTGCTGTGGGCTGCACGGGCGGCCGGCACCGCTCGGTGGCGATTGCCGAGGAATTGGGGCGGCGGCTTTTGGCTGCGCAAAATCA
This sequence comes from Bacillota bacterium, assembly GCA_021771915.1. Classification (GTDB taxonomy): domain Bacteria; phylum Bacillota; class Dehalobacteriia; order UBA4068; family UBA4997; genus Avidehalobacter. Next base: position 67,878 of record JAETNY010000010.1, read on the forward strand.
GGGCATTAATATTCGTGTTTTACACCGGGATTTACCGAAATACGTTGAGAGTGGGAAAATTTAATGAAATATAAGAATGCCGAGGATTTGCATATTGTAGCGATTGGCGGCGGAACTGGTCTGGGTAATCTGCTGCGTGTGCTGAAAGGTTTGGGCTGTGCGCCGACGGCCGTGGTGGCGATGACGGATAACGGCGGCAGCAGCGGCAAGCTGCGCGCGGATTTTGGCATGCAGCCGCCGGGCGATGTGCGCAGTTGTCTGTTGGCTTTAAGCCGTAGTGAGCCGGAGATGGAAAGATTGCTTTGTTATCGTTTCCCTGATGATAGCACTCTTTGCGGCCATAATGTGGGTAATATTCTGCTGGCGGCGATTATGCAGGCTGATGGTGTGGATATTGCGGAGGCCACGCAGCGTCTTTCTGCGCTTTTGGCAATTCAGGGGCGCGTATTGCCGGTAACAACTGACGATGTGGCGCTGGGGGCAATTTTGGAAGACGGCACCAGGCTGGCCGGCGAGGTTGAAATTGCGGCGGATAAGCGCCAGATTAAGGAAGTTTTTCTCATGCCGGAATGTCAGCCGCGCGCTGAGGTTTTGCAGGCGGTGGCGCAGGCCGATTACATATTTATCGGCCCGGGCAGCATGTATTCCAGCCTTATCAGCAACCTGCTGGTATCGGGGCTGGCGGCGGCGGTTAAGCAAAGCCGGGCGCCGGTTTATTATATCAGCAACATGGCGACGGAGCCGGGGGAGATGCCGGCAGCGGAGTTGAGCCGTTGCGTGGCTGCTTTGGAGTATCATTTTCGCCGGACAACGGGGTTTGGCGGTCATCTGATTGATAAGGTTATTGCCAATGTGGGGGAATATGCGCCGGCTTTGCTGGCTGAATTGCAGCAGGGCGGCTCTGTGCCGCTGGTGTGTGATGAAGCCAAGTTGCTGGCCTGCGGCGCGCAGTTGGTGACGGCGGATTTTGTGGATAGTCAAAATGTCTGGCAGCATAACCGGCAGAAGCTGGCCGAGGTTCTGCGGCGTGAATTAAGGCTGCGCGAGTATGCGCTTTGATTGGATTGGTGGGGATTAGATGTCTTTTACTTCCGAGGTCAAGGAACAGCTTTTAAGAATAAATACCAGCAAACGCTGTTGCCGGGAGGCGGAGTTTTTGGCTTTTCTGCGCATGAGCGGCAATATCAGTCTGAGCGGCGGCCGGGACGGCCAGCCTGGCATTTTGGCCGCTACCAGCAACGCGGCTTTGGCGCGGCGTTATTTTAAGCTGGTTAAGGAACTTTGGCAGCTGCGTGCGGAAATCCTGATGCGCGATAGTCAGCATTTTAAGAAAAGCCGAATTTACACCCTGCGTATTCCGCCGCAGGCCGAGGTTCGCCAGATTTTGGCGCGGCTGGGGCAAATTCCGGACGGCAACCCCTGGGCGCTGAACCACAGTTTTGAGCCGGCCGGCCGGGGTGTTGGCGAGGTCTTTCGGGGCGAATGTTGTCAGCGAGCATATTTGCGCGGCGCTTTTCTGGGGAATGGTTTTGTCAGCGATCCAAAACGCAGTTATCATTTGGAAATTGTCTGTCAGGACATTTATCAGGCGCATTTTCTGCTGGCTTTGGCCGCGGTTTATCAACTGAATTTTAAGCTGTCCGAGCGCAAGGGGCATTTTCTGGTTTATTGCAAGGACAGCACACAGATAAGTGATTTTTTGAATGTAATCGGCGCGCATGGGGCGCTGTTGCAGCTGGAAAATGTGAAAATTATGAAAGATACCAGCAACAATGTTAATCGGGTGATTAACTGTGATACGGCGAATACCGATAAAACGATTGACGCGGCACAGCGGCAGGTTCAGGCGATTAAACGTCTGGCGGCGGCCGGGGGGCTGGTTGGTTTGAGCAAAGCCTTGCAGGAAACGGCGGCGCTGCGTCTGGAAAACCCGGAACTTTCTTTGTTGGAGTTGGCGCGCCTGTTTGATAAGCCTATTTCCAAGGCTGGTTTGTATCATCGTTTGCAAAAACTGGAGCAGCTGGCCGAGGAATAGGTTTTTTTGTGTATTCCTTGGGGAAAGCCAAAATTGGCATGACTTGATTTTTGGCACAAAGTGTGCTATAATATAGCCAACCTGAAGCATTGACGGCTCATCATTTGCAGATTTGCAGGTAAAAACAGCGGTTCGGTTAGAATTTTGAAGTGATTTGGGGCAATTTTTGTGAAAAAATTTTGTGTTTGCCCGTTTTAACCGAAACGTGAACATGTAAGGGAGGCTTTATGTCAAACGAACATTTTTATGAAAAACATGATGAAGGTTCTTTGAAAAATTCTGCGGAGGCAGAGGCTGGAAGCAATAAGGCCACTGTAACCAAGCCGGCTACAGTGGCGGTTGAAGATGTGCAGGCTCAAAACCTGCGGTGTGCCCAGCGTTTATCATTAAAAGGCAAGGTTTTTCTGGGCGGTTGCGCGGCGGCTTTGGTTTTGTTGCTGGCGCTGGCAGTTACTGTACTTATGCCTGGGCAGCCGGCGGCTATTCTGGTTGATGGCCAGCAGGTGGCGGTGCTGAAAAACCAGGCGCAGGCAGAAGCGGTTATTGCTGATTATTTGGCCGAGCAGAGTAAGCTTGTTGGTAATGAGGTTTTTTTTGCTGAGAATGTCCAGGTGGCGGAACAGGCGCGCGATGACTCCGAGGTTTTGAGCCGCGGCAACGCTGAAGCGGTCTTGGCGATGACTACCAGGCTGAAAACTAATGGCGCGGTAATTCGGGTTGAGGGTTCGCAGTTGTTGAGCGTAGCAAGTGTGGAAATTGCTACAGAAGCTTTGGACAACCTGAAAAAAACCTATCTGCCGGAGGACGACACCATGCAGGTGTTGGAGGTTAAATTTAAGCAGGAAGTTGAAGTTGCGCCCAAAGAGGTTTTTGTTTCTGACCTGTTGAATTTAGACGAGGCCAAGCTGGCCATGAAAGACACCAGCCTGACCGGCACGGCGCCTGTGACGGTTCTGGTTATTTTGGAGAAAACCAAGGTTGAGGAAGTTCCTTATCAGACACGTTTTGAAACGGACGGCACCTTGCGTTATGGTCAGACCAAAACCAAACAGACTGGCGTTAATGGCAGCCGTGAGGTAACAATCCAGGTGGCGCAGGAAAACGGTCAGGAAATTGCCCGGCAGGAAATAAGCTCTAATACGCTGGTACAAGCGGTTGATGAAATTGTTTTGGAGGGTGCTGTGGTGCGCACAGCTTCCCGTTCCTTGCAGCAGGCCACGGACGCCGGCATGATTTGGCCAACTACGGCCACGCGTATTAGTTCCTATTATGGAGCGCGCAGCAGTGATAATCATACTGGTCTGGATATTGACGGCGAAACTGGCGACCCGGTTTGGGCGGCCAAAGCCGGCACGGTGGTTACAGCTGGTTATTATGGTTCATATGGCAATCAGGTTGTAATCAGCCATGGTGATGGCTTGCAGACCAGATATGCGCATATGCAAAGTATTATGGTGAGCGTTGGTGATGAGGTAGCTATTGGCCAGCAGGTTGGTACGGAGGGCAGTACCGGCAGAAGCACTGGTAGTCATTTGCATTTTGAAGTGATTATTGATGGCCAGACCACGGACCCCTTGGCGTATATTAAATAATTAAATGGTTTTGCTTAAGATTTTTGTTGATTTAAGGGAGTTATGCTTGCATAACTCTCTTTTATTTTAAAAAATTGGAAAAAAAATTTAAAAAGCTTAAGTGATTTTAAAAAAATTAACGAATTAATAGGTGAAGATTAAAGCGCGCTTATCTTCTGGAGGCTTTGAGAAATATTTTATTAAATTGTGAAAATAAATTTTTGTGGTAGTGTACAGACCACCAGGAGGCAGTTATGTTTAGCACACATAATGAGCAGGGCCTTTTGGAACAGAGAGTGTTCCGGGCGGCGGTTAAGCAGGAGGATATGATGGTTATTTGTAATGCGCCAGATGAGCAGAGGTTGCTTTTGGCCTTGCGTCAGCAGCCGGAGCAGGGTCTGGCGGCGGCCATAGAACAGTATGGCAGCCTGGTGCAGGCCGTAATTCGGCGGACGCTTGGCGCGGCCAGACCTCAGGACGTGGAGGAGTGTACGTCAGAGGTATTTTGGCGTTTTTATCAAAATGCGGCAAATTTTCAACCGGGACGCAGTTTGAAAAGCTATCTTTGCGGTATTGCCCGGCATGTGGCGATAGACCGTCTGCGTCAGCTTGGGCGCACTGATTGGCTGCAACTGCCCCAGGACGAAAATGCGTTGGGCGTTTGGGCTGACCCGGCTGATGAGTTGGCCGCGGCTGACCGGCAACAGTTGGTGCAGCAATGTGTGGACGCCCTGCCGCAGCCAGACCGTGATATTTTTATCCTGCGCTATTATTTTGGCGAGCGCGTTAACGCTATCGCCAGCCGACTGGGGTTGGAGGCTAAGGCTGTGGAAAACCGTTTGTATCAGGGGCGGCTGCGGCTGAAAAAAGCCTTAGTGGAAAGGGGTATCGAACTATGATTAGAAATAATACGCCCGAATTTAAACCAAATTATCAGCAGGATAATTACCAGGAATTGACGATACAGGAATTAATGGAGGGATATATTATGCCAAACGATTTTAATACAGATTTATTATTGCCACAGGAACTTTCTGATGCAGAGCAGCAGAAAATTTTACAGCAGACTTTGAATAGAACAGCGCCGGGAACTGCTGCGCCGCGCCGCGCTCAACGCCGTGGACTGCCGCGCCGCCGCATGTTGGTTTTTACGCTGGCTGCCGTGATGCTGCTGGTGATGAGTTCTCTGGCTTTGGCGGAATTTGCATTGAATAAGGATTTTTTTGGCTTCTTTAATGCTTCAAATGGTCAGCTGCCGCATCAATCCGGCCAGGAAATTAATCAGCAGGTTACCAATAATGGCGCTACGCTTACCGTGGAGCAGGTTTTGGGCGATAAACAGACGATTTATGTGCTGCTGGACTTTGTTGCGCCGGAGGGCGTGGTGCTGGCCGAGGGCAGTTATCAATGGGACCAGGCTTATGTCTGGCTTTCTGAGAGCAAAGGCTGCGGTTATAGTTTTGAAACCCTGCCGGACGATGACCCAACGGATAACCGTGTTCGCATGATGTTGTGCTTAAATGCTGATGATTCTCTGCAAGGGCAGAATGTGGATTTGACGCTGGGCGATTTGAAGCTTTATGATATAGAAAAGATGGATTATACTACGGTGGTGGTCGGCGAATGGAAATTAAGCTTTAAGCTTGATTATACGCCGAGCAGTCAGGTAATTGCGCAGGATTTGACTATTATGCTGGGCGAGGCTGAAATTCAGCTGATTAGTTTGGAAATTTCACCGCTTACCATGATTTTGAATTTGCAGATTAATAACGCCGAGGGATATGTGGCGCCGGAGGGTTATGTGGAGCCGCAGGGCGGCAGTGTGGAAATTCTGGACGACGGCACCGAGGTAATGCATGATTATGCGGATAGTCCGGCAGAGGTTAAGCTGGGCGATATATTGAGTGATTTTGATTACTTTACCGTTACGCTTAAGGACGGCACGGTTCTGCCGACCAGAGGCGGCAGCTCTAACAGCGACGGCTCGCGCTATCAGATTATTTTTGAGTTCGGCGAGATTTTGAATTTTGAGGAGATTGCCAGCATTATTTATATGGGTCAGGAATTGAAGCTGCAATAAGAAATGGAAAATATCTAACTGCGATATATACAAAAACCGTCGGGGCATAACCCGACGGTTTTTAGTATCTAACATATAACCCAGCCGCATTTTAACTGGAACGGCTGGGTTATTGCAAATAAAATTCTGATTAACCTACCACAGTGTTAACCAGCTCAAGGCTCTGGCCGCCCAATGCGGCATAATCTGCCAGATATTGGCCGGCTTGGAACAGTGGATAAATTCTGTCGGCCTGATAAATGGCTTGAGCGCCTGGTCGTTTTGTTTACGCAGCGGATAGCTGCAAATTTCCGGTGTGTTGTGGGCAACAGTGTTGTCAGACAGCGGCATAATGCTCTGCTCGGTATTGTATGCGGAGCGTTCGGTTGCTGTCTCATCTTGCATAACGCTACGGGCAACGGATTGTTCTGGCGGCTGACTGGCTGTGCGCACTATGTTGCCGGGCGGTGATACCTCCTCGGGCTGCGGCCAAAACTGCAAACCGATGGTGAGCAGCAAACAGGCTGCGCATAAGCTGGCTGCTGCGGCCGGCCACACCCTTCGGGGAAAAGCCAGCGTTTGCCGGGGGCGTGCCGTATAAAGGCTGCGCGTGGCCGTCAAAAGCTGCTCGCTGGGGCGGATATTGTCAAAAAGCTCACAATAGGCCGGAGCAAAGGGAGCATTTAAATCCGAGTTTTTATCAAAGTTCAATTTTTTCCGCCTCCTTAAATTAAAAATTTCTGTTTGACATAAAAGTTTTTCCATTTGCTTTCATTTGTGGTTATTTCACCGCGGCTGCGATTTCTTCACCTCCCGTCAATATGTCCTGTAATTGCCGCCGCGCCCTGGTTAACTGCATGCGCACTGTTCCCTCTTTTTTTTCCAGCATTTGGGCAATTTCCGCCGTTGACAGGTCTTCATAATAGAAAAGGTGAATTAAAACGCGATAATCTGGCGGCAGGCGTTTCAGCGCCTCTGCCAAATCAACTAAATCCTCCCGACTGCTAAGAAAATCCGGCGCCGCGTTTTCCGCGGTTAAATTATCCTCCAGGGGTTGGGTATGGCGGCGAAAGGCAGAACTCCAAAGGCTTTTGCTGCGGTTAAGGGTAACCCGAATAAACCAGGCTTTTTCATGCTCTGCATCGATAAAAACCGGTTTTTTGGTCAGATAACGCAGGAAAACCTGTTGAAAGATATCCTCTGCATCAGCCTGATTGCCGCAACGAGCATAGGCCAGCTTATAAACCAACTGTCCTTGGCGTTCAATCAGCTGATTGAAATCCTGATGTTCATCGACAAAAGGCATAGAGTTGCTTCCTTTCTGATAGAGTTCTATTTATAACACCCGGCAACAGCCAGAAATGCCACACAGATTTTGCAAAAAATCAAAAAAATTTGGGCGCTTGCTTGACGATAGGGTTTAATAAATATATAATAAACAATAGCAACAGAAATTAAAAGCTTTAATTACAGATTTGCCGGCAAAATTTTTTAAGAAACGGAACAGGTTTTAATAAACTGAAAAGTTTAACCGGCTTAAGTTTAAATGGCTGGAAAGATTTAATATTATAATAATGTAAGAGGTGTAAAGTTTGAAAGGAGCAGAATTTTGATGTTTATTGGGGAGAAAATTGGCTTTTGGTTTAAAAATGCCCGGCCGGTGTCTTTGCCGCAGAGTTTGTTACCGGCGGCGGTGGCGTTGGGACTGGCGGCCAGTCAGCGGCCAGCGGAGTTTTCTTTGTTTTGGGGGTTACTGGCGGTGTTGGGCGTGGCGCTGGCGCATTTGAGCCTAAACTTGTTTGATGATTATTTTGATTACAGTAAACTTAAAAGCGATTATCGGCGAAAGCTGGCGGCTAAGGGGCAACAGGCGCGAACCAGCAAATGTCCGTATCTGTTAAATGGTTCGGCCACGCAGTCCGAGTTGTTGCTGGCCTGTCTGGCTTTTGGCGCGGCGGCCTGCCTTTGCGGTTTGCCCATCTTGCTGGTGCGCGGCTCCGTCATTCTCTGGCCGGTGGTTTTATGTTTGTTTCTGGGTTTCTTTTATTCCGCGCCGCCGCTGCGTTTAAGCTATCATGGTCTGGGCGAAATTATTATTGGCATTATCTTTGGCCCCCTGCTGATGTTGGGTGTTTATCTTTCGGCCTGCGGCAGTCTGGATTTTGTCATCTGGCCGCTGGCTGTTTCCATGGGGCTGTTGGTCTGCAATATTGCTTATGTTCATTCGCTTTTGGATATTGCGCCGGATAAATACGCCGGCAAAAGTTCTCTGCCGGAAATTCTGCCAACGCCTGACGCTAAACGCTGGGGCAGTTTTATCTTTACCTTTGGCGCGTTCGGTATTATGGAAATTCTGACTATCGTTCAAGTGTTTCCCCCGGCCTGGCTGCTGACTCTGCTGGCGCTGCCGCTGGCTGCCGCCGCTTATGCTTCGGTTAAGGTTTGGCTGCGCGCGCCGCATCAGCCCTTTCCGCGTCTTTGGTGGTTTGGGCCGATGGCTAACTGGCCGGCAATTTGTGCGCAAAAGCTGGATTGGTTTATGGTGCGCTGGTATTTGGCGCGCAATTTGATGGTTTGGTTCAGCCTTTGCAGTCTGGCCGCTTGTTGGCTGGATTATCTGTTTTAAGCCGGATAATTTTTATTTGATATGGGGTTTTATATGCTGAAACAATTATTTTATCTGCCCTGGTGGTTCTTCCGTTCCCGTATTCTGGGGCAGAAGCGACCGCTGCAAACGGTGCTTTTTGTGTCTAATATCTGTAACCTGCGCTGTAAGCATTGCTCTGACGCTACGCACGCCGGCGGTATCAACAAGAGTTTTTTGCAGTTGCATGAGGAAATGGAATATTCTTATGTGCGCGGCTCCCGGTTTATTGATTTTGAGGGTGGCGAGCCAACGCTCTGGCATGATGAATTTGGCCATACGCTGAATGATTTGCTGGATTTAAGCCGGAAAATCGGTTTTTATTCGGCTACGGTTACCACTAACGCCCAACGTCCTTTTGCCGGGCTGCGTGCCGACTCTATCTGGGTTAGTCTGGACGGCGTGGGGCATTGGCATGATAAAATTCGCGGCGAGGGGGCTTTTGCCCGGCTGGAGGAGAATCTGGCCGGTTGTGGTCACCCAAACGTCAGTGTGAATATGGCGATTAATAAGCTGAATTATCAAGCGGTATCGGAAACTATTGAATATGCCAAAGAAAGCCCGTATATACGGCAGATTTCTTTGAATTTTCATACGCCATATCCCGGCACGGAGCATATGGCGCTGGAATGGCCGCTGCGCGAACAGATTATTGATGAAATTATTGATTATAAAAAGCGCAGCTATCCGATTATGAACAGTGTTTCCGGTTTGAAGCTGATGCGGCACAATCAATTTCCCAAGGATTGTTGGGTCAGCAATTTTATTCTGGCGGACGGTACCAAGCTTGTGGAATGTCCGGGTAAAAGCGCCGGCGTTTGCGACCAGTGCGGTTTTTGCATGGCCGGGGAAATGCGGAGTGTTTTCACCCTGAAGCCAGACACTATACTGGCCGGACTGAAGCTGAGATTACCAAATTAAGGGGATAATAGTTAATGAAAAAAGTTTTATCAATTATTTTAATAGTAATTTGCTGCGGCCTGCTTACTGGCTGCGGCGAGGAGGCTGGTAAGTCGGCCGGCGAAAGCGGCGATTATTATAACGAGTTTATGGCGACCGATGCGCCGGCGGACGGCTGGTATCAGATTACGGCGGAAGCGCATGTGGAGGACGTTTTGCCATTGGTTTATTTGCAGGCGCAGGCGGAAACAACGCCGAATTTGGAGTTGACATTTAATTCGGCGCAGGGGGACATTAGCCTGGATTATGTTAAGCCGGACGGTGAGGTGCTGCCGTTATGCGGTAATGCGGTGACGGATATAACCACGCCAACGACAATGACCGTGCCGCTGACGGTGCTGGCCGGCGAAAGCTGCCTGCAATGGACAGCAACGGCGGACGCGGCGGCAGCTGCTGATTTTAAACTTACTATCAGCAATATGAACGGCGTGGATATTGCAATACGCAATTCAATAGAAGAAAAGAAATGGCAGGAACTTAAAGAAGGCCTGCCCGAACTAAACCCGTCTTTGGGCGGTAACTGGCAGGGTGTGAATAATCGTTCGCTGGTTTTGCAGGCCGGGGAGCATTTTGCCTTTGCTTATCCATCGCCGCAGGAGGAGGATACGCTGGGTATGCTGGCTTGGCTGGCAGAACCTACCGGCGATTTGCAACTGGTGTATGTGCAGCCGGACGGTGTGGATAAACTGTTGTGGTCGAGCGAGGGACGAGATGAATGGCTGATTAATTTGGATATAGACTTGCTGCCGGGTGGGGGCCGGCTGGAATGGCGCTCTGAAAACGGTTGTGAATGTACGTTGAATTTTATCATTGAATACAGCGAAGAAGCCGGCGTTACCGGGTTCAGTGCTTAATTAACTGATTTTAATACAATAATGGAGGCATAAAATATATGATGGAATATACAACACAAATGGCGGCGGCGCGGCAGGGAACCATAACGCCGCAAATGTTGGCGGCGGCGGAGCATGAGGGCATTGCTCCGGAGCAGCTGCGCGCGCAGTTGGCGGCAGGGCAGGCGGTTCTGCCGGCCAATAAGGGACATAAATGTTTAAAGCCTTATGCGGTGGGGCGACAGCTGAAAACCAAAATTAATGTTAATCTGGGTACTTCGCGCGATTGTCTGGATATTGAGCAGGAGCTGGCAAAGATGCAGAGCGCTGTGGATATGGGTGCAGAGGCGATTATGGATTTAAGCACCTTTGGCGATACGCGCGCCTTTCGGCGGCGTTTGACGCAGGAATGTCCGGCCATGCTGGGGACGGTGCCAATTTATGATGCGCTGGTCTATTATAACAAGCCGCTGGCCGAGATTTCGGCGCAGGAATGGCTGGCTGTTTTCCGTATGCATGCGGAGGACGGCGTGGATTTTATGACTATTCACTGTGGTATGAATCGCAGCACGGCCGAGCGTTTTCATAACAATCCCCGTTTGCTGAACATAGTTTCACGCGGCGGCAGTCTGATGTTTGCCTGGATGCGAGCGACTGGGCAGGAAAATCCTTTTTTTGAGTATTTTGATGAGGTTTTGGCTATCTGCCGGGAGTATGATGTAACGCTGAGTTTGGGTGATGCTTGCCGGCCGGGCTGTTTGGCTGACGCTGGGGACGCGGCGCAGATTGAGGAGCTTATTGTGCTGGGCGAGTTGACTAAACGCGCCTGGGCGCAGGACGTGCAGGTGATGATTGAAGGGCCGGGGCATATGCAGCTAAATCAGATTGCGGCCAATATGCAGATTGAGCAGACGCTTTGCCATGGCGCGCCCTTTTATGTGCTGGGGCCGTTGGTGACGGACGTTGCGCCGGGCTACGACCATATTACGGCGGCTATTGGCGGCGCGGTGGCGGCGGCAGCCGGGGCGGCTTTTCTCTGTTATGTGACGCCGGCCGAGCATTTGCGTCTGCCTGATGTGGACGATGTTAAGGAGGGCATTGTGGCGGCAAGGATTGCCGCTCATGCGGCAGATTTGGCTAAGGGTATTCCCGGGGCGAGAGAATGGGACGACGCTATGGCTCAGGCGCGTCGCAGTCTGGATTGGGAGGCGCAGTTTAATTTGGCGATTGACCCGGAAAAGGCGCGGCGTTATCGGGCATCTTCCCGGCCCGATTGTGAGGATGTTTGCACTATGTGTGGCAAGATGTGTGCGGTAAGAAATATGAATAAGGCGCTTAATAATGAAACGGTAGATATAATGGAATAAGAAGATGATATAATGAAAGAATGTCTGTTAGTGGCGCTGGGCGGCGCGCTGGGGGCGGTTTTGCGTTATTTGATAAGTCTGCTGCCGCTGGCCGGTCCAATTCCTCTGCTGACGTTGGGCATTAATGCGGCGGCGGCTTTGCTGATGGGATTTTTCAGCGGTTGGCTGGATTTTAACACTGTTCTGGGGACGGAGTTGGGATTGCTTTTGCGCGTCGGCTTTTGTGGTGGCTTTTCCACGCTTTCTCTTCTGGCGCTGGAGTTGGTGGATATGGCGCAGGCGCAGCAGCTGCTGGCGGCGGCGGTTTATGTTTTGCTGACGCTGATTTTATGTATCGGCGGTATTGTTTTGGGCGAAAACCTGGCGACGGTGGTATTTAAGGGTTAAAATATGTGATTTTACCAACGGCGCTATGCGCATGAGTAAAAATTGGTTTGATATTTACTTTGGGTTATAAAATATAAGAGTATGAAATTAAATAAAAATACTAATTTGCAGAAATATCTGGCGTTGCTGAAAACGGTGGAGTATAAAAGCTTTACTAAAGCGGCGGCGGAGTTAAAATGTTCGCAGTCCGGCATTAGCCGCATGATTGGCGATTTGGAGCATGAGTGGGGAGTGAACCTTCTGGCGCGCAGCCGAGCCGGTGTATATTTGACGGCGGAGGGGCAAAAGCTTCTGCCGTATGTACGGGCTGTTTATCAGCAGTGTGAGCGCTTGCAGACGCAGGTTGACGAACTGAACGGTTTGCAGTCCGGTTTAATTCGCATCGGCACTTTTTCCAGCGTGGCGACGCACTGGTTGCCGAACATTATCCGTGAATTTCAGAAAAATTACCCCAATATTGAATATGAATTTTTGTTGGGCGATTATGATGAGATTGAAAACTGGATTTTAGATGGGCGTGTGGACTGCGGTTTTCTGCGTCTGCCGGTCAGCCAGGAACTGGAAACTCTGCTGCTGGCCCGGGATAAGCATTTGGTTATTATGCCGGAAGGTCACCCCCTGGCGAACTGTGAGCGTTTTCCGCTGGCAGCACTGGCCGATTATCCCTTTATGCTTCAGCAAAGCGGCGAGTGTTCTGATGTTACGGAAATTTTGGCGCAACACAAAATTCGACCCAAGGTGCATTTAAGTACCTGGGACGATTATGTAATTATGTCGATGGTGGAAAACGGGCTGGGTATCAGTATTCTGCCGCAGCTGATTTTGGAGCGCGTACCTTATCGGCTGGTCTGCAAGGATTTGGAGGTTCCGGCCTGGCGCGATATTGTTTTTTGCGTGCACTCACGCGAGCAGGCGCCGCTGGCCGTCAAAAAATTTATGGAATATCTGGATTTTCGGGAGAGTATATAGGCTCCGATTTATAATGAATAAATGTAAGGAAACGATTTTTGTCAATAGTAAACCCCCTGCAATTTGATTTTGCAGGGGGTTAATGTTTTATTTTGTTTAATAAAGTCGCGGTAAAATTTCTTCCGCATTTTTCAGGCCGAAAGAGTGGGCTTCATCAGGAAAAGAGCCGTCTTTGACCTCCTTAACGTAATCAGCCATAGCCTGAGTGATGAGCGCGCCGGCTTCAGCATATTTTTTGACGAATTTGGGGCAGAATTTATCATACATGCCAGCCATATCATACCAGACCAGAACCTGACCGGTGCAGCCGTTGCCAGCGCCGATACCAATCGTTGGTACGGTCAGGGCTTCTGTAATTTTGGCGGCCAGGGGTGTGGGTACACATTCCATTAAAACCTGTACTGCGCCGGCAGCCTCCAGTTTTTTGGCGTTGTCCAGCAGCTTTTGGGCTGCTTCCACGCTTTTGCCCTGAACACCGAAATTGCCCATTTGGGCAATTTTCTGCGGCGTCATGCCAATGTGAGCCATAACTGGCACGGATGCGGCTGTTATGGCTTTAATTAACTCCGCACGTTCCGCGCCGCCCTCAAGCTTAACGCCATCGCAGCCGGTTTCCTTAAGGATACGGATTGCATTGCGCACGCCCTCTTCAATGGAAACTTCATAGGAGCCAAAGGGCATATCTGTGATGATGCAGGTGTTAGGCGCGCCGCGGCGCACCGCTTTGGTATGATAAATCATTTCGTCCATGGTTGCTGGCAGCGTTGTATCATTACCCTGAACCACATTGCTCAGTGAATCGCCGACCAGAATGATATCCACACCAGCCTTTTCGGCCATGCTGGAACTGGCATAATCATAGGCGGTGAGCATGGCAATTTTCTCACCTGCTTCTTTCATTTTTTGCATTTTCGGCCAAGTTTGTTTTTCGCTCATTTTGGGTTTCCCCCTTTTGTTTTTTGCTGACCCTCTTAAACTTAAGACAGGCCGCGGATATTATACCTAATTTTAATACTTCCCCAGAGTATAGTCAAGCTTTTTTAATTGAAAAATGGAAAAAGCTGCCGTTTAATCCTCTATTGTTCGGATAACCACGGAGCGCTCGGCGGCCTCCCAGCTGACGGAGCAGCCAAAACCCTCGGAGATGGCGCGCAGCGGCACCAGTACCCGGCCGTCGACAATGGTAGCTGGCGTGGCGAGGGTTGCGGTGTGCGTCTGGCCGGCTTTCGTTATTTGCAGTTCCTGCGAGTTTAAGGCCAGATACAGGCGGATATCCGCCGCCGGTTTGTTGGCGGTTAAATCCTTGGTTTCATTATTCCAGACCACTTGTGCGTCCAGCGCCTCAAAGATAACGCGCAGCGGCACCAGTGTGGCGTTATTCTGAATAATGGGCTGAACGTCAAATTGCAGCGGCTGACCGTCCAGATAAACGGTGATAGGTCGGTTGGCCGGGTCAGAGCTGACGGCCTGCCCCATAGTGCTGACGGCAAAGCTATCCGCCGTGTTGCCGGCGGCAAGAGTCAGAATATATTCAGCCGCCGCGCGGCCAACGGCTTCGCCAAATTTTTGCTGATAATCGCTTTGTATCATCATTTCATAATCGGCCGGGTTGCTGATAAAGGCATTTTCAATCAACAGTGCCGGAGTGTTCTCAATTCGCGTCAGCGCCAGATTGGAAATCTGCGGTTTGGTTTGATTAAGAGCAGTGTATTGGCTGACACGCTCAGTTATGAAGCTGGCGGCGTTATAAGCGCCGGGGTATGTGTAATAGCTGCGCAGACCGCGGATATTACCATAATCAGCGGTTTCGGCAATCGAATTGGAGTGTATGGAAATGGCCAAATCCGGTTTATGCTCCAAAATCTGGCTGACGCGCGCGGCCAGACTGCTTTCCGTATCGTCCGTTCTGGTCATGATGACGGTAGCGCCGCGGCTTTCCAAATAATCTTTGGCGTAGTTGGTGATAACCAGATTAATATTTTTTTCCAGAGGGCCGGCGGAAGCTGGCGGGCCGCTGGCTCCGCCGTCGTTGCCGCCGTGACCGGCGTCCAGCAGGATAACAGCGCCGGTTAAATCGCCGGCTGCGGCGTTGGCCAGAACAGGCGGCTGCTTTAAGCCCAGCACGATAAATCCATCGCGAAATTCTACATAATAGCCGTTAACCATGGCTCCGCTTTTGAGGTTGAAAATATACTGAACCGCGTTCTCGCCGGCGCTTTGAACCTGAATATCGCTGAACAGCGGATTATCGGCATAAACCGGCTGGCAGGCGTTGCTGCTGTCATATAAAGTAAAGCGTACCTGATTTTGGTCGATTTCCGTCTTGTAAAGCGCGTTGACATCGGCTTTGAAGTTAACCTCTGTGCAGTTTTGGGCGGTGCGCGGCGTTATGGTGAGGCTGGTAATGCGGTTGCCGGACGGTTCGTTTTCCGTAGCCAGCAGGCTGACATTGTTTTTGTAAATGAAAGTGCGGTCAGCCAGACAATAGTAATCGCCGTATTCGCCGATAATGCGGCTGGTGGTGCCTTTGGCCAGCGCATTCAGCAGATTTTGAGATTTATCGGCCTGCGCGCGGTGGGTGATGTTGTTGCTTTTTACGGTTCCCCAGCGCGAATTCTCATAAAATTTGACGTTATCCCAGCTGAAGCCGCCTCCCGTGCTGCCTGAACTGCCAGAGCCGCCGCCGGTGCGGTTGATGGTGATGGAGCGTGTCTGCTCGCCCTGGCTGAAAGTGAAAGTGTTCTCGCCAATCTGTAAGTTGACATAGACGCTGAAAAAGCCATGCGCCGTATACTCCAGCGGCTGGCCGTTCAGGTAGAGCGGCTGCGTCCAATCGCAGGCTCCCAGTATGCTGACCTGTTCTGATGATGTTTTGTAGTTGTTGGCCGGCGCGCTGATAATAATGCGCTGGGGGTTCTCATAAAGCATATAGGCCCGGGCGCTTTGCGGCGTGAGCAGAAACAGGGTTAAGAATAAAAACAGAAAGGTCAGAATAAATAGATTTTGTTTTGATTTGCACATAAATAATCTCCTTTTTAACTATACACTAACTAATATCTTTTGATAGGCGGCTTGTAGCTGGGCGTTGCTCCAGCGGCGGTTGGCCGGGCTGGTTGAGGGCAGCATCTGCGCCGGCAGACCGGTTTGTGGCAGACAAAGTTTCTGATACAGGCTGTATGCTTTGGCGCCGGTACAGAATACGGCCTGAATTTGCGTTTGCGCCAACAGGCTGGCAATATCGTTTGGCTGTGGCTGAGTGATAGAAGCGTCTGAGGCGCCGGCAATCTGACAGCTGGCCAGAACGTCCCAGAGCGCCAGCCGGTGTTTGAGAAGCATGGCCTTTTTGGCGGCAATATTATCTCTGGCCGGCACCGGTTCATTCAGCACTGCGGCCAGCGTTGGCCAGAAACGATTTTGTGGGTGGCCGTAAAAAAAGCCCTGCGCGCGTGATTTGGGCGAAGGCAGGCTCCCCAGCAGCAACACGCGTGAGTTTGCGGCAAACACTGGCGGAATATCATGAACAATCAGCTGTTTATCCGGCATGGATTACCTCCTTATCAGGGAAATGAACAATATAAATAATTATAGCATATTTTATTGGATTAAGCAATTATTTTTAAATTTTATGGTTTAAATGGCGGCCGGTTTGCCCATAATTTAAAAAAATATACTTATATCTGCAAAAAACTTGCTGTAAGATATTGACTGTTTACTTATATAATGGTATAATAGATTACTGATATAATTGCTTGAATTGTCAGCCGAGTTGACTTTAGATATATAATGCACCAAATAAGACTTTAGAAGATAAGACTGATGAAATAAAAAGATTTACCGATAGGGGAAATCACGATTAATATTATAGTTTTTAGCAAATTGAGATAAGGCGTAAGCGACAAAAATGGTGGACGAGGTTTGTTTCGTTGCACCAGTTTTGTCTTGTTTATGTTTCTGCTTTTTTTTGCTTTGATAACTCGTTGTTTAAGAATTTTTGGAGAGGTGAAAATTTTGGAAACAACCAACGGCGGCACTATTCGTGCAAGAAGAAGCTATGCCAGAAACCAGCAGATTATGAAGATGCCCAATCTGATTGACGTGCAGCGAGATTCCTATAAGTGGTTTTTGGAGCATGGCTTGCATGAGATTTTTGAGGATGTTTTCCCTATTCAGGACTTTACAGGTAGTTTGGTGCTGGAATATGTGGGCTATTCTCTGGGCAAGCCCAAGTATGAACTGGACGAATGTGAGGAACGTGACGTTAGTTATGCCGCGCCGCTTAAGGTGGGCGTACGTTTGATTAATAAGGAAACGGGCGAATTAAAAGAACAGGACGTTTTCATGGGCGATTTTCCCTTGATGACGGAAAATGGTACTTTTGTTATCAACGGCGCTAAACGTGTTGTGGTTAGCCAGCTGGTACGTTCCCCCGGGGCTTATTTCAGTTCAGAAATGGATTTGAACGGCGTAAAACTGTTTGGTTCTACTTTAATTCCCAATCGCGGCGCCTGGCTGGAGTTTGAAAGCGATGCTTCCGGCTGTGTTTTTGTGCGCATTGACCGTATGCGTAAATTCCCGGCGACTATTTTAATTCGCTCATTGGGCTATGAAACCAATGAGGAAATATTGACGTTGTTTAACGACCATGAGGCGATTGCCAAAACTCTGGAGAAAGACCCGGCGGAGAATGTTAATCAGGCATTGCTGGAAATTTACCGCCGTCTGCGTCCGGGAGAGCCGCCGACGGTTGATTCGGCGCGTTCTTTGCTGCATGGCTTTTTCTTTGACCATAAGCGTTATGACCTGGGCAATGTTGGCCGTTATAAGGTGGAGAAAAAGCTGAAGAACGGTATTGGCCGTTTCCAGCGCGAGGACGGTCTGGTTTGGAATGATGAGCGGCAGGCTTATATTGATGGTGAACTTTCCAATCCGCGTTTGTCTAACCGTTTTATTCGTCATTTGACCCAGATTGATATTGTCAGCTTTTTGAATTATTTTCTGGAGGTTATGGACGGCTTGCATGAGCCGGACGATATTGACCATTTGGGCAATCGTCGTTTGCGCTCGGTGGGCGAGTTGCTGCAAAATCAGTTCCGTATTGGTCTGGCCCGTATGGAGCGCGTGGTGAAAGAGCGCATGACCATTCAGGATACGGAAGCTATTACGCCGCAGATGCTGGTGAATATTCGCCCTGTACAGGCGGCAATTAAGGAGTTTTTTGGCTCCTCACAGCTTTCCCAGTTTATGGACCAGAACAATCCGCTGGCCGAGTTGACGCATAAACGCCGTCTTTCTGCTTTGGGGCCTGGTGGTCTTTCCCGTGACCGTGCCGGTTTTGAGGTGCGCGACGTACACCACAGCCATTACGGCCGTATGTGTCCGATTGAAACGCCTGAAGGCCCGAACATTGGTCTGATTGGCTCGCTGGCTATTTATGCCCGTATTAATGAATATGGCTTTATTGAAACTCCTTATCGCAAGGTAGAGAATTGTCAGGTTTTGGATCAGATTGATTATCTGGTGGCTGATGAAGAAGATAAATATGTTATTGCGCAGGCTAATGAGCCGGTGGACGATGAGGGGCGTTTTATCAATCAGCGTGTAAACGCCCGGCATGCTAATGATATTTTTGTGGCGGCGGCCGAGGACGTTAATTATATGGACGTTAGCGCCCAGCAGCTTATTTCTGTGGCGACGGCCTTAATTCCTTTCCTGGAGCATGACGACGCCAACCGCGCTTTGATGGGGGCGAACATGCAGCGTCAGGCGGTGCCGCTGCTGGTGACGGAAGCGCCGTTTGTCGGCACCGGTATGGAGATTAAAGCCGGTATGGACTCCGGTGTTTGTGAAATTGCCCGTATGGACGGTATTATTAGCCGGGTTTGCGGCGATGAAATTGTGCTGCGCAGTGATGATGGCAAGATAGAAACGCATCATTTGCAGAAGTTTAAGCGTTCCAATCAGGGTACCTGCGTGAACCAGAAGCCGATTGTTCGCGTGGGACAGCGCGTTAATGCCGGCGACCCGATTGCAGACGGTCCTTCCACTGACCATGGTGAACTTTCTTTGGGACGCAACGCGTTGGTGGCATTTATGACCTGGGAGGGTTATAACTATGAGGACGCGGTTCTGCTTAGTGAAGAACTGGTTAAAAATGACGTTTATACTTCTATTCATATTGAAGAATATGAATGTGACGCTCGCGATACCAAACTGGGGCCGGAGGAAATTACCCGGGAAATCCCCAACGTGGGCGATGATATATTGAAAGATTTGGACGAAAACGGTATTATCCGCATTGGCGCTGAGGTGCGCCCGGGCGATATTCTGGTTGGTAAGGTAACTCCGAAGGGTGAAACCGAACTGACGGCGGAAGAACGTCTGCTGCGCGCTATCTTTGGCGAAAAGGCGCGCGAGGTGCGCGATACCTCCCTGCGTGTGCCGCATGGCGAAGCGGGTATGATTGTGGACGTTAAGACTTTTGACGCGGCGCGCGGCGATGAACTGCCGCCGGGCGTGCATCATCTGGTACGCATTTATATTGCTCAGAAGCGTAAGATTTCAGTTGGCGATAAAATGGCTGGTCGTCACGGTAACAAGGGTGTTGTTTCCCGGGTTCTGCCGCAGGAGGATATGCCTTTCCTGCCGGACGGCACGCCTGTGCAGATTGTGTTGAACCCTCTGGGCGTACCTTCCCGTATGAACATCGGCCAGATTTTGGAAACCCACTTGGGCATGGCCGCCAAACGGCTGGGTCTGCATGTGGCTACACCGGTTTTTGACGGCGCGAATGATAATGATATTGCGGCAATCCTGGCCGAGGCCGGTATGCGTGAGGACGCGAAAACTATCCTTTATGACGGCCGCACCGGCGAGCCGTTTGACAGCCCGGTGACGGTGGGTTATATGTATTATCTGAAGCTGCACCATCTGGTTGACGATAAAATTCATGCCCGTTCCACCGGTCCTTACTCTCTGGTAACGCAGCAGCCGTTGGGCGGCAAGGCGCAGTTTGGCGGTCAGCGTTTTGGTGAGATGGAGGTTTGGGCGCTGGAGGCTTATGGTGCGGCTTACACCTTGCAGGAAATTCTGACGGTTAAATCTGACGATATTACCGGACGCGTGCGCACTTATGAAGCGATTGTTAAAGGTGAAAATGTGCCGGAGCCGGGTATTCCCGAATCCTTTAAGGTATTAATCCGTGAGTTGCAGAGTCTTTGTCTGGGCGTGGATATACTGGATAAGAATAATCAGGTTGTAGATATTCGCGAGGAGGACGAATACAGCGACAATGTGGCTGAAACGGCCAGAGAACTGGATTTGGATATCGGCCAGCAGGGCGATAGCATGTCTGATATTGAAGAATCCGGCGAATATGATGATTATGACGACTATGATGATGAGGTTGATATTGACAGCATGCCGACGGCCAGTGAACTGGATAAACTGGAAAAGGAACTGGTGCAGTACAAGGTTTCTGAGAGTTCAACCGATCTGAGTGATTTGGATAAGCTTGATGTTCCCGATGATTACCCTCTGGATTTGGACGATTGATTGAGAACAGACGGGTAGGGTTTTGAGAGGAGGAGAGCCTTTGGTGGAAGATAAAACTGTGGCTGTGCATGGACTGGACGCCAGAACCTTTGACAGAATGCAGATTAAAATGGCCTCGCCGGAGCAGATTTTGGAATGGTCTTATGGAGAGGTGCGCAAGCCGGAAACCATAAATTACCGGACGCTTAAACCGGAGCGCGACGGCTTGTTTTGTGAACGCATTTTTGGCCCGACCAAGGACTGGGAATGTCATTGTGGTAAATATAAGAGAGTTCGTTTTAAGGGCGTAATCTGCGACCGTTGCGGCGTGGAGGTTACGCGCAGCCGGGTGCGCCGCGAGCGCATGGGCCATATTAAGCTGGCTGCACCGGTCAGCCATATCTGGTATTTTAAGGGTATTCCCAGCCGTATGGGGCTTTTATTAAATATTTCTCCACGTATTCTGGAAAAGGTGCTTTATTTTGTTTCCTATATTGTATTAGACCCGGGCGATACTGACCTGGAGGCGCGGCAGGTGCTTTCCGAGCAGGAATACCGCGAGGCCAGAGATAAATGGGGCAACGGTTTTTCCGCCGGTATGGGTGCGGAGAGCATTAAGAAACTTTTGCAGGATATTGACCTGGAGGATTTGCGCGTGGAGTTACGCGCGGAACTGAAAGAAGTTTCCGGTCAGCGCAAAATTAAAGCTATTCGCCGTTTGGAGGTTGTGGAGGCTTTTTTGCAGAGCGGCAACCGCCCGGAATGGATGATTTTGGACGTGGTACCGGTTATTCCGCCGGAACTGCGCCCGATGGTACAGCTGGACGGCGGTCGTTTTGCCACCAGTGATTTGAACGACCTGTATCGCCGGGTAATTAACCGTAATAACCGCCTGCGCCGCCTGTTGGATTTGGGCGCGCCGGATATTATTGTGCGCAACGAGAAGCGTATGTTGCAGGAAGCGGTGGACGCGCTGATTGATAACGGCCGCCGCGGCCGGCCGGTGGTTGGCCCAGGCAACCGTCCGCTGAAATCGCTTTCTGATTTGTTGAAAGGTAAGCAGGGGCGTTTCCGCCAGAACTTGTTGGGTAAACGTGTTGACTATTCCGGCCGTTCCGTTATCGTGGTTGGCCCGGAATTGAAGATGCATCAGTGCGGCCTGCCCAAGGAAATGGCGCTGGAGTTGTTTAAGCCCTTTGTGATGAAACGGCTTGTGCATGACGGTATGGCGCATAATATCAAGAGCGCCAAACGCATGGTGGAGCGTGTGCGGCCGGAGGTTTGGGACGTTCTGGAGGACGTTATCCGTGAACACCCAGTTCTGTTGAACCGTGCGCCTACGCTGCACCGCCTGGGTATTCAGGCTTTTGAGCCGATTTTGGTTGAGGGCCGCGCTTTGAAAATTCACCCTCTGGTTTGTACGGCTTATAACGCCGACTTTGACGGTGACCAGATGGCTGTGCATGTGCCGCTTTCTGCCGAGGCGCAGACCGAGGCGCGTTTGCTGATGCTTTCTTCTAATAATATTTTGAACCCCAAAGACGGCCGTCCGGTGGCTTCGCCCACGCAGGATATGGTTTTGGGTTCCTATTATCTGACGATCATTCGTGATACAAATGTTTACAATCCGGAAACGGTGCATCATTATACCAGCATGGACGAAGCATATCGCGCTTATGTTAATGGTGATTTGGATTTGCATGACTGGATTGAGGTGCCCAAGCCGGAGGAATGGGACACTATCTGGGTGGATAAGGATACGGAAATTCCATTCCCGAAAGATGAAAATGGCAATTTTAAGCGCCTGCATACCAGCCTTGGCCGTTTGATTTTCAACTATGAAATTCCGATGAGCCGCAAGATGGGCTTCTATAATGTGGAATGTGGCAAAAAAATGCTGGGTACGCTGGTTGACCGCTGCTATCGCCGCGAGGGCATCAGCCGCACCGCCGAATTTTTGGACGGTATTAAGGCTGTTGGTTACAAATATTCCACACGCGCCGGTATTACTGTTGGCGTGGGCGATATTTTAATTCCACCGGAAAAGGCCGAGATTATGGCTACGGCCGAGCATGAAGTTCTGGATATTGAGGAACAGTATGAAATGGGCCTGATAACCGGCGAGGAGCGTTATCGCAGCGTTATTAAGATTTGGGAAAAAGCGACGGATAATGTAACCAGTCATTTGATGGACAGTTTGGACCCGTTTAACCCGATTTTCATGATGGCGAACTCTGGTGCGCGCGGTAATGTGCAGCAAATTCGTCAGCTGGCTGGTCTGCGCGGTTTGATGGCTGACCCGACCGGCCGTATTATTGACTTGCCGATTAAGGCGAACTTCCGCGAGGGTCTGACCGTTTTGGAATTCTTCATTTCCGCACACGGCGCGCGCAAAGGTTTGGCAGATACGGCTCTGCGTACGGCCGACTCTGGTTATCTGACCAGACGTTTGGTGGACGTGGCGCAGGACGTGATTGTGCGTGAGGACGACTGCGGCGACAGCGAGGGCATTTGGGTTAAGGAAATTAAAGGTATTGAGAAGCTGACCGAGCGTATTGAGGGACGCTATCTAAATCAGGATATTGTTAATGCGGAAACCGGCGAGATGATTGCCGAGCGTGGCACACTGGTCAGCATGGAACTGGCTGAACAGATTGTGGCTTATTTGAATACCCGGCCGGAAAGTGAACGGCAGGTAAATATTCGTTCTGTTTTGACCTGTCATACACCGCATGGCGTTTGCAGCAAATGTTATGGTCTGGATTTGGCAACCGGCGGCCATGTGAATATTGGCGAGGCGGTGGGTACGATTGCCGCGCAGTCAATCGGCGAGCCCGGCACCCAGCTGACCATGCGTACTTTCCACACCGGCGGTATTGCCGGCGGTGATATTACTCAGGGTCTGCCTCGTGTTGAGGAAATTTTTGAAGCCAGACGGCCGAAAGGTCAGTGTCTGATTTCTAAAGAGGCCGGCCGCGTGCATATTTTTGATATGGACGAAAACAAACGCGGCGTACGCATTATTAATCCCAAGAATAATGAGCCGCTGGCCGAATATCCGGTGCCGTATGGCTCCAAACTTTGCGTAACCGAGGGTCAGCTTTTGGAGGCTGGCGATGAGATTACCGAGGGTTCCGTTTATCCCAATGAACTTTTGGAAACTAAGGGTGTTAACGGCGTGCAGCTTTACCTTTTGCAGGAGGTGCAGAAGGTTTACCGCATGCAGGGCGTGGATATTAACGATAAGCATATTGAGGTTATTGTGCGCCAGATGCTGAAAAAGGTTAAGGTTGAGGACGCTGGCGATACAGCGCTTTTGCCGGGCGTTTATGTGGATAAATTTGAGTTTGCTGACGCTAATGAAAAAGCGGAGGCAGAGGGTCTGGAGCAGGCTACGGCCAGCGATGTTTTGCTTGGTATTACCAAAGCTTCCTTGGCTACTGACTCTTTCCTTTCCGCGGCTTCTTTCCAGGAAACCACACGTGTTTTGACTGACGCCGCGATTAAGGGTAAGCAGGACCCACTTTTGGGCCTGAAAGAGAACGTAATTATTGGTAAGCTTATTCCGGCTGGTACCGGCGTGGCGGCTAATGAGCAGATTTATCTGCATGGCCGCGCCGAGGAATTGGGACTGCTTGATGAATATGATGAATTGTTTACCGATGATTTAGATGATATTGATGAGGGCGCCGGGGTTTTAGACGCTGATAATGACGACGGTGATATTTTCTTTGATGCGGTTTATGGCGATCCGGACGCTGATTATTCTGATGATGATATGGACGATGATTTGTCTGTGACTCCGATGGCAGCTGACGATGATATAGATGGGTTTGAAGATGACTATGCGGATTAAATTTAAATTTTTTCTGATGGTCAGTCTGCTTCTGACCTCTATCTGCTGCCTGGCTGGCTGCGGCGAATTTAATGACCAGATTAAGCAGATTAATACCGGCGTTGAGTCCTTAAGTTCGCTGGAGAACGGGCATATTTTGATGACTGCACATACGGCGGCTAAGGACGGCTTGGTGCAGGGGTATGACGCTGATTATACCTATGAATATCGTTATCGTATTGACGTACGCACTTTTAATTTTGTGGCGGAGAAACGTAACCTGTTGACCGGCAATGAGATTGAGCCGCCTTATCGGGTGATTGACGCGCATAAATATGATTTGGCGACTGGTGTTGAGGACGAAGAATACGCCGGCAAGATTGGCGATTTCCCGGATTTGCTTTCTTTCTTCTTCAAGGCCGGGCTGAAATCCGGTTATGTGGGCAATGTGGAAGTTATTACCGATGAGGCGCACCCGGAATGGCAGGGTTGGCGCGTGCATAAGAATGACAAATATATTAAGCGCGTGAACAGCAGCCGCAACAAGGACGGCGCTGACGGTTTGATGCTGGAGAACTATGTGGACTATTGGCTGGACGCTAATGGTGTTTTGGTGCGTATGGATTATTTCAGTCGCGACAGTATTACCATTGATGATGTAAGCGACGAAATTTCCCAGCTGTATATTTTTGAGCTGCTGGATTATAATAACCCGGAAATTGCTGAATTTTAATGAATTGTGATTTTAACTAGGAAGTTCTTGGAGCGTATGCGCCAAGAACTTCTTCTTTTGGTTGAAAAATTTTGCTAAAAACTTGATTTTATTGTCAAATGGGTTTAAAATATTTGTTAGCAGTTAAGTTTTGCCAAAATATTTTGTATAGGAGGTAATAAATGTAATGAAGAAAAAGTTTTTAGTTTTTTTGGTTATGGTTGCGGCATTGTGTTTTGGCTGCTGCGGCCTGGCCTGGGCGGCGGAAACTGACGGATGGGATTTGTTCCAGCCTAATCCGAAGTGTGGTGAATATTTGGGCCGGAATTCCGAGGGGGTTATGGAATTTAATATTACCATACCGGTGAAGTATGACCCACAGGTTACACCTTTGGTGCCCGGCCCTTTTCATACCCGGCACGAATTTAGTGACAGTGAGATTTTGGGCACGCTGGCGCAATATTATTACGGCCGCAAGCCTGGCCGCAGTGATGTTACGTATAGTGGCAGCGCGGAATATAACGGCGTTTATACTTTGAAAGCTATTGTGCATGTGACGGTTGTTTCTCCGGAGGAGTATGAGGCGCTGAATTTGGATTTGGTGGCAATGGAGGCGGCTAACGCGGAATTGATTGCGGCAGAGAATGCTGCTCATGCTGCCGCCCTGCCTAAACAGGAGGAAAAAGAGGCGGAAAACACGCAGGACGAACCGTGCGCTAATGGGCATAACTGGCGCGCTTTGGCTCAGTTGCCTACTGACAAAGCTGACGGGCGCAATTATCGCAAGTGTTCAGTTTGCGGTTTGGAAGAGTTGGTGAGCATTATTCCCAGGCTGAACACGCAGCCGGAGAAACAGTATGTGTTGCCGGACGCTAATAAGATTTATTCCGTTAATGAAGTTATGAAGCTTCTGGACGATTATCCTGAGGGCTGCCCGGGAAATGATAATGGCTCTCATTTATGGAGGGGCCGGATTACCACTATTCCTACGCTGAACCAAACGGGTATTTTTAGTTATAATTGTAAGGGTTGTGATTTGAAGTTTGATTTTAAGCTGGATAAATCGGTTTCCTTGTATCAAATTCAGGGCTGGGCAGAAAACAATTCTACGGCGACTAATATAGAGGAAGTTCGGGCGCTGCTGGCGCAGAATAATATGCTGAATAATAATCAACAGCAAAACCAGCAGCAGCAACAGCAACAACAACCGGCTAAATCTAACGACAGCGGCCAGAGCGGCAGTTTGAGCATGAGCAAGCTGAGCCAGACGGAGATTAAACAGCTTTTGGCTAATGCGCCGAAAACCAGTTTTTCTGACGCGGAACTTTATGCGGAAACGCCTTCTTATAAGGCGCCTTATGCTGCCGGCAGGCTGAACCAGGCTCCTTTGCAGGCAACGCTGGCACGTTTGAACGCTCTGCGGCGTATTGCCGGTTTGCCAGCGGTTACGCTGGACGATAATATGACGGAGTATGCGCAGCAGGCGGCGTTAATTTCTGCGGCGTATGGCACGCTTAATCATCGGCCGTCTAAACCGGCGGATATGAACGACGGTCTATATCAGGGCGCTTATAAGGGGGCCTCCAGCAGCAATTTGAGCGCAGGGACCATCTTTGCCGCTACCCCGGATTCCTGGATGGACGACAGCGACGCCAGCAATATTGACCGGCTGGGGCATCGCCGTTGGCAGCTTAATCCGAATATGGGCAAAACGGGTTTTGGTTATGTGACTACGGACAGCGGTTATCGGCGTTATGCTGCGGAGTGGAGTTTTGATAATACGGGCGGCGGCTTTGATTATGATTTTGTGGCTTGGCCGGCTTCCGGCAATTTCCCGTCTGATGTGTTCGGCGCTAATGTGGCTTGGAGCGTGAGCGTAAATCCGGCAAAATATCAGACGCCAAGTCAGAATAATATAAAGGTGACTTTGACCCGAGAAAGCAACGGCCAGCAATGGACGTTCTCTGGCAGCGGTTATAATGCGGCGAACAGCGGCAGTTATTTTAATGTTGAAACTTCAAATTATGGCCTGCCAAATTGTATTATTTTCCGCCCGGACGGCGTTGGCAGTTATAACGGCGTATATACGGTGAAGATTGACGGATTGCGTGCCAGCAATGGCCAGCAAACCAGTTTGGAGTATCAGGTTGAATTTTTTGGCGTTGGGGAGAACACGGCGGCGCAGCCCCAGCCAAGCCAGCCGGATAAACCGAATAACAATCAAAATCAGCAGAACAATAATAATAATGTAAATAATAATACGAACAACAACAAGAATAACAACAAGAATAACAACACAAATAACAACGCGAACAAGAATACGAATAATAACGCAAATAATAATACGAACAATACCGGTAATAATAAGCCGAATAATGGCGGCATTAATTTTTTTGACCCCAAAAATGCGGTTAATCCTTTTAGAGATGTGCGCGATGGCGATTATTTCAGAGATACGGTTCTTTGGGCGGTTCAGCGCGGCGTGACCAAGGGGACAACGGCTACTACCTTTGAGCCGAACACTAAATGCAGCAATGCGGATATTATGACCATGCTTTGGCGGCTTTACAGCGGCGAGGAGATTGCTGCGAGCAACCCGTTTAAGAATGTGCGCAGCAGTGATTATTATTATCAGCCGGCGTTATGGGCTTATCAGCTGGGCATGGTGACGGATAAGAATTTTGATTGGAGCGCGCCTTGTACGCGCGGTGCGACCATGCGCTATATTTGGATTGCCGCCGAGAAATTGCAACATTCCGGCAGCATACCGTTTACTGATGTCGGCGATGATCTTAAAATGCCTGTGTCCTGGGCGTGGAACGCCGGCATTGCCAAAGGTACGACCGCTACTACTTTTGAACCAAACGCCACCTGCACAAGGGCGGAGATTGTTACGTTTTTGTATAGAGCCTTTGGCGGCACGCTTAAATAAGCGATTTGGCGAAAAAATATCCCTCGACTTTGAGTTGAGGGATATTTTTAATTAAGCAAGAGTTTTTGTTTAGCAGGAACTTATGACCAGTTGCCGTTTGGGGTGCGGCGGCTCCATTCTTCACGGTTGCCGACTTGTAAATTGTAAAGCGTGCGGTTAAGGGAGGTTATTTCTTCTTCCTTGAGTTTGGCAAAAAGAAAACCATAGCGGAAAACGCCCGGCGAAGTTTCTTCTACGCGGATTATTTCACCCAGGAAAGTCATTGGGGCATAATCTTCTATTTGCGCTTTCATGCGCAGAACCTCGCCCTCGGCGTGAATATATTCTGATTCAATGCAGGCACCGCCGGTGCTGATATCGACAAGCGTGCAGGCTTCCGGGTTTTCCATGTATTTATCGTGCTGATAAAACAGGGACATGGGCGCGCTTACCGGCATTCGGAAAGTTTGCCGGCCCTCGGCATAGGTTTGCAGCTTTAAATCAGTCAGTTTACAGATAATACGCGTGGATTCCTGCACGGTGCCTTTAATATGAAAAGGTATGGTTAATCGCGTATAGCCATGTACATTTACAACAGTGCCAGCCGGACAGGTGTTGAATGAAAGGCCGCCCGGCAAACGGTCAATTACCATTTGCTGCGGAAAATCAGCCGTAACGATTTGCCCGGTTAACAACTGTTGACCATTTTCCTGTACTAAATCTAACTTCATGCCTGGGAAAAAATCAATGTTTTCCGGTTGTTTTTCCGTTGGCTTAAATTCTGCATTATCCGTGTTTGCTGCACCGTCTGTTGGTGTTGTTTCTTCCTTTATAAATAAAAAATCCAGTAACCCCATAATATATCTCCTTTTAGTTAGATAATTGAGCCACACAAAATTGTACTTTAATTATATACGTTTTAGGGCGGAAAAGTCAATAGGCTGTTGTACTATTGGGCTGATTTTTGCGTAATTTGTGGTTTTGATTTGTTTCTTCTATATAATAACATATTATGCTCTGCGTCTATTGGTGAATTATGGCTGAAAACAGGCGGTATTGACAGGGTGTGTTTAAATTGTTGAAAGACAAAATTGATAATCAGGCAAAAAAGAAGAAAAAAGCTTAAAAAGTCTGATTTAGACTGATGTTGTTTAAATGCATGTCGAGGAGATGTGAAAAAAATGTTAAAAAGTTGAAATTTTTCTAAAAAAGGTGTTGACAAGAGCATGGTTTTATGGTATTATATACAAGGTTCCGCTGAGGGCACCTCGAAAGAGGTCGAAACAGAGGGGTCAGGCATAGGTTGAAAGGTGCCAATATTGATTTTTGACTTTTAGATTTTTTGTTTTTGAGTTCTGATTGCGTTAAGTGCTGGGCAAGCCAAAATGCAAAAGGATATCCCGAAAATAGAAAATCAAAAAAAATTAAAAAAGTTAAAAAAAGGTATTGACAAATAAAACCAAATGTGTTATACTAATAAAGTCGCCGGTTGAACGGCGGCCATGAGATGGAAACGGGTCTTTGAAAACTAAATAGTGAGCAGCCAAGTTCAAGCAAGAGATAAGTAAGAAGACAAGGTTCAAAAGAATAATGTTCTCTGAAAATCCTTTGGAAAAAGAAAAAGACTG
>JAETNY010000037.1 GCA_021771915.1 Bacillota bacterium
ACTCGACGCCGTCTGTTTTCTCCGGGTTTTCCACATAGGCGGTTATCCGACCTAAAGCCTTGGCAATCGTCCGCCCCTCGCCAGTGTGCAGCGGCATTAAGCGTGTTGTTGCTATAAAACCACCGCCTTATTTTATTTTTGAAAGTTGTCCAACAATAGAGCCAAACAGCTTTTTATTCTCCTGCAAACAATTTTCAACATCTGCCAACTCTCCGGCATAATACCTACCGCCGGAATTAATCCGTTTAGCAATCTGATTAACATTGTTAGAAGTCGACTGCAAATACCTGCTGCACTCTTGCAATTCCGGGATTTGCAGATTTACGTTGTAGCCGTCAATGCACATCTTGCGGATATAGGCGCTCATATTGTGAACCCCGGCTAACGCCATTTTCTGCTCTATAAGCTGCCGCTCCTGCTCCGTTAGCTTAAAATATATTGCTGTCATTTTCTCATTCTTATCTTTAATAAAACCTCCTTTAACCGTTTGTCCTACACAACTATTTGAGTAATAACCTACAAGCCGCTGTATATAAGGCTTCCCTATTTTCTAAATGCGTAGAATGAATTGATATGAAATAGTGGGACTGGTTATCTGACTATAAATTATTTTGCTGTTACTTCCTTATGTACAATGAACATTGCTGGCCGCATTATCCGAGCCATAGCCCTCCAACAGATTAACCAAACCCCAAACGCCCAAACCAGCGCCCAGGGCTACCACCAACGTCTGCAACAGTTCAATACTCGCTTCAAAAAACTCCATATAATACCTCCCATTTTATGTTTTTATCGTTGTTTGTGTAGTTTCAGAAACAGATACTTCATACACATCGAACACCTCTTTTTATTAATTGCTAATTTAGTAGAAAGAAAACGCCCTATGTCAAGAGCGTTTTTCTTGTCGCTGTCCGCTAAATATTTGTAATTCGGGTGCCGGGTTATATCGCATTTATCAGATAAAAACGGCCGCACACCCCTTAACTGCAAAATACATTTGGCTCCGTCCAAAACAGCCAGCTCATCGACAGTCAACAGGGCTTTGCCTAACTTCTGGTAATTCAAAGAGTGGGACGTTTCCTTGCCCCGGCTCTCACCGTCGTTACAGGTATCTATCGTTTCCTTGCCTAAAGCCTCCGACAATTCCTTGAGCGTTCCCGGCTCCTTGCCGCCCAGAAAAATACTGCTGTCCATATTGCCAATGATTGTGTCGGCATTATCCTTGTAAATGGCCTTTAGCTGGCTCTGACTTTGCAGGATAACCGCCGCCGAGATTTCCCGACTGCGAATTGTCGCAATAAGCTTCTCGAAGTTCGGTATCTGCCCGATATTGGCAAACTCATCAATCAGGCACCTGACGTGGCAGGGGAGCCTGCCGCCGTACACATCGTCGGCCTTTTCACAAAGCAGATTAAAAAGCTGGCTGTAAATCATTGAAATGAGGAAATTATAGGTGCTGTCCGTATCGCTCATAATCAGGAACAACGCTGTTTTCCTGTCGCCGATTGTATCCAACTCCAATTCATCATAGGCGGTAATCTCCCACAGTTCAGCAATATCAAAGGGAGCTAAACGTGCGCCACAGCTAACCAGAATAGATTTAGCTGTTTTGCCGGCGGCCAGCTTATATTTGGCATATTGCCGCACCGCAAAGTGATTTGGTTCTCTGCTTGCCAAATCATCAAACATAAGGTCAACCTGGTTTTTGAACCCCTCGTCCTCCTCCCGCACCTCCATTGAGTTTATCATTGACACCAGAGTGGAGAAGTTCTGCTCCTCAATCGGTGCTTCATAAAACATATAGCCGATGAGGGCGCAGTATAGCAGGGTTTCCGCTTTCGTCCAAAACTCATCGCCGCCTTTCTGCTCGCCCTTGGTATTAGTGATTAACACATTTACCAGCTTCAAAATGTCCTTTTCACTGTGAATATAGACGAAAGGGTTATAGTGCAGGCTTTTCTTGAAATTGATTGTGTTAAAAACCTTTAGCCGATAACCCTTGCGCAGCAGCATTTTGCCGCAGTCAATAATCAGGCTACCCTTCGGCATTAGTCAATAGGGAAAAAGAAAAAATGTATCTTTTTTCAATCGGTTACACTGTCGTTGTCGTTCTCAATAAGCCGCACTACCTTGTCCGTAAAGGTTTCCCGGCTCGTTTCGCTGAAATGGATATGAATGTCAAAGGTGGTATTCCCTATCCGCTTCACAAGGTCGGGCTTCGCGTCCAGAGGGGCGGCGGTGCGGCTGGTCTTGCTGGTGTCATTGTTCATAGGCTCTCCTTTCCGTTCATCAATCCTTTTAACCGTTCCATTTTCCCCTGTGC
>JAETNY010000018.1 GCA_021771915.1 Bacillota bacterium
ACCGGCCCTACCAGGTATAAGCGTATTGGGCCCTCTATCTTTCAAAAATAAACTGGTCTATTTGTAAATAGTGTGTAATAAATATGAAACCAATAATGAAAGGTGGCGATTAGATATGAGAATATCGCCCAGCAAAATAGTTTTAATAAATCCGACTATCAGCAACACGGCGGCAGGACGTGCACGCACCAGCAACAGTGTGGAGAATACGCCTAAAGCGCCGGAATCCAAGTTTGATACGGTTACAATTGAAGCTGAAAATTCTTTTCAGAAACAGTTGCAAAGCAAAATATCGCAGGAAATTCGTACAGCCACAACCACCGGCACAATAAGCGGCCTGCGAGAACAGGTGCAGAGCGGACAATATCAGGTAGACGCGCAGAACATTGCCCGGCGGCTGTTGTTCTTTGGGGAGGTGTAGCCTATGGCAGAAATAACGCATGCAGGTTATTTACAGCTGTTAGCTGAGATTAAGGCTGTGATAGAACAGCTGATTAATGTGGAGCAGCAAAAGTTGGATGCTGTTCATAAAGCCGATTTGGTGACGGTAGACGAATGTATTCGTCAGGAGCAGGCTATCAGCCTGACCATGCGCAGTTTGGATAATCGGCGCGATAAAATGATGCCGGAATTGGGCTTGGTTGGCAGCAATCTTTCCAATCTGGCTGAACATTTTCCGCCGGAATTGCGCGATGAAGCGGCCAAAGCCGCCGCCGCCCTGCGCAGCTGTTATGCAGATTATACCAGTATTTCAGAAGCGGCCAGAATGGCGCTGGAGCGTGGTCTGAGAGAGATTGATGTGATGATGCAGCCAGCCTCTGCGTCGGCAGAACAGACGCCGCAGGTTCCACGACCTGGCACGCGCCCGGTGCAGCAGCTTGGACAATCTGCTCCGCCAGAGGGAGATGTGCCGCACAAAAAGTTAGACTTCGGAGCCTAGTTGTGTGAACTGGGCAGAACAATAAAAAATCTTATAGAAAGAGAGTGTATATATATGGGTACAATTTCAACTGCCGGCTCTTATGTTATGGCCAAACTGGGCATTTACGCTGCGCAGAAAGCCATGGAGGTTACCGGTAATAATATCACTAATATTAATACGACGGGGTATACGCGGCAGCGTCTGGACCAGAAAAGCCTTTATATGTCCGGTGCGGACCGTTATAGTTCCAAATGGGAGGCGCGTGTGGGCGGCGGTGCTATCACCACCGGCGTATCACAGCTGCGCGACCCTTATCTGGATATCCGTTTCCGTTCTGAAATGAGCAGCGTGGGCGCTTATGAAACCCGGCTTAAAGGTTTGCAGCAGCTGGCCAGCGTTCTGGACGAAGTTGGCAAGGGCGAGGACGATGAGGGCGTTTTTGAGGCGCAGTTTAATGACCTTATCTCTCAGCTGACTGATATGGCGGCCAGCGGCGCCGGCAAGGATTCTTATGACACGCTGGTACAGGGTTCTGCCAAGTCACTGGTTTCCTTGTTTAACACCTATGCGGATAAGCTGGAAACTATCCGGAAGAACACGGAGAAAAGCTTTGATGAAGATATTCAGACTGTTAATACTATTCTGAAAAAAATCCAAACTTTAAATGACTCTATTCGCAAGAGTGATATTCATGGCGGTCCGGGTTTGGAACTGCGCGACGAGCGCAACCTGTTGCTTGATGAACTTTCTGAATACATAGATATTAATGTTCGTTATGAATTGGAGCCGATTGGCGCCGGCATGACGGTGGAAAAACTGATTGTGGAGTTGGAGAGTCATGAACGCAAAGACGCTAATGGCAATTCTCTGGGTCATGCCGGCCAGGAATTGATTAACGGCCAGTATGTGACCCAGGTTACGCCGCATAAGGTGCTGTCTGACCCGAAAGACCCGGGCAGTCCTTTGATTTTTGGCGATAACTATGATATTAAACTGGAGCCGTTGCGTGATTTGAAGAATGCTGCATTGAAAGTACCGGTTAAAGATGCCGCCGGTAATGTGACTTATGAAGATTCCAAAGAAGTCTGGTTGACTGATAATGATTTGCATGGCCGCTTGCAGTCCAATCGGGAACTTTTAACCGAAAAAGGCGAGTTTGCGACCTCCAAGGATTTAAATGGCACAACCAAGGATACGCCGCCTTATATTCAGGCCGGAGATGGCAAGGGTGATATTAACGCCAACACCAAACGCGGTATTCCCTATTATCAGCAGGCGCTGGATTTGATGGCCAAAAAGTTTGCCGATGCTTTGAACCAGGCCAACACGCTGCCCGACACGGCGCTTTACAATTTTGCCACTATTAAAGTTAACAGAACCAACAATCAGGGTTTGCCGATTGACTCGGCCGGCAATGTGCTGTTACAGACTCAATATACCGTAGCCGGTACGGATACGGCTGCTCTGCCGGTGGATAAGGACGGCAATAAGCTGATTATGGATCCCTCCGACCCGACTGGCAACACCTGGGTACGTTTGGATAATCCCAAATTGCAGGGTACTCCTTATGCAAACCCCTCTGATGGTAAATATTACGACGCGGAGGGGCGTGAAATTGTATTAAATAGTTCTGCTACCAAGGGTAAATATTTCCTTGCTAATGATTTGACACAGGAAGGTACGCCGGCCAAAACCGAAGTTCCGGTTGATTATGACGGCTGTGAGTTAGTGTTTAACAGCAACGATAACAAATATTACCTGAAAAACCAGCCCGATGTTGAAGCCTGCCCGGCATTTCTGGATAAAGACGGCAATCCGGTGTTTGTAAAGGTTGATGCTGCTGGCCAACCTATTTTGGATAAAGACGGCAAAGAACAGGCCATGAATTTGCAAGAAATGAAAGACGCCGGCTATATTGATGATAATGGCAACTTTATCAGAGAACACGAAGAAGATGACGGAACCGGTAATATGGTTACAGTTGGTATTCCCGAGGCTACTTTTGATAAATTGGTGAAAAATCCCAATTACAGCCATTACAACGGCGGCCCCCTGTTCAGCAACAACGGCAACGGCAATGATACCGAAGGCATTACAGCCGGAAATATCTCCATTTCTAATGCCTGGGCCACCGGCGCTACACATGTTTTGCAGACCAAACAGCCGATTGACCCGGATAGACCACAAAGCACATTGCAGGATAATATCCAACATATTTTGAGCATTGTGGCGGATAATGATTTGAAGTATAAGCCCAGCGATTTATATCCCACCAAGGATACGCCTGATGCTTCTGGCACCTGGGACACGGTTTTCTTCACCGGCAGCTATCAGGATTTTCTGACTGATATGTGTGAAACGCTGGCCGATGACAGCCGCATAAGCACCAGCCGCGCCAACAATTATATCAGCGCGCTGAATGACCTCTATGGCGACCGTGATAGTGTTTCCGGCGTTGATTTGAATGATGAAGCAATGAATATGATGCAGTATAACAAGGCATATTCCGCCTCCTGTCGTTTGCTGACCACTTTGGACGAAATGATTGATAAGCTGGTTAACGGCACGGCCATTTAATAAAAACAAACGCCAGTAATTAGTGGGATAGGAAAGGAGTTAAAGAAAAATGTTTTTATATCGTATAACCACCGGCGGCTTGATGTATAATTATAAAACTCATTTGCAGGGTTCTTATAAAAAGCTGGCCGATGCTATGGAAAAAGTGGAAACAGAGCGCAATTTTAATTCTTATGCGGAAGACCCGGCGGCAGCCAGCAAGGCCTTTCAGCTGCGGCGCGACCACTGGCGCAATGCGGCGCATACGCGCAACAACAGCAATGTTTACAGCACTTTCAGCCAGGCATATGACACGGTTGACCAGGTTAAGAATAAGCTGGGCTATTTTCTGGCTAATGACGGTACGCTGGTTGGCCTGAACACGCCGGACGCAAGCGGGCGTAATGCATTGGGTCAGTCAATTCTGGAAGCGGCCAATGCGGCGGTGCAGTCCATGAACGCCAATTATGCCGGCAACTTCATTTTTGCCGGCGCTGACGGTCTGAATGTTCCTTTTGAGTGGAGTGAGGACGGTAAAACTCTGTTGTTCCGCGGTGTAGATGTTTCTGGCAACGGCACCAAGCTGGACGCTAACGGTCAGAAAATATCCGATGGCGGCCTGCTGGCGCTGGACGATATGAACAATGAAACAACTTATGTTGATATTGGTCTGGGTATGGCCGAAAATATTGACGGTCAGCCGATTGTTTCCACAGTTTATAACTCGGCGCTTTCTGGTATTGATTTTCTGGGCTATGGCACCGATGAAGACGGCGACCCGAAAAACGCTATTATGATTATGAAGCAGATTGGCGATATTTTGATGAACTGTTCTTCTGAAGACGGCAAATTTGCCAAACCGGAGGACGAAGAAACCTTAAACCGTTTGAGCAAAAAGCTGCAAACATCTTTGGATTCAATGAACACCAAGTTTGTGGAGTTGGCCACCAAAGCCCAGTTTTTGCAGACCAATGAAGAAAAGTTGAAAGACGAAAAGGATACTTTGAATAAACAGGTTCTGGAGGTTGAAAAAATGGAGCCGGCCGAGGCTATTACGCTGATGATTTATGCGCAGTATGCCTATAATGCGGCTCTTAAAATCGGTATGAATATCCTCTCTGAATCTCTTATCGACTATATGAAATGATTTTGAAGCTTTGGTGCCGGGGTTTATTTAAAGCCCTGACCTGCCGAAGTTAGTATATAACCTGATTTGTTTGTATTTGAAAAAGTTATTAATATCGCAAAAGACTGGGATATGGGGGAGGTTGAAAAGTATGTATCCCTTGATAGAAATAAAAACGGTGCCTATTGAGATTGAGATGAAAACACATAACGCGCGTCTGGAATATCGGCGCGGTACCGCAGAAATGGAAATCAGCCGTGACACGGGCGGTTTGAATATTAAAAGCCGGCCAATCCGCTTGAAGCTGGACACTTTTGAAGCGCGTAATTCTCTTTCTCCAACGCCAATGCGCAGTATAACAGAGGCGGCTCAGAAAGGCCGTCAGGCGGCTTATCAGGCCACCGGCACCTATGCTCGGCATGGCAAGTTGTTTTTGAATGCAAAGGTTGGAGAAGATGTGGTTGGTAAAATCCTGGCGGAACCAATGCAGGAGGCGATGAATGTGGAAGCAGCGTTAGACTTTCTGCCCCAGGGCGGCGTAAATATGGATTGGGAAGCAGGAGAAATGCAAATTCGTTATGAAATGGATAAGCTGAATTTTGACTGGAAAGTGGATAATGCCAGCTTTGAGTTTATCCCGGGTGATATTGAAATTTCTGTTTCGCAAATGCCCGATGTGATTATTAAATATATTGGCGGTCCGCTTTATGTTCCGCCGTCAGCAGACCCTAATTATCAGCCGGTGGATATAGAGGCTTAGGAGGAAATCACGTGAAAACCGAAACAAAGTACTTTGGTGAAATTGAATATGAAGCAACTGATGTTTTAAATTTTGGCCGGGGCATTTTTGCCTTTGAAGATGAGCATGAATTTTTGCTGCTGCCCTTTGCGGACAGCGACGGCTCGTTGCTTTGTCTGCAAAGCTTGGCCACGCCCAGCCTGGCCTTTGTGTTGATGAACCCCTTTGCGCTTGATGCTGCTTATGCGCCGGTTTTGCAGCCGGAGGAGTTGAAAACACTTGGGGTGAAAGACAGCCGGGAGTTGTGTTTTTACGTGATGTGCGTGGTAAAAAGCCCGGTGGCGGAAAGTACGCTGAATTTGAAATGCCCGGTGGCAATTAACGATGAAAACCGTCGGGCCATGCAGGTTATTCTGGATACCAATGCCTATGGCATGCGTCATCTGCTTTCAGAGTTTAACAGTATGGACGCTAAAGGAGAAGAGGAATGTTAATCCTGCGCCGCAAGGCCGGCGAGGCCATTTGGATTGGTGACAATATTAAGGTAACCATTCTGGCCAATGATGATGGAGGCGTGCGTTTGGCGGTGGACGCGCCCAAGGAGATTACCATTCTGCGCGAGGAACTTTTGAACGCGATGCGCGCCAATGAAGACGCGGCGGCAGAGCAGGCCGCGCCGGAGGAACTTCTGGCGGTTTTGCCGGGGTTAAAGCCGGCGGAGCAATCTGGCGAAAAGAAATAGCAGCCTGCATTAATTAAGCAGACTGCTATAAAGCCAAAATTGAACCTTTGGGTTTTAATCACGAATAAATGCGATGTTGCCACGTTTGTCATTATCACCATGCCGGGGATTTTCCTTAATTCGCTGGCAGGCAGCCATTAACTGCGTTGTTACGACAGCGCTGTAACGGTTGGCATAAACGGTAAGCATTGGCAAGGTATCATTGGCATGTAAAACCACATATTTGGAGGGAAGCAGGCTTAAAGCCAGCGCCGTGACATCTATGCGGCAGCGTGGGCAGGTACACATATCGGCTTCTGCCATGCATTTGTCCACTTTTTCTTCCACCAAAGCCTGCATAACATTAATGCTGACATAGGCGGTTTCAGGTTGATTGTTGTTTTCCATAATAAAAGAACCTCCTTTTCATTTAAATAAACAGTTCAAAAAATATTTATATAATATCCAAAAATATCTGGAAAAATCATATTAAATATTATATAATAATTATATCACATAGTAGTTATTATTGGCAAATTATTTTTGTAAAAAATATAATTTTAGATGGGAGTGAAAACGGTATGACATCTATCAATAGTTTATCAAGCACCAGCAGCGCTACCAGCATATACGGCAATCGTAACGTAATTAGTGGTCTGGCCAGCGGTATGGATACAGAAACTATGATTGAAAATGCAGTTGCCGGTTATAAAAATAAAATAATCGGTTTGCAGCAAAAACAGGAGCAGGTGCAATGGAAACAAGAGGCTTACCGCAGCATTATCGACAAAATGGTAAGCTTAACCCGTAAATATACTTCATATACCTCCAGCACCAACCTTT
The DNA here is from genome assembly GCA_021771915.1 of Bacillota bacterium. GTDB lineage: Bacteria > Bacillota > Dehalobacteriia > UBA4068 > UBA4997 > Avidehalobacter. Next base: position 6,908 of record JAETNY010000018.1, read on the forward strand.
TTAGCCCAACTTTCTTTAATAAGGCTGTTACTTCAACCACCAACGGCGCTTATAAGGATTTAATTTCTGCGATTGGCAAAACCAGCAGCGATGTGCAGATTAACGGCGTTAAACAGCTGGCGCAGGCGGCCAAGATGAATATTGGCCTGGGCTCCACAGCTTTGAAAGACGCTATTGCTAAAACCAATGCTGATGGCCGTTTGCAGATTGACGGCGGCAAAATTGACCTTGAGGGTAAAATGGATATCAGTAATATTTCCGGCAGCATGAGCATTACCTATGGCAGCGGTAGTGTGGCTTTGCGTTTTGACGAGCTGGAAACTTTTAAATCTGATACCAAAGACAACCCTGGTCCGGACGGCACGGTAAAAACAGCAACTGAAAAGTTGGTAGACGCTATTAACAAGAAGCTGGGTGAAACTGAGGTCAGAACCGGCACCGGCAGCTATGTTACAGCCAGCGACCGTATTTTGGCCAAGGTTGACGAAGAAGGCAAGATTGTTTTTGAAGATAAATCCGGCGCTGGCAACAGCATTTATATCAGCAGCGCCACCAAGAATATGCAGGCGGCTTTGGGCTTTAAGGCCGGTGAAAAAGCCACCTCAATGACCGTTAATGAAGACCTGCTTACAACGGAAGTTGAAAAGGTTGATTATGTTTCTAACCGAGATGTTACTTTCACGCTGGACGGCGTGACTAAAACTGTTAATCTGGGACAGCTGGATAAAGACACCAAAATTGAGGATATTCAAAAAACCTTGCAGGACAGTCTGAATAAACAGTTTGGCAATGGCAAGGTTCAGGTTGGCCTGAAAGACGGCGGCCTGACCTTTGACGTGGCTAATGGCTCAACCTTGAATGTGCGGTCTGACGTTGGTGAAATGCTTGGTTTGGGCAAAGAGGGCATTACCACTTATCTTGATACCAGCAAATCTCTTAAGGATTTAGGTTTGAGCGGTTTGTTTGACGACGCCAGCTCCACCCAGGAAGCAACGGTCAGCATGAGCGATTTGATTGCGCTTTCCAACGAAAAGCTGACGCTCAAGGTGGGCGATAAGGATTATGAGGTTGACCTGGGCGAGGTTAAATATACCACCACGGCCAGTGAAATGGCGGAGAGAATTAATGAAAAGCTGAAAGACAGCGGCATTGAGGTTAAAGTTGACCGCACCGGCAAGCTGAACTTTACAGCTGACGCTGATACTAAATTCACGATTGATTCCAGCAATAGAGATAAAGCTGATATTTATGCGGAAAGCAAAAAAATGCAGGAGTTGACTGTTAACGGCACTTCCGTTGGCAAGTTCAGTGAGGACGCCAGCCTGACTTCAGTTATGAACGCTATCAATGGCGCTGATACGGGCATTAAAATCAGCTATTCTAAGATGACTAATGAATTTTCCATGGTTGCCAAGGATACCGGTGCGCAGGGTAATGTGCAGATGAGCGGCAAACTGGCTGAGATGTTCGGTTTTGGCGGCGATATGGATAAGTTCTCACAGTTTGCGAATGATGAACTGGGTATGATGGGAGTGGTTAACGCCGGTCTGACCAAAACGGAAACCTCTAACGGCGCGGTTTGGACAGACGAAAACGGTAATGAGATGGCGCGTAAGATTGTGGGCGCGGACGGCACCATTACTTTGCAGCGTCGCTCACTTGATTCAGACGGCAACCCAAAATTAGACGCAAACGGTAAACCGGCCTGGATTAATGTGGCGCGTCAGGTTAAAGACACGGACGGCGGCGTGATTTTGCAGAACCGTGAAAACGGTCAGTGGGTGGATAGCCTGCGGCAGATTGATGGCCGGGACGGCTCAGTTATTACGCAAAAGGCTGTACATAATGCTGATGGCAATGTAACCTGGCAGGAGATTGGTTCCAGAACAGAGGGTCAGGACGCTATATTTACCGCTACCGTTAACGGCAAGGAGATGGAGCTGACTCGTGCTTCCAACACTGTGGATATGGACGGCATGAGCATAACGCTGAAAGGCACGTTTGGTTATAAGGAGAATGACAAGGGTCAAATGGAACTGGACAGAACATCGGAGCCGGTAACCTTTACCACATCTTCTGATGTTGATACCATTAAGGACGCTATTAAATCTTTTGTTAATGATTACAATGAAATGGTTAAGGAAATTCATGATGCATACAGCACCATGCCTAATGAAAAATCCAGCAAAGACCATTCCCGTTATCTGCCTTTGACCGAAGAAGATAAAAAGGATATGAGCGAATCGGCCATTAAGGCTTATGAAGAAAAAGCCAAGCAGGGTCTGTTGTTCGGTTCCTCTGATTTGTCCAATCTGTATCGGCAGCTGACAAATACCATTCAGATGAGCGGCGCCGACGCTAACTCTCTGAGCAAAATTGGTATTAAGACCAGTTATTCTGACGGTCTGACCACGCTGGAGTTAGATGAAAATGTTTTGACCGACGCTTTGAAGAACAATCCGGACAGTGTGCGCGACGCTTTCTCGCGCAGTGTAAGTAATGGCGCCAGCAGCGATGGTTTGATGTATAATCTGAAAAGCGTTTTGGATACATACGCCAACACCAGCACTGGCAGCATGGGCTTGTTAATTCAGCAGGCCGGCAGCTCATATGCGCCGAACTCTGTAAATAGCAACAATTTGCAGAAAGAATATGATAACTTTACAGCCCAGATTGAAAAATGGCAGGATAAGATGAGCGATAAGGTTGATTATTATACACGCCAGTTTACGGCGCTGGAACAGCTTATTGCCCAGATGAACAACCAAAGTTCAATGTTGAGCGGTTTGCAGGGTGGCTATTAATAGACGGCTTAAAAAGGAGCGATTATGGAACATAATGGCTATCAGCAATATCGGGAGCAATCAGTTTTTGGTCTTTCTGCCAATGAACTATTGCTGCTGCTATTCGATGAATTGATTAAACGCCTGGGGCGTTGTGAATTGGCTCTGGCACAAAAAAATTATGCGCTTTTAGATGAATCGGCGGATAGGTGCCTGGCGATTGTACGTTATCTGGACGACACGTTGAACTATGATTATGCTATCAGCGCAGAGTTGCATCGGCTTTATGATTATTTCTATTATGAACTTAATCGGGTTAAGGTTGGGCGCAACAAGGGAGAGTTGGATAAAATTAAACCAATGTTGACCGATTTGCGTGATACATTTAAGCAGGCGGCTCAAAACTGTGTTAATGAAGCGACCCAGCAGAAAGCTGCGGCGCTGGAATCGGTTCATTCAGAAAGTTCTGCTTTTGCAGTTTCTGTGCAGGAGTGAGCTGCGTATGTTAAAGGCTGAATTGGAAACTCTGCGTTTGAAAAAAAGGCAGGAATATTTAAAACTTTTGGAAGTTGCACGGCTAACGGAGGATTTGGCTGAGGCTACGGATCGTCGTGATGAGGTTTCCGTGCGTATGTTGCTTAGCATGCGGCAGGAGTTGCTTTTGGAATTGCAGGAGATGGACAGTGCTGTTCGGGAAGGCCTGCTGAAGCGGCCGGAAGAAGAAGCGATTCGCTTGGGCTCGCTGCTTAATGGCAGTGACCCGGCCGACGCCGATGAAGAAGTGTTTTGTGAGCAGTTGGAGAAAAACCGACAGCTACTAACTAAAATTACAGCTATGGATAAACGGATAAGCACCCGGCTTGGCGGTAAGCGTTCATTTTATAATAACCTGCGCTAAGCACGGGGGCTTGCCCCTGTTTTGTGAGGGAAGTCAGGCGCTGAACCGGGGCATGTATATTCGTAAAACCTGAACACAAATTGTTATAAGGAGAGTATGGAACAATGAACTTTAATAACCTTAAGGTTAAAAACAAAATTACGATTGTAATAATTAGTGTTGCCTTTTTGGCAAGTATTTCTGGTATTGTCAGTGTATTTTTAATGGGCAATATCCAACGGCAGTATGACGCTGCTTTGAAGGATTATGGTTTCGCTCAGGGTGATATTGGTATTGCAATGGCCACTTTGGCAGAATTGGACGGCGAGGTTCATGATGCTATTGGTTATCTGGACGGTAACGCCAGCATGGAGGCAGCCAATAAACGTGCCGAACTTATCGACAGGGTTGATGAATATTTGGCCAAAGTTGAACCGGCTCTGGTTTCTGAATCCACTCGCAAAGCGTTTAATGATGCGCAAACTGCCTGGACCAACTATCAGTCAATTTCTGATGATTTGGTTAACCTTACTTATGGCGTGACTGACGCTGAGATTGTATTGTCTGCGCAGGGACGCTTGCGCAACGAGTTGGACGGCTATTTTGAAAATATGTATAACAGCCTGAAATCTCTGATGGATATTAAGGTTCAGCAGGGTGATGAAGCGGCCAGCGGAGTTGCTAACGAGGTGCTTTTCTGTGTTATTGCGGTGGCTTGTTTGATTATTACGGCTATGCTTTTGGGCTTGTTCCTGGCGGCCAAAATTGCTAATGGCATTGCCAAACCGCTGGCTTTGTGCGTTAAGCGTTTGCAGGATTTGGCGCATGGCGATTTGCACTCTCCGTTGCCAGCAGTTAAAAATAAAGATGAAATTGGCGACATGGTAGACGCTTCTCGTTTGGTGGTTAGTGATTTGACTTCGGTTATTACAGATATTGAATATATATTGGGTGAGATGGCTAACGGAAACTTTGATATTCGCTCTAAAGACCGTGAGGCTTATATTGGTGATTTACAGCCAGTTCTGCGTGCTATGCAGAAAATCAATTCCGGTTTGAGCGATACATTGGCTCAGATTACACAGTCTGCCGACCAGGTTTCGGCCGGTGCTGACCAGGTTTCCAACAGTGCGCAGGCTTTGGCGCAGGGCGCAACCGAACAAGCCAGCGCGGTTCAGGAACTCTCTGCAACTGTAGTGGAAATTACGCGTGGCGCTGAACAGAATGCCAAAATGGCTCAGACTTCCATGGATATGGCCAGCCAGGCCGGTAAGCAGGTTAATGAGTGCGGCGAGCATATGGAAAACATGGTTACAGCTATGGAAGAAATTAAGAGCGCGTCGGAAGAAGTTCGGGCGATTATTGATACGATTGAAAATATTGCTTTCCAGACCAATATTCTGGCTTTGAATGCAGCTGTGGAGGCTGCGCGTGCCGGTTCTGCCGGTAAGGGTTTTGCCGTGGTGGCTGACGAGGTACGTAACCTGGCTTCAAAATCTGACGAGGCGGCCAAAGCAACCAAGGAACGCATTGAAAACGCTATTACGGCAGTGCAGAAAGGCAGCGACTATGTAACTGATGTTTCTGACGCTTTGGATAAAACTAAAGAGTTTACCAGCAGCGCAGTGGAGATGATGGGCAGTATTTCTGAAGCCAGCGAACGACAGGCTGAGGCTATTGAGCAGATTAGAGATGGTATTGAGCAAATCTCTGCCGTTGTGCAGACCAACTCTGCTACCAGCGAGGAAACGGCTGCGGCCAGTGAAGAACTTTCCTCTCAGTCCCAGATTATGGATCAGTTGATGGCGCATTTCAAACTGAAAAATGAAAGCGGTTATGTGCCGCGTGTTCAAGCTGCACCAGATATGGTGGAACAAACCCCGGCTCCTGCTTACAACGCAACAGAAAGTTACGCCGAAAGTGGGCTTGATTACAATAGTAAATATTAATGCGGCGCCGTGAGATTGTGGCTCGGCGTCGGGTGGCGGCCAGGCTGGGTTTAACTTTTGATGATGATAACACTAATGGAAATGAGGTGGCGGCTTTGCCGGAGGAATATCGGGAACAGGGTCAAGATGAGGTATTTGCACTGGATATCGGTACGCGGAGTATTGTTGGTGCAGTCGGCAGAGCCGAGGACGGCCGTTTCCATGTGTTGGATATTGAAACGGAGGAGCATGGCAAACGCGCCATGCTGGACGGCCAAATTGAAGATATTGATCAAGTGGTAAGAATTGCCCAACAGGTTGTGCAACGCCTGGAGCAGCGGCTGCATATTCGCTTAAAGCGAGTATGCGTCGCGGCGGCCGGGCGCTCATTGCGCTCACAAAAGGCTGACTATAAGCTGGAATATGAAGAACCACGGCAAATCAGTGATGAAATGGTTAATCAGTTGGAGGCTGGCGCGCTGGCTGCCGCTGAAGCTGTGGTTTTGCATGAGAAAGAAAGCTATTTTTATATGGTTGGTTATACGGCGGCGCAGTATCGGCTGGACGGCTATCCGATGTCTACTTTGCAGGGGCATCGTGGTCGCAGGCTGGAGGTTGATTTGGTCGCTACTTTCCTGCCGCGTGAGGTGGTAGACAGCCTTTATACCGTGGTGGGGCGCATGGGACTGGAGGTTGCCAGTCTGACCCTGGAGCCGATTGCTTCATTGAATGCGGCAATCCCGGTTGATATCCGTTTGCTTAATCTGGTGCTGGTGGATATTGGCGCCGGCACATCGGATATTGCTGTTTGCCGGGACGGCAGCGTGGTCGGTTACACAATGGCAACAGTGGCCGGTGATGAGATTACCGAGCTTTTAATGAAGAAATTGCTGATTGATTTTAAGACGGCTGAAAATCTAAAAATGGCGATGGGCGGTAAGGAACCACTGCGTTATACGGATATTTTGGGTATGCAGCATAAAATCACTCTGGTTAAAATGCAGGATTTAATCCAGCCGGCAATGGAGCAGCTGGCCAAGGAGATTGCCGCCAAAATTTTGGAGTTGAACGGCATGGCTCCCTCCGCCGTATTTTTGGCCGGTGGTGGCAGTAAGCTTTATGGCTTGCGTCAGGTTGTGGCTGAACATTTGAAGATGGACGAGGCGCGTGTGACGATTGCCGGCAATCACTTTGAGAAAAATGCTTTTTCTGATGATTTGGAGTTAAACAACCCAGAATACTCCACCCCTTTGGGGATTGCTATTTCGGCGGCGCTTGGTATGATTAACGACAGTTATATGGTGACGCTGAATGGCCTGCCGGCTAAGCTTTTCCGCAGTGGGACGCTGACAATTCGAGATATTCTGTTAATGAACGGTTGTCGTTATGGCGATATGATGGGACGTACCGGCGCCAACCTTTCTTTTATTCTGAATGGTGAAAGAAAGTTTGTGCGAGGTGGACAGTGCAAGCCGGCCAAAATTTTGCTGAATGGCATAGAGGCTGAACCTTCCGCGGTGGTACATGCCGGTGATAATATTGATTTTGAACCGGCTACGCCTGGACAAAATGCAGCCAGAACGCTGGCTGATATTCTGGGCGGCGATTATGCTGCAACGCCATTGGTTAATGATGAACCGGCCGATTTGGATTATCAGATTAAAACCGGTGATGTGATTATTGCTGATGGCATGCCGCACAGCAAACCAGTAATAATTGAGTCGGAGGAGAATTTGGCGCAGGAAGATATTGCTGCTGATGAAGATAAAGATGAGCGTAACGAAGTGCCGATGGGCCGGCCGCTTTCGGTGAATTTGAACGGGCAGAGGGTTAGTCTGATGCCCAAACCGCAGGGTGAGCCGCATTATTTGGTGGACGCGTTGCCTCATGCAGACCTGGATTTTCAAAATCTGGATAAACCGGTGGAGTTGTTTGTTAATGGATTGCCCGGTCAGTTTAGTCAAAAGCTGCTTGAGGGTGATGATGTGGTTATTCGCTGCCAGGAACTGACAAAATAACTGCTATATGATTGGATTGTGCGAAAATAATGTAAAAAATACATAAAAAAAACAATTTTTTTGCAGGAAAAAGCCGGGGAAACATGTAATTATAATACGCGAACATTTTCAATGGATTAGCATATAATAAAATAAGCAGTATGATTTTAGTAAAATTTTGTAGGGCAGGCAGTTTGAAAAACAACAGAGTTCGCTTGGCAGGCTGTTCTTGTCCAATAGTTTTATAAAAAAATAAAATTAGGGGGAAACCTTTATGCGTAAGAGCATAAAAAAGCAAGTTTGGATTAGAGTTGCCGCTGCTATTGGGTCTGTTTTGTTGTTTGCTATCATGACTTTTGTCAGTCTTTCCAATATAAAAGCCACTGAGAACGACAGTCAGCAGGCTGCGGCCTTGTTGGACAGAGCACAAAAAGCGGAAGTTGCGCATTATAAGTGGTCCAGCAATTTGAGTAATGCGTTGTATGCCGGTAAGGAATTTACCGGCAGTTTAGACCCGACAACATGTGTTTTGGGGCAATGGCTGTATGGTGAGGCTGGCACAACTGATGAACGGGTTTTGAGTTTGCGTGAGCAGATAGAACCTTTACATAAAGAGTTGCATCAATCAGCCAGTCAGGCGTTGGAAATTTTATCTTATGACGCTGTACAGTCACAAAGCTTTTATCAAAATACCATTCAGACCAATTTGGGTACATTGGTTGGGCTTTTAGATGAAGTTGTTACGTGCAGTACTGAGTTGAGTTCTGAAAGCGCAGCCGAGTTGGCGAAGATTATCAGTAATATGTTGCTGGTTTCCGGAATTTGCTGTTTGCTGGCGCTGGCCTGCCTGTTCAGTTTAGTAATGTATGTTTTCAAAAATGTGGTCAGACCGATTTTGCATATTACCGAGCAGAGCAAACCTTTGTTGCAAGGTCGCTTGGATTTGCAGCTGGAGCATGACGCCGACGATGAACTTGGCGATTTGGCTAATACTTTGGAACAATCGCTGAGTTTGATTAACAGCTATGTTCATGATATAAACCGAATTATGGGTGAACTTTCTCAAGGCAGTTTTGATGTGCATGCGGTTACCCCTTTTATTGGCGATTTTCGCTCGATTGAGGAGTCTATTGATAGTTTTACAACAACCATGTCTTCAGCTTTGGGGCAGATTTCGCAGGCGGAACACAAAGTTTCCGGCAATGCCGAACAGCTTTCCAGCGGAGCGCAGGCTTTGGCGCAGGGCGCCACAGAGCAGGCCAGTTCTGTAGAAGAATTGTTTGCAACGCTTGATAATCTTTCCCGTACGGCTAAACATAATGTGGAAACTGCGGCTAATGCCCAGACCAATGCTATGCAAGCGCGCGAACAGGTAACTTTGAGCAGCGAACAGATGGGAGAAATGGTTTCTGCTATGAATGAAATTAAAGACGCTTCCAGTCAGGTTCATGCTATTATTGATACAATCGGCGATATTGCTTTTCAGACTAATATTCTGGCACTTAATGCTGCGGTTGAGGCTGCGCGAGCCGGTACGGCAGGTAAAGGCTTTGCCGTGGTAGCTGATGAGGTTCGGAATTTGGCTTCCAAATCTGACCAGGCGGCAAAGGCGACTCAGCAGTTAATTGAGAACTCTGTTCAGGCCGCAGAACGTGGCAGCGGTGTGGCTGACGAAGTATCCAAAACTTTGCAGCGTTCTTTGGATTTGGTTGTGCAGTCAAGTAATGAGATTGGCCAAATTGCCGAGGCTGTACAGGGCGAGGCCGAAACCATTTCACAGGTTACGGAAGGTATTAGCCAGATTTCTGCGGTTGTACAAACCAATTCGGCCAGTAGTGAGGAATCGGCAGCAGTCAGCGCCGAGTTGTTTGATCAAGTACGTTTGCTGCAAGATCAGACCAGACGTTTCCGCTTAAAACAGTAAAAAGATATGTTTTGGGAATAAAAATGGTGCGCGGCCGGGGTATAAATTTTGTAAAACCAAAAATTTCATACTCCAGTCGCGTATTTTTTTGTCTATAACTATTGCAAATTTGCGCGAAAATGTGTATTATATTAAGTAGACGCTAAAGTGGGGACTTTTATGGCTCATATTTGGTATACTCTTACTATGCAGAGCATAGGCATATAAATGAGGGTCGGCGGCCAAATGTACGTCGTGCCTGGTTTTCAGAGAGGTGGGTTTGTAAAATGAACTCAATAACCAGCACCAGTAACCTGATGCTTGAGCGTTCAATGGATTTTCTCTGGACAAAGCAGACGGCAATTTTAGATAATATTGCTAATGCTGAAACCCCAAACTACAAGACGAAGTATGTGGTGTTTGAGGAAACCTTTGAACAGAAGCTGCGTGAGGCGCAGGCGGCGTCTGACCCGGCTAAGGCTGTGCGCAGAGTTATGGAAGAAGCCGAGTGGGAAGTGCGCGAGGCAAATGAGTCTGTGCGTATGGACGAAAACAGTGTAAATACAACTGAACAAATGGTGGAATTGATGCGCAATGCATTCCAGCTTCAGCATGTTTATCGCGCTGTATCTGGTAATATTTCTATTATGCGCGCCGCTATTAACGGCTGATAGCAGACAAAAGGGAGGATAATTATGGCTTTTGTAACTGCAATGAATATTGTCGGCTCCGGTCTTACGGCTGAACAGCTGCGGCTGGACGTTATTTCTGAAAATGTTACTAATATGAATACGACGCGTACAGAAGCTGGTGGGCCGTATCGCCGCAAGATTGTGGTTTTCCAGTCGGAGTCTGGGCGGGACGGTTTTCGTCAGGCAATGGCTGCGGCTGCTAATGCGTCTAATCGCGGCTATGAAAAGGCCGGTGGTGTACGTGTGGCGGAGATTGTGGAGGATACCACCGATTTGCCGCTTTCTTATGACCCAACGCACCCTGATGCGAATGAACTGGGTTATGTTGAGATGCCCAATGTTACGTTGGTTAAGGAAATTACGGACGCTATGGCGGCCTCTCAGGCTTATTCGGCAAACGTAACCGCTTTTAATACTTTAAAGAGTGTGCTTTCCTCCAGTTTGGAAATTGGTCGTTAAGCAGTTTTTGCTCATAACTTAAAGATAGGCTTGAAAAATACTTTTTCGAGGTGAATTTTGATGATGACCTTTAATGGGATTACGCCTCTTTGGCAGGAGATGCCATTGCAGCAAAGCCAGCCAGTTGTTCAACAGGAAACGCCGGCGCTTTCTTTTACGGATATTTTTCGCTCGGCAATTCAAGAGGTTTCTGACGCGCAGAATGAGGTGGCTCAAGCGGATTATTTGCTGGCCACGGGGCAGTTGGACAACCCGGCTTATGCCACGATTGCTATTGCCAAAGCGGAACTTTCCGTTTCTATGCTGGCGCAGTTGCGCACAAAGGCTTTAGATGCATATAATGAATTGATGCGGATAAGTATGTAGCAGTAAAAACTTTCAGCCAATTATGGATAGCGGCTGATGATAAAGACATGGAGTGTTAAGGAAGTAAGGGTACCAAAAGTTAAAGCATAAATAGTAGAGATGTTTTGGAAAAGTCAATACAGACACTAAGTATTCTTTAATTTCGCAATAATAAGCAGAGCAGAAAAGAGGTTGTCTGATGGCCGAGGTATTATCACAAAGCCAGATAGATGCGCTGCTCAGCTCTCTCCAAGGGGGCGGCGGCGCTCCAAACGCAGAAGATAAGCCGGAGAAAAAATACCCCAAATACGATTTTACCAGCCCAAGGAAGTTTACCAAAGACCGTTTGAAAATGCTTGGCGGCATTTTTGAAAATTATTCTCGTATTATTAATACGCGTATTAACGGTCTGCTGCATACCACTTGTGAGGTGGAGTTGGCCTCTGTTGAGGAACAGCGTTATTATGAGTTTTCCAATGCGCTGACTGACGGCACTGTTTTGGCCGTGGCGCATTTGAGTATGCAGGGTGTGCAGGACGAAGCTCCGGTGTTGTTTTACATAACCACGCCGGTAATGTTGAGCATGATTGACCGGCTTTTGGGCGGTACCGGTGATGTTGAAACTGACTTGCCGGACGACTACATATATACTGACCTGGAAATTCGCCTGTATGAAAACCTGATGCATGAACTGGTTTCGGTTATGGGTAACAGCTGGGAAAACTATATTCAACTAAGTTTTGAGTATGGCCGTGTGGAACCAAACCCCACGCTGGTTCAGCTTATTGGCTTGGATGAAACTGTGGTTTTGGTTGATTTGGTGTTGAAATTTCCTAACTGCGAGGGGCATATCAGCGTTTGTTTGCCAGGCATGATGCTGACTAATATATTCACCAAAATTAATCAGGAAAATCCGGCCAGTCGTGCTGTTGCAGAGGATAAATCAGAGGAGATTTTTGACCATCTGCGCGGTTCCAATTTGGAAATTGTGGCAGAACTTGGGCGTACAGAGCTTAGGCTGCGCGATATATACAACTTGAATGTTGGCGACGTGATTGATTTAAGCCAGAAGAAAGACGGCCCGGTTTATCTGCGTATTGCTGGGCGAAAATGGTTTGACGGTATGATGGGTGTTAGTGAAAAGCATATTGCCGTTAAAATCAGACGGGTTTACCATAACGTTGAGAGAAGGGACAGTCAGGTAAATGAGCAATAGTATTTTTAGTCCACTGGAAATTGACGCGCTTGGCGAGATTTCCAATATCAGCTTAGGCTCGTCAGCCACAGCTATATCAAATTTGCTCGACCATCGGGTTGATATCACAACCCCCTCTGTTTCGGTTGTAAACGCTGAGGATTTTGAGTTGGGCAGCATTGAGCCGGCTATCGGTGTGGAGATTAAATACGTTACCGGCTTGGAAGGCAGCAATATTATGCTGCTGAAAATGAGTGATATCAAGGTGATTGTAGACATCTTGATGGGTACGGAAACCCCGGATGAAGAATTTGAACTTAATGAATTATCCTTAAGCGCTGCCTGTGAGGTTATGAACCAGATGATGGGCGCCGCTTCCACAGCTTTGTCCGATTTTCTGGGACGTGTGGTTAATATTTCCACTCCACAAACATTTGATTTAGATGATTTGCAAGCATTTAAACAAGAACGCCTGCCTGTGCAGGAGGGCCCGATTGTGGTTGTGCGCTTTGCCTTGGATATTGAGCCTTCACTGAAAAGTGAGTTCATGAATGTGATGTCGGTTGATTTGGCCAGAGAATTGTTGAATGGTTTCAATCTGGGTGATGATAAATCGACAGCATCTGCTGTGCCGGCTCCTGCACCAATGCCAGAACCAGAGCCGGAGGCGCACGATAGCAACAGGACGCTTTCACAGGAAGAAATTGAAAAAATGCTGGCTGGTGGGGTTTCTTCCGCACCGCCTGCTCCGGAACCAGAGCCAGAGCCGGAAGTGCATGATAGTAACAGGACGCTTTCTCAGGAAGAAAT
>JAETNY010000038.1 GCA_021771915.1 Bacillota bacterium
GCACAATTGCCGACGTCAACAGCAGCAAAGCTGCCTTCACATTCATTCTGTTATACGGAACATTCGGCGTCAGCCTGGCTTTCAGCAGATTAAAAAGTGCAATCCACAAAATATAAATATACATCAGCGCCGCCACATAAGACGGATTAAGGGCATAAAACATCGCAAAGTTTTTACTGACATTACAACCGATTAGCAACACAAATACCGGCAGATATTTAATATTTTCGGCCACAACAGCCTTTTTCAGACTGCCGTTGTCACGCAGGTAAACGACCAGATTAATCGCTCCGGCCACCAAAGCTATCAGCAAAACGTAAAAATAACTGGCCGAAACCAAATCCCCTTGCCCGTAATTCATTGCCTTTTTGTTCACAATGTCGCAAAAAGCGCCGACGGTCAGTGTCAGAACCAAAAACTTCAACGCCTGCATGCTTATAGGGCTGCGGTTAAACAACCGAACCGAAACAACAATCCCGGCCATGGCCGCAACAATAAGAAGCGCAACAAACGGTTCCCGCAGATAAACCAGAATTGTCGACGGCGAAATAATCAGCCATAAGACAAAGATAATCCCGATGGAAAACGGCTGCAAAGATGTCGCTACCTCGGCACCCCACCGGCGCAGCGCAACAAAAAACTTGCCGTCGACAAAGGCGATTAAAGCCCCCTGCAACGTGCACAGGGCATAAAATTCCCAATGCGGAACCGGTGTAAACAAACCGGCAAAAGGCAGCAGCATAAAAAACACCGCCCACCCCCGATAAACCATAAACAGCGACGCCTTCATCGCCATCTTCTGATTCAGCAGAAAATATGCCGCATTGAAAAAACTGGTCAGCAGTGCAAAGACGGCCCACATTCTTTTATTCCATTACCATACTGATATATGTCATGAAAATAAAACCCATAAACACCGCAAAGGCCGATTTCTCGGTTTCCTTGGTACCGTACGTTTCCGGAAGAATTTCGTTAACAACGACAAACAGCAGCGTTCCCCCGGCCATAGCCATTCCCAGTGGAACAATCTTATCGCTTAGCCCCATCGTCAGCAGACCGATAACAGCACCAATCGGCTGCACCATGCCAATCAGCAGCGCCGTAAACGCGGCCTTGAGCTTGGAACATTTGGCCGCCACCAGCGAAATGGCTATGGTCAGGCCTTCAGGAATGTTATGAACCGCAATGCCGATAACCAGACTGTCCGGATTCATAAAGTCTTCGGCACTGTAGGCCACTCCGACGGCCAGCCCCTCGGGAAGCTTATGCAGCGTAATCGCAATAATGAACAGCCAAGCCTTTTTCAGGGTAAAATGCATACCGTGCAACCCCATGTTGTTATGTTCGTGAGGCAGCAGGTCATTCAAGAGCCAAACCAGAGCCACGCCGGCAAAAACCGCGCCGCAAAACCAGAAAGCCGCCACATGAATATCCGGATCAAAAGTCGCGATTTTGTGCATAGAGGGCACCAGCAGCGCAAAGAACGATGCCGCCAGCATAACGCCGGCCGCCGCATTAAGCATACAGTTAATATTTTCCTGACTGTATTTTTTTTTCAGAAAAATCATAAAACCGCCGACACCGGTTACAACCCCTGCCAGCAGCGATGCCAGCAGCCCCTGCATAAACACTCCGGACATTTACAGCTTCCTTTCTCTAATTTTCTTTATAATCCGCTCATAATACGGCAGAATTCTCTTTTCGGTACAATAATCGCGAACCTTGTCAAAATCAATCCATTTCACGCCTGAATTTTCATCCGGCTTAATACGTAGCATACTTTTTTCATCGGCTTCCAACAGATAAACAACGTTATAATGCAGATGAGTCGGCACCAGAGAGCCGCGTTTAATATGATTGTGAACCACCAGAACGTTAACATCTACGGGTCCGTTACCGATAACCCCGACTTTCTCCAGCCCGGTTTCTTCCGAAGTTTCTTTCAGCGCTACCCGCAAAAGGTCCTTGTCGCCGTCGGCATGCCCGCCGACCCAGGCCCATGTGTCATACAGATTGTGGTAAATCATCAAAACCTTGTTCCGCTC
>JAETNY010000019.1 GCA_021771915.1 Bacillota bacterium
AAAGGGCAACAGAAACAAGAGGCTCTATGATATATCCGATACAAACCGCCAAAATCGAAACCCCGGTCATAGCATATCTGCAATGCCTGCGCCTCATCAATTCCCCAATCTACCAGAGGATAACATTTAGTTTTATCCTGCTTGCACCGCCCGGCCTCATCAGCGGCAATGCCGATATACTGCACAAATTTCCTCCCCTGCGCTATACGCTTTAACTCTTGCTCCACAAGATGCGTTTTCAAATGGCCGCAGCACCAGCGCACCTTAATCCCCGGCCAGCCGTTGCCATACGGCGGCAGGCCCAAACTTTTCCGTTTGGCCAATGCGCTGGCCGAAATTTTCGGCTGCTCAAACATCAAATATTCAAAGCTTTGAGAATGTTTAAGCATTGTAATGTTAAGTCCTCGCTCCCGGTGCAGATACTCGTCAACCTTTTGCAAATGCGCATACATCTCCGGAAACTCCATTCCCGTATCCGCCGTCATTACATAGTCGATAGGCATACCTTTTTCAACCATCAGGATTAAAAGGGCAGTGCTGTCCTTGCCGCCAGACAGCGCCACCACATTTAGTGGTTCTGTTTTAATTTCTTCTATATGTATCTTCCTCTCGTTTATTTAATATTAAAAGCATTAAGCCCATAGCGTTCAATGAGCAGGGCGTTTACAATAAGGCAAAACTCCCTCAAACTAACTGCCGATATGTCTTCCAGCTTTTTAAGCAGCCGGTGAGTATTGCCAACTGCAATACTTCTGGCTACTGCAAATAAAGCGTAATCTTCGTCTGACATCTCAAAAGTGTCTGCCCACCGCCCCACTCGCTGCGCTCGGGGATTAATTCTCACTAAGCTCTGTCTGCGCCTTTCAGGCTTGCCAATCGCTAAGTGTTCATTGAAAAATTCAATAGACTGCCTCTCAACGCAGTTAATAGTCCGGCGGTTAAGTTCAACGGTAGCGGCAAACAGAAAGATAACCGCATAATATTTGCTCAAATCTTTACGCTTTTTACTGTATTTAAAGCGAGCCATAAGGTTATTGAACCGCTGTTTGTGCTGCTCATCTGCCCAAAGAGAGCCGTTAAACAACTGCTCCGCCATTGTTAGTCTGGCCTGCAATCTTGGCCTATGAGGGAAACTTCCCATAACAGCTTCACCATAGCCAACCACACCGGCCTCGATCCGCTCCGCCAGCCAAGGGCAACCTCCCTGCGCAGTGCAGCCTTTTGGCTTCTTATATTCTGTACACAGCTTGCAATCCACCATTTCCGGCGTATATTTGAATGTATAAATATGCAAAAATTTTTGTATCTCCTCTCCTGGTTTTAAATAAAAAAAATGAACAGATTATTTCACTGTTCATTTTTAATAAATATTTAGTTTTTAATACAAAGGCCTTAAAGCTCAGCTTTTATGTTAAATAAGCACGCCAAATTAAGTAATGCGCCAATAAAACGCTCCTGTCGTGGCAATGTTATCAATAACGGTTCCCCCTCACGAATATGCATGGTGCGCCGAATTTCCTTGGGGATAACAATTCGCCCCAAATCATCTATCCGCCGTACAATTCCTGTTGCTTTCATGGTCTAGCTCTCCTTTATTTACAAATTACTCTCCAAAAGCTAGTCTTTGCAAAGGCTGGAATTTTATGCATGCGAAAAGATTATTGTTTCTCATTTCAGCCACAAACTGACATTAATTTTTTTATTGATATTCAAAAAACACTATAACCCCATTCACAGCAACTGAATTAGCTCGATTGCGATTAGGATTAATATTGATACTAAGGCTTTCCAGCATGCAGCGATATGCGCTATCATTCAGCCTTTGCAAAATCTGCCGGGCCGAGGCATAGCTGCCGCTGGTAAAGTTCAGTGAAATACTTCTCCGCACAATTTTTTGGCTGGCGTCCACCGTGCTGAAAGATAAGGCATAATCATCAGCGGCCTGCAAAATTGAGTGTAACTCCAGCATAACCGCCTGAACATTATCATAATGCGCCAAACCTATCGGGTTAGGATTTTGCGCAAAAATCTGCGCAAGTTCCTGCTCCATGCGCTGCTTATTCTCCACCTGTATCTGCGCAACCTCCAACTCCAAACGCGAAGACTCAATATCGCGCTGCAAATTATCGCGCTCTGTACTCATAGGCAGATAAAAAAACATTAAATATGAACTGACCAGCAGCAAAACAGCCAAAATTGCCAAAAGCAGCCACTCTCTGGGCATCAGATTTCTCGTCATTGTGCCGGCTCCTCCTTTTGCAGCTGAATATAAACGCTGGCCATAACCTGCGCCGCGCTATTTTCCTGAGTGGCCGCCGTATTAACCACCGTACCGGCCACAATTTGTGAAGCCTCAAGTGTATTTACAACCTGCGCCGTTTGCGCCAGACTGCTGGCGTAAAACTGAACCTGTACCGTATCCGCATTAATCGTCACGCTGCTTAATCTGGCCTGCGAGCCAATAGCGTTATCCAAAAGCGCCAAAACCGCCATACGGTCAATCAAAACTCGCTCCTCGTCGGTGGCCGCATAACGATTATACTGCTCCCAAACCTGGTCATAATCGGCCAATTCCTGCTCTGCCGTCTCCATCTGTGCTGTAACCTCTGCCAAAGTCTGTCGTGACTGCTGAACTTCCGCCCAGAGGTCATAAACAAAAACTTTAGCAAACCCCAAAAACAGCGTCAGCACAAAAAGCACATAAAGCGCAATGGTGGCCGGCTTGGTGGTTCTATCTGGCTTATAAAGCAGGTTCATCGTCCGCTTGCCAGGATACACTTCCTTTGCCTTGCGTAAATCTTTCAGGTTAATATTTTTGAATTGCATGTTTTAATTCTCCCCCACGACCGCGCCGGCTGCAAAAACACCCATGGCAGCTTCGCTCGCTTCAGCCGTTGATTTAAGCCGCGGCAAAAGCTGCGCCGGCTCCAGCAAAGGCAAACCCAATGCATTCTCAATAGCCTGCCGCAACGGCTGCAATGCCGCGCCGCCGCCCACCAGATATATACCCGGCAAATTACTGGAACGGAATGTGAACTGATAAAAATTAATAACCTTCAAAATTTCCACTGCAATACGGTCAAAAAGTTCGGCCACACCAGACGCAGACAAAATATCCTGATAATTGCTCAATTTATAGGTGTTAGCCAGAAAAGCGTCCACGCCCAACTCATCAGCCAACAGCAAATCCAGATTGCGACCACCCAGCGCAATCTGCCGCGTGGCCTGCACCCTGTCGCGCCAAACCACGGTAATACGTGTAGCATAATGCCCCAAATCAACAAAGCAAAATTCTTCACTGTCCAAATCCTTAGCCCTATGCTGCACCAGACTTACCAGCGCCATTTCCTGCGGCAATATGCTTTTCAGGCTAATGCCGGCCCTGGCAAACATTTGAGCATATTCCGCCAATGTTTGCTTGGCCGCCACCGCCGCCATCATCGGCACGCCGCCCTCCTCTGCCATCATCTCCGTCTCTGTTTGTGTGCAAACGGCATAATCGCAAAAATACTGGTCTGCCACACCCTGAATAAAATCGCTGAATTCATAAGGCAAGTTTAATAAAAGCTGTTCAGTGGTCATGCGCGGCAGGTTCACCAAACGACAAATGGCCTGGCTGGGCGGCAAAACCAATGCTGCCGGCGCCATGGGCAAAGCCAACTCCTTTTTCAACTGCTTCAAAAGCTGCGTAAAAGCATGCGGCAAAACGATAGCGCCGCTACTATCCACCATATTCTCCGGCAAACGCACCGTTTCCAGCCTGATTTCTTCGCCCTTAAGCAGAGCCACAGAAACATTATTGCTACCAATATCAAAACCAACTTTGGCTTTCACCATAACCCCAAACAACCTCCCAAAAACGAACCCAATTAACCCAACCTAAAACAAACCAAGATACCAATTTACTAATGGCGCGCCATAACAAACAGTTAAAAGCGCTGCAAGCGCCAAATCCACGCCAAAAGGCAAAGGTTCTGCCAAACTGCGCTGCCCCAGAGCCAAACCCAGAACGGCCAGAAGCAAGCCCAGCAAACAGGCAATAAACAACAGCAGCACCAACTGCACCCAGCTTAAATACAGTGCCAAAACAAACAAAAGCTTAATATCACCGCCGCCCATTAGTTCGCGTTCTGCAAAAATTTCTGTCAGCAACACAATAGCCAGCAAAATAGAAGGCACCAACAAACTAAGCAGAGAATTACAAAGCCATTCTGTCAGTGTTTGCGCTCCAGGCAATGGTATTTCCAGCAGAGCGAACCAAATTGCCCGGTTAATCAGCAACAGCAACAAAATTTTATCCGGAATAATGCGCCCATGCCAGTCCGTCAGCGCCAAAGCCAACAGCAAAGCCGCCGCCACCAGCCACTGTACCAGTTCCCAGCAAAGACCAAAATGCTGCCCCAAACAAACAAAAGCAACAGCGCCGGCCAACTCCGCAGCCAGACAATCCCCCGGGATTTTGCTGGCGCAAAAACGGCATTTACCCCTATTCAAGACATAACTTACAACTGGCATTAAATCCCTCGCCGCCAGCTGCTGACCACAAGCAGTGCAGCAGCTGCGCCCGGCAAATGGTTTTTGGCCGGCCGCCAGGCGGCTGGCGGCGCAGTTTACAAAACTGCCCACCACCGCCCCGATAACCGTCAACCAAAATATTTTCAGATATTGATATGCGTCCATGTATTTTTTTAATATTGACATTCGTATGTTAGCTTTCCCATGAAACAGTAACATTACCGTCAGCGGCAATTACAACTTTAATTTTATCGCCTATATTGTGGCTTCCGCCTAAGTCACCTTGAGTAGATTGAGCTGTATATTGCGTAGAACCAGACACAGTCGTGGTAGACAATTTCCCCTGCTTATCAGTGTCGCTAACGTAATAATAATAAGTGTTCGCAACAGAAGATGGTTCGTCAGCAGACTCCAAATACATAATACTGCCCAAACCTGCCGCATCACGAAAGTTAGCGTCATCAACCGCTGCACGTGCTCTATCTAATGTACCGCTTACCATAGGAATAGAAACAGCAATCAAAATAGCAATAATTGCCACTACCAGAAGCATTTCAACCAAAGTAAAGCCTTTTTGGTCTTTTAATCTCTCTCTCAATTTCCACATAATAATTTCCTCGCTTTCATTAAATAAAATTTATGTTATAAGACAAATTTGGTAATATTTTTTTGCGCGCTCCAAATTTCTCTGAATAACCCAATTAAATTCGTGGTTTAACAGTTTTTATATACATAGATGTTATAACATCTATGTATAGGTCAGGCTAGCCTGACCCTGTCAAAAAACATTCTGTTTACATCTGTTTTAAATTGAAGAATACATACTGAACATCGGCAGATAAACCGCCATAAGAATAAAAACTACAAATATCGCTAAGACCACGATGATAGTCGGCTCCAGCAGCGCCAAAGCGCGCTTGGTGCGCAAATCCACCTCGCTGTCGTAATATTCCGCCAAAACCTTTAACGTGTCCTCCATGGAACCGGTAGCCTCGCCCACCGCCGTCAGCTGCACCAGCATTGGCGGCAGTTCCTTGGTATAGCCCAAACATTCGCCCAGACTGCGGCCGCTTTCCACGCCGGATAACGTCCCCAAAATCTCCTCCGATAAGCAGCTATTGCTGACCGTCCGGCCGGAAACTTCAATCGCCTGCAAAATCGGCATGCCGGCCTGCAAAAGTGTGTTCATGGTATGCGCAAACTGACTGACGCCAGACATACGCACAATCTCGCCGAAAATCGGGATTTTCAACTGCCAGCGCGCCAACCGCTGCGCCCCCTGCTCCGTCATGCCATAAGCCACCGCCCCGGCAATCACCATTACCAGCGCCAAAACGAAAAACAAAAAATAATGCTGGCAGAAATGTGAAAGGCCAATCAGGGCTTTTGTCACCAGGGGCAACTCAATGTTCATACTGGCAAACATGCCAGTAAAAGTCGGCACGGCATAACCCATGATAATACTGATAACCACCACCGCCACCATCATGACAAAGCTGGGATAAGTCAGTGCGCTGACAACGCTCTCGCGTGTTTTGTTCAGTCGTTCAAAATATACGGACAAGCGACTGAACGCGGCCAGCAAATCGCCGGATTCCTCCCCGGCGCGCACCGTTTCATAAAAGGTAACAGGCAAAAGCCTCCCACCGCGCTGCTCCAAACTATAACTCAAACTCCAGCCGTTGGCCACGTCCTCCGCCACCTGCTGCCAAAGCCGTTGCAAAGCCTTATCCCCGGCCTGCCCGGAAACCAGCTCCACCGTCTGTACCAGCGGCAAACCGGCTTTCAGAATAATCGAAAACTGCTGACAGCTTAAGGCCAGACTCTTTGGGCCAATTTTCTGGAAACGCGCCAGAGGGTCGGCCTTGGCCAGCTTCGGCACCTCTTTCAGCGCCAAAACCACCTCGCAGCTTTGCCGAATTTGCGCCACGGCCTCCGTTTTGCTCACAGCCTCCAAAACGCCCTCAACTTTTTCGCCGTTGGCATAAAGCGCTTCATATTTATAAGTTGGCATATTATTCCACTCCGTTAAATGCGGTTAAATCCCGGCCGGCTTGCCGCAAGACCCGGTCGGCTCGCCGCCGGCCCCTGCGCCACATTCGCCTGATTGGGGTTGCGCAGCGCGCCGGCATAAGTTTTCTGGCTTATCTGACCGGCCGCCAGCAAATTAGCCAGCGCCTTATCCATCAAAATATTGCCCACATTGCCGCTGGTCTGAATACAGTTAGCAATTTGCGGCGTTTTGCCCTCCCGAATAAGATTGCGGATTGCACCGTCAGTTTTCATAACCTCACAGGCCAAAACCCGTCCGCCGCCCTGCCTGGGCAGAAGCTGCTGGCTCAAAACCGCCTGCAAAGACATGGACAGCTGCAAGCGAATTTGCTGCTGTCGCTCCGCCGGGAAAACGTCTACAATACGGTCAATGGAGTCTGCCGCCGAGTTGGTATGCACTGTGCCAAAAACCAAATGCCCGGTTTCCGCCGCCGTCAGCGCCGTTTCAATCGTTTCCAAATCGCGCATCTCGCCCACCAGAATAACGTCGGGATCCTCGCGCAGCGCGGCGCGCAGGCCGGCCGCAAAACTTTGCGTATCGCGGCCAATCTCGCGTTGATTGATAACGCACTGCTGGGGTGTGTAGACATATTCAATCGGGTCTTCCAGCGTCAAAATATGTTTAGCCTCATTACGGTTAATCTGATTGAGCAGCGCCGCCAGCGTGGTGGATTTACCGCTGCCGGTTTCCCCGGTAATCAGCACCAATCCCTGACTATACGCCGCAAATTCCTGCACCACCGCCGGCAGACCCAACTCCGATAACTCCGGAATATGCTCATTCAAAAGCCGGATAGCGGCGGACCAGGCGCCCTGCTGCCGAAACAAATTCACACGGCAACGTACCCCGGCCGCTGTCAGCGCAAAATCGGCCTCACCCACGGCCTCCGCCCGGGCAAAAGTTTCTTTACTGCCGGCCAACTGACTGGCATAATCCTCGCACTGCTCCGCCGTCAGCGGCGCGCCGCCCATTTCCTTAATTGCACCGTCCAGCCGATAACGCGGCGCCAGACCTTTCACCAAATGGATATCCGATGCACCGTCTTGCAGAGCTTTTGTAATCAAATCCTGTATATTCATTATAACTCACTCCCTAAAACTCTGTGTACCTCCGCTGCCGAGGTCACGCCTCGCAAAACCAAATCCCGGCAGTTCGACATAATCGGCTGAAATTCAGCTTTTTTAATTGCCTGCTCCATATCCTGCAAAGAGCCAGCATGAATAGCGCGGCGCATTTCCGGAGTAACCGACAAAATCTCAAAAGCGCCAATCCGACCGCGGTAGCCGGTGTTAAAACATTCCGGACAACCCTCGCCGCGATAAAAAGTATACGGCTCCGCACTGTCTGGCAAACCAAGCATAGCCGCCTCGTCTGCCATCGGCGTATAAGCACGCCGGCAATGCGGACAAATACGCCGCAGCAACCTCTGCGAGATAATCCCTTTCACCGCCCCGGCAATCAGATACGACTCCACACCGATATCCAGCAATCTATCCACTGAAGAAACCGCACTGTTAGTATGAATTGTGGAAAGCACCAAATGGCCGGTCATGGCGGCGCGCATAGCAATCTCCGCCGTTTCGCCGTCACGAATTTCCCCAACGGCGATGATATCCGGGTCCTGCCGCAGCACAGAACGCAAAACACTGGCAAAATTCAGGCCGGTTTTATCATTAATCTGCACCTGACAAATTCCGTCAATATGGTATTCCACTGGGTCCTCTAAAGACACCAGATTAATTTCCTCACTTTTCAGCCGGTCAATAATCGTATAAAGCGTTGAGGTTTTTCCGCTGCCCGTTGGCCCCACCATTAAAATAACGCCCTCCATGGTGTTATCCACCAGCCGGCAAAAACGCTCCAGGTTATCCCCCGCCAGACCAATCCCGTCCAGCCGCACCAACTCCGGCGTTTTGTGCAACAGACGAATAACCACCTTTTCACCATAAATTGTGGGCAGGGTGGAGATACGCAAATCCAGCGCCTCCTGCCGAGCCATAACGCTGGCATTGCCGTCCTGCGGCAAATTCTTTTGGGCGATATCCAGCCGCGCCATAATTTTCAACCGGGAAACCACCGAAGCCTGCAATTCTTTCGGCACGGTAATAATCGGACGCAAACTGCCGTCAATACGCATGCGAATATTCATGTTGTTCTCGCCCGGCTCAAGGTGAATATCGCTGGCCTGCTCCGTGCAGGCGCGCTCAATAATCGAGTTCACCAGCCGGATAGCCGGGGCAGCATCGGCCTGTGCCGCCTCCTCGTCCACAGCCTGCGGAGCCGCCGTGCCAACATATTGATTGCCCAACAAATCGCGCTGCATATCCTCAATGGCGCGCATCGCCCCCTGATTGCTGTAAAGGTTCTGCACTGCACGTTCCACCGCGGCCTTGGTGGCAATATACGGCAGAACACGCCGTCTGGTAACGGCCTGAACTTCCTCAATAGCCACAAAATTCAGCGGATCGGCCATCGCCAGATGAATATCGGTGCGGCTGGCCTGAATTGGCACCACCATATGCTTTTTGGCAATATTTTTCGGCAACAGCTGCGCCATTTCCGGCGGCAGGTTGTAATTGTTCAAATCTATAAATTCCACGCCCAGCTGGCTCATCAAGGTATCAATCAGCTGCTTTTCTGTGATAAAACCATGATTTTGCAAAACCTCGCCCAGGCGTTCCCTCGTGCTGGACTGCAAAGCCAACGCCTGTTCCAGCTGCGCCTGCGTAATCGCGCCGCTTTTAACCAGCAAATCGCCAATTTTAATATATTTCATTTAACAATTCCTCTTTCCAAATGGCTTTAATTTTATGGCATTGCCGCCGCACTATTAAGACAATAAACGCTAAACTCTGTTTCCGCCGACATGCCGCCGCCCGTTTCCTGCACAGACAGCGAAACCGTAAAGCAGCCGTTTTGATATTTAATTTCCGGCAAGTCCGGCAGTTCATACTTACCGTTACGGTACGCCCCAGGCGGCAGAACACGCTGCCCAGCCGCCAGCAGCTGACCCCCATCCAGAGAAAAGCTGGTATTACTGCCATAGGAATCGCTGGCATAGCTTTGTAAATCATCACCAACAACCTGTACGTCCCTGGCATAACGCAAATCATCAATCAAAGCGTCGGCCAGCGTGGAAAGCAGAACCTGCACCTCTGAAGCCGCCGTAAGTTCATGATAATTGCGCATCGCCATCATCATACCGCTGTTCAGCAGCAGACCCAGAATACCCAGCACCAGCACCGCGCAAAGCATTTCCACTAGCATAAAACCGCTTTGATTTTTAAGGATTTGTTTTAAGCGCATATGAATACATTCCCTCATCACCATAAACTGCAATATCCAGCTGCTTAGTCATACCGTTAAGCGGATTGCTGATTTTAACCTGCGGCGTCGGCGAAAGCGTCAACTCCGTCTGTTTCTGCTCGGCCGCACTCAAGCCGGCATAATGCGCCACGTCGGCCTCCTGAGTAGTCTGGTCGATTTTGCAGGCCGTCATCGTACTGCCAAAAAGCAAGGCAATCGCCATCGTCCCAATCAATATTGAAGCCATAAGTTCCACCAAAGTTTCCCCTCGCTCCGCAGCAAATTTACTGTTCAGCCGGTTTTTCCAGCGCCTTATCATGTTCCGGCCGCCTCCTTTTTGGCAATCCAGTTTAAATCCCATTTAACCATGCCAGTCTGGTTCAGGCCAATTTTGGGGTTGGCCTCCAGACGCAGCTGCGTATTCAAACTCTCCTGCGGCACAAGTTCCGCCTCCATTGTATACAGATAACCGTCCGCCGCCGTCTCGCCCAGCGTCGCCGTCAGCCGAATTATGCCGTCATTACGCATTTTAAGGCTGATATTAACCTGCGGCAGACCGTCTAAATTGGGCTGCACCAAAAGCTGATAACTGCCGCCAAAAGTGGCGCTCAAACCATTAAAATTGTAAACGTCAGGCGGTTGCTGTAAATTCAGCGGCAGCTTGAAATTAGCAGCCAGCCAGGCGTCCAAATCGTCTTGCACCGGCAACAACTCTGCCAAACCGCCCTCCGTCAGTTCACACTCAAACTGTCCCACAAGCTGCTTGTAAGTATGAATATAATAATCAATCGAGCCATGACCGTCTTCATCATAAATAACATGCGGCGTTATGCCGTATTCATACTGCCCGGTATATTCCGCTGCCGTCAACTCATCACACACCAGCCGCAGCGCCGAGGACAGCGCCAGATATTTCTGCTGCTCCTGCTGATTACTGCGCAGTTTGCCACTGTTGCTGGCTGCCGCCATCAAAACCGATGAAGCCACCAACATGCAAACCAGCAAAAACAGCAGGGCCATTAAAATAGAAGCACCCCGGCAAGTTTTCATTTTTAAGCACAGCCTATTCAGCATCTGGCTCCTCCGTTTCCTGATTTGTATCCGGCTTAACCGCATAAACCTCATGCAGCAGCGCAAAGGCTGCCGGTTCACCAGGAATTTGCGTCTGCATTTTAATAAAATGCTTTTGCCCGTCAATATCCAGACTGATTTCCAGCGGTATTTCCTTAACATCAGGCTGAACTTCCAGCAAACTGATTACATTAGCCACAAATGTCAGATTAACCTTATCCGCCGCAAAGCCTGCTCCCAGCTTAACCGCTTCTATATTGGCATTTTCCACAAAAGTCAGCCGATACGCCGCCGGCCCAAACTCTTTCAGTTCCGGCGCCGGCCAAAGCGTAATCTCAACCGCCTCGCTGCCGCTGTATGTCACGTCATTATACAGATACGTATAACTAATATTAACCAATTCACTCAGCGGCTCCGTCAACTCCTGCTCATTGCGGCTTAACACAATGCCCGGCGGCAGCGTTGTGGCCAGAGTCGCCTTAAAATAACTGCTGGTGCTGTTAACAGCCGTCAACTTAAAATTATCAGTATTATAACCCGGCAACTCGCCCAAAGGCTGGCGCTGTTTATTCAAAAGCTGCACCGGCACGCTGGCCGTATCCGTCCCGAACAAACTTACCGCCTGCGGCGACAAATGTAATTCCGCCGTCACATTAACCGTAATATCCAGCTGATAATCACTACCGTTCAGGCTATAAATAACCGTTAGTCTGGTTGTGCCAACGCCTACCGCCTGAACCTGCAAATAGCCGGCATTAATTTGTGCCGTTGCCACCAGTGCGTTTTCAACGCTTACCGACCAGCTGCCGCCCTCTGCCAAACCAGTCAGCTTCAGCTGTTCAGTATAATCAGACTGCGCAAAAATATCCAAACCAATCGGCGCGCCACCCTCGGCTCTCTCAATGCCAAAGTTGGGCCAGGCGCCATAATGCACATGAAAAGGCTCTTGTAGATTATCCGGGTTCGGCCTGGTTAAAATGGTGGGGAAAGGATAATCTCTGCCCTGCAACTCTGTGCGGCTGCTTGGCGGAAAACTGTATTTGCCGGCCAGAGAATTGCCGCCGATAGTATCGGTTACCCTGGTAAAAGCCGGCAGGCGCTGCGCCATTGCATTATAATCATGCAGTTCCATATAGGAAAGAGCCGTCACCTCTCCCACACGATTAATGTCCGTTTTCTGCTCGCCGATAACGGTTGGCCGAATACTATCCAAATAATAGCTATTGCTAATTATGCAGGTGCCATGATTATGTTTTTCATTTTTAGTGTCTTCAGCCTTGGTAAGAATATCGCCAGTACCACCCAAAACATACAACGCGCCAATTTTATCATGCGCATTATTGGCTGGTAACTTTACATAGCTATAACAATCTATAATTGAATTATCAGTCCAGCCGGGCGTTGTGTTCGGTTCATAATACGGACCTCCGGGGTCGTCAACAAAACCAATCGTGATTTTGGGGTTATCGCCCACTTGCAGCGGCTTCATATAACTGCCGCCCACAATGCCGCCAATATAAAGTTTTCCACTAATAGACGCCTTGCTATTAACATTTATCGTACCGCCCGTATAGCAGTTGGTAATACTTTGCTGACAACTGCCAGCCAAACCGCCCACGCGCATATTATCATTGTTTTGCACATCTCCGGTAATATTGATTATAGTATCCGCGGTACAGCCGGAAAGCATCATATTGGAAATACCAACCAAACCGCCAATAGTGCCGCCGCCCCAACCGCCGCTGGCGGTATAAATATTAGCGTCAATCGTATAACCGGCCACAGCGCAGTTCTGCACGGCATTACCACTGCTGGAAGCCGCCACGCCAGCCAAACCGCCGATAGCATACCATTTGCTTTTATTCAAAACATTGCCTTTAGCGTCAGTCTGGCGACCGCTGGCGGAAATAACCCCATTGCCGTCAGAGGAATAAAGAATAATATTCTTCAATGTACCGTTATAAACCACGCCAAACAGCCCGGCGCATGAGGCCACCTGCCCTTTGATGTTCATGTTGGCAATTACATAATCCGCGCCGTCATAAACACCGCCAAACCAGCCATGCAGATAGCCAAGGTTTTTATTTTCGGTCAAAGTATCGTAATATTCCGCAATCGGCGTATATTCCTGCATCTTACCGTCCAAATCGTGGCTCTGCCGCCAGTAATATTTATCGGTATGTTCAGGATAACTTAAATAAGGAAATCTATCATTATTAGCGTTCATCTCCAGCACTGTCCGCGTGTTACGATTATCAATATTCCAGTTAATCAATTCCAACTGCGCAACCGCTCGCACACCATAGGGATTTTGCTCACTGCCAGGGGTATTCTGAATATCAGACTCCACCTGCCAGTCAGCGCCCATTTTGCTTGCCACAGACAACGCCCCGGCAAAATGCGGATTAAGCATGAATTTAACCTCTATATTGCCCTGCTTAAGGCTTAGACTGCCATCTCGCACCACCACCGGATTTCTGCGTTCAATCTTATAAGGATAAATACCGCTTGGATTATCAGCGTCCGGCTGGAAACTGTGCCAGGAATGGAACTCAAAATCCGGCATCAACGCTGCCAGCTGCTGGTCAATAATTTCATCACGGCCAACATTAATTTTAAAAGTTTCATTATCATTACCATCAGAGGTATAGTAAATATTTTCTGAAGTAACCGTCAGCAGACCATTCTTTTTGTTGTAATAACCATAACCAAAATCCGTCACCACACCGCCGTCATTATAAGCTTCAGAAAGCGTCGTTTCCTTAGTAACAGATTTCTTGCCCGGGTCAACCGCCAAAAGACTTATATGATAAGAAGCTTTACCGCCCAATTCCAGTTTTTCCCAATAATAAACGCCCATCTCGCCCAGTTCCATCGGCACCGGCCATTCACCATAATGCACTGCTTCACCGCCGTTGCGCAAAGCGCTGGGATATGGATAACCTGCCGCCGGCAACTGCATGCTGGGCGACAAGCTGGTATTATTCGTCGCCAAATCAGCATAACTGACTGCCGTTGCCATACTGGCCGCATAGCTGGCAATATAACTTTTATCACGATATGTAAAATTGCCGTCATTCAGGAAATAACAGGCATTAAGCCCACCCAGAGCGCCAAAACCAAAGGTGGAAGCGCCCAAACCACTGGACTGCAAATCAGCCGCCGCATAACAACTGCTGATAGTGCCGGTATTATCGCCCACAAAGCCACAGATATCAGCAGATGAGGTCTTATCCACCGCAACGCTTAAACGTCCCACCGCATAGGTATTGCTGATATTGCGCGTATTTTGCCCAACCAAACCGCCCAGCCAGCTGTTAGCATAACCAGAATTATCAGAAAGCAAATTAGCCGTTTCTGCGCCACAATCACGCACAATGCCATTATTCTGCCCAATCAGGCCGCCGGCATACAGATTAGCGCCAAAAACATAAGCTTTCAGGTTCAAACCTGCCACCGCACAATTTTGCACCGTGCCGGCATTACCGCCCAACAAACCGCCCACATACAGATTGACGGAGCCGTCGCTGTTAAACAGGGTAATATATTTATCCGCGTCCAACAGGTAAACAATATCTCTCAACAGACCCTCGGAATAACCAAAAAGCCCGGCATAATACGGCTTGGTGTTCTGCGGCGCATAAAAGGCCACACCCTCTATACTGCGGCTGCCGCCGTTATAAACGCCTTTAAATGGCTGCGCATAACTGCCAATCGGCTTTTGCGCAAAAATACCCTGCTCATTTTTCTCCGCAAACAAATTATATCCGGTATAACTGGCATAATTCAGCGCCAAATTCTGGCGGAAATTATAATTATATTTTTCATTATGATAGTACTCAACAAAAGTGCTTAAAGCATGCAGATGGCGCGGCGTGCGGATACTGATAGCGTTTAAATCGCCCGTCAACTCTGCTGCATACTGCGCCGCAGCTGCCGCCGTCCATTCCATCGGGCTGCTCTCCAGCTGCACATAAGGCACAACCGTTTCCGCAAAATGCGGATTGTAAAAATACTCGCCGCCAACCGGAACTTTATTACCAATACTCAAGGTAAACTTCAGATAACGGTAAAAATCAGCGCTGGTTTGTTTGGCATTAACCAATTCTTCCGGCAATGGCGCCAGATAATACTGCGCCAGATTACCCTCCTCATTTTTACCGCTGGCACTTAACAGGCTGCTGCTTGCCAGAGTTTGCACCACGGTTTTTTTTGTATTTCCCTCAAACCAGCTGTAATCAAGCTTAATCTGGCTTGCCCCGTTCAAATCCTCCGTCAGAAAAGCCACGGCATAGCCGTCTGCTATCACGGTCTTGACATTATGTAATTCATTGATAAGATAACGGGCATTGCCACCAGAAAAACCATAGCTGCCATCACTATAATGTTCATAATATACCAGACTTGGCTCCTTAAATTGCGCGCCCCAATCGCCATAATGCGGCAGATTTTGCAGACCCGGAAAACTGTAAACTACCAGCTGCAAATGCTCGCGCAAATTATAGGGGTGACTTTGACGCGCCGTTTTGCGGTCAAAATTACCGCCCAATTGTCCGACAAAATCCGCCGCCGTCATATCCGCATAAGACTTGCCCTCCGCCTGATATTCAGAACTGCCGCCAACCTTGCCGCCGCCCAGATAATAAGTATTATCAAACTGGTCAACATTGATGGTTGCCTGGCTCTCGGTCAGTTCATAAAAGTCAGCATTATTATTCTGGCCAATGCGCAGCATTACGGAATAGACATTTTTGGTATAAACCTTGACATTATTGCCACCACAACATAGGCCAGCCACCTTTTGCGCCACTGTTATGTCTATATAACCGGCCACATAACCATTGATAAAATCCAGACCGGCCTCCGCATAACCAACCAGACCACCCAACGTATTGCCAGACAAATAACAATCCGCATATGATTTCTCAATATAAATATCGTCCAGCGTACGCCCCACCAAACCGCCAGCCACCATATTACCCTGCACCAACGTGGCAGCCAGACAATTTTCCAATCGACAATCCCCGGTGGCTATACCAATCAGACCGCCAGCGTCATTACCTACAATCTGATACTGATAAGCGGAACCCTCCGCATCGCTGCCCAACAAACCGCGCAAATCACTTTCCGCCGTAGGCTGCCAATAAACCTGACAATCTGTAAAGGTACAATAATTCGCCTCGCCCACCAAAGCGCCGGCCGCTAGTTTCTTCACATTATCTCGCGCCTCAACATGCGCATTAATAAGACGTACATTGTTAAAATTCATATTTTCAGCCCTGGCAAACAAACCGCCCGACCGACCGCCCACACTCTGTGGCGTTACCAGCAGATTATAAACAGCATAAGCCTTCAGCTGACCGCCGCTGTACTCTTGTAAACTGCTATTGACAAGCGGCTTAAATTCATAAC
The DNA here is from genome assembly GCA_021771915.1 of Bacillota bacterium. Lineage (GTDB taxonomy): Bacteria > Bacillota > Dehalobacteriia > UBA4068 > UBA4997 > Avidehalobacter. The sequence continues at coordinate 16,358 of JAETNY010000019.1, forward strand.
CGCTATATGTTTCATTATCGGCGCCATGAATATCAGCAATTTGAACAGCTTGTGTTTTACCGCTAACCCCGGAAAAACTGCTGCTCAAATTCTGCAAATGGCGCAAATATTGCAAACTAGCTATATCACTGTTGCTTTCTGCCGTATAAGCAAAAAGACTGTTATTAGTATCCTGATTGCTGACCGGCAAAAATTTATTTTCCGGCGAGGTCAACACTGCCTTAACCGTAAAATCCGCACCCGGCTGTATATATTGACTCAACTCCTTAAATTGTGGGCCGTCCAAAGAGTCTAAAAGCCAGGTATAACCGTCTGCATTTTGCGTACGTCGGTCAGCATAATTCAAATCGCTTAAAAGAATTGTTTCTGAACCGCAGATTAACTCTACCTGCAAATCTGTATCGGCCAGAGTTAAAGCCCCCGGCAGCTGACAACTCACTTTCACTGTCAGGCGTTCCGCATTTTCAATCTCCACCAGCACTGTGGCGGTGGAAACCATGCCGATATCCGCTCCCTGTGCCAAACCGCCGCCGAAATAGCCCAGCATCGGCTGACTTTTCATACGGCTGCGCCTATCCGCCTGACTCCATTTATCATAAAAACTTTGAAAATCACTTTCGCCCAGCTGGTTAATAGGACGCTCTGCAAAAAATACATCGGTTACGCAACCACTCTGCGGCTCATAAATTATGTAAAAATAACCGTCACGTAAGGTTTGCTCAATACTGCCTGCCGGTAAAAGCTCGCTCATCACCTCATAAGCCTCTGTAATATAGTAACCCGATGGAACCGGCTCGCCATCTGACGTCAGGTTGTTTAAATTCAGCGCATTAGCTTCTTGGCTCACTAAACCATCTAAACGCCCAGCGCCAGCCAACAATACCGCCCGGTTTTCCGCAGCCAGATAAATTTCCCTCGCCGCATTATCCAACTCTGTAATCTGTAAATAAACACGGTGCTGAGCCACCGCAACGCCAGAAACCGCCAGCAGAATTACAATAATAGCCACTGCAGCCAAAACCTCTACAAACGTAAAACCATTTTCCATGGCCTTTTGTCCTGCTCTTTTGACAACTTTATTCATCAAAATTTTTTTGTTATTTTTCTTTTGGCACATAGTTTCAAACATTTAAACACAACCTTTTAAATATACACCAAAAACATGAACATATATCCTATTAGGATATCTACCTTATTTTATCATATCCTAATCGGATATACAATAACTTTATTGAAAAAATTTTTCCATCATTTAGAAAAAGTTACAATTTCAATTCAAAAAAAACTTGAACTTAAAAGGAGAAAACTAATGAAACTGAATTATCAATCAATCGGTATCCGTATCCGTCGCCTGCGCAAGGAACAGGGACTAACCCAACAAACTCTGGCGGAAATTTCCAGTCAGGAGCCATCAAACATTTCTCATATTGAACGCGGCGCCACTAAACTTAGCCTGCCAACGCTGGTAAGCATTGCTAATGCGCTGGGCGTAACAACTGATGAGTTGCTATGCGATAATTTATCTGCTGCCAAAACAGTATTTGAACATGAAATTACACATATTCTGGCCGACTGTTCACACACAGAAATAAAAATAATAACAGAAACCATGCTCGCACTAAAGAACAGTTTACGTCAGGAACTGCATTAATTTAAATAAGTAATATCTTGACAATTCTGCTTATAATATGCTATATTCATCATAAGCAAAAAATTGTTAAAACCCTGTTTTAGAATTTACAATGTATCTCAAATTTCAACTCTTATTTAATGAATAAATTATAACAAATAATTTTGATTTTTGGTGCGATTGTGTAAAAATGGTATGTTTTTGCGCAAAAAATGCTATACACCTCAAACAGAACATTGCCACATTCAAGCGCTATGAACAGATATGATAAATACTTGCCGTAAAGGAGCCGATGTATATGCTTAAGCTGGCTTTATGTGATGATAATCAGGAACATTGCAATATCGTGCAGGAAACGATTCAGGCGTATATGACAGAACACCCCGAGTTAACCTGCAAAATATTTACGTTTACTTCCAGCCTCAAACTGCTGGCAGCAGAAGAAGATGAAAAATTTAATTTATTCATTCTGGACATTGTAATGCCACAGCTTTCCGGCATTGATTTAGGCAAAAAGCTGCGTGAAATGGGCAGCAGCGGCATGATAATCTATCTAACCATATCAAAGGAATATGCCATGGAGTCTTATGCCACTCAAGCGTTTCAATATCTGACCAAGCCAATTCAAAAGGAGAAGCTTTTTCAGGTTCTGGACGCCGCTATCACCGAGTTGACAAACCATCAAAAACACAGTATACAGATTAAAACCAAGGACGGCCTGCATCTGGCGCGACTGGACCACATTATGTATGCAGAGTTGGTTGATAGAACTATACATTATAATCTCTATAACAACCAAAAAATTATCAGCCGAACCGTACGCACGTCATTTCAAACAGAAATTACGCCGTTGCTGGCAGACTCGCGTTTTGCATTATGCGGCGCCGGCCTTTTGGTAAATTTATACTATGTAATCTCACTGGAAAAAAACGCCATGTTGCTGGACAACGGTGAACGTATACCCATGGCGCGCAGTTATGCCGCTAAAATTCGCCAACACTGGAGCAATTATTGGTTAAACAGCACTCGCAACAGGTAGTTTTGATGTATTCAAAATCTAACACACATTAAAAAATAACAAGCGCTGCCTTTCTTTTGAAAAAGCAGCGCTTGTTATTCCCTGATTTTGCAATATATTTTATTCACTTTGCACACTTCGTCTGGCCACCACGCGTATAACAGAGGGGTCCTCATTGCCATAGGG
>JAETNY010000039.1 GCA_021771915.1 Bacillota bacterium
GGGAATGTGGAGAATAAGACGGGGGCTGCCATCCGGGGGGAAATGACTAAAGCAGAAGTGACGGCCGCACTGGGATATACGCCGCCTAAGACGGATACAACCTACGGAGCTGCCAGTACATCAGCGGCAGGTTTGATGTCGGCGGCAGACAAGGCAAAGCTAGATGGCATAGCAGCGGGCGCCCAGGTCAATTCAGATTCTGCTAAAAAAGTCTTGGATTCTGGAAACAATACTGCAATCACCTTTGCATACTCTAAATCAGGCCTGGATACGGCTTCATGGTTAGCGGCCTGGAACGAATCTGAGCTAAGGGCAATCAGCCCGGCCAGGGTGCTTGCGGTGATTGGCGCCGCGGCGGCAAGCCATACACACCCTGCGGGTCAAATATCGGGGCTGCCATCTTCCCTCCCGGCGAACGGGGGTACGGCGAATTATGCGAACTACCTTAACGCTACCAATATTCCGGCAAACGCCAACCTTAACAGCTATACGACGCCGGGACTTTACTACTGCCCAGCCAATGCGACGGTGGCAACGATGAGCAATAAACCAACAAATAATGCATTTTTTATGCTTGTCGGGAAACATGCGGGGACGTTTCAGATGCTGGCAGAGTATATGACATCCGGTTTTAAGGTCTATATGCGCAACTATTATAATAGTGCATGGGGAGCATGGGTGAGAGTGTATACAACGATTGACAAACCGACCCTTAGTGATATCGGGGCGGCGTCGTCCGGGCATTCCCACAGTGCCGTCAGCACATCATCTGCGGGACTGATGTCTGCAGCGGATAAGACAAAGCTGGACGGGATAGCGGCGGGAGCAAATAATTATACCTATACACATCCGATAACAGAAGGCAACAAGCATATCCCTGCCGGTGGCTCTTCCGGACAGATTTTGAGGTGGAGCGCAGCAGGGACGGCCGTCTGGGGAGCAGATAACAACACAACTTATGGAGTTGCAACGCAATCTGCAAATGGCTTAATGTCCGCAGCAGACAAAAAGAAGCTGGACGGGATTGTATTGGAAGAAGAGACAGATGCAAATATCGACAAGATTATAGCAGGTACATATACCTAAAAAGGGAGGCAATTATAAAAAATGAAAGTAATAACAACGAACCGTCTAAATCGGTTTTGGAAGAATGGCGTACTGCCGATAAAAAATGCATTGGCGACCAAACTGAATACGTCAAGCGTCGTGAATAATCTACTTACGACTGCCGCGGGGTATGCGCTGGATGCCAGGCAGGGGAAGGCGCTGGATGACAAGATTACTGCGCTAAATGGCAAATTAAATGATATCGTTTTATCCGAGGAGATTGCAGTAACCACAAACGGGAACTGGGCGACACTAAACAAACCCGGATATAAGTTGGCAAGTGTATATACCGTCCGGGCGGATAGCTCTTATTATGTAAAAGGTATCAACCGGCGCACGGATGGATTGTATATCATTGTATTTGATGGCGTAAACACAAACACAAGCATACCAATATCGGTACTTTGGATTAAATTATAGTTGTTATCCAGCATCCGGCAGCATGTCGTTCTAATGAATCTTTTTTGTCCGAGACAATATCTATGCTGCCATCAGTAGTTATTAAATATCTGGTTACGCCATAATCAGCAGCATAATTAGCACTGGTAACATTTTTGGCTGTCAATATACTGCTATAACATGGTCTATACCCAGCCGGAATTACAACTGACACTCCATGGTTTGCTGATAAAGATCCAGTTGCACTTATGCTACAAAAAACAAATTTGTAGATTTTTACCAAATAAATTTTGCAGCTCAGTCCATTTATGGTCGCGGTAATTTGCTGGGTAGATTTGCCATTTAGCGCAGTAAGGAAAAAAGAAAGGAAGAAATTTTATGAACAAGATTCGTGCAGACCCGGGAGGGTCTTATTTTTATGGATGAAATAAAAATATGTTTATGATAAA
>JAETNY010000002.1 GCA_021771915.1 Bacillota bacterium
CATCGCTTACACCAATAATACCAGTTTCATCATATACCATATTACCATAGCGCAGATTATCATTAACCAATGGTACAAAGGGCGTAAAGGCGTCATATAAATCCTTATCTGCCTCTATAACGCGCAGTAAATCCATTTCATTAAAGCTTTGCTTGGATTCAGCGCGCATAAACACACTTACAAACACCATGTCACGACTATACTGCTGATAAATACCATCTATTCTTTTCAACATGCCCTGCCCTACACATAAAATTGTAAAAATGGCAGCCACGGCAATAATAAACCCAAGCATACTTTGCCAAAATCGTGCCCGATTAACATGCATATTTTTCAGCGCTATATTGAATATCTGGCTTATATTCATAATCAGTCCGCCTCTCTATTATTTTTAGTGTTCTCCAAAAGATTATCAATGGCCTGAAAGTAGACCTGATAGCCTGCAATAGTAAAAAACAGGAGTATTATGCTGAACAAAAGCGGAAAAAGAAATATGCCGCTCAAAAAAATACAATTATTATATAAAATAAAACATAAAATCAAAAAGATAATGCCAAAATACAATAACCAATTACGCTTATGAGAAATTAAACGTAATATTAAACCAAATACAAAAAGCAATACCGAACATATAAGCAGGGCAAAAGGCAAATTGTTCTCCCCCTGCTCTATCTCTGACCAGGAAATGCCTGGTGGAATAATTATCATACTTATCATTATTGGCATTAATATAACCAAGGCAGTAAGTCCCATACCCTCAAGCAGCCAGCAACTTTTTCTGATATCTCGTACATTACTAATCAAACGCATTGTTTGAAGAAGCTGCTCATCGGCCCCACGTTTATATTCTGCTTCAGCAAAGCGCTGCCCGGCGATTAATTCATTAACACTAACACCAAGCCGCGCCGCCAATTCCGGCAACACAGCCAAATCCGGCATATAATTACCATTCTCCCAACGGGAAACGGTTTTATTGGTTACGCCCAAATCACCTCCCAATTCTGCCTGCGTCAATCCATGTTCCCTTCGCAGTTCAGCAATAAATCTGCCAATTTTTATCTGGTCCATTTTCATAGCCTCCAAATCTCTTCTCAACCATAATTATAGCTAATATGATATTTTTTTGTATTCCCCATAAATAGCGAAAATAATTTTTTTCAAATTTTATATTACCCACAAATAGCGAATTGCCTGCTAAAACCGGTTATAACAACATTGTAAACAAAAAACTGATGAATAAAGCATGAAAAAACCTCTCATGTATCCACCAGCTTAAACCATGTTTTAAGTGTAATATCAATTATAAGTCAAATTCCAATTATAGTAATTATCCAGCAAATAAGCGTCCAGAATATAATCCTCTTTGCTTATATCTACTGTAATATTTTTTATAACCCGACCATTTTCGGTAATCTGTAATGTATATTGGCTATATTTATTCTCCGGGTTCTGGCCAAAAACAACATAATGCTTGTTGTTCACCCAAATATCAACATCATCTCTAAAAATCATGCTGCCGCCGATACTTTCATTATCCTCAAAAGCAAATACTCGCAAAGCATCATTTGACCAACCCAGATAATAAAAAAAATGATGCCCAAGTTCAACTTTTTTACAAAAATCAAAACCACCAACACCAGCATATTGTATTGTCAGGCTTTCCATATTCTGTTGATTATATTTTTGCGCCTGCAATTCGGCTATCTCATAATTGAAGTAATAATTACCGGACGGTTGTCTGACCAGACCAAAGCAGCAGATTGCCAAAAATAATATAAGTATTAAACCCCATGCCGCTTTTTTATTTTGCATATCGCTCACACCCCCACTATTTTTTACTTAATTATATATCTATTCTGCTCAAATAGTCAAGTAACAAAATATTTTATCTTAGACCTATTGACATTTAGCCTACAATATGTTATCATAAATTTAGATAACATATTGTAGGCTAAAAGGAGATGTTGTTATGCTACAAAAAAAATTTATCCAACAGGTTTCAGATTCTGAATTAACACTGCTGCAAATTATCTGGGCAGAAGGCGGCAAAGCGCTTTATGCTACAATTATGGAACAGCTGGCGGCAAACGGCAACAGCTGGCAAAAAAATACCGTTATCACTCTGCTTTCCCGACTTGTTGAAAAGGGTTTGCTGCAAACCAGTAAAATCGGCCGCCGCAACGAATACACCGCCATTGTAACCGAAGCGGATTATCAGGCGGCGCAGGCGCAAACATTATTAAACAAACTTTATGCCGGCAATGCAAAGGGGCTGGTATCCACACTGATACAGCAGGAAATGCTTTCTGCCAAAGATTATGAGGAGTTGCGAAAGTTCTGGGCGCAGGAGCGTGAATTGAAATGAATGAAATTTTTAAAATCATCTTATCTCTTTCGCTTTCCGGTTCAATTTTGATTTTAATTTTGCTGCTTGGCAAACCATTTCTGCGCAAATATTTTAGCCAACGCTGGTATTATTACACCTGGCTAATAGTCATTGCCAGACTGCTACTGCCCTTTGCCCCGAAGAACAATCTGATAAACGCCTGCTTTAACCTCAAACAACCAAATGCCATCATGCCCTATATAGAAAATATTGAACATTACCCATCCCCTATTCCAGCACTTAGTGGTAAGCTTTTAACTTCCACCACCGCAGTGCCACACCTAACCTCCAACCTGTTACTGCCCGATTTTCTGGCTTATCTCTGGTTAATTTGGCTTGGAATTGCTCTGTTGCTACTCATTTACAAAATAACTGCTTATCAAAACTTTGTTAAATATGTGCATGCCGGCCAAAGCCAGGTTAATGATGTACAAATTTTGGATAGATTGACCCAAATTGCCACCCAAAATGGTATCAAACGGCCTGTCGAATTAGCAATTAATCCCATGCTGGCCACACCGCTGCTTATTGGCCTGCGCAAACCAACTATTGTTATGCCGTCAATAAAGCAGACCGTCACCGACTTTGATTATACAGTCAAACATGAATTAATTCATTACAAACGGTATGATATAATTTATAAATGGTTATTACAGCTGACAGTTTGCCTGCACTGGTTTAATCCACTAATCTGGTTAATGCAAAAAGAAATAAATCGGGCATGTGAATTGTCCTGTGACGAAGCGGTAATTTACCATTTGAATATTACCGAACGCCGCGCTTATGGCGACGCACTGCTGCATGCTATGGAATATAGCGGAAATTGGCAAAATTCCACAGCCGCTATAAATTTTAATGATAACATCAAATTATTAAAAGAAAGGTTGAGAGCAATTATGCGTTTTAAGAAAAAATCTCCTGTTATAACTGTTTTCTCTCTGTTGCTGACTGCATTATTTGTGATAGGAGCCACCACAGCAGGGGCTTACACAATAAAAGATTTTTATAACGACGATTACGATTACGATTATAAAATAACCAAAGCGTATCTTGAACAAACATATACAGATAATAATGTTGCCCAATTTGCAGCAAATATCTATGGTATGACAGCTGAAAACCCACTCATTAATTATTTTGCAGAAAAGGCCTATAATGACGGTAAAACAAATTTCTTTTCTATCATTGCCCACAGCATGAACCAGAAACAGTTGGATAGTTGGCTGGAGCGTACTGCTAAGGACAAGACAAACAGTTTTCATGCCATACTACTGAAACTCAGCGGTCAGGAAACAGAATTGAATTCCTGGTTAGATAAAATGGAACAGCAGCGTTTATCAGAATATGCAGAACTTGGCATTACACAACAAGATGGTCAATTCTATTATCAAGGGCAATTACTGCGTATTTTGCTGGATATACATACTAATGATTATTCCTGTGTTACTCTGCAAACCAATCCCAACGGTACATTGGCCATTAAAATCACGCGTGATGCGAACGAGAATATATTAAGTTTCGGTTATATGACAGAAACAGAGATAAACGAATTATTTGGCGATGATTTTGAAAAAGTTTCAACCGAACCGGCTGCTAAACCACTCTTCGACGTTCAAAATCTTACTTTCGATGAACTGCCTGATGATGTGCTTAAATTAATGGATAAATGCAGTATACGCGAATGGTATTTAATTCACGCTAATGGCCGACAATATATCCGCTATAACGGTTTTGCCTGGAATTTTGCCTATCAGCCGATACAAACCACAGACGGCTGGCAGATTAATATTGTTAAGCTTAATAAAAAAGAATATGGTAATCTTTTACTGTCCATGCCAGACGGCATGCCGCTGACAGTGTTTTGTGATGGACAAAAAGTGAATTTGGCAGAAATTTATGAATAACATACAATATTGGTACAATTCTGCTACCAGACAGGAAATAATTTTTTGCCATAATTCAACCATATCGTACCCATGGCATAATCATAGCTCTATTTTTACAATCGGCCTGCTGTTAGCCGGAACACTAAATCTGCAAATTGGCAAAACAAATATAACCTGCCTACCAGGATATATTTTCATCATTCCGCCTTATCTTCCTCACCGACTAACAGCCAATCAACCATACACCATGCTTACCATTTGTCTGCCAAATACCCAAACGAACATTTTCAACGCCAATACCAACAAACTATGGTTTGAATTAACCGAACAAATAAAAAAACAACCGGAACAAGCATTAAACCTTGATGAAATGGCTCAGACTGTATATCTCAGTAAATATCATTTTCTGCGTTGCTTTAAGCAAACAGTTGGTTTAACACCACACCAGTTTCAACTGCAAAACCGCGTGCGTAAAGCACAAAGAATGTTAAACCAGCATACCGGCATAACAGAAGTGGCTTTAGCCACCGGTTTTTGTGACCAAAGCCATTTCATCAGGCAATTTAAAAAACATTTGGGTTTAACACCAAGCGCCTATCAGGCCGCATATCATCAGCTTTCTAGCTCTGCGCCGGCATAAATTTGGCAAACAAATATAAACCATCTGACCCAGCCCAAACCTCATGCGCCACTTTCGGCGGCATAATAGAAATTACCCCAGGCGCATAGGCAATTTTCTCATCATTATTAATACAAAAACCACTACCGGCAATCACTTCATGCGTTTCAAGCTGTTCCGCATGTATGTGATTGCCAATTTTTTTATTTGGGGCAATACACACCAAATGATAACTGAACTGCCCGGCCGTCTGCTCGCCATTAATCAATGTTTTTAATTGCACACCATCAAATGTTGAGTGTACGCTCCAGGGAATATCCGCAAACGCTGCATTCTTATCCGGTGTACAAAAGCTGCCTTTTTGACTGAATTGCTCAAACAAATCCTGAAAAATCATTTTTTTCACTCCTTAATTATTGATTATAACATCATAATACAACAATTAAAAAGTTTTAGCTTGTACAAAATTGCTGTTTCAAAACTAATCTGCAAATTTTTCAAAGGATTCGGTTTGCAAAAGCTTACCAGCCACCGCCAAACCATATATTGCCGCTGGTCTGGCCGATTGCAAAGCAACAGCACAAGCTCTCATTGTTGAACCAGTAGTAATAATATCATCTAAAAGAATAATATTCTTGCCTGCAAGCTGCTCAATACCATCTTCACAGGCAAATGCCGACTCAACATTACTTTTCCTTTCCTCTGCATTCAATTTATTCTGCACCTCCGTTGCCTTGACACGCTGCAAAACATTAGACAACACTGGCAAATTAAGAACCTCACCACAGGCTTTCGCTAATAAATCACACTGATTATAACCGCGCTGTTTCATTTTTTCAGCATGAAGCGGAACAGGGATAATAACATCTGCTGGCCAACCTGTATGCTGCCAGGCTCTGGCAATTTCCTGACCTAATGGTTTAGCCAGACGACGCTGCCCATGGTATTTAAGCTGTAAAAGATTTTGACGCATTTGCCCTGCATATGGCGCCAAAGCATTAAAAGCGGCAATACCCTGAACTTGTGAAGAATGACAAAATCTATGATGCAACGCTAATTGTTCAGGGGTTGCATTACTATGAATAAAAGTTGCGCAATTTGGACAACAATTATAAGCAGCCAAATCATGCCGGCAATGCTGGCACAAACCAACTCCCAGCAGCAAATCTGTTGCCGGAATAAGACCACAGCATAACAAACAGTGGTTAGGGGGCCAAATAAGTTCTATAACATCATCAACAAATTGATAAATAGCCTGCCTAATGCGCAAAATATTACACTTCCCTCTTACATGGCCAACAAACGCTGCCAATCACCATCCGGCTGTTTATTCAGACGATATAAAACGCCGGCGGCACTGATAAAATAAAACTGATAACTCTGGTTCTGACAAAGCCGACGGCATTCGCCAGCGCTCAACAAAGAAAAACCCCAACGTCCAGCCAGCATATCAAATAGATGCCAATACTCCGTCTGCATCAAATTGCCTGTTTGAGGCAAATAAACATACCAATGACGATATTCGGCTGTATAACGCTGCGCAAAAATATATAATGCCTGTTCCATGCGTGTTGTTGGCAAATCATAAGCCACAAGTAAAACCGCACAATGCTGGTTTTGATGCCGCCGCAACACACTAACCGCACAAAGCAAAATCAAAAATACACCAATTATAAAAAACAACAGCATATACAGCCCTCCCCAACATTTTTATAGCTGTATATGCTGCTGACAAACTATTTTGTGCCTGTCAATTAAATAAATATCTGACAATTAATACAAATTAAAGAGGATTTTAGCAATCTCGGCTCTGGTAATATTTGCCAGCGGTTTAATAGTGCCGTCCTCATAACCGCTAACAAGTCCCAATGTCACCAAACGCTCCACCGATTCTCTTGCCCAAACGCTGATATCCTCAGCGTCAGCAAATTCCTGCGCTTCAACTGGATAGTTATTGGTTAAAATACGGCTAATAACCGCCATTGCCTCCTGTCGGCTTATATTGCTGCGCGAATAGAAATAAAGCTGCCCCTTAACATCTTGGCCGGCCATCACGCCAGCGTCATAAACCGCACAAATAGAACCTAACGCCCAAGACGGAATATCTTCCTTATCCTGATAAGGAAGGACAATATCCGTTGCCGTTGTATCCAGCTGTAAATACCGGGCAATAATCACAGCAAATTCTCCCCTGGTTAAATTTCGTGAAGGATTAAATAGCTGCTCGCCTGCTTTATTAGTCTCGCCCTGCATCAAACCTCGCTCACTCAAATAGGTTATATAGGAAGCTGCCCAATGCTTACCAGCCACATCTACATATGCAGTAGTATCAGAAACTGCAACTTCACCAACCTGTAAGCTAACCGATTTACGTGCCAGTTTGCCATCATTATCAGCCGCCACCAACGTCATACGATGCAAACCGTCCGCTAAAGCGCTGATTTCAGCGCGCATAATACCCGTAGCTTCATCATATTCAAAATCAAGCTGGCTGCCGTCAACAGTAAACCGTAATTGCTCCTTGGTCGGGAAATAAGAGCCCAAACCAGCCACCACGCGGAAACTGATATTAGAAGTTTCACCGCTGGCCAAAGTAGTCGGCACTGTTACCGCCACAATATTTGGCCCGTCACCCTGCGTCAGCTGCGCCACCTGCACCACAGCCTGTGCCTGACCGCTACGCGCAATAATCTTACCGCTTTCCGCCTGACCGCCGGCATGATAAAGCCCTTCCTGGTCAATCGTACCAATATCACCCTCCAGCTCCCATGTCACACTGTTATCAGAAATAGACACAGCCTCACCTTTATATAAACCGCTGACTGATAAATCAATCTCCTCACCCGGTAAAACCAAAAGCTGATTAACGGCATTATCCCCCTGATAAATCTGCAATTCGCTTAAAGCAGATAAAATGTATAAAAACTGGCTGCCGCTGGCACTGCCTGAAGTTGCCTGCAAAACCACGGCTCCAGTCTTGTCGCCGGCTGTAAAAATATTTTCATGCACTGTTCCCATAGAATTGCTGACCTGCCATTCCAGCGGTTGATTATTTTGCGCTGTCTGCATAGCATTATCCAAAAGCGTAACCTCCAGCGGCACTGAAGCACCAGCCAGCACATAACGAAACTGCGGTTTAATATTCAAATAGGTAACCTGACCATCGGAACGGGCATGATTTAGCAAAAAAATGTAATTGGCGCACGGACGTAAACGACCATCAGACGGAGAATTAACCACCGCCAGTGGCTGTCCGCTCAAACGCACAGAAACGGCCGAGGAACCACCGCCATCTAGGTTTATAGCATTCTGCACACCCAAAGCCGCCATTTCCTGCGCCAACACTGCCGGCGTTAAGCCAACACTGTAACCGGATTGCCGACCATCATTTTCAAAGAAAATCATACTGCCGTCTGCTTTAAAACCAATTGCTGTGCGCGCCGAAGTGCCTGTCGGCGTATCGTCAACCGCCGGCTGTCCATTCAAAAGCAACGATTTGCCGCCCACAGCGTAAACAACCTCCTGCCAAGCTGAATCGCTTACAGTTATACTAAATACAACCTCGTCACCAATATTAAAAACGCCTACTTTAGTAGCATCACCAGTAGCAGCAATAGTTAAAAGCATTTGATTAGCGGCAAGTGCGGTAGACTGGGCCGTTTCCACAACATCAACCACACGCATGCGTATTGAACAACCCAGATACGGGTCTTCAGTATCAAGCTTTTCCAGCAACACATTTGTTCCCATACTGTCTATACGCGTCTGTTCACCCCAGTTATGGTCATAAAGATTAACAGTATAAGATGAACGGGTTTTATTAAAATTTTCTACCTGCACACTATGGCCAGCGCCTTGCAGCAGCATAGTCAGCTGGGGTTTACCAAAAACAGCTGTGCCGTCGGCTCTAAAGCCCACGGCGTATGCTCCCCCGGCGGAGGTAATCAAAGTGCTGTCTTTAATTACAATGCCAATCGGGATACCAGTGCTGACATTAAAGAAATCTGCATTAAAACCAGCCAGTGGGTCAGCTGACAAATCCGTCTGCAAATATTCCATCACATGGTTAATAGTAGATTTGCCATAAAAACCACGCCCATAAGCCACCACTGGCAAAACATTTTCATTAGGTGTATACTCAATATAATGCTGTTTTTGCAGGCCCAGTTCATTTTCACCAGCTACATCATAATACTTTAAGCCAGCGCCAATATCATATACCTGCGGATAGGCTGCGGTAAGTGCATAAGCCGGAGAAACAACCGTTAAACAGGCAACTAACAGCAATGCAAAACTCCAGCCAAACAACTTACACCATCTAAACATATAAATTTTTGCCCCCTAAACTATCACGACTCCAAAGCATAAGAGATAATAACCTCTTTGCTGGCCGAATTAAATACACATTTACATTTTAATTTCTCAGAAACATAACGTATTGGTACAAACGTCGTACCATTAACAATCTCTGGTGTGGAGTCAAACCCCTCTATATTTTTGCCAACTTCCATATAAAACCGTTCATCATCTTTTTTAATAGTAATCTGCTTATGCTCGCTGTTATAATTCACAGAAGCACCCAAAGCTTCCGCAATTACGCGCACCGGCACCAGCGTACGACCACCGGAAATATAAGGCGCCGCCGTTAAAGGTTTACTAACGCCATTAACTACATAGCTGGTTTTGCCAATACGCAAAACAACTTTACCAGCCACCAAACCCTTGCGATCCAGCGTAATCTTATATTTGGCAGTATCGCCATTTTCGGCCGTTACAATAACTTCTATTGGTGTAACGCTATCACCCATAATAAACTGTTCAGACTCTACACCGCTAACCAAAGTTTTATTATTAACGCTGATTGTTGACTCCTTAGAGGAAGCAGTTGCTGTAATTGTATAATATTTTGAGTCGTCATCACCAGACGCTTTATATTCATAGTTAGTTCGACTAAACCCAGGTGATAATTTGGCTGGCAAATTATCAACTTTCAACACCAGATTATCCAATAAATAGTTATCATCTAAAATTCTGGCGGAAGTTTCAATGTTATAATCCTGATAATGCTTAAAATCGGCACTGAAAACCCGAATAAAAATTTTATCATCCATACTTAACTGCACAGGGTCAGAATAACCAGACTCTGAAAGCGGTATCATTTTTTTATCCACAACCAAAAAGGCGGCACAATTACTATCCACATAAGATGGACGGAAAGAGAAAAAGCTGTAAGCAGAATCCATTACAAGTTCATATTCATAAACATCACGATTAAATACAGGTATGGTATCCTGCATCATCATTGAAGATTCATTTTTAGAATTGCCCTGCTTAATGCGTAGATTGGTCAAAGCCGGGTCAGAACCATCAGAACGGGTTGTACGCAACAAATTAATAGTATAAACATTAATCTGATTATTCAAATCAGTTACCATAACCATAACCTGATTACCGCTCGTGCTGGTTGTATAATTTCCACTGGGCTTGCCGCTGGGAACAATAACGCCGTCCATGCTGATGCTGGCGCCAGTATTACCCAGAGTTGGCGTTATTGATACGCTGCGCGCATTGTTAGGCAGCATAACATAATAATTATAAACATCTGGGTCAAAGGCCGGAAACATCTCATAGCTATCCGTGCCAGAAGTTACTTTAAGCGCACTTAAAGCACCCTGCGCAGTGGCCTCATCAGAAAGACGCTTAATTTCAATTTTATATTGCGTATAGTTGTTTGGCTTGTCCTTAGGCGCCACAGTTATGTAAACCGGCATTGGTTTGGCTTCAGGCAAATCAATGTCCCAGGTATTATTATCTGAAAGCTTGGTATTATACTGTACAATATAATCGTTTGAACTCTGTTTAACCTCCATAGTTAAAACGTCAACCCAGGATGGTACTGTTAAAACATTATTGGAAACGAGAGAATCAAAAGTGTAGTTAAAATTGTTACCACTGAAAATAACCGACTCAATTCCCTGCGCTTTACGACGCAACTGCAAATAATAATGCTTTTGCAGGTTTCCATCTTTGTCTAAAATTTTAATAGTCAAGTCAGCATATTCATTGGGCAGACTAACTACATAATATTTACCGTCCAGATTAGCCCCCTCAATATCATAATAACCATTAGTGACGCTGGCTCGAATACGTACTGTGCTCCAGTCTACCACTTGACTCATTGAACTGTCAATCTTAGAACCGGAAATCACCACCGTATCATCAGTATCATGATAATCATACAAATATATTTTTTCCAATTCATAATTTGTAGTGGTGGCTGCCGCCGCACTCCGGGCTGTAATAGTATAAACCAGAATAGTAGCTGCGAATACACACAGGACTGTTAGCCATACTGACTTTTTGTTAAATAAAGCTGCAAGCATAAAAATAAGTCCTCCCTTTTAAAATACAACGGGCTGAGCCTGTTGTTAAAAGCTAAAATAAAAGTTTTTTTCAAAAATTTAACAACTATACTTTGCTATAATGCATTGTACCACAAAACGCCTGAATAAACAACCTGCTAAGCCAAATTTTTTTACCCAAAATTTGTATATTTCAAAAAACAAGTGCACTTTTAGTAATTTTTTTCCAAAATAAATATCTGCAAGTCTATTTTTACAATTTAAACGCATGCGGCAACAAGTCTTTTAATAAAAAATGCTGTGGTTGGCCGCCATTTACTCCCTGCTTACCAACAATCCAGATTGGCATGTCAGGCTTTGCAAATTCGGCCAAAACCTGTAAACAAAGCGCACAGGGCAAAGCGGTTACCGTCAACATCTGCGGTGACTGTGCAGGGCTTAACTTACCGGCCGCAACAGCCGCAAAAACAGCTACTCTCTCCGCACAAACCGTCGCCCCATATGAAGCATTTTCTACATTGCAGCCACAGCTTACCGAACCATCAGCCAACAAAAGCGCCGCACCAACCTGAAAATGTGAATATGGCGCATAAGCTGTTTCTGCGGCTTGCTGTGCCCGATTTAACAAATTTTTTATTTCCGGTGTAATAACAGTCTGCAAAATTAATTTCACTCCTTAAAAAATTTCTATTTTTTTTAAACAGCATAAATATTAGTTTCCCAACCTGGAATATATGGGTGATGCCGCAGATATAAACGATAATCGGGATTTAACTGTTTAATTAACAATGGCAAAGTAAAAATATCCTCGGTGCGATGATAAGCAGCCACTGACAATTTTGGACGCGCCCCAGCCAGCACCTGCCGTCCGCCCAGCAATGCCCACTCCTCTGCGCCTTCAACGTCCATTTTAATAAAAGTAGGCGCAGCCTCTAAATAGTCACGCTGTAAATCGTCCAAACTTATCCCCTGCACCACGTATTGTTTTTTCGCTCTGGCCTGCCGTGTATTTTGAACATCATTTTGCAACAACGCAGAATTTCGTCCAGCCTGACCACTGAAAACCAAATCGCCGCTATGTTGGTATATTGCCAAAGGCAAAGTAAAACAGTTTAACAATTCTGCCAATCTAGCCTGAAGTTTGGCAAAATTTTTGCTGTCAGGCTCCAAAGCCCATATTTGTCGCCAACTTCCAGATGCAAAATCCGCAAATTCCAGCACCGTATCACCATCATAAGCACCCAAATCCAAATAAATCTCATCTGATTGCAAATTTAGAAGTCGCCATGCGTCTGCACGTGATGAAGTAACTGATTGTAAAAAATCAACCCGGCCTGTCCACATATAATATAAATAGTTAATATAAACGGCTCTGGAAGCTGCGTCTGCCCAAACCTCGGCCGCCGCAGCCAATCTTTGCCGATTCTGCTGCCAAAAAGCTTCATCAGCCAATGTGTTGCCAAAAAGCGGCAAATGTGGCGCATAAAGTTCCTGCTCCGATGCAATTTGGTTTATATTAGCCAAAACCTCCGGCTGCTCCGTACCAAAACAGACCAGCACTATCATATCACCAAAACACTGTTTAGCCTCGGCATAAGTCAGCACCGGCATGCCAGCAAAGCTTTGACCACGCACAAATTCATCACTGGCAAAAATGCCGGCCGGCTCCAGTTGCCTTACTGCCAACTGATTTAACAGCTTATCCGCACCATCTCCCATGCCGTAAAGCACCAAAGGTTTGTTGGCAGCCAAATCTGGCAGACGTTGCCAAAAAGATTTTTCCTTATCAATACCACTTATTTCAATATCCCAAAGCTTGATAGCCAATTTATTTTCCTCTAATTAATTAAACCGTTAACAACAAAAATGATATATAACAAAGCACTCCGGCTAAAAGCAGCAGCAAACTCTTAGCTGCTCCCAACCGCCGACCATGACTATTGCTCCATACATAAATCATCATAACCAGACCGGCCGCTATACCGCAGACCAACAGCACTATTGATTGATAGCCAAAAATATACACCGTGCCAGCCGTATATAAAAAGTCGGCAATAGCCAGAATTGTAAAATTGAACAAATTGCTGCCTAAAATATTACCGCAGGCAGCATTATAATTGCCCAGGCGCACCAGCTGACTGGTAGACACCAACTCTGGCAGAGAGGTTGCAACACCCAAAAATACCGCGCCGGCAAAAGAAGCTCCTAAATTATAGGTCTGGCTTATTTTATCTGTAATAACGGTCAGAGCAATGCTGACCAAAACCAGACACAAACTCAAAAAAGCAAAACGCATAAGTATCTGCCGCGGTGTTAAACCGCTAACAGCTGCATCATTTACAGACTCTGAACTATCCTCACCGCTTAAGGTTTTAACCCCCAGCACATATAAAATGACAATTAAAACAGAAGCAATGTTAACGCCAAAAAGATAAATATGGAATAAATCAGCAGCCAGCACTGCCAACAAAGCATAAATAGTCAGCGTAAACAGCACAGTTTTAGCATGGCTGGCAGCAACAGGCCGTCGCCTTATAATTTTAAAACCTAACAATGAAACCATAGACAGCGCCGCCACATTAAACAAATTACTGCCTAAAATATTGCCAACAACCATTTCCGGTTCATCTAAAAACACAACCAAAGATATACTTGTAAACAACTCCGGCAATGATGTAACCGCAGCCAGAAGCACGCCGCCTAAAAAAGCCCCAGACAAATTGGTTTGCTTATCCAACAAATCAACATAATTTGACAATTTTAAGGAAAGCAAAATCACCAGCAACGCCGATACGGCATAAGCCAAAATTAACATTATCTGTTAAATCCTCCCTGTAATAAGGTAAATTACTTCTTAATAATTATATTTATCTTACAATTATATATAACAGATAATTATTAATTCGATGTAAATTAATACAGCCTGAAATATCTCTCAATATCGATATTTTTTTTGCCACAGGCTAAGGCCAACATCAACAGTATTCTGGCCTTTTGCGGCGATAAATCAGCAGACGGCAGTAAACCGGGCAAATGGCTGACTGTAAAACCGCTTTGCGTGCGAGAAGCCACCGCGCAAATAATGCCACGCTCTAATAGTTTTTGCAGTTGCTCCTTCACCGCGTCAGAAAATGTTCCATTACCAAAACCAGCCAAAACAACGCCGGCAGCACCCAAATCTGCCATTGCTGTCAGCAGTCTGGCATCAACACCAGCAGCCATATAAAAAATTTCTACCGGCGGCAGATTATCTATATCTGTCAAATATAATTCAGTATCAAGAGTATGTTGCTGACCCGGCCAGGCAACAAAACGTACCTGACCGGCCACCACATAGCCCAGAGGCCCAAATTCACCACTGCCAAAACTATGCAAACGAAAACTATCCTGCTTAGTTGCCTGTCTGGCTGATAAAATAGTATCATTCATCACCAACAAAACGCCCCGACGCTGGCTCTCTGGTGTTGCGGCCACAGCTACAGCATTATATAAATTGACCGGCCCGTCTGTACCATAAGCAGAAAGCGGCCGCATAGCGCCAGTCAATACCACCGGTTTTGATGTTTTCAGCAACAAATTCAAAAAATAGGCCAATTCCTCCATGGTATCCGTACCAGCTGTAATCACCAAGGCGTCCACATTATCAGCTGACAAGATTTCATTCGCCCTTTTGGTCAGACCAAGCCATAATGCCGGGTTTGCATTCTCACTGGCCACTTGACAAAAATTTTCCACTTGCAAATCGGCCAAATCATTAATCTCCGGCAACGCCGCCAATACTTCTTCCACCCTGGCCGCACCGGCCGTATAACCTAGAAAGTCCAGTTTAGAATCCGCAAGTCCGGCAATAGTACCCCCACTGGCCAAAATCTGAATTTTCGGCTTTATACTCATCATACCACACTCCAATATATTACATTTTTTGTTTAATGCAAATAAGCAATCGCCCGGCTGGCAGCCACAGCACCGTCAGCCGCAGCCGTTATCAGCTGACGCAGAGGCTTGGTACGGCAATCGCCAGCCACATAAACCCCAGGCAAAGCAGTACAACAGTCCTCACCGGCAATCACATAACCAGATGCGTCTAAAGCCAAGTTATCTGATAAAATTTGATTAGACGGCAGCTTGCCAATAGCCTGAAAAACCGCCGCCGTCGGCAAAACCTCGCGGCCATCCGGCGTTTGCAGAACCAACTGTTCCAAACGCTTATTGCCCTCAAATCTGCTAACCTGCGCTGGCATATGCAACACAATATTCGGACGCTGCTTTATCTTCTGCACCAAAGCCGCCTCTGCCCGAAAACTATCTCGACGATGCACTAAATGTACATGCAGACAGATTTTGCTCAAAAACAAGGCTTCTTCCAGCGCCGTATTGCCGCCGCCAATAACCGCCACGTCTTTACCCTTATAAAGCATGCCGTCGCAGGCTGCACAAAAAGAAACACCACGCCCCAAAAACTGCTCCTCGCCCGGACAGTCCAAACGCCGTGCCACCAAACCAGCCGCCCAAATGATTGTTCTGGCCTGATATTTAGCGCCGCTGGCAGTTTCAACCTCTTTGATTTCTTCCGTCAAATGCAGCTTAGAAACTGTTTCGTATTTAATTTCCAACTCCAGAGCCGCCGTCTGCTCCAAAAGACGCTGCACAAAAGCCACACCGCTGACTTTAGGCAGTGCTGGATAATTTTCCAATTCCGGACTGGCAATAATCTGACCGCCCGGCGCACCTCCCTCTAAAAGCAAAGTGTTTAATCCGCCACGGCGCGCATAAATCGCCGCCGTCAGACCAGCTATACCGCCGCCAACAATAATCAAATCATAAAGCATCGGTTAAACCTCCTTAGACATATGCACATCAAGCTGCGGATAAGGAATATTAATATTTTCTCGCCGAAAACGCAACAAAACTTCCTCCATAAGATAATAATATACTGTCCAATAATCTTCATTTTTACACCAAACACGAAAAATCAGTTCAATCGCTGAGTCACCATGACCGCAAACCCCCACGAATGGCTCCGGCTCGGCTAAAATTTCCGGTTTCTCTGCCGCCAAACCTAAAAGAACTGCTTTTACCTGCGGCAAATCGGTTTCATAGCCAATCTGAACCGTAACATCAACACGACGCTGTTCAGCCGTTGAAAAATTAACAATCGCCCCAGCCAGCAACGTATTATTCGGCACCATAATATACTTATTATCTAAAGTATGCAAACGACAGTTAAATAAATGAATTTCATCAACCACACCGCTCAATGAACCGCTTTCTATAAAATCACCCTGTTCAAAAGGTTTGTTGGCAATAATCAAAATGCCGGAAGCCAGATTGGAAAGACTGTCTTTCAAAGCTAAAGCCACCGCTGCAAAAGCTGCCGAAAGCACAGCCACCAATGAAACCACGGAAACCCCCAGTGTTCCCAAAACAATAATCAGCAACAAAACGTAAAGCAAAGTCCGCACACATGTATGCAAATATCCTGTAACAATCAAATCTAAAGGGCTTTTTTCGGTTAATCGACTTACAAAACGCATAATTATTTTAATCAACACCAAACCAACAACCAAAATCAGCAAAGCCGTACCCAATTCCTTAAGCCACCACATATTAGCATGCAATAACTCTGATAAAACACTATCTTCTTTCAACACAAAATCATTATTACTTTCGTCCATCAAACATTTCCTCCCAAAACTTGCAGCTGTAACAAGCGTTTTTGCTGCCGCCAAACATTTTTTTCTAAAACACAACTGTAACCGCCGCCGTTTTCACACATCGCATCAAAATAATCCAGCCCGGCATAAGCGGCAAGCAAGGCCATAATCGTACCGCCATGCACCACAAAAACTACTCTTTGCAGAAATTTGGGGTCTACCAAAATTTGCTCCACCACCTGTTCAAAACACCGGCAACAGCGCGCTGCAAAAATTTCCCGACTCTCACCGCCCGGAAAAGGCATCAAACCATTACTATCCAGCCACTGCTGATATGCAGCATTACCACACAAATCCTGATAATTCTGATTTTCAAAATCACCAAAATCACATTCGCGCAAATCTTCCAATAAATCAGGCCGCAGCTGTGGATAAATCAAGGCTGCCGTTTGCTTGCAGCGCTGCATGGGGCTGCAAATTAGCCAATCCGTCGCAGGATAGCAACCAGCCGCCTTTTTCTGCTGTAAATTAGCTATTCCCTCCGGACAAAGCGGCTCGTCAGTGCGCCCAACATAATTATGACGCAGATTACCAGCCGTTTGACCATGACGGATAAAAATCAATTCAGGCATTTTATCTCCAATTCCCTGCTATTTAAGACGCTGCGGCAATCCGCAAAATATACGCCAAACCTCACTGGATTCCGCCGCCAAAGCACAACAAGTTCTTCCAACCAACTCTCGCCATTCTCTATCCAAACGCTCAATAGGCACCAAACCACCGCCCACGCTATTGCAAATAACCACAAAATCCTCCGGCAGCTGTAAAAGGCTCGTTTGCAATGCTAACAACTCACCGCTTTGCCAACCCTGTTTCAAGGCATTACTCAACAGATCTTCCAGATGATTAAGAACCTGAAAGCCAGCCACCGGCAAAGGCTGCTCTGGCTGTAATAACAAATCGCAGCCATTTAAAACCTGTTCTGGCATGTAACCAAAATTTTGCATTGCCCAGTTTAGTTTACCCTGCTGACTACCGCCAATCACCAAAATCATAAAATCAAACTCCTAAAGCTTCATATATTATATTGCCAAGCGTTGCAACAAAAATATCATTAACAACCAGGCCAATTCTAAAATCTGCAAAAACCAACCAGCCAAATCGCCATTAATACCACCAAAATGACTATAAGAAAGCCAGCGATAATATATAAAACAGGCCACCGCCACCATTAAACCGCAAAACGCCCAAAGCCAGTTCAAATAAAAAAGCCCGGCCGCCACCCCAACCAGCCAAACCAGCAAAAATGCTGTTACGCCGCGTTTATCCGCATTGCTGGCAAAAGTGGCCGCCAAACCGCTGGTTTTAGCACAACGCAGATTAGCAATAGAAAGACCGCTCAAAATTCTGCATAAAACATAGCCCAAACCAATAAACAGACAAGTTTGGACATCTGGTTGAATTTCTGTCCAACAGGCCAGATATGCCAACAAATAACAACAGCAACCAATCAAGGCAAAAGCACCAATATGAGAGTCCTTTAATATCTCCAAACGGCGTTCCCTAGTTTGCCATGAACTCAAGGCATCGGTCACATCACAAAAACCATCAAGATGTATACCACCAGTAATTATCAGCGGCCCCAGCAATGCGCCCACCGACCACATAAAATTGTCAATCGACAAAAACGCCGCCAAATAATGCCAAAGCAACAGCCAACCACCACAAAATACGCCAACCAGTGGAAAAAAAGCCAGTGCATAAGCCATATTTTTTTTCTGCCAATCCACCTGCGGCACCGGCAGTTTGGAATACATTGCCAAAGCCACCAACATACTATTAAACATATTACGCAAAATTGACATCAATATACCACACTTTCTTTATGGCTTTTATCATGGACTTTTCAACAAAGGGCTTTGCTTGTGATACAGCGGCAGACCGCAACAGACCTCCACCACCAAATCCGCAGCAGCAGCTAAATGTTGGTTCAATAATCCCAGCTGATATAAATATTCATGCATTTCCGGTGAAAGACTGGCGCCATCGGCAAAAACACAGTTTGATACAACTACCAAATGTGCCTGCTGACACTGTAAATTATTTACTCCGGCCAAAATCGCCTGCCAGCTTTTTTCTGCTGCACCATCAGGCAGATATAATTCATTACCCAGCAATGTAGAAGCACATTCCAGCAGCGCAATCCTTTCCGTACCTTCTATGTCCGGCATTTGCAGACCAGCCAAATCAAGTGAACGCTCCAGCGTAACAAACCCCTTGCCCATGCGCATCTGACGATGCCGTTCAATGCGCCGCTGGCTTTCAGCGTCTGCAACCTGCATTGTCGCTATATAATAACGCTCTGGCGCCCACTGCATGGCCAGCAGCTCCGCAAATTCTGATTTACCGCTGGCGGCATCACCCAAAACCAAAGCCAACATCAACAATATTCTCCTATTATTTTTCTACCAAATCATTATAATCTTCAATACTGGTTTCCTCAAAAGTACGCATTTCATCATAAACCGTCAAAGCCAACTGCAAAACAGGCAGCACCGCCACTGCGCCGGTTCCCTCGCCCAGACACATATCAGCCTGAATAATCGGCCTTTGCCCCAAAGCCTGTAAAATTAACTGACCAGACGGTTCCTTGGAGCAATGACTGGCCAACATATAATCAGCCGCCTCCGGACAAATACGCTGCGCCAACAGCGCCGCCGCACCGGAAATCACGCCGTCAATCAGCACTGGCACTCCACAAAGCGCACCGCCAAGAAAAACACCAACCAAACCGGCAATATCCAAACCACCCACAGCAGCCAATACCTGCAAAGGATTTTGTGGGTCAGGATTGTGCAGCCTAATAGCATTGCTAATCGCCGCCTGTTTACGTTTAATACCAGCGCGCGTTAAACCAGAACCAATGCCTGTCATTTTTTCTACCGGCTCCTGCAACAAAACTGCTAAAATAGCGCTGCTGGTAGTGGTATTACCAATACCCATCTCACCTGTTGCCAGCACATTATAACCCTGCTCTGCCAAAGCTACCGCCAGATTAAGCCCAACTTCAATCGCTTTCTCTGTTTCTGCCCGGCTCATGGCCGGCTCCTGCACCATATTTTTAGTACCCCAGGCCAGTTTACGATTGATTAATCCCTTATCATAAACAGCCTGCGAGAACTCATGGTTCACGCCAATATCCACCGGAAAGATGTCCACACCGGCTTTGGCAGACATAACCGCCACGCTGGTTGAATTACGAACAAAATTCTCCGTAACCGTTGCGGTAACTTCCTGCCCAACCTGGCTCACTCCCTCTGCGACCACACCGTTATCCGCACACATAATTACCAGCGCCGGCTTATCCAGCTTAACATCAGCGCTGCCCTGTGCGGCGGCAATACGGCAAACAGCCTCTTCCAGTAATCCCAAACTATAAAGCGGCTTGGCCAGACTATTCCAGCGCGCCCTGGCCGCCGCCGCTGCTTCTGTCTGAGCCGGCTTAATCTGCGCCAAAGCGTCAGCCAAACTATATTTTTGCGTAAAATCAAAAGCCATTTATCTAACCTCCTAAAAAACACTTCTTCTATTATAATGCAAATTTATGTAAATTTCCAGCCATTCCGCAAAAAATATTCTTTAAACAAAGTTCAATTTACTGATATTTTTTCCAGATATCATAGTTATCCCTATACCAAAGCAGTTTTTCCTCAACCTCAGCCTGTATATCTGCCGCCGAAAGCGGCTCTTTTGTATCAAAATCAAAGGGCATTACCCATAGCGGATAAAATTTATCTTTCGGCCAGTCCGGCTCCCGATAAATGAACACAAAATCCAATCCAATAGCATAGTCGTAACCCAAAGGCAACTGCGCCAATGTGTCCCGGGCAGACGCTGCGACCAATTCATACATCGCTGGCCAATTATCTACCGCCTTCAACTTGATATTTACATTAATGCCCGAGTAATATCCAGTTGAAGCCTGACACGGATAACTATCATATGTCAACTCGTAAGCCAAACCGGATTGCGCCGCTCGCTCTGCAAAAGTGGCCAGCATAATTTCTGCACTTAATGTGTCACGCAAACCATCAGACGCACCAAAAATGCCGCCGCTTTCTGCCTTAACAATATTAAAAGCCCAAAAATGTCGCTCTGGCTCGTCCGCTGGAACCACATCATAAACCTTAACGCGCCATACGTTCTCTGCCCTTTCAGCTTCATTAAGACTGTGTGTAGATTGCACAATAAATTCCCGGTCATAAATCCGCGTTAAACAGGCCAACACCTCTTTATCAGACATAAACCGCACGTCATAGGCCAAAAACAGGCAGAAAAACAAAAAAATACCAATAATCAGATAAATTGTCAAACGAAACTGCTTTAAGTAAATTAAAAAAATCTGTTTAAGTATGTTACACATTTAGGCTCCTTTGTTTATTCCATAATTTTGTTAAATAATTATAGCATAAACGTCAGAAAAAAGCAAAACTGCCTGCCCAACCGGCAGACAGTTATAATATTAAGCTGATTTATTCCTCAACAGAAGCCAGAGGCTCGGAAAAGGTAATTTTCTGCTGATAGCTGCGCAGGAATATTTCCAGTCTGTCCATCACCTTAGTCAACATTTCCACTCTGGCCAGATAAACCACTCGGAAATGGTCAGGATTTATCCAGTTAAAACCGGTTCCCTGTACAATCAACACTTTTTGCTGCTGTAACAGGTCCAAAGCAAACTGCGCATCGTCAGTGATATTAAATTTTGCCACATCTATATGTGGAAAAATATAGAAAGCTCCCTTTGGTTTGGCCACAGTAATGCCGTCAATACTGTTCAAGCGCTCATATACAAATTGGCGCTGCTCATAAATGCGCCCACCTGGCTGCATCAACTCAACCAAACTTTGATAACCACCCAACGCAGTCTGAATAATTGCCTGTGCCGGCACATTAGCACAAAGACGCATAGTTGTCAGCATTTCCACGCCTTCAATATAATCACGCGCCACTTTCTTATTACCGGAAAAAACCAGCCAACCGGCCCGATAGCCAGCAATTCGGTGTGATTTGGAAAGACCGTTCAGCGTCACTACAAAAATATCTGGCGCCAGCGCCGCCAATGATTCATGCTTCACACCGTCCATCAACAGTTGCTCATAAATCTCATCACAGAAAATCATCAAATCATTTTCCCGAGCTACCTGAATAATATCCAACAAAACTTCACGTGGATAAACCGAACCTGTTGGGTTATTGGGATTAATAACCACAATCGCTTTAGTGCGGCTGGTAACCTTGCTACGCATGTCAGCAATATCAGGATACCAGTTAGCCTGCTCATCGCAAAGATAATGCACAGGCTTGCCACCGGACAGATTAACAGCCGCCGTCCAAAGCGGATAATCCGGCGCCGGCAATAAAACCTCATCACCGTTATCCAGCAAAGCCTGCATGGAAAGCAAAATCAATTCACTAACACCATTGCCAGTGTAAACATCATCTAAACTGATATTTTTCAAACCACGCAGCTGATAATGCTGCATAATGGCCTTGCGTGCAGAAAACAAACCCTTAGAGTCTGAATATCCCTGACAATCAGGAGCCTTAATCAACACATCATGAATAATTTCATCGGGAGCAAAAAGGTCAAAGGCGGCTGGGTTACCAATATTCAACTTGAATATTGACTCCCCCCTGGCCGCCATTTTATCTGCCAAATCAACAATAGGTCCACGCACTTCATAACGAACATCAGCCAACTTGCTGGATTTATTAAATTTACGCATTTTTATCATCTCCATATTCAAGTGCATTTTATTATAGTCGATAAGCAGGCTATTGTCAAACCACGCAAAACAGATTTTTATAGCCATAAAAAAGAAAACGCTGACAAACGACAAGCAGCCAAACCCAAGGCGACAAAATATTTACGATAAAACAATATTTTTAAGCAAAATTATAGTTATTTTGCAATAAAACACAAACAATAAACAAAAAATTTTTGGCCAAACGATTCAACCTAAAAAATACCGGTCAAATCAAAATCTGGTATGGCTTCTTGACCAGCGGCCTCTGGTTCCTGCAAATAACCATCTTCCCAACCGGTTGCCAGCAAATATTCTTCTGCCTGTGCGTATTCGAACTCAGTCAATGGATTCTGTAATTCTGGAAATGATTGCAAATCGCCACAAGGCGTGTATTGCCCCATTAAACTGAACAGCACTTGTCCGGGTTGAAAATTTTGCGCCAACCAATCAATTACCCGAAAAGTATTATCTAAATTTCCCGGCAAAACCAAATGTCTGATTAAAACGCCGCTTTGCATTAAACCGTTTTTATCAAGCTGATACGAACCACGCTGTCGCAACATCTCCTTAATAGCTGCGGCCGCTACCTGCGGATAATCCGGCACGCCAGAATAACGCTTTGCCGGCGGTATCAGAGCATATTTATAATCAGGCAGATAAATCTGTACCTTGTCCTCCAAAAGCCGTAGGGATTCCACACGCTCATAACCGCTGCTGTTGTAAACTACAGGCACCGGCAAAGGTTCTTCCAACGCCTCAGCAATCGCCATAATAAAATGAGTGGAATTTACCAGATTAATGTTATGAACGCCGCTATCAATCAGTCTGAAAAAAATCTCACGCAGGCGAGGAACAGTAATTTCCTGACCAACAAATTTCTGACTAATATCAATATTCTGGCAAAAAACACAGCGCAAGGAACAACCACTAAAAAAAACGGTGCCACTACCCCGGGAACCACTAATACAGGGTTCTTCTCCAAAATGTGCTGCTGCACGCGCTAAAACCGGTTGTTGCCCCACGCGACAAAGCCCGGCTGCCTTGCCGGGCTGAACGCTTAACAATCGCTGTACACCACATCTACGAGGGCATATATTACATTTTAGATTATCTAACAATTTTATTTATTCCCAAATTTATACTGCATATAATCCAAAATTAAATCCACAGCTTTTTCATGACCAATATCTGCGGTATTAATAGTCAAATCATAATTGCTGGCCTCGCCCCAATTACGACCACCAGTATAATATTTAAAATAAGCTTTTCGATTTTCATTGGTACGTTTGATTAAACGACGCGCCTCATCTGGGTTCATACCAAAACGCATTTGCACATTTTCCACACAAACATCAAAAGGAGCATGAATAAATATACGTATTAAATAAGGCAAACCAGTCAGCACATAACCAGCGCAACGGCCAATAATCACACAGTTTTCTTTTTCTGCCAGACTACGAATTACTTTAGCCTGCAATTTAAAAAGATTATCATCTGAAACAAATTTTTTATCGTCTGGCGATACAATATCATTTAAATCCGCTGATGAAAACTTATGAAACAGCTTATTACGCACAGTTTCATCATACTGCACAAAAAGGCGTTCATCAATGCCGCTGTACTCTGAACTGAGCCGGCTTATATCGCGGTCATAATACTCAACTCCCAATTTAGCAGCCAAATTCATGCCAATAGTTTTACCCCAGCTGCCAAAACTCCGGTTAATCGTGATACAAAATTTCTGCATTTTTATCACTCTCCTATTTTTGTTAAATAAAAATTATTCACCCAAATAGGCTCGTTTCACCGAGTCATCATTCATCAAACTTTGTGCCTCGCCCGACTGAATAATTTTGCCGGTTTCCAAAACATAAGCGCGATTAGCAATAGAAAGTACCTTTTTCGCATTCTGCTCCACAATCAGAACGGTGGTGCCGGCTCTGTTAATTTCCTGAATAATATCAAAAATTTCACTGACAAACAAAGGAGAAAGTCCCATAGACGGTTCGTCCATTAAGATAATACGCGGCTTGCTCATCAACGCCCGACCAATCGCCAGCATCTGCTGCTCACCGCCAGAAAGCGTGCCGGCAATCTGTTTTTTACGCTCCTCCAAACGTGGAAAACGCGTATAAACCATTTTTAAACTCTCTGCTACCTCCGCCTTATCTCGACGAGTAAAAGCACCAAGCTGCAAATTTTCATACACAGAAAGTTCCTGAAAAATACGACGCCCCTCTGGCACATGCGCCATACCCATGCTTACAATTTTATGAGAGGGCGTTTTCAGCAAATCCTTGCCGTCAAACTGAATTTGCCCGGCTTTGGCCGGCACCAGACCGGTCACAGTATGCAGAATCGTGGTTTTACCGGCGCCATTTGCACCAATCAAGGCCACAATCTCCCCCTGGTTCACTTCAAAGGATATGCCTTTGATAGCTTGAATAACACCATAGAAAACCTGCAAGTTTTCCACCTGCAACATTGCCATAAAACAGCCTCCCTATTCCCCAAGATAAGCCACAACAACTTTGGGGTCATTCAAAACATCACTCGGCTTGCCCTGCGCCAGCATCTGGCCAAAGTTAAGCACCGTAATTTCTTCACAGATACCAGAAACCAGCTTCATATCATGCTCAATCAACAAAATTGTCATATTAAACTCATCTCGCACAAAGCGGATAGTTTCCATTAGTTCAGCCGTTTCATTAGGATTCATGCCTGCCGCCGGCTCATCAAGCAACAAAAGTTTCGGACTGGTCGCCAAGGCTCTGGCAATCTCTAATTTACGCTGTTTGCCATAGGGCAGATTGGAAGCCAAAAAATCCTTTTCTCCATATAAATCGAAAACCTCCAGCAACTTTCTGGCACGCTCATTCAGTTCCTGTTCATCTCTGAAATAGGAAGGCAAACGGAAAATACCAGACACCAGGCTGTATTTAACATGCCGATGCAGCCCAACCTTTACATTATCCAAAACCGACATTTTAGTAAAAAGACGAATATTCTGAAAGGTTCTGGCAATACCCCGATGAGAAATTTCCATAGTGCTATGACCGGTTAAATTCTCGCCATCAAGAAAAAACGTACCCTCGGTTGGCTGATAAACACCCGTAAGTAAATTAAATACAGTGGTTTTGCCTGCGCCATTTGGGCCAATCAAGCCATATAAACTTCCCTGTTCAATGCTAACATTAAAACCGTCAACAGCACGCAGGCCGCCAAAATGAATGCCCAGATTTTTAACCTCCAGCAATGACATTTTATTCGCCCTCCTTTACCAGGTCAGCGCCCTGCTTCTTAGCTTTTTTACTGAACACACGCTGTTTAAAATTGTTAAATTTAGCATTATTGTTTAACAACATCATAACAATCAGAACCACCGCATAAATCAACATACGATAATCCTGCAAACCACGCAGAATTTCCGGCAGAACCGTGATAAGCAAAGCCGCTATTACTGAACCGGGAATACTGCCCATACCGCCCATAACCACCATAACCAGAATTTCAATAGATTTATTGAAATCAAAAGTGCTTGGTTTCAAAATACCCAGATTATGTCCATATAAAACACCAGCAATACCAGCAAAAAAAGCAGCTACCACAAAGGCCAGCAATTTATAATAAACCACAGGAATACCCATAGATTCTGCTGCAATCTTATTATCACGAATTGAACAAATAGCACGACCATGCCGGGAATTAACCAGATTGGTAATGACGATAATTGTAATAACCAGCATTATATAAACAATAGTATAATTGGAATATTTAGGAATACCATTCAAACCGCCGGAGCCACCAACAATGCTTAAATTATTGAAAATTGAACGAATAATTTCACCAAAAGCCAGCGTAACAATCGCCAGATAGTCGCCGCGCAGACGCAAGGCCGGAATACCAATAATTACGCCAAAAATGGCCGCCACAATGCCACCCATCAGCATTGCCAGGGGTAACTCTATATATATTGGCAAATCAAGATTAACCGTCAGCATACAACCAGTATAAGCGCCAACCGACATAAACCCGGCATGACCCAATGAGAGTTCTCCCAAAAAACCAACAATCAGACTTAATGATACAGCCAAAATAATATTAATACCGATTGGTACCAACAAAGCCTTGGCCTGACGACTGAAAAAACCCTGCGCATCAAGTGCAAACAGCACCGCATATATGGCGGCAATCACCGCCAGTAAAAACAAATTCTTCTTTGACAATAATTGTTTCATTTCTTTAAACGCCCCTTGCCGCTTATACCTTTTCCGTAACTTTTTTGCCCAGCAAACCAGTGGGCTTAACCAGCAGCACCACAATCAAAACGCCAAATACAATAGCATCAGCCAGCTGCGTGGAAATATAAGCCTTAGACAAGCTTTCAATAATACCCAATAATATGCCGCCCAGCATCGCGCCAGGCACACTGCCAATACCGCCCAAAACAGCAGCGACAAACGCCTTGATACCCGGCATTGAACCGGTATACGGACCAACATATCCATAAGAAGCAATATAAAGCACGCCAGCCACCGCAGCCAGAGCAGAACCAATCAGAAAAGTTACCGCAATAGTTTTATTAACATTAACGCCCATCAACTGCGCAGCGCCTTTATCTTCAGAAACAGCCAGCATTGCCTTGCCGGTCATAGTATGGTTAATAAACCAAGTCAACCCCACCATCAAAACAATAGTCAAAAGTAATGTAACAACAGCATTACCACTGATTGCAAAATCACCTATATGTATCAGGCCAACATTAATTGCTGATTCCACTTTTCTCTGTGTAGAACCAAAAATCAACAGAGCTAAACTTTGCAGAAAATAGCTGACGCCAATAGCTGTAATCAAAACAGCCAACGGCGAAGCTTGACGCAAAGGCTTATAGGCAATGCGCTCAATCGTAACGCCCAGAACAGCACAAACCAGCATGCTGACCGGAATAGCCAGATATGGCGGAAAATGCAGAGTTGACATAGCAATAGAAAGCGTATAGGCGCCCACCATAATAACATCACCATGAGCAAAATTCAACATTTTACATATGCCGTAAACCATTGTATAGCCCAGCGCAATCAATGCATATATACTGCCTAAGCTTAAGCCGTTTACAAGTTGTGCTAAAAATTCCAAATATACCACCTCATTAAAACAATAAAAACTATTTTTATATTATATCATAGGTTAGTATAGAAACACAATTATTTTTTTCAGATTTGGTGACAAAAAAACAAAAAAATTTTATTTTTATACATAAATTTCTTGTTAAATAAATAAATCTGCCGTCAGCCTCGGCCAACGGCAGATTTTAGTTTCGCAAAATAATTATTGATTATTCAGCAGGAACAGTATCGCCGTCCTGAACGATAGCAATAATAGCTTCTTTAGTAGCGTCACCATTTTCGTCCCAAGACATCTTACCGGTTACGCCATCAATCTCAATTTCATGCATAGCAGCAATCAAAGCCTCACTATCAGCAGAGCCAGCTTTTTCCAAAGCAGCAGCAATAGCATATACAGCATCATAACCGTCAGCAGCAAACTGATCCGGAATAGCGCCATAAGCTTCCTGATAAGCAGTTACAAAACCAACTGTCTTTTCGTCGGTAGCATTAGCAAAGAAAGGAGTCAGGAATGCAGCACCATTAATCAGAGTGGTATCCCCCTCCAACTGTTTGATAACACCGTCCCAGCCATCGCAGCCATAATACGGAACAGACAAGCCTACATCGCCGGCCTGATTAGCTACATAAGCAACTTCCTGATAATAGAAAGGCATAAACAAAGCCTGTGCGCCAGAGTTTTTAATGCTAGTCAGCTGAGTATGGAAATCAACATCGCCAGAAGCAAAGGATTCAGCAGCAGCCACAGTGCCACCCAACGCTTCATAAGCAGCTACAAAAGCTTCATAAATACCGGAGGAATATGCATCAGATACATCATACAGTACTGCACAATTAGTAACACCCTGTGCATAGATATAATCAGCCATATGCTGACCCTGCTGTGGGTCTGTGAAGCAAATGCGGAAGCAGTTATCATACTGTGCCGCAGCTGCTGCGGAAGCAGAAGGAGTAATCTGCAACAGATTGTCTGCATGAGATTCTTCAGTTACAGCAATACAGGGAACGCTGGTAACCGCACCAATCAACGCGTTCATACCCTTATCCATCAATGTGTTATAAGCGCTTACAGCTTTTTCTGCATCATGCTGGTCATCTTCAGGCATCAACTGAAATGTGTAGCCAGCAACGCCACCAGCAGCGTTAATTTCTGCCACAGCAATCTCCTCACCCTGCTTAGCAGAATTACCATAGCTAGCCGCGCCACCAGTCAGTGGGCCGATGCTGCCAATGATAAATACTTTGCTTTCATCATCGCCAGCTTTGTTGCTGCCCTGATTCTGGTCGGTATCATTGCCACAGCCAGCAAAAGCAAACAGTGCAACAACAGCAACCATACACAAAGCAAACAACTTAAAGTAGTTCTTCTTCATGTCTTTTTCCACCTTTTCTAAAAATTTTTTAGCGTAAAGCCAATTTTTCAGCCTTGCGTTATAATAGAAAATTATACGTCAAATCAACAGAGCTTGTCAATACAATTTTACAAATTTTACCGTTGTATTTTGTATTTATTTTGTTTTTTTATACAGAAAAGATAAACCCAACCACAATTTACTTGCTTATACGCGTATTTTCTGTTATAATTTGTGTATTAATTACATTATTATTTATAATTAAGGAGTTTAGTATGAAATTTTTAAAGTATTTTTTAAGCCTGCCAATAATTCTTTTGCTTTTTATGGCAGCTGGCTGCCAAAATGAACCAATAAATATAATGCAGGTTATAAATGCCAACGAGTTTTCCACCAGCAGCACCAATTCTGTTATCCATCAGGCTCAGGCCAATGAACCAGAAGATTGTTTGCTTTACATTATACATGAGCCAACAGATGAAGAACTCTCCGAGTTACTCTCCTATACCATGCTCAAATTGAACGAAGATGAACCGCTGACGCTTTTGGCGCCGCGTGAGCAAAAGAGTATGATGAAAATATATAATCTTAATTATAATGAAGAAACTGAAAGCTATGAGCGCGGCTTGGAGGTTTGGAGCCTGGACAGTACCAATAAGGGATTTATTGCGGCAGCTCAAATGAAATATGGTCAGCCCGGCCAGCCAGTTTATGAGTTATACATTGAAAGCAATGACAGCTATGGC
The DNA here is from genome assembly GCA_021771915.1 of Bacillota bacterium. Taxonomy (GTDB): domain Bacteria; phylum Bacillota; class Dehalobacteriia; order UBA4068; family UBA4997; genus Avidehalobacter. The sequence goes on from JAETNY010000002.1 coordinate 29,939, forward strand.
AGTTATTTTTTTGAATTGCCAGCCGAGGAAGATACCATGCCCCATATTGATTATCTGGTTAAACAGGGGACTGTCATTACCGTTAAAGGACTTGATTAATAAACGCCGCCGTTTTTCAATAAAACGGCAACATAAGATAAAAGGTGGTATGTGTTTATTCAACATGCCACCTTTTATAATGCAATTTTAATTAATCAACTAACGGCGCAGGCCAAGTTCAGTGATGATTTTGCGGTAACGCTCAAAATCCTGGGCTTTGATATAGCCAAGAAAACGGCGACGCTGGCCAACCAGCTGCAACAGACCGCGGCGAGAATGGAAATCTTTGGGATGACGCTTCATATGCTCAGTTAAATCTGAGATACGCTGACTGAGCAGCGCAACCTGAACCTCCGGAGAACCGGTGTCACCTTCATGCTGCTGAAATTTAGCAATGATTTCCGCTTTTTTAGCAGTAGTCAACGGCATAAATTCTTTACCTCCTGTTTAATATTGGCCAACAGCCCAGATAGGGTCGGAGTGTCCATATCCGCGCTGTGGTATGGCGACGGTCTTGCAGACCGCTTTTCATATTATATATTATAAATTGCTTTTTGGCAATAGTTATTGTAAAATTTTTGCAGCTTTTTTACTATCTGCGGCAATTTGTTCCCGTAACAGTTCCATTGAAGCAAATTTACGCTCCGGCCGAATTTCCTGCACAAAACGTACGCGCATTTCCTTACCATAAAAATCACAATCCGCACCCAAACAATGAGTTTCAATCGTTGGCACAATATTTTCAGCAATCGTCGGGCGCAAACCTACATTAACAACAGACGGCCAAATTCTGCCAGCACACTCGGCCCAGGCGGCATAAACGCCATAAGCCGGCAACAACATTGCCTGCTCTGCCAGAATATTCGCAGTGGGAAAACCAAAGAATTGTCGTCCCAGCTGTCGGCCATGCACAACCTCACCGGACAGCGCGTATTCTCGCCCCAGTAAACAATTGGCTTTGACAATCTGACCAGCGGCAATCAGCTGGCGCAGCCAACTGCTGCTGACAATCTGGCCCTCATGTTGACACGGTGGCAGTATTTCCACCTCAAAATTTTGCCCATTCCCCAGCCGCTGTAAAGTTTGAGCCTTACCAACCCCTCTGGCGCCAAAGCTAAAGTTAAAGCCTACAATCACCAGATTGGCCGCCAAACCAGCCTCTGCCAAAAACTGAGCAACAAAATCGGCCGGCGACAAATGTGACAACTCCGCAGTAAAAGGCATCTCTAAAAGATAATCCAAACCAATGTCCGCAATCGCCCGGCGCTTTTCAGTTTGGCTCTGCAAAAGCTGCGGCTGCTGGTCTGACAAAACCGCCAAAGGATGCGGTGCAAAGGTAAAAGCCATTGAAACACCGCCGGCCGCCTGAGCCGCCATTACAGCCCGGCGTAAAAGTTGCTGATGGCCTAAATGCACACCGTCAAAATTACCTAAAGTTACAGCTAAAAATTTATTCTGCTGTTCAAATTCTTTAACTGAACGCAAAATTTTCATATTAAACATATCACCTGAATTTTTTTTCTTAAAGCAATACCTTATCCATATGCAGCAACAACATTTCATTACAAGCACAGCCCTGCGCTTCATATCTTGTTTCCCCAATGCCAACCAGCTGCCCCTGATAGCAAACTTGACAAGCCGGCGCTTCGGCTTCAGATAAACCAAGCACAATTTCACGACCATGCAGCGCAGATTGAAAATCCTGCTCCGTCTGCAATTCCACCATGGGTAAATGAGCCACCCCAACAGATAAGGGCAAAAAATGACTAAAATCTCCAGCCTTCAACATTTCTTCTGCTTTAGCCAATGGCAAAGCACCCTCTCTGGTAAAGTTGCCCACCGCTGCACGTTCCAACGCCGACATATGCGCCCCAACACCCAAGGTCTGGCCAATATCGTGAAACAGACTGCGTATGTAGGTGCCGCTGGAACAGCAAATTTCCAAAGTCAACCGGGGTAAAGCCCAATCCAGCACGCGCAGGCTATAAATCCGCACATCGCGCGCCGGCCGCTCCACCTCCACACCAGCTCTGGCCAGCTGATGCAACCTTTGACCACCAATTTTGACAGCGCTCACCATTGGCGGCACCTGTTTAATAAAGCCCTGAAACTGCGGCAAAACGGCCATAATATCAGACTCCGTCACCGCCGCCAATTTAGCCGGCTCCGCCTGCCAGGTTGTTTCACCCCATTTATCATAAGTGCTGGTAACACTACCCAGCGTTAATTCGCCCACATAAGTTTTAGGCAAGGAGGTAAAATATTCCGCCAAACGCGTAGCTTTACCAAAACAAACAGGTAAAACGCCGGTGGCCTGTGGGTCCAACGTACCAGTATGCCCCACCTTGCTTTTGCGCGGCAAATGACGACGCAAAACCGCCACCACATCATGCGAGGTATAATCGGCCGGCTTATAAATATTCAAAAACCCATTTACGGTCTGCACCAAATTTTCGGTCATGAAAGTTTGGCCTCCGTTTCTTTCAACAAAACTTCCGCCGCCGCCAAAACCTTAGGCATAACCTCGGCCAGATTGCCAGAAATAGTGCAACCGCTCGCCGCATAATGACCGCCGCCGCCAAACTCCGCCGCCAATTTACCAACATTATAACCATCACGCCCACGCATGGAAACCTTAACCGTACCCTGCTCCACACGTTCGTCAAAAAACAGGCCGATTTTTACGCCCTCCAACTGCATAGTTTCGCCGGCAATGCCGTCTATATCCTCCGGCAAAGCGTGATATTTCTCCTTGGTAACAGCGTCCATACTGCACCAAACCAGTTTATTATCATCGGTTTTCTGCATATTCAACAAAGCCAAACCTAACATTTTAAGGTGTCCAAGACTGCGCGACTCAAAAAGATTAATGCGCATTTCTTCCATATTAATACCCTGCGCCAGCAACTCAGCAGCAATCTGCAAAGTATGCACCCTGGTGTTAGTAAAGCGAAAACCGCCTGTATCTGTACAAATACCAGTATATAGGCAGCGTGCCAAATCCAAATCCCACGATACACCAAGCGACTGCAAAAACCAGTAAATCAACTCTGCTGTAGCAGCTAAATGAGGGTCCACCAGAGAAACTGCCGGGATATCATCACGCAATGCATGGTGGTCAAAAATCAGCAAGGGAATTTGCGGCAGATAATCATTAATCCAGCCATTGCCAGTACGCTCCAATGTAGCACAGTCTACCAGTATCACTAAATCCGGCGGCATATAGCTGGCTTCTGGCAGCTGGTCAGGGCGTAAAATTTCTGCGGCACCAGGCAAAAAACTTAAATGCCGCGGCACAGCGTCCTGAAAAACCACATTAACCTGCTTGCCCAGCTTACGCAAACCACGCGCCAGACCCAAAGCAGAACCAAGCGTATCACCATCAGGCGAAATATGCCCCACAATCATCACCTTTTGCTTATCAGCAAGCAAATCGCAGGCTGGTTGAAAATCATATTTCATCAATTTTATTCCTCCGATTTTATTACACTGCCAGTGCGTTCGCGCTCATAATCAGCCAGCATTTCCGTTATTTTAAAGCCAGCTTCAATGCTGTGGTCGTCCACGAATACCAATTCTGGTACAGTACGCGTATGCAGACGGCGTGCCAACTCACTGCGAATATACCCACCAGCCTTATACAAAGCAGCCAGAGTTTCATCTTTGGCACTTCCCTGCGCAAAATGACTGACAAAAACCTTGGCTTGAGTCAACTCTCTATCAACCTGCACTGCCAGAATGGATACCAGCTGCAAGCGTGGGTCTTTCATCTGTCGCACAATATCGGCAATTTCTTTTTTCAATTCCTCGGACAAACGTCGATTTCTATATTGAGCCATTTTTTATTAAATTTTCTCCCTTTTTTAGTATTCAATAATTTATTATATTGCTTTTCTATTAAATTATTGGGGCTTCACGCCAGAAATATTCCGCCCAAAGCCCCAAATAAACTTATCTATTACAGTTCTCAATTAAAGCTTATGAACTAAAGCTCTCTGGCAGTTTCCTCCATAATAAACGCTTCAATGATATCGCCGTCTTTAATATCGTTATAATTTTCAATACCAAGACCACATTCAAAGCCCTGCATAACCTCTTTAACATCGTCCTTGAAGCGTTTCAAGGACGCCAGCTTGCCCTGGAAAATAACCACGCCGTCACGAATAATGCGCACCTCTGAATTACGCGTAACTTTACCCTCCTGCACATAACCGCCGGCCACCAAACCAATCTTAGGTACCTTGAAAGTATTGCGAACCTCAACCTGCCCCTGCCAGGTTTCTTTCAAAACCGGAGCCAACAAGCCCTGCATAGCCTGCTTAACATCTTCAATAGCATCGTAAATAACGCTATACAGGCGCATATCCACCATGGCGTTTTCCGCCGCTTTTCGCGTCTGTGCATCAGGCCGCACATTGAAGCCGATAATAATGGCGTTGCTGGCGTCAGCTAACATAACGTCAGATTCATTAATGGCGCCCACGCCAATATGAATAATTTTAACCTTAACTTCATCGGTACTCAATTTTTCCAGCGACTGGCTTAAGGCTTCAACCGAACCGCGCACGTCGGCCTTAATAATAATATTCAAATCCTTAACTTCGCCCTCGGCAATCTTGGAGAACAAATCGTCAAGCGATACTCTGGCCGATTTACGCATTTCCTCTTCACGCTTTTTATCAGCCTGAATTTGCGCCGCGTATCTGGCGTTGCGTTCTTCCTTAATAGCGATAAATGTTTCGCCGGCCTCCGGCACTTCCGAGAAGCCCAAAATCTCCACTGGCATAGATGGCCCGGCACTGCGTACTGTCCGACCGCTGTCATCTGTCATGGCGCGCACCTTACCAAAAACGGAACCGGCAATAATTGTTTCGCCAACTTTCAAGGTACCTTTCTGCACCAGCAATGTCGCCAGTGGGCCTCTGGCTCTGTCAAGCTTGGCTTCAATAACCGTACCACGTGCCAGACGCTTGGGATTGGCCTTAAGTTCAGAAACTTCGGCCACCAGCAAAATCATTTCCAACAATGTTTCAATATTAATACCCTGCTTGGCAGAAACCGGCACCATAATTACATCGCCGCCCCAATCTTCTGACACCAATTCATATTCTGTTAATTCCTGCTTAACTTTCTCCACATTAGCGCCCGGCTTATCAATTTTATTGATAGCAACAATAATCGGCACGTCAGCCGCCTTGGCATGGTTAATAGCTTCAACCGTCTGTGGCATAATACCATCGTCAGCCGCCACAACCAACACAGCAATATCCGTAACCTGAGCGCCGCGCGCACGCATTGAAGTAAAGGCTTCATGACCCGGAGTATCCAGGAATGTGATTTTGCGTCCCTGAATACCAACCTGATAAGCGCCAATATGCTGGGTAATACCGCCTGCCTCAGTTGATGTTACACGCGTATTGCGGATTGCGTCCAAAAGTGAAGTTTTGCCATGGTCAACATGACCCATAACCGTTACTACTGGCGGACGTTCTTTCATATCGCGCGGATTATCCAAATCATCTTCCAGAATTTCAACAATTCTTTCCTGACGAACTTCAACCTCCACGCCAAATTCATCAGCCAGCAGAATTGCCGTATCAGACTCCAGATTTTGGTTAATCGTGGCCATAATACCCATTTCAAACAATTTTTTAATCAACTCGCTGGCCGTTTTATGCATGCTCTTAGCCAATTCAGAGAGAATAATCGTTTCACCGATAACCACTTTTTTAGGTGTAGCCGGAGCAATTTCTACCTTCTGGCATTTCTGCTCCTTATACTTATTACGCGGCCGATTTTTGCCAGCTTTTTCAAAGCGATTTATACGTTCCTGATTAAATTCCTGTTCTTTCTGTGTTTTGCCAGTACGTTTTTTCTCTGAACGGCGACTGTCTGGTTTGGCCGCAGCCGTCGGAGGAGCATAAACAACCTCGGCTCTGGCCGCCGGCGCTTTACTGCGCTCATTACGCTCGCCCCGGTCACGTCCGGCATTATCCGGACGTTTATTATCAAAACGCTTATTATCCCGATTATTATTAGCGCCATTATTATTGTTATTGACACGGTTATCACGACTGGCGTTATTAGCATTGCGCTCAAGATTATCCCGTTTATCACGGCCTCCGCGATTATCACGATTTTCTCTGTTTTCTTTATTATCGCGATTATTGCGTTCACGATTATTTTCTTTGTTATTATCCCGATTAGTATTTTCCTTATTATCCCGACGATTATTTTTGCCAGCCGGCTTCTGTTCGGATTGGGAACGAGCAGCAGCCTCATGCACAGTTTTATTTTCTTTAACCGGAGTATTTTGCGCAGATGCATTCGGCTTTTGGGCAGTATCAGACACAGCCTTACTGTCCTGGACCTCTTCAGCCGGCTTAGTCAATTCTTTAGTATCTGCGGTTTCAGTTTTAACAGGCTCTTCCTTAACAGGCGGCTCCGGCATTTTTTCCGGCACAGTAACTGCCTCGTCCGCCAGTTTGGTGGCTTCCTGCTTGGGCTGCTCCGGTTTTGGCTCCTCATGCACAGCTTTTGCAGGAGCAGCTTTTACTTCCGTTTCAACTGACTTGGTTGCTGTTTCCACTTCCGCAGCTGCCGTTTGTTTTAGCGTTTCTTCAACATGCTGCTCTTTTAAAGCACGTTCAGCCTCCACGACCTCTTTTTTAATACGCTTTACCGTAGGGCGAAAGCCTGGTACAGCGTCAGCCTTACCAAAATACCGGCGCGCCAAATCCTCGGCCTTTTCGTCCATAATACTCATGTGATTTTTAATGTTGCAGCCCTGTTTTTGCAGATACTCCACCATTTTTTTACTTTCTACATTCAATTCCTTTGCCAACTCATGAACACGAATTTTTCCCAATCAAAACACTCCTTTAAGAACCAAAACAAACATTAATTAGTTCTTAGCTTTATATAATATCATAATTTATAGCAAAATATAAATTTTTAGAGTTGCCTGGCCAACTCTTGGCTTGAAACAACTTGCAGCTGCTGCAATTTACTTTCAATACCCCGGCATAAATTTTCATCACCCAAGGCCAAAATACCACGCTCCGGTTTACCTATGGCCTGACCCAGCTGTTGTTTTGCACCAAAACGCCAAACCTGCACTTTCTGACGAAATAAATCAGACTGCTGCTGCCAATGCTGGCAAAAACGCGTATAGGAATTTTCGCTCAAATCCCAAGCCAAAAGAATTAACCTGACGCGATGTTTGCTTAAAGCCTGCGTTACCATATCAGTGCCGCTAAACAAACTACCAGACTTTTGCGCCAATCCCAAAAGCGTGTAAACCCCAGCTTGAGCCTTTTGTATCTCAAATTCCATATTTTTTTATTAGCTCCTCTTTAAATTCCTCACTAATCTGCTGTTTCAAAACACGTTCCAGCGCCCGGCTTTTCAATGCTTTTTTCAAACAGTCTGCATCATTACACAGATAAGCGCCGCGCCCGGCCATTTTACCGGTTGTGTCTATTACAATCTCACCGCCAGGCGTGCGCACAACCCGACACAAGTCCTGTTTGTCCAGCATACGCCGACAGGCAATACAAGTGCGCTGCGGTTTTTTCTTATTCTTCTGTATCGGTTGATTTTGCATTGTTTTCTGTTTCTTCAATAATATTTTCTTTTATAATATCTTTTTCTGTAATCTTTTCTTCTGTAATTTTTTCTTCACTAACAGTTTTTTCATTAACAATTTCCGCCGCTTCTTCATCAGCGACTTCCTGTTGTGCCATGCGCACCGCCTGTTGAGAAACACTTTCAATATCAATCTTGCAAGCCGTTAAACGTACCGCCAAACGAGCGTTCTGTCCACGCCGGCCAATCGCCAAAGAAAGCTGATTATCGGCCACCAGAACTCGTGCCGTGCGGTTTTCTTCGTCAACTGATACCTGCAAAGCCTTAGCCGGACCAATAGCATTACTGATAAACTGCGCCAGATTATCAGACCAGCCAACAATCTCCACCTTTTCACCAGATAATTCTTCAACAATATTCTGAACACGCATACCTCTGGCGCCCACGCAGGCACCCATTGCATCAACGTCCTCATCATGGCTGACAACCGCCACTTTAGCGCGACTTCCTGGGTCACGCACCACAGCCTTAATTTCCACTACGCCATCGTAAATCTCCGGAACCTCCTGCTCCATCAAACGGCTTAACAAACCAGGCTGGGTACGACTAATCATGATATAAGTGCCACGATTGCCCTTGCGTACTTCTTCTACATAAACCTTAATTGGTTCGCCAACGACATAGCGTTCACCGGGTATTTGGTCAGAAGGCGTTAAAACAGCCTCTGTTTTGCCAATATCAACAATCACGTTGCGTCCCTCCATACGCACAATGGAGCCACGCACAATTTCGCCCTCTGCCTTGGCATAAGCATCATAAATAACATTGCGTTCTGCTTCTCTGATACGCTGCACAATCACCTGCTTTGCGGTCTGCGCAGCAATGCGACCAAAAGAGCGTGGTGTAACCTCTGACTCAAACATATCCCCAATTTCAAATTCAGGGTCATAGGTTTGTGCTTCAGCCAAAGACATTTCCACTTTGTCGTTTTCAACCTCTGCCACAACTTCTTTACGATAGTAAACATGAATATCGCCGTCTTCACGGTTTATCTCAACTCGTACATTCTGGGAAGAACCATAGTTCTTTTTATAAGCTGAAATCAAAGCGTCCTCCAAAGCCTCCAGCAGCACATCCATTTTTATACCTTTTGTCTGCTCCAACTCAGCCATGGCGTCCAGAAACTCCTTGTTGACATATTCACCTGCCATTTTGTCACCTCATATTTTATATATTTTTACACATTTTTCAGGCTTAAATATTAAATCAAGCCCAATCTTTATGGATATTTTTCTAACAGGTTCTGTTTAATCTTAAAACTTAAAAACCAGATGCGCCTTAGCAATTTTATCCAAAGCAAAAGCAAGGCGCTGGCCGCTGTTCTCCTCCAGCAACGCCACACCCTCCTCGGGCTTATAACCAGCCAATTCACCATAAAACTGCTTTTGACCATTCTGCGCCGCAAAAAGCTTAATGCTCACAGGCTGCCCGGCAAAACGCTCAAAATCAGCCGGTTTAAGCAAAGGCCTCTCCAATCCCGGCGAACTAACCTCCAAATTATAAGACGGCTCAATAAAATCCTGAGCGTCTAAAGCATCGCCAACCGCCCGGCTGACATTGACGCAAAGCTCATGCCCCACGCCCTCCGCACTGTCAATATATAAACGCAAAATCCAATCCCTGCCGGCTTTTTGCCATTCCACCGCCACAAGTTCTGCGCCCTGCTCCACACATAAAGGCTCCGCCAGAGCCATAACTCTGCTTTCAATAGCATTTGCCATTTAGTCACCTCAAAAAAATTTTGTATATTTCTTCCATATATTTTCAGTCAGATAGCAATTTTATCAAACCAAAAAAAATAGCATACCATACGGTACACTACGGGTTCACTGGTCTTCTTGCTATAATATAACAGGTACAACGGAATTTGTCAAGTCTTTTTTGCAATTTTTTGTATATTTTGCATAAAAAATACTTTAACCAGCTTAAATTTGCCTGGCGATTAGCAAACCTGGAAAATTTTATAGGTTCACTAACCGCCAGACAATGCAAATTATAACTGGCTATCATCAATTTCATCTAAAATCCGCAAACGATTATCATAAACCGGAATACTGGAACGAATTTTGGGCAAAACCGTATAATCCAAATCAGCAAGCAAAATCCCTGCCGATGTTGCCTCTTTACCACCACACAAAATCTCACCCAAAGGGTCAACCGCCACTGACCAACCCGGATATTTACCGCTATGGTCATGACCGGTGCGGTTGCAGGCCAAAACAAAAATCTGATGGTCAATCGCTCGTGCCTGATTAAGCATAAGCCAGTGCTTCGCCCGAATAGTCGGCCATTGCGCCGGCACAATCAGCGTGTTAGCGCCGCGCAGAGTCAAATTTTGAATAGTCGCCGGAAAACGCAAATCATAACATATCGCCAGCCCAAACAGTCCCCATGGTGTCTCCACCAAACCCCATTCATCACCTGGCATAAAATATTCCGGTTCTTTCAAACCGTTCGGGAAAAGATGCAGCTTACGATATTTATATATAATTTCACCATTATTATCAATAACCAACGCCGTATTAAAAAAACTGTCACCTTTTTTCTCGGCAATCGTACCGCCAAAAATATACATGTCATGCTCTTTAGCCTTGCGCATTAACAGCCGGGCGCTGCTACCCTGCCGCAGATTTTGAGCCAGCTGCGGCAAATGCGGCAAATCATAGCCCACATTCCAAAGCTCCGGCAACACCACCAGTTGCGCTCCACAGGCCTTACTCTCGTCTAACAAAGCGGATATAACCGCTTCATTATGCTGAACCTCGCCCGGCCTTACATCAAATTGTAATAAAGCCGCGCGCAGAGAATGTTTGTTAAAATTTTCCTGCAAAATATTCACTCTCCCCATATCTTAACAGCAACTAATTCAAATTTTTGGCAGTAAAGTTAAAATATCCATTAATTGACGCACCACCGGCACCCTTTGTTCCAGTTCAATATTTTCAAAATCCCAGCCCTGACAAACACGCACCAAAATAGGTTTGGCCTGTACAGCCAAAGCCGGCGCAATCTCGCTTTTCAGACTGTTACCAATAACAACCGTCTGACCGGGCGCAAAATTATGGCGCTCCATAATGTTCAAATAGACAGCTGGCGTTTTTTTATCAACCACAATAATCTCGTGAAAATATTCATTCAAATGATGCAACTCAACCTTATACTTCTGCTCATCATAACCACCCTGCGTCAACAATACCAGCCGATGACCGTCATCGGCCAACGTATCAAGCAGAGTTTTAACGCCGTCAACCAGAGGGTAATCCGCCTCCCGAAAGCTGTTGCCCAAAGCCTCAAAAGTTTCAGCCTGCGCTTCGTCTAAAGGTTGAAAATATTTTTCACAATAAAATTCATAAGTTTTGCGCATAGCCTGCGGAAAAGCCCAGGGTACATAAGCATCAGCCTGTTCTACCGCTTCGCGGTCATAAGCGTCCAGCGTATAATACAAATTATCGTCCGACATTCCCAAATCAGCCATTTGCTGCAAAAATTCAGCAGTTAGTTCCACAAAAACCTGATGTGTATAAATAAGCGTATCATCTAAATCAAAAATCAACAGCATAGCTAATCCCCTTAAAATGTTCAAGATTTAGGCTTTTTCAAGTCCGCGCAGCCGAATATCCCGGTCACTGGCCAAAAGACAGGGCTCGCAAAGACTAAGCAAACGCGACAATGAACGCGTGCCTAAAAGTTCCTGCAAGCTGACAAAATCCAGGTTGGTGGTCGCAATGGTGGTTAAACATTCATTCATGCGGTAATTCAAAATACTGAACAAAACACTGCGCGTCCAATCGGAAAAATTATGACTGCCCAAATCATCTAAAATCAAGACCGGCACCCTTTTGGCCTGCTCCTGCAAATGCCGCACCTCATCTTCCAAGCCGGAAAAAGCGCCGCGCAACTCGTCTAAAAAATCCGGCACCACCAAAAATAATACGCGTTGACGATTACGCAGCAAATAATTGGCCGCCGCCGCCGCCAAATGAGTTTTGCCGCTGCCCACTTGCCCGAGCAGCAGCAAACCACGCGGCGCCTGCCCCCTATGCTGACCAGCGGCAATCGCCTTATCACAGCAGCTACGCATTTTTGTCAAGGCTTCACGCGCCAGTTCATAATAAGTGCGCCCCTTGCCGTCCGGCGCCGGCATATTAGCCGGATAATTGGCCAAATCAAATTGAGCAAAGGTCATTTTTTGCAGCGCCGGCTGCAAACGCGCCGCCCTGAACAGCTGCTGCATACGGCGCTCTGTGTAACAGCGGCAAATCTCAGCCTGACCGTCCGGCCTTAAAATAAAACCACTGCCGCCGCAAACCGAACATTCGCCGTTCTCCTGCGATTTTTGCACCACTGGCTGATTATCTGTTTCAATATCCGCCGCTGTAATAATTTCCGCCAAATTTTGCATTAAAGGCTCACTCCTAATTATTATCCTGAATTAACTATCAGAATATTCGCCTGTCGCCAGACAATAAAATAAACTGCTTTAACTAAACTTTCATTTAAATATCAGCTTTTAGTTTTTAAAGATATTTAACCATGCCGCCGCCTGCTCAAGCGCTGTTTCCACAGCTGGCAGAGCCGGGCCGCCGGGTGTGCAGCGTGCTGCCACGCATTTATCAATAGCAATGTAATCGAAAATATCCGCCTGAAATACCGACGAAAATTGCTGAATTTCTGCCAGCGATAAATCCTCCAGACCAACACCTTTATCCTCAGCATATTTTACCAGCTGACCAATAATGCTGTGCGCCTCCCGGAAAGGCACGCCGCGCGCCGCCAGATAATCAGCCGCGTCCGTGGCATTAATAAAACCGCCCTTGGCGCGCTCATGCATACGCTCACAATTAACGCGCATAGTAGCCAGCATCGGCGCAAACACCAGCAGAGATTTTTTTATAGTATCAACCGTATCAAACAGCGCCTCCTTGTCCTCCTGCAAATCCTTGTTATAGGCCAACGGCAAGCCTTTCAGCATTGTCAGCGCCCCCATCAAATGACCAAAAACACGCCCACTTTTACCGCGCACCAATTCGGCTACATCAGGATTTTTCTTCTGCGGCATAATAGAAGAACCAGTGCTATAACCATCATCAAGGGTAATATAACCAAACTCATTGGAGGACCACAAAACAATTTCTTCTGAGAGACGCGATAAGTGCACCATAATCAAAGAGGCGGCACTGATAAACTCCACCACAAAATCACGGTCGCTGACTGCGTCCAGCGTGTTGGCGCAAATATCCGCGAAGCCCAACTCCATCGCCACAAAATAGCGGTCAATCGGGAAAGTAGTACCAGCCAGCGCACCAGCGCCCAACGGCAAATAATCCGCACGTCGGCGACAATCCGCCAAACGCTCAAAATCACGCCGAAACATCTGAAAATAAGCCAGCAAATGATGCCCCATGGTTATCGGCTGCGCCTTTTGCAAATGAGTATAGCCAGCCATAACACTGGTCTTGTTATCGGCGGCAACCTGCCAAATAGTTTCTTCCAGTTTTAACAGCAGCGCCTGCACCTCATCAATCTGCAATTTCACATACAAACGCATATCCAGCGCCACCTGGTCATTACGGCTGCGCGCCGTATGCAGCTTTTTGCCAACCTCGCCCACGCGTTCTGTCAGAATTTTTTCAATATTCATGTGGATATCTTCCGCCCCAACTTCAAACTCCACGCGACCGGCATCAATATCCTCCCGAATTTGCTGTAAACCGGCAACCAGCTGTTCAGCCTCCGCCGGCGTGATGATACCCTGCCGCCCCAACATTTTGGCATGCGCAATCGAGCCGGCAATGTCCTGCTGATATAAAATCTGGTCAAAACTAATGGAGGAATGAAAGTCCTCAACCAGTTTATCCGTAGTCTTGGCAAAGCGTCCGCCCCACATTTTTGTTTCTGTCAATTTATCGCACCTCTGTTTTCAAATAATTCAGCATAAAAAAATCCGCTGTAATAATGCTTTTGCTTTAAGCAATCAAGCAATATTATAGCAGATTTTTTCCGTTCTGGCTAGTGGCTGTTGCAAATTTTTCTTGCAATATTTAAGCAACGCCCATTATACCGCCCAAACTGCCAGCCAAAACCAAAACCAGGCCCTTAACCAACAGCGCTAACAACGTAACGCCGCCAGCCGTAAGCCCGGAAAAGGCCGCCAACAGCAACAGCGCCAACATTATCACCGCCAACAACAGGCCATGCCAAAGCCCTTTGCGGCCAGCGCCACGAGCCGCGCTAAACCCGCCGACAAAAACTGCAACCGCCAAAACCAACAACTGCAACAAATGCGCCGTAACACCGGACAGACTGGTATAACAATAAACGGCCGCCAGCGCCAGACTGCAAAGCGCCAGCAATACACAGGCCACTAACAGCCCCTTGCCAACCTGACTAAAACACAGACCATCACCATCGCTATTGCCACGCACCGCCGAAAACAACGCATTATCGGATAAAGAAAATAAATTTTTCATATGTAGCCAATCCTTTCTTTTGCATATCTGATAAACTGCTAAAATATATGCTATTCCTCAAATGATTTATGCAGCTTTTGCAAAGCTTTTTTCTCAATCCGGCTGACATAAGAACGGCTAATCCCCAACTGCTTGGCAATCTCCCTTTGGGTATGCTCCTCCGCCCCACAAAGTCCATAACGCTGAATAATTATATAACGCTCCTTTGGGGAAAGCGTTTTTAGTGATAGATGCAGTAGGCGTTCATCGTCTTTACTCTCCACCGTTTCCAAAATTTCTGTGCCGTCACTGCCCAGCGTTTCCAGCAGAGTAATCTGATTACCCTCTTTATCTGAACCGATTGAATCGTTCAGCGAAACCTCTGTTCGGGCATTCTTGGTGCTGCGCAAAAACATTAACACCTCGTTCTCAATGCATTTGGCCGCATATGTAGTCAACTTAATTTTTTTATTCAAATCAAAAGTATTAATCGCCTTAATCAAACCAATCGTACCAATCGAAATTAAATCCTCCCGGTCTGGGCCGCTGTTTTCAAATTTTTTCACAATATGCGCCACCAAACGCAAATTATGTTCAATCAGCTTTAAGCGTGCGTTTTTGTCTCCCTCTGCCCAGGCCTGCAAATACTGCCGTTCCGCCTCCGGCTCCAATGGCTTGGGAAAGGCGTTGCTGTTCAGATAACCCAGCAAAAAGCCCATACCAGGCACTAATGACCCAAATAAATAGATAAGTTCCCAAAACATAGCAGTCAACCTCCACTATTTTATAAGGAATTTGCTAAATAATGGCAAATTCTGGCTGGTTAAATACTATGCAAATTTTTCAAAAAAATACCAGGGCTTATCAAGCAAAGCCCTGGTGTATATTATTTCTGTTCAAAAAAACTCATTGGGTCA
Organism: Bacillota bacterium; assembly: GCA_021771915.1. Classification (GTDB taxonomy): domain Bacteria; phylum Bacillota; class Dehalobacteriia; order UBA4068; family UBA4997; genus Avidehalobacter. The sequence goes on from JAETNY010000002.1 coordinate 44,991, forward strand.
AGCGGCTGGCCATTCTGCAAAATAGAAAGGTGCAGGTGCGCACCGGTGCTTTTACCGGTTGAGCCAACATAGCCGATGACCTGACCGGCTTCTACCACATTCCCAGCCTTAACTGCAATGCTGGATAAATGAGAGTAACGCGTTTCCCAGGTGCCATCGTCAGAATGTTGCAAAATAATTTTATTGCCGTCTTCTCCCATATAATCAGCAGCCAGAACCTTACCGGACGACACCGCATAAACCGGCGCACCTGTCACGGCCGGAATATCAATGCCGCTATGTTGACGTTCACCACCAAAACTGGCGCTAATAATATGATACTTGTCATCAAGCGGCCATTGCCAATGCTGCTCTGTGTTCTTACTCAAAGTATCAGCATCCATACTGCTACTGCTGCGCAAACCGCTAATCAGCCATTTGCCATCTTTTTGCTGCTCCACCTCCAGCGTCACGGCCAGTTCGCTGTAACCGCTTTGACCGTCCGGCCGTATTATCAGCACATGCAAATTAAGGCTGTTTGGCTCTGCCGCCCACTGCTCCGCATAGACGGCTCTCGCCTGACCCAGCATAACATCAGCATATTGCCAGCCAACGCTTTCCAAAACATATTTTGTACAGAAACTTTGCATTTTTTGGTAATCACTTTGCTGCCAGGCCTGAGCAAACTGTGTTACCACCGCAAACCGTTCCGGCAGGAATAAAGCCGTATTTACCATTTTACTTTCACCAAGCAAGGGCAGGCTGACCATACGCAGAACCTCGCCGCCATTTTGGTCATACTGCAAAATCATCAATCCGTCCAGCATGCTGCTGCCTTCAACTGCGGACATCTGCGCAATCCCCAGCAACATTTCCGCCGGCACATAAATAACATCATTATACATTTGCGCGCCAACCAGATTATCAGTCATATTGAATTGACGCTGGTAGAAGCAATGCAAAACCCTACCGCCGGCTGCATCCGTCTGCCACTGATAAAGCTCCAGTTTAACCAGCCCATTATCATATTGCAAACTGCTGTTATCATTCGGCTCGATTATCTGAAATCTTTCTAGCATCTCACGCAGAGGCAGATAAATTTTGCCATCAGGCGTTAAATACGGCTTATTATTAAAATTAATCGCCTCGCCATTATTGTAAACCACAATACCATTAACATTAGTATATAAAGAAACTTCATCAACACGCTTCACAGTATCGTTATCAGATGTAACGCTCCACACAACTCCATTATCAACCGTTTTAGCCGATGCGACCAACTCCAGATTGGTCGCTTGAGCTGCAGCAAAAGCACTGCCACCCAAAGCCAGCATTACCAACATGGTGCTGCAAAATACTGCCAGCCCTCGCTGCCAATAACGGCTGTTTATTTTATGTTTATTAATCATTTCAAACCTCCTTTTAATTTTTCTCTTATCACCACTCATACCTGTATGCAAACCACCCACCAACGCCGTCGGCGTTAACATGCGCAGGATTGTCCGCATATAATCACAGCGTTCATTTTCAGTCATATCGCTTGTTACTGCCAAATCACAGGAAATTTCACAATCCTGCTCAAGATGAAAACTCAGTAGATAAACCAACGGGTTAAACCAATGCAGACACTGCGCAAACAGCAACAGCCACTTATATTGCACATCATGCCGCTGATAATGCGTCAACTCATGCCGCAGCAAATTCTGCCAATCTGTTGAGCTTAATTCCAATGCTATAGCCGGCGCTGGCAACAACAGACAAGGCCGACGCAAACCACTCACAAAAGGAGCAGTCAGCATTGATTTTTCGTCTGCCACCTTAAGCTGCCGCAGCTGCAACTTTGGCGCCAAATTCTGCCAATATACCGCTTCAGAAGCGGCAAACGGCAAATCAGACCAGGACACTATCACACTGCTTTTAAGCATATGTTGACGAAAAACGCCATAAATCAGCAAACGACCGACCAGCAGCAACATCGCGCCAATTAACCATACCAGCGCCCAGAACTGCCAGTCTATGAACGGCATAAACTGCTGACCAAGATGACGCACAGACTCGGCTATGGATAATTGTGCCGGTGCGGCCGTAATTTTCGAATCTGGCACGCTTTTAAACTGCCCTGACCGACCCTGCCAATCTACATACCCCGGCACACTTTCCGGCAGTAATAATTCCGTTTCCGGCTGAGGCGAGTTAAAACCACTTAAAAGATTGATTTTTCCGGCAAAATCGGCAAAAATCTCACCAGACACATTTACAGGCAGGAAAAAAAGCGGCAACAACAGCACCAATAGCACCGGCAAGCAGCTATAATACTGCCATTTTGCGCCAAACATGCGACCAGTTATGGGACGCAACACACACAGCAACAAAATCAACAAAGCGCCCCAGACCGAAACGGCCAGACAATAAAGAAAAATTTGTGTCAGCATAACAATACCCTCACAACTTAAACAACTCTCGCAATTCATCAATATCCTGCGCGGAAAGGCGGCGACTGGCCACCAGAGAGGCCGCCAGACTGCGCACGGAGCCATGATACAGCGTATCCAGCAAATCGTTGGCGGCACTTTGCCGGTATTGTTCCTCATCAATTTGCGCCTGATAAAGATAGCCGTTGCCGCTAGCGGCCTTTTGCCGCTGCACCGCCCCCTTTTCCTCCAGCCGCGCCAGCATGGTTGCCAGCGTGGTGCGCTGCCACTGCTTTTCCGGCAGAGCCTGATTAATCTCTCTGGCTGAAAACCCCTGCGAAGCACCTCTATCGGTATTTTGCCAGAGCACTTGCATAATAGCCAGTTCTGCCTTTGTCAGGCTAATCTTTTTCTCACTTTTACTATTCATTTTCTTACCTCTGTACCTTACTTAAGTAATCTTTGACACGTGTCATCATTGCGTCTACATTTATAGACACTTATATTCTACACTTGTAGACGCAATTTGTCAAGCCCTTTCTCAAAAAAAAAAACAGTGCATCACCGTTCATTAAAAAAAACGGCAATGCACTGTTCCAATATGTGTAAAGAACCACAATTTTTATTCACCCTTAAACTGCGGTTGGCGTTTTTCCTTAAAAGCAGCCAAACCCTCTTTGCAGTCAGCGCTAACAACCAGCTTACCCTGTATAGCGGCTTCAGCAGCCAACATTTCAGCCATGGTCATATTATCACTTTGATTTACCAGCTTTTTGCAATTTTGCAAAGAAAGCGGTGCGCGCTGAGCCAAAGCCACAGCATATTTTTTGGTGGCTTCCGCCAATTCTGCCGCCGGATAAACAGCGTTAACAAAGCCCAGTTCTTTGCCTTCCTCCGCCGTAATCGGGGCAGCCTCAAACATGGCCTGTTTGGCGCGCCAGTTGCCAATCGCACGCGGCAACAAATAATGACCGCCGCAATCCGGCACCAGACCAATATTGCTGAAGCTTTGAATAAACTTCACGCCCTCCGCAGCAAAAACCAAATCACAGGCCAAAGCCAGATTAAAGCCAGCGCCTGCCGCCACGCCATTAACCATCGCAATAACCGGCTTGCGACAGTTAAACAGGGCTTCACTGGTTTTGCCAGCCGCTGTAACAAAAGCCACCGCCTCGTCTTCATTGGTCAAGGCATTTAAGGAGTCTAAATTACCACCGGCACAAAAAGCCCGGCCCTGGCCAGAGAACACCAGAACCCTAACCTCCGGGTCTGCCTCCAGCGCTGCCACAGCTTCAACCACAGCTGCCGCCAACTCCGCTGTCAAGCTGTTCAACGAATTTGGCTGATTTAAATATAACCAGCCCACGCCCTGTTTTTTTTCGGTCAAAACTAACATTTTTAAACCCTCCTTAATACTATAATTAAAATATCCGATATTTAATAAAGCTTACCCTGATTTTTTTGATATTTATTAAAAACCTGCTGACATTCAGTCCGGTTCAATTCCTGCATAGTTACAGGCAACGTGCCGCAGCCGGCAAAAAAATCATAAATATTTTCATCACGAAAACCAATAGCCGATGCGTCCGCTCTGGTACAGCCATAAACCACCCGTTCAATGTTCGCCCAGATAATAGCGGCCAGACACATCGGACAAGGTTCACAGGAGGTATAAAGTGTGCAACCCTGCAAATCATGGTTGTCAATTTTAGCGCAGGCCGCCCGAATTGCCATAATCTCCGCATGTGCTGTGGGGTCTTTGCTCAACAAAACCTGATTATGCTCCGCAGCCAGAACCTGGCCGTCAGCCGAAGCCACAACTGCGCCAAAAGGGCCGCCCTCGCCAGCATCACTACCCTGCTCTGCCTGCTGCAAAGCCAAAGCCAGCATTTCCTTATCCCACGGCAATGCTTTATGCATATTTTTCTCCTCCTCTGCCCACAAACGAGGGCAGGCCTCAGCCAAAGTTATTTGTCCACTGGCCAAACGTCTTTTTTTATTAGTTTTCAGCTGTTTAATCAATACTTCTGCACGCCGAGCCAAACGTGTTTCCGGCAATTCAGCCGCCCAAAGCAGGCGTACCGGTAAACGCTGCTTGGTATATTTGGCACCACGCCCGGCATTATGCACGGCCAAACGCCGTCGCAGATTTACAGTATAGCCAGCATACATAGTATTATCAGCGCATTGCAATATATATACAAAAGCCATGTTTTAACGCAGCGCTTTAGCCCCAATATCCCGACGACAGAAACAATCCGACCAGCTGATTAAATCAACTGCCGCATAAGCCTTATCAATAGCCTCTTTAATTGAGGGCGCACAAGCCGTTACGCCCAAAACCCGGCCGCCATCGCTCACAACCTGTTGAGCGCTGAATTTGGTACCGGCATGAAAAACGACCGTGTCCGACAGTTCAGCAGCCTGCTCCAAGCCGCTGATAGGCTGCCCCTTAGCATAAGAACCGGGATAACCGCCGCTGGCCATAACCACACAAACCGCCGCATCTTCAATCCATGACAATTCATGCTCATGCAGACTTTCATCAATAACCGCCAACATAATTTCTACCAAATCAGATTGCAGACGCATTAACACAGCCTGCGTTTCCGGGTCACCAAAACGCGCATTAAATTCCAAAACCTTAACACCCTGCTTCGTCAACATCAAACCGGCATAAAGCACTCCCTTATACAAACGCCCCTCCTGACGCAGACCGTCAACCGCCGGTTGCAGAACCTGCTGAACAACCTGTTCAGCCAGCTGCGGTGTATAAATCGGCGCAGGAGAATAAGCCCCCATGCCGCCGGTATTGGGACCTTTATCGTCATCAAAAACCCGTTTATGGTCCTGGGCGGAAACCATCGGCAACACTGTCTTGCCATCGCTAAACGCCAGAACGCTGACTTCCTCGCCCTCCAAATATTCTTCAATCACCACTCTGGCTCCAGCCTCCCCAAAGGCATTGCCGGAGAGCATGGACTCCACGGCCTCCTTGGCTTCAGCCGTAGTCATTGCTACAACCACGCCTTTGCCAGCAGCCAGACCGTCAGCTTTAACTACAATCGGCGCCGGGTTAGCGTCCAGATAGGCCAAAGCCACTTCTTTATCCGTAAAAGCTGCATATTTGGCAGTCGGTATGTTATATTTTTCCATAATTTCTTTGGCCAGCGCCTTGCTGCCCTCTATCATAGCCGCTTTCTGGCTGGGACCAAAAATCTTTAAGCCGGCGGCTGTAAATTTATCCACAATACCGGCGGCCAAAGGAGCCTCCGGCCCAACCACCGTAAGCCCTATACCCTCTGCCTGCGCAAACTCCAGCAGAGTATCAACATCATCAGCCGGAATATTAACACATTCCGCCAAATCAGCAATGCCGGCATTGCCCGGTGCGCAATATATTTCATCAGCTAGTGGACTCTGAGCCAACTTCCAAACAATAGCATGCTCACGGCCACCGCTGCCAACAACTAAAATTTTCATTTTTTCACCTCTTAATAATGGAAATGGCGAACCCCGGTGAACACCATGGCAATATTGGCTTCATTAGCCGCCGCAATAGAACTTGCATCATAAATTGAGCCGCCCGGCTGCACAATTGCGGTAATACCATACTTGGCGCAGGCGTCTACCGTATCACGGAAAGTAAAGAAAGCGTCGGAGGCCATAACCGCGCCAAAAGAACGGTGCCGCGCTGAATTAAAGGCCATATCCACAGAACTGATACGGCTCATCTGACCAGCGCCAACACCGATAACCTGAAAATCCTTGGCTAAAACCACCGCATTAGATTTAACATGTTTGGCAACTGTCATAGCAAAACGCATCTGTTCAATTTCGTCAGCCGTAGGCTCACGATGCGTAACCACACGCATAATTTCGTTTTTCATTGGTTCGGAATCCGTTTCCTGCAACAAAACGCCGCCTTTAATCGGATAAAAAGCTATTGTTGGCTGCGGACTTGTCAAACCATCAACTGTCAAAAGGCGCAGTTTGGGCTTTTCCTGCAAAATCGCCAACGCCTCCTGCGTAAAGCTCGGTGCCACAATCGCCTCTAAAAATACTTTATTCATTTCCAGAGCACAATCTACATCAACCTCGCGATTGACAGCCACAATACCGCCATATGAAGCCATAGTATCGCCCTCATAAGCCTTAACATAAGCATCGCAGATATTAGTGCCAACACCAAGACCACAGGGATTGGTGTGCTGAATAATAGTGGCTGCCGGCTCATCAAATTCCCTCACCAACTCCAGCGCAGCGTCCAAATCCAGCGTATTATTATAGGAAAGCTGCAAACCTGAAAGCTGCACAGCATGGCCAATGCCCGGCTCCGTATTGCCAAAACAGCTATACAGGGCTGCACGCTGCTGGGCATTTTCACCATAGCGCAGTTCTTGCTTTTTCTCACCCAACAACAGGAAACGCTCCGGAAAAGGCTCATCAACACCAGCCTTATCTCGCAGATAAGTTGAAATAAATATGTCATATTCCGCCGTATGCCGAAAAGCTTCAGCAGAAAGCTGCAAACGATATTCTTTATCCATATCGCCGTTACGCAAGCGCTGCGCAATTTCCGAATAACGCGCCGGGTCAGTTACCACAACTACATATTCATAATTTTTAGCCGCCGCCCTAATCATCGAGGGGCCGCCAATATCAATATTTTCAATCGCCTCGGCCAGCTGCACGCCCGGTTTTTCAATCGTCTGGCGGAAAGGATAGAGATTAACCACTACCAAATCAACCGGCGTTATATCATGCTCTGCCAGTTGTGCCAGGTGCTCCGGCGTGCGCATCGCCAAAATACCGCCATGAATACGGGGATTCAGCGTTTTAACACGTCCATCTAAAATCTCCGGAAAACCAGTCACATCACTGACATATGTAACCGGCAGACCAGCGTCTTTAATTGTTTGATATGTACCACCAGTTGAAACCAGTTCAAAATCCATTTGTACCAATTCTTTAGCAAAATCCACAATCCCCGTCTTATCAGAAACGCTAATGATAGCTCGTCTGGAAGCCATAATAATCTCCTCCTGTTTTATCGCGTCAAGGTTCCTAAAACGCCATGTTTACTCGCCAGTTTCGGCTTAATCCTCTGGTAACTTAATCATCAATCTGCACACGCCGCCCCACAATATGCAATTTTCCCTCCGCCAACAAACGCAAGGCCAGCGGATAAATAATATGCTCCTGTTCCAAAATACGCGCAGTCAGGCTATCAGCATCGTCAGTATCCAAAACCGGGACCGGCGCCTGCAAAATTATCGGGCCGCTGTCCATACCCTCATCAACAAAATGTACGGTGCAACCAGCCACCTTAACGCCATATTCAAACGCTTGCCGTTGGGCATGTAACCCAGGAAAGCTTGGCAGCAAAGCCGGGTGAATATTCAAAACACGCTGGGGAAAAGCATTTAACAGCGTTGGCGTAACCAAACGCATATAACCAGCCAACGCCACAACCTCAACCTTTGCCGCCTGCAAAAGCTGCACCAGCTGCGCATCATAATCTGCCCGGCTGGCAAAATCCTGCGGCAACAAAATTTTAGTTGGCACATTAGCCTTTTGCGCGCGCTGCAAAGCATAAGCGTCCGGTTTATCGCTAATAACCAGACACAATTCTGCCGGCAGAAGCCCGGCGGCAATTTCATCAATTATTGCCTGTAAATTAGAACCACTGCCAGAAGCCAGAACAGCAATTTTTAATTTCTCTGCTTGCGCCATAATTTCCTCCTATTTGATTACTACACCCGGCATATCGTTTGCACGCTCAATCATCTGACCAATTACCAGCGCATCAGGGCATTGCTGCTGCACAGCCGCCACTGCGTCAGCCGCCACAATCACCACATAACCAATACCCATATTAAATACACGATACATTTCTGCCGGCTCAATTGCGCCCAAACGCTGAATTAAATCAAAAACAGCATGTCTCTGCCAAGAGGTAGCATCAATTTCTGCGGTCAGATTTTCAGCGTAAACGCGAGGCAGATTTTCCAGCAAACCACCGCCAGTAATATGGCACATGCCTTTAACCTCAACCTTGTCCAGCAAAGGCAAAATATCCGCAACATAGATACGCGTAGGTGTTAGCATAGCCTCGCCCACAGTCTGCCCCAATTCCTCCACATAGCTTTGCGCATTCAAACTGCCCTCCAGCAAAACCCGACGCGCCAAAGAAAAACCGTTGCTATGCAGACCAGTGCTTGGCAAGCCCAGCAAAACATCGCCAGCCGCCACCTTATCTCCAGTCAAAACCCGGCTTTTATCGGCAACACCCACCGCAAAACCGGCAATATCATATTCATCATCAGGATAAAAGCCAGGCATTTCAGCGGTTTCACCGCCAATCAAAGCACAACCAGCCTGTTTGCAGCCCTCCGCTACGCCTTTCACTATATCCGCCACCCGGTCCGGCACCAGCTTGCCCAAAGCAATATAATCAAGGAAGAAAAGCGGCTCCGCGCCCTGAGCCAAAATATCGTTAACGCACATGGCCACGGCGTCAATACCAACTGTATCATGCTTATCCAAAAGCTGCGCCACACGCAGCTTGGTGCCAACACCATCAGTGCCAGAAAGCAGCACCGGCTGGCGATATTTCTGCGTGTTCAGCTCAAAAAGCCCGGCAAAGCTGCCTAAATCCGTCAAAACCTCCGGCCGATAAGTGCTTTGCACAAAACCTTTCATTTTTTTCACAGCCAGATTGCCAGCATCAATATCCACACCGGCATCTTTATATGAAATTGCCATATTCAAACCGCCTTTCATCTATTATATTATTTTTTTTCATGCCTATTATTCGGAAATATTAAAATTGTATTTTTCCTGGTCCTTATACTGCTTTTCAGGCACGTCAACCGGGTATTTACCAGAGAAACAGCCCTCGCAGAATTTTAATTTACATTCCGGGATTAGCTTTGGCAAATGCTCCAGCTTCAAATAACCCAGACTATCCACGCCGATAAGTTCTGTCAATTTTTCCAACGGAACCTTGTTGGCAATCAAATTTTCCGGTCTGTCCACGTCAGTGCCAAAATAACAGGGAAATTTAAAAGGCGGCGCCGCAATACGCAAATGAACTTCCTTAGCGCCAGCATTACGCAAAATTTCTACAATGCGTTTACTGGTAGTGCCACGCACAATCGAATCATCAAGCATAACCACCCGTTTGCCGCTAACGGTTTCTCGCAGGGCATTAAGCTTAATCTTTACAGAATTTTCACGCTGACTTTGTGTGGGCTGAATAAAAGTGCGTGCAATATAACGATTTTTAATAAAACCGACACCATAGGGAATACCCGACTCCTGCGCATAACCCAAAGCAGCGTCCACGCCGCTGTCCGGCACGCCAATTACAACATCGGCCTCCACCGGATAATCTTTAGCCAGCAGCTGGCCAGCACGTAAACGGGATTTATGCACACTAACGCCTTCGATAGTAGAATCAGGCCGGGCAAAATAGCAATACTCAAAAATACAAATGCCGCCTTCATTTTTACCGCAGTGTATGTTAATACTTCGCGGACCTTTTTTATCAATAACTATAATTTCACCGGGCTCAATATCACGTACAAATTCAGCACCAATACACTCCAACGCGCAGGATTCTGAAGCGACCAGCCAGGCATTGCCCAACCGCCCCAGGCAAAGCGGCCGAAAACCATATGGGTCACGCACCGCCAAAAGCTTGTCCGCACAGCTTAAAACCAGTGAATAAGCGCCTTTCAGGTGAAACATCGCAATTTGCACCGCTTCTTCCAGACTGTCAGTTTGCAGCCACTGTTCAATAATAACTGAACTGATAACCTCGGTATCAGTAGTTGTCTGGAAAGTTATACCCTTATGTTCAAGATTGGATTTTAACTCTGAAGCATTTATCAAATTGCCGTTATGCGCCAAAACCATCAACCCCTTAAAATGGCGCGAAAGCAACGGCTGCGCATTAAAACGATAAGGCTGGCCAGTTGTGGAATAGCGCGTATGGCCTATTGCAATCTGGCCACTGCCCAGTCCGTCCAGATGTTCTCTGGTGAAAACGTCCGGCACCAGCCCCAAATCCTTATGCAGAGATACCGCACCATTATTATTTACCGCAATACCGCAACTTTCCTGACCGCGGTGCTGCAAAGCATAAAGCGCCATATAAGTTTTCTGCACCACATTTGTTTCATTTGTAGCGTCATAAATCCCAAAAACGCCACACTCTTCATGCAACTTGTCCCACGGAGTTTTTTGCTGAAATTGCTCCATTTGCATTTTTCTTACCCCATTTCCCTAATATGCGAAATCAATAAAGCAAAACTTATATAATGTTTTTTATATTTTAAAACTACAAATCGTTTTAAAAAATATTGGCACGTTTGTAGATGTAATCAAAATGTTTCATATAATATTCATAATCAAAGAGAGAGTCCAATTCCTCAATAGAAATAATGCTCATAACCTCACTGTCCTGCAACAGATAATAAGCAAAATCCATATGCTCCTGCGCGGCTGCAATAGCATTGCGCTGTACCATTTCATAAGCCTGCACACGCGGCACGCCATGCTCCTGCAAGGCCATCAGAACTCTTTGTGAGAAAATAAGCCCTTTAGTCAAATCAAGATTGCGTTCCATCTGCTCATGATTAATGCTGATGCCTCGCAACGTTTCCAGCATCATTTGCAGCATGTAATCAACCAGCAGACAGCTATCAGCAATAATTATGCGTTCTGCGGAAGCATGCGTGTAATCACGTTCGTCCCAAAGCGGCACGTCCTCCAACGCCGCCATGGCATTGCCACGCAAAATCCTGGCCAGACCACTGACGCTTTCCGCTTTAACTGGATTAATTTTATGCGGCATAGCAAAGGAACCAACCATGCCATGCTCAAACGGCTCAGCCAGTTCAGCAATTTCCGTACGCTCCAGCGTACGAATTTCAATCGCAAACTTATCCAGCGTGGAACCCAAAAGCGCCAACACCAGCAAAAGTTCCGCATGCCGGTCACGCTGTAAAATCTGCGAGGCCGAAACAGTCTGACGCAAATCCAAACGCCGACAAATATGCTCCTCTACAAAAGGGTCAATATGAGCATAGGAACCAACCGCACCGGACATTTTGCCCACGGCCACACAGTTACGCGCCTGATGTAGCCGCGCCAGAGAACGGTCAATCTCTCCCGTCCAAACTACCATTTTAAGCCCGAAAGACATCGGTTCGGCATGCTCGCCATGCGTTCGACCCACCATTAAGGTATATTTATGTTCTTTAGCCAACTCGGCCAAAACATCGCGCAGCTGATAAAGTTTGCCAATAATCAGGTCTACCGCCTGACGCATCTGCACCGCCATAGAGGTATCAACCAAATCTGAAGCAGTTATACCCCAATGTAGTTTTTTGGCGTTTTCCTCGCCGATACGTTCAGAAACTGCAGCGAAAAAGGCCGCCACATCATGCCGGGTAACGCTCTCAATCTCCTTTATACGCTGCAAATCAAAACCAGCCTTAGCCACAATATCATCATAAGCTTCTTTATCCAGCTGCCCCATATCTTTCATGGCTTCGCAAACATAAAGCTCCACTTGCAGCATCTGCTGAAAACGATTTTCATCTGACCATATTTTCTCCATTTCCGGCAGTCTATAACGCGCAATCATGGCTCTCACCTCTTATTCCAACATATAAAATCTGCTATTTTTGCGCAAGATAACCATCAACGCCCAGCTTCTGCAATTTCTCATCTTTGGCTTCCACACCGGCAACCATATTCTGCTTAAATGACTGCAAACGCACAGACAAATCACTATCCGCCAAGGCCAAAATCTGCGCAGCCAAAATACCAGCATTACGCGCGCCGTCTATCGCCACCGTAGCCACTGGTATACCGGCCGGCATCTGCACAGTTGCCAGCAGGGCATCAAAACCAACCAAAGCGCCGGACTTTATCGGCACGCCAATCACCGGTAGAGTTGTTTCCGCAGCAATCACACCGGCCAGATGCGCCGCGCCGCCGGCTCCAGCAATAATCACACCAAAATCAGCCGCTGCCGCGCCTGCCGCCAGTTGTGCCGTCCGCTGCGGTGTGCGGTGAGCAGAACTGACATGCACCTCATAGCCCACCTGCAATTCATCTAAAACCTGGCAGGCATTCCGCATAGTAACCAGGTCAGAATCGCTGCCCATGATAATCAAAACTTTTTTCATCAGTCAAACCGCTCCTTAATCTTAACCAATCCCTAAAAACAAAACCTTTTTAACAATTTCCCAATTTATCAATTATTTTATATAATTACACTTCCAACAAATCACATACCACCTGCGGCATGTTTTGAGCTGTGGTCACCTGTTTATGCCGAATTGGCCGACTGTCCAAATCACGCAAAGCCTGATGTACCGGCTGACCAATAACAGCAGATAAACGATTTAGAATTTCAGTTTCCACGTCTTCCGCCGCCACAGTTTCACCCAAAGCCGCCAAAACAGCCCGGCCAAACTTAAAGGGACTGGCTGTGGAAGCAACTACCACCGGCCGATTATCCCCACTTTGTGCCAGATAATCCTCATAAACAGCCACAGCCACCGCAGTATGTGGGTCCAAAGCATAATGCTGTTCAGTAAAATATTTATTTATTGTCGCTGCCACGCGTTCTTCAGTAGCATAACCACCGCTTATCAGTGTCTGCCATTTGGCAAACGCCTCCTTATCGGCTGTAAAACAGCCCTTTTCGGCCAAATCAGCATAGGCTGCTCTTACTTTGACAGTATCGCCGTCGGTCATCGCATAATAGAAACGCTCAAAATTACTGCTTATCAGAATATCCATGCTGGGGCTGGTGGTTTTCACAAAATCACGACGGCGATCATAAACGCCAGTGGTTAACACATCAGCCAACACTTTATTGCTATTGCTGGCACAAACCAGATGTCCAATCGGCAGGCCCATTTCCCGGGCATAATAAGCCGCCAGAATGTTGCCAAAATTACCTGTCGGCACAACTACATTAAAGCTATCACCCGGTTGCAGACTGCCCTGACGCAACATTTCTGCATAACTCCAAAAATAGTAAACAATCTGTGGACACAGCCGCCCCCAGTTGATTGAATTGGCCGAGGAAAACTCCTTATCGGCCGTCTGTAAACGCTGTTGCATAGCAGAGTCCGCAAAAATCTGCTTAACACCGGTCTGACAGGTATCAAAATTGCCCTCAACAGCCACCACATAAGTATTATCGCCGTCGGTGGTAGACATTTGCAAATATTGCGCCTGACTGACGCCGCCCTGAGGATAAAAACAAATAACTTTAATCCCGGGAACATTTTTAAAACCCTCCAGCGCGGCCTTACCCGTATCACCGGAAGTTGCCACCAACACGGCAATCTCCCGGCTATCGCCTTGCAGACGCACCGCTTCAGTTAAAAGACGAGGCAAAATTTGCAGCGCCATATCCTTAAATGCCGCCGTCGGCCCCTGCCAAAGTTCCAGAATATGCATACCGTCTTTCAGTTTAACCAACGGCGCAATTTTCGGACAGGCAAAATTTTTGCCGTAAGAAGCCTCTACAATTTCCTGCAAGCGTTCCGGCTGATAATCAGTTAAAAACAGCCCCAAAATTTTAACCGCCAGAGTTTGATAACTCATGGTCTGCAATTCAGTCCAGCTATAAGCAAATTCAGGCAATTTATCCGGCACATAAAGACCGCCGTCCGCCGCCAACCCCTGCCGAATGGCCGCTGCACTGCACTGACTGGCCGCCGCACCACGCGTACTGATATACTGCATTGATTTCACCTCAAAATCATTTTCATTCAAATTATCTTTACTATTTATATTATTAACCGCTTTTCTGGCTATCAAACGATAAATTGGCTGTCCCAGCCGCCGAAAACGCATTTCATATTCAGTCGGTCTATCCTCCGCCGCGCCTTGCAGCGGATAATCATAATCAATATCGTCAAGCCGCCAGGAATTAGCCAGCAAACTATCAGCGGAAAAAGTAAACAGATTACGGTTATCCGTTTTCAAACAAATTTCACCGTCCGGCGCCAACAAATCCGCATACAGCTGCAAAAAGCTGCGATATGTCAAACGGCGCTTGGCATGCCGTGCTTTCGGCCAGGGGTCGGAAAAATTCAAATAAATTCTGTCCAACTCACCAGGCGCAAAGCAAGCCGCCAAAGACGCGGCATTAAGCCACAAAAACGCCAGATTAGGCGGTGTATTAGCTGAATTATCACCCACCGCCTTGGCCAGAACAGCATCATACTGCTCCAGACCGATAATATTTAATTCAGGAAAATCCTGCGCCATAGTATTGGCAAAACGCCCACGGCCACAGCCAATCTCCAAACATAATTTTGCACCCCGGCTGCCACGGTCAGCAAAATACTGCCGCCAACGCCCCTTCGGCGCACTATCCGCTTGCAGCACCAGCTTTGGTCTGGCCAAAAGCAATTCCTTGCTGCCGGGAATATTTCGCAAACGCATATCAAATAAGTCCTTAAAATTTTATTAAATAAAAACAGGCCAGCTGCCGCATAGCAAAGACCCGGCTGCCGTTTTAAACGTCAGCCAGCAGTCTGTCTATTTCTGCGTCCACCTGGTCTTTAGTCATTTCATATTCTTTTTCCAGGCGCAATTCTATAGCCTGCGCCCAAAAAGACATTTTTTCCGCCATTTTCTTAAACTTTTTGGCGTTGGGGTCTTTTTTATTCTCCTTACCGCGATCAATCGCATTTGCAGCCACAACCGTAGCAATGGACTGACACTTCAACATGGTTTCCTTATCATATTGCTGATAATTAGCCTGCCATTCAGCAATAACCTGTTTGAAATAGGCCGCAAATTCCGCATAGGGAATTTCGTCTTCCATCTGCAAATATTCACAAAGCTTAGCGAATAAAGCTTCCATATATCTTCTCCCTTTCATTGTATAAGAACAGTTATTAAAGCCAAAAAGCAAGCCAAGCAAGCCTATAAGCCGGGTTCTGTCGTGAATGAACATCTATCTGGGACGACTGTTGCCAGCCGCCTCCTGCGGCCTTTACCCGAAAACAAGACGGGCCGCCTTTTGCGTTTTCTTCTTTGGCCTTGCTTCAGGTGGGGTTTACCTAGCCGGTTGGTCTCCCAACCGCTGGTGCGCTCTTACCGCACCGTTCCATCCTTGCCGGTCTGGCCTTGCGGCCAAACTTAGGCGGTTTGTTTCTGTGGCACTTGCCTTAAGATTACTCTCACCGGCCGTTAGCCGGCACCCTGCCCTATGAAGCCCGGACTTTCCTCAGAGAGAGCCTTTTGGGATTTCCCTCCGCGTTCATTCAGCTTACTTGGTTTTATTTTTTTGGCAAAAGTCAACAAAAAATTATTTTTATTGACTTCTCATTATAGCATTTTTTTTCAGCATATGCAATCAATTTTGCAGATATTTTTAATAATTAAGAAAATAAATAATCAAAATCCAAGTTTTTCATCAATCAGAACAATCTCCGCTTCAGCTCGCTTCAAGCAATGCAGATGAATTACCAGCGCATTACAAATACGGTCCGGGCTTTGGCAATCATAACATTTATCGCCCTTAACAGCGCAAGGCGTGCGATACCCCTTACGAGAAGTATTTTGCGGCGCAGCCACATTGCGCGCCCTCCAAATAGCATGCTCCAAATCAGTGCACAGCTTGCTGATGCTGAACACAAAGTAAACCTTGCCATGCCCATAAAGCGTGCCGGCCACACGGTTGCCGATAGCGTCAATATTAACCAACTCGCCATTAATCGTAGCCGCATTAACCGAGGTCAAAAAAATCTCTCCCTGCGTAGTCAGCGGCAGAACCTCAAAAAAATTCTGTCCCGACTCCGGGTGCATTGGGTCAATCACCTGATTATGCTTGGCCAGCAAATCATAAACACCCATATTGTACAGTGTACGGGAATCGCCAAAAGACACCGTGCAGCCGTCAATCTGCTCGTTCAGATAGGCCGCCGCAGCCGCACCATCAGCAAAATGCGCCGTTTTATAGCCTTTTTTGGCAAAAGCCGCCAAAACCTGCTTAATATCAAAATTTTGCATAATATCATTATTCTGTTCATTATTCAACATATGTATCACCCCAATTATGAACAGCTATAAAACTGCCAGCTATCGCCCACTTCCGCATATAAAACTTCCAAATCCGGCAAAGCCTTGGCCAATTTGGCGCCCAGACGTTTAATGCCTATAATCTCCGTGGCAAAATGCGTACCGTCAATAACGGTAAAACCATTGTGCGCCGCCTGCAAGCCAATATGATGTTTGCCGTCTGCGGAAAGCAGAGCATCACAGCCGGCCGCCTGCGCCTGCGGCCACAAGTCCAGACCGGCGCCACCCACCACGGCCAGTTTATGATAGATTTTATTCGGCTGACAACCAGCCGCGCGTACCACCGGCAAATCCAACTTCTGGCAAACCAGGTTCAGCAAAGCCTGTCCCAACAAAGGCTTTGGCAGTTGACCGGCCAACAGCAGAATTTCTGTCGCGGTGTAATTGGGGTCTAAAATTGGCGTAATATTCTGCAAACCCAGAGTTTCAGCCAACGCCCAGTTTATACCGTCCTGAGCATTATCCCAGTTGGTATGCGCCGCCGCCGCGGCAATACCCTGCCGAGCCAGCGCCATAATCAAATCGCCCTCATAGCCGCCAGCCAGAACTCGCTTCTGCCCGGTAAAAATAAACGGGTGATGTGTTAAAATCAGCTGACAATCATGCGCCGCTGCCTGCTCCAACACCGGACAGGTTAAATCCAGCGCCACCATAACCCGGCGACAATCGGCTGTCATATCGCCCAGCAACAGACCGGGATTATCCCAGTCTGCCGCCAACTGCGGCGGCGCCAGACTCTCCACAACTGCCATAATATCCTCAATCTTCCGCATTATTTCACCTCTGTAATATGCGTAATTATTAATTTATGTCAAGCCACGGCTTAAAGCGTGCCAATCAGCTTGCCAATGCGTGAAATTTCATCTTCCAGCTGCTGCTTGCGCCGCAGAGAATCTGGACTGTTACTCTCCGCCATAGAAACCAAAAGCTGGGTCATATCGGCTTCTTTTAAAATCAGGAAATCCCTGAACAGCGCATGTCCCTCGGCCAACAGCAATGGGCCAAAATCAGCCTCATCATCGGTCAGAGTCATCATACCCGGCTCCGCGGCAATAATTTCATAATAGAAACCATCATCTTCAGCCAAATCCTCCGCAACAATCTTAAAGCCGTTGGCCGCCAGAAAACGGCGCACCGCCGAAACATTGCGTTGCGGCTGCAAAACCAGACGTTTCGCCGCCTTAGCCAAAGGCAGATTGGCCGCTATTATTTCCTTTATAGCCATGCCGCCCATGCCAGCCAGACAAATAACCTCTGCCTCCGCCGTCTTTAAAACGGACAGTCCATCACCAAGACGTATGTCAATTTGACTTTCCAAAGACAGCAAACTCACAAGCTGCTGCGCTGAATCCAAAGGCCGCTTACCACGGTCGGCCGCAATAACGCGTGGTGCAATATCATTTACTACCAGATAAACCGGCAGATAACCATGGTCGGTACCAATATCAGCCACCGTCAGACCGGCCGGAATTTGCCGCGCCACAGCCTGTAAACGATTGGACAATTTTATTCTCATCTCATCACCATCACTTTCCCAACTGTATTTTTAACATATCCGCCTACTTTCAAACTATTTTTTCAGAATATTTTTATGCTCGAACGCAAATTTTATTGCAATTCAGCCATAGCCAGTTCAATGCGCGCCAGACTTTCCGCCTTGCCAAAAACCTCCATAAGTTCAGTGGCGCCGCCCGGCGTTACTGCCTGTCTGGCCACCGCCAGACGCACCGCCAGCATTACCGCACCAGCTTTAACGCCGCTTTCCGCTGCATAGGCTTTTAAAAGTTCAAAAAGCGTATCGTTCTGCCAATCCGCACAGGCAACCAGCCTCGGCTGCACCTCCTGCAAAATGCGCAGGCAAAGCTCCGGCGTGGTCTTATTCTTTTTATTGGTATAGTTGGCCAAATCCAGCGGAAGACGTTCCGCCACAAAATCCACCATATTTGCCGCTTCATTAATCGTGCTGACACGTGTATGCAAAAGCTGCGCCAGCTTGTCCAAATTCAAACCGTCCGATGGACATTTTTGCTTAAGCAGCGGCATAACGCGCTCAGCAAAATTCGTTGGTGACAGCTGCTTAATATATTCAGAATTAAACCAATTCAGCTTACCATAATCAAACACCGAGGGAGATTTGCTGATACCATCAATCGAAAAGGCCTGACAAAGTTCTGCCAAATTAAAAATCTCCTGATTGCTGTCTTTAGGGCACCAGCCCAAAAGCGCAATATAATTGACAATCGCCTGCGGCAGATAACCGGCCTGTAACAAATCCTGAAAACTAACTGCACCATGTCGTTTGGAGAGTTTGGAAATTTTGCCGTCCTCATTTTGCCCCATCAACAGCGGCAGGTGAACATAATGCGGCCTCGGCCAGCCAAAAGCGTCATACAGCAGCACATATTTAGGCGTTGAGGTCAAATATTCACTGCCACGCACCACATGCGTAACCCCCATCAAATAATCGTCCACCACATGTGCAAAATTATAAGTCGGGTAACCGTCTGCCTTTAACAGAATTTGGTCCTGCATTTCCTTATTTTCCATGGAAATCTCGCCAAACACCTCATCGGTATAGCTGGTTACACCTTCCAGCGGTATTTTCTGACGAATAACATAGCTTTCGCCCCGAGAAAGGCGTTCGGCCACTTCTTCCGGCAAAAGATTGCGGCAATGCCGGTCATAACCGCCCACACTGTCCGCCGCCGCGGCCTCGTCATGCAGCTGCTGCAAACGCTCCGGTGTGCAAAAACAATAATAAGCCTGACCTTTAGCCACCAACTCTTCCGCATATTTGCGGTATATTTCCTTACGCTCGCTTTGCACATAAGGCCCATGCTCACCGCCGACTTCCGGCCCCTCGTCATAATCCAGCCCTGTCTGACGCAGCGTCTGCAAAATAACCTCAACGGCACCCTCAACAAGACGCACCTGGTCAGTATCTTCAATACGCACAATAAACCGGCCGCCGTTTGCTCGTGCCAGCAACCAGGCATAAAGCGCCGTGCGCAGATTGCCGATATGCATAAAACCAGTTGGCGAGGGTGCAAATCTGGTTACGATTTTTTCTTCATTCATCAAAAATAACTTCCCTTCAAATTCTCTTGTTCCAATATCTTAGTTTCAAATTTTTATTCATATTATATAGCCTATACGCAAGGCAATTTATTATCCCCATTTGTCGTATCCGTTAAGGGCAGATAAAACACTTCGTCACTGTACGGCAGAGCATAAGCTAACATTACCTTATAATCAAGACTGACCAATACGGCCTCCAGCTTACCAGGCTGACCGTTTGAGTTGGTTCTGGTCAGCCAGTTGCCATTTGTTAATAATTCTTTTTGCTGTTTCAGCCAATCCAAACGCATTTTGGAAAGGCCGGCTTCATTCATATAAAAAACTATCTGCACCGGATGCATTTGCACAGGATAATAAAAACTGCAATAAGGTTCCGTAGTAAGCCAGTCTTTAATCTGAAACATCAGGCGTACACCATGCAGACCGGCCTCATTAAGAGTGATACAGGAAATTGAGCGCATTTTATCGTCCGCATTAGGGTCCAAACCCTGCTGAAGCTGGGCATCATTCTCCGGATTAATCAAATGATATTCCATCTGCTCGATTGTAGCGCCCTGCTCAATTTCCTGACGCAGATTATTGAACTCATAATCACCCGGCACCAAAGCCAAGCCCTGTTCCACCGCCGCCAAAGCGCCAGTCTTATCCTTAAAATGACTGCGCAACTTGGCAACCTGCAACCAAACCCAAGGATAATCCGGCTCCTGCCGGGCACCCTCCTCAGCGTATTGTTGAGCTTGAACCAAGCGGCCGCAATACATCAACGCCACTGAATAGCGATAATACCAGGCGCCGCAGCCATTTGCATAAGGCTCTGAGACCGGCAGCCACTGCACAGTTTTGTAATAATAATCATAATCATCAATATTATTACAGGCATAAGCATACCAAAGCGCAAACTGTAAATCCGTCTGCGCCTGCTCCCGGGTAAAACGCTCCTCCGCAACGCCTTTAGCGACAATATCTTCCAAATATCCAGCCATTTTATAATAATAACCGCTTCTATCGTCCTCACAGGACTGCAAAAACTCAATATCCTGAGCGGTTAACAAGGTATCCATAGTGGGTTCTCCCATCGTGATTAAAATATTTTATTAGATAACCTCTCCAATCTGCCAGAACCGGAGAGGTTAATCCACATATTACTTATTTAAGGCCGCGGCCTGATTTTGCGCCATTTGAAATCCCTCTTGATATGCAGTTAAATTAAGAGGCAAAATTTTGGCCTTAAAATTATTAGCCAGGGCTCTGTGTACTGCCGCCGCTGAAACAACATTCGTCAGACCAACCAGCACGCCCAGCGCCAGAACATTGGCGGAAAGTTCATTTTGCAGCTTATCCCGAGCGGTTTCCAGCATGGGCAGACGACAAAGCTGCACCGTATCGCCTTCCCGACCGTCCGGCTGTACAAAATCACTGTCACAGATTAAAAGACCGCCCTCGGCAATATCTCCGGCATATTTATTATATGCCTCCTGGGAAAGACAAAGCAATACGTCCGGCACTGTCACCTTTGGGTAATAAATTGGCGTATCCTTGATAACAACCTCACCCTGACTGCTGCCGCCGCGTGATTCAGGCCCGTAAACCTGGCTTTGCGCGGCAAAATAACCGTCATAAAGCGCCGCCTCTGCCAGCAGCACCGCACAGCGAATAATGCCTTGACCGCCGGTGCCGGAAAATCTAACCTCATACTTCATTTTCATCACCAGCCTTTTCATTATCTGCCTGCTTGTCTGCCAATAAACGAGCCATTTCCTCACAATATTCCACAGCTTCAGTTTCAAAGTGCTTGCCGATTATAATTTTATCCTTGAGTTCTTCATCACTCATTTTAGCGGCCTGCTGCACTGTAACCGTGTTATCGCGCAGCCAGAACAACATATCGGCCGGCTCCGGAATATTATTGTAACGCCCAAAGGAGATTGGACAGGTAGCAACAGCCTCCACCACGGCAAAGCCTTTGTGCCGGCTGGCTTCAACCAGCAGATTAGTCAGTTGTGCCGCATGGAAAACATCACCACGCGCTACATAAGTAGCGCCAGCGCCTTTGGCCAAATCCACCAGATTAAAAGCGCGGTCTATGCTGCCATAAGGCGCGGTGGTGGCACGCTTGCCCGTCGGCGTCAACGGCGAAAACTGGCCGCCCGTCATGCCGTAAATGCTATTATTGATAACGATTGCCGTCATATCTATGTTGCGGCGGCAAGCATGAATAAAATGATTGCCGCCAATAGCTGCCGCGTCGCCATCACCCATCACCACAAAGGTTTTCAGACGCGGTTCACAAACCTTAGCGCCGGTGGCAAATGCCAAAGCTCGTCCATGTGCCGTATGCACAGTGTTTAAATCCATGTAGCCAGACATACGTGAGGAACAGCCAATGCCGGAAACCAGCAGAATATCGTCCTGTGGGTAGCCCAGCTTATCCAGAGCTCTGGCCAGCGCAGACATTACAATGCCGTTGCCACAGCCCGGGCACCAGATATGCGGCAGATTATCCCGAAAATATTTTTCATATACAGCCTCCATCAGCGCCCACCTCCCTGTTTCACACTATGTTCTGCCATTTGTTCAATCACGGCCTGCATTATTGGCGGCGGCGCAATCAAACGTCCGTTTACCTGGGTTATTGAATGAAAAGGTACGCCGCTGCCAATTAAAGCCGCCTTTGCCTCCACTGCCAGCTGCCCCATGTTCATTTCCGGCATTACTACCAGCTTTTTATCAGCGCAGACCTCCCGGATTTGTTCCGCAGGGAAAGGCCAGATTGTTTTCAAACGTAGCAAACCAACCTTATAGCCCTGGCTTTGCAGTTCCATCATGGCCTCCTGCGCAGAACGCGCCACCGCGCCATAGGCAATGATTACGCAGTCCGCACCGGCACAATCCAACTGTTCAACCTCAGCAATTTCGTTAACATGGTCCTCAATTTTATGGCACAGCCGATGCATAAAGGTTGCCACCTGCTCCGCATCTGCCGTATAAAAACCAGCCTGATTATGGGTTAAACCGGTAAAATGATAACGCTCGCCCTGACCCAATGGCACAAAAGGCGGCACGCCACTTGGCGTGTTAGCAAAAGGCAAATACTTACCGCCTCCGGCACTGGTTGCCGCTTTATCGACAAAATCAGCCCGGTTGATGATTTTCGGCTCCAAATCCTGTGAAATATCAAAACCCTCGCGCAAATGACCAATTTTTTCGTCTAACAACACCACCACCGGCGTGCGATACTGCTCCGCCAGATTAAACGCGCGAATAGTTGTATAATAAGCCTCCTGCACCGATGACGGCGAAAGCGCTATAATGGAATGGTCGCCGTGCGTTCCCCAACGCGCCTGCATAATATCACCGGATTGCGGCATAGTGGGCAAGCCGGTACTGGGGCCAAAACGCATAACATCAATAATTACCAGCGGAATTTCCGCCACAGCCGCATAGCCGATTAACTCCTGCATCAGGGAAAAACCCGGCCCGGAAGTGGCCGTAAAGGCTTTATGCCCCACCATGGAAGCGCCAATCATCGCACCAATAGAGGCAATTTCATCTTCCATTTGCATAAAATAACGCCCCAGTTTGGGGAATTCTCTGGCAATATATTCCGCAATCTCAGTACTGGGCGTAATCGGATAACCGCCGAAAAATGAAGCGCCGGCTTTAATTGCGCCCAAAGCACAGGCCTCATTACCCTGCATCAACTGCACGTGCTTATTTTTAATTTCAGTCATCAGCCGGCACCTCCTTTATCTCAAAACAAAAATCCGGGCAGTGCAATGAACAGCTTTGGCAGCCGATACAAGCTGCCGGCTCCGCCACCTCCGCTTTACCGTCCGGCCGAATTTTCAACACGCCCTTCGGACAAAGCGCCGTGCAAATGCCGCAGCCCTTGCAGGTTTTAGCATTAAGAACAACTTCAAATTTTTTCCCCAAAACTCCTCAACCCCTTTTTATAATATGAAACAGATACCTCCTGAAAAATATAAACTTATTATATCATATAAACAAAAAAAGTACAATTAATTTTAATGGTATTTGTTCTCATTAAGTTCAATCATCATCTGCGGCTCAATTTCACCAAGTGTTCACATTATACCACAAAAAGAAGCCTTGTGCAATCAATTTTAGAAATTGCACCAGTTTGCCTACTAAAAAAGCATAATCAAACTCTTATTTAATTAAAATCTTCAACATTTTCTGCATATTCTTTGGCAGCTTACGGACTGTTCAACAAAGCAAAATTTTCCGTACGCGCTTCGCTATCTAAATACTCACTAATATTAAAGGTAATTAACAAATCCGGAAAATCATTGCTTATAGCTTGCTTAAACGTTGTCCTCCCATTCCGCTTCACAGTACTTGTAATACCAATAATCTTCCAACTCCCCGTCAGTCTGCCCACTTAAATATTATTGGGTATTGGCGATGATACCGATAGAGGTCATATCTCTTGCGCAATCTAAAGACATTATATAAATATCGTCATGCTCCTGCACCCATTTTTTCAATGTGTTTTCCATTGCAGGCACTATATTGTCTTCAAACTTTTTATAATCAAACATCTGCCTAATTCTCCAAAAATGGTTTATTATCAAAGCAGGTTCAATAATTCAGCTTCATCAATTATGGTAATGCCAAATTCCTGCGCCTTTTCCAGTTTGGAGCCGGCCGCCTCGCCTGCCACCACATAATCGGTTTTTCGGCTGACCGATGATGTTACCTTGGCTCCGGCCTTTTCCAATCTGGCTTTTGCTTCATTGCGGCTCAAATTAGGCAAAGTTCCCGTCAGTACAACCACCTTGCCAGCAAAAGCCCCCTCGGTTTCTGGCTGGGATATGACCTCAGCCTGCGGTTCCACGCCGCCGGCCGCCAACCGGCTCAACATCTCCTGATTATCTTTATCCGCAAACCATTTTACCACGCTTTGGGCAATAATATCGCCAATATCCGCCACCGCCAGCAATTCCTCTTTATCAGCAGCAGCCAGACGCTCCAACGAGGGAAAATTAGCCGCCAGCAACTTGCCGGCCTTGGAGCCGACATAAGGTATACCCAAAGCGGCCAGCAGCGCGCCCAAAGGCCGCCGGCGCGCCTGCTCTATGGCCGCCAGCACATTCTGCGCCGATTTTTTGCCCATGCGCTCCAACGGCAGCAAATCGTCCATAGTCAGACTGAAAATATCCGCCGCATCATGAATTTTGCCGGCCGCCAAAAGCTGGTTTATCAGCTGTGGTCCCAGCCCCTCTATATACATGGCCTGCCGGGAAACAAAATGCTCAATGCCCTCTCTGACGCGCGCCGGACAGCTGCGGTTGGGACAACGCCAGGCCGCCTCACCCTCCGCCCGGCTGGCGGCAGAACCACATTCCGGGCAGGTATGCGGCATTACAAAAACGCGCTCCTGACCATTGCGTTTTTCCGACAGTGACTTAATTATCTCCGGGATAACGTCACCGGCCTTATGCAACAGCACTCTATCGCCAATGCGGATATCTTTGGCAGCCACATTATCCTCATTATGCAGAGTTGCCTTGCTAATCTGTGAGCCAGCAACCCAAACCGGCTCCAAAACGGCCAGCGGCGTCAACACACCAGTGCGGCCAACACCCACCTGAATATCCAAAACCGTAGTTTCCACTGCCTCGGCCGGGAATTTATAAGCAATCGCGGCGCGCGGCGCTTTGGCCGTACTACCCAACTCCATACGTACCTGTTCGTCATCAACCTTTACCACCAAACCGTCGATATCAAAAGCCAGCTTATGGCGTTTTTCCTGCCAGGAAGTTAACTGACTGACAATAGTTTCAATATCGCCGCTGCTAACCTCCGGAATTACCGGCAAACCCTGAGCACGCAGAAAATCCAGCGTTTGCAGATGTGTCTGTGGCCATTCTGTCCCTTCCAAAAGCAAAATATCATAAAGCCAGACAGACAGGCGGCGGCTGGCCGTAACCGCTGCGTCAAGCTGGCGCAGAGAACCGGCCGCCGCATTACGCGGATTAGCAAAAGTCGTTTCACCATCTGTTTCGCGCTGCTCATTCAACTCAGCAAAAGCGCGCTTGGACATATAAACCTCACCGCGCACCAACAATCGCCCCTTAAAATCCTTTAGTTGGTGCGGCAGGTCAGCAATCGTCAACACGTTTTCCCAAACATTCTCGCCCACCATGCCGTCGCCGCGTGTGGCCGCCTGCGTCAAACGGCCGTTTTCATAAGCCAGAGCAATCGTCAGACCGTCAATTTTCGGCTCCATAACATAGGTTAAAGATTTCTCCGCCAGTTTTTCACAACGCGCCGCAAAATCACGCAGTTCATCACCAGAAAAGGTGTTGGCCAGAGAAAGCAACGGCACCTGATGCTGCACCGGCGCAAACTTTTCCAAACGCCGGCCGCCAACTCGCTGGCTTGGGCTATCAGCGCGCCGCCATTCCGGGTGCACGGCTTCCAGCGCCGTCAATTCTCGCAGCAGCGCGTCATATTCCGCGTCTGTAACCAACGGCGCATCTTCTTCATAATAAGCACGGTTTAAGCGCGCAATTTCTTCATAAAGATAGTTAATTCTGGCATAATCATTATCGGCTGGCTCGACCGCCGTTTTTTCGTTTATCAGCTTTATCACCCTCCGCTTTTAAACTGTTACCGCAAAACCTCTGCCCACTGCTCCGGCTTAAAACCGACCAACACGGTGTTTTCCAAAACCAACAACGGTCTTTTCACCAACATACCATCGCTGGCTAAAAGTTCCAGCTGCTCCTGCTCGCTCATCTGCGGCAATTTATCTTTTAGATTCAGGTTTTTGTAAAGCACGCCGCTGGTGTTAAAAAACTTCTTCAGCGGCAGACCGCTCCGCTGATACCAGGCTGTCAGTTCTGCCTGGGTAGGGTTTTCTTCTTTAATATGCCGGTCAGTGTAAGAAATTCCCTGCTCGTCCAGCCACTTTTTGGCTCTTTTACAGGTTGTACATTTAGGATATTCAATAAATATCATTTTTATATTACTCCTCTCTAGCGTTTTTCGGCCGCAGCAAACTTGGCCTTAAGCATATTTATCAGGCTTTGCTTGGTATTTTCAATATGCATAGCCACGGCAGTGGCCGCGGCTTCACTGTCACGCCGTTTTAATGCTTCTATCAGTTCCTGATGCTCGCTTAATGAATTATGGCGCACCTCCACATTGGCCAATGAAATAATTCGATAACGGGAAAGCTGCTCCATAATATTGTTCATCATAGCCACCAAACGCTCATTACGACTGAATTTGTATAAAAGTTCATGGAAGCTGGCGTCCAGGCTTACCCAGTTATCCACATTACCCTCCTGCCAGGTGGCGCGCATCTTTTCAGATAAGTCATCAAGCTGCGCATAATCAGCTGGCTGCATGCGCTGCGCTGCTAAACGCACGGCCAGCGTTTCCAGCACGGTTCGGATTTCATAAACTTCCTCCACATCATTGATGGAAAGACCAGCCACATAAGCTCCTTTGCGCGGCACCATCACCACAAAGCCCTCCAACTCCAGCCGTCGAATAGCCTCTCTGACCGGCGTGCGGCTTACGCCCATTTCATCAGCTAGCTGCACCTCCAACAGACGCTCGCCCGGCGAAAGCTGACCCTGCATAATTGCGCTCATCAAAACATCAAAAACCATATCTCGCAAGGGTTGATAGCCCTCCAAACGAATTGGCGATAATTTTTCCCTAGACATACGCTTAAATCTCCTTAGTTTATTTTAAACAGCCAGTTTATAAAACTGCTTTTGAAATATTTTTCTTAAAAGTATATTTTAACCATTTTAAAACAATTTTGCAAGCGTTTTTTCTGGTAAATTATGGACAGCAGCTAAAAATTTTGACTGGTAACCGCACGCACAAAGGGGTATTTACCCTGTAATTTATCGGCGGCAATCGCTGCGCGCTTTTTGTCGGCTGCAATACCCATAACCGTAGCGCCGCTGCCGCAAAGCAAAGCGCTTAAACCCAATGCCGTCAATTCCTGCTTAAGAGCCGCCAGCGGCGGAAACAGCTGAAAGGCTGGCGGCTCCAGCACATTAAACAGATTTTCTCTAATCTGCGCCGGGTCGCCATACTGCAACGCCTTAAGCATTGACTGCGTGGACGCAGAATATTTTCCGCCCACCCTATCCTCCGGAGCGTTATTATTCAAATCATATTGAGCATAAACGGACGCTGTATTAACAGCAAAGCCAGGATTTACCAGCACCAGACGCAATTCCGGACAAGGCGACTGCGGCTGTAATTCTTCACCAATACCGCAGGCCAGCGCTGTACCGCCCTGCAAACAAAATGGCACGTCCGCCCCCAGTTGAGCCGCCAGTTCTATCAATTTGGCTGGCGGCAATTTAAGTGCAAAAATTTCATTAACGGCCAGCAAAACCTGGGCAGCATTGCTGGAACCTCCCGCCAACCCACCACCAAGCGGTATCTGCTTATGCAAAGTTATTTTTACTCCAGCATCTAAATTATATTCCTTTTGCAACAGCGCCCAGGCTCGCCAGGCCAAATTATCCTCCGCGCAGGACAACTCCGGCATATCACATGACAATGTGGTCCGAGCGGCTGGCTCAACCTCAACAATGTCACAAAGTGAAAGCGTTTGCATCACACTTTCCAAAAGATGATAACCGTCTGGCCGCCGTCCTTTAACGTCCAAAGTCAAATTAACCTTGGCCGCTGCAATTCCCTGATACATTTTGCCAACCTCCTTATACTCAAACTCAATTTTTTTAGAATACAAAAGCAATCCTTTGTATATTGTATAACAAAAAATACGCTTTGGCAATATCTTCGCCGCTTTATTCCCAATAAAAAATACAAAAAAATAAAAACTTTTTAAGCTTAAGAGTTTTTACCGCAAATTTGCAGAAAAAAACAACTTTTCCCTTGTCAAATTTACAGTAAACGTGCTATAATATTAATAGAAGATAAACAGAGGAGATGAGCAAAACAAAAAAAGGAGGTGTTGAATTATGGCAAAAAAAGATTCATTTTTCACTCGCCTTGGTACAACACTAAAAAACACTTCCCTATACAAATTTTCTAAAAAAGGTTTTGGTAAACCTAATGTGACGGAAACAGCGGAAGACAATTTAACCGAAAACAGCCTTGACCAGGAACACTCAGCTGACGATTTGACTGAGCAGCTGGCTGAGAACCAACAAGATGCAGATAATTCAGACCTGACAGAAGTGCCAGAACCACCCGAGCCGGAATTTTATCCTGACGAACTTGAGCTGGAACATGACAATCCCCTGTTACAACTTTGGACAATGCATCTTGACCTGGGGCAAAACTTGCCTAAGCCGCGCCTGCGCCTGCAAAATGCCCCTGATAAACCAGAGGCTTTAACCGAGGAGCAAATTGGCAGAGAGCTACTTCGCCTTGGCGGCGTTATCAGTTCATCTGCCCATAAACGCCTGAAAAGCGCTGTGCCCAAGAATGAGGAGGATTCATTGCCAGATTTGGACGCACAGGTTGTGGTCTTTTTAACCAACGGCCAAATGTCGGCTTGGGTTTTAGTTTATCCGCCGGTTGGTCAGGGTCAGGAAGTTAATTTGGAAATGCTGGAAAATGCGTTGGAAGAAAAACATGTTACTTACGGACTAGATACGGATTTGTTGCATGAAATTCCGGAAAAGGACAATCGCTATTTCCACCTTTATCTTGTTGCCCAGGGGCTGCCGCCTGAACGCGGTCAGGACGGCCATGTGGAAGAATTATTCCCAAGAGTCATTAAGCATGAACTGACCGTTGACGAATTTGATCGCGTGGATTACATGTCGCTTAACTTTATTCGCAATGTGAGCAAGGGTGAGCCTATCTGTAATATTTTTCCACCAACGCCCGGCGTTCCCGGACGCACCGTAATGGATAGAGAACTAACGGCAGTGGACGGCAAAAAGGCCAATGTCCCGATGGGCCGCAACACAGAAATTTCTGAAGACGGCATGCATTTGATAGCCAGTATGACCGGCCATGTAGAATTTAGCGGTCGCGGTTTTCAGGTTAAACCAGTTCTGGATATTGACGGCAACGTGGATTACTCAACCGGTAACATTAATTTCCTGGGCGATGTACATATCCATGGTGATGTTTGCAGCGGTTTCACTGTTCGGGCTGTCGGCAGCATAACCATCGACGGCGTTGTGGAATCCTGCTCGATTGAGGCAGGCGGCGACTTAATTATGGTTAAAGGCGTTATGGGTAACAATCAGGCCATTATCCGCTCCCACCGCAGTATTTTCACCAAGTATCTGGAAAGCACCAGCGTTTGTGCCAGGGGAGATTTACAAGCCGATTATATCGTTAACTGTGAAATTTATTGTGATGGCGTTGTACAGGTACGCACTGGCAAAGGCATCATTATGGGCGGTAATATCAACGCCGCCAAAGAAGTCAGCGCCAGTATTGTTGGTGCCAAATCGGAAATTTTAACCAACATAACTTTAGGCGGCAGGCCTTGTGAAAATTTTGAAAGAGGTTTGCTAGAACATGAACTGGAAGAACTGGAGAAGGAACTGGAAAAAACTGAACGCCAAATAAACAGCCCTACCAAATTATCAACAATGTCTAAACTGCGCATGAAAATCGTTGTTTCCAAAAGCAAACTGGCGCAGCTGGACAAAGAAAAAGAGATGCTTCAGGAAGAAAATACGGCTGAACAGCCCAAAGGCAAATTGGTTTGCGGCGTGGCCTATCCTGGCACCCAAATTAACATCAAAGGCGTCAGCATGCGTTTAGCACATGAAACACATATGTGTAATGCCAGACTGATTGCCAATGAAATATGTTTGATGTAGGCAGTTTATATTTTTAATCAGAAAAGAGGGATACCCATGACAACGACAATCTCTCAAGCAAAACTGCAGGAAGTATTAGATAAAATTACACAGGAAGTAACCGAAAAGGTAGCCGGCATAAGATTGTATCAGGCTGTTATAACACCTGGCGAAAAAACGTGTACCGTACATGCAGATTTTCACAGTGGTTTTCAATTTGGGCTTTCAATGTGTGCTGATTTAGCGCTTTTTACCAGGCTCACTCAATACATGATGCAGCAGGAAGAAATTCAGCAACAGGATATTGAAGATTTTGTTAAAGAATATTTTAATGTTATTTGCGGACACATTGCAGCCGGCTTGTTTCAAGCCACAATGATAGCTTCGCGTTTTGATGTACCGTCTTTTCATACTGGGTTTTATCAACCGGAAAGTATGCAGGAACAGATTACACTAAACTACGCCAGCGATAAAAATGAATCAGTCCAATTAACCCACAATCTGGCTGTTAGGTGACAGCTACCTAAATCAATCAGAAGATAAGGAATGATATTTTATGAGAAAAAGAATCATGCTGGTAGATGATTCTAGAGTTGTGTATATACAAATGAAGCAGCTATTGGCAGAAAGTAGCTATGAGATAGCAGAATATTGCAGTTCCGGTGAAGAAGCATTGGAAAAATATGCCACAGTCCGCCCGGATTTGGTAACAATGGATATTATCATGCCGGGTATGGACGGCCTGGAAACAGCCAGAATATTGAAAAATGAACATCCAGAAGCCAAAATCATCATGCTTTCATCATTGGCATATGCGGATACCTACAAAGAAGCTGATGCGATTGGAGCCAAAGCTTTTATCGCCAAGCCCCTGAACCCAGATGATGTTTTGCAAACACTGGATAAAGTTTTGCATGGCTAATCTTAAAAACTGCTTACTAAGAAATAAATATCCCCCAGCCAAGCCGGGGGATATTTATTTTGACCAAAATCATCGTGCCGAAGAACCATAATAGGCCTGCAAATACATTTCCTTAATCTCACTAAACAGCGGATAACGCGGATTTGTACCCGTACATTGGTCATCAAAGGCCTGCTCCACCATTTCATCAAGCGTATCCAGAAAATATTTTTCCTCAACACCATATTCTCTGATAGTTGCTTTAATGCCCACTGCCCTTTTCAATTCCTCAATTTTAGCAATTAGCTTTTCCACCGCCATCTCATCATTTTCAGCATTGATACCACAGAAACGCGCGCACTCTGCATATCGCGCCAATGCATGCGGATAAGTATACTGGGAAAAAGTGCCCATCTTGGGCGGACATTCCTCACTGTTGTATTTCACCACCAGAGAAATCAGCAAGGCATTCGCCACACCATGCGGTAAATGATGAAAAGCACCCAACTTATGCGCCATGGAATGGCAAACACCCAAAAAAGCATTGGCAAATGCCATACCGGCCATACAGGAAGCGTCCGCCATTTTCTGCCGCGCCAACAGATTATTACCATCATTATAAGCAGCCGGCAGATACTCAAAAATATTGCGCATGGCGCGCAGCGCCAAACCATCAGTGTAATCTGTGGCCATCATCGAAGCATAAGCCTCCAGCGCATGAGTAAGCGCGTCCAAACCGCCGGCGCTGGTCAGACCAGGCGTTTGAGTCATCATATTATCAACGTCAACAATCGCCATATTCGGCAAAAGCTCATAATCAGCCAGCGGATACTTAACGCCGCTGTTCTGCTCGGTAATAACCGCAAAAGGCGTAACCTCGCTGCCCGTGCCAGAAGTTGTGGGAATAGCAATAAAATAGGCCTTCTCACCCATTTTGGGAAAAGTATAAACGCGCTTGCGAATATCCATGAAACGCATTGCCAAATCCTGAAAATCAACTTCCGGGTGTTCATAAAGCACCCACATAATTTTAGCCGCGTCCATGGCAGAACCGCCGCCCAACGCAATTACCACATCGGGCTGAAAATCGTTCATCACTTTAGCGCCCTCCTCGGCATTAGCCAAAGTTGGGTCTGGCTGAACATTGGCAAAAACCGTGTTGATAATGCCCAGCTGGTCAAGCTTTTCCGTAACCGGCCGCGTATAACCGTTATGATACAAATAAGTATCCGTAACAATAAAGGCTCTTTTCTTATCCATAACTGTGCGCAATTCATCTAAAGCCACCGGCATGCAGCCCTGCTTAAAATAAACCTTTTGTGGTGTGCGGAACCAAAGCATGTTCTCTCTCCTCTCAGCAACCGATTTGATATTCAGCAAATGCATCGGGCTGACATTTTCGCTCACAGCATTATTGCCCCAGGTTCCACAGCCCAGAGTTAAAGAGGGACGCAAACGGAAGTTATATAAATCGCCAATACCGCCATGGCTAGATGGCGTGTTTACCAAAACGCGCCCCGTCTGCATAACATTAGTAAAATGCTCCAGTTTTTGCTGCTCTCCAGGGCCAACATACAAAGCAGCCGTATGCCCCAAACCACCGTTTTCCACCAGCCGCTCCGCTTTAACAACTGCCGCTGCAAAATCCGCCGCATGATACATTGCCAAAACAGGCGAAAGCTTTTCATGCGCAAAAGGCTCGTCTGGTTCCACACTTTCCACCTCGCCAATCAAAACCTTAGTGGCTGGCGGAACAGTCACCCCAGCCATGGCGGCAATTTTCACCGCCGATTGACCGGCCAACTGCGGATTAACTTCACCATCAATCAAAATTAAACGGCGTAGCTTATCCAACTCCTCACCCTGCAAAAAATAACAGCCACGCGCCGCAAACTCCTGCCGCACTTCCTCATAAATTGAGTCCAAAACCGTAACCGATTGCTCACTGGCGCAGATAACGCCATTATCAAAGCTTTTGGAATGAACAATGGAACTTACGGCCATCTTAATGTCAGCAGTTTCATCAATCACCGCCGGTACATTGCCGGGGCCAACGCCCACCGCCGGCTTACCGGAAGAATATGCCGCCCTGACCATACCCGGACCGCCAGTGGCCAGAATTAAATCTGCTTCACGCATAACCAGATTGGTTAAATCCAGACTGGGCTCATTAATCCAGCAGATAACATTCCGCGGCGCCCCAGCCTGCACCGCCGCATCACGCATAACCCGGGCCGCGGCAATAGTACTTTCCTTGGCGCGTGGGTGTGGTGAAAAGATAATAGCGTTACGCGTTTTCAGCGCCAATAACGCCTTAAAAATAGCGGTAGAAGTTGGGTTTGTGGTTGGTATAACAGCCGCCACCAAGCCAACTGGCTCGGCTATCTTCTTAAAACCATAGGCTCTGTCTTCTTCAATTACACCGCAGGTTTTCATATCCTTATAGGCATTGTAAACATATTCCGCAGCATAATGATTTTTCAAGATTTTATCTTCCACAATACCCATACCGGTTTCTGCTGCCGCCAGCTTGGCCAGCGGAATACGCTGACGGTTAGCCGCCATGGCCGCCGCAAAAAAGATTTTATCAACCTGCTCCTGCGTAAACGATGCAAAAATATGTTGCGCCGCACGCATTTCCTGAAGCTTTACCGCCAGAGTTTCCGGGCTGTCAATCTGCATATCTCTTACCTCCTAAAAGTAAAAACGCTCTTAAACCAAATCCGGCGTGCATAATTCAGCACAAGCATAGGTTTGCTGAACTTCTGTAATTCGCAGCAGACACTTCTGCCCCACCAGATGCGCTCCATTTTGCACCAAAATCACATAACCATTTACCCGACAAATTGCATCATTTTTATTGGCATTATGCCGCTCACATAAAAAGCAGTCGATAACCTCACCAACAGCAAAGGGAGCCTTATCCAGACAGGCCACATCGCCCACAAACGGCCGCACCACAAAATCCGCCATTTTCAACTCCGGATTACCTTTAATACAAAGTTTTTTGCCAAAGCGTTTCTCAAGCAATAACTTATTCTCTCCGGCCGGCCCAATAATATAAGAAGAAACAATTGGATTTGTTTCAATATAAATGGCTGGCTGCTCGGAACTTTCGGCCATATTAGCCAGATGAGCCAAAATATCAATAAAAACACTGTTCTCAGAAACCACACTGCCCTTGCCGCCACAAAATGGACAGGGGCGTTCAAAAAGTTCCTGCAAGCTGTACCCGTTCTTTTTACGCGTCATCTCCAAAAGCCCAAGCTGCGTAAAACCCAGCACATTGGTTTTTATACGATGCTTTTGCAGTTCCTCGTTCAAAGCCTGCAAAACGCTATTACGGTCTTCGTCCTCTTTCATATCAATAAAATCAACAATGATAATACCGCCCAGATTGCGCAGCTGCATTTGACGAGCCACCTCTCTGGCCGCCTCTATGTTAGTGCGCAGCACCACGTCGGCAAAACTTTGATTGGAGCCGCCCACATATTTGCCGGTATTAACATCGACAATCGTAAAGGCCTCCATATGCTGAATAACCAGATATCCACCGCATTTCAGCCAAACCTTATCCGCCAGCGCCTGACGCAGCTGAACAGACATATTATATACTGCCATAATATCGGTTTGCGGCTGCTCAATCTTAGGCACACAATCCGGCGCTGTACAGGCCGCTAATTCGGCCAGATGAGCGGCCGTTTGCGGATTATTGACATAAATATGTGCAATATCGCTGTAAAATATATCGCGCACCATGCGCTCCAACAGACCAGAATCCTGATAAAGCAAAGATACGGCTGACGCGCCGGCGCTTTTGCCAAGCAACCACTTCCATGTTTTCAACAATGTGCGCACATCATGCGCCAAATCCTCCGAGCTGGCCGCCAAAGCCGCCGTACGGATAATCGCACCCATGCCTGTGGGCAAAAGCTGGCGCACCTGCGCCAAAAGGCGCTGACGCTCTGCCTCATCTTCAATCCGGCGGCTAATGGTCACACTGCCATTGTTAGGCAACAGCACCAGAAAACGCCCCGGAAAACTTGGGTTCATGGTTAGTCTGGCGCCTTTATTGCCCGTGGCTTCTTTAACCACCTGCACCATAACTTCCTGCCCTGGCCGCAAAACTTTATCAATGCTCATTTCCGGCTCCAAAAGTTGACCCTCAGCGTCCAGACGCGGCGCCAACGTATCACGCAGGTGTAAAAAACCGTTGCGTTCCGCGCCAAAATTCACAAAAGCCGCCTGCATACCCGGCAGAACATTATCCACCCGAGCCTTATAAACATTGCCCACAACGCTGCGGTCATGCTCTCGCTCAAAAAAAACCTCGGTCAGAACATCATCATCTAACAGCGCCACCATTGTTTCAAATTCGTCCTGCTTGACAATTATATTTTTTTCCATAAATTAACCCTTCATATCAGCAATATCAGATACAGATTTCAGTTCAGGCATTTTCAGGCCGAACTTTTTTCAAGGCTCTCGCCGCTGGTTATCGGCCGACTGCACAAAGAAACCAACGCGCGCCAAACGATAAGCCGCACCACAATCCGACGGCAGCAAATACTGCAAAACCTCGGCCGGTTTCACACTGCCAGTTTCAGCAAAAGGAATTTCCAGACGCAAAATATTGTCTTGCCATTCCAGACACTGCACCCCAGCGCGCAAATCAATCATTTTATCACGCTTTTTAGGACGTTTACGCAAAATTTCCACTCTATCCGCTGCCCAAAATGTCGCCGCCTTATCCTTAACCGCCGCCAGTGAGGCCGGAGCCAGGATAAATTCTGCTTCGTAAACCGCCAGATTAATTTCCGCCATCAATGCCAGCGCATCATCAGCTATTTCTTTGGCAGCCACAACACGTAAATTTTTCGGCAAGGCCAAATTCAAACGCTGCATAACCACCTCTGGCTGCAACGGCTCTTTCAGCTGCAAATCCCCCAGTTCTCGCCGACCCTCCTGGCCAACGCCGCGCGGAGGCCCAAAACTGATTTTGGGGTGTGGATTAAAGCCCTCAGAATAGGCCACAGGCAAACCGGCTCGCAGCAAGGCGCGGTTAAACAGCTTCAGCAAATCCAAATGAGAAAGAAATTTTAACACGCCGTCCACTTGATAAACAAAACGTATGGTCATTCCGCCACCTCGCTTTCACAGTAGCGGTTTTCACAGCCCAGTGCCGGGCATATTCCGCAACCGTTACATGGCCCCTGCCGACAATCCAGCGTTTTTTCCGCTCTGGCCGCTTTCTCCCACTCCTGCCATAGCCATTTTTTACTGACCCCACAGTCGATATGCTCCCAAGGCAAACAATCCTCCTGCGCAAACTGGCGCTCAGCATATTCAGCCGGGTCAATGCCAGCCTTGTCAAAAGCTTGCAACCATTTATCATAAGCAAAATGCTCATGCCAGCTATCAAACTTGCAACCAAGCTTATGTGCAGCCAACAGAACCTGCCCCAAACGGCGGTCGCCACGGCTGAACACACCCTCCAAAAAACTTAACTCGATATCATGACAATTTAAGCGTGCACCGCGAATATGTTTAAATTCAGCAAACAACAATTCTCGCTTGCGCTGTAATTCCGTTCGACTGTTCTGGCCAAACCACTGAAAAGGCGTATGCGCCTTGGGAACAAAAAAGGCCACGCTAACCGTGATATTCAAAGGCCGTCGCGGTTTGGCGTCCATATCCGCAGCAGAAGCGCGAGAACGCCCCAATGCCAAAATCTGCCGCGCCAGCTGAGCAATGCCGCGCAAATCATCATCAGTTTCATATGGCAAACCGGCCATAAAATAAAGTTTGATAGTATTCCAGCCAGCCGCCAAAGCTGCCTGCACCGCCGCAAAAATATCTTCTTCATTAACACCTTTATTGATAATATCGCGCAGGCGCTGCGTCCCGGCCTCCGGCGCCAACGTCAGACCACCCTTGCGTACAGTTTGCAGCTTATTCGCCAAACCAACCGAAACCGCGTCCACACGCAAACTGGGCAATGATACGCTTACACCGTCCGCGCTGTAATCCGCCAGAAGCTGGTCAATTAATGGGCTGACGCAGGAATAATCCGCCGTGGAAAGACTAATCATACCCAATTCATCATAACCGGTTGCCGCCAAAGCCTTAGCAGCCTGGGCGCGCAAAACCTCCGGCGATTTTTCACGAACCGGGCGATAAATAATCCCGGCCTGACAAAAGCGACAACCACGATTACAGCCGCGCATAACCTCAATAACCGCACGGTCATGCACAATCTGCGCAAAAGGCACAATCTGACACTCCGGAAAAAGCGCCGTATTCATATCCTGCACCAAACGCTTTTGCACGCGCGCCGGTGCGTCCGACCCAACCTGCATAGCCTTTAAGCGTCCGTCTTCCGTATAAATCGGCTGATAAAGCTGCGGCACATAAATCCCCTGCAAAGCAGCCGCCCGGTGCAAAAACTGCTCACGGCTTAAACCAGTGCGCCGACATTCCGTATACAAATCCAGAAGTTCCGGCTCCACATCTTCACCCTCGCCGATAATAAACAAATCAAAGAAATCAGCCAACGGCTCCGGATTATAAGCACAGGGGCCGCCGGCCACCACCAACGGCCATTGCCAGCCATCGCCTGCCCTATCCGCCACCAACAGCGGCAAACCGGCCAAATCCAGCATATTCAATATATTGCTGAAACTCATCTCATATTGCAGAGTTACCCCCACAATATCAAAATCACGTACAGCATGATAATTGTCCCAGCTAAACAATGGAATATGGTTCTCTCGCATCAGCTTTTCCATATCCGTCGCCGGCGCAAAAACACGTTCCAGCAAATATTCCGGCCGCTTATTTACCACCTCATACAAAATGCGCATACCCAAATGCGACATGCCAATTTCATATAAATCAGGAAAAAGCAGTGCCATCGTAGCCGCGGCCTGCCGCCAATCCTTCTCAACAGTATTATATTCACCGCCCAGATACTGAGCCGGCTTGTCCACATAAGGCAACAGTTGGCTTTCCACCTCTGCCGCCCAGCTTTTTGCCGTTTTATACAATTAAATCGACTCCCCAAAATAAATTAACTATATTTATTTCGGCAAATTTTTGGTATTTCCTTTTAGAATATAGCTTTTTATTTGTATTTATCAGAATTTCCCGGCTTCGTATGCGCCAATTCTAATAAATGCAGCATGTGCAGATACGGCAGATTGCGCTCCTCTCGCCAGGCCACAAGATACAGCCAAACCGCCAACAGCAGCAACCAGCGATGCAGCCCAAAATAATATATAACACCAGCAAAAGCCAACGCCGCCGCCTTACCCCAAAACAACAGAAAACGAGAAACCGCCAGCCAGTCAAAAACACTGCCAGCCAGACCACGCAAGACCTTGCCACCGTCTAAAGGCAAAAACGGCAGTAAATTTACCGCACCCAACACAAAATTTGCACCCAACAGCGACGAACAATCCAAGCGCCAGGCTAAAACGGCCAAAAGCAGATTAGCTAACGGTCCGGCCACAGCCACATAGCTTTCTCGCCAACCCTGACAGGCCAGCGGCACCTCCAACGCCACCCCTAAAAACCAGCGATTATGCAACCGCCCAGCCATGCCCAAGCTATGCAGCGCCAGCCAATGCCCCAACTCATGCAGCAACCAGGCTGTCAACAGCGCCAGAATTAAGCCGCCATTCATTTCCGCACTCATTCCGGCCCTTTCACAAACAGAAAGGGGTCAAGCGGCTGCTCATCACGCAGCACCTGAAAAAACAATGTGCTTTCCGTAATCCGCCCCAAGAGTTGGCCCTGACGCAAAGTTTCACCCACCTGCACCGCCGGCTCAATCGCTCCCTGATAATAACTGAGAACCCCGTCCCGATGGCGCAGCACCACCTTTTCCCCACTAACAACCTCGATAACCTCGCCAATGGCGGCCGCTTTAACCTCCTGCTGATTTTGACAAAATATTTTCAAGCCGTCAACACTTAAACCCTGCTCGTCAATATCGCCAAAAGCACTCTGCATTAAACCGCTGGCCGGCAAAATCATCACCAAATTACCTGCCGCATTGCCAGGCGCCGCCTGCAAATAGTCTGCGTTTGGCTGATAATCCACCGCCGCCACCTGACCAGGGAGTGTTTCCGTCTGCTCCTCTGGATTATCATTCGGCTCTTGTGCGTCAGGATTTTCACCGTCCTCGTCCCCGGCTTTATGTAACAAATCCTGCCAAATATCCGCAAAACTGTTTACTGCCATAATTTGCTGCTCATTCGTGGTGGCCAACGCCACAACATAACGCACACCATCGCCCAATGCGCTCTCCTGCTCATAAAGATAAACCACGCCGCAAAACAAAAGCAAAGCCGCAGCAGCCTGGGCGATAAGCCTCCGTCCCCAGGCCTGCCAAAAAGGGCTGCCTGCATTATCACGCCGCTGGTTTTCATATGTATCCATTCCTCTGAATAAATCCCGGTTTGCCATAGCCCAAATGCCTCCTTATCCTGCTAAAAGATATGCTTGGCAATGGCAAAATATACTAGCACTAAAATATTAATATCGACACCACAAAATAAGATGCCGATATTACAAATTCTAAAAATGATTATGTGGCGTGCGCGCCAACACGCCTTTTATAAACAGCTTTTCAATCCGCCGGTTAACATACGTCCAGCGAAACTCCTGCGCCAGAGAAATAGGCTTAAGCAGTACAGAATCCAAACCGGCCAGCCCAGCGCCCATGATGTCTGTCAGTAACTGGTCGCCAATCATCAGAGTGGCCGATGGCTTCGCACCCATCTGTTTAACAGCGCGCCAATAACCGTGCGGCAATGGTTTGCGCGCTTTAGCGCAAAAATCAATCCCCAAACTTTCCGCCAAACACTGCAAGCGCTCCGCCGAATTATTAGAAAGCAAACAGGCATGCAGACCAGCGGCCGATACCGCCGCAAACCACTGCTTCACCGCTGGCGTCAAATGTCTATTATTCCAGGTAGTAATCGTATTATCCACATCAAGCAACAACCAGCGGTAGCCCTTAACCAACAAAACCTCCGGCTCCAGCAATTCCAGCTTGTCAAAATAGGCCACTGGCCTGAAAAGTCCGCCCATTATACCAGCCTTTCCTTATAGCTTTAAGCCTCCATATCCCAATACAACAGGCCTGTCAGGCTCTCTACCGAGTTGTCCATATATTCCACCAAAATGTCTGGCTGCAAACCAAAATAAATCGTCAGCACTAAAAGCACCAACATGGGCAGCATTTCATACCAGTGAATATCCTTGCACCCAGCCAGTTCCGCCGGCAAACTGCCATAAGCCACACGCTGAAAAGCCCACAGATAATAACCCACGGCCAGAACAGCGCCCAACGCTACCAGCAGCACCACCAAGCCAAATGAGCGGAAAACACCCAGCATTACTGAAAATTCGGCGAAAAAACCCATAAAACCGGGAATACCCATTGAGGCAAAGAAAGCTAAAATCAGCATTGTCATTGCGGTCGGCATCTTGCTATAAAGACCGCCCAGCCGACTGATTAAACGCGTGCCGGCATGGTGCTGAATAACACCACAGCCCATAAACAGCATGGCGGAAATCAGACCATGCGCCACCATCTGAAAAACTGCGCCCATAATGCCTATTTCATCAAAAGTAGCAATACCAATCAGCACAAAACCCATATGGCTGATTGAGGAATAAGCAATCAACTTTTTCAAATCGTCCTGCTTAAAGGCTACAAACGCACCATAAACAATGCTTAACAGCGCCAGAAGCACCACCAGCCAGGTATATTGCCGAGCCGCCGTGGGACAGAGCATATAGGCCACACGTATTAAACCGTAGCCGCCCATCTTCAACAACACACCGGCCAGCAGCACCGAAGCCGCCGTGGGCGCTTCCACGTGCGCGTCCGGCAGCCAGGTATGCACCGGCACCACCGGCAGCTTAACGCAGAACGCAAACAACAAAGCCGGAAAAACCAACAGTTCAAAGTTCAAATCAAAGCCAACCTTCGTAATCTCCGGAATAGAAAATGTATAATAACCCAAAACGTCCGCCGCTTTGAAGAACATTGCGCCAATCGCCAGCAGCATAACCAGCGAGGCCACATGCGTATAAATCAGGAACTTCATGGAAGCATAGCTACGGCGTTCTCCGCCCCAAATACCAATCAGGAAAAACATCGGAATAAGCACAACTTCCCAGAAAATATAAAACAGGAAAAAATCCAAGGCCGAAAAAACACCCAAAACACCAGTTTCCAGCACCAGCAAAAGGCCGTAATAAAACGGCGCGCGTTCTGTAACGTCCCAGGAATAAACAACCACCAGAAAACAAAGCAGGGTTGTCAGCATAAACAGCGGCAGGGAAAGACTATCCAAGCCCAACGCAAAGGAAACGCCAAAAGCCGGGAACCAATTTGTTTCCTGCAAAAACTGATAACCGTCAGCAGCAGCTTCATAACCGGACAGCATCACCAAACTGCCGATAAAAACTGCCCCAGTGCAGATTATTGCCACATATTTAGACAGCTGCGGCTGACTGCGCAAAAGCAACAACAGCAGCGCGCCAACTAATGGTAAAGCAAGCAAAATCGTGATAATACTCAATTTATAGCCACCTCTCTTTCGCCTATTTTACCAGGGCAACATACTATTAAACAATGCGCTGCTGCAAATTTCTGTCAACCAGTTAGGCAACAGACCAAAGGCAAGCAACAAGGCCACAGACAACCACAATGCCAGCTGATAAGAACGTCCGCTGGGCTTAACTTTATCCGCAGCCGGCGGCAACAACTCAATTTCCGCCGGGCGCATATACATCTCCCGAATTACGGCTGCATAATATACCAGCGAAAGCGCGCTGTTCAGTACCAAAATCAGCGCCAGCACCAGATACCAGCCGCCCAGACCAACAGCCGGCACCACCATCAGCATTTTACCCCAGAAACCCAGCAATGGCGGCACACCGCCGAATGATAACAGCAACAGCATCAGAGCAGCAGCCAACCCCGGCATTTGCTTGCCCAAACCGCGGAAGTGCTGCATCATGGTACCACCTTTGCGCTCAAAAACAATTTGCAGCGCAAAGAAGCAGGCAATCGCCATCAACGCATGCGCCAGAATATGCACGAAAGAACCCACAATGGCAGTGCCGCCAACTGCAAAACCAACGCCAATATTACCGGCATGCGCCACACTGGAATAAGCAATCATGCGCTTAACATCTTTCTGCTTTAAGGCCAGAACATTACCAACCGTCATGGTAACGGCACACAAAACACCCAACAGCAATGCAGCCAGCGGCGCAAACACCGCCGAGTAAACCACGATAATTTTTAGCGCCACCACAAAAGCACCCTTCTGCGTTACGCCAGACAAAAAACCAGTGGTTGGCGAGGGAGAACCGGTGTAGGTATCCGCCGCCCACCAGTGAAACGGCACCAGCGCCATTTTATAGCCAAAACCGGCCAGCAGCAACACCAAAGCCACAAGCAGCAATGGGTGCGCTCCCAATATGGCCATCGCCTGCGCACAGTTCTGCAAATTCATCGTGCCGGTAAAACCATATAATAAGGAAAGACCATACAAAATCAAAGCTGAAGCAAAGGCGCCGCTGATAAAATATTTCAGCGCAGCCTCGCCACCCTGCGGATTATTCAACTCTGCCAGCGGCAGCACATATGTGGTAATACTCACCAGTTCAAACGCCACCACCAATGTGATAAAATCCATGGAACTAGGAATAATCAGCAAACCAAGCATCGCCATTAACAGCAGCGCATA
Organism: Bacillota bacterium; assembly: GCA_021771915.1. Lineage (GTDB taxonomy): Bacteria > Bacillota > Dehalobacteriia > UBA4068 > UBA4997 > Avidehalobacter. The sequence continues at coordinate 88,057 of JAETNY010000002.1, forward strand.
ATACTCTCTGGCTCGATAAACTCTGGCCGTAAAATCATGTGAGCCGATAACATTCAACATGGCCAGACCCAGCAGCATCACCTTAACCAGTACGGCAAAATTATTAACCGCATAAGCGCCGCCCATGATATAATCATTTACGCCCCAAAGGGATAAACACATTAACAAATCCGCCGCCAGACCGCCGGCCGCAACCAACCAGGCCATAGTCCGCGCACGCTCGGGCAGCAGCATAATTATCACTGCCAGCACCAGCAGCAGCAATTCCGGCAAAAGCATAATCAACTGTTCGAGAGTCAGTGAATTCATTTATCTCACACCTCCCAGCAAGTCGATAATATAACCGGTGCCCTGCGCCACCATATCCGTAATCGGTGCCGGCCAAACGCCAAGCACCAAAACCAATACGCCCAAAACCAGCAGCGGCACTGTCTGAAACCACTGCAAATCATGCGGTTTTTTCTCCTGCAAATCCGCGGAGGGCTGGCCAAAATATGCCCTCTCCAACGCCCAGAGGTAATAAGCCGCCGTTACAATCATGGAAAGCATGGCAATTACTGTCAACAGCTTGTTAACACTGAAAGCGCCCAGGAAAACCTGCAACTCCGGAATAAAACCAAGCAGTCCGGGCAGACCAACCGAAGCAAAGAAAGTGAATACCGTAATCGCTGAAAGCCGCGGCAACACGGAAGCCACACCGCCCAAATCACCAATTCGCCGCGTGCCGACACTATGCTGCAAAATACCGCAAACCATAAACAGCATGGCGGAAATCAGCCCATGCGCAAACATTTGCAGAACCGCACCATTAAATGCCCTCTCCTGCAACATCGCCATGCCAAAAAGCAACAAACCCATATGGCTTACCGAAGAATAAGCAATCATCTTCTTTAAATCGTCCTGCGCCAGCGCCAAAACCGCGCCCCACAGCATACTGATAATACCAAGCACCGCCATAGGCAACGCATAATGCACCGCCGCCTCCGGCATCAAACCAAAAGCAAAGCGCACCAAGCCATAACCGCCCATTTTCAACATCACAGCCGCCAGGAAAACGGAACCGCCCGTCGGCGCTTCCACGTGTGCGTCCGGCAGCCAGGTATGAAACGGCACAGTCGGTATTTTCACCGCAAAACCAAAGAATAAGGCCGGGAAAATCAGATATTGCAAACTGAGCGGCAGGCTAACCCCACTAAAACGCGGTATTTCACTTATAGCCACAAAATCAAAGGTAAAAATGCCAGTCTGCTGGAAATTCCAAATGACAATGGCAAAAATACCCACTAACATCACCAAAGATGCGACATGTGTATATATGAAGAATTTAATTGCCGCATAACGCCGCCGGGGACCGCCCCAGCCTAAAATCAGAAAATACATAGGGATTAAAACCAGTTCCCAGAACAAATAGAACAGGAAAAAATCCAGTGCAACAAAAACGCCAATCAAACCACATTCCAGTAACAACAGCAGCGTGAAAAAGGTACGCAAATCCTTATGCTCATCATAGGAAAGCAATACCACCAACGGCGTCAGCAGACTGGTCAGAAAAACCAGCGGCATACTAAGACCGTCCAGACCGACTGTATAGGTAATGCCCAAACTGGCAATCCAATTCACTGAGCCGAAGAATTGATAGTTGCCAGACGGCAACTGCCAATCATACAAAGACAACATATAAAGATTAACCGCTAATGGCAGCAGTGAAACAGCCAGCGCCAAACCCTTAATAAAGGCTGGTTGTTTATTCAGCGTACCGCCGACAAAAACCACGGCCGCACCAAGCAGGGGCAGAAACAGCAGAATGTTCAGCAAATCAAAACTCATAACAGGCTCACACCCCCAATCGCCACCAGCAGCAACACAAACACACCGACCAGCACCAGCGCCAAATAGCCCTGCAAACCGCCGGAGGCATAACGCCGCATATAACCGCCGAAGCCGCTGACTACAAAGCAAAATCCGCGTATCAGGCCATCGACCACACAATAATCAAACCAACGGCAGAAAGTTGCCAGTCCCAGGTTAACCCTGGCCACCAAATTCACCAACCCGTCAATTACATATTTATCAATCACATCGGCCAACTCCGCAAAGCGCACAGCAAACCAGTAAGAAATTTTTTCATAAAGCCGGTCTATATAATAACGGTTCAGAAGCAGCTTATGCAACGGCGCGGCAGCTTTGGCAGCCTTATCTGCCGAGAAAATATTGAATAAATAAACCGCCGCCGAAAGGCCAATGCCGATTATCACCGCAAATATGGAAACTATCATTGGCAAGTGCGTGGACGCACTGTGCGTATGCCCCGTCAAAAGTACGGTTATCGTCTGCGTCAAAGCGCCACTACCCAGCGCAAAGAATGACAGCACCACCAGCGGTGCAATCATCGGCACACTGCTTTCATGACCATGATAATCGCCACGCTTTGGGCCACAGAAAACAACAAAGAACAAACGGAACATATAAAATGCCGTCAACAAGCTGGTCAGGGCCAACAGCCAGAAAACTGGCGGCGCAGCCAAATATGCAGCCAGCAAAATTTCGTCCTTGCTCCAAAAACCGGCAAAAGGCGGCAGGCCGGCAATGGATACCGTAGCGCAAAGGATAGTCAGACCAGTTACTTTCTGATATTTGAGCAAACCGCCCATCTCATAAATATCATTGGTACCGGTGCCATGAATAGCCGAACCAGCGCCCATGAACAGCAACGCCTTAAAGAAAGCATGATTAATCAGATGCAAAATGGCAGCCACATAGTTCAACGCACCCAACGACACCACCATAAAGCCCAGTTGGCTCAGGGTAGAAAATGCCAGAATACGCTTAAAATCACGGTTAACCACCGCCATCAAAGCCGTACCAAGTGCGGTAACCGTACCGATAATCAGCATAAAATCCGCAGTGTTGGGTGTTAAAGCAAACAGTGGGAAAAGCCGTGCGCACAGATAAATGCCGGCCTTAACCATGGTGGCCGCATGAATTAAAGCAGAAACCGGCGTGGGACCTTCCATAGCGTCTGGCAGCCAGACATGTAACGGAAACTGGGCTGATTTGCCAATCACACCGCCAAAAATACAAAGCGTGGCAATCGTCAGCCAAAATTCATCATAATTACCGGCCGCCGCCTGGCTCAACATGACACTGTATTCCACACTGCCAAACATATCAAACAGCAGAATAATGCCAACCAACATTACCACATCGCCGACACGCGTTACCAGAAAGGCCTTTTTGGCCGCAGCCGCTGCGCTGGGTTTAAAGAACCAGAAACCAATCAGCAAATATGAGCAAAGCCCCATAATCTCCCAAAAGATAAAGGCTTGCAGCAGGTTATCGGCCAATACCACCAAAAGCATGGAAAAGACGAACAACTGCACCTCCGCAAAAAAGCGCAGCAAACCACTTTCATGCTCCATATAACCATAGGCATAAAGCAAAATCAGAGTTGCCAGAAAAGCCACCAGTAACAGTAAAATCAGCGATAGCTTATCAAGCAGAAAACCAAATTGCAAATTATCAAACCAGGTGAACGACAAACTGGCAGACTCCCCTGTAAAAACCGCCGGCGCACAGGCCAGCGCCAGGCAAAATGAAAGCACCGTGCCGCACATACCCAGCCAGGCAGATTTCAGTCCCAGCTGTTTGCCAAAAAGCAGCGTTAACAGCAATGTGACCAAAACCGGCAATGGTATTAACCAAAAATAACCCAGCATCTTATTTCTCCCATTTGTTTATACTTAATTCTTCACATTCTCCGTGTTATCCTGAATAAGGTGGTCGGCCTCCGGCTCTGGTTCTATCTCTCCGGATAAATCCTCCACCACCTGCCAATCCTTATCTTCCTGCATAGCCTCCAGCATCTCCGCATAGGTTTTGGTTTCCCATGGTTCAATGCTGATATTATAGCTTAATGTTGTATCCTCCAAACTCAGCTGGCCAAAATCGCCCAATTCCTTTTCTCTTATTAAATAGGCTGTGGCGGCATGGTCCTGTGTATCATACGTCTGCGCAAAACGCATGGAAACCAGCTTGCCCTGCTCCCAGGTCATGGTATTGGTAACATACCGCAGACCGTTTTCCTTGTTCACATTCTGCTCCACCACCAAAACCGCGTCCTTGCCCGGTTCCGGCTCAGTGCAGGCCGTCAGGCCAAGCAACAAACTTAAAAGCAGCAACGGCCCTAACAATCTTTTTAAGTTTTTTCCTTGCATTCTCATGCGCCTCACCCCTAAATACATAAATCCCTACGCAAACCGGCATATCAGCCACGCAGCGTATGGAACTGTTCAACATCAATAGTTCCGTTTCTTCTATATAAATACAGGCCAATCGCCAGCCCAACCGCAACTTCTGCCGCAGCCAGCGCCAACACCAGCACAGCCATTACACTGCCGGAACTTTGGCCAAGATATTGACTGAAAGCCACAAAATTAATATTAGCTGCATTAAGCATCAATTCAATAGAAATAATCAAAGCAATCAGATTACGGCGCGTCATCACACCAAGCAGGCCAATCGTAAAAAGAGCGGCCGCCAAAAGCAGATAATGCGTCAGGCTTAAATGAAAAGCAAAATACACGCCCTGCCGAAACATTTCAGCCAGGTCAAAATTGCTTAACCAATCGCCAACGGCCGCCAAACAAGGCAACAGCACACGGTCAAAAATTCTTTCAATCGTTTCAAGCATTTCCGCAGCCCCCTACTCGGTTTTTTCTCCGGCTTCCAACGGCTCCGGCTCCATTTTGCTGGAAGTCACAATCGCCGCCACCAACGCCGCCAACAGCAACGCCGCCACTGTTTCAAAAGCAATTACATATTGATTTAACAGGCCGTCCGCCAACTCGGTATAAGGCAGAGGTGTAATCTCGGCGGTTTCCATAGCCAGCGGCCAACCGCTGAAATGCGTATAGAATATTGCCCCGGCCAGGCTGCCGCCCACCAGTATGGCCGCCAAAATACTCGTCAGCCATTTATGCCGCCACTTATTGGTCTGACGCATATCCGCCGCGCTGCGGTTAATCAAAAACAACGCCAACACAATCAAAATCGCCACTGAACCAGCATAAACAATCACCTGTACACCGCCCAGATAATCAGCCTGCAAGCTGAAATAAATCCCGGCCACACAAAGCAGCGCCGCCATAAAGGATAAAAAAGCATGTATCATATTACGAAAAATCAACGTACCCAGAGCAAAAAGCAACAACAGGCCGCCTAACGCCCAAAAGGTTAAAGTTTGTAAAATCTGCATCACTTTTCCCCTCCTTTTGGCAAATCCGGCGTAGACGCTTCGGCCGCTGGCGATACAGCCGGCCGCGGTGGTACCGGCTTAGGCAAAGGCGGCTTGGCTCCATACGTGGAAAGCTGTTTATCCATATTATTATTTGCCAGCAAATCCTGTGGCACATCAGCCGAATTATAAACCGCCGTTTCAAACTCCAACGTCAGGTGTAGACAACTCTTGGGACAAGCCTCCACACAAAGGCCACAATAAAGACAATACTGCCGCTCCATCACAAATTCGGTGCAATACTTTTTATTATTCTCGTCTTTCTCAAATTTCTGCCGGATAACCTTATTAGGACAGGCCATGGCACAAAGTCCGCAGCTTATGCAGGCTTCCTGATTAAGTGCGAACATACCGCCGCGCCAACGTGTTGGCAACTGCGGCTTTTCCTCGGGGTATTTTTCCGTCAAACGCGGACTTACAGCCTCCTTGGCCGTCACCCCCAGGCCCTTGAGAATACCCTTTCCAAACATTTTGTGAATGCCTCCCTATATTAAATACAGCACAACACCAGTTACCAACATATTAAGCAATGTTAATGGCACCAGAATTTTCCAGCAAAAACTAAGCACATAGTCAGCCCGGATACGCGGTAACGTCCAGCGCACCCAGATAAACACAGACATAATAACAAATGTTTTTAAGATAAACCAGAGCCAACCCGGCAGAAACGGGCCGCTGAAACCGCCCAAAAACAACGTAGTCGCCAAACCGGCCGCCACAAACATATTACAATATTCTGCCAGATAAAACAGCGCATAACGCATGCCTGAATATTCGGTGAAAACGCCGGCTGTCAACTCACTCTCACCCTCCGGCAGGTCAAACGGAGCCCGATTACATTCCGCCACAGCGGAAATGATGTAAACCACAAAAGCCAGCGGCTGCACAAATACCAACCACAAATGCTGCTGCTGAAAATGAACAATTTCTGTCAGGTTAAAAGTTCCGGCCACCATAATCACGCTTAAAAGCGCAAAAGCCTGTGGCACTTCATAGCTGATAGCCTGATTAACCACGCGCATGCCACCAATCAGCGAATATTTATTGTTAGAAGCATAACCGGCCAGCAACACAGGCAAAGAAGCCAGCGTGGTAACAGCCAAAACATAAACCACACCCAGTTTCAAATCCAGCGCCGCCATGCCCTCGCCGAAAGGAATAGCCGCCAACGCCAGCATCGGCGGTACAAAAGCCAACAAAGCCGCTAGTAAATGCACCGGCTTATCCGCCTTATCTGGCACGATATCCTCTTTCATTACCAGCTTGATTGCATCGCCAATCGTTTGCAGCCAGCCGTTCGGCCCCAGGCGGTTCGGCCCCGGCCGCCGCTGAATATAACCGGCCAGCTTGCGCTCCCAGATTACATAAAACAAAGCGCAAAGCACACAGACAACGACAATAGCAACCCAGTAAACCGCCGTCATCAAAACGTCGGTAAGCCCAAGCGGCAGCCCCAGCCACCCTAACAGCCAATTAAAGACCCAGCGCACCAGGCCGGCAATATTAACAAAAATATTGTTAATAAATTCCATGATATTTTCCTCAAATTTTAATTTATTTGTTTAGCTTTGCTATCAATATTAGCCATCAATCTCGCCCAGAACGATATCAAAGCTGGCAATAATGGAAACCAAATCCGCCACCTTATGCCCTGGCATAATTTTTTCAAAAATAGCAATATTGTCGAATGACGGCCGCCGAAAATGCACACGCAACGGATTGAGTTTGCCCTCTGAAGCCACCAGACAACCCATAATACCCTTGGGATTTTCCGTCTGAGCATAGGCCTCGCCAGCTGCCGGCTTTAAGACCTTGGGAATTTTCGCCATAATTTCGCCCACCGGTTCCTCTTTCAATGCCGCATAAATTTCCTTAATCAGCTGAAAAATCTTTTCAACCTCCAGCATACGCTGCACATATCGAGCATGGCAATCGCCGGCCGTCAACACCGGCACTTCAATTTTAAAGCGGTCATACAGACAATACGGCGCATCGCGGCGTAAATCATAATCCACGCCAGAAGCGCGCAGGTTCGGCCCGGTCAGCGCATAGTCCATTGCGTCCTCTGCACTGATTACGCCAATCCCCTTGGTACGACGCAGAAAAATTTCATTTTCATCGACCAGCTTATGATACATCTCAATAAAACGTGGCGTTTCCGCAACCAGCTTTTGATAAGCCGCGTCAAATTCTTCATTAATATCTGCCTGCACGCCGCCGTAACGAATATAACTCTGCGTCATACGGGCGCCACACAACGCTGACATACAATCCAGCGCATATTCACGCTCCTGAAAGGGATAAAATACGCCGGAAACAGCGCCCAAATCCATAATATAAATGCCAACGCCTACCATATAAGAAGCCAAACGCATAATCTCACAGGTCAGCATGCGCAACAGACTCGCTCTCGCCGGCACCTCCACACCCAGCAGCTTTTCCACCGCCAGTACATAAGGCAGGTTATTATTAACGCCAGCCAGATAATCCAAACGGTCAGTATAAGGCAACCCCTGCAAATAGGTGCGGCATTCCATCAGCTTTTCCATACCCCGGTGCAGATAACCGATTTTGGTATCCACGCCAACACAGGTTTCACCGTCCATTTCCACCAACATATGCAAAACACCATGCGTGCTGGGGTGTTGGGGGCCAAAATTCAGCTGATAAACCTCGCTGTAACGGCCCTGCTTATTTGTTTCAGTGTTCAATCCAGCTGCCTCCTGCCCTGATATTTATTGGGCTGATGCACATAATCTTTGCGCAGCGGCCAGCCCTCAAAGCCCTCCCAAAGCAAAATACGCTCCAGCCGAGGGTGATTTTTAAACACAATACCAAACATATCGTAAACCTCGCGTTCCAGCCAGTTGGCAGCCGCCCAAACCGGGCAAACGCTCTCCACCAGCGGCTCATCACGTGAAACATCAACTTTTAACGTAATCGTATCGCCGTTCTGGTAATTGCAAACCTGATATAACAAACGGAAATAACCCTGTTCCAGATAATCTACCGCTGTTATATCCGACAGAAAAGCATAACCGCCAGCTTTTAACTCCTGACACAACGGCACCAGCGTCATTAAATCAACTTTATACTCACAGTCGGTATCCGGCAGCGGCTCCACCATTAAACGAAACTTTTTCTGCACCATCGCAGCAACTTCCTGCTTATTTAACATCACGCACCACCTTCTGCCTTTCCGGGTGCCGCAACTTGGCTTTCAGTTGCAGCATACCGTCTATAATCGCTTCCGGTCGAGGCGGACAGCCCGGAATATAAACATCAACCGGCACAACCTTATCCGCACCAGCCACCACAGCATAGGAATCCACAAAAGGACCGCCGCTGATAGCGCAGCTGCCGATAGCAATAACCCATTTGGGCTCCGGCATCTGGTGATATAACAGTTCCACCGATGGACGCATTTTCTCCGTTATTGTGCCTGCCACCAGCATAACATCAGCCTGCCGGGGCGAGTTGCGAAAAACCTCAAAACCAAAGCGCGACATGTCAAAACGTGTCTGCGTTGTACAAATCATCTCAATCGCGCAACAGGCCAGACCAAATTGTAGCGGCCAGAGCGACCAGCCCGTACCCCAGCGGAAAAGTTTATCCAGACTGGTAAACAAAATACCGCGGCTTTCCAATTCCTCCGGCGTCAGCAAATCATGCGTATTGGCTGGGTCGCCCTCCGGCATACCAACCCGACGCGGAAACAAAATATTAGTTTTCAGTGCCATTGCAAGGCGCCCTCCTTCCAGGCATAAACCAAACCTGCTGCTAAAATTCCGATAAACACAAACATCTCCAGCAAAGCCGCCAGCCCCATCTCTGTAAAGCAAAGCGCCCACGGCAGCAGAAACATGGTTTCAACATCAAATAAAAGAAAAATCAAACCGGTCACAAAATAGGACGGTTTGAAGCGTACCCAGGCATCACCTAAAGGCAGCATACCACACTCATAGGTGATATTCTTCTGTTTATAAGGATTATGGGGCTGCAAAAGACGCGAAACAATTAAAGCCGCGCAAGCAAAAAAAACAGCACCAATAAATAGCAAACCCACAGCCGCATACTGAACCAACATATTTATTCTCCCCATTTCAGCTGCGCCCAAACCGCGCCGCTATATATAATATATTTATTATAGTATATTTTACGCAAATAGTAAATAGCAAATTGCAAATTGGTGCATAAAATAAATTAAATTCTCCTCTCTTTGAGGAAAAAATCCAAAAAAAACGAAAGAAAGGTGATTTTTCCATGGCAATAAAAATTTTTATCGACCAAGGTCATAATCCACAAAATCCCAACGCTGGCGCTGAAGCCAACGGTCTGCGCGAACAGGATATTAATTTTGAAGTAGGCATGCGACTGGCCGGCCTCTTAAACGCAAACCCTAATTTTGAAGCCAGAACCTCTCGCAATTATCCTACGGAACAGTTGGGAACCAGCACCACCAGCAGTCTGCAAACCAGAGTGAACGGAGCAAATTACTGGGGAGCAGATTATTTTATCAGTATTCACTGCAACGCCAGCAATATTATCAGCGCCAGCGGCAGCGAAGCCTATGTTTACCGGCTGGACTCGGAAAGCGCCGTCTTTGCTGAATATATGCTGGTTGGACTGCACAACGCTACCGGTCTGACCAACCGCGGCGTAATGCTGAACACCGGACTTTTTGTGCTGCGTCATACCTATATGCCAGCTGTATTGCTGGAAATTGGCTACATAACCAATCCGGACGACGCTTTTTTGATGAGTACTGACCCCGAAGCCTTTGCCATAGGCATCTACAATGGTATCGTCGTTTATTTTGACGTTGACGGAGAAATAGAGGTCTGAGCAACCACCGGCTGAATAACCGTCGGCCGGCGTGTAGTCAAATCCAGCAGAGCCTGAGAAAACTCCGGCAAGCAGACTACACGCGTATAATTAACAAAAAGCACCTCTTTCAAAGCATTATCCTCAATTATTTCCAGCGCGTTAAAATTGCTGTTTCTGGGGTCAATAACATATATTTCATCATAATGCGCCGTCAGAAAAGGAATAATCGTATTGGCATAGGAGTCCTTAATAATGGCCAGCCGCCGCCCGGTTCCAGCCTGAGTTTGCAGCTTGATATAGGGCAAATCGCCGCCCATGAAAAAAGCGTATTTATTGCCCTGCGTCAGCCACCAATCCTTATATAAACCCTTGGATATAAAAGGCTGGCCATTGTTGTTCCAATACGTATAGGTAACCTCCGCTGGCAGTTGATAATAATAAATCCTATCCGGATTAACGGCCAGACTGTCACTTTCCGTTGCAGCATAAATCGAACCCAGATAATCTACACCGCTGTCCTGCAACGGATAATTCTGCAAATCAACCGGCGACAAACCCAGCTTTTTCGCCAGCTCCAGATAGGCCAGATAACCGGCGCGCGCCGTCCAATGATGGTCAGTGCGAAAATAAAGATATTCGTCACTGTGCGCGGCCAGCGTATCATAAATATTGATATGCTGAAAACGCTCGTCCAGCTGCGTCTGAACCCGGGCAATCAGCTTTTGTTGATTGGGAAAATAGCAGGTATAATCAGGCGCAACGCCATAAGCCGCCGAGGTTGGCGCCAACAATGAGTATAGCTGAATATCTTCCGGCAGCTGCGCCGCAAAATTATTAAGAGCCGCGGCATAAGCCGCCTCTTTTTTGTCGCTGAAAGACAAATAATGCGCATATCCCTGCCCATTAATAACATAATAATCGGTATAAATTTCCATTTGCCCATCTGCCGCCAATGCGCGCCCTGGGCAAAAAATCAGATAAACAAGCACAAATAACAATATTGACCAATTACACCATGTCACTCTGATTTTCTGCATAATTCCAATCATGCCCCTTTTTTCGTTATATTACTACTACTATTATTATATATTATATTTAAGGCTTTTCACAATAGCTTAAAGTATCTTTTTATAAAAAAAATTTAAAAATTTTTACTAAATTTGCCATAAACCTCTTGACAAAACGCTTTTTTTTGTGTAATATAATAAAGCACAGCAACGGCGGTGTAGCTCAGTTGGTCAGAGCACACGGTTCATACCCGTGGTGTCACTGGTTCAAATCCAGTCACCGCTACCATTTGGCACGTTGGAGAAGCGGCTTAACTCACCAGCCTCTCACGCTGGCATTCATGGGTTCGAATCCCATACGTGTCACCATCATTTCCCATAAACTCCTCTGTTCGCATAGCAGAGGAGTTTTTTTTGTGTGAACACTTAGTGATTGACAGGCCGCAGGCAAAGTCAGAACTTTTTAAATTTTAACAAAAACCTGTTGACTCTGACCTTGGGTCAGGCTTTATAATATAAACAGTTCCGGAACCAAACATTATCAAACAGGAGGCAAGCATGTTCACAATCGGAGAGTTTTCTAAAATTTGCCAAATAAGCGTTAAAACACTGCATTATTATGACCGCATTGGCCTGCTTAAACCGGCCAGAGTGGATAAATTTTCTGGTTATCGTTATTACAGCCAACAGCAGCTGAAACGCATGTTATTAATTCAGCGCTTAAAACGCTATAACTTCACTCTTGATGAGATTGCCTGTTTTCTGGATTGTACAGAACCGGCGCTTCGTCTGAAAAAACTGCGCCAACAAAAACAGAAACTGAACAAAGAAATGCAAGACACGCGTTTAATTATCATGGAACTTGACGCACACCTGCGAAGTTATGAAGAAACGGAGGATATTATGGATTATCAGAAAAATTATAAGATTGAACTCATCAACACACCGCCCCAGGCCGTTTTAACCTGCCGGCAAAATATGGGCGTGCGAGAATTCGGTCAATATTTCAGCAGTATATATGAAAGAATTGCCCAAGAAAAATTGACCTCCAACGGCACCTGCGGCGCAATTTATCATGACCGGGAATTTGACCCGGACAATTCTGATATAGAACTTTTTGTCGGTATCGCAGAAACAAATCAGGCCGATTATTTGCTGCCCCAGCGCTTATGCGCCAAAACTCTGCATAAAGGCGCCTATTCCAGCCTGCACGACGCTTACGGCGCTTTAATAGAATGGATAGCCAACAGCGATTATGAACTCTGCGGCGCTCCATATGATATTTATATCAAAGACAGTTTGCAAATGCTGCCACCGGAACAATGGGAAACTGAAGTCTATTTCCCAGTTCAAAGTAAATAAGCTATAAAATTAAAAGCCTCTGCTCAATTAGGCAGAGGTTTTTAATTTACAATTCTTTCTGCAAATATATCATATCACAAAGCTGTTTACCAGCCTCAAATATCTTATGATTATAATTATCAATAAAAAATTTGGGGATTACATGGGTTCGCTGAAAACCACAATGCTCATAAAACAGCAAAGTCAGCGGACTATCATCATAAAGAGCATACATATTGCCACGCTCCGGATAGCTGTCAATCATGCTTTCCTGCTCATCAGCTAACAACAATAAATCCAGATATTGCTTTTTATTTTCAGTTATAATTTGAAATTCCACTTAAATATTAATCCCAAGCTATTTCTGCGCCATGTTCACGCAAAAAACTGTAAATCTTTTTTTCATTTTCCACTAAATCACAAATAACCTCGGCAAATTTGGCCGCTTTTAACTCATTTGCCGGCGATAAATCATAATAGGCAACATACATGCCGGCCTCTGGGTCAGTCTGCATACCCTCCAGCAAATCCGGCGACATCTTCGCCAAATAACAATTCAAAAAGGCTTCCCAATTATATCCATTCATGTAGGCGTTTTCATCAAGCGCCTGCATTTTTTCTGCAATGGCAATTATTCTTTCACGCTCAATATCAAACACAACTTCAGTATATTTATCTAAATTCATTTTTTTTACATATTCATGCATAACCTAAGCCTCCTTTAATATATTCATAAAACAACAAACCTATAAAATTATACGTTTATAAAACTGATAATGTGCCTATAAAACATGATAATATGGGCAAATATCCACAAAACTGCCGTCTTGCAGACGAAAACCGCCAGGAATTGTCCCCAGCTGCACAAAGCCCAAACGCTCATAAAGATGCCGGGCATGGACATTACTGGCCACCACCGCATTAAACTGCAATATACCATAGCCCAGTCGCCGCGCCTGCGCCAGACAATCCAAAACAAGTTTTTCACCAATATGCAATCCCCGACTGTCTGAACACACTGCATAACTGGCGTTGCTGATATGCCCACAACGCCCCTCATTATTGGGGTGCAGAATATAAAGCCCTAATATCCGGCCGCTTTCAGCGTCCACCGCCACAGCGCTGTATGATTGCGCCGCAAAAAACGCCGCACCAGTTAACTCGTCCAAAACATGCTCCTGCGGAAAGGCAACCCCCTCCTCCACCACTTCATTCCAAATTGCCAGCATTGCCGGCAAATCATGTTCAGTATATTTTCTCACACTGACACTCAAAGAAAAATCACCTGTCTTTCATTATTATATATTTTGCATAATCATGCATTATCGGCCGCCATAGCCAAAACAAACTCGGCAAAATGCTCACTCCGCGGACAAACATATTTATGCGGATTTTGCAGCTGTGCCGCCAATTCCGCATTGGGCAACAAAGCAATATCCGCCTCCTCCAGCATAGGCAAATCCAACTCGCTGTCGCCAGCCGCAACCAGCCGAGAGTTGGGAAACATTGAGCGCAAACGCTGCACAGCCACACCTTTATTTATATTTGGCGGCAAAAAATAAACCTTACGACCACCACGACACACCTGCAAGCCAGATTTTAGCGTAAATTCAGCAAAATCAGCCATGCACTTATCCGCTGCCGCCACATCATCGCAAACCACATATAAATAAATCTCATCAACCATATGATGATGAAAAAGCTGTGCCACATCTAACTGTTCAGTCAGTTTATGCAAAGCCGGCCGAAATTCCGCCGCCAGTTTCAATGACTTCGCTCGCCAGACCACATCAGGCTCACCGGCACACAGCAGCAGGCCGCCGTTTGTGGTAACTGCCAGTTCTGGTATACCCAACGGCCAGACAAGCCGCAAATATTGTGCCTGTGAGCGTGTCGTCACTGGCACCAGCTGTATATTTTCTGACAGTTGGCGCAGCTGTACCAAAGTTTTAGCTGTTATAAAACTCTGTTCCTGCCCCTCCAAAAGTTCAACGCAAACATCGTCTGGCGTACGATGCTTATATGAATAAATAAGCGTGTTATCTAAATCGCAGGCCAAAATTGTTTTCTTCATATATAAATTTTCCCTTAAATTTTCGTTTATCAGGTATCCGCCAAATTTTTAATTATACCACAGGCTCGATAATTTTGCAGAGGGTAAACCTGCAACTCCACACCCTTTTCCTGAGCCAGCTGATACAAATGCCCCAAATGCTCTTCGTCCTGCAAACTGTGCACCAAAACTTTCCAGGGCAAACGGCGCAGCAAAACTCGCGTTGCTTCGCCAATGCCGGGCTTCACAAAATTTATATCCACAACATTAAAATCCCGACAAATATTATGCACCTCTGCCATCGCATTCAATTCCGGCGCTGTTTCCGGGCATGTCAAATCAACAGCCGGCGCCGCATCTGGAAAATGCGCCGCCACTGTATCAATAAATTTATAGGTTAAATCCTGCGCCAGTAAATCCGCATAAAAAGCTGCACCATGAAAATCCGCCGTTCCAATTATATCATCACGATAAAAAGTGCGGCTTAACAGGCCGGAAACAGTAGAATTTAAGCAGGAACTGGCAATTAAAAAATCATCTCTGGTGCCATATTCGGCGGCAATACCAGCCGGGTCAGAAAGCACTGCCAGACCTGGATTAACCCCAGGCCAAGCAGAAACGGCTGCTTCCAGTTCGCGCTGAATAGCCCCCTTGCCCGTCCAACCGTCCACAAATTGGATTTGCTGCGGCTGATGTCTGGCCAGAATATAGCGCAGGGCATTTTCATCAATCCCACGACCACGAATTATCGAAATTGTATAATGACTGACCGAATGCTGCATATGTTCTGCAATATAACGCTTCAGCAAAATGCCAATCGGCGTACCGGCACGCGCCAAAGACACAATAACCAGTCCCGACCCTTTTTTGGCCCAAATTTTTGTGGCCAACACCGCCACCGCCTGCGCCGTCAGTGGCGAATACATTGCCAACGCCTTAAAAAATGCGTTCAGATAATCCGGCGAAGGCTCATATTCCAACGGCAACATCTCTGAATAATGCCGCCCACTCTGAATTAAAGCTTCTCGCTCCCGAGTAGGCAGCGGCTGCACCAAACCGCTGATATCTTTCAACAAAATAGTTACATCTTCCGCCTTATAGGTGCTGAACATTTTGCCCTCCCTGCACATAAAACAACTGCTGACAGCCCTGCTCACGCAATGCCACCAGTAAATCTGCCAAAGCCAAACGTCCGGCCTCCGTCGCTGTGGTATCGCTTAAAATCACCGCAGCGTCATAAGCAGCCAGATTATAAATATAGGTTGAACGCTCCGTCGCATAAAAGCTATGCAGACGATAACCATTGCGAATTGGATAACCAGACACCTGGCCAATACCAATCGGACTGCGCGTGGTTGCATGACAAAACACCTCGCTCGCCCAGCCCAGCCCTGACAACTCCTCGCCCAAAAGCAGTGCCGGATACATAAATTCTTCCGTACCCAGCAGCAAAATTCTACTGTCTGGCGTAATTTTCCTGGCCAAATGCCGCGCCAAATATTTAGCGTTATCCCGACAATTCTGCTGATACTCGCCAATCATAACCCCCAGCCGCGTATCCATATAAGGCGCAGCAGCAGTTAAGGCAGTATAATCGGGCAAATCTGCAGGTTCTATCGGCTTCGCTTCAGATACTACAAAATCAGCGACCGCCTGTTCATAATCCAAAGGTTCCGGCCGCACCAGATATTCACTGCGTAAACCAACGTCTGCCCAAGCCAACTCATTTTCCGGCTGCAAGCGGTTAATGATAGAAGCCGCCACCATTTCCTTACCCTGACAGTCCGGGCAAAAATTCTTCAGCTGCGCCACAATATTCAGCAAAGTTTTACCGGTGGAGATTTCATCATCAACAAAAATTATCTGCGGTGAATTGGCAACAGCCGCCGACAAATTATCCGCACATAATTTCTGCTCCACCGCATGACTATGCTCCTCCTGAAAATTCAGCCAGCTTTTAACCTGTGGCATCAACTCTCGCGTAGTTTGCAGATAAACGCAATCCGGCGCCAGACATGCCGCCACCGCCGCACCCAGCGCCGTAGCAGTTTCCGCAAAACCGATAACCAAGCGCGCCTGCGGATAATGTGCCGCCACCTTTCGGCCTAAACACTGCATCATCTGTAAAGCAGCATCAGGAGCCGACGGCAAATGCTTAGCCTGCAATGGATTAACCAACAAATAACTGCGCCTGGTATTCTGCCAGCGTTTAGCTAAAAGCAGCACATCGGCTGCGGTATATTTACTCATCATCAATAATCCCATATATCTCGGCCAAAACAGCCGTTTTCAAGGCCCAATTGGTATGACATTTTAATTCATTCATGCGTGAACCGTCCGCGCTTTTAGCCACACCCAAATTATCCGGCAACCAGTCCAGCAAATGCAGCGCATCATCATAATCAGCTCGACTAACCTTAAGGCTGTCATAAATAATCGGCAGCTGCGCCGGGTGTACCGCCGTTTTGCCAACAAAACCATTCAAACGGTCCAAAGCCAACTCAGCGCGCAGACCTTGCGCCCAGGGCGCAACCGGATTATCACCAAAATATTCCCAAACCGGACCGGACAGCACATAATCATCAGAAAACATATTAACAATATCGGCCAGAATATCACGCACCACGCTAATTTGATAAATATTCTGCTGCACACTGCGGCGTAAGCCGAACAAACTGCAAAAATCGTTACAACCAACTCGTACATTCAAAATATATTTCTGGACGCGTGCCAATTCATCTTTAAGCTGCTGCAAAGCAGGCCGCCGACTAACCAGGTCAGCCAACATTCGACTTTCCAGAATCGGCATGAAATAAAGCGGCCGCTGCCGACCGGCATTTATCTGCCGAATTAAATCAATATAGGCCGCAGAATTAGACAAATCAAATTTGGGCAGAATATAACCACAAAGCAGTTCAGAAAAATCACCCAAAAATTCCTGAATATGCTGCAAATGTTGAGGTGTACGCACTCGCACGAACATCAGAGGCAAATTGGCAGACGGCAGATTTTTGGCTTTGATGGCCGCCAAATTACAACAGAGTTCCAATTCTGCCTGCGGCAAAGCCTCGTCCAGAATAGCGTCTTCCAGACAAAAGGCCAACGATGTCAGACCGGGTATCGCGCCGGCAGCAATTTTATCCGCCAATTCCGGATTATATGGCGGAGTATATAAAAGCCCCCCCAACGCATAAGCCAGACGCGTACGTTCATCAAATACACGCAAGCTTCGTATTGTGGTTGAACCATGTTGATTTAAGTTTTTTATAGTTAAACTATTCAATGTTGACTCCATAACTCTCACACAAATGCCGCAAGCCGCTGTGATAGCCGGCGCCGACAAAATTCATTTTCCATTCACCCTTATAACGATAAATTTCCACGGCCACCGCCGTTTTTTCCTCATAAAGTTCATCAAGTGCAAAACGATATATTTCTTTATCTGCGCTGAAAATACGCACAACAGCCCCTTTAACCGCTGAAAAACGCTGTGTCTGATTATCGCCATAAATTGAGTAACAAACGGCTATACGCTCCACATCAGCCGGCGCTTTGGCCAACTCCACCAGTGTCAGCGGACGGTCATTAACCTGACTCATTTTAACAGCGCCGCCCTGTGATTCTGTGTTGCCAAAGAAGATTAAATCTTCATCACGCCGCACCCGGCCGCCCTGCAACATAAAGCAATAGCCGTCGATATCCAGTTGGGCGTCTTCAGTCTGATATTCCAGAGCAATTTTCAAAACCGAATTCTGCCATTCCTTAACAGAAAGCCGCTGACCGCGCTTAATATGCTGCACATTGCTGTCGTCAATATCCGGCGCTAACATTTCCAATGGAGCTGTCATCTGCACCGGCAGGGAAACCGCCGGCCCATTCGGCACAGCTTGCCCCTCATTATGCACCTGCGCCTCCGTCAACGCCTTGCCAGTTATGTATATGCGCCGGCTCACCCGGGTTTTCACCATAATTTCACCGTAAAGGATAGTATTATGACGCATTTCGGAAACAGTCAGAGTTATGGTGTTCGCCCCAGGCATCAAGGATAATGGCGCCAATCGAACACCACGCACATTACATTCCAGCTGTGCGGCAGCCGCAGCTTCAAGTTGCAGCGTAAAAGTATTTTCAGTATCGGCGGCAAAATTGCCAAGCGCAATCAAACCGGGCAAAGTCCAGTTCTCCGCTTCTGGCGCAAAGCCGCAAACCGCCCCCTTGACCTCCACATTCTCCAGATTAATGCTATCCGGATTGCCGGCCTGAAACTGCAACGCCGTACCGGCCCCATTATCACCACCAGCCAGTTCAATCCGCAGATTTTTTATCGTCACATTATCCGCTGCGATTGTCAGAACCGGACCGTCAGCAGACCAAAGCGTAGCGTTACCGCCGTCAAACACGCCAGGCCGGTCTATCAGCAGCGGCCCCTGATATTCACCGGGAGCCAGCAAAAAATCTCCCGTCTTATTCGCATTAAATTGTTCCTGTATATTTTCCATAAAAATATCCCTCAAGCCCAAATTGCATTATTTCACATAAAGCGCCTACACCGGGAATGTAAGCGCTTTATTTTATTAACAGAATAATTTTTCAGGAAAAATCAAACATTTACGCCATAAGTGCGGCACAAAGCCTCCAGACCACCCTGATAGCCAGCGCCAACCGCGTTGAACTTCCAATCATCGCCGTTTTTATAAATCTCACATACCACCAGCGCCGTTTCAATGGAGAACTCCTCTGCCAAATCAAATTTCAAAACTTCAGTCCCGACCATATCGTTTTCATTAGCCATACGCGCCACACGCACATAAGCGTTTGAAACCTGACCAAAATTCTGACTGCGTTCCTGCGCATCATAAATTGTTACAGTAATAGCAATTTTCTGAATATCAGAAGGCACTTTGGAAAAGTCAATGATTAAAACTTCATCATCACCATCGCCCTCGCCGGTAAGATTATCGCCAGTATGGCGCACAGAACCGTCAGAACTTTTCAAGTTACCATAGAAAATAAAATCTTCATCTTTGCGCACCTTGCCATCTGCATTCAACAAAAATGCTGAAGCGTCCAGGTCAAAATCCTTGCCGCCGTCATAACGGTTAGTATCCCAACCCAAACCAATAAGCGCCATATTCATATTTTTATCCAGACTTACGCGCTGGCCTTTTGCCAAATTAACACCCATTATTTATGCCTCCATTCCTGATATAATTTTTATACAAAGCGATTTGCCAATTCGCCTAAACCATTATCACGTGTGCCCTGGCCAATAGCATTAAATTTCCATTCATTATTATAACGATACAGTTCGCCAAAAATCATAGCGGTCATGCCGTCATAATTTTCAGAAAGATTGTATTTGCACATTTCCTGATTATTATCCGCATCAACAATACGAATAAATGCATTTTCAATCATGCCAAAATGCTGCTTACGCTGGGCAGCCTGATAGATGTTAACAACGACAACCAGCTTATCATACTGGCTGGGCATGGAAGCCAAATCCACCATAATCTGCTCATCATCACCTTCGCCGGCGCCGGTCAGGTTATCACCCATATGCCGGATACAGCTAGATTTATGCGTTAAATTACCAAAATATACGATATCATCGGTACCCATCAAATGACCATTAACACAAACAAAAACTGAAGCGTCACAGTCAATATCCTGAGGCTTGGGAGCAAAAAAACCTCTTTTTTGCTTAACCTCGTCCCAGCCCAAACCAACCATAACCCGGCGCAGAGCACCGCCATCTTCCTTACGTAGATTAACTTTCTGACCTTTTTGCAAATTAACAGACATTCTTTATTCTCCCTTTCCCTATTTTTTCACAATATATTTGTATCACATAGTAAATGTTTAATAATTAACTGTTACTAACCGTCGTCCCCAGCCATTGCCGAAAAGACGATGGATTTCTGGTTTGAATTAAAACCACACCCGGCCCCCGAAAACGGCAAACCAGACACTCGCCGGACATCCAGCTGGAAATCCAACCATTGGAAGCCTTTTCAATCTTATAATTCATATAATCCGGCCAGGCTACCAAATGGCCGTTATCCACAATATACTCCTCATTATCAGCCAGATTAATAGCATGAATAGCGCCATAGCTGCTTAAAAATACTGTACCGCGGCCGCTGACGTTTACCACGAAAAAGCCCTCTCGAGAAAACAGTCCCTGCGCCAGATTTTGCATAGCCGTATCCACCTGAATACCATCTGTGGCGGCCAAAAAACCAGTTTTTTGCACACGCAAACTATAACTGCCATCTAATTCCACATCAATAATGCCGCCTGGCGCCGGATGTCCCAGCAAAACCGAGCCGTCACCCCTGGCTGCATCAATCGTCTGGAAGAAAAAACTCTCTCCGGTAAGCATGCGTCGCGCCAAACCGCCCAGCAGGCCGCCGTTCATACTGCCGCTGATTTCCAAAGTGGCCGACATCGCCACCATGGCGTCAGACTCTGCTTTAATTTTTTCCCCTCGCTGCATCTCACACTTAACCAGCGGAAAAGCATCTTTATACAGAATTTCATATTTCATTCAGCTTGCCCTACTTTCTGCCTGATAATCAGTAAATATTTTAATTATACGTTTACGCCAAAATTCTGGCAGAGCGCCTGCAGACCACCCTGGAAACCGCTGCCAATAGCGTTAAACTTCCATTCGCCATTATTGCGATACAGTTCGCCAACCACCACAGCTGTTTCAACCGAAAAATCTTCGCCCAAATCATAACGAACCAGTTCGGTATTATTGGCTTCATCAACAATACGGATAAATGCGTTGGAAACCTGACCAAAATTCTGGCGGCGTTCCTCTGCCTCATAAATAGTTACCGTAAAATCAATCTTTTCTACAGTTTCCGGCACTTTGCTCAAATCAATCTTAATTTCTTCATCGTCGCCCTCGCCCTCGCCGGTCAGGTTATCGCCCAGATGCTCCACAGAACCAGAAGCGTGTTTCAAATTACCATAGAATACGAAGTCACTATCACTGGCGGTTTTACCGTCGCCGCCCAGCAGAAATGCCGCTGCGTCCAAGTCAAAATCGGAGCCACCATCATAGCGGTTGGTATCCCAGCCCAAACCTACCAACAAGTTGCATAAACCAGGATTACCCTTGGTAAGGTCAACCTTCTGTCCTTTTGTCAAACTAACTGCCATAATTATATCCTCCTGAATTAATTTATTTCCTGCGGTACAAACCGCTGGATAATCAAAATTTTTATTCAATTTTCTCTACATATTAAATTGTAATACATTTTATCATAAATTTCAACACTTTATTGCTTTTTGCCCATAATCAATTTGCGAATAATATCCAAAGGAATTACCATAAAGGCCAAACCGGCACAAATCAGCCAGGCCGAGGGAGCCAAACTCTCCACGCTTAAAACGCTGCCGCCAAAAGTTACAAAAACAAACTGCAAAATAAAGATAGAAAGCATTACCCAGATAAAATTCTTGTTGCGGTTAATGCCAGACAACACGTTAACATGGCTGGTTCTGGCGTTGAAGCCATTAAAGGTTATCGCCATCATGAATGTGGCAAACAGAGCCGATTTCAAATAGGTGGTATCCACATCGCCAAACAGGTTGCGGATAGCCGGCACGAAAAGAATAGCCAGACAAATAAAAGTGATATATAAAGCGCCGATAATAATTTCCAGCATCATATCCTTGCTGATAATACTGGCCGAACGCGCAATCGGCTTTTCATGCATATATTCTTCCAGGGCCGGCTCGCTGCCAAAAGCAATAGCAGCCAGCGTGTCCATCGCCAGGTTAACCAGCAGCAGCTGAATAACCGTCATAACCACATTTTCACCCAACAGAGGGCCGATAAAGCAGGTTAAAACCGCCGCCACATTAACCGTCAGCTGGAAAATCAAGAACTTACGGATACTCTTAAACATCGTGCGGCCATACAAAATAGCCTTACGGATAGAAGCAAAATTATCGTCCAGAATAGTAATATCACCGGCCTCTTTGGCCACCTCCGTGCCGCTGCCCATAGCAAAACCCACGTCAGCCTTTTTCAGCGCCGGAGAGTCGTTAACACCGTCGCCAGTCATGCCAACCACCAGATTAAGTTCCTGAGCCACACGCACCAGACGGCTTTTATCCGTTGGCAAAGCACGCGAAACCACACGCAAATGCGGCAAAATCTGCTTTAACTCATCATCACTCTTAGACGCCATTTCAGCGGAGGTCAAAGCAACATCATTGGGGCTTTGCAGCAAACCAGCTTCTTTGGCAATCGCAACCGCCGTTTCCTTGCGGTCGCCCGTAACCATAACCACCTGCACGCCGGCATTCTGCACATCTTTAATCGCCGCCACCGCTTCTTTACGCACATTATCGCGGATACTCAACACACAAATCAACGTCAGATTGGCGTCGTCCTGTTCACCGTCCACCATGGCCACAGCCAGCAAACGCATAGAGCGCCCGGCCTGCTTGTCCATATAGGCATTAAGCGCAGTTTTTTCATTCAGCGTCTGGCGTTTGCCCTGCGCATCAATATAATGTGTACAACGCTCAATAATTTTTTCCGGCGCACCCTTAACAAACGTCACCAGCTGACCGTTATCCGGCCGGCGCATCGTTACGCTGGAACTTTTTTTATTGGAGTCAAATGCGTTAAAGCACTGAACATTATCTTTATTAATTTTATCCGCCTGGCCGGCCTCCTGCAAAAAGGCCAGCAAAGCACGGTCCGTACTGTTACCGCCAATAATATTGCCATCGCTCAACGCCGCACTGTTATTAACGCCAATACCGTTCAGCAAATCCGCTGCCATGGCCGGGGACAACTCAGAAAAATTTTCCCAGGTCTGCAAATCACCGTTAGCCAACTCCAC
Source organism: Bacillota bacterium (assembly GCA_021771915.1). Classification (GTDB taxonomy): domain Bacteria; phylum Bacillota; class Dehalobacteriia; order UBA4068; family UBA4997; genus Avidehalobacter. Next base: position 111,451 of record JAETNY010000002.1, read on the forward strand.
CACAGAAAGCCGACCCTCGGTTATCGTACCGGTTTTATCGCTGAAAAGAATGCTCAAACTGCCGGCAGTTTCCAAACCATTTATTTTGCGCACCAATACATTATCTTTAGCCATTTTCAAGCTTTGGAAAGAGAGCAGGATAGAGGTCAGCATCGGCAGACCCTCTGGCACAGCGCAAACGATAATCGTTACGGCCACCGTCACCGCGTCCATAATCAGCCTAATCCATTGATAAATATCGCCAGGCATGCTGCCGCTGATTAAAGTTTTGGCAATAATGCCCAAAACAATACAAATTGCGCCGATATAACCAAATGTAGAAATCTGTTTAGCCAGCTTACCCAGCTTAACCTGTAAAGGCGTTTCGCGCGTATCCTCCTGCACTTCCAGCGCCAACTCGCCAAAAAGCGTCTGGTCGCCCACCACCTTAATCTGCATATGAGCTTCGCCGCCGCAAACCACCGTGCCGCGATATGCATAACAGGGATTCAGCAAATCCTTAACATCATAAGCCGCACCCTGCACATTAGGCTGTTTATCTGCTTCTTCTGTTTCACCGTTCAAAGCGGCCTGGTCAACCTTAACGCCGCCTTCCACGATTTCACCGTCCGCCGGAATTTTATCGCCAGCCTGCAAATAAACAATATCACCTACCACAACCTCGCTGACATGGATTTCCTCCAGTTTGCCGTCGCGTATCACTTTGGCCATTTCTTTGGCTTCTTCCTCCGCTTTAAGCGCTGAGGCCTTGCCCTCCTGCTTACTTTCACTGATAGAAGCCACGCCGTTGGCAATCATAATTGCCACCAAAATGCCCACCGGCTCAAACCATTCGGCTTGTCCCATAAAGAACAGAACCACCTGCACCACCAGAGCCACCAGCAAAATCATAATCATTGGGTCTTTAAAACCCTCTAAAATCTTCTTCCACAAAGGATCTGGCGGAATTTGCGTCAGCGTATTGGCGCCATGTTGTTTACGGCTTTCCTCCACCTGCGACGCAGATAAACCATTCAATTTCATAAAATTCTTCCTTTCATAATTCATAATATTGCCATGAGTGTACTATATTATATAGCTTACACAATAAATATAAACTCAACATGACAAATTATTTATATTTTGGTAAGATTTTTGTAAAGTTTAAGTAAATTTCGGCTTATCTTCCACATGAAACCTCAGCCACCAACCCCTTTTCCGCATCAGACAAACGGAAAATCGCGCCGTCTTTCAGCATCACCGCCTGCCCTGGCGGTACCAGATTACCGCTGGGCGAAGTCATACCCTGAATATTTTGGTTAACCAACAACCATTTACCCTGAAATTTACAGACATAAGCCATCAATTCCCTATCCGTTTTTTCGTCCGGGAAAGTATTAGCCAAAATATGCCATTTAAATATCGGCATATTATGATAAAGCACAACCTCGCCGGCATTCGCCCACTGGCCATGGCTGGCGCGTAACTGACTTTTCAGATGCAGACGCACAATATTTTCCTGCTTTATGCGGTGGCCGCAAAACGGACAAACCGGGTTTTTCGTATCATACAAAACAAACCATTTGGCTGCGCACATTGGATTCTCACAGGGGTGCAGCATATCCCAGGTCTTAACCAGACCCTTTTCCCATTCCAGCGCCGTCGGCCGCTCGTCCGGGTTATGCAGACCGTCCACAAAAGCGCGCAAAAACAGGCGCTCCAAATGCGGCCCCAAATCCTTAATCTGCACATGCAAATCCGGCGGTCGATTACTAAAATCGGTGGGGTGTTCAATAAACAAGGCCTTTTCACCCAAAGCCAGAAAATCATCACGCTCGGCAGAAGTAAAATCATAAACTTTCGGCCCCAGCAAAGGGTGGCGCAACAGCAAATATTCATAAATCAACACCGGCAGGGCGTGCAAATCCGTATAAGCACTGGGCAGCACACGGTCATGAAAACGCACGCTGCTGGCCAAAACCTCTGGCGCTATATAACCGCGCGTCCCCACCACCTCCGGCGGAAACAGCCCCGGCACCACCAAAGAATCAATATCAATAACCACGCAGCCCCCGGTTTTGGGGTCAATCAACACATTATTGCAGGACAAATCAGAATGAGCCAGTCCGGCCTGATGCATACGACGAATTGAACGTGCCAGCGAGATAGACATTTGCAGCATGGAGCAAAAATCGCCAACCTCCGGCAGATTTAAATATTTGCGGCTGCTGGAAGTAAACCAGGTACTGCGCTTATCACGCCCCTGCAAATCAAGCATATCTGAAGCTTCAGCATCAAAAAAGAAATTGGCAGGATATGCCGGGCAAACAATACCAAACTCCGGCTCGGCCACAATGGCCGTTGGCCAGCAGAAACGGCCGGCAAAATAATTGGCTATCTGCTCGCTGTTGCCGCGCGCACCGCCGTCCTGCTCAGACCTGGTTGGATTATACTTGCCGATAATCGCCTCCAGACGCTTGCGAATGTTGGGGTCCTGCGCCGTTTCCGGGTCATTAAAAAACTGCACAACATAAGATTTGTCCGGCGCAAAATAGGTATATTTCATACCGCCACGCGGTGGGTTATCCTTAATCACATAGGGAATTTTACGTCCATCAGTCAATGTGGCTTCTGCTAAAACGCCCATAAAAATGCCTCCTTACACATATCACACCTTTTAACAGTTTTTGGTGTATATTATCAGGAAAATATATCAATAAAACAACCTAACGAGTAAATATCACTAAGGTTCTATCATCAAAAGAACCGCGTTCCACATAATTATCCAGCCAGACTTTGAGCTGCTCCGCCGCATTTTCAGCCGCAGCGCCGGCCAACTCCAAATGCGCCAATTTCAGCACCGTCTGCTCCTGCCAGATATCAGCCAGCGACAGACTCAGCGCCTCACAAATCCGTCTGGTATATTGCACCGGCACCTTAATATTCTGGTCATTAACCCAGGGAAACGCCAGCGGACTGGGAATTTGCTTAAACAGTTTAAGCTGCTCCGGCGTCAAATCATTCAACGCTAACTGCCCACCGGCAAAAGGCAGCACGCCATTCAACAACAGATCAAAATATAAGCGCTGCAACTCCGTTTCATTGGGGAAATAATCGTCAGAAACACCGTCCGTCATCAAAAACAGCTTGTCCAAAGCGCCACAGAAAACACGAGTTCGGCTTTGCAGGTTTTCCAGATTTTGCATTTGCGACGAAGTTAAAAAATCTGTTTCCCCAGAAAAATCACCACTATCCGGCGTACCCAGCAATTTTAAGGCATTTGCAAAATCAGCGTCAGAATTAATAACCGCAATCATACCATCGCCAACCTGACACGACACAACCAGACAATCCTTGCTAAGGGGCGAAAGCGGAACCACCACGGCCAGCAGCAATGTGGCCGAGAAATCCTTAAACTGCAAATCACGCCCCAACACAGCGGAATATGCCAAATCCGCCGCACGCGTATAAAAAGCAGCCTCCACCGCACCATAAGCCCTCAAAACCGCCTGCTGCACCAAACCGGCCAAACGATTAGTCAACTGTGCCGTATCATTTGTATCCACTGGCTTGTCCTGCGTCAAATTATGCAGAAGATAACCCAAAGCCGCCCGACAAGATTCTCTTGCGCCAATCCGGGAAAATTTCCTGGAACCGGCGCCGTCGGCAACCGCCAACAGCGTTATACCGTCCAAATTAGCAACCTCATACCAGTCATCACAATTTGAACCGTCATGTTTGTGTTTTTTGCCGCGTACTCGTGCCGCAATCACCCTGCCATCTGGCAAGTCCCTTTCCTGCTGTATATACTCCGGAAAAGGTTCCGGTTCAGCCTGCGGTATATCCTGATATTTCCATAAAGCCGCCGTATGCGCCAAAACCTCATCATCACTCAACGACTTGGCGTCCGGCGCGGCCGGCGCGGCCGGTAAAAGTTCCAAATCCGCCACCAAAATCCCTCCTTATCATACCATAGAAACAAGTTTTTTCTTTTCACCACAAATTGCACTATGATATTTGTTCATAAACGGCTCAATCATCGTCTATGGCTCGATTTTGCCGATATTCACATCAGGGAACCACCACAAACCCCTGCGGCGGCGGTGGCAGTTCAATCGGCGCACCAGGCGCCGCATCAATACTTTTTGAAGACATTTTAATCGAACCGGAAACCCAGGCAAAAAACTGAGCCATATCACCAGCTGACAGGGTATTCATCATTAACACACTTTCGGTAATCTGTTTCAAATAGGAAGTTTTAGCGCTGGAACCGGCTGCACAAGCAATAATATTAGCCGTTTTAACCATAGAAAGCTTTTTAACAGCATGGTTAAACTCCTCAATATCCGTCGGAGAACCGTCCGTCAGTATAAAAACAAGAGGTCGCCAATCACCCTTTTGCGTTTCGGTTGATTTACGGACCTCCGTATCAATACAATCAATAAGCACATTCAAAGCACCGCCCAAAGCCGTAGCGCCACTGGCATGTAAATCGGGTTCCTTAAAAAGCATCAGTTCTGTCAATGGCATAACCTGCCGGGCGGAACTATCAAATGTAATTACAGAAAGATAAGCCGTTTCCAGCGCCTGTGGGTCACCACGCAACTCTGAAATCAGCGCTTTAACACCCTGCTTAACCGCTTCAATAGGCTCGCCCACCATTGAACCGGAGCAATCCAAAAGCAGATATACCGGTAATCTGCGCACATAATTTGCCATAGATTTTTAGCCTCCAATCAAAATAATCAGAAAAATATAAAAGCTACAATACTATAACAATATTTTAGCACACCGATGACCGATAATCAATAACTTTTCATATAAATTGGCTTTCTATCCAAATTTTTTTCTTCATATTATAATATAAGTTTTAATTTCAGGCGCTCAATGGCCAGAAAATCACCCCGGCCAGTATAAACCAACTGCAAATTGCCGCCTTGTTAGCAGCCCCCGGTTGACGCAGCTTTTCCGGTGCCCAAATCACAGCCAAAACTGTCAGCAAAGCAAATAGCATAAATCTTATAACAAAGCCCATATAAATCGCCCCTCTGCACTGCCCTGTTTTATAACATAGCTTATGCCGCAAGCCTGGCAAAGGTGTGATTTTTCCTGACAAAACCTAAAAGATACTTACGATTACCTGTTGACTGACTTCGCCTGTATTTATTTTACAACAGCAATTCCATTTGGTTAACAGCACAATCGACCAGCCGCTACCCTAAAGGGGCGGCTGGTCGAAATGGTTCACACTAAGCTCTGTCTGCGTCCACTAAAGTGGCCTTGCCAATCGCTAAGTGTTCATACAAAAAAGGAACTCTCTGCCAGGCAAAGAGTTCCTTTATTATTTGCTAGATATGCCGAATATCAGCGAAAAATCATTAAACTAATTATTCTGCAATGTTCTTTGCAAAACGAGTCAACAATGTTGCGATTTCAGCACGAGTAGCGTTGCCCTGCGGCTTCAAAGCACCATTATCACCATTAATCAGGCCTTCGCCTACTGCCCAGGCAATAGCGCTGTTAGCCCAGCTGCTTACCTTAGCAGCATCACTGAAGCTGGCAATGTTGCCGGCCAGAGTGGTGTCGTATTCCTTATAAGCAGCGTAACGGTACAGAATTGCAGCAATCTGTTCACGTGTTACATTATCGTTAGGACCAAAGCGGCCGTCTTCATAACCATTCACGATGTCGTTGCGAGAAGCCCAGGCAACAGCTGCGCTGTAATACTGGCCACCAGCGGAAACATCTTTAAAGGAAGAAGAAGAAGAAACAGCCGGCTCACCCTCCATGCGATACAGAACAGTTACAATCTGCGCACGTGTGGTTTTGTCGTTCGGGCCAAAGCGGCCGTCTTCATAGCCGTTCATCAAACCGTTTTCAGCAACATAGTTAATGTACTCTGCATACCAAGCGTCAGCAGCTACGTCAGAGAATCTCTTGTCAACATTAGTGGTATTGTCCTTATCGGAACCATCAATCTTAACAAATACAGGTGTAACCTTAACTTTGCCAGCCGGCATTACAAATGTATACTTGGTGTCGCTAACCTTGGTCAACTCAATGGTGTTGCCTTTCAGGTCAGTAACAGTCAGGCTGTCCAGTTTGTAGCCGTCAGCAGGTGTTACAGTGATAGTAACAGTCTGGCCACGGGTCGGTCTGGTAGGTGTAACGGTAACTTTACCGCCGGTAACCTTAGTAGCAATGCTTACATTGCTGCTGGAACCACCGCCACCAACATTGGAACTACCACTATCAACAGCAGTATCAGTCAAAACGATTGTAGAGAAATGTTTAGCAGAAATAGCAACATTAGCGCCATTATCTACAGAAGTAGCCGAAATACCAGTTTTATCATATTTGCCATCTGCCAAATAATAAGCATAAGGAGTCTTATCAGCAGCTAAAGGATTTGGTACGGTCAATACAACAGTTGGGTTAGTATCAACAGTAGCTTTAGGCATAACCGGATTGTTATTCAAAGTGAAAGTAACTTCATAAGTAGCCTTTACGTTTTCTGCTTTAATACCATTAGCTTCGGTAGTTGCATTATCTTCTTTAGAAACTTTCAGAACAACATCAGCATTCTCTACATTCAGCTTATCCAAAACTGTCTTAGACAAAGCAATATCACCCAAGTCAGAACGCAGGATAACAGTTGTCTTACCAGTTGTCAAAGTGCCTAACATAGCCTCAACAACATCTTTATTCATAGGAACATTTACTGCTTTAACACCAGTATCACCAGATTTAACATTGAACACAACATTAGCATCACCCTTTACTGAGTAAACGCCTGTATCAGTTGCTGTGTCACTAACAGTAACGGTGGTCGGCAATGTAACATTTGCCACACCAGCTACCGGTTTAACTGTAATCGCATCAGCAGCTACAACCTCAATATCAACAGTACCAGTATAAGACTGACCATTCAACGCAACAGTAGCTGTAACAGTAGCTGTACCAGCAGCTACACCTTTTACAGTCGCACCCTCGATAGTAGCAAAATCATTACCAGCAGTAATTGCATAACTAGGAGTATATTCATCTGTCACAATTTTTGTATCAGCATCAACTTTATATGTTACAGATTCAACAGATACAGTTGCAGTTTCACCAACACGAATTGTTTTTGAACTCGCATCAGCATTTACAGTATAAGTGTTTTCGCTACCTTCCGCAGCAGCGCCAAAAGCTGTCATCGGAATCATGGTAAACATCATGCAAAAGATTAACAGCTTAGCCAAAAATTTTTTATTCATTGTTCTTTGTCCCTCTCCTTTCTTTAACGAAAAATAATATAGGTCTGCATAATTTGCAAGCTTTCTAAAAAAGCCATCACCTCCCATTGGCAAGTGTCATGTTCAGCGCCCAAATAGCAACAAAAGGTTAACATGATTTCCCACGGCCGGCAAACCCATAACCCCCAAGCAATTTGATTTGAACACGCACAAAACCTTCCCTCGGCAAAAATGCAACCGTCCACTGAAGCATTCATTTTAGGAAGATTCATTGTCAAAAAAGCAGCCTTTCTTGACAGTGCCTGCTTGCACAGATATAGTTTATCACAAATTTTTTATAAACACAATAATTTTATTGCATTTTTTCGCTCAAAAAGCAAAAAAATTTATTCCTGAAGCTTTTATAATATTTAAATAAGGTAGTTTTAGTAAAACCGGCAAACCTTGCCATAAATAAACCCAAACTTTAAGCAAGAAAAACACTGAATTTTTTTTGATATAATTTCTTAAACCAATTTTAAGACAAGACCGAATATTGTTTATAAACACGCAAAAGCTCAACGCCATTTTTGCCAAATATTGTAAATTTGCGCAGGAATCTTATCGCCAGCCGCAGAATAGAACAGGCATTATAAAAGCAAAGGAGCATTTGTTCATGCAACAAAAAATGACTATTCAAAGCTGGTTACAACAAAGAAACCTGATTTTGCAGCCCAGTTTCACTAATGAATTACAGCGACTTGCCGCCGCATATAAAAAAAGCAGCAGATAAGCCAGCTAAACAGCATATATCAACTTCTTGGCTGTAATAAAACAGATATTTGCCGCTGGCAACGCCAGCCATACAGCACTCACCAAACTGTCCGAGAGCACAAACTAAAAGTTATAGCCAATTCTGCCAAGCTTTTCTCCTTAACTGAATCACAAACTGAAAGCCTTGCTAATAAAGCCGGGCTTTCTTTATATGCCAAAGTTAATTTTTTACCCAACCTGCTGCAAAGCTGCGGCCAAAGACAACGCCGCCTGCTTTATCACAGCGCCGTCAGCGAGCGCATGCTGCAATATTATTTAGCCGGCCGCCAGCCCAGCAAACAGGCGTTGCTGGCTATTCTCATTTTATTAGAACAGGCAGAAACGGAAAAGCAGCTGCAAATAGCCTTAAACGCGCAGGGCTATTGCCTCTCAAAAAGTCTGGCTAATGATATGATAGTATTCTGGTTTTTGTTTGTACAACGTCCAACGCCTGAGCCAACCGTCATTTTGCAAAATATCAACATAACCTTGCATGATTTCAAATTACCAATACTGATGGCTAAACAACTTAATAGGAAATTTTAACCAAAAGTTACGCATAATTTCGGAACTTTTAAACTTATATCAACTAAAATTGACATAGCAATAAAATTTTACCAAAATATAAGGAGGTTTTATTTATGTGTAACAGCGTACAGGATTTTCAAAACAATTTTAATCAGTATTTGACAGAACAGGTGCAAAAAGTTTTTGGCTCGCAGATTGGCGCCAACTTTCGCGCCTTTCAGCACAGCGGTGGTTTCAATTATTTCACCAATGACGGCATCAATTATAATCACCTTTCCCTGCCATGTCTGGACTCATTGCTAAAGCAGGACGCAACAGGAGAATACAGTCTGGAAGAGAGCGGCTTCTCTAAACTGTATTATGACGTGCTCAAAACTACTCGCTACACTCTTTCGCAGAACTCACAACAAAAGGTTAACGATTCGTTAATGCAATCAGCAGCACAGGCCAGAGAGGTAATCCAACTCTATCCAAAAAAAACTGCCGCCGCTCACTGCGGAAAACCCAAACGACAGGATTATCGAAATATATGAAAACTGCGCCGAAGCCTTTGGCGGCGACGTCACGCAGGATTGCAGCATTATTCCCGACATATACAGGACTTTCAAGGTTGCCCTGCAAGAACTTAACAACATGGCCGAAGAAGCAGCGCAGCTGGTGATGAATGTGGGCAATAAAAACACCTTTTTAACCAATATTCTGAAAAATATGGCTAAACCCGAACAAAAATCCGGCGGTCTGCCGCTGGACAACGGCAATTTTTACGTCGGCTATGACAAAATCCCGACGCCCAATGAACTGCTTGGCTCCCTGAACACCAGCAAGAACCAGCTGACAATTTCCGTCAGCGGCGAAACCTATAACGGCACGGAAATGCACATGCATATGGACAACCAGGGCGATTATATTTTCCCACTTGCCCTACTGATAAATGTTATCGGTGTACATCAAAGCCACTTTGATATGGACAAGCTGAAAACCAACCAAACCAATTTCAGCGCGCAAATCACCTATACCGGACTGACCAAGGTGCCAATCCAACCACAGCCGGCCGACATCACCGGCAAAAACGGCTGGTACGCAGAAACCGCCATTTTAAACGAAATAAAAGAAAAATCCGAAAATCCCGATGTTGACGGTTATCATCTGCAAGGAACTGAATTTGATGTAAAAACGCTTTTCGGCCAGAAGCTGGCCTGTCTGAAAGCCCTGCTTATCAGCCAGATGCCCAGCATCACCATTACCATGAGCAACATCAACATGGAATATGCCAAATCTGTTTTCAGTATGGAAAATGACGTTTTTGTAACGCTTTTCGGTTTTATAACGATTGGACACCACCATAATTACAGTGAAACCAATGTCTGCTACAACGAGGAACAGGCCAGCGTCACCATAACTTTCCAGCAGCCCAACGTCAGCGGCACGCCGGACCCCCAAACCGCACACGCATTCATTATGGGCGGCGTCCCCTATTATCCGGGCATGTAAGCCGGTAAGGTGCTGCTTATGAAATATTTACTCAATTTACCGCCCACTCAGGAGGCGCAGGCGCTTAATGTCGACTGGAACAGGCTTGACCAGGAACTTCAGCTGGTTTATAAACTTGACCAGGGAAATCAGGATTATATTTTTGCCGGTGAATATGACACAGAAGCAGATGATATTGAAGATGATGAAAACGCTATCATAGTGCCAGTATCATCAACCTATATCGGCCCCATAATCTGGAGCGCTAACACTATTTTTTCCAATATCCTCAGCAGCAGCGGCGACATGCCCCATGACCAGCAAGGGAAAAGCACCAGCTGGCATAATCTGGCAACCGCCGCCGGCATCGCCTGGAACTGCCATGCCCAGCAGAATGTATTTTATGATTGCTTTACCGGCCAGCAGGTTGCCAACACACCACAAAAAACCTATGCCTGCGATAATACCATTGTCGGCGGCCATGTAATGCCTGTTCAACGGCCAAGCACCGTGGCGCGCAACAGCATTGTTTATGTACTGCCAATCTGCCATAACCACAATTCCATGGGCATAAATCATAACGGTCAAACGCCTGGCAACGGCAACGGCTTCTTCATGCGCACTAATGCCAACACAGCGGTTATCCAACTCAAAGGCTATATGCCAAACAATATGATTTTGCCAAAGCTGGTAAACGCTCCAATAATTTAACTTAAAGCGTCAAAAAGCCGCCCAAACCGGGCGGCTTTTCATATATAATATTACAAACGAACAATCTCATATTCCCGGCTGCCCAAACCAAGCTCCGCCGCGCGCTCCACTGTATGAATACCGTTGCGCGACTCCATACGCTTAATCAAAGCGGCCTTGCCCTCGTCAGGCGAGTTATAAACCGCGTCCACACAGGCCTGGTCAACAGCCACCGGGTCAAGCGAAGCAAAAATTCCGATATCGGCCATTTCCGGCTCATGCGGATTAGCGTCACAATCGCAGTCTATGCTCAAGCGGTTTGCCACATTAATATAAACAATATTCCGGCGCCCCATATAATCCATAACTGATTTATCGGCCTCCGCCATACATTCCAAAAATGAATCATGGTCGGCTGTCCAGATATCCTCCGGCTTGCCAACGCCATGAATATGCGCTTTGCCATGCGCTGAAGCCACGCCAATAGACATATTTTTCAGAGCGCCGCCAAAACCGCCCATCAAATGACCCTTAAAATGCGAAAGCATCAGCATGGAATCATAATTCTGCAAATGAGCGCCCACATAATTCTCGCTCAAATGACTGCCCTCACCGCCGTTAACAGCCAGGGCAATTTCCCCGTCCTCGTCCATAATATCGCAGGGCGCAATTTCCGGAAAACCATGCTCCCGAATAGCCTGCCAATGTGCCTCCGTGGTGTTGCGCCGCCCTTCATAGGCCGTGTTACATTCCACAATCGTGCCAGACAACTGCTGCACCAAATCCTTAATCAGCGCCGGCTGCAAAAAATTATGGCCGCCCGGTTCGCCGGTGGAAAGCTTAACCGCCACCTTGCCACGCAGCTGCACGCCCAGTGCCTGATAGATTTTCTGCAAGGCTGCCGCTGATATTTCTTCTGTAAAGTAAACCTTTGCTTTTACCATGTCGGAACCTCCCAAAATTGGATTAAAGTTATGGATATATTATACATGAGCCCGGCCAAATCCTTTTTTCTTAACATATTTTGTCAATTTTTTTTTGCGCAGCCTGTCTGCCTATAAGCAAAACCTATATATATCTATAAAGATTTACTATGCCCTATTCCCTTGACAAACCGGCTTTAACCCTGTATCATTTTAATTGTTCATCAGATATTCAGGTTTTACAATCCATAATTTGAAAAGAGGTAATTAAAAATGCGTTATACTTATCCGCAATACAAATTTGAAACTATTCAGCTGCATGCCGGCCAGGAACAGCCAGACCCTGCTTCTGACGCCCGGGCAGTGCCTATCTATCAGACAACTTCCTATGTTTTTCAAGACTGCGCCCATGCCGCGGCTCGTTTTGCGCTGGCCGAGGAAGGCAATATTTACAGCCGGCTGACCAACTCCACCACCGACGCTTTTGAACAGCGCATTGCCGCCCTGGAGGGCGGTGTGGCGGCTCTGGGCGTGGCCTCTGGCGCGGCGGCTATCGCCTATACGTTTATGAATTTGGCCAGCGCAGGAGAAAATATCGTTTCCGCTCAGACAATCTATGGCGGCACCTATAACCTATTAGCTCACACCCTGCCACAATATGGCATCACAACCACCTTTGTTAATGGTGATGACCCACAGAATTTTGCAAGCGCTATTAATGAGCAAACCAAAGCGCTTTTTATAGAAACTATCGGCAACCCCAACGCTACGCTTATTGACATTGAAGCCGTGGCCGCTATCGCTCATGCTCACAAAATTCCGCTGGTGGTAGACTCCACTTTTGCCACGCCTTATCTGGTACGGCCGTTTGAATATGGCGCGGATATTGTCGTCCATTCCGCCACCAAATTTATTGGCGGTCATGGTACGGCTATCGGCGGCGTGATTGTGGACAGCGGTAATTTTGACTGGGCCGCCAGCGGCAAATTCCCTGACCTGGTAGAACCCAATCCCAGCTATCACGGCGTTAGTTTCACAGAAACTGCCGGCGCGGCGGCCTTTGTGACCAAAATCAGAGCCATTCTGCTGCGTGATACGGGCGCAACGCTGGCGCCGCTTCATTCTTTCCTTTTCCTGCAAGGTCTGGAAACGCTATCTCTGCGCGTAGAGCGCCATGTGGCAAACACCTTAAAAGTAGTCGATTTTCTGGCCGGACACCCCAACGTGGAAAGCGTTAATCACCCTTCCCTGCCAGACAACCCCTACCATGCGCTTTATCAGAAATATTTTCCCCATGGCGGCGCTTCAATCTTCACTTTCAACGTCAAGGGCGGCGCGGCGGAGGCGCAGGCGTTCATCGACAAGCTGCAAGTATTCTCGCTGCTGGCTAATGTGGCCGATGTAAAATCGCTGGTAATTCACCCGGCCAGCACCACCCACGCCCAACTGACTGAAGCGGAGTTGCTGGAACAGGGCATTAAACCCAACACCGTCCGCCTTTCAATCGGTATTGAGCATATTGATGATATTCTTGCCGATTTGGCACAGGCATTGGCCTGAAATACAAAAATCCTCCGACTTTGCCGGAGGATTTTGTATATTTTAATTAACCTGTTCACTCAAATATTTTTTTACTTCCTCAATATAAACCTCGCCAATGCGGCTTAAAATTGCATCGCGTTTAGTAATATAGCCAATTTCCATAACGCTGTTGCGGTTCAAATCATCGGCCGCAAACGGCACGGCCACATAATCGCTGCCATTCAACTCCTCGCAGATAATGCCGGAACAAAGCGTATAGCCGTTCAGTCCGACCATCAAATTAAGCATAGTCGCCCTGTCGCCGGCCTTGATTACACGCTGATATTCATTTTCACTCAAAATCTCCTCGGCGAAGTAAACAGAACTGTTTTCACCCTGCTCAAACGACAGGCAGGGATAAGCCGCCAGCTGCGCCAAACTTACGCTGGGCAACTCCGCCAGTGGGTGGCTGCGCCACATATAAACATAAGCTTTGCAGTCAATTAGAGGGTGAAAAGCCAAATCGCGCTCATTCAGCAGCTTGATAATAATCTTGCGGTTGAAATCGCTCAGATACAAAAGGCCGATTTCACTTTTCATAATCCCCACATCATCAATAACCTCATAGGTTTTGGTTTCCCGAATGGCAAATTCATATTGCAAAATGTCAAATTTTTTGACCATTTCCACAAACGCTTTAACCGCAAAAGAATAATGCTGCGTGGACACGCCAAATTTCTTTTTAATATTGCTGCGCTCCAGGCTGCCATATTTTTCCTGCAACAGCTCATACTGTTGATACACCTGCCGCGCCGACATCAAAAATTCTGCGCCCTCATTGGTGGGCACAACCCCCTTGCCGGTGCGCAAAAAGATGCTGATACCACATTCCTTTTCCAACTCCTTAATGGCACTGGTCAGGGAGGGCTGGGATATATAAAGCGACTCCGCCGCCTTGTTCATGGAGCCAACTTTAGCAATCGTCAGCGCATAAAAAAGCTGTTGTAAGGTCATAATTTATCTCACTTCAATTCTGATATTTTTACTCGGCATACTGCATTTTGACCGGCGTCCAGTCCGCCAGCACCTGCTGCATATCCTGCGCCACCAGCTTGGCGCCCGGCAAATCATGCTCCAGATAATTTCCACACTCCTGCTGCTTGTTCCCGGGAATTTCGCCCTCAAAATCCACCACATAAGCCAGCGCACCCTGCATCAGGCTGATTGCCTGCTCCTTGCTCACATCATCACGCAACAACAGATAAAAACCGGTGCGGCAACCCATCGGCCCCACATAAATTACGCTGTCCGCATGTTCAGAATTTCTGGCATAAGTCGCCAAAAGATGCTCAAAAGTATGCATAGCCGGCGTGGGCAGATAATCTCCCATGTTCGGCTTTTTCATGCGCACATCATAAGTCACCACGTCGCCGTCAATTCTGGATACATACATACCCTTTTCCAACAAATCATGATTAACTGTAAAACTGGCAATAGTTTTCATTATTAAAACACCTCTTAATCTATACTTTTCATATTTTCCCAAGGCAAAATATGCTTCTGCCCATATTGCATATTAAACTATGTTTAATTATAAACCAGCCCAGTTAAAAAGCCAAGCTATAATGCAAAAAAAATTCTGGCAAAATTTAAATATTTTTGCTGAAAACTCTTGACAATCCAGCCATATCATTATATAATAATACGCGTGGCAAATGATTGCCACAAATGCCACCGTAGCTCAGTAGGTAGAGCGCATCCTTGGTAAGGATGAGGTCAGCAGTTCGACTCTGCTCGGCGGCTCCATTAAAAGCAACTTTCTCTATTACCAAAATGAGAAAGTTGCTTTTTTATAATAAAAAACAAATTAACTGATTAAATAATTAAGCCGTCATTTTTTAGGAGAATGACGGCTTAATTTTGCTTCAGATAAAAATTTAAAAAATTTCCAGACAAACCGGGCAATGGTCACTACCCATAACCTGCGGCAGAATATAAGCGGACTTAATCTGCTCACGCAGCCGCTCGGATACCAGAAAATAATCAATACGCCACCCGGCGTTGTTCTGCCGCGCCCGAAAGCGATACGACCACCAAGAATAGGCGCCCTCTTCGTCCGGGTGCAGCAGCCGGAAACTGTCAATAAAACCGGCCGCCAGCAGTTCCGTCATTTTGGCGCGCTCCTCATCAGAAAAGCCAGCGTTTCCTCGATTGGTTTTGGGATTTTTCAAATCAATTTCCTCATGTGCCACATTCATATCCCCACAAATGATTACCGGCTTTTGCTTATCCAGCGCACAAACATACTGGCGCAAGGCGTCCTCCCAGCGCATACGGTAATCCAAACGCGCCAGACCATCCTGCGAGTTCGGCACATATAAATTTACCAGATAAAAATCCGGATATTCCAGCGTAATTGCGCGTCCCTCCGTATCATGCTCAACCGTTTCCGGCAGATTCAGACCAATATAAGCGTTTTCCACCGGCTGGCGGCTGAAAATCAGCGTACCGCTGTAACCCTTGCGCTGGGCGCTGTTCCAAAACTGCTGATAACCGGGCAAATCAATATCTGCCTGACCAGGCTGCATTTTTGTTTCCTGCAAACAAATCATATCCGCATCTATATCTTTAGCAAAATCATAAAAGCCCTTGCCAATACAGGCGCGCAGCCCATTAACATTCCATGAAATTAAACGCATAAATCACCTCAAAATTAATATTAACTTATTAAAAGCATGTTAAAATAATTATATCATATTCAAGTCATAATAAATAGTAAAATCAGACAAAATAATAAAAAAATAAGACGACATAATTTTAAACACAATCTGGGAGGTAAATAATGCATACACAGAACAGAGATTGGGAAAATGAACTTTTACATGAAGTCAGCCAGCATTATGCGCAGGCAGAAGCAACATTGCTGGAGTTTTTACGTATACCCTCTGTGCAGGAAGCAAGCATACCAGAGGCACCCTTTGGCGAGCCAGTGCGTCAGGCTTTGAGCCAAATGGCGGCTTGGGCTAAAGAATTGGGCTTGCAGGTTAATCAGACCAGCCACTATCTAACAATAGATTTAGGCGACGGCGCCAGCCCGGAGGCCGTCGGTATTCTGGCTCATGCCGATGTGGTGCCGTTTGGCGAGGGCTGGCATTTTGCGCCTACTGGTCAGCTAGTAGCTAACAAAATTTATGGACGCGGCGCGCTGGACGATAAAGGACCAGCGATAGCGACACTCTTTGCCATGGCGGCTCTGCATCGCCTAAACGCCCCCTTAAACCGTCCGGTGCGTCTGATTATCGGTGGTAATGAAGAAAGCGGCTGTGAATGTATCAAAAAATATGCTGCTGAAAATCAGCCGCCGGCTCTTGGTTTCTCGCCAGACGCCAATTTTCCGGTAATTTTTGCTGAAAAGGGTATTGCCATGTATCACATTACCCTGCCGGCTGTAACCGAAGAACAACGGCTGCTGACGCTGCAAGCCGGCACCGTAGTTAATGCCGTGCCCGGTAAGGCTGAAGCTGTGCTTAATTTAACTGCTGCCGATGTCAATCAAATACTGCAAAACAATTTTGACAGAGAGTTGGCAGCCGGTTGGCTTGAGGTGCAGCCGCTGCCAGAAGATACGTCTAAAATCACCTGTCTGGGTAAGGCTGCTCATGGCTCACAGCCAGACAAAGGACGCAACGCCGCGGCGCTGTTGCTGCATGTTTTAAGCAATTTGCCGCTTAATGATGCAGAATTAAACGCCTGCCGCCAGCTGTATCAGCTTTTTGGCCATGATTATTGGGGCGAAGCCGCTGGTCTGGCCACAGCTGATGAAGTTTCTGGCCAACTGACGCTGAATTTGGGCGTATTAAAGTTGCAAGACAATGCTATTCAGATTGATTTGGATTTGCGTTATCCGGTTACGTCTGAATATAATGCAATATATCAGCAGCTGACGAAAGTCTGCACCGCAAATGGTTGGCAGATACGGGAAAGTGAACATAAAGCGCCGCTTTATGTTCCGACTGACCAAAAACCGGTAACCACACTGCTGGAACTTTACCGGGAATATGAACCGCAAACCCAGCCTATCTCCACCGGCGGCGGCACCTATTGTCGGGCGTTTGATAATTTTGTGGCGTTTGGACCGTTGCGCGCCGATATGGCTGATGTTATGCATCAGGCAGACGAATATATCACCAGGGAGGATTTTCAGTTTTTACAGCGTATTTATACCCAGGCTATTTGGCGATTGGCCGGCGCCAAGTGACACAAACCAGCAAAATCTACTAAAAACAAATTATTTTTTCGACAAAAACAAGCTTGCCATTTAATGGTTAAATGAAGTATAATATTAATAGGTAGAATTAAAAAAGTTTACGGAAAAATCCAAACCAAGGTTTAATACAAAAATGGAGGTCGGTTGTTTCTTTGAAAGTTTTTCTTGAAAAATATCTCAGAAAGGATTGATATTTATGCAAATTGCCTTTTTTCTGACCACCAAAGCTGAAAGTTCTTATCTGCTGGAAACTGCCACCCTAAGGCAGGCTCTGGAAAAAATGGAGCATCATCATTTTGCTTCCATGCCAGTTTTAAACAGCGAGGGCTTTTATCTTTACACCCTGTTTTTGGAGGATTGTTTTTGGACATTTAAACACAATCCGGAACTCTGTTTTGCTGATACCGAGAAAATCATGATTAGTGAAATCCCGACTCACCGCAAGGTGGAGGCAGTAAATATCTCGGCTCAGCTTGACGAACTGATACCAAAAATTGTGGAACAGAATTTTATTCCTGTGATTGATGATTTAGGCGTATATATCGGCCTGATACGACGCAAGGCTATTGTTGAATATTGTCGCCCACTGTTATTACAGGAATACAAAAAAAACAAACAACAAGAAAACAAATTTATATTGAAAGGCGTGCCTAATATGGCGCTTTAAAACATATGAAACCCATCAAAATTAGATTGTTTAACAATAATACACCCTTTAATAACAGCACGGCGGTTATTTTGCTTGCTTTGCTGGTGGTTATGCTTTGTGCTTTTAAGAGCTGTACCGCAGACAAACCGGAAACACCGCCGCAACCATCAACCGGGCAAATATATTTGTATGGGGAATTACATGGCAATGATAATATTTATGCGGCCGAACTTGAACAATGGCAGTCTTATTATCAGGAGCAAAATATGCGCCACCTATTTGTGGAACTCCCCTACTATACCGCCGAGTTTCTTAATCTTTGGTTGCAGGCAGACAATGACGATATCCTGAATGAGATTTATGAGGATTTGCAGGGTACGGTAACTTATGATACCAATGTGCGCGATTTTTATCGTCAGATTAAACAAACCTGCCCGGAAACTGTTTTTCATGGCACAGATTTAGGCCATCAATATAACAGCACCGGCCAGCGTTTCCTTGATTATTTGCAGGCGCAGGAACTGGAAGATACAGAAAAATGGCAGTTAGCGCAGGAATGTATTGCTCAGGGGCAACATTTTTATGAAAACAACAGTGATATGGATTATCGCGAGGATATGATGACGGAAAACTTTATCCGCGCTTTTGATAGTCTGGAAAATGCGGATATCATGGGAATTTATGGCGCTGCGCATACCTGGCTGGGCGATGAGGATACCAACAACTGTATGGCCGACCGTTTGCAGAAACGCTATGGCGAAGCTGTGCAGAGTACAGATTTTACTTATCTGGCAATGACAGATATTGAGCCACTGCGCATGGATACGCTGACCATTGCCGGGCAGGAATTTCAGGCGGCCTATTTTGGAGAGCAGGATTTAACAGGTTTATTCCCGGAATATAAATGCCGCCGTTTCTGGCGTTTGGAAAACGCCTATGCTGTTTTCCAGAACTATCCAACCAATGATGATGTGCTGCCTTACAATAATTATCCAATGCTGGTGGAAACTGGCAATGTTTATGTGGTGGAATATGAAACCACCAACGGTGAAATCAGCCGGAACTATTACCGCGCTGACGGCAACACCTATCAGGGCATGCCCACCACCAATGGTGTTAACATTCCAGAATAAAAAACAATGAAGAAACTAAAAAAAGTCCCCGAATGGGGACTTTTAGTTTACATTTTAAACCAGCTGCGGCAGTGTGGAACCGCCATATGGCATAGCCAAAACCTTGGCGTCCGCTCCCAGCTTGGCAAACGCCGCGTCTAAAGCAGCCTGCGCACTGGCAAAAGGAGTCAGAAAACATTTTTTAGTCAATTCCTCCGGCATTTCCGATACCAGATAAACGTCAGCATTAGCCAAAACCATCGCAATAGCCGCCGCCTTATGCCCACCCAGCTTGAAATCCGCCTGCACGCGGTCAATCAAATCCTGCGGCTTGTTGGCCTCCTCAATCCAGTTCTGGAAAGTTTTCTCGCCCAAGCCCTCTTTACAGGAACCAATCAGAATTATCACGCCGCCCTCGCGCACCGCATGTTTGGCATTATCCAAAGCCTTTTGCGTCTGATATAAATTCAAATCCTTAGGCGCTCCGCCCTGGCTTACCAGCACAATATCCGCTTTCTGCTTAATTTCCTTGCGATACAGCGTATCCAAAAACGCACAACCGGCCCTATGCGCCTGCGTAACATCACCGGCCACCGCTTTAATAATCTGTTTGTGCTCGTCCAACACCACATTTACAATATAATCAATGCCGCAAATAGCCGCCGCTTCTTCAATATCCTCACGGATTGGGTTACCGGCCAACCGTCCGGCATGCGCCTCCGGCTGTACCATCATGGAATGATTAACCTGAATAGCCGTCCGGTTGGAAACTCCCGGCATAATTGACTTGGCGCCGCCGGAATAACCGGCAAAATAATGATATTCAATATTAGCCAGACAAATACGCTTATCCGCCTCCGCCACCACGCGTGTGATGTCCACCGGCGTGCCATGCTTGGTTGCCCCCATATTGATGCAGTCTTCCGGGTCAGAGTCTACGCATTTAATTTCATTATAAGCCATATCACCGGCCAGATGCTGCATTTCCTCCGGCGTATGATGACGATGTGAACCAAGTGCAAAAACCAGCGTGATATCCTGCTTTTGCACACCAGCCGCATAAAGCCTCTTTAACAGTGCCGGCATAATCTGCCAGGTTGGGCAAGGTCTGGTAATATCAGAGGTAACAATGGCAATTTTTTCACCTGGCTTAACAACCTCCCCCAGTTCCGGCGCACCAATAGGCTCTGCCAAAGCACGCTCCACCTCTGCTTCACCGGTCAGGTCATACTCCACTGCGTTGGCCGTTAACACACCCAACAAATTTTCTTCCGGCAATTCAACAGCCTGTATTCCGCTGCCAAATCCAAATTCCAGTTTCATAATTGTCATACCTCCTAATTAATAATTATATTTATCAGTATTTTTACACTGCATTGCACTATAAAATAAACTGCGATAACCCCATACAGGCGGCCAGGTATAAACAGCAATATTATTGCTGTTGTTTGCCGCCGTTCCTTAAGCCCAAACATCTATATAAGCCAATAATATCATATTTTTCCAGCAATTGCAATCAAAATATTCATTTAGCCCGACAAAGAAAAAAAACCTTTTTAATATTTGACTTGCAACTCAAAAATATGTATAATATTTTTAGGAAAGGAGATGGTAAATAATGTATGAATTATTACGTTCATCAGTAGATATTATTTTTTATGTTTTGGCCGCAGTAGTTATCATCGGCGCAGTAATCAAACTCAGTAAAAATAAGAAAAACAAATAATCTTTAATCCATAATCGTACAGCAAAAAAGGACGAACCAATAAGGTTCGCCCTTTTTATTATGTGTAAAATATTTATTATTTGCTGAAATAATGTTTCAACAGACCGCGGAAACCAGCGCCATGACGAGCCTCGTCTTTAGCCATTTCATGTACGGTATCATGGATAGCGTCCAGACCCAACTCTTTAGCTTTAGCAGCCAGTTGCAGCTTGCCAGCGCAAGCGCCATGTTCAGCCTCAGCGCGCATCTTAACATTAGTTTCGGTGGAGTTGGTTACAACCTCGCCCAGCAATTCTGCAAATTTAGCAGCATGCTCGGCTTCTTCCATAGCATAAAGTTCAAAAGCGCGGCCAATTTCCGGATAGCCCTCGCGATGAGCCTGTCTAGCCATTGCCAGATACATGCCAACCTCAGTACATTCACCCATGAAATTATCTTTCAAGCCAGAGATGATATCAGCCGGAGCGTCTTTAGCCACGCCAATAACATGCTCGCAGGCAAACGGAGCGTCAGCTTCAGCAGCCTGTTCGGTGAACTTTCCAGCCGGAGCACCGCACTGTGGGCATTTTTCTGGTGCTTCAGTACCTTCATAAACATATCCGCAAACTGTGCAAACAAATTTCTTTTTCATGTTTTAATTCCTCCAATTTTCAAAAAAAAAATTTAGGCTTAATAAGAACCGTTTACTATTAATAACAATTCTCATTAAATTAATATTATTATACCAATTATGCATAAGCTTTGTCAATATTTTTCCGGTAATTTCCAGCAATAATTTTTATGATATTTATTTTTCTTAAAGCAAAAATTTCAATAACGCTTGCGATTAACGCCCAATTACTATATAATAATAAAAGTAAAACCGCTTGAACAAAACAAGCCGCAAGCTTGGGTATTAAATAAGGAGAAAGATTATGAGTACAAACAAGGTTTATCGTATTTATGTCGAAAAAAAGCCAGAATTTAGCCGTACACGCCCCATGCTGGAAAATATCCGCGGTTATCTGCAAATCAGCGGCCTGCAAAGTATCCGCATTTTGGAGCGCTACGACGTACAAGGTATTGACGACGCCACCTTTCAGGCAGCCTCTGTCAGCATTTTTGCCGAACCGCCGGTAGACAACACCTATACCGCATTGCCGCAGGTACCCGGCGCACATATTTTCGCCAGCGAATATCTGCCCGGCCAATATGACCAGCGCGCTGACTCATGCAGTCAATCCATTCAGCTGCTGACGCAGAAAGAGCGGCCTCTGGTACGTTATGCCCGGGTTTACATCTTGCAGGGCGATTTATCCACTCAGGATATCGAACTGATTAAAGCCAGCTACATCAACCCAGTGGAAGCGCGTGAAGCCACATTGGACGAGCATACCACCCTGCAAGAAGAATATCCCGAGCCGCAGTCTGTGGCCGTTATGCAGGGTTTTCGGCAAATGGACAAGCAGGCGTTGGAGAAAATGCGCCAGGATTTGGGCCTGGCTATGGATTTTGACGATATCGCTTTTTGTCAGCAGTATTTTCAGCAGGAGGATAAAGACCCCACCCTCACTGAAATCCGCCTGATTGATACCTATTGGTCTGACCATTGCCGCCACACCACCTTTTTAACCACTTTGCAGGAGCCGCAAATTGAAGCTGATTATATCCGCGCCTCTTATAACAAATATCTGCAAATCAAGCAGGATTTGGGCCGGGCAGAAAAACCGGTCTGCCTGATGGATATTGCCACCGTGGCCGCACGCTGGCTGAAGAAACAGGGCAAACTTCAGGATTTGGACGAATCCGAGGAGGTCAATGCCTGCTCAGTGCGCGTTCAGGCGCAAATTAACGGTCAGCCAGAGGACTGGCTGCTGATGTTCAAAAATGAAACCCACAATCACCCCACCGAAATTGAGCCTTTCGGCGGGGCGGCCACCTGTCTGGGCGGCGCAATCCGCGACCCTCTTTCCGGCCGGGTTTATGTCTATCAGGCCATGCGCATCACCGGCGCCGCCAACCCCTTAACCGCACTTTCCCAAACTCTGCCCGGCAAGCTGCCCCAGAAAAAACTGGTAACCACGGCCGCCGCCGGCTACTCCTCCTATGGCAACCAGATTGGTCTGGCAACTGGTCTTGTACAGGAGATTTATCACCCCGGTTATGTCGCCAAGCGCATGGAAATCGGCGCGGTGGTTGGCGCTGCACCAGCCGCCAATGTGATACGTGAACGCCCTCAGCCTGGTGATATTATTCTGCTTTTGGGCGGCTCCACCGGCCGCGACGGCTGCGGCGGCGCCACCGGCTCCAGTAAAAGCCACACGGCCGCCAGCCTGACCAGCTGTGGCGCGGAGGTGCAAAAAGGCAATCCGCTGGAGGAACGCAAATTACAACGCCTTTTCCGCAACCCGGAAGTTACCCGGCTGATTAAACGCTGCAACGATTTTGGCGCTGGCGGCGTAAGCGTAGCCATTGGCGAATTGGCAGACGGTCTGCAAATTAATTTAGATAAAGTGCCAAAAAAATACGATGGACTGGACGGCACAGAATTGGCCATTTCCGAATCCCAGGAACGTATGGCAGTGGTTATTGCCGCTAAGGACGAGCAACAGTTTCTGGCGGCCGCGCTGGCGGAAAACCTGCAAGCTGTGCGCGTGGCCGAGGTTGTGACCGAACCGCGCATGCGCATGACCTGGCGCGGCGAAACCATTGTTGACCTCTCACGTGAATTTCTGAACTCCAACGGCGCGCCCAAACAAACCGCCGCCGCTATTGCTGCACCAGATTTGCAGCAGATTAGCTACCGTTTCCCCACCCAGGGCGGCAACTATAAAGAGCAGCTTTGTAACTGTCTGGCCGACCTCAACGTCTGCTCCCAAAAGGGTCTGGTTGAGGAATTTGACAGCACTATCGGCGCCGGCACCGTCACCATGCCTTATGGCGGTAAATATCAGCTTACGCCCACACCCTATATGGCGGCTAAACTGCCGGTTTTGCGGGGCGAAACCGATACGGCTTCAGTTATGAGTTGGGGCTTTGACCCCTATCTTTCCGCGGCCAGCCCATATCATGGCGCAATGCTGGCCGTGATAACCTCCGCCGCCAGACTGGCCGCGGCCGGTTTGGATTATCGCCGCCTGTGGCTGACTTTTCAGGAATATTTTGCCAAGCTGGGGCAACAGCCAGAGCGCTGGGGTCAGCCCTTGGCCGCTTTGCTGGGGGCGCTTGAGGCGCAGCTGGAACTTGGCGTTGCCGCAATCGGCGGCAAAGACAGCATGTCCGGCTCCTTTGAGCAGATTGATGTGCCGCCCACGCTGGTCAGCTTTGCTATCGGCGTGCAGCAGGCGCCTGATATCATCACCCCGGAATTTAAGCAGACCGAAAGCCAAGTTTATTTGCTCCGTCCCCAGTATAATGAGCCAAAACTGCCCGATTTCGACTCACTGCGCAAGCTGTTAAACCAGACTTTTCAGCTTGCCCAAAGCGGCAAACTGCTATCCGCCTGCGCGCTGGGCTTTGGCGGCACAGCCGAGGCCATTGCCAAAATGTGCTTTGGCAATAAGCTGGGATTTGCCTTTGCGCCTGAATTTATCACTAATGAAGATATTTTTGCCCAGCATTGGGGCGCTATTCTGCTGGAACTGCCGACAGATGAGCCGCAGCCGGAAAATGCGCTGCTGGTTGGCGTAACCCAGAACATACCGCAAATCCAGATTGCAGATGAAGAAATTGCCCTGGAGGAATTATTAAACGCCTGGCAGAGAACGCTGGAGCCGGTTTATCCCACTCAGGCCGCCGCAGACGAAAATGCCGGACAGCCGCAGCTTTATAGCTACACTAAGCGCGCTCAAATTGGCGCCCCGGCCAAAGCTGCCCAGCCGCGTGTTCTGCTGCCCATGTTCCCCGGCACCAACTGTGAATATGATACAGCCCGGCAATTTACCAAATATGGCGCTCAGGCAGAAACCTGCATTATCGCCAACCTGACTCCGGCGCTGGTGGAGGACTCCGTGCAGCGTCTGACCGCAGCCATTAAACAAAGCCAGATTATCATGCTGCCGGGCGGTTTTTCCGGCGGTGATGAACCCGACGGCAGTGGCAAGTTTATAGCCACTTTCTTCCGCAATCCCCGTATTTGCGAAGCTGTCATGGAATTTTTGCAGCAACGCGGCGGTTTAATGTTAGGCATTTGCAATGGTTTTCAGGCATTGGTTAAGCTGGGGCTGCTGCCTTATGGCGAGATACGAAACATGACAGACAACAGCCCGACCCTAACCTATAACAATATCGGCCGCCACCAGAGTATGTTGGTTAATACGCGTATTGCCAGCGTTAAATCGCCCTGGCTGGCCTATACCGAGGTGGGCGATATTCACGCTATCCCCATTTCGCATGGTGAGGGCAAATTTGTCGCCAACGCCGCCGATTTGGAGCGTATGGCCGCCAACGGCCAAATCTGTACCCAATATGTCAACCTTGAGGGTCAGCCCACCCTGCAAACACCCTTTAATCCCAATGCCTCTGTGCAGGCTATCGAGGGTATTTGCAGCCCGGACGGACGTATCTTCGGCAAAATGGGACACAGCGAGCGCGTTGGCAGTTTTGTGCATAAAAACGTACCCGGCGCTAAAGAACAGTTGCTATTCAAGGCCGGCGTTGACTATTTCCGTCTGTAACATCAGTTTGTGCAAAAATTTTTCTTGACTTTTCTGTTAAAAAAGTGCTAAAATAATTACGTTGAGTAGCACAGAAAATGCGTAAGTCCAAACAGTGGCTTACGCATTTTTTTTGTTTTGCTCCACAATTTTAACAAAGGAGTGAAGATTTTGACGCAAAAAAAATGGTCCCAACGCAATTTAGCCGTAACGATTTTGTCGCTGTCGCTGTTAACGGTTATGGCTGGCGCGGCAATGGCCCCGGCATTAAGTACAATTCAGGCGCATTTTACCGACACCAACCGTTTGCTTATTCAAATGATTATCGGTGTGCCGCCGCTGTTCATTATCATTTTTAACTGCATTTTTCCCTGGCTATGCCAGCGATTTAACAACCGCACCCTGGTGCTTAGCGGTCTGTTGCTGTATATCGTTGGCGGCTGTGCGGCCGGACTTTTCAACAACATTTATCTCATTTTGGTCACTCGCGCGCTGGTAGGCGTTGGCGTGGGTATCATCATGCCATTTTCCACTGGCCTGCTGGCCTATTACTTTTCGGCGGACAAGCAAACCCGGCTGATGGGCTATTCATCAGCTATGAACCAAATGGGCGGCGTTATAGCCACGCTTTTGGCCGGTTTGCTGGCTAATATCAGCTGGCGTGTCAGCTTTCTGATCTATATGATGGGACTGCTCAGCATGGTTTTATGCCTGATATATCTGCCTGGCGACCAGATGAAACAGCCCACCAATGCAAAAAAAGCCTCCCGAGGTCAGATTTGGCAGACTTACCGCCTTTACATTATTGCCATTTTTCTGTTAATGTCCACATTTTTCGTTTATCCGGCCAATTTCAGCTTTATTACTCTGGCCGACGGTATTATTGCACCAAAGTACATCGCACTGATTATGGCCTTTATGGATTTAATCGCCTTTTTCGGCGGTCTGCTTTCCTATCAGGCGCGCAGTATTTTTCGGCAGTATACCAAATTCCTGGCGCCCCTCTGCTTTTTGCTTGGTTATCTGTTTTTGACCATACACAGCAGTCTGTTCAGCGTGCTGGTCGGCTCAGTTCTGGTGGGCTTCGCCAACGGCGCGAGTATCCCCTACATTTTTTCCGAAGTTTCTTTCAAGGCCGGCAAAACTGCGGCCACCACCGTCATGCCCCTGCTTTCTGCGGCCATGTATCTGGCTCAATTTATCTCGCCTATGCTGATGTCAGTCATTCAAAGCATTTTTGGCAGCTTCGGCGGCGTACACCTGCCCTACTGCTTCGGCGTAGTGCTGGCACTACTTTTCTGTATCTGCTCCGGGCTGCTGCCTAAACAGACAACCAGCGCAAATCATTAATCAGGTTTTTGGCAGCAAATCAGCCAGCCATTTTTCCAACGTCTCGGCCAAAGCCAGCTGCTGGCGCAGCACGGCCAGACCGGTGGCCGGAATATCCGCGGATTTTTCTTTCAGCCATAAATTTTCCTGAATATATGATTTCAGAATTTTCAGATTATCTTCAATGCCGGCCAAACAAAAGCTTTGCTTTTCAGCGGAAAGACCGGCCAAATTGACGATAACAGCATTAAAATCTAAAAAAATGTTAATTGGCTGGCAGGCCACTTCCAACATCAAACGCTCAAATTCCAGGTCGCCGGCCGCCGTCAGGGAATAAACCGTCTTTTCCGGCATTTTCCCCGTCCGCTCCGGCTGACCGCTGATATAACCTTTTTCTTCCAGTTGCAGCACCTTTTTGTATATCGAAGGGGTGCTGATTTTTACCCAGTGGGAAATATGCCGATAATCCACCAGCTTTTGCAGCTCGTAAGCGCTCAAAGGCTGTTTTTTTAACATACCCAGAACAATTAAATCAATAGTTGACATATTTTCTCTCCTTTGCAGCTTGACATCTACTATAAATTATAGTATAATATTCAGCGCATTGCAACTACTATATTTTATAGTACTATAAAATATCTATTAAGGAGGTTAATTTACATGTCAAATTCAAAAACCAATCCGCGATTACAACTTCTGGCCAGCGCGCCCATAGCTAAAGCGCTTTTTAGCCTTGGTATCCCCACCATGTTTGGCATGCTGATAAACGCTGTCTACAATGTGGCAGACGCCTATTTTGTCAGCGGCTTGGGGCAAAGCCAGCTTGGTGCGATTACCATAGTATATCCCCTAAGTCAGGTAGTGGTTGGTCTTGGGCTGCTTTTCGGCAATGGCGCAGCAGCTTATATCTCACGCCAGCTGGGTTGCGGCAACCAGGCAAAAGCCAGTCAGATTGCCAGCACCGCTCTATACAGCTGTCTGCTCAGTGGCGCTGTTATCATCACACTTGCCCTGCTCTTTTTACAACCGCTTTTACAGCTTTCCGGTGCCAGTGTCAGCATTTTGCCTTATGCAAAAACTTACGCCCCAATTTACATTATAGCCTGCATTTTCAACCTGTTTAATGTCACCATGAATAATATCGTCACCAGCGAAGGCACCGCCAGAACAACCTGGCGTGCACTTTTAAGTGGCGCTTTACTCAACATAATTTTAGACCCATTGCTAATTTACAGCTTAAATTGGGGTGTTGCCGGAGCCGCTGTTGCCACTGCAATTTCCCAGCTGTTCAGCAGTCTGATTTATCTGCATTACATATTAAGCCGCCGCAGCGTTTTCAGTTTTAAGCCCAAAGATTGCCGATTTGCCAAAGAAATACTTCTGCCAATAATGCAAATAGGTATCCCCACCATGATTTTTCAGCTGTTGGGCAGTCTGGCAATTACATTAATAAACCGTCAGGCACAGTTTTACGGTGATTACGCCGTTGCCGCGCTCGGCACTGTTACACGCCTGTTAACTATTGGCAGCCTGATGGTTTTTGGCTTTATTAAAGGCTTTCAGCCCCTTGCCGCTTACAGTTATGGCGCTCAGAATTATAACCGCCTACGTAACGCTATCTATACCACAACGCGCTGGGCAACCTTTTTGTGCATTGCTTTCAGCCTGATTATGCTAATTTTTGCTTCGCAAATTATCGCTCAATTCAGCGGCGCCAACCAACAATTACAAACTCTGGGCATACAAGCGCTACGCATCAATGCCATTTCCTTTTTATTTTTTGGCTTTCACACGGTTTATTCCTGCCTGTTTCTGGCGCTTGGCCAGGCCAGAACCGGTTTTATTTTGGGTATCTGTCGCCAAGGTCTTTGTTTCCTGCCGCTAGTATGGTTTCTATCCCGATTTTATGGTCTGCATGGACTAATTTATGCCCAACCGGCCGCAGATATATTAACAGCCTTTATCACATTAATTTTAGCACTGCGCTTACATAAAAAGCTGCCAAAATAATTGAATTTAGGGGCTTGATTTTTTCTGCCGCTTTTGCTATAATATTAAAGGTCAGTTTTGGCCTAAAATTTGCGAGAGTGGCGGAATCGGCAGACGCGCTACTTTGAGGGGGTAGTGGGAACTTTCCTGTACGGGTTCAAGTCCCGTCTCTCGCACCAAAAGGCGCAAATTTGAACACAAAGCCAAGATTTTACTTTGTTAAGAAAATAGTGGTTGTGGTAGTCAGATTTGTCAAATAGTTTAATCCCTGCTGGTTAGCAATAGCTGGCAGGGTTTTTTTGTTTTAAACAAACTTTTCTTATCGAATATCAATATTATTTATCAAAAGCCAGCGACAAATGGTAAAATTTGGTAATATTTATCTAAAGGATCTTGGTTTATGATTACAATTTTACTGTCCACCCTGCTTGGCGCGCGGCGATGGACGCAAATGGATTTATCTCGTGTTACCAAAATACGGCCAAATACCATTAACGATTTATACCATGAAATGACTGACCGTGTTAGTCTTGAGCAGCTTGATTTAATATGCTAAGCGTTAAATTGCAAACTGACTGACTTAATTGTCTGAGAGCCTAACACTGTTCCCAAACTTAATCAGGCTGATTTGAAAACGCTGGATAAAAAAGGCTAACCTCTAAAAGCCCTCGACTTCACAGTTGAGGGCTTTATTATATTTATAATATAAAAGGGGATGTTAGCATGAATATTGACTGGAATTCTAACTTTTTGTGGGGAATACTAAGTTTAGCAGGTGGTGGAATATTTAGTTTTATATTTTTTATATTAGGTAAAAAAACAAAAAAAATTGTTTATGAAATTAACAGCACACAACTAATTTCCGATAAGTTATCACAAATTAAAGGTTTACATATAACATTTGATGATAAAGAATTATCTAATCTTACTTCTACAACAATCTCTATTATAAATAAGGGTAATGATATTATAGAAGATACGGATTTTGCCAGTCTTGAACCACTTCAGTTAAAATGTTCCAAAGAAATTTTGAAAGTTAGTGATGCAAATTCATTTATTACAAAAATTTCAAACAAAACATGTAATATAAAACTAAAACAAATCAATCCAAATATTATACAAATATATTGTGAATTTTTGAAAAAAAATGACGAATTTATTTTAACCATACTGCATACTGGTGAAATAGAGCTTTTAGGTACTCTAAAATCCGGCAAATTGATTAATTCAAATATAAGAATATATAATAACAAATTATTATTTGATAATATTTTTCGGTTTACTGCATTAATCTTTTCTGTTTTTACGTTAGCGTTTTATAAATTAAGTATTCTTCCAACTATTTTATTAATTTACATAATGGCAATTACGTTAATTGACTATGCAAAAAAAAGTAACTAAAAAAGTGCGCCAACAGCCAAAAAAACTGTCAGCGCACTTTTTTCCTTTACTTAACCGTCACCACCGGCACCCCAGCCTTAGCATCATAACCAATATCAATCCGGGCGTCCCGTAAATCCTGCAACTTCACATAGTTATACCCACCCTTTTCAATAGCCGTAACCTGCTTGTCCACACCATTAAGCCGGATTTTAAGCTGTTTCTCCACTTCCTCACCTCCTAACCGCTCTCTGATGAACGCCAGAGGGTCAATACTTGCCGGGTAGTGATACGTCCCCTTATGTACCTCCAAATGCAGGTGCTTGCCGGTGACATTGCCGGTAGCCCCTCCACACCCAGCGCCGTCTTTTCGTCAACCCTCATGCCCGGCTTAACATAAACTGTACGCATATGCGCATAAAGTGTCAGATAACCGTCAGAGTGCTGCACATAAACACAGTTGCCATAACTGCCGCTGCTGGTTACTTTCAGCACATAACCCTCGTAAAGCGGATAAATCAAACCGTCACCGCCATAGTTTGCAGAAAGAGAATCCAAACCGCTATGGAAGCCGCACTTCCAATATTTGCCCTTACTGCCATATTTGGTGCCAAGCTTGTATTTATTAAACGGATAACGCATTTATTTGCCCTCCACATAAGACTGCGCATAGCTGTTGCCGGCCAGCATTAAACGCATTCTCTCCAGCGCCTTGTCCACCATTTCAGCAAACATCTTAAACGGAACCAGAACTGACAGCAGCGGAAACTTTTCCAGAAACTTATCATAAACCTGCCGCAGTTTCAGCTGACCGGTGCCGCTGCCCAGTTGCTTCTCGGCTTCAGTTACCACGCCCAGCAGCCATTCCTGCACATCGGTCAGGCGCACATAAAACAGGGCGACACACAGAGCCAGCAGCCCAACAACAATATACCAATTTTCAACAATGTAATTCATCATTTGATACCTCGCTTTCGTAATTAAACGGATTACCATCCGCGTCCAAGCCGTGCTTATTCCGACTTAGCTTCTCGGTAGTGCTTTTGGCCGCATATGTAACCAGATAGCCAATGCAACCGGTAAATATGGTAGTGGTTACATCACTGACCGACTGCTTGTCCAAAGCAGCCAGCGCATAGGACAAGGCCGCAGCCAAAGTAGCCACCACCACCGCCCAAGCTGCCAGCTTTTTACTAAACTCCCACTTTCGCATAAACCCCTCCTACACAATGCCGATATGTGCCAACAAAACGCCGATAATACCGCCAACCACTGCCAGCAAAGCCCCCTCAACCAACCGTTCCTGCAAACGCCCCGGCCTGTCCTGCTGATGTTCCTGCCAGTCTATGAGTTTGTCCAGCTTATCATTAATGGTTTTGTCTCGCTCTTCTTGCACGGCTGCCAGCTGTTCCAGTTCCCTTAACCGGCTGAAAATGTCCTGATGGTCAGCATTTTTTCGTTTTTGGAAATCCTTAAACTGGTCTTCAAGCGTTTTCACTCGCTGCCCAAGATAGCAATTTCGCTCGCCACATTTTTCTTCCACACAAATCAGTCCTCCTTTTTATTTTTGCTCGCCGGATTTACTTTCTCGTCAATTTCTTTTTCCAGCTGCTTATAATCCAACTGTTTCACCTCCCAAGATTTCATTTGCCTGCTCCGCGGTTAACCAGCGCGGCGCAAAATTTCTGACCTGATTTTCGGTAATTTTGCCCATTTGATATTGCAACTTAATAAAATCAAACAATTTCGTCATCTCCTAACACCATAGCCATTGTTAGCATGGCACTCTCCATGGCCGCAAGCCTTTCCTCATATGTTGGTATAGCCGGCTGTTTAGGCATTGCCGCCCTGTCTGCTTCAATCTCCGTTTCATCTCTGGCAATAACCTGCTGGCCGTCCCATTTATAAAGAGGTATGCCGTCCATTGTAAACAGGCTGGGGTTTTCCTCACCCTCCGGCCAAAGCCTGAACTGATAGCCGCCCTGTTTGTTGATAACAATGCTGTTTTCTGTGGCTGGAGCAAAAGCGTCAGACCAGCCTTTAACAATTCTGTTTTGTTCGTCCACTTCGACAAAGTGCTGATTGGAAACCGGTTCAAAAGCAATTTCCTGCTCCTCGATTATGGTTTCTGCAAAATCTAATTCATTCATAGGTTACCTCCTTTATAAATTGTTATCAATACATAAAAAAGTAGAAACATTAGTTGTATCAACCATTCCAGTCATTCCTGCTGTTAGTCCCGGCGTTTCATATGTAATATAACAACAATTTTCTGACAAAAACACACTTTCAGGTTGTTGTGTTGAAGAAATCGTACCAACTGCTTTAATTTGATTAGCAATTTGAACTAACCTAAGACTTCCAGAGCTTAAAATTTTTACAGCAGGAATGGATTTGCGCTGTGTAGTTGGTAAAGTTACTGCTATCCTTGTAAAAATTTTATTACCGCTCGTTCCTATTTCAAAAGTTCCTATATGCCTGTTGTTACCACCACCTACTACGAACTGATACTCCTGGCATTTTGCCAACTCCACACTTTTGACAGGCGGTGGGTCATTTAATACCCAAACATCGCCCTCTTTGTGTGCAAGTGTTTGAACGGGACCAAGTTCGAGTTTGGCGGCTATTATTTCAGTAAAGTTTGCAGGCTGTGCAGAAATAGTTACTGACAATACACCATTTTCATTTCGCATAAATATAGCACCTTTTGAATATAGTGTCTGCAAAAACTGAATTGTGCCATTTGGTATAGTTCCAGTTATAGTTGTAAATTCGTTATTTTGAAACAAAAATGAAAGAGAAACAATTTTACCAAATAAATACTCCGATAAATTTTCTGATAAAGTCTGTCTATAATAACCATTAGCATTATCTAACGCTGTTAATGTAATGTACCCGTTGTGTAAGGTTACACTTTCCACACCACTCCATATTCTCCACCTGTCAATCGTATAACCACTAGCTGTATACTCGCTTTGCCCGTTCCTGTTTACCGGGTTTCTGAAGTCTGCATTGATTAGCAGGTTGGGGTTGCTCGGCCAAACGCCCGTCCTCTTTATATGATAATCCGATAAAACTGCAAACGGCACCAACCCCGTTCCCTGCGCCGCGCAATCCGCCAAAAGGCAGTCGCTATCCGCCAACTGCCCGGCGGCAATTTTCGGCAAATCTTTCGTTTTCATTAATTAATTCCTCCTATCTTAATCTGGCGTAAGCCAAAATCTGCTCGCCGGAATTGGTCGTAAGCTTATTGCCGTTATTATCACTAAGCGAGGCCACAACCTCGCCGCTGATAATCTCTCCTGCCAGTTTGTCTATGGCCGCCGCCAATTCTTCCGACATCACCCAAGCCCCTGCCGGGTAATTCAAATTTACCTCCGGGTCTGCGGACAAAGCAATGCTCACCGGATACCTGCGCACGTCCACCGCGCTGCCGTTAAATGCCGAAACATACTGCGGATAATCCCCCAAAGTGGCATAATAAAGCAAAATTTCCTCGCCGTCCGCCTCTCTGGCATATACCCCGAACTCATTCAGCAAAAAGCCCTCGGTAAGGCCGCCATTTAAGTCACTGCGGTACTCCACAATGAAACTGACCTGCTCATTCTCCACCTGCGGCACGGTTGAAGTCGCCAAAGCTACTGGCTGTACCAACTCCGTTATTTCTGACGGATTAACACCATCCGGCACTTTACCGCTGCCCACCATAACTTTAGTTATTTTCAGCTGGCTGCCAGTCAGCAGTTCAGCCAACAACCTCCAGCCCTGTTTGGTTATTGTAAAACCATAATCCATTTTCAGACCACCTCCCATTTTCTATCTATAATATTGTTCATTGCACCAGCACTGTGAATAACGGCTGTTAATTGTTGCTGCCATGGTATTGGCGACAATGCTGTTTCTGTCATATTCAAATTATCTGCTGCTGTATATACCAGCTGCTGCATTGACTTCTCCCAAACCAACTGCGGCAAAACAGTGCTGCTCATACTGCCAGCTAACACTCCACCCAGATGCGCCTCCACCTGCTTTGGCGAGGACTGTAAAACCGTTTCCAGCAGGATATGAGCCGGCCTGATTGGCCGCAAAATCGTCAAAATCTCACGCAACAGAACGCTCGGCTCAGGCACTCGGTCATGCTCCAGCACAATACTAATCGTGTAATCCTGCACGTCAGCCCGGTAATTTCCAGCACCGCATATATTATCCAGCCAATTCCGCAGCCAGCGCAGAGTATAGGGCGGCTGCCGCTGCCAGGCTGCCTTGATGCGCGCCCGGCGCAGGCTTAAGCTTTCCGTGTCTTTAGCGAAAATGCCCAACTCACGCTCCCAAACCGCCAAACCACCGCCGTCCGCTTCCTCTAAAAACTGATTGCCCAGCACCCGGTTTAACCCCTGCCAAACCAGCCTGATTTCCGGCTCGTTGGCCGCGTTGATGGCCGCAAACTCCTCCACCTGTTGCAAAAAAGGCGGCAGATAATCCAACAAATGCCGCTCCGCGTTCTCCCGATTAAAGGCAATCGGCTCAAATTCAACCATTGACATCGCCCCTTTTCGGTATGCTGTCCGCTGCCAGCTGCAAATTGGCCTCCTGCCCGTTAATTCTGGTGCCGCCAATATCCGCCACCATAGCCGCGCAGCCGGCCAAAATACGGCTTTCAATCTGGGAAATACGCACAGTCAGAAAATCGCTTTCCGGCCAGCCGGCGGCCAACTCGGCAAAATATGCGTCCACCACCGCCAGAATGTAGCTTTGCGCGGCCGGCCAATCCCAGCCCGGCGCATAGGTCAGGTGCAATTCCACGTCCACCGGCTCCGCCTGCACCCCCACAACCTGCACCACATGGCCAATCGGCGCCAGCCCCAGCCCCTCGCCGGCGTTTTGCTCCGGGTCAATCAGCTCCTGCACCCGGTCAATTAATTCAGCCGTAGGAGCGCTGCCGTCGGCCGCCTGGATAACCAGCCTGACCACACCGCCCACCGTCAGCCATTTATCCGCCGCCGCATTGTAAACCGCTTGCAGCCAGCCGGCCACCTCTGCCGGCAGGCTGGCAATATTGGCCGCATACCACGATTGCACTGCCGCATTAGGGATAAACTTCGCCGGGCGCAGACCGCCGTTCCACACCGGGTAAACCTTAACGCCGCCCACCCCGGAGATTGCCAGAACCTGCGCCCGATAATCCGCCTGGTTGCCGCCGAAAGCCTGTGCCTGCAAGCTGTCCAGCACTCGCTGGCGAAAAGTTTCCGTTTCCTCCTCATCATCGCCGGGAATAAGCAGTTCCACCAACTCCGCCCGGGTCAGGCCGTTGATATAGTCAATAGGTATTAACTGCCCGGCATAGCTGTTAGCCAGACTGCCCGGCGTTTCACAAATCACCTGCCAGCCGTCCGCCAATTTGGTGGTTACTACAAAATTCAAATCTCGGCAGGAAAAACGGCTGCCAACTGGAACTTCCACGTCAAACTCCGCCCGGAATACCGCCTCGCTGGCCGGCTTAGGCGTAAGACCTCGCTCCGCCGCTCTTTTAATCAGATACTCCCGGGGCGCGCTGGAAATGTAAGTGGCCTGCAAAACAAAATCCAGACCCAGATACAGCAGCGCCAACTCCGCCATGGCCGGCGCAATCCCGTCCCAGAGCATGGAGCCCTCGCGCTTGTCCATATCGGCCGGAAGTCTGGCAAGGGCGCTTTGCATTAACACCGAATAACTCTTATCCTCAAACATCAGAAATTAACCTCCTTTTGGGCAATCAGGCTGCCGAAAATAGTCTGCACTTCAAAGCTGACCTGCACCACGCCTTTGCGCAGCAAATTGAAATCAAAGCCGCCCACCCCGGTTATGCGGCTGTCGGCCAGCAGGGCTTCGGTGATGCGCCGCTCAATCTCCGGACAGACGAAAGAAACCGGCCGGCCGAACAAATCACCCAGCTCCACGCCATAATCGTAAGAATAAATCAGATAACGGTAACGCTCGGTGTTGATGATTTTGTAAACCGCCTGCCGCATGGCGGCCAGACCGTCCACCCGGCCACGCACCCGGTTCGCTCCCTCCGGCAAATTCAGCCCCCTGGTCAGCGTCGGCTGCTCCACAATCTGCAAATCGCTGTTCAGCAGCGGCGTTATGCTCGGTATCATTGCCAATCCCCTTTCACAATAGCTTCGGACACTCTGTCCAGCACCAGATATTTCTGGCCGCCCGGCCAGCGCAGCAGCAAAACCCTTTCGCCAACTTGCAGACCGTTATAAATCCGCAGCTGCTTGCGCCCCTTAATCGCGTGCTTATGCGTGGTGTTCAGATTGCCTTC
Source organism: Bacillota bacterium (assembly GCA_021771915.1). Classification (GTDB taxonomy): domain Bacteria; phylum Bacillota; class Dehalobacteriia; order UBA4068; family UBA4997; genus Avidehalobacter. The sequence goes on from JAETNY010000002.1 coordinate 147,985, forward strand.
GTCGCATGAGCCGCCGCCGGTGTAGGTGTCGCTTATGGCGTGGGTGTGCCGGCCGTTCAGGAAACTGTCGTTCTCGGTGTGGGTGCAGATTTCCACGTCAACCAGAATGTCCTGCACCGCGCTCGTCAATTCCAGCTGCTCCGCCTCCAGCAACAGCTTCTGCTCGGCCATAATTTGCAGCGGCTCCACCGCCATAACCGTACCATAGCAAAATGCCGCCGGTTTGCCGGCTGCCACCGCCTCCACCGCGGCGCGTTTCATTACCTGTAAAAATTCCGTATAATCCGCCATTTTTTCACCTCCTGCCAATCAGGCAATAAATTCGCCGCCGCGCAGCGTTAAATCCATAAAACGCTCGCTCTCCCGAAACGTGTGGCAAACATTTTCCACCAGCATATAAGTGTTGGCAATAATATCGCCCAAATCCAGCGCCACGCCCAGCAGGCAGCCGGCGCGCACTCTCGCGTCCCCCAGAGCGTTCTTAATCTTCAGCCGCCGCGTTTTGCTGTTATACAATTTCAACAGCGCGTCCGCTTTGGCCTGACCATTTTCCTCGGCCTGCACAGTGTCGAAATATTGCAGCAACCCCCACTGGTTAATATGCTCGCCGTCTTTAGCAATATAGCTTTCCCATTTGCCGCTTTCCCGGTTGGGATATGACAATTTGACCTGATTATACGTCTGCTCGTCAATGCTGCTGGTATAGTCAAAATCCCCGGCTGCCGACGCGTTGATGAGTATATCCAGCCGCATACTGGCAATGTTTTTCAGCGTCAGGCTGCCAAAATCGTCATAGAGAACGAACATCTGCCCCTTGTGCGTCAGCTCCAAATCCAGCGCCGTTTCAATCATATCCAGCAGCGTCACATTTCCCTCGCTGCGGAACGGTATCACGTATGAGGTCGGCTCAATCTCGCCCAAATGCAGCTTTTTATCAGCGGCAATCAGCTGCACCACCTCCGCCGCCGTGCTGTTTTTATATGTCAGAATATCCTTGTTTTTCAGGTACCTAATCTGGTCGTATGCCGTGCACTCAATCGCCCCGGCCTTATCCCGGCGCTTAACAAAGATATATCCAAAAAACAGCGGCTTGTCGTCCACCTGCAATGTCACTGATGAACCCTCGGCAAAACCACCGATTTCGCCCATGGCTTCGTCTTTAAGCACCGTAAATTTCAGCGTCCCGGGGGAACCGCGCCTGCTGGTGGTAAGCGTGACGCCCTCCGCCGTCGGCGGAAAAAAACTTAAACCTTTCTCATTGGTAATCATCAATGTTACTGCCACATTGCCCTCCTTTGTCCGTCCGGCTCCGGCGCGCTATCCGCCGCCCGGCTGGAACTAACCCCCATTAATGTTTCGCCACTCTCATTCTGGCTTAGCTGCACCGTCTGGGTGCCATAATCCCGGTATTGTTTCAGTCGGATTTTCACCATAATGTCAAAGCCGTTTTGGGCTTCTTCGGTTATGGTATAGTCCTCCAGACTGACTTTGATATTGTTGCTGAAAAGCACCCGACCATTGGGCATTGCCCTTGCCACAATGAACTGAAACGGTTTGCGGTTGACTTTCAGCTGCTCAAAATGCGCCAGAAAGTAAGCGGCCGGCTTAAAGCCGTCCTCATAAACCGCAAAGGGATATTGCTGCTGCGGCAACCGGCATTCAAACTCAACCTCGGTCAGCCCGGCACGCTTCAGCAGATTTATTTCCCCCAAATCAATTAAAACGTAAGTGCTGTTCTGGTTGGCAATGCTCATTTTCATTTGCTCCGGCGCCACCGGCAGCAGCAGACCGTCTAAATAAAAATCGTATTGGCTCATATATGCAACCCCTCCGACGCAATCTCGACAGCTTCATTCACGCCGTCCACGATGTGCGTTATGATACCGTCCAAATCGTCCATTTTGCTGACATTATTTGTAATGCCGCCCATATTGAGAACTATTTCCGCCGTGGTGTAGCGGTTCACCGTGTCGCGCTCGGCAATATCCCGCAAATACTTCAAATCTTCGTCCGTCATTGCCAAGGAATTAGCCATAGCTCCGGCGCTGTTAGCTATATCATTAAGACTGCCGCCAATTTCACCGTTTGCCAGACTGTTCGCAAAATCTTCCGGCGATGGAATATTGCCCACATTAAACAGGTTTAGGTTATCGCCCCAGTTATAACCTGCATTAAAAGCGTCCGCATAACCAAAACGATAATCGGAAAGAAAATCCGCCGTATTAAATTTGCCCATAATCTCAACCTGCGCGCCAAATTTATCATCAACCCAAACGCTCAAATTATCACGCCAGCCCTGCACTTTATCCGCCAGCCCAGCGCCGAAAATTATATCAATAGCAGAGGCAAGACTTTGCAGCATTGACAAAATATTATCCACCAAATCAAAAAACAAATGCGCAACCGCAGACACAGGGTCATTAAATACGTTACCAAAGAAATTAGCAAACATGGCAACCGTATTATAAAGAGTAGCAAAAACGCCCAATATCAGCTCTAACCCGGCCATAAAGATATTGCCGATAAACGCCCCGGCCGCAGCAATCGCGCCGCAGATAAGACCGGTCGCAGATATGCTTGTTCCGGCAAAATGATTTACTGCCGCTATCGCCAGATAGAAAACAGCAACAAGCGCAACAATACCGGTAACAATCCAAAAAACAGGGCATGACAATATCGCAGTATTAAGCCTATATTGTGCCGCCGTTTCCGCATCTGTTGCACTTACCGCAGCGCCTGTTGCGGCTGCCTGAGCGTATGAAGCTAAACAGTGCCCAATTTTTGCTGCTATGCTTGCCAATTCCAAGCCCTTGGTTAACGCCAAAGCAGCCCCATAAACAGCCAAAGCCCCGGCAGCACCATAAATAAGCGGAGCCAGCAAATCCCAATTTTCCGCAATGCCGCCGCCAACAGCAAGCGCCGCCTGCAAAAGCCAGTTCAGCACGCCCAGCATAAACTGAAAACCGCCTGTAATAATCTGCACAATGTTGGCAATAGTCGGCCAATTTGCGTTTATCGTATCGACAAAAAGCAAAACATAAGGATAAAGCTGGCCGCCGATTACCTCCTGCATTTCGCCCCAGGTATGCAGCATTTGTACAATCTGACCATCCGGCGTTGCACTCATGGTTTCATAAAGCCCAGCCCAATATTCGTCAATAACCTGCGTAATCACAGCTGCAGTCTGCATATCCGCGCTCATATTGGCATATTCCGCACCCAATTGCGCCATAACCTGCGTCTGGCTGGCAGTTCCGTCAATAATCGCCCTCTGAACATCAGAAAACACAAATCCTTTTTTGCTCATAGCGTCATAGGCGCCGCCCGTTATTTTGCCCAGGTTGGTGGCATAATCAACCATTGTCGACGCGTCAACCTCACTCACACCGTTTTCCATACCCATAGCGTAATTGCTTAACGTGTCCATCATCATTTCCACCGCGTCCGTATCGCTGAAATAGGTCGAAAACTCGGCGGCCGCGGCAATCATGACTTCATCGCCGTAAATACCACGACTTTGAATTTCCGCCGCCTTATCCGTGATTTGTGTAAACGCCGCATCTAAGGCCATAGTTTCAGCAGAAACAGGAACAACCAACTCACCAGCACTATTTTGAATCGTATTAATCTCTCTGATTGCCCCTGTGACATCAGCTGAGGTTTCGATTTCAAACTGCGCCACATAATCGTTATCAAGCCCATTGGCCAGCACGCTCATCAGCTGCGTTTCCGCGTTTAGCTGGGTGTTAAAGGCCTGCGCACAATCCTCTATAAAACCAACAGTCTTACGAATAGCCGCAACGCCTAAAAAGGTGCGAAAAGCACCGGCAATAACCCCCTGCAGATTGTCTGCCGCACCAACGCCATCTTCAATAGCCTCGTTAAAATCACCCTGTGCGTTGATATTATCTCTGATATAACCCTCAATATTGCTAACTGTATCGGCTAATTGCAAATAAGCCTGATTAGCAGCCTGTACGTCCATATCGTCAACAGCGCTATTTAAACTCTCCTGCTGCTGCACTGCCCGATCCAGCTGCCAACGCAGACGCTCCAGTTCCCGATTAGCCACGTCTGAGCCAAAATTCAACGGATTACTGCCTATCTGAACAATCTGCTGCCAAATAGACTGTAAGCGGTTTTGCATATTATCCACATCAGCAACAGCATTATCCGGAAATACATCTAAATTAGCGGCCGCAGCTGTAATCCGAGCCTGTGTGTTATATAGCGTATTCAGCATATAATTAGCGCTTTGGATTTCCTGCGTAAAACGTTCAACACCAGTATTGGTGAATACATCAACACCGGCTGACTGCCAGCTGATAGGAATTTCAACAGTTTCAGGCTGCACCAAGACAGGCGTTGATATATCCGACGGCGCAATGTTTTGCAAAGCAACGTCCAACTCCTGAACCGCCATTGTTGCCTGGTTAGCATAATCACGCAAACCATCCAATACCGCAGGTTTAACAGGACTGTTAATAGTTGACTGCATTTCGCTCATAACGGAAACCGTCATGTTCACTGCATTTACAATGTTGTTTAAGATGTTGCTGAAATGGTCTTCCAACTCAATCGCCGTTCTGATTGTCGCCACTATTCAGCACCTCCCTTTCTCCCCAATTTTGGGCAAAATAATACCGCTGCCCATATAAGCAACGGTATTATATTTAATTATTAAAACTTACAATTCCACCACAGGGGCCGCGCCGGGAGCAGGGCAAGCCGTCAAAGGTCTGTATTTTTCAATAAGCTTTTCCGCTTTTATAACCACCACCTCCCATTTCTCTTCTCTTAATTGAAAATGCAAATTCTCTAGGGCATTATCTTTTTTATACGTTATAACAAGAAAATATTCCACAGTTATAACCTTTTTCTTTTTGGCTCTGCCGCCAAGCATAGCCCCCGGCGCACCCATAAGCAACGCCCCGGCAATAGCGCCCCCGGGATTGCTTACCATAGTGTTTTCCTCATTCTTCTTAAAAGAAAGTTGAAAATCAGTAATCTTATTATAAGCCAGACTAAATTGTTTGCGGTATTCGTCCTCGGTCATAATTGTAAGGCCGTATTCTTCAAAAATAATCCGGCAATATGAACTGTCAGGCAAAGGCAGGCCTGAAAGGTGCAAAGCAGGCAAAGAACGCTTTTGCAGCTCTTTTCTTGCTGCTTTTTGCTCCCGTGTTTCTCCAAACATCTTAAATCAACCCCTCTCTGCCTACATATTACAACCTCCAGTCAATTCCGTCAAGCCTAAAATTATCTGCCTTTCCGTCTGGCCTTTACCTGTTTAAGTTTCTTTTCGTTTTTCCTGTCATTTTCCGTTTTTACCTGAATAGCGGCCACCGTAAAAGCCTTATCTTCCTCGGCCATATCCAGAAACACCGAGGGTAAAATGTGCAGTTTAAGGAGGGCATAGTAGGCGAAATTAGCCTCCCAGTCCCCCTCCTCAATCAGTTTTTTGCCTCGGCCACCTTTTCATCAAAGGAAATATTAAAACCCTGGAATTTTTGCACAAAATTCGCCAAATCATTATACTCGCCAGGGTCGTCCACCATGGCCAGCAGCAAATCCTCCGGCGTAGCCACGCCATAGCTGTCTTGCAACTCCTTGTCGAACAAATCCGGCTCCACCACGGAGGCCGCAATCATCTTGCGGATATATTCGCTGCTTTTCAGTTTAGGGCGGAACATACCCGGCTTGCCATGCACCGCCACATCTTTGGTGCTGTCCTCGCGAATAACCTCGTTTTGGGCAGAACTGATGTGCTTAAACTCCCAAAGCAGCGGCACGCCTGCCTCATCGCAAAGCGACTTGGTGGCCGCAAAGAAACCGTTCTCCTGTACTTTTTTGTTCGCTTTCATAAATTTTGCAAATTTAGACATCTTAAATCTTCCTTTCTGTTTTATAAATTATTTTAGAAACAAACCTTTAATTAGTGAGAAAACCCTCCAAATCCTTAAAGGACTCCGGCATTTTAAAATCCTCAAAGGTGAAGTCCATATCCTCGTCCAAATACTCGCCGTCCGCATCAAACTTGGCCAAAATGCCGCCGTCAATGTTGCAGTCCATTAAAATCATGGTCTGCCGGCCAGCCGCCGACGTTGGGTCTTCATTGGAAATCTGAATTTCAAAATAAATATCCTCGCCGGTTTCCTTATACTGCAACATCATCTGGCGAAAAACGGACGTGTTATAATGGAAAGTCGCCGAGCCGGTGCCTTTCCAGCCGGAAGCCTTATTACCTTTACCGGTTTTGCCCAAAATGGGAATTTCCGTCTTGTTTTTCTCAAATTTTGCCTCCAGATTAATCGCCTGCATAAAATTATAACGGCGCGTGCCAATAGTTACAAAACACTCTGCCAGGCTGGCAAAAACCGCGTCCTTGCCGCGCATAACCACATTACCGTTCATTTATTTAACCTCCTTTAAGCCACCGTAACGGTCATATAAAGCTTGCTCATCGCGTTTACCACCGTCACCAAATCTTTTACAACCACCGACTTTTTGCTGCTGCCCGGCTCCACCGTCACGTCAGCGTCAGAAAAATTTTCAATCGCCCGAATTTCTTGCAACTGTTCATGGTGTTTAACAATATCTGACCAAAGAGATATGCGCCCGGCCGCATCGTTGGGCACCACCCCCAGATATTTGGTGTTGAACAAAACCGCAATATCATTGCCAATCTGGTCAATCACGCGCACCGTCTGGTTTTCCTGAAAAATCTCGCCCTGCGTATCGGAAGTTGTCACCATACTGTTAATATCCGCCAAAACCCGAATATCCGCGCCCACCTTATGCAGGGTGAACTCGCCAGCCTTAATCGCCTTTTTCAATTCGTTTTGCGTGTAATCCGCCGCCACAGTGAACTCACCGTCATATTTGCGGTTCTGGCAGCTTCTGTTAACCTCGCAGCCGGCAGAAGCCCCGGTCACCCAATAAACCAGACTGGCCTGGCTCCAACCCTCGTCCAGAACGTCATTTTTGACGTTAATCGTCCCCGGATAATCCGCCGCCAGATTATGCAGCACCAGCTGAAACTTTATGCCCATTTCATCGCGCAGCCGCTTCACAAAAGCCGCGTAAAGCCCCTTGGTTACTGCGTCCTCAACCACCACGCCCATGGTATTATAGGTATAGGCCTCGATTTTATCCAGATAATTCTGGTGGCTCAAGCCGCTAACCTCGCCGTTTGTACCGCCGGTCAGGTTCATTCCGGCCGTGGCTGTCAGCGTAGCCGCCGACTTAAACTTCACAAAATCATTATCCTGCAAATCCGCCGCAGCAGCCGCCGTCTGCTCGTCCACCAGCGCCACGCCCAGATAAGTCTGCACGTCAAACAAGTTTTCATTATCCGCATTAACCTGCACCACAATCCGCAGGTCATTGCCCCTCACGCCGCAATAGCGCGCCTCGGCCAAATCGTTGGCCGCCTTTTGGCCGCCGGAAGTCAGCTTATAGGCATAAAGAGTTTGCGCGTTTAAAAACAAATCGCGCAGGCCTTTCAGTTTCTCATGCGTATAATCATAACCAAAAATCCGCAAACTGTTCTTCTGAAAATCACCGTTAGTCACTTCAAAAATCTCGCCGTCCACGCCCCAGTCCAAATCCAGCGGCATGGTGGCAATGCCGCGCTCCGAAAGCGCTGCGTTAGCCGCCTGCGCCGAAACAAAATTGATATACGCGCCCGGCAATTCCTTGTTCTGTACCAAAAAGGTACCGCCGCCCAAAGCCATATTACTTCACCCGTCCTTCCATATAATCTGTAATCATTCTCTCAACCGCCGCAATCGTGTACTGCTTATCAGATTGCAAAAGCGCGTTGATAATATCTCGCCTGTTCTGGAAACGCGCAGAAGTCAGCAGCTGCTCCTTATTAAACAAACCGCCTGCTTTTTCCGTTGTTTCCGCCTTATCCATTTTCTTAACTGCCATTCACATCACCTTATCCTTTCACGCTCACATTTTCCGTCAGCTCGCTCATCGCCGGCGTATTGTCCAGACGATAAACGAACATATCATAATTAACAAAAAAATGCAGCACATTGTCAATAACCTCATAGCGCATTTGCGTGCCGCGCGTCAAATCGCCGGCCACGCTAATCCATTCCAAACACCAGTAAAGCCGCTCGGCCACCGCATTACATTCCTCTCTGGCGCGGTTTATATCAGCCGGGAAATATTGCAGGCAAAACTGATTGCTCCGAAAATACCGCCTGTTCAGAAAAAGCCGGCTGGTCGGATTTATGCAGGCAATAAAAAAGCAAGGCTCCTGCAAGCCCTGCGCGACGTCTTCCGCATAAATGGCATAATCATCGCCAAACTCCGTGTCTAAGGCCTGGCTGATTGCCGTAATTATTGAGTTTATCACTTAAAACACTCCCCCAGAAACTGCCTGATTTTGGCTTGAAGTAGTCCCGGCGCTATCTTCTGAATTTCCTGCTCGGAAATGGTCAGCATAAAATGCCCCGGCGCCCAACCCCTGCCGTTAGCGGTGCGGTGACCGTATTCCACATAGGACGCATATTCCACCGGGTTTTCTATTGTAATAACATATTCGTTATCACGTTTTTCAATCTGTAAATTGTTGACATAATCCCTCACATTTTCTGTTTTCCCCTTAAACAAAGCCGCATACATGGCGCTTCTGTCGTTTTCTGCCGTCCAACCGCGGCGCAGCGTATCGCCCATTTTGCCGCTGGGATTTATGCGTTTTTTGTAAACATCGCCCTTTTTGTGATATTTAGAATTACGTTTAGCCATCACCTCCACTTCATGCGCACAATCGCCCACCGGCGTGCGCTTAATCACCAATGCCAGCAAACGCGCGGCCAATTCTTTAGCGCAGGCCTCCACAAACTTCTGCGCTTCTTTGTCCTGCATTTTTTCCAGCTGCTTTTGCAGCTTCTTCATATCACCAAATGAAAAACTGCCCATTTTGGCCATATCAAGCCCACCCCCTCCACAAACTCAAAACAACCTCCTGATGTGTGCCATAAACCGCCATACTCAATAACCGTACAAACCCTGGTATATAACCGTTCAATCGCCCGTCTGACCCTGTCCATTTTTCTCACCACCTCATCTTTCGATAACAGGAATTTTTTCCACTTTTTCGTCCCCCTGTTCTGCCCATTTTAACGCTGGCACTTTCTTCACCACCTGCCGCAGTCCCTCCGGCACTTCGGGCAGATTGCAGTCGTTTTTAATGCTGCTGCCAACCTTTTCCCAAACCATAGCCAGCAAACAAAATTTCCAAACTCTGCCGGGTGCGGATTTTCAGCGTCTCCAGCCGGGAAATGGCCCATTTCAAATCGCTATACACCGAATCGCGCAGCGTATTGGAATAACGGCGCACGCATAGCCCGTTACTTTCCGGATAGATCAGCAGGCAATAAATCAGGTTAAGTGCGGCAGTTTTGTTTTGCTTTTCTTGCTGGCGCGGCTGCCCTTGCATACGCGATAGCGTTTATGGGTCTGCCAAAAATCCGCGTAATTCCGGCCCACAACTCCCGGCTCTGTCCAGAATATCTTTAGCCGCCATTAAACGCGCCGATTCACTACGGGCTTTTAACCTCTTTCATACTGTTTTTCAGAGCAAGGGGGATACTCTGCCATAAATTCATCGCTCTTTTTCCAGTTGCAAATTGTTGCTTCTGTAACGTGCAGGCTGCCGGCAATTTCCTTTGATTAAATCTTTGCAATTATACTATACCACAAACTTAAAGCGAACGTCAACGAACACCAGCGAACAACTTTTATTTTGCCAGATGTCTTTTACAAATCATTCTCACCCCAGCCGCCGTATTTCTGCGGCCGATAATCTCCGCCACCTCCTGCCATGTCAGGCAATGCAAAAAGCGCAAACGGAAAATCAGGCGCGTTTGTTCATCATCTATGCTGTTTATGTAAGCCTCAACCTTTGCCCTCTCCTGCTCTGCGGCCTGTTTAAGCTCCTCAATCAGCTGCTGCATATCCACAATTTCCGCCGTAAAATCACCAAGCTTATCCTTAACCCCCGGCGCAGCCGGCATACCGGTCGGCTTTTGAGCGCCGGGACAGACGGCGCTTTGCGGGCCGGCCAGAATATCCTCCGCCCGATATATGCGCTGCAACAAATTGTAATACTTAGATAATTCCTGCAAAGTCCATTCGCCTAGCGGTTTGTTTAACAATTCATTGTTCATTTTTCAATCCTCCAAACATTTTATCTCAACTTCAAGTCGTGGCTGCTGGCTGTAATACTTAACCAAACTGACCGTAACTATATCCGCATCGTCACGATAGGCCGCCTGATTTAAGCTGTCCGCCACCACTTTAATTATGTTATCCGCGTCCGGCTTTTTCACCGGCCTGATTAAACCTGCCTCCATAGCCGCCTGCCGCTGGCAGGTATGCTGTAATAGGCGCTGATATGCATTGTCAACGGTTCTTTATTTGGAAACCTACGGCTGGGGCATTGCCGCAGGTATTCAGTACGAATAAGGTTTTCATATACAACTGTTTTGTCCAGCATGTATGTTCGACCGTTTTGCCAACAGAAATGTAGCCGCTCTTTACCTCGTTTTCTGGCGGAAAAAATCTACTATTTCTTGTGGTTTCACCTGAAGAATTTCCAGAATTTTATACGCCGTTTCCAATTTAATAGGCGTTTCATCTGAAATAATTCTAAAAAACTGTTTATTACAATCCTCAAAATGGTAAATCATCAAAGGCAGACTTAAGACTTTGCTGCCCAACCGGCTCTGCAAATACTGCCGGTTCTTTCCGATCATACTCTTTAAGCCGCCCAAACAACCTCTCATGCTTCAGCCACATTTCCAGATAACCGCTTTTAAGCCGACGCGTTATCTTCAAACCCTGCCGCAAGGCTGGAGTTTCCCCGGCCCTCTGGCAGGGGCATCTTATGCCCAAATCCACATAATGACCATAAAATAATGCCTCCGGCCGAGCTTGCACCAGAACCTGCTTAAAACCATGACACAGCGGACATTTGCCGCCAAAATCCAAACCCTGCCGCCGCTGCCGCTCCTCCAGAATATTATCACAAATTTGCCGCAGTTCGCCGGCCTTGGGTAATCTCGCATAAACGCGTGTGTCATTAGCTATGTATTCGGTTAGCGCCTGGTCTAACAATTCAGCATTATAAACGCCCAAAACTTTCAGCCATTCATTGACCAAATCGCTCATTTCCTCTTTGGTGCGCTTACCGCCCAGGCCAACCGTTTCGCATCTCTGCAAAAGCCTGCCAATATCACTGATTACCGCCAAATCTCTGCACCTCCTTACGCAACGTCCGCTCAATTATAGTGCTTTTGGCATTGTACTGCCGCCGCTCGCATCTCTTTTGGCTTCAGCCATTTGCTCAATCTGCGCCCAGCGGTCAACATTACTCTCCGGCGCCGGCTTTTGCGCCTTTGGCTTATAGCCCAGCCCCCAGCCGTTTCTGCTGCATTTGCGCACTACCAAATTCCAGTCTTTCCAGTGGTTTTTATTGCCGTTGCTTTGCGCGCTCTCGTCAATGTAAGTAATGCAGCGCTGCACTTCCTCCTCACCAAAATCTGCCAGCAGGCGCGCATATTGCTCATCAGTCAGCAGAACCCAGCCATATTCGCCATGTTTATGTTTGATTGGTTTTTCCTTGGTGAGAGCGGCCGGCGGCAAGCCGGGCACACTCTCTTTTTTACTATACTTTTCTTTACTTTTCTTTACTTTTCTTTGTGAATTAATCGACTGATTTACTTCATTAATCGGCTGATTTACCGGGTTAATTGGTTGATTATGTGTTTTCAGGTAATAGCAATGCTTCACGGATAACTCGGCCATATCCGCGTCCGTCAGCAGCCAGATGCTGCCGTCTATGTCAACGGTCTTCCGGGTCACAGTCGCGCTATAAAATGTGCGCTGCGCCCGTTTGGAGGAGATAATCTCACGTTGGAAAAGGTCGTCGCTAAATAGTCCACACGCCACCAACGCCGTAATAACCTCCGCAACCGTTTCAGGGTTTGGGCAGTACTTGCCCTGCAAATCACCTAATACATACCAAATAATCGCGTCCTTATCGCTGTAATCAATGTAATAGCCCTTATCCCGATAAAGCAGGCTTAACAGCGATATATAGACCATTGGCGCCAAATAACCATACTGCATTTTAGGCCGCCGCAGTTTTGGGTCGTTCAGCAAATCTACCGAAAACGAGAAGTAATCTAGCCCCTTTTTGCCTGGAGCCGCCATTTTATTCCCTCTCTTTGGTGCGTTTCTTTAACATATATGTTACTGTTATGATAACACACAACCTATCGGACATAACAGGACGTCTTTTAATGAGCGCAGTCAAAGCCGCTCCGCGAACTAATCCATTTGTCGACAAGTTGTCGATAGGCAAATGGAATCCTTACTCATTGCCTTTCAGGTCAATGTTAAAAACATTTCTGATATAGGCAGCAATATCATAGCTAGACACATTTTTAACGATGTTCAGCAGCATATCCCTCTGAATTTTCGCCTGCAAAAGCTCCTCATACAAGTCTGCACTAATTGTAATCATTAAATCTTTATCCATTATTCAGACCTCCCTTAAATTCTTTCATATCCGGCCAGCCGGCTCAATTCGTTCGGCGGCAGGGTTTCAATGCCCAGCGCTTTAGCGTCCTGAACAAGCTGGTCTATTAAAGCGCTCATTTGCCGTGTATCATAGGTTGATGAACCAAAATACAGCACCACATTGGAGCAGCCCTCCAGCTTGCTGGGCATAACATCAGCCTGCCAGCCCAAACCATGCGCCGCCCAGCTGCTGCAAAGCCTGTCCACCGCCGCTGCCTGCACGCACACAGTTTCCGAAACACCGCCGATGTTGCGGATAGCCTCCTGATAAACCTGCTTTTTCTCAATTCGCATAACTTTGGCAATTTTGTCTATCAGCACCCAGGCATAGGCGTTAGCGTCCAGAGAGCGTTTTTGGCGGTACTTCTTAATTTCAATATCCAAATCCGCTTCGTGCAGATTATCGAACTCTTGCCGGAAGTCGCCGTCAATCTCCAAAGTCAGCCGCTGCTTGCGATTAAGCCCCACGCTTAAATCCAACAGACGGCCTTTCATAACCAATTCCTCCCGAATATCTTCATGCTCAAAACACTTCCCACTTATGGGATAATATAATTATATATTTAAATACATTTTCTGCCAACCCTGTTTTGGGAAATGATCACAATTTTTTTATTTTCATATTGCATTTTTGGGAAAAATATATTAAAATATGATTATAATAAACAAAGGAGGCTCTTTATGTCTACTATTGCAGATAGAATAAATAATGCAATACAATCTACAGGTTTAACATATGAAGAAATAGCCAAAAAAACAGGCATATCGAAATCTGCATTACAACGCTATGCAACAGGCGAAACAAAAAAAATTCCCCTTGATAGAATAGAAAAAATAGCAGAATTTACAAAAATTTCTGCTGCCAGCCTATTAGGCTGGAAAGATGATTCACAGGACATAGATGTATTAAAAATTGATAACATTCTGCCCATAGAAACAAAAAGAATACCATTGCTTGGAGATATTGCTTGCGGAATACCTATATTTGCCGATGAGGATTTTTCAACTTTTGTCGAAGCAGCAAGTTCCATTAATGCTGATTTTTGTTTGCGTGCTAAAGGCGACAGCATGATTGGCGCACGAATTTTTGACGGTGATATTGTTTTTATACACAAACAACCTACCGTTGAAAATGGTCAAATTGCTGCTGTTATTATTGATGATGAAGCAACATTAAAAAGGGTTTCCTATTTTCCTGAAAAACAAATGCTGATATTAAAACCAGAAAACCCTGCTTATCAAGACTTTGTTTATGTTGGCGGAGAACTTAATAACATTCTCATCTTGGGCAAGGCCGTTGCTTTCCAAAGCCTGGTAAAATAACCAAAGGAGTATATAATTATGACTATTGAAGAATTGAAAACTTTCTCACAAAGAGTATCACAATTAAAAGAACATGTATCCACAGAAGAAGCAACTAAAATGTCACTTGTAGCTCCATTTTTTCAGCTTTTGGGCTATGATATTTTTAATCCCTCTGAATTTTGTCCAGAATATACCGCTGATGTTGGCATAAAAAAGGGCGAAAAAGTGGATTATGCTATATTAATTAACGGCAATCCAATAATACTAATAGAAGTAAAATCAATCAACAAAAATCTGGACAAGCATAGTTCGCAATTATTTAGATACTTTGCGACAACCAACGCTCGCTTTGCCATTCTTACAAACGGCATAACCTACCGCTTTTATTCTGACCTAACCGAAAAAAATAAAATGGACAAAGACCCATTCTATGAATTTAACATTTTAAATCTTTCGCAAGAAGACTATAATGAAATAACCAAGTTTTCCAAAGACTGTTTTAACGTTTCATCAGTTACCGACAATGCCTCAATTTTAATGTATTCTAATCAATTTACAGACTATATAAAAGCCCAGCTGCAAAATCCCAATGATGATTTTGTACGCCTTTTTCTTAAAGACTCTTATTCAGGCGTAAAAACCCAAAATGTTATAGATAGATTTAGACCAATATTGCGAAAATCCTTAAATGATTTTATTGACAAGCTGGTAAAAGAAAGAATGACCAATCTGGTCAATAACTCAACCTACACGTCAAATGATGAAACGCCAGGCAAGCCGGAAACGACTACTACTGAACTGGCCTTTTATAATATGGTTCAAAACATACTGGCTTCATTGGTTAATCCTGATGAAATAACATATAAGAGAACCGAATCTTATTTTGCTGTTCTTTATACAAATAATGTCAGAAAATGGATAGCAAGAATAATAATCTCAAGTGCTCAAATGACTTTAATTATTCCTGATGAAAACAAAAACGAAATACGTTATAAAATATCCTCTCTTGATGATATTAATAACTATAGCCAGCAAATTCAACAAGCCCTGCATTTATATATATCGAATAGTCTGCCACAACTCTATGACAACAAAAAATATTTACATACCAAGTGGGGTATATACGAAAAACCAATTCCTTATAAAATCCAAATACCATATGGTGAGAGAATTGATACAAAGCGAGTTGTATAAAGTTAGAATAACAAAAGAAAGGAATTTATATACAAACGCTGGGAATTTTAATTGAGGGATTGCCGGTTCTTCCCAATACAACCATTACAGTTGAATTGCAAACAGATAAATTCATACTCAAAGTTCTTAGACGAAAAAAAACAAATTGTTTTAGACGTTAGCAATAACATAAAAGATAGTGAAAATATTGTAAAACACTTTAGAGAATTAAAACCAAACACAAATAATGTTATTCAATTATAACAAAAAAAGCCTCTACTCTGTTTGCACCAGAGTAGAGAGCCAATAAAGGAATGAATATGATATACTCACACCCGACAGTAAAGGCAAATTTGACGCGGAAAAGCAGGCCGATAAATGACTGAAAGGCAGTTTTGAAAACCCAACAATGCGTTTCAGCAATCGCAGGCAAAGAGCGCCCACTGTCGACTAAATCGTTAAAAAACATTCGCGCCTCCATGACGGCAGTTTATGTCTATACCATACGGCACAATATTCTGCTGCTTAAGCCGGAATACCTGCAAATACCCAAGTCTGCGCCAGTCAATCAGCGCAAAATCTTAACACTGGAGGATATTAAAAGGCTGTTTGATGATAGAATTGAGTCATTTTGGTATATTCATTACGTACATTTTCTGCTGATAACCGGCCTGCGCCCCGGCCAAGCCGCCGGCATACGCACTGATGAAGATATTCAGAACGACACATTAAAAATCAAACGCAGCATAAACAATATCGGCAAAATAACTGACGGTAAAAACACCAACGCGCTGCGCTCTCAATATCTGCCAGAAATTGCCCAGAAAATAATTGCCGACCAGCGACAGTTGCTCAAACAAAACAGTATTATATCACCTTAGCTTTTTCCCAATCCACAGGGCGATATTTCAAGCCCTCACTACATTTATAAAACTTGGGTTCAATTCCGCGACAAAAACCAAATTACACCCTGCTCCCTTTATGAGCTGCGCCACACAATGGTTTCCATAACTAAAAACGGCGTGCCAACTCACCTGCTGAAAATGGTTTTAGGTCACACCGAAGCCATGGATACATACGGTGTTTACGGTCACGAATTTGCTGGCGATTTACAGAATGTAGCAAATTCAACACAAAATATATTTGAGCAAATTTTGAAACAAAAATAAAAAAATGAAGCTATCTTCAAAAACGAAAATAACCTCATTTTTTAATGCCGATTTTGCAAAACGTGTTATAAATTGTGTTATTGAAAAATAAAACTTTTTATAATACACACTACAAATGGCTTTTCTCTGGTTGCGGAGGCAGGACTTGAACCTACGGCCTTCGGGTTATGAGCCCGACGAGCTACCAACTGCTCCACTCCGCGTCAACAATAACTGAATACTTTAATAGTATATTATATCAGGCAGAAAATGTCAACACAATTTGCTCGACAAATTAATACAAATTTTCAGGTCTGACGCCCTACCACACGACGTCAGACCCTTTTACTAATCTAAATCACACAAACTCACACAATTTTTAGGCTTTTTTCAACCACTTTTATAATTATTCCAAATTTAATTTATTTTTCATAATCCAGTTGGTAGCAATAAACATAACAAACAAAACAACCATATAAAAAGCTATTGTTCCCAACATCAAAGTATGAATACCAACAATTTGCTGGTGCATAAAGCCGTTAAAAATGGCGTCAATCGTATCCAAAAGCCAATCCCAGCTAACAATTACACGTCCAAGCAGCTGACCAAGCATATAGCAGACAATTTGCAAACCGATATAAGCGCCCACTGAGCAGGCAATCTTTCGATTGTTTGCCATATGACCAATACTCAAGGCCAGATAAACCTCCACAATGCTAGTGCCCAGCATCAACAACAAAACCGCCAGACATTCCAGCGCAAACAATGGCCAATGTATACCAAAAGCGATATTCAAATCGTGAATTAAATCAAATAGACCGCTCCAGAACATTTGCCAGGCATGCCAGTCCATATTCATCAGCATAACGGAAAACGACGCCATAAACAGGCTGGCCACCGACCAGATTACAGCGCAAATCAGCTTGGAGGCAATATTTTGCGCGGAACTTACCGGCAGTGTATGCATCAAATAGCCCTCGTCACGCAGCAGATTTTTGTAAAAACGCTGCACTAGCAAAACCACCGTAATAATGCAGACCGCGCTGACCACACAACTATAAGCAAAAATCAGCAGGGTCATAAAGAAATCGCCCAGATTACCGGAATTGTTAAAACTAAAACTAAATCCATCGCCCACATTCAGCAGCAATGCCAGCACCAGCAGCGCCCCATAGATTGGCAACAGCGTGCGCCCAGTAAACTTAAATTCATATTTCAAAAGTTTAATTAGCATCTAAACACCTCCCGGAAAAGTGCGTCCACACTCATCTTGTTTTCAAAGCGAATATCGTCAACCGATTTATGCAGCAGAACCTGCCCGTCTTTAATAAAAATAGCTTCGTCCAAAACCTGCTCAATATCCGTAATTAAATGTGTGGAAATCAGCACGCTGGCCTCTGGATTATAGTTATTAATAATTGTACGCAGAATATAATCACGCGCAGCCGGGTCAACGCCGGCAATCGGCTCATCAAGACAATACAAACGCGCCGCCCGGCTCATCACCAGAATAAGCTGCACCTTTTCCTTATTACCTTTAGAAAGTGTTTTCAGACGCGCATTGCTGTCAATATTCAAACTATTCAACATCTCATCAGCGCGCGTTATATCAAAATCCGCATAAAAATCAGCAAAAAAACGCAGTGCATCACGTACACGCCAGGTATCGTTCAAATAAGTTCTCTCTGGCAGAAAAGAAACAATTTTTTTGCTTTCAATGCCCGGCGCATGGCCGTCAATCAGCAGACTGCCGGCGGTTGGCGTCAGCAAACCATTAATCAATTTAAGCAGCGTGGTCTTGCCGCTGCCGTTCGGCCCCAGCAAGCCAATAATTTTGCCGGACGGCAGTTTAAGGTCAACGCCGTTCAGCGCCTGCTTATGCCCATATGACTTGCGCAGACCGGAACATTCCAAAATATAACTTTCCACTATTACTCACCCTCTTATCGCATTTTTTCAGCATTTTAATCTGCTAATTTATCAATAACTTTATCATTTTGCAGATAATCCAGCAGCAAATCAACTGCCTGCTGAGAATTAAAGCCCAGCTTTTGCATATGCTCAATATAATTGGTCATTTCCTGTTGCGCGCTTTGATAGCGCAGATTTTTCAGCAGCAGCGTATTATCCGTAATAAATCGCCCACTGGTGCGCTGGCTGTATACCAAACCCAGGCGTTCCAACTCTGCAAGAGCTTTCTGCATAGTGTTGGGATTTACTGAAGCTTCTGCCGCCAGTTCTCGCACAGAAAGCAACCGCTCGCCCGGCGGATACTCACCGTTAATAATCTTAAGCTTGATATTTTCCACTATCTGCAAATACAGCGGTTTATCAAGGTCAAAACTCCAAGCCATTATTTTCCCCCTTTGTATAAATGTTAGTGCATTTAGGCACCAACTGTATAATTGTATTAATCAACTAATACAATTATACAGTTGGATACCAAATTTGTCAAGTCCTTTTTTCATAGTTTACCACAAATTTTTTTATCAGTGATATTTTACAAGAATTTTATCTCGGATAAAATTTTCTACTTAAATATATTTTACAAGAATTTTACAAGAATTTGAGCGCGGATTTTACTTTAGGCAATTAAAATAGAGATAACTTATTGATAAATGGAGAGTTAATATGAGTTTTTTCGATTGGTTAAACATGTTTGGCGGCCTAGCTTTCTTCCTTTACGGCATGAGCGTTATGGGCGAGGGATTGGAAAAGCAGTCTGGCGGCAGTTTAACAACCCTTTTAGGTAAAATGACCTCTAACCCGATTAAGGGCGTGGCTTTGGGTGCCGCCGTAACAGCGGTTATTCAATCTTCGTCTGCCACCACCGTTATGGTCGTTGGTTTTGTAAATTCCGGTATTATGCAGCTGCGTCAGGCCTTGAGCATTATTATGGGCGCTAACGTCGGCACCACCATTACCGCCTGGTTTTTAAGTTTAGTTGGCATTGAAAGCGATAACTTCTTTATTAATATGCTGAAGCCCTCCTCTTTCTCGCCGATTATCGCTTTAATTGGTATCTGCCTGCTGATGTTCAGCAAAAGCACTCGCAAAAAGGACGTTGGCAGTATCTTTCTTGGCTTTGCCCTGTTAATGTATGGCATGCTTATCATGTCCAATGCCGCCGCACCGCTGGCCGATATGCCAGAATTCGCCAATCTGCTGATATTATTCCAAAATCCGCTGCTTGGTTTGCTGATGGGTCTGTTGATGACCGCCGTTCTGCAAAGTTCCGCCGCTTCCGTTGGTATTTTGCAGGCCGTCACCATTTCCGGTCTGGTCACATACAGCGCGGCCGTGCCGATTATTTTGGGACAGAACATCGGCACCTGTGTAACAGCCATGCTTTCTTCAATCGGCACCAGTAAAAACGCTCGCCGCGCCGCTCTGGGTCACCTTTATTTCAACATCATCGGCGCTATAATTTTCCTGGCCGGCTTCTATGGACTGCATGCCTTAATCAATTTCAGCTTCTTTGATGAACCAGTGGCCGCCTGGGACGTGGCCGTACTGCACAGCTTATTTAACGTCACCTGCACGCTGGTGCTGCTGCCTTTCACCAAACAGCTTGAACGTCTGGTTTGCTTCTCTATCAAAGATAAGGAAGCGCAAACCGGCTCCAGCCTGCCGGAAATTCTGGACGAACGTCTGCTGGTAACCCCCGGCGTGGCTATCGACGCAGCCGACAAGGCAACTCTGGAAATGGGTATTCTTGGCCGGGAAAATTTGGATTTGGCTTTTGGCGTTATGCAAAAATATGATATTAAAAAAGCTAATATAATGGAAGAAAACGAGGACAGAATTGACAGTTATGAGGACAAGCTGGGAACTTATTTAATCCGCCTTTCTGAGCGCAGTCTGGCGCAGCAGGACAACCGCCAGATTTCCAAGCTGCTGCATACTATTACCGATTTTGAACGTATTGGCGACCATACCTGCAATCTGCTCAACTCCGCAACTGAATTATATGAAAAGAAAATTAGCTTTTCTGAACCGGCCATGCAGGATTTAAAGGTTATGCATACCGCAATCGAGGAAATTATGGATTTAACCCTGAACTGCTTTGCCACTGAGGAATTGGCCGATGCAATCAGAGTTGAGCCTCTGGAGGAAGTCATTGACGAGCTTTGTAATGATGTTAAAAACCGGCATATTGAGCGTATGCAAAAAGGGCTTTGTTCCCTGGAAAAAGGCTTTGTTTTCCAAGACGTTTTAACCAATCTGGAGCGTATCTCTGACCACTGCTCTAACGTGGCCGCCTGCATTATTGAATTGCAGCATGACAGTTTTGATACGCATAAATATCTGAATAATCTGCGAAACAACGGCAACCAGTCCTATAATAATCTGCGTCGCTTTTACCGTGAGGCTTATCAGCTAAACAAGTCACCAGAACAGTAATAAAATCAACGAGCCGCCATTTTGAAATAAATGACGGCTCATTGATTGTTAATAACCTAAATATTTACCAAAACCACTGGACTCTAAAATTATATCCAATACATTATTAACACCTCCTCTACGTTGCGCACCACCATAATTATAGTAATGGGCGCGCTACATATTAATACTAATTTAAAAATTGGATTGCACTTTTTTTACTCATATGGTATAATTAGCGTGGAGGATTTTTGTTATGCTTTATATTGTGGAAGATGATGTAAATATCCGCCAGATGGAAAGCTATGCCCTGAAAAACAGTGGCTTTGAAGTGGCGGAGTTTGCAGACGCAGCCGGGTTCTGGCAGGCCTGCGCCCAGCAGCTGCCGGAACTGCTGCTTTTAGACATCATGCTGCCCGGTGAGGACGGCTACACACTTTTGCAGAAACTGCGCAGTCAACAGCGCACCAAAGATATTCCCGTAATTATAGTAACCGCCAAAAGCACCGAAATCGACGCGGTGCGTGGGCTGGAAAACGGCGCTGACGATTACATCACCAAACCCTTTGGCATAATCGAACTGGTGGCCCGGGTTAAGGTGGTTTTGCGCCGCGCGCATAAGCCGCAGAACTCGCTGCTGCAAACCGGCCAGATACTGCTGGACGACGAAAAACGCCAGGTTCTGGTGGGCGGCCAAACTTGCAGCCTGACATTCAAGGAATATGAACTCTTAAAGCTGCTGCTGCTGAATACCGGCATTGTTTTAAGCCGGGAACGTATCATGGACAAGGTTTGGGGCACCGACTTTGAGGGCGAGAGCCGCACGGTAGATATGCATATTAAAACCCTGCGCCAAAAGCTGGGCGAAAGCGGCAGTTGTATTAAAACCGTGCGCAATGTGGGATACAAGATAGAATGATTGTTAAAATTATTCTATCGCAATCCAGCCGTGCTGGGTAAGATTGAATAAGGAGGCGCTTTATGGGACGCAGACTGCGCCAGCTTTTTGTTATAAACGGCCTTTTGCTGGCCGGCCTGGCCGTTATTCTGCTGGCTATCGGCCAACACATGGCGGAACATTCCGCACTGGGTCTGGCCGCGCTGTTCATACTCTGGTTAGCCCTGCTGTTCTGGCTGGCCTGGCGTTCGGCCGATTTGGTTTTGCACCCACTTTTAGAGTTTGCCGCCCAACCGCCGGAAAAATGGAACAGTCAGGCGCCCTATCCGGAATTGCTGCCCTTTATCACAGCTTTGCAGCAGCGTCAGGTGCAGAAAGAAGAAAATATTCGTCAGCGCCAGGAATTTTCCGCCAATGTTTCGCATGAATTGAAAACACCGCTAACTTCGATATCCGGTTATGCGGAGATGATTGAAACCGGCATGGCGCAGCAGGAGGATATCAAGGAATTTGCCGGCAAAATTCATGCTGAAGCCGGCCGCCTGATTGATTTAATTCGTGATATTTTAAAACTGTCCGAGTTGGACGAACCGCAGACCGCCGCCGAGTTGGACTGGCTGGATTTACTGCCGATTGCTCAGGATACTGCCGGGCTGCTGGCCTTTAACGCGCAGCGCGCCGGCATAGATTTGCGCGTCAGCGGCTGTTACAGCCAGGTTTTCGCGCAACGAGATTTATTGGAAGAATTAATCTATAACCTTTGCGATAACGCTATCCGCTATAATCACCGCGGCGGTTGGGTGCGCGTGTCGGTGGAGGATACGGAAAATGAGGTTGTGCTGACCGTCAGCGATAACGGCATCGGCATACCGCCGGAGCATCAGGAGCGTATTTTTGAGCGCTTTTACCGGGCGGACAAAAGCCGCAGCAAAGCCAGTGGCGGCACCGGCCTGGGGCTGGCTATCGTTAAACACATTGTTTTGCAGCTGGACGCCAGACTGAACCTGCAAAGCGATGTTGGCCAGGGTACGGCTATCAGCATTTATTTTAAGAGTAAACCAGACACTGCCAAATAATGCCAGCTAAATATTAAGTTGATTTTACGGCACAGGCAGGAAAAAAAATATAATTATCGAATACATTAGCGAATATATTACTAACAGACCATTAATATCGGTTTGTTGAAAGTATGAAGCTAAGATGTTTAGGGAGAGAGTCCGTGAACCATATTATAATTGAAGGCGGCCACCGCCTTAGCGGAACCGTGCATATCAGCGGCGCCAAAAATGCAGTTTTGCCGCTGATTGCCGCAGCTTTGCTGCCAGACGGAGTTTCGGAAATTGAGGAAACGCCCTGGCTGACCGACGTCTGCTATATGTGTGACGTGCTTAACTATTTAGGCGCCCAAACTCATTATGAGAACGGCACCCTGCAAATAAATTCCACCGGCCTAACCGATTGCACCGCCCCATTTGAGGAGGTGCAGAAGATGCGCGCCTCTTTTTTGGTAATGGGACCGCTATTGGCGCGGCTTGGCGCGGCCAAAATTCCGTTGCCCGGCGGTTGTGCTATTGGCGCGCGGCCGATTGATTTACATTTGAAAGGCTTTGAGGCCATGGGCGCACGCGTCACAATCGGTCAGCGTTATATTGAAGCGCAGGTTAACCATTTGCACGGCGCGCGTATTTATCTGGATTTTCCCAGCGTGGGCGCTACGGAAAACATCATGATGGCTGCCTCGCTGGCCGAGGGCACAACAATTATTGAAAACGCCGCCAAGGAGCCGGAAATTGTCGATTTGGCTAACTTCCTGGGCGCTATGGGTGCGCGTATTAAAGGCGCCGGTACTGACGTGGTGCGGATTGTTGGCGTTAGTTCCCTGCACCCGGCGCGTCATACCACCATACCAGACCGCATTGAAGCCGGCAGTTTTATGTTAATGGCCGCCATTACCGGCAGTGAATTGTTTTTGGAAAATGTAATTACCAGCCATTTACAGCCAATGATTGCCAAAATGAATGACGCCGGCGTGCGCATTATTGATGACATCGACGGTCTGCGCGTTCTGCCCTCCGGCCCTATTATGCCGGTGGAGATTAAAACCCTGCCCTATCCCGGCTTTCCCACGGATATGCAGGCGCAATTTATGGCCTATCTGGCTTTAGCCGCCGGCAGCAGCACAATCAGAGAAACCGTTTTTGAAAACCGCTTTATGCATGTAGCCGAACTGGCCAAAATGGGCGCGGATATTACCGTTAAGGGGCATACGGCGCTGATTAAGGGCGTGCCAATGCTCAAAGGCGCTTATGTTGAAGCCACGGATTTGCGCGCCGGCGCAGCCATGATTGTGGCGGCACTGGCGGCCGAGGGCGAAACGGTTATCGGTCAGGTTGACCATATTTATCGCGGTTATGAAAATATTGTCGGAAAACTCATTGATGTTGGCGCTAAAATCCGTGAGGAATAATATATTAATTTTGGCTTAAATTTGAAAGGAGTATAAATGAGTTTACTGGAATTTCTCAAAGTAATATGTTTAGGCGTGGTGGAAGGCATTACAGAATGGCTGCCGATTTCCAGCACCGGACATTTGATTTTGTTTGATACCCTGCTGCATCTGGACGTTAGCGAAGAATTTTGGAATATGTTCATGGTGGTTATTCAGCTGGGCGCCATTTTATCTGTTGTTTATCTTTATTTCGACAAGCTGAATTTATTTTCGGCACGCAAAACTTTTTCTGAAAAGCGCGCTTCTGCGGTGCTTTGGGCCAAGGTTATTGTGGCCTGCCTGCCGGCCGGCGTTCTGGGTATTCTGTTCGACGACTGGATGGACGAACACCTGCGCGGCTATAATGTGGTGGCCTGGGCGCTGATTATTTATGGTATTTTCTTTATTTTGCTGGAAAAATATAACGCTCACCGCAACCGGGAATTCAGAATTCAGGAATTATCCGAAATCTCTTATATGCTGGCATTTGGCATTGGCTGTTTTCAGGTGCTGTCCCTGGTGCCGGGTACATCGCGCAGCGGCGCAACCATTTTGGGCGCAATGATTTTAGGCGTTAACCGCCGCGACGCCGCAGAATTTTCTTTCTTTCTGGCTATCCCGGTAATGTTTGGCGCCAGCTTCTTAAAACTGCTTAAATTTGGCTTAAGCTTTACCACCAACGAAATTTTAATTCTTTTAACCGGCATGCTGGTTTCTTTTGTGGTGGCGGTTTTGGCTATTAAATTCCTGATGGCCTACATAAAGGAACACGATTTTCAGGTTTTCGGCTGGTATCGCATCGCACTTGGCATTGTCGTTTTAATTGCCGGGTTTATGGGGCTGATTACCGCCTAAGGCTTAAATAGAAATATGGAGATAAATTATGGATATTGTTTTGGAAAATAATACCGTGAACAATTTGGGGCGGCAGGCCAAGGCCGCCTCGCTTGTTTTAGCGGCAGCGCCCTCGGAACAAAAAAATCAGGCGCTGCACCAAATGGCGGCAGCGCTGTTGGATAACGAAGCCGCTATTTTAAACGCCAACCAGCTTGATTTACAAAGCGCCCAGCGTATGGGCATGTCGCCGGCTTTTATGGATAGATTAAAGCTAGACGATAAACGACTGCGCGAAATGGCCGGCGGTCTTTTGGCGCTTTGTGAACTGCCCGACCCTGTTGGTCAGGAAATGGCGCGCTGGCAGGCCAACGCCGGCATTGAAATTGTGCAGAAACGCGTGCCGCTGGGCGTTATCGGCCTGATTTATGAAGCACGCCCCAACGTCACCTCCGACGCGGCCGGTATCTGCCTGAAAACCGGCAATGCGGTGCTGCTGCGCGGTGGCAGTGACGCGCTGCAATCCAATCAGGCAATCACTCAGGCATTGCGTCAGGGCGTGCAGGCGACAGGCTTGCCGGCAGACGCAGTACAACTTTTAACCGATACATCGCGTGAGGCCGCCAAAGCCATGATGCAGCTGAACCAATACATAGACGTGCTTATTCCGCGCGGCGGCGCCGGCTTAATCCAAAGCGTTTTGCAGCAGGCCACTGTGCCGGTGATTGAAACAGGCTCCGGCAACTGCCATATTTACGTGGAAGCCTCCGCTCAGCCGCAAATGGCCATAGATATTATTCTGAACGCCAAGGTGCAGCGGCCGGCTGTTTGCAACGCAGCTGAAACATTGCTGATTGACGCGGCCTGCGCGCCGCAGCTTTTACCGCAAATTGCCGTTGCTCTGCAAAAGGCCAGTGTGGAAATACGCGGCTGCCAGCGTACTCAGGAAATCATTAAGGACTGCGTGCCGGCCACAGACAAAGATTGGAGCACGGAATACGGCGCTTTAACGCTGGCCTGCCGGGTAGTGGAGAATTATCAGGAAGCGGTTGCGCATATCAATACCTATAACACGCGCCATTCTGAAGCGATTATCACCGAGAATCCGGAGGCTGCTGCATATTTTCAGCAGCATGTAGACGCTTCTGCGGTTTATGTTAATGCATCGACACGTTTTACGGACGGTTTTCAGTTCGGTTTTGGCGCAGAAATTGGTATCAGCACCCAAAAGCTGCATGCACGCGGCCCGATGGGCTTGCTGGCCATGACTTCTTACAAATATTTAATCAACGGCACTGGTCAAATCAGAAATTGATTATTGGAACCAGGCGACATTATATTAATAAAATAGATGTGTATAATTTGTGTTTAAAGGGGTTTTTATATGGGTGATTTAATTTTAGGCATAATTTTGCTGATTGCCCTGTTGGACGGTTGGCGACGCGGTATTATCAAGATTTTAGGCTCATACGGCGGCATTATTGTGGGTGTTTTTCTGGCCAGACGGCTTACTCCCCTGCTTCTACCCATGCTGTTGCCACAGCTGGAGAAACATTTAGGTCAGACAACGGGCATTTCGCCAGATAGCGTTCTGCTGGCGGAATGGTTTTTTACCGACTCCGCGCTGGGGCGGCTGCTGGAACTTGTTATCTTTATCGTACTGACCTCGGCCATTACCTGGCTGGTGCGCTTTGCTACTGGTGCATTCGGCTCCGTGATTAATTTCACGCCGCTGATTGGCCATGTCAGCCGCAGCCTGGGTGCATGTTTGCAGCTGCTTATCTACATCATGTTGCTCTATCTTATTTATGTCTGGATTTTGCCCTGGCTTATCAGCCTTTTGCCGGATTTGGCTGTGGTTAATACTATTTTTACATCTTCCAAACTGGTTTTACAATTTATTCTGGAAATCGGCAGCCTGATTTGGTATTCCGCTCTTTCCATTATGTAAATATAAATTTTAATAATAACATCAAAATAGCGAGGTGGTTTAATGTTGTTTGGCAGCGCTAAATTTACGCCCTCAGTTTTGCGTAAGTGGCAGGCTAAACAGCCCAAAGCGGCTAAACTTTTGCAGTTTTGGCCCAACATGAATGAACAGGAAAAAGCCGATGTGGCACGCCTGGCGGACGTGGCCAAATGGCCGCAGACTTATCTGGCACAACTGCCGGACGCTGAAGCACAGGCCGCTTTTACAGCGCTTTGGCCACATTTGCCGGCGCCTTTTCAGGAGACTCTGCTGAAAAGCCTGATTAGCCTGTTATTGGACAAAACAGAACCGATTAAGGAGGCCGCCGCCGGCCTGCTGTTACAAATGGCTGATGAGCGCATGATTTCACCACTGATTGTGGCTGCGCTGAAAGATGAAAGCTATGACGTGGCGCTGGTTAGCCGCGTTTTGGCTGAATTTACCGAAAAAGCCGGACGTATTTTGGTAATGGTTTATCCCAGCCTGACGCTTATCGAGAAGAAACGCATTTTACAGCTTATCGGTCAGCTGCGCCCAACTACATCTACCGAAATTTTACAATACGCCATTTTAGAACCAGAAGCGGAATTGCGAATTTTGGCCGCTAAAACCTGCGCTTTGGTGCCACCGCCGGATTTACTGAATTTTCTGGCGCCGCTGGTACAGGACGAGGAAAACGGCGTGCGCGCTGCCGCATGTGAAACGCTGGGACGTTGTGGCGGCACGGCGGCTGTACCGATTTTACAGGCGGCTTTTGATAGAGACGACGCCTGGACGGTAAAATCCATGTGCGCCTCCTTTTTAAGCAAATGGGAGGAACAGCTGGCGCAGCAGATTATGCTGGACGAAGGTGAAATGCACAGCGGTCTGGTGGAAAAAATTGAAAACGAAAGGGTTGGTTCCTGATGATTCCCCTGCCCTGGCAGCCCGGCGATATGGCTCGGCTGAAAAAGCCCCATGCCTGCGGCGCTACTGACTGGCTGGTATTGCGTATGGGTATGGACGTTTATTTGCAGTGTTCAGGCTGTGGTCGGGAACTAAAACTCAAGCGTCATGATTTTGAAAAACGCCTGCAAAAGCGCTTGCCCCAACCACCGCAAAATTAACCAAAATTAACCGCAAAAAATGACTAAAATGGCAAAATTATCCTAATAATCGGATATTATAAAAAAAATTGGCCAAGCTTGCAGATATTTGCCTTAATAACTTGACTGTTTTGCTCAAATTCGTTATAATGAAGTAAGATAGAGGTGAAAGCTGATGAAGCTTGGTATTGCCGGCACTCCCCTGCCGGATTATGATAATATGACCGACGAAGCCATTGTTGAAATTGCTCGCACTGGCGATGTTGATGCACAGGAATATTTGATTAATAAATATAAAAACTATGTGCGTGCCAAAGCGCGGACTTATTTTTTACTTGGCGGTGACAAAGAAGATTTAATTCAGGAAGGCATGATTGGCATGTATAAGGCCATTCGTGATTTCCGTAGTGACAAGCTATCCTCTTTCCGCGCCTTTGCGGAACTTTGTATAACGCGTCAGATTATTACGGCCATTAAGACGGCCACGCGCCAGAAACATATACCGCTGAACTCTTATGTAAGCCTGAACAAGCCAATTTATGACGAGGACTCTGACCGGACGCTGTTGGACGTGATAACCGGCAATAAGGTGACCGATCCGGAAGAACTGATTATCAGCCGGGAGGAGTTTACGGAAATTGAAGAAAAAATGGGGGAACTTTTAAGTTCGCTGGAATGGAAAGTTTTGATGTATTACCTGGAGGGCAAATCTTATCAGGAGATTGCCGAGGATTTGGGACGGCATGTAAAGTCGATTGATAACGCTTTGCAGCGTGTTAAGCGCAAGTTGGAAAAATATCTGTCAGACCGCGAGGATTACAAATAGGCCTACATAAGCGTGCCAATTTCAGCCCAAACATTAAGAAAATTTATTGAGCGAAAGATTGGAGTATATAATGAAGTTAATTTCAAATAGAATAATAGTCAAAGTAGGAACCTCCACCCTAACTAATGAACTTGGTAAAAGCAATTTGCGCTCTTTTGACCGCCTGGCCTGCGTTCTGTCCGACGTTCAGAATATGGGCTATGAGGTTATTCTTGTATCCTCCGGCGCGATTGCCGTTGGCGCCAATAAATTGAATATGGCCTCTCGACCCACGGAAATGCGCTTTAAGCAGGCCGCTGCCGCGGTTGGTCAATGCAGCAATATGTATTTATACGACAAATTTTTCAGCGGCTATGATAAAACTATCGGTCAGATTTTATTGAATGCCGAAGATATTGAACAGGAAGAAAAGCGAGAGAATCTGACCAACACCTTTAATGCCATGCTGGAAATGGGCGTTATTCCGATTGTAAATGAGAATGATTCGGTCAGCTATACGGAAATTGAGTCAGAAGAGCGACTCTTTGGCGATAATGATAAACTTTCCGCCGTGGTGGCCGTTTTGTGTCGAGCCAGTCTGCTGGTTATTTTCTCCGATATCGACGGGCTTTATGATAGTGACCCCCGTCTGCACCCGGACGCCAAACTGATTGAGCGTATAGACCATTTAGATGAAAACGTCTATAAGCTGGCCGGTGGCGCTGGTTCCCGGCGCGGCACGGGCGGCATGCGCACCAAGCTGCAAGCCGCAGAACTGGCCACAGTTCAGGGTATTGATGTGGTTATTACCAATGGCCAGCGCCCAGACGACCTCTATAAACTGCTGGAGGGCAGCAGTGTTGGCACCAGATTTATCGGCGCCGGACGTTAAAACAACATATTAAGCATATCAAAACCGGGTCAAAATCTTGCCCGGTTGATTTTTGTATGAAACAACAAATGCCGCCGTTTCCCTTGAAAACGGCGGCATTTGTTATAAATTTCAGCCATATTCAATTTGATAGTTGTCGCCCCAAAAAGCCGGCCACCGTCTGCGCCAGTTTATATTCAACCTCGCTACTTTCCGGCGCTTCCGAATCGCTTAAAAAGATAACGCCCCCCAAAACATCGCCCTCCGCAATAATTGGAGCCGCCAGTGCCAGCTTATACTTATCTTCTCCTGCCGCCACCGGCACCAGCTTGCCGCCTTTTTGATACTGATAAATCTGCCGGTCTTCCATCAAACGCTCCAGTTCATTGCTGATGCGTTTCTCACTCAATTCACGGCTTGGCGCACCAGAAACCGCAATAATGGAATCCCTGTCCGCCACCGCAGAAATATAACCCGTAGTGCGGTTCAGCGTTTCGCACATATGCGCCGCACAGTTGGAAAATTCCCCCATCGGCGAATATTTTTTGAAAATAACCTCGCCGTCTTTGGCAGTAAAAATTTCCAGTGGGTCGCCGCTGTTGACAACATTGACAGTAAAGACCTTGTCCGGTCTGTGTGCTGATGACTGGACTATTTTATTTTTTAAGCTATCCTTACTGCCTTGCTTAAAATTTACGCTGTTTTCGCCCTCCTCGCTATCCTCAACAGTTCCACAACTCAACAATGTGTCAATATCTGCTTTTAACTGAATATCAAGATGGTCTTCATAAACAGTAATCTGCTCAATAATCAGCGCCAAATCGCTTTTATTCAATTTAGGTTTATGCAGAATATCATCAAATACGTCTAATACCGTTTTAGCGGCTCGATTAACCTGCAACATCTGGTTACGGTCAACAATGTTTCGGTCAATTTGTTTTTCCAGATTTTTTATTCTGTTTAACAGTTCGTTTTCCAGATCTACATAACTGGCCTCAATAATTTGCTGTTGATCATTCGGCACTTTCATACTGTCTACAATTTTGCGTTTTAACAGAACTTTAAGCTGCTCTTTGCTCTCTGTCAACTGACTCTCTAGCAAATCAATAGCTTGACCAATATTTTCTTCCTTTTTATCTTGGTCTTTAATAGCGTTATTAAGCTGTTCAATCATTGATGCAGAATTTTCTTTCACCAGCTTAATATACCGTTTCAAAAGCTCGTCCAACTTGTCCACACGAGTATGGTGCGAAGTACAGCCCTTTAAGCCTCTCCGATGATAAGTGCCGCAGATATAAGCTGGCGCTAAATCCGGCCGGGACATTGAAAACATCGGGCTGCCACAATCACCGCAAACCAAAAAACCCGAATAAGAAGTTTCATACTTCTTTTCACCGCGATAATTACTTTTGCTGCGCATTTTAAGCTGCTCCTGCGCAACTGTAAAAGTACGATTATCAATAATTGGCGTATGCGCATTCTCTAAAACTATATGTTCATCTTCGGCCAAACGCTTATCTTTACCATTAATCCGTTCTCTGGTATATTTTTTTTGACGCAAAGTACCGATATAAAAATCATTGGTTATAATTTTAGAAACTGTTATTATGCTCCATTCACGCTTAGATTTTATTTTCGTACTCTGACCATTTAATTCTTTATAGGCAATCTCGTTGGCTCTTGGAGTTGGCACGCCTTTATCTGTAAGATAGTTGGCAATCTTTTTATATCCCCAGCCATTATTATACAATCTGAAAATCTCTCGCACAACCTCTGCGGCCGGCGGATCAATCTCATAGGTCATTTCTTTTGTGTTAATAATACGATAGCCATAAGGAACGGCACAAACCCATTTACCATTTTGTTGTCGATTTTTGATAACCGTTTTAATTTTTTTGCTTGTATCGGTTACTGGCATTTCATTCATCAAAAACTTGAACTGAATCAACATCCAATCATCTCTGGTTGGATAATCAATACCATCGCCAATAGCAATAATACGAACGTTGGCATCACGAAGCGTTTCCAGCTCATATAAACCCAAACTGTTACGTCTGGAAAAACGGGAAAAATCCTTAACAATCAAAATTTTATATGTTCCGTCCATCAATTTAGGACGCAGCCGCTGGTAACCCTCGCGTTGTTCAAACGTATAACCGGAACGATCTCTGTCAATAAAGAAATCCAGTCTAGCATTTGGAAAATTGCTTTCAACATATTTTTGAATAATCTCTCGCTGATTTTCAATACTTGTATTATCTCTATCCAATTCGGTATCAACTGAAATTCTGGCATAGGCCGCTATCGTTAAAGCGTCAAACAATATTATTCACTCCTAAACAATATAGTATATATAATATTGTAACATATTATATATACTTTGGCAAGAGTTAATTATATATTATTTACCAGCAATGCCGATGTACAATCTAACAAGTTGTGTGTTCCTGAACAAAAAATTGCAACCGTATATTTTTTAGTTTTATAATTTTTGATAATATCTTTAATAGAATTATCTCTTTCACCTTTCATCAACCAAACTTCTACAACAAATTTTTCGTCATCAACCACAACTTTCATTTTGCCACCTCCTTCTATAATTATTGCCCATAACTTGTTAATCAAAACTCATACCTAAAATTTTTCCTTAAACAGGATTATATTGTCCTGATTCGGGGATTATATCGCCCTCATACGAGGGTTTATACTATCCCCTTTCGGGGAATATATTGCAGGCCGCCCCTGGCGAGGCTGTCATAACTCCGCACTGCCGTATTTTCGAACAGCGCAGGGTTCTACCGCAAGTCTGTGGGTAGGCGTGAGCAAGTATCATTGTTAGCACTACACTGTTATGGCGGTCAGTTTGCCAAACTGATTTCCATAGTTTACGCTTATTGCTCGTTCTGATAATAGAAGTCTTGGCGGCGCACTATGCTTCGCTCTGGTGCAGCTTTTGTGCCTGCAATATAAGTTATGAAGTTGTCAAAGAACTGTTTTATTACATAAGATTTTTATCAGGAAATTTATTCCTCTATAAATAGCATCTGTTTCTGGCTATTTCACACCCTGCTACTAAAAAATTGTTTTAATTTCTTTACCGATGATCTAATAGATTTAGAAACATTTTGTTGAGCTATTCCCTCAATATCTGCTATCTGCTGTTCTGTCTTGTCCTCAACATAATACAGCCACAATCGCCTAAATTGCTTTTCAGTCAAGACGGATTTAATCTTTTCTATAAGTACCTTTCTTTCACCAGCAACCAGATCGCTTAACAAAATCTGCTCCACAGACGGAGAGAAAGCGTTATCATCTATCTGTTTTTGTAGTTTATTTTTTAAGCGTTTATAACTTTGTTCAGCGTTATATTCCAAACGGTATTCATTGTCAGACCATTCTTTCCAACGAGCAAATTCTTCCTCACTGGCAAATTCTTCTTTAGTCAGCTTAATATATTCACCAACTGCATTTCTACTTACAATAGCCTCTTTATTCTTGTTATTCAAATCGTAATTGCTCTTTTTGTTATACATAAAAAAATCTCCTTAATCTCAAAATTTCTTATAAATTAGAAACCTTGAAAATAAGGAGGCGAACGACAGCTCACATAAATACGAAACTGCATAAAGAAAACGAACCCAAATCTTCTGATATTACGATTTGGGCTCTTAGATTTTACTCATTTGTGATTTTATTATATTGATTATTTTTTCCGTTTGACATTTTAAGCAATAAACAGAAAAGAACACCAGCATAGTTTGTGGATAAATCCCAATATTGGTTTTAGCGCCACAGTTTGGGCAACAAAGCCAGTGTAAATTTTTAATTTTATTGCTTTCTTTCAATGGTATAGGCATTTTTATTTCCTTTCCGGAAGTATAATATCAACCCTGCTTTCTCTGTCTGGCCTTTTATAATACTGCTTATTTTTGTTATTCAGAAATGATTTTTGGCCGATGGGAATGGTTGGCTAAAGTATATAAACATTCCCATCGACTGGGCAAGCTATTACACAATAAGTTTGCCCAATATATTTGCCAGTGTACTGGTTATTAAACTTGGCATATATTTTTTTAACAGGCCTTTTATGTTATAATTTGATTGCTGCATATCGGCCTGCATTCTTTGCAGCATTTGATATTCCGGATCTTCACTATTCAACCGTTGTTGCTGCTCAAGTAAGGCATTAAGAATATCCTTGGCCTCCGTATCTGTTATATCATTCAGCATTTTAACAGCATTATCAATCTTAACACCATCAAGTTCAACAGCCAAATTTTGGCCTTTAACACGATTTAATACTTCACTGTTTCCACTAATTGAAGAATTTTTAACTGTAATTTTAACAGCCATTTTAATTGCTCCCTTCTATATCAAAAAACCAAATCATTCAAAATCTGAGCATTACCGCTTATTTGACTGTTTTTAATATTAATCTTAATATTTTGTCCGGCTCTACGGTTCTCAGCCATAGAAGAAATTAAAACTGCGTAAACTTTATCAAGGAACTCTAAGTCCCTAAATATAAAACTATATGTAACACCAGCATTTGTTAAAATAATCAATTTTCTTTGGCTTTGAGCTTCATTATTTTCAAAAAACCAACCAGCAATACCCATACCACCCAATAATAATAGACCAAAACCAATTAACGTAAATTTAAATAAACAGATTAAACCTATTATGAAAATAGCAAGAGCCCACATAGGAAACGGTATAGATTCTAAAGGAATTGTTGAAATGCTGGAAATATTTGATAGAAAAATTACAGAGTTTTTCCAAGCCATTGCATTACCAACAATGGATAACTCTGGTGTATTAATTGTTGCTTCTTTTTTCATCATCAATCACTCCTTCTTAGTAATAAACAGCTCAGTGGCCGGCAGGAATGGTTGGCAAACGGAAATGAATATTTCCACCGGCCTAAAGCCGTTTATATATCATGTTATTCTCGTCTGGTAAATAACAGGAGGCGGAATTACCAGCGACAGAAACCATATTATACAAGATATGACTTTTGCACAGCTTCGCTTGTGCAGATACAAAGGCTTAAACACCGTTTATTAAACATAAATCGTTGAATGGTAAAATTTACTTTATAGACAAATTCTGTAATCGTATTATGAATATAACTAATACAATGCATAGTGGTAGCAATAGGAAATACAATTCAGATTCTGTATCATTAATAATATTAAGGAAATATTGTATCAAAAATCTCTCAGGCAAAGAATGAACTACTGATTCTAATCCATATACATTTAGTAGCACTTCATATAGCCATTCAAATAGTACATTTTTAAGTTTTATATAACCGATGAAACATACTATAAAAACTATTATTGACAATTCTCCATAATCCAATGAAAAACTTTTTATTGCACCATTAAAACAAGCTTTTATAAAACATACAATAAAATGCATTATTGTTAAGCCAAAAGGCAAAAAGAGTATAATTGCTTGAATTATTATTGTAAAATAACTATGCGTATTTGTTATTTCAAAGATAGTTGAAAAAAATTTTACCAGTAATAGCCATACTAAAAAAAATAATATTTTTTTTGCATAACCTTTTTTTCTGAACGACTTAAACATAATATCGACTTAGTCTAAAATTCCTGGTTTGACTTTAACATTAAGCGTTCCTTCATAAGTACCACCAGGTTGTTTTATCGTTACCATATAATTAGCTTGAACTGTACCATAAGGCGCATCGCTTGTATAATCTATATTCTCATCAAATGTTAGACCTACTGATTTTCTATGGGGAGCATCTATTGGTGCGCTATAATCGCCACCCCAACATAATGTAGCAGATTTATATGTCCCTGCTGCAATTGTGGCATAACCAGACAAATTGGTAATTGAATTATTCGTACCTTTACCATCGATCCACGTCATTGTCATCGAAGCTGCAGCAGAAATACCATCTTTTCTATATGTTGAATCTCCTGTTTTAACTTTAACATTAGCGGTATACAAAACAGGGATATCATCATTTATTACATTATTATATAAATTGGCATATAAAGCTGGAACAGGTAACTTAACTACACTGATACTTTCTATTTCCAATGCAGTTTGTTCACCGTTGTCAGAAATCATATAGGCTTCAATGCCTTGAGCAACTTTTTGTTCAAGTTGCTCTGTTGTTAAATTATTATCAGCAGCCAAAGCTGGAACACTAACCAGCATACACAAACACAAAATGCAACAAAAAGTTATTACTTTTTTTATACTTAAAGTTTTCATTTTAATTCTCCTTTTTATTTGTACTTTTTTTCAATTAAAACATTATTTAACTAAAAATTCCCGGTTGAACCTTAACCCTCATAAAATATACAGAACCCTGAGCATTCTCAACACCTACATAATAATCAGCTCTTACAGTACCCCAAAGTTCTTTATCACTCGTATAATTAACATCTTTATTAAAGCTTTTACCTACATTCGCTTTATATGGGGCAAGTGAAGTGTCTTCATAATCAGAACCCCAATATATCCAACCAGAATGGAAACTGCCTTTTGCAACAGTCGTCAGACCGGTTAGATTAGTAATAGTGTTATTAGAACCATTACCATCAATCCATGTCATTGTCATTGATGCAGATGCTACAATATTGCAGCAATTAAGTTGCTTATCATTAGTTTTAGTTTTCACAGTAGCAGCATAAATAGCATATTCTTCATCACCAACCAATCCATACAAACTTGGTATAGGAAGTTTTACAACATCAATACTTTCTATGTCCAATTCAATTTCATCGCCATTTTCCGAAATCAAATATGCCTCAATATTTTCTTCAATATTTTGTTTAATTTGTTCTGTTTTAGAATCATAATCCACCGCTAAAGCTGGCATAGCCATAGCAAAACATAAGCAGAATGCTAACAACCAAGACAACATATTGTGCTTTTTCATCATAGAAAAACACCTCTTTCATAATTTGTTTTTGAGAAGTAAATTCCAATTAATTCCCCAATCATAACGGCTAAACGCCCCCTATCCTCCCTCCGGCTATAAATTTTCAATCTGTACATGAACAGCTTGCCGTTCTTGATAAATATTTGGTAATTCTTCCCTCTATTATATACACGTAACGAAAAGACCAAAATGTTACATAAAAAGTAAAAATTTTTATCTTTTTCATAAAAATATACTTAGCAGAAGATTGTATCTACTAAGTATATTTTTTTAGAATGTTTACTGTATGTTACTTT
The DNA here is from genome assembly GCA_021771915.1 of Bacillota bacterium. Classification (GTDB taxonomy): domain Bacteria; phylum Bacillota; class Dehalobacteriia; order UBA4068; family UBA4997; genus Avidehalobacter. The sequence continues at coordinate 184,768 of JAETNY010000002.1, forward strand.
ATTATAATTGGCACATTTTGTCTAACTGTATATGTTTTAGTTTCATTTTCTGAATTATCTCTAATATCAATCAACCATTCAATTTGTAATATATTTTCTTTTAGTAATTCATTCTCTTCATCTGGTTTGTTAAAGTAATCACTATATTTACTAATTATGTTAATGAATTGGCCAGGTTGTTTTAGAATAAATTTTTTATTTGGCTCTACTTGAAAACTACGCGCATACTTAATATTAGATTGTATATAGTTTTGTCCATATATGGTTGTATTTACATTATCGTATTCTTCAGGAATATCAATAGTATCTAATAAATCATCCATACAATAAGCATATTCAATATAAGTTTTTTTTAAATAACTGTTTACCTTAGTATAATTCCAAGCAGTACAAGAACGAGATGTTTGACGCAATTTCAAGCCTGCAACGTAGTAATCTTGTGGATTTGTTGTGTTTACGAGTGTAACTAAACAATTCATATTTGCACGATGACCATAAAATAAATCAGAATAATCGATATCAAATTGCAATAATAGAGTATCGCTGTTTTTATTAGTAATATTTTTATGTTCACTATTAAAGTAACGACAAGCTAATTCTTCTCCGTTACTTCCTACAAGAACATATTTACCAACAGGAGGCTTTTTCCAAATACACATAAATACATCATCAGCAATATTAAACTGCTGTTGTAATTTATAAATATCGATTACTTCTGTCCAGACTTCCAATTTTTTTACATCATCACGACAGCCTAATATAATGTAATATGATTGCAGTAATTCTTGTCTATTATTTTTTGTTGTAAAACTACACGCATTTACGTCGGAAGAAAAAATGTCCAACATATTGGTTTGATTACAATATAATTTATAAGTATCTTGTGTTTCATCTAAAACAAACTGTAAGTAACCAAAAAGCTTCATTGAGTATTCTTCGCCAACAGCATAGCCCACAATAATAGAATCGTCTACTTTTTGTATACCGGCTATCTGAACAGGCATATCTTCTTCCATTTCTCGCCGCACAATTTCAATACACAAATCTTCGGTTATTTCGTTTTCGGCATATTTAGGTTCATAATTCCAAACAAAATAGCTTATGAGCAGCGCAATTAATACAAATATCATTGCTAAAAACATAAGTTTTTTTCTATTCATAATAAACCTCCATTAGTTCTTTTATGTAATTATATATAATTCCAACAACAAAATCAACTTTCACCAACTTTTAATATTGAACTCAAGTACATTGAATAATGAAAGGCGGAATTGCCTGCGATAGGAACCGTACATAAAAATTTATGACTTTTGCACACTCCGCCTATGTAACAAAAGGCTCAAAACATAAATGTTTTAGCACTACAAACTGAGCCTATCGCAGGTAAGTTTTGCATAACACCAACTTTATAAGTAAAATTTGGGAAAGCAAAAATATATTGTTTCTCTATTATATACACGTAACCAAAAATCGAAAATGTTACATATAAATTAAAAATATTTTATATTCCTAAAATTTATTTTCAAATCACCACCAGAATAAAAAGATTGCACTTTACAGACAAATATCTGCAAAGTGCAATAATAAAATTTCATCATTATCTCATTAATATTTTACTTAAACAGAAAGAGTAATAAACTCTCTGGTATCATAGCCGCCTTTTTCAGCATAAAAATACACCTTAGCGCGATATTCACAATCACTTTTAGCATTATAATAATTTACACTAGATTTGTAATAACGAGTGTTACTTGATAACATATTAGAATAACTAGAAGAACTGTATGTTGCAACAGTACTCCAGGTAGTAGAACCTGACGTTTTCTCCTGGATAAGAATAGTCTGCGCACCAATTACGTCCATACTATTCTTTCCATTTATATCAAAGGTTACCGTTACTTTACTATCAGACCTCCTTATTTGCGCAAAACAATCCTCAATATATTCACTAGCCCTTACAGTAGCTCCGGCAACATCAGCCATACAAAAAATAACAATCAACAATAAAGCTATTAAAGATATTCTTTTTTTCATAAATTTCACTCTCCATAAATTGAATTTATCATTTGTTTAGCCTCTTCTAAAGAGAATTTGCCCGTAATAGAACCTTCATAAATTCCGCTACGCCATATTACCTTTTTAATACCCAAATTCTCCATAATATAGTATGTTGTACCATACATTTCATATTCTTCAACACCTAAAGTATCCTTTTCATAAAGCGGTTTTTCCTTTCCAGTTAAAGGAAATCTATAATTTATGTCTATCGTATTAATACCATTATCTGTTTCTTTATAAAAAGCAGCATATATACTGCCAAAAGAATTATCAGTTGGCTCTGATACTTCAACAGTATTGGATACATATCCATATGGTATCCACTCAGGAACAAGACTAAGTTCTCCAGCATATTCCGCAACCTTATCTGACAATTCAGTGGTTACATAAACAGGTTCAATCCAAAATTGGTCATCGTTCCATCTACCAACTAACTTAACAGGATTATAACCTAAAGCATACGCTGTAACAGTACCAGCACATATCAATAAAACAAGAACCGCCGCGACACTGGCAAATCTGCGCCAATATTTTTTCAATTTATGCAATACAATAATTTTGGCATTATCTAATTTCGGAACAACATTATCATCACCAAAATCATTATAAAAATCGTAAACATCTTGGGCTTCATCAATGTAAGGCAAACAATTCTCCTTAAATTCAGCCACAGCGTTGGCTTTTTTTTGCTCCCAATCAATTTGATTATCTTTTTGGCGTTCCGATAACAACTCAATAATATAAGATATTGCCTCCGGCTCCATCTGTTTACCCTCCGGGGCGTTCAAATCGGCTCGCAGATAGGCCTCCAAAATGTCGCTGTCAATATTGTCGAATTTGCTATAATCTACACGCCCCTTATCTTCGACTTTCGACATAGCTAAACCTCCTCTCTATATTATATACACGTAACGAGAAATGCAAAATGTTACATAAAATTTTAAGTTTTTTATTTAATTGTTCTTTCATCTATCAACTTTTGCAATGCTATCTTTGCTCTACGCATTCTTTGTCTGCAAGTATTATGACTAATACCATATTCATCTGCTATTTCTTTTTGTGAATAACCATCAACGGCAAATTTTTTAAGCATTTCATATTCTTTAGTTTTCGCTAAATCACCATATAACAAATCAAGGTCATCCTCAGAAAATTTAGTATCAGGATAATTATTTATCCAGTCTTCGATCGGAATATTCACAAGAAATTTACTTAAGTTATCTCTAACGCGCCAATAATTATATATGTTTTTTCGTAAAATATTTATAAGGAAAGCGCCTGGTTTAGGGTGCTTAATTAATTCATCAATTTTCCTACAAGCGATTATAAGCGTATCCTGTACCAAATCTTCTGCTGCCAAAGAACCCTTCATCATCTTGTCAGCATATTTACATAAATTTTCATATTCCATTTTATACAATGCCAATATAAAATTTTGCTCATCAAGTGTAAGTTTTCTTGATTCATCTTTTTTCATAATAGCAACCCATTACTTCATTTTTTATTTTTTAGCTGCTTGTCTATATTTTAGCACGTTTCCGTTGCTTTGCCAACTCTTTCAACATACATCTAACCATATTCTTGATAATTTCCAAATCTTGCTCTGGAGCTTTATTTAACATAGCAACAATATCATTAATATCACTGGCCTGATTTTTTTCTTCACTAAGCAAATTATTAATATTAACGCCTAAGCCGTTTATCAGTTTGTACAAGCTTTCTAAACTCATTGCTTTATTGCCACACTCAACATTTGCATAAAAAGATGTAGATACTTGAAGTTTTGATGCTAATTCTTCCTGCGTAAGCCCACATTTTTTGCGATACTTACGCAAGTTTTTACCAAATAACTTATTAAGTTCTTTAGACATTGCAATATCACTCCAAATACTTTATCTATTAGAATATATTATACACTTCTTAAGAAATAATTTGAATTATCTAAAAGAATTGCTTTTATTTCTATTAGGATATACATTGATATTTATAATATCTTGACAGAAAAAATTTAATTTTATGTGTTTGTATGTTGCCTTATTTTATAGTAGACTTTACCATAAACAATCAAAAAATATATAGACTTTTTGCCAACCTTGTGCTAAAATAATTTTAGAGGAGAAATGCTAATGAAAGTTGAATCGCCAATCGCTCAAATTATCCGTACCGCAACAGAACAAAATATAAGTAATGCAGACGAGAGCGAAGCTAATGATAATCAGAAAACACTTTTCGACTCTTCCTGCAAAAGAATATTATCTATTAAAATTTTTCTGGCTTGGATAATGAAAGCTTGTATGGAAGAATACAAAGACTGTGATGTAAACGATATTGCCGAAAAATATATTGAGGGAGAGCCGGAAATAAGCACAACTCCGGTATTGCCAGACGAAAATATCCTCATAAATGGCACAGCCAATGAAGATACCTCAACCAAAGAGGGAACTATTGTGTATGATATTCGTTTCTATGCGGCAGCTCCTAAAAGAGATGGCTTAACCAGACTGATTGTCAATGTGGAGGCTCAATCACAATGGAATCCCGGCTATCCTCTGATTATGCGAGGACTGTTCTATTGCTGCCGGATGATTTCAGCGCAATACAACCGGGAATTTAATAAATCACATTACGAAAAGATAAAAAAAGTTGTAAGCATTTGGGTTTGTAAAAATCCAACAGCAGAACGCCGCAATACCATAAATCAGTATTATATAGCAGAAAAAAATCTGGTTGGCAGCGCCAAAGAAGAGCGTGCTCATTATGATTTACTGTCGGTTTTCATAATCGGGCTTGGCCGCAAAGAAGATAAAAATTATGAAGGTATTTTAGAATTGTTGGAGGTTATCCTCTCTACCAAAATAGAAAACGAAGAAAGAGAAAGAATATTACAGAAAAAATTCGGCATTATTATGAGTGAGGAAATGAAAGGAGAGTTTGAAATTATGTGTAATCTCAGTCAGGCAATAGAAGATAAAGGCATTGAAAAAGGTAAATTTGAAGCAACACTTTCTAATCTTCAAAGTCTAATAAACACATTAAGTTTATCTACTGAAAAAGCAATGGACGTTCTTAATATTCCACAAGATGAAAGAACCAAATATACCCCCCATATTAAACACGTTAACTAAAATATTATTTAATTATTCAAATTAAGTAAATTAGCCAAGAATCTACGTTTTTAACAATATCTATTAAAAAGAAAGTATTAAGAAGCAAAAATCTTAATACTTTCTTTTTTATTAAATAACAAAAAACTATTGGTTTTTTTTATTTTATATACTAAAATGTAGATATAATGGATATTATTACCAAAATGAAATAATAATATCGAATTATAGTATAGTTTATATAAAAGGATATTAAGATGATATGAGTCAGCCACAACCTGAACAAAACGAAAAAAAATTAAACTGTCTTAAAGAATTAATTACAATAATAATAACACTAATAGTATTTAGTTATTCTAATATTTTTGCAGTTCCTCAAATTAAATTTTACCAAGAAAATGATAATGATGTTTACAAGGATGTTTACTTGGTAAAAAATCTTGTAGGTACAGACTTTGCCGGTGTATCAATGATAACACATCCACAAATTTTAATAACGTATAAAGATAATGTTATTCTAATTGCACATTTAAATAATTATTATGAAACAGAATATTTAATTTTTGATTCTGATAATAAAGCTATTGGTGTTAAAACAAATCAGGAGTATTGCACGGCTTTAATACAATATATCCGAACGCAAATACTAGAGCAGATAGGTAATAGCTTGGGTAAACAAATTCAACAAAATATTGAATCAGATTTTAGAATATATGATAGTATCCTTGCTGGAATACAATATAAAAATATGCTAATTTCTGAAAGAAAAAAAATGTGTATTATTGAAGATGGTGGAATTGCAATAGGATATACTGATATAAAAAATAAAATAATTTCTAATAGATTGTATGAAATGGAAATAGATTTGGCAAATGATGAACAAGTTATCTATATAGATTCGAAGGTTTCCCAAATAATAAATACGGTATCTAATGAAATATTAAAATTATATAAAGAAACAAAAGAATAAGTTTTGAAGGTTGGTATATTATTATGATAAATAATCATACACACCATTCTGACCAGCATCGCCGTCGTCGTTTAACACCATTTGGAAAAGTAATAAAATTTTTTTTAATAGTAGTTAGTTTATGGTTTTTGCTTTTTATTATTCTTAAAGTAAAAAATGCATTTGCTAACGATGATTATAACTATTTAAAAACAGAAATTGCATCACAAACAGATATCAATGAGCTGTTTAAAAGGCGAGAAAAAAATAATAGTAATAGTGATCCTGATATAACTATTTTGTACAAACTTCATATTTCTGAAGATGTTGTCCTTTCTAATACAACACTCAATGATAATAAACAGTTTTTTTCAAGTATATATGCTGATGGTAAATACAAAAGCCTTGAACCAAAGATAACAGACAGCAACTACTACTTTATATTTAATACACCACATCTTAAAAAAGCATCAGATAGAAAAAATAAGTATAATGAAAATCAAAATATTCCCAACTACTATTTTTATGGAAACGAACTCAACAATGAAATTTTAAAAGAACCAAAAAATGAAGATCCTAAATTGCCATTTAATGTTCGTATGAAAATCGCTGCTGATGGAGTACACACCTTTGAATTATTTTTAGAAAACATTGATCGCAACATAAATAATTCATCTTCGCCGGTGATAATTAACACTGATTATATTTGCCTTATTAACGGAAAAGTATACTGGAAGTTTGCTAATGATTTCTTGTATGGAGGAGAAGAAGAAGTACAACCATATCTGAATAGTTTCCTTATTAACGCTTATACCTGTTTTGAAATTGGTTTGGAATATATTGAAGAAACAGATAAATATGCAAATAAGTATTATGCTTTGTTTTTGTATTATAAAGCAAATACAGCTGAAAGAATATTAAAAATAATGGATGAAGAAAAAATGAATGGAATAAATATAGACGAAGCCTTATTTCAAAAGCTAGGAGAAACTTCGCTTTCTTGTTACTCGGAAGCTCAACAATTATTTTTTAACGATTTCTACGAAAAAGAAGATTATATTCAAAGTAATATACAAAATGGACTTAAAACTATTAATGGATATGGATTTAGCAATTAGCTATATTGATAAAATTATAATTGACCAGTCAAGCAAGGTAAATAATAAATCTAATTTTTTTGAGAGAAATTAATGAAGATTTTTTAAGTTTTCAGCTTTATAATTACACGACTAACAGCCCCAGTAGATGAATTAAACTGGGGCTATATTATTATTGCCGTGATTTCTGATTTACTCAAATTAAGCCGCTGCCGCCATACCCAGTCTTATAGCGTGTTCTTTAGCTGTGCGTAATTCAAATGGTTTCCTATCCCTCAAAACAGCAAAAATAATATTTACAAGCTTTCGCATAACTGCACACATAGCTACTTTTTGTAGCTTCGTTTTACATTTATTTCTATAATATTCCGCCAAAACAGGATTGCCAACTGTCCGTCTTGTCTGCAAACTAATAGCATTAACCGCAGCCATATGCAGCGCTGCCCTAGCCTGGCCGGATCCTCGCTTGGACATTTTATTCTTTGTTCCTCTAAATGTGCCGGACTGCCTTTCTCCCGGATCAAGACCAAAATAAGCAACCAATTCCTTGGGTTTCTTAAATAATGCAAAATCACCAATTTCTGAAAGTATAACCAACGAAGAATGAATACCTATCCCCGGTATTGTACGCAGCAATAACAGATTATTCCGTATGTATTCTTCCTGCAAAAACAATTCCTCCAATTTGCTCTCAATCTGACGTAAACTTTCCAGTACAGTTAAATCCGCTTTAATCATAAGATCGCTACCCAGAGTTTCAAAAGAGCTTTCCTTTGCTGCCTGCGCTGCACAAATAAGCTGTTCTGCCTTTTTACGGCTGAAGCTAAATCCCCGGTTTGGCGCTGCTGCATTAATTATAGCGTCAACATTTTCCGTACCCTTCAAAACCACCAGTTCCGGAGTTGGACATTCCCGTAAAACAGCACGAGAACTCACACCGCCTATATCGCAAAATACCGTATCATATCCGGGAAAGACCTGCTCCAAATAAACCCTTAAACGATTTTTATAGCGAGCCGCATCCACAAGAAGTTCCGAACGCTGCCGGCAAAGCATACGCATACACCGCAGATTACCCTGCGGAATTTGCGCCGGGCGAAGTATTTTCAATCTGTACAGCAGGGCTATTTTATGAGCGTCTACCTTATCATTTTTTACTTTGCGAATATTAAGATTTCTCAGCGCACCACTCTGAACCGGGTTTACCACTATAACCTCAAAACCTGCTTTTTGAAAAAACTGATATGGAATTAAGTGATAATGCGATGTTGATTCCATAACAACGACAACAGGAACATTGTATTCCTTTTCAATATTATGTAATTGGGTTATGACTTTTGTAAAATCAGACACATTATGATAAATCTTCATTTGTGCTATAACCTCATTATCCGGAGCAAGTATACACATTTCACTAAAATTTTTACTAACATCAATACCAACAACAACATTTTTATTCATAAATTCAGCTCCTTTGTTTGGGATTGTTTCATCTTAAAAAAGATTTATCAGGCGCATTTTAAATTCGGGTAAGCATATAAGATTGCACCCATCCAGTCAAATGATATATACTTTTACGGACTGTCAACGCTTAGAGTAATTCCGGAGGAAACCCAGCAAGCTGGTGTGCCACTTTCTATCCCTTTTAGTATAATCTTAATACGACTTGCCGATAAGTGCAATCTCCTATACTCTTTTTGTCAGAAACATTTTTAATAACTTATTCTGACTATAATAATTATATCATAATTATACCTGCAAGCTGGGCGTCTGGGTACCCAAACGCAAAAATGGCCTATTCGGTTAATTCCGAATAGGTCATTTCACTTATCAGGGGCGGCAGCCCCCGAACCCCCCTTTAACCTCCAAACTTCGTTTGGAGGGCTACGCATTTCAGCCTGCGGCTGAAACGCTTATATCTGAATTGCGCCAGACCAGAAATCGGTATTGCTTCGCTAACAATTCAGCGGATCGCCTTTGGCTCTCTTTGATTTGTTTTTTCTTTATTCCTGCCGTCTTCAATCTCCAGCAAATTATCAACATTAGCTTTAACAGTTAAAAACTCTTTCATTTCCTCTCTGGCCTGCCGGTATTCTCCATAAGCCGCTTTCTTTTCCCGCAGCAGCTTGGAATATTCAGCCTGCAAACTTTTAACAGTAGGCAGCTTTTTCAAACCGGCTTCATCAAAAAACTGCTTCGCCGCCTTATGAAGCAGCAAAGCGCTTTCGTGTTCGGCGGCAAACTTTTTAGAATAGCCAGCCTTTCTATAAGCCACATAAACCTCCCTGGTTTTGGCGTAGTTTATAATGTGCGTTTTCAAAACTGCAATCTCCGCCATTCGCTTTTCCGCGGACTTAATCCGACCGGATAATTCCTCAAAACGCTGACTTGCCGCCGCAGTTTTGGCAGCCAATTCTTCATACGATAACAAATTATTTTCATTCAGATAGTTATAGGTTTTTGCCATCTGCTTTAGGTTGAAAACACCAGCCCAACGGGAGTAACCGCCGCCTTTTCCCTCTGCCAATTTCTGCTGAACGTCTATCAAAAGATTTATTTTATCCTTTGCTTTAGGCATTTTACCAGAGGTTAAAGCCGCCTTTAATTCCGCTTCGGAATAGCCCTCGCCCAAACTATCCAGCCTGGCAGACTGTTTCCAACCAGCGGCCTTTAAGCGCCAGCTTTTGCCTCGCTTATCAATCTCAATATTATCAGCTTGCAGCAGTTCAATCAATGTTTCAAAATCCATTGGCTTTTGAGATAAAGCCTTATCTATGGCCTGCCGCAGCACATCTCTATGCGATGGCTTGTCCGCAATCCCCTGCTGCTCCTGCCACCGGTTATAACTTAAACCCCGGCGGCGTTTTGGCTCCTCAATAACCGAATAGCCATTTTCAATGCAAATTGTATCGCTTAACCTGCGCACCGCCTTACCGCTGCCAAGAAAATCACGAAACTTTTTCGTGCAGTCTAAATTGGTAGAATTGAAAATAACGTGGCTGTGAATATGGCGGCGGTCAATGTGAGTACAAACTACAAAGGCGTGCTGCCCTTTGGTAAACCGCATACCCAACTCATAACCCAACCGGTTAGCTTCCTCCGCAGTTATCTCGCCTGGCTTAAAAGACTGCCGGATTTGGTAGGCGATAACGTCATTTTCTTTTTGCTCCCGTCCGCTTTTGGTTTGGTAAATTCTTTGAGATAGAGCAAATTCAACGTCAGCAAGTCTGCTGTCGCACTTATAACTGCTGATGAGTTTGCCGTTATTCGTCTTTTCCGGGTTTTCCACATAATCAATAATATCGCTTATGGCTTTACCTGCTTTTCTGCCCTTGCCTATGTACAGCGGAATAAATCTTGTCGTTGCCGTTTATTCATCACCACCAATTTACTTTATTTTTGCCAGCCCCTTTAACAGCTTATCCGCCATATCCCAAAGGCGGTCAAAGTTTTGCCGCAAATCCTCTAAATCTTCAGCATAAAAACGCCCGGTTTTGTGAACCCTTTTCGTCAGCTGATTTAGATTATTAGAGGAGCGCCGGAGCAGAGAGATTAAATCCCGCAACTCCGGCACTTCCAGATTAATAATATATCCGTCAATAGCCATTTTCCGCAAATAGGCCGCCATATTAGAAGTTCCCAGCAGCGCCATCTTCCGCTCAATAATTTGCCGCTCCTCTGGCGTTACCCGGAATTTAAGCTGTACTTCACGCTCTCTTTTTTCAAACATAAATTATCGCTCCGGCCCCTTATGCTTTTCCACAGATGTAGATTTAGACGGCTGTTTGGGCTGGTGCAGCTGTGCCAAAATGGAGGGCCGGGCTTTTGTCTGTTCTCGCTTACATTCCGGCTCCAACTTTCTAACGCCGTCCGCAAACAAATTCAGCAAATCGGGGTGAACGCTAAAAGCAACAAATTTTCGACTGCGCTCCTCATCTACCGGAGCCGGAACACTTTTAACCCACTCCCTGTTCTGCGCAGATATTCTGCCGTCCCAGGCCAGATTGCGTACCATATTAGCCAGCACAAAGTTTAGCCGCTCCATACCAAAACGAGGCAGAACCTCCTGGATTGCTTTGTTTGTATCCAAAGAATTGCCCGAATAATTCTTATTTATAGCCGTTTCTATGGCATTGCTGCAGGCAACGTCCTCATTATGCGATTTCATACACAAATCGCATTCATTATGCTCTTTAGCATAGCTATAAGTCTGATTATATACCGGTAAACTGGCAAACTGTATAGGTTTCTCCTGCTCCTGTTGAATAAAAATATTGGCTCTTTCCTCAACCGTATCTCGAATATCCTGCATATGGCCGGTTTCCTGCTTTTCCAAATCCTTATAAATATCATCTAAAGTACAAGAATTTTGCAGCAGCGCTTTAACCTGGGCTAAAGATAAATCGTTATCGGATAAGGCTATTAAAATATCCTCCCTGACAATATACTCATAAGCGTGCTGCAAAGCCTCCGCCGACAGCTTTTCATACAAAGCAGCGTTCAATTCCTCTTTAGTCATATTTTCAAATTCGTTAATATTTTTTTCTTCCATATATTATCCCCCTCCCTATAACTCCACAGCATAACTTTTGGACTTAACAGCTTTATCTGCAATCTCCGACCGGGGCGGCAGGGGCCGGCGCAGCTTTTCCAAAACCGACTCCCTGGCCCTCTCAGCCAAACCCGGTTTAATATCTTCTTCTGGAGCAATTTCTTCCTCAACCGGCTCTGCCTGCTCCACCTCCTCCGACTGCATATCCATATTAAGTTCCATATCCAATTCAATCAGGCGGGCGTTCTTTTGCGCCAATTCTCCCTCAAATTCAAATGGCTTGCCCACCTCGATTTTGGCAGCTTCTACCTGCTGATGAAGATTATCCAAAGTATTTTCAATATCAGCAATGCGTTTATCTATCTGACCTAAAGCGTTATCTATGCGAATCAAATTCCCACGAATATCCCCACCCAACTCAACCTTATGCTCCAGCGCGCCTTTGAGGGTTAAGGTTAAATTCTGCTGAAATCCCTCTCTGGACAAATACATATTAAATCCCCGATAACTGCCGATTTTGGCTGCCTCCAGGTTGACATAACTTTTGGCTTTTTCCAGCAAAGCAGCCCCGGCTTTATCTTTTTCGTGATAAACTGCTCCGTCAATTTCCATACCAATAAAGCCATCTTTGGGCTGCCGGTTATTTTCCGCAACTGCCTTATCCGCCTGCAAAGCAGCTAAAACCGCTTCTTTAGCCGCAATCTGCTCCGGGAAATATTTAATAATCCTGTCTTGCAGACGATACTGCTGACTCTGGTGGCTGGCTTTCATAATTTTAAGCTTATTTACCTCCACATCTAACTCCATTCGCTCCTTAATGCGAGGGTCGCCGGCGCACAAAGCCTTAATCTCGGCATAGGAAAGAGCGGCCTCGTCCACATCTTCACAGCTGCGCACCGGACTTTTGGAAGTCATAATCTGGGATATAAATTTCTGCTTATTCTCAATGGTTTGCCACAGATATGCGTCAAATGTGGCCTCGGTTACATAACGGCAGACGTGAACCTGCTTATTCATATTGCCCTGCCTGCGGATACGCCCCTCACGCTGAATTAAATCCCTGGGCCGCCAGGGACAATCTAAATCGTGGCTGGCAATCAGCCTGTCCTGCACATTTGTGCCGGCTCCCATTTTAGCAGTGCTGCCGATTAAAACTCTGACCTGGCCGGAGCGCACTTTAGCAAACAATTCTTTCTTCTGCAAGTCTGTTTTGGCCTCGTGGATAAAAGCCACCTGCTGCGGCTCCATACCCCCGGCCACCAGCTTTTGCTTAATATCCGCATAAACATTGCTAAAGCCCTCCTGCTCCTTGACTTCGGCCTGCGGCGTAGATATATCGCAGAAAACCAGCTGCGTCAGCCTGTCCTTTTCACCCTCGCGCCAGTATTTCAGCACATTTGCTACGCACATATTAACCTTGGTATTTTCCTCATCAGGCAAAGTTGAGTTAATCAGCCGCTGGTCTAAGCCCAGTTTTCTGCCGTCGGAGGTTACTTTAAGCATATTATCTATCTCCGGCTCCACCGCTCCCTTATGGATTGCTTCTGCTCGCTCGGATAATTCCTTAACCATAATTTGCTGATGTTCCGTTGGTTTAGCGGCCAGCGTATGGTACTCAACCTCCGGGGTAGGCAGATTTAGCTGGTCAGCCGTTTTAATATCCGCCACTTCACGGAATATTGCCATCAACTCCGGCAGATTGAAGAACTTGGCAAATCGTGTCCTTGCCCTATACCCCGTACCCTCCGGGGCTAACTCCAAACTGGTTGTAGTTTCACCAAATCTTGAAGCCCAGCAGTCAAAATGCCCCATACCCATTTCCTGCAAGCGGTCATATTGCAGATACCGCTGAATAGTATACATCTCCGTCATACTATTGCTGATTGGAGTGCCGGTGGCAAAGATAACTCCCTTACCGCCGGTTAACTCGTCCAAATAGCGGCATTTGGCAAACATATCCGAGGATTTTTGAGCGTCAGTGGTGGACAGCCCGGCCACATTGCGCATTTTAGTGTAAAGAAAGAGGTTTTTGTAGTTGTCGCTCTCGTCCACAAACATTCGGTCAACGCCCAACTCCTCAAAGCAGATTACACTATCCTTGCGAGAGCCGGCCTGCGCCTGCATTTTCTCCAATCGCTCAATCAGCCTTTTTTTGGTTATTTCCATTTGCTTAATATTGAAACGCTCGCCGTTATTGGCTTTCAACTCGGCGATACCTGCGGTTATTTCGTCAATCTGCTCATACAGCAGCCGCTCCTGCCGCTCCGGGCTGATTGGTATTTTCTCAAATTGACTTTGGCCGATAATAACACAGTCATAATCGCCGGTGGCAATTCTGGCGCAGAACTTTTTGCGGTTGCTTTTTTCAAAATCCTTTTTGGTAGTTACCAGCACGTTGGCCGCCGGATAAAGCCGCAAAATCTCCGCCGACCATTGCTCCACCAGATGGTTCGGAACCACAAAAAGGCTCTTATGGCACAGCCCAAGACGCTTGCTCTCCATTGCGGCGGCAATCATCTCAAAGGTTTTGCCGGCTCCCACCTCGTGGGCCAGCAGAGTATTGCCGCCGTAAATTACTCTGGCGACAGCGTTTATCTGGTGTTCCCTAAGCCTGATTTCCGGGTTCATACCCACAAATTTAATATGACTGCCGTCGTATTCTCTGGGCCTGAAACAATTCATTTCTTCGTTGTACTGCCGCACCAGCTTATCCCGGCGCTCCGGTTCTCGCCAAATCCAATCCTTGAAAGCCTCCCTTAAAGCCTGCTGTTTTTGAGCGGCCAGCGTGGTTTCTTTGGCGTTAAATACTCGCTTTTTGCTGCCGTCAGCCTCCTCCACTGTATCGTAAATCCGCACGTCACGCAGATTAAGGCTGTCCTCCAATATCTTGTAGGCGTTGGCTCTGTCTGTGCCATAGGTACTGTACGCCGCCACATCGCTGTTAGATACGGAATTTTTGCTGTTAATATGCCACTCCGCCGTATGCGCCGAATAGTCTATGGTTATCTTATCTTGCAAATATCCCGGTGTTTCCAGAACCTCCCACATAAACTGCTGAAAATACTCCTTATCTATCCAGGTGGCGCCCAGACGCACTTCAATCTCCTGCGCCTCCAAATCCTTGGGCTGTACCTGCCGCAAAGCCTCCACATTGACAGTAAATGCCGGATTACCCTCGGCGGCAAACTCGGCAATTTTTAATTTTTTGCGCACATTGCCGGATAAATATTCATCGGCAGTCTGCCATAAATTATTTGTTGGATCCTTAAAAATTACTCCCTGCAAATCTGAGATCAACTCATCTGCCCCTTTGCCGGAAAGTTTGCTCATATATGCCAAATCCACGCAGGCTTTTTCAGCGATAGAAACAGCCAGAGCCTCCGCCGCCGTATCCACCCGCTCCGGCGCTTTATATGGCTGAATAGTGCGTTTGCTGAACATATCTGCCTTGCGTTTAAGCTTGTTTTCATCGTCCAGAATTTCCAAAGCACAAAGCAGATAATATGAACTGTCCTCGGAGAATGCCAGACGGTTGGCTCTATCGTTAATTAAACCAAACCTTTTAGAAAAACTATCATACAAACGGTTTAATTCCGCCTGCTGGTTTTGGATAGGCGTATCCGGCATATCCTCGTTCATCTGCATTGAGATAAGCTGCTGAGTACAATCTCTTAATTCAACCAACGCCTTAATCCGTTCTTTAGCTGCATTTCCCAAATCCCGCTTAACCAAATTATCATTAAGACAGTAGAATACCTCATTATTAGCGACAACAAAGGAATAGTTTTTAGGCTGCATTTCTGCCAAATCCACACTTTCATTTATTGCCGCCTCAACCTCAATATCCTGTTCGGCAGGAATATACTTACCTTGAATATTCGCCAAGGCTGCCGGCAGCTGTTCCGCCAAAAATACGCCGGGCAGAGGATTAAGCGTATAGTCCAGCCGGCCATATTGAGTGCTGACCGCTGCTGTTTCACCTAAAACCTGCTCCGAGTGATTGATGAAATACTGATTTATCTTGAAACCCTGTTCATTCTCGCCAACCTCCACCCATTCCGGCGTTTCTTCAGATAAATCCCGCAGCTGCTCCCGCTTTTGCAGGAAAATAATATCTGATACAATCTCTGTTCCGGCGTTTTTCTTAAAAGCATTGTTAGGCAGCCGGACTGCCCCCAGCAAATCCGCCCGCTCCGCCAGATAACGCCTAACTCTGCTGTCTTTAGCGTCCATAGTATAGCGGCTGGTTACAAGAGCCAGCACGCCGCCTGGGTGAATTTTATCCAGCGCTTTGGCGAAAAAATAGTTGTGAATACTAAAGCCCAGCTTATTGTAATCCTTGTCATTGACCTGGTAATTGCCAAAAGGCACATTGCCGATTGCCACATCAAAGCTGTTATCCTGAAAATTGGTTTGCTCAAAACCCTTAATCTGGATATTGGCATTTGGGTAAAGCTGCCTGGCAATTCTGCCGGTTAAGCTGTCCAGTTCCACACCGTAAAGCTGGCTTTGCTGCATTTTCTCCGGCAACAGGCCAAAAAAATTACCCACCCCACAGGCAGGCTCCAGTATCTTACCATTTGCAAACCCCAATTTTGCCAAACCGCTGTAAATGGCGTTAATAACCGTTGGGCTGGTGTAATGAGCGTTCAAAACACTGCCCCTGGCGGCTATATATTCAGCGTCCGTCAGCAGGCTTTTCAATTCGGCGTATTCGGCCTGCCAGTTTTCTTTTGTACTGTCGAAAACCTCCGGCAATGCGCCCCAGCCCACATATTGGCTCAATATTTCCTGCTCCTCCGGCGTGGTCTGCCGCTTTTCCGCCTCAATCTGCTTTAAGGTTTTAATCGCCGCCACATTCATTGCATACTTGGCTTTGGCTCCGCCGGAACCTAAATCATTGTTCCAGATAGCATAGTTTTGTGGAGATAAAACCTCAACTTCCGGCTCCACAGCTTCAACAGCTTCAATATCTTTGTTTTCCAAAACAGTTTCTTCTATATTATTAATTTCCGGCGTTTGCACAGCCTCCGGCACAGTTTTGGTCTGTTCAGCCCATTTAGCCAGTTCTTCGGCAGTTATATAGCGTTCCTCGGCAATAAGCCGGTCAATACGCTTAACCACATTAGGCCAATTAAGCATAACGTCCGGGCAATTCGGCTTGCTATACTTAATCCCTTTGACATCGTGCCACTCGTCAGACAAAAAACTGCCCGGCAAAGCGTTGCTGCGTCCGCCTGTACCAAATTCATTTTTCAGAAAGTCCGCTTTTTCTTTAGCGGTATGCTGCTCCTTAAAAAAGCTGTATATACGGTATTTGCCATTTTCAAAACCGCTGCCATAGCTTAAAGACGCCGCAATCTCATCTTCCGTAATAAACTGACCAACCGCCGGCATTTCCTGCATTTGGCTGGTATATTCCAATCTTGGCAGCTTTAAGTCTGCCAGCCGGACGGCCAACCCCTCCGCTGCATAAGGCTTGAAACGCATAACCTCTCTGTTTTGGGCATAGGCCGCTTGAAAAGCCCCATATTCAGCAATAATTTGGGATAGCTGCTCATCTTCAGCCAGCATTTGCGCAACCTTTGCCACCTGCTCCGGAAAGCCGCCCATACCAACAGCATAAGCTTCTGCACGAATATGAGAAAACAAACCTTGCTTTTTGCCCTCATCGCTTAAATCTCTGGCAATATACCATAAATCTTCCGCAACTCTTTCACGCTCATAATCTAAAGCCTTGGCAATTTCCCATTCACTGGCAAATTCTCCTGCGTTCAGCAGTTTGTCTATCCGCTCCGCCGCCTGCTCCCAGCTTACAATCTGCGCATTTTGGGCATATCTGGCATTGCTCCTTCGGCTAATTCTAATGCCCTCGTCGGCGAACCAAACAGAAATATTGCCCGCGTCGTTCAAAAAGCCGCTGCCGCCCTCAAATAAATTTTGCAGATAAGCCGCCTTTTCTCCCAGGGACTTTTGCTTGCTGAACTCGGCTGCAATCTCCATTCTGGCTTTATTTTTATTGCAGCCAAAGCGCAAAACATTGTCTATTTCCTCATCACCAAATTTTTGCTTAACAAACGCCGCCGTTTTCAACGGGAACGGCGGCGCACTGTTGCTTCGCTTAAAAACAAAGGGAGCGGCCTTTTCAATGGCCGCTCTCTGTTCTTGCTCGCTGGGGATAGCAATTTCAAATAGATTTAGTTGTACCGTTTGCGGCACAACTTCCGCCGGCCAATCGTTCTTGAACTCTTGGGGCGTCAGTTGTACACTACTTCCTGGAGAATTATCTCCTCCACCTGCTGATGCAGGCTGTTCATCAACCCCGCCCAGCGCAGAGGATTTTCGGACTTGAGATTTTCCGTTATCCCGGCTGACTTCGCCATTTCGCTCATCATCTGCTCCTGTCTGCGGCTGGCCGCCTCCTCTATCTCCAGCAGGTGGCTGTGCAGCCTGCCGTTCACCGAAAGCGCCGTCCACAGAACCGGCCTGTTCTCCCGCAGATAATCCTTCCGCAGCAGAGCGTATTTGCCCAGTGGTCTGACCGTTTCCAACTCGTCCATACTCAATTCCGGCAACAGATAATCGCCCGTCTGCCGGTATGTCAGTTTTTCCATTTTCCTTAATCCTTTCTGAGATATGTTCTCTTTCATAATTCTTTACCACAACCTCAATCTGCCGCAAAACCTGCTCGCTGCAATCGCTCACCGCAGCGCCTAACGCAGAAACAGTAGCCGGTGTGTTGAAGTCAAAGATACTCAAAAATTCTTCGTGTTCAAAGTAAATATTCGGATTTAAGCCGCAACGCGAAAGCAGCGTATAGGCAATGCTGACCTCCGCCGCCTCCAGATAACTGGCTCCAATATCTTCTTGGGGCAGTCGGGACAGGGCGCTGCCATACACTTCCCCCAATATATCCTCCTGATTTTGCCGCCAATATTCCTCCGCCATAAAAGCGGCAATGCTCCGCAGCTGTTCAGCCAGGCCGTTTCCACTGTCTGCTCCGTATTCTTCTGCCAAAGCCGCCGTTACCACATCTTGATGTTTAGCCTCATCATATTGCCACAGATATGGTTTGCGTCGGCCCCCAGTATCCGCTACATCAAAAACATATTTCAAGCGCGGCTGACTTCCGCTTTCGTCAATTAGAGCAATGCCCTTGGAGCCGCGCCGCACATACCGCTGCATTCGGCTGTTCCAGAAGTCATACTCGGCGCAGGCTTCGGCCTCCGGCCTTTGCGCATAGATGAGCAACTGCTCCCCAAAAGGGTATTTATACAGCCTGCCGGCCAGCCGCAGAAAATCCGTCCACTGTTCCCGGCTGGACGTTATCTGTCGGGCCGTATCCCCGGACAAAATCGCATAGCTTTGAACCTTATTTAGCATAAACTTTTCACCTCCAAAAGTCAAGTTCGTTAATTAGATAATTAGAAAAAGTAACCCTCATTTAATATTTCAGCCATTCTTTGCTATCCTTTTAACAGGCGGAAACAGGACTTCCCCACCGGGAACCGCCTGGCAATCCCGCACCAAACCGCTCACCAAATCCTCAATACCCCGCATAAATTCTTCCTCGGATAAGCTGCCGTTTTCAACTTCCAATAATCTTTGCTCCCATTCCGCGGTAAGCCAGGGGGATTGCAATTCCTCCGGCAGAATGGTAATTAAAGCCCTGCCCAGCTGGGTGGGCAGCAATTTAGCCGCCTTTTTGCTCTTTTTGCGCTCCAGCAGCCCCACGTTCACCAGCTTTTCCAAAATACCGGCTCTGGTGGCAGGCGTGCCAATACCTTTGCGTTGTATATCTTGCGGCATATCTCTACCTCCAGCCTGCTCCATTGCCGCTAAAATTGTATCCTCGGTAAAGTGAGTTTTAGGTTCCGTTTTGCCCCGTTTAATGTTTGCTGCCGTAATTCTTAATTGTTCGCCCTCGGCTAAATCAGCGGTAATTTTATCTGACGCTTTATCTTTAGGGCAATATTGCTGCCAGCCGTAATCTGTAACCTCTTTGCAGCTTGCAGAAAAGATTTGCTCGCCGCACTCGGCGATAACTTTAGTCTGCACATAACGGCAGGGAGCCGCCACAGCCCGCAGCAGTCCCAAACAGACCAATCCCAGAACCGCGTTTTCACCCTTGGGCAAATCCCCAGCTTTATCTGCGGTCAGAGTTTTGGTCGGCACAACAGCGTGGTGGTCGCTTACTTTAGCGTTATTGCAAACCTGCGCAGCCATAATTTCCGCCGGAGCAATAAGACCACAAATTTCCGAAGCGGTTTGCACCAAATCCGGCACAACAGCCGCCATATCTTCTGTCAGATAACGGCTGTCCGTCCGGGGATATGTTACTAACCGTTTTTCGTAAAGAGCTTGCAGATAATCCAGCGTTTGCTGGGCGGTATAACCTAATCTGCGGTTGGCTTCTCTCTGAAGGGCGGTTAAATCGTAAAGCAGGGGCGGCTTTTCCACTTTCTCCTGCCGTTCAATGGATTTTATGGTTAAATTATCTTGCTGGCAAACCGCTGCCAAATCTGCCGCCACCTTTTTATCTGCCATTCTTTCGCTGCTTAATTTCAAATCGCCGCACTGGATTTCCACGCTGTAAAATGTTTCCGGCTGAAAGGCGGTAATTTCCGCTTCTCTCGCCACCGCCATTGCCAGCGTTGGGGACATTACCCGGCCAATATGCAAAGTACAGCCATAGAGCAGGGAAAACAGACGAGTGGCGTTAATGCCCACCAGCCAATCCGCTTTCGCCCGACACAGCGCCGCCCGGTACAATCCCGCAAAATCCTCGCCTGCTCTAAGGTTCGCAAAACCCTCCCGTATAGCGGCCTCCTCCATACTGCTTATCCAAAGCCGCTTAATAGGCTTGCTGCACCCGGCCAGATGATAAACGCTCCGGAATATTAACTCGCCCTCACGCCCGGCGTCGCAGGCGTTTACTACTTCGCTTACGTCGCTTCGGCGCAGCAGCTTTTTAAGGATTTCAAACTGCCCTCTGGTGTTTTCCGCAACCGTCATTCGCCAGCTGCTGCCAGGCAGTATTGGCAAATCCTCCCTGCGCCATTTGGCATAGTTTTTATTATATACCTCCGGCGCAGCCAACCCAGCCAAGTGACCAACGCACCAGCTAACCAGCCAACCAGCCCCCTCAAGATAGCCGTCTTTTCTGCTGTCTGCCCCCAGCGCTTTCGCTAAATTCATTGCCACGCTGGGCTTTTCGGCAATCACCAGTTTCAATGTTTCTTTCAAATAAATTCCTCCTCGCATATAGATTAAATGCCGCCCTGCGTTTAATTCGCAGGACGGCATTTATATATTATCTTTTTATCTGTTCCAAGTTTCTGTTTCCTTATCTACAATCGCATTATGGCTGTTAGCCGCCTCCAAAATAGCGGCGTATGCCCAATGCGCAGCGTAAACATCGCTGAATGTGTTTAGCCTGCGGCCATTATTAGAGATATATTCGCTGTCCGCAAAACGGCCCAGCAGATTATTGATGAGAGTTACAGCTTCGGCACGGGTGATTTTGCTTTCAGCCTTAAAGCTGCCATTGCCATATCCTTGAACCCAACCATAAAGCGCCGCCTCCTGAATATATTCAGCCGCCCAATAGCTGCCTGATACATCATTGAATTGCACATTACCGCCTTTTTCCGCCGTCTGTCCGGTAATTTCAAAGAAACGCACCGCCATTGCCGTCAGTTCCGCCCTGGTAATATCTTCGTTAGGCCGAAATGCCGAGCGCTCGCCAACAATAACCCCGTAACCGGTCAGATAATTCAGATAATCTGCATACCAGGCATTGACCGAAGTATCCATAAACGCCGCATACTTGGCAGGAGATATATTCTCATTTTTCTGCTCGGCTAAAAGTCTGGCAAAAATAGCCGCCGCTTCTGCCCTGGTCATCTGATTTTCCGGTCTGAACGTACCGTCGGTATAACCCACAATATATGCGCCGTGGCGTACCGTTTCAGCCGGAATTTCCGGCAGAATAACTTCGCCCTCCTTGTCCGTTTCACCCTGACCCTGCTGGTTCAAATCGCCTTTAACAGTTACCTGGATTTTTTCCAGCAGCTGCTGCTTCTGGTCGCTCACCGTCACGCCGATACGGTTTTCCTCGTCCATATCCACACCTTTAGGCAGCTGCACATTAACGCCGCCGCTCTTATTGGTATCCACCGCAGCGTCCTTAATCGGGCGGTTAGTGCCGTCTTTGAACACCTTAACGGTCAAAGTCTGCTTAACACCGTCCTCCGTCCTGCCAATGGTTACAACACCGTCGGTATTGGTATTGCCGGAAGTGGCAGGAACGATAACCTGACCGTTAACGTCGGTTTTACCAGCGGAATAATTTTTATTCACATCGGTTACCGCAATTTCCATTGCCGATACAGCCTGCCAATTCTGGCTATTATATGCTTTAAGCTGAACTTTAACAGTAGTCTGCGCCGCATAATCCAACAGGCGGCTGCTTGGCAGATTTATGCTAATGCTGTTATCTGCCGCCAAATTAACCACTGCTCCAACAATGGGGTTCCTGCTCTCCGTATCCGTTACCGTTACCAAATATTTGCCTACCGTTGCTTCACCTTTGCCGTCGGTTACAGACTGATTGTAAACTCGCTCAATAAGCGCAGTTTCCAGCACCTTGCCACATTTAGTGCAAGATTTATGTTTGCTCCCCTCGGCGCTCAAAGTGGGCTGCTTGTCCACCACCCATTCGCCGGCAATATGATCGACAGCGTCCAGATAATCGCCCTTATAGCTATCTCCGCAATATTTGCAGGTAAATGTTGTATAACCCATTTCTTCACAAGTTGGAGCAACTGCCTTGCTCACATAATCGTGGCCGGTGGCCGCTTTAAGGATAGCGTTACATCTGGTGCAAACCTGCGGCTCGGTGCAGGTGGCGGCAGCGCCGGGGGTATGTCCCAGGACAGATTTAGCCTCCAGGCGGTGCAGGCCGCAGCTTTCACATCTATATTCCGTCATTCCCTCGCCGTTGCAAACAGACTCCGTAACCGTTTTGCCGTCGTCCCACTTATGGCCGGCAGGCTCAACATAATCGGCAATGTAACTATCGCCACAACCCTCATTCTGACAGGTGTAGGTAGTGTAGCCTTTCTCTAAGCAAGTCGGAGCAGTTACCTCCGGCTGGTAATTATGCCCCAAAGGTTTGGTATATTCCGTTTTATAGCTGAACTCACAATTCTCACAGGTGAAAGTAGTGCAGCCCATATCCAGACAGGTGGCCGGGGTTATTTCTTCTTTGAAATTGTGCCCGGTTGCTTTATTCAAAATCGCCCCACATTTGGTGCAGACTTGCGGCTCCAAACAGTTGGCATTTTCTCCCGGCGTATGCCCGGCGGCGCTGGCAGTTTCCAGCCGCACATCGTTGCAATTCTCACAGCGATATTCAATCATTCCATCCCCATTGCAGACAGAATTAACCACTGTTTTGCCTGCGTCCCACTTATGGCCGATGGCCTCGGTGTAATCTGCAACATAGCTGTCGCCGCAACGCTCACAGATAAATGTAGTATATCCGCCCTCGGTGCAGGTGGCGGTTGTAACCTCCGGCAGATAATTATGCCCCAGCGGTTTGCTGTAATCCGTTTTGTAGGTATAACCGCAGCCCTCATTCTGGCAGGTAACGGTAGTAAAGCCCATATCCAGACAATCTGCGGCAGTTACTTCTTCTTTGAAACTGTGTCCTAAAGCCTGCTGGAGAATAGCGCCACAATCGGTGCAGATTTGCGCGGTATCACAGGTTGCTGGATTGCCCGGTGTATGGCCTGCCGCCGCTTCATTTTCTAATCTGGTTGCTTCACAATTTTGGCAGTGATATTCCGTTACGCCGGCTCCACCGCAGGTGGCGCTCACCACCAGCCTGCCACTGTCCCAGATATGACCGCCTGGATTGGTGTAGTCAGATACATAGCTATCTTCACATCTGGTACAGGTATATGTTGTATAACCCTCCGCCAGACAGATGGCAGCAGTTACCTTTTTATCGTAACTATGTCCCAGATGGTCGGTATAATCAGTTTTGTAATTCAAACCACAATCCTTGCAGGTTACAGTCGTATAGCCAATATTTTCACAGGTGGGAGCGGTTATCTGCTGCTCCAACCGATGACCTTTAGCGTTTTGCAGAACCGCTCCGCATTTAGTGCAAAGCTGAGGCTCGGTGCAGGTTGCCGCCTCTCCTACCGTATGTCCGGCGGCGCTGGCAGTTTCCAGCCGCACTGCGTCGCACTTTGCGTTAGCACAGTGATATTCGGTAATCCCGGCTCCATTGCAGGTAGCGTTCACCTTTTCCGTGCCGTTGTCCCAAACGTGGTCGGTCATTTCACGATAACTGCCCACATAGCTGTCCCCGCATTTGCGGCAGGTGTAGGTTGTATATCCCTGACTGTTGCAGCTGGGCGCTGTTGTCTGCTCGCTGTAATTATGCCCAAAAGCGCTCACGTAATCGCTTTTGTAGCTTTGGTTACAGTTAATGCAGGTATAGGTGATAAAGCCCATTTCGGTACAGGTTGGAGCGGTAGTTTCCTGCCAGTAGCGGTGCCCGGTGGCCTCCGCCAAAACTGCGCCGCATACCACGCAGGTCTGCGGATTTAAACACGTTGCCGGAGCGCCTGCAATATGGCCGCCGCCCGCTTTGCTGGCAGCCGCCGTTGCTGTGCTGGTTGTTGCCTTATCTAAAACCATATTATTTGCCTGCAACATAGGCGCTTTAACCTGTGATGTTGTAAGAACCGTATTTATGGCCGCTTTATGCGCATTGTTAATCGTACCGGCGCAGGTGGAGTGCAAGCCGCTTTCCTCAATTTCCCGTTTAGTGGCTCCACATCTGGTGCAGGTATATTCAATAACACCGTCCTCGGCGCAGGTAGGCTCCACAATATATTCGCCCTCATTCCAGGCGTGGCCAAGCGGCTCGGTATGGTCGCCGATAAACGTACTTCCGCAACCCTCGCAAATGTAGGTAGTCTGGCCGCCGGTGGTGCAGGTGGGCAGAACCGTATGCGCCGCATAATCGTGAGGCAGAGCGTTAGTCATAGCAATAATGTGTCTGTCACCGCACACACTGCACTCTTTAACCGTATAGCCGGGACTGGTGCAGGTGGGAGCCACATTGAACGTACTGTATTTATGCTCGCCTTTGGGCGTATATTCCACCTCGGTCAAACCGCAGCGAGAACAGATTTTCAGAACCTTGCCGTCCACCTCGCAGGTGGCTTCCCGAATTACAATCTGCTGCATAGAGTGTCCCAAAGAGTCCACATAATCCCTCTTTTCAATCCTGCCGCAGTTCACGCAGAGATAACGGTCATAACCCAACGCCAGACAGGTGGGCTTAATGCTTTCAATAAGGCTGAATTTGTGGTTATCTCCACAGCCGGTGTTGCAGCAGCCGCCGTTACAGTTGGGCCTGCGGCAATCGCAGTTGGGATCACCGCAGCCGCAGGCACAGCCTCCGTCCGCCTCTCTCTCGTCGTGCAGCCACACATAAGCAACGCCGCTTTCCACCATCTCTGTGGTATCGTATTTGTACGTTATCTCGTAATAAACCGTATACTGGCCCTCCTCCGTAAAATTGGGCGCAGAGGTTAAGTTGCAGTTATTGGCGCTGGTTCCGTAACGAATTGAAGCCCGAACGCCGCTCTCCGACAAATCGCTTACCATAATGGTGTGAGGCTGGCCGTCCACCACGCCGTAATAGCTGGCCACTACCACTTTGGCGGCAATATATTCTGTTTTTACAAAGTCGCAGTCGGTGCAGTGGAACACGATAGCGAACCGCTGATTGGCCAGCTGGGGCAAAACCTCTTTAGCCAAATTGTGAGGAACCAGACGGCTGTTCTTATTATGAATGGTGCCATAACAAAAGGCACAGTATTTGCCGCCCTCAACCGTCATTTTGTGATACTGGCTGTCGGCGTACTCATAGCTGACCTTTTCGTCCAAATCCTGCATAAACTCGGCGGCGCAGTCATAAAGCCAGTAGACGTTTTTGTTAAAGCAATATTCTGTGTTATCCATCTGGCTGTTGAAATTGCCGCACTGGGAGCAGGCGGCTTTCGTCCAATGGTGCTGTGTATAGTAGGCGTTAACGCCAGGCTTGCCGCCGTTCACGTTGCCTTTGGTCACCCCGTCCACCATAGTGCCATCGGAATATTTGACGTTGCGGGTTAAATCGCTGTTGCCGTCCCTGGTATATTCCGGGGTGCGCCAGACGGTGAACTGCGTGGCTTTGCCGCAGTTATAACACAAAAATGTTTCCTGGCTGACAACAGCGTTGGCGTCCAGTTCATTGGTGCGGTTACTGGCTGTTGTCCAATGCTCGGCCGGATCGTGATAGCTGTTCTGCTGGGCGGCATAAGCCGTATGGTTATGCCCCGACAAAGGCATAAACTGTGTAAGCAGCACCGCAAACATCAGCACAAATGCCAGCGCTCTCTTACTTCTGATATTTTTTTCTTGCATATAATTTATCATCTCCTATTAAATTTATTTCTTCTATAATGCACATACAACAAACAAACTGCTTTTTAAGTTTCTTCATCATCTCCCCTGTTATCAATCTCCGTTTCTTCCTCAACTTCCACCTCCTCCTCATCTTCTAAATAATCGTCATCGTCTTCATCATCAAAATCCGGAGCCGCCTGTTTGTTGGTATTTCTGGCGGCAATACTCTTAAACAGATAAAATCCGCCTGTGCCAAAGATTGCCAGCAGCGCCAACAGAACGCCTAAAGCCGCCATTGGATTAGCTTTACTGTCCTGTTCCGGCTCCGTCTGCACAACCTCTTTGCCCTGGCAATCCTGCATACTGACGGCGCAGACTGCGCAGGCGGTATTAACGGAGCCGACAAAGCATTTATCCTGGCCTTTGCAAATGCAAACAGGCGGCTTTTCCGCTTTCGGCTCATCTTCCAGCAAAGCCAGCAAATCTTCTTCGTCCACTTGATTTAGGAAATGCACGTTCTGTTTGCCGTCCTTATCCCTCTCAATGATGATGTAGAAATAATTGCCGCTTTTGGTTTGAACGGTCAGAAACTCCTTATCTGAAGAACTAAAAGTCTGCACGTCGTCTACCAGATTCAGATTACCCTCCGGGGTTAGCGTGTTGGAATTGCTCCAATCCTGCACTGCATTTAATTCGGTTTGCTCCGGCTGTTCAATTTGTGTTTCTTCTGAAACAAAAGCATAGGCTGGATTGTTACAACTAAACAAAAGCAGACACAGACTAAACATAAGCAGCAGCAATGCTGACAGCCGCCGGGCTTTAACCATTCCAAACCCCTCCCTCGGCTAAATCCTCGCCGGCATATTCCTCAGTTGCATATTCCTCAGTTGCCGTATCGAAAGTTTCTGTAACATTAGCTGAAAGTTCCGCCGCCGCCTTTTCGCCGTTAATGAGTTCCGCCAACTCCTCGAAGCTTAAACCCAACTCCCGCACCATTCCCACAATATCCAGATTTTCCAGTTCAGTGCGCTGCTTTTCGATTTCCCGCTGCCGCTCCATAAGCCGGGCTATCTTCTCGTCATTTTTGCCATACTCCAAATTCAATTTATCAATCTTCTTTTTATTTGCGTTCATACAACCTCCCTAAATTTTAATTTCTGCTCAATCTGCCGAACCCCAGCAGATGATTTTGCCAATATCTATCCGTAATATCCGCATAACTGATAGGAGAACCGCAGTGTATCATCATACCATTGCCAACATAAATACCCACGTGGCTGGCTCCCTGCGGCGCATTGGCGTAAGTATCTTTGAAAAACACCAAATCCCCCGGCTGGGCGCTGTCCGGTGAAACCGCTGTCGTCAAACTGCGCAGGCCGTTAGCCGTTGTCCGTCCCACATTAGCCAGCCCCTCGGTATGATTTACCACCCAGCAGACAAAGCCGGAACAATCGAAGCTGGTGTTGGGATTACTGCCGCCCCACACATAGGGATAACCCAGATATTTTTCCGCCTCGGCAATCATTGCCGCAAATACCTCGTCGGAGAGAGCCTCCGGCGGTATTTCATAAATTAGCGGCGGCTCGATAACCGAAGCGTTAGGATATTCCGCCCGATCGAACAAATCCGGCCGGTTGCCCAAAGTGCGCATATACAGAGCGTATAACTCCAGCCTGTCCTTCGGCAGAATTGCCGTCTGCTGCGCCAAATCCCGATTGTGCAGCTCCACATAGCACACATACCAGGGATAGTTATTGCCCTCCGCATCGGTGCGAATTTCCATTTCCACGCTTTCCACCAGCAGATACTGCCGGTCGAACAAATCCTCGATTAACTCCTCAACCTCGGCAAACTGCCAGCCGCCGCCCTGATAAGCGGTCAGCAGCGATACTAACACATAAGGGTCGTGGCCGATTTCGTCCAGCATAAAATGGTACTCATCATAACTATGGGTTCTTTCGTAATTATCCAAATAGTTTTTGAGTGCATTTTCACTCTCCGCATAGACCGCTTCAGCCCTTAGCATATCTTCATCTTGACTGGGATAGGTGGAGCCGCCCAAGGCGGAAAGTCCCCCTTGCAGCAGCATTGTGCAGCCGTTCACACAGTTCAGGCAAAAACCGGCCAGCAGCAATACAGCCAATGCCAGTATTAGGCTGCGTTTAGCTTTTTGGCGCAGAACAGCCAGCCTTTTAGTTTGGCTGGCCGCTGTCTTTTGCGCTGCCACAGCTTTTTGCTGCCGCAGTTGAGCCGCATATTTCTTTTTAATGCTCCTTTTCTGGTTTTGCTTTTTCCTGCGCCTGCGCCTGGCGTAATCCGCTGCGCCTCTGGCCGCTGCATATTCGCTGCGCCCGCCCTCATTATCGGTTTCATCATCAAAACGAATATTAGTCAAAGCTGTTATTCTCCGGCTGCTCATAATCTTCATCATCTGTCATTTCGTCGGCCAGCTGACTGCAAATCTCAACCAGCCCCTCGGTAATATCCGTCAGTTTTGCCGCCAAAAGCAGCAAATATTTTAACTGTTTCTCCATATTTTTTGTCCTCCGTTATATTTTTTTCCCGTTCTCATTGCATAAGGCTTTATAATTTGATATACTATAATAAAGTAGGATTTTATTACTTTCCAACCAATAAGGAGGTCGGATATATGCTTGCTGAATTACGCTCCAAGGCACAAATTACAATCCCTCGCGAGATTATTCTCAAACTTGGCCTATCCGAGGGAGATAAGCTGGAAATCACCGAAAAAGACGGCACAATTTATCTGATGCCGGTTGTGGTGTATCCCAAAAAATATCTTGATGAATTAAAGGCAGAATTGGGAGAAGTTAAAGCAAGGCTGCAAACCGGTGAACAACCTGTGTTTGACAGTATTGACGCCCTGTTCGATAAGCTGGAGCAGGACTGATGGCCTATAAAATCACCTTTTCCCCTCGTTTTCAAAAACATTATAAAAAGCTGAACCAAAACGAAAAAAAGCAGCTAAAAAACAAGCTGGCCATTTTTGCTGAAAATCCCCTGCACCCATCGCTGCGCACCAAACGCCTGCAAGGTACGAATGGCTTGTTTGAGTGCAGTGTAAATATGGATTTGCGCATTATCTGGTGCTATGAAAACGATATAATCATCATTTTTTTGGATATAGGACATCACGATATTCTAAATCAATATTAAAACAAATCAGACCGCTTGCTCACCAGGGCGAGTGGTCATTATTTTATACAGACTGTTATCCTGCGGAAAGTGATCTACAAAGGGCAGAATTACATTGCCGTAAAACAAAAGCCCCTCGCCGGCCCCACTCTGGGTTACATAAGACAACTGGTGCGGCGAGATATTAAGCTGTCTGGCCAGAATATCTCTGTCCCCTCTGGCCTGATTTAGCATCAGAATAAAGTCGCTGTTATCCAAAATATTGCTAATCTCCGGGCTGGCCAGCAAATCTTTCGAGTTTTGCGTGGCCCCGGTCGGAATACCGCCCCATTTGCGGAACCGCTTCCAAATCTCCACACTCCAGGCGGCCAACTCTCCCTTTAACAGCAGGTGAAATTCGTCCACATAGTAACGAGTAGATTTGCCAGCCGCCCGATTTACCGTAACCCGGTTCCAAACCTGGTCTTGGATAACCAGCATACCCAGCTGCTTTAACTGCTTGCCCAACTCCTTGATGTCATAGCAGACAATTCTCTTATTGATGTCAACATTCGTTCGGTGATTAAACACATTAAGCGAACCGCTGACATATAACTCCAGAGCCGCCGCTATTCGCCGTGCCTCCGGCTCCGGCTGCTGTAAAAGTTCCTTATACAAATCTTCCAGAATGGGCATTTTCTCCGGCTTTGGCTCCACCAGAAAATCCAGGTAAATGCTTCTGACGCAGCGGTCAATAACCGTCTTTTCAATAGGCTGCAAACCGTGCTGAGCATTGCTGCCGATAATCACATCGCAAAAGGACAAAATAAAATCCACTTTCAGTGAAAGCGGGTTCTCATCGTCCGAATAATTAAGGTTTAGATCCAGCGGATTTACATACTGCCGGCTTACCGGAGATATTTTCACTACCTGACCGCCCAAACGCTCCACCAGCGGATAATATTCCGCCTCCGGGTCGCAAATCAATATATCGTCTGCGGTTGCCAAGAACACATTTAATATCTCCCGTTTAGCCGCAAAGCTTTTGCCGCTGCCGGGAGTGCCCAGAATAAGGCCGTTAGGGTTCTTCAGCTGCTTGCGGTCGGCCATAATCAGGTTATTGGAAAGAGCGTTCAGCCCATAATACAACGCCTCCGGCCTTTCCTGATACAACTCCTGCGTGGTAAAAGGCACCAAAATAGCGGCGCTGCCGGTGGTCAAACCTCGCTCAATTTCAACCTGCCTGTATCCCAGCGGCAGACAGCTCATAAACCCCTGTTCCTGCTGCCAGTCCAGCCGCACCAGCCGGCAGTTATGCTTCTGCGCCACGCCTGCCGTCTGAAACACATCGTTTTCCAGCTGCCGCTTACTGTTGGCAATGTTAGTCACCAAAAAAGTGACTAAAAACATTCGCTCGTTGCGGCTTTGCAAATCCTCCAGCAGCTTTTTGGCCTCCAGGCCATAAGCCGCCAAATCCGAAGGTATGATGTCCATATCGTAGCCGGAGCGCACCGCCCGTTTCTGCTCCTCAATCTTCTGCCGGTCTAAATCGGTTATTTTGCGTTTCACCTGCTTAATAGCCGCCGTCTGGTCAATAGGCTGAATATGCAGACTTACAATCTGCGAACTGTCCATATCCAAAAAGTCAGCCAGCATACGGTCGTTTAACTCTGGCGCTAATATCTGCACAAAGGAAACCGCGCCCCATTTATTCCCCAAACGAAAGGTTTGAGAATTGCCAAACTCAAATGAAGACGGCGCTATAAAGTCCTTACTGGACAGGCCGCTGGCCGGCAGCCAATCCCAATTAAAACGAAACGCCGCCTTGTGCTCCGCAGCCTGATGAAAGATATTGTATAGCTGTTCCAACCGCTCCCTGCCGGACAAAGGCTGCGCCGCAACCCCCAAATGGCGGAAGTTATTCAAAATATCCAACTCCAGCCGCTCCAGTCTGGGTTTGGCTTCTTTCAGATTTTCCGCTTCAATGCCAAAGGTAATAAATTTACTCTTATCAAGGCCGTTGTTACCCTTGGCCTGCTGCCTTTGCAGAACTTCTGAATACTCCAAACATACTTCCTCATATTCCGGCTCCTGCGTTTCCAGCCTTATCTGCCTATGAGCGCCGCCAAGCAGAGGCAGGTTCAAAAATCCCATCTGCACTTTAACAGAGTTGTCAAAGTAGTTTAGAAAATCGCACCAGCCGCTGATTATGGCCTGCTTATCCTCCTGCTGGCAAAGCTGGTAGTTAATATCCTGAAACAAAATTGTTTTGGTGTAGAAATTATCCTTAACCCGGCAAATACCCTCCGGCCAAATCCGCTCATAGGGGATACTCTGCTGGGCGGATATTTCCTTGCCATTATTCCGCCTGGCTTTTTGCATAGCCGCCTCAATCTGCTGCTTATCTGCACTTGACAGCTTTCTTGGCTTTTTTACGCCGCTTTTTGCCGTCCTTATCGCCGACTCCACACCTTTTGGCCTGCCTGCCGTCCCAAACAGGCGGCAAAAGTAACTCCCGATTTTTCTGGCCGTTTGCCACAATATGCGCCACCTCCCTCTCTAATGTATTCTGTCTGCCCAGCAGCGAATAGAAATTATCTATCTTATATGGCCGCTTTTTTGGCCGGATAAAGATAACCCGGATAATGTTGGCCGCCGCCTTTTCCAAAGGCTGACCGTTTTTCTCGTAAATCGCCAACAGGAAAAAGGGCAGCATTGTTATTACCATTGTCATCGCCGCTAAGCTGGAACTGCATTTTAGCCCGGCTTTAAGGCCAAAATACAGGGGCAGGCCGACAGCCGCTCCGCTGCCGAAGCATATCAGCTGCCGCAAAGTCAGCCCAAACATTATTTTACTCCGCACCCTGCCCAAATCCGCAGGCACGCTTACATATGCCATTTATCGCTCCTTTCTCAAACTCGTTTTGTAATCTGCAAAATTATCTACCGTATTGAAAATTCGCCGATTATTTACCCAACGCTGTAATTGACGAATAACAGGCGGAGCCTCGGGCTTGTTGTATATCATCACATATGGCGAATAGCCCAACTCTCTAAGCGTTTCAATGCGATACAAATCTTCCTCCAATGTGCTGTTGTAATTGCAAAGCACATATACGGATAACCTCTGTTTTGCCTTAACCCGGCTCAACTCCCTAAAACGCTTAAAATAGCCGGTCAAATCCTCTTTAGGATTGTCCCAAGCAAAATGCAGCATTTTGGTTTTGACTTTGTTCAGCAAGGAAATATTATCTGAAGCAGTCAAACGAATATCTAAGCCCTGCGTAAAATCTACCCAAGCGCCGCTACCTGCCAACTGTTCCAGCAAACTTGCGTGTTCCGGGCAGGCCAGCAGGTTAGCGTCTAACAGCTTTATTTCTTTCTGACCTTGCCAGAACTCGGATAAATCTGCTGCTTTGCGGCTTTGCCGCCCCTCCTTACCGGATACAATACAAAATCCGCAGCTTCTGGGACAGCCTCTGGTTAAAAAGCCATAAGCCACGCCTGCAAACTGCGGATATATGCTGTAATCCGGATAGATATGCTCAACCTCATCTTTCAAGCGGTTTTGCAGTCCATAGCCGGTGCCGCCGCAAATAATTTTATCTGCGTTTCTGACAATATACTCATCTTGCGAGTACATATCCGTAAACACCCGACTTTTATACACCACATCATATCTGCCGCCCGGCTGCCACCAGCCAACATCATCACCCCTTGCCTTATGCCAGGCAGATATTTTCATTAAACATAAATTCGGCCAATTATGACCGTCCACATCAACTAATCCTACTTGCAAATTCTCTTTATTACCTCCTATCTTTTTAATGCGCTTTAATGCGCCCCAAATATGGCTTTGCTTAAACTGCCTGTCTTAAAAAGCGTAAAACATAACAAAACCGTATAGCCCATACAAGTCCAAATGGCTGTTGAAATGTTATCGCTCAGCACAATATGTTGTACCAGTACCGCATAAATAGCTACGCAGACCATTATTAAAAAGGCTTGGAAACCCAACGCAAACAGGGAGCGCAAATAGTTTTGTCCCATATTTCCGAACTCTCTGCCCAGCATCGCCGCCATAGGCACCGGAGCCATTGAAGCCATTAAATATATTTCAACCATTCGGCCATACACAATGATAAAGATACAAATTACCAAAGCCCACATTGTTAAGCCGACAAACAGACTTTGAAACCACAAGCCGATAAGCGGCCCCAAATCCATTTCCCCAAGCCTTTCTTCCAAATCCTCCATTACGGTTGTTATGTCAATGGCCGTATCGCCAATTATTACTCCTGCCGCCTGATTAACCACCTGCTGGGCTAAATCAAAAACTCCCATCACAATATCCCAGGTATGCGCTACGATGAGAATAGC
>JAETNY010000020.1 GCA_021771915.1 Bacillota bacterium
TTGCCGATGGCACCAACGTAAAGCTGGTGGCAGAACCTAACAGCATTACCATTGGCTCCTATGAGAGTGCCGAGGTACAGGAGGAGCTGGCCGATACACAAATTGATGTTACACGCGACAGCGGTTGTGGCGAGATTTACGCTCGCCGTGTGCCGCCTGTACCTGCCAAGTACCTTGAGGGCAACCTGCTCAAAGGCACCAAGGTAGCATACACCCAGTCGCTCTAAAAAAGAAAGGAGGTAACACATGGAGTCTATTTTTAACAAAGTAAACCTACCTACCATTCCTGTTAGCCTGCTGGCCACACTGAAAATCATGTTTGACAAGGCGAGCGAGCAGCAGAAAGCTCTTTTTGAGCAGCTGTATGTTGACCGCTGGTTTACATACAACCTGCCGCAGATGGGGCTTACCTGTAAGACACTCCAGTCTAAGTATAGAGTGCGCTTTATGGCCAGCCTCATTGGCAACAACGCCGCCACCCCTCTGCGCCCCACCGATGGCTTTGCCACCTTTGAGGGCGAAATTCCGCGCATGGGTCACAAGTTTCCCATGACCGCCGACAACCTCCGCAGGTTGCTGGAGGTACTGGAAAGCCGCCGATACACCGACCAGCAGAAATTTAACGAGGTTAAAAAGCTGCTCTTAACCGATGTTCGGGAGGCGTATTTGGGCTGCAAGGATACGACCGACCACATTATCCTGCAAGCTCTCTCCAACGGCGGTGTGGCCGAGTTCACACCCCAGCTCAACAATCCCGATGGCCGCCGCTACAAGGTGGACTATGATATGCCCGAAGCTAACAAACTTGTGGCAACAACGGCATGGGAGAAAGGTAACGAGAGCAAGATTAATCCCTTTGAGGAGCTTGCCGATATTCGCTACACTTTTGCCAACAAGGGTATTGCGTTTGGCGAAACGCTCATTTCGCCCTCAATGTACTACTGGCTTATCAATCTCCCTGCCGTGCGCAGAGCTGTAAAGGGCACCGACAAATCGGGGCAGCCTGTAACCCCTGTTGAGCTGGCCAATATGCTTGCCGCATTTGAGCTGCCTGCATTTACCATCGTGAACAAGCGCAACTCCGTGGCCGAAGATGGCAAGCGTAAGCCCACGCTCATCAATCCCTACAACGATGATGTGCTGTGCTTTAAGCCTGCTGGCATTATCGGCGAGGTGCAGCCTGCATTTGAGGATAACAGCATTATCCCCGAACCCGATGTAACCTACATGGATGCAGACCACGGCATTCGCGTGGCCAAGTGGCAGGTAGGCGAAAGCACAGGGCAGCAGGCTGGCGAGTACACACAGGCCAGCTGGCGTGCGCTCCCTGCCATTACCGAGATTGAGGGCATTGTTAACTACCGAGTGCGTAACCTTGAGGCGGCAAAAACTGCCGAGGTGGCTGCCACGGAATAATCCATTGAGGCATGAACAATTTACAGGCTATAGGCTGTGAGGTATCGCCGTATTGCAGTGGCGATAATGAGCTGGAGTTTGAAAAGGCTTTGCTTTCCGCTGGCAAGCGTGCTGGTGCAGCACTGGCCGCTACGGAGGAGTACACGCCCGACAACGACCGCATTATTGCACTGGCAGCAGTGATGGTGCTGGTTAAAAACATTTCGCTCTCCAGCGAAAAAGAGGGAGAGTGGTCGCAGGGCTACAATGATAAGCTCAAGGATCGCATTGCTTACCTGTGCCGCACTGCCGATGTGCCTGTTGAGGAGTTCATGCCCGATACGGTTATCAAGCTGTCGCACGCCTCAAACCGATTTTAAGCCATGGCAAACCGTTACACCGACACACTGCAAATGCTTGTTACCAGCCAAGCCACACGCAACGCTGTGGGAGATTTGGTTGGTGGCAGCTCCGAATGGAAAACACTTACAAAGTGCCGTGAGGAGCCGAGCGATGGCGGTACGGAGGTGTCAACGGTA
The DNA here is from genome assembly GCA_021771915.1 of Bacillota bacterium. Taxonomy (GTDB): domain Bacteria; phylum Bacillota; class Dehalobacteriia; order UBA4068; family UBA4997; genus Avidehalobacter. The sequence continues at coordinate 1,935 of JAETNY010000020.1, forward strand.
AGCGCACGCGCCAACGATAAGAGTTCAGCAATTTTCTTTCCTGCCAATTCCCCTGCCGTGCCAGTAAACGCTCAAGTCCGAGTGCTGGGCGCAGATGGCACGGTACAGGTGGAGGGCTTTGTAATGAGATACAAACGCTATAAACATTATGGCAAAATATGGGTTTAGTGCGGCCTTTGGCAAAGGCGAGGTACACAACACCTTTGCTGAATATGCCCTACGCATACACCGAGCCATTGAAACGGTAATGCAGTTTATTGGCGAGGAGTGCGTAAGGATAGCGAGGGAGCAAGGAACCTATAATGACATTACAGGTAATTTGCGCAATTCAGTTGGTTATGTGCTGGTACGCAATGGCGATATAATCTGCAAAAACTTTGAGGAGCGTGTGGCCTCCAAGGTAGTTGACGCTGCAAATGGCAAAGGCATATTGCAAGGGCAAGCTCTTGCAGAGGAGCTGGCAAAACGCTTTACCAAAGGCTATGCACTCATAGTGGTAGCAGGTATGCACTATGCCCACTATGTAGAGAGCCTTAACAAGGATGTGCTGGATAGCGCAGAGCGTTACGCCTTGCAACGAGTGCCAAAGCTCATGCAGATGCTCAAAACTCAAATTTATAAAAACGCTGTATAACGCATGGCAAATGTAGATGATATACCAATGCAGGAGGGTATGCAGTTTAACACGCTGCAAGATGATATTCTCTATGTAGTGCTAACTCAATCCGAGCTGGCCAAGCAGCTTACTGGCTCCATACGCAAGAGCCAAAAGCCGCGCCGCAACCAGCCCCCAAAGGTTGAGGACTGCATAATAAGCAGCCTCTCTATTGAGAGTGGCAGCGTGCAGTTTGGCACCAGCAATGTAAACATCTATGTCCCCGATATACCAGCCTGTACACCACACCCAAACGAGCCAGCCGACACGGAGGCCGACACGGAGCGTATCAAGCAGCTTGCAGGGCTTGCATACGCTGCACTCAAGAGCCATTATTGTGAAAATGGCTGGTCGTTTGAGTGTGTTGCACAGGACACCATTGAGGAGGATGCGCTGCATTGCCACCGTATATGGCTTAAAATCAGATTTAATTTTCACAACTCATAAACAGCAACTACTATGGGATTTGTTTCTTTGGGCTTATCCGAAATACAGGTTGGTGCTATTGCAGCCGATGGCGGCGAGGCTACCAGCTACAGCAAAATCGGTAAGACCTACCAAAACACCTGTAAGCTCCAGCAGGAAAAAGCCGATGTAACGGAGCATTACGAGGAGGGGCAGAGCGCACCCGAAGTCCGCAAGAAAAAGAAAAAGGTGCCTATCCTTACATTCTCGATCATGGACCCCGACCCCACATTCCTCAAAGCCTATTTGGGCGGCGAGGTAACAGGCACGGGCGATGATATGGAATGGAGCTGGAGCGATACCGATGAGGACATTGAGGCCAGCATCCGAGTTATCCCCGAAATTGGTTTGGTTTACACCATACCGCGTGCCGACATTGAGGCTGTTCTTAACGCCGATATGTCCTCACAGGGCATTAACCTTGTGGATTTCACGGTTACACCCCTCAAGCCTCAAAAGGCAGGCGTGAAAACCATTCGGGCACGCAAGAAAACCGCCAAATTCCCCACAACGGCCTAACAGCCTATCCGTGAACTAAAGCCCACTATGCACACGCAAAAGGTGCGTGGTGGGCTTTTTAATCTCCACACAAATGCAGGAAGATAAATTACAGGATATAGAGGCCATTGAGGCCGAGAAAAAAGAGCTGCGTCTGCTCATTGGGCAGGGTATTAGCTTTGTGGTAGATTACCATGAGGACAAAGTGGTGCGCATACCACGTTACCGATATTTCCAGCGGCTCCTCACTAAAAAACAAGTGGTAAGAGAGGAAAAGCAGGTTGAGTTTATCGTAAAAGAGCCAACGGCATTTACACTTGACCGCCTCTCCCTTGAGTACATAGAGCTTGCTATGGATGAGGAGCAAATAAAAGGCAACCCCCGACAGGAGGCTCGCAAACTCTTTGCCAAGCATAACAGGCGTATGGCTCGCATTGTCGCTATTGCCACATTAGGCAACGACTGGGAGAATGATAAAAAACTATCCGAGCGAACCGAGTTCCTTTCGCGCTGGCTCAAGAACAGCACCCTGTGGGAGCTGGTGCAGGCCATTGACCTCACAAACAATTTAGCGGATTTTATAAACTCTATGCGATTGTTATCCAGCGCAAGGACAACAATACCGAGTCGCATAGAGAGCCAACAGGATTAAACAGCCTGTATGGCCAGCGTGGGGCAATATGCGCATACTTTCATTGGACATGGGAGTACCTCACTAAAGGTATTGCATGGGCGGTTGTGCAACGTATGCTGGCAGACCAAGCTCGCTACGATGATGAGGAGAGTGCGGAAACAGCCAATGGCAACGGCCAGTTTGACAGCGGCAATATTGAGCTAACGGAAGATAATGTCGATGATTTTGTAAACTATATTAACAGCCTTACATAGTGGAAAATAACAATGGTGCATTAGCTTTTGACGTGCTTATCCGCGACAGTAATATAAATGAGATGCTGGCGCGTGATGAGCAGCGCATTATGCAGTTTAAGGAAACCGTTGAGGAGGGTTCCAATGACATAGTGCAGAGCTTTGGTAACATAGGCAAGGCCGTGGCTGGGCTTGCCGTTACTGCCATGCTCAAAAGCTGGGTGTCCGATATGATTTCAGTGCGTGGCGAGTTCCAGCAACTTGAAATTGCCTTTGGCACCATGCTGGGGAGTGCCGAGAAAACGCAAAGCCTCATGGGGCAGCTGGTAAATACAGCAGCCACCACACCCTTTGACCTCCAAGGCATAGCCAATAGTGCAAAGCAGCTGCTCGCATACGGCGAGAGTGCCGACACGGTAAATGATACCCTTGTAAGGCTGGGTAACATTGCCAGTGGTTTGAGCATACCCCTTAATGATCTCACAATGCTTTATGGCACTACCATGGTGCAGGGGCGGCTCTTTACTCAAGATGTGCGGCAATTCATGGGGCGCGGTATTCCATTGGTACAGGAGCTTTCAAAGCAGCTGGGCAAGACCGAAACCGAGATTAACAATATGGTTACGGCTGGCCAAATTGGCTTCCCCGAGGTGCAAAAGGTTATTGAGAGCTTAACAAATGAGGGTGGTATGTTCTTTGGCCTCATGGAGGAGCAAAGCAAATCCCTCACTGGCCAAATCTCAAACCTTGAAGATGCGTGGGATATGATGCTGAACGACATGGGCACCAACATGGAGGGTATTTTGTCGGGTGGCATTAGTGCCGTAGCCACGCTGGTTGAAAATTACCAGTCCTGCCTCAAGGTAATGGGCGCACTCATTGCCGTGTATGGCAGTTATAAAGTGGCCACCGCTGCCGTTGCTATTGCTCATGGTAACAGCACACGCATGGCTACGCTGGATAACATTGTTCTTAAGGCTCGCACACTCCTCATGGGCGGCCTTACCAATGCTGGCAAAACCTATGTAATGCAGCAGGGCGCACTCACAGCAGCCCAGCAGGCTTACAGCGCAGAGTTGCAAAAAACACTTACACTGGAGCAGCAGGAGAATGTACTGCGTGGAGTAAAAATACAAGCTATACAAGGGCTGCTAACTCAAGAGCAGGCTCTTTACTTGAGCCGTCTAAATCTCAACAACACCAGCGTTGAGTATTTGGCAGCAGCCGAAAGCATACTTACCTCCGACCAACGGCAAGCATTGGCCAAGCAAAATCTTACTCGCAACAGCACCCAGTATGTAGTTGCCATAGAGAACACCATAAGAGCGCAGCAGCAGGAAAACGCCGCACAAATTGCCGCTCTCCGCACCGAGGCTGCAACGCTCAAGCAGAAACAGGCCACTTTGCTACAGGAGTACCGTATCAGCCAAAACAAGATACAGCAGACGCGCGTGCAAATCTCACTGGCACAGGCAGAGGGTAATGCGGAGGCTGCTGCAATGCTCAAAGAGCAACAGCACAACCAGCTCAAACAGCATAGTATCATAATCAGCGACCTCAAGGCAACACGCACGGCCAAGGAGGCCGCAACACAAAAGATAGCCACACTGGCCACACAGCAGGCCACTATTGCTGGCAAAGCCAAGGCAGCCAGCGACACTATGCAGGCTACCACCAGCGGCCTGTTAAGTACAGCTACAACTTTCCTTACCGCAAAATTAAAGGCGTTGTGGGCAACCATGATCGCCAACCCCATTACAGCAATTATCACAGGTATAACTACGCTGATTAGTGCAATGTCGTTATTTGGCAAAAATGCGGAGGAGGATACAAGTGCGTTGGATGAGTTTAACAAGGAAATGGCCTCAAGTTATGCTAATATGAATGCGTATTTTGCCATTTTACGCACAAGTGAAAGCTCATCTAAACCATACCAAGATGCGTTATCTGCCATTAATAAGCTTTGTGAAGAACATGGGCTTGAACTACTTAATGAAAATACACAACTTGAGGAACAAATAAAAATACATGATGAATTAATAGTCAAAATAGAAGAATTAACAGCCTCAAAAATTCGCCAGCAGTATGCCGATGAAATTATAAGTAAAGGCGTTGAGAAACAAACTAATGCTCTCAATGCACTAAAGGATGCAGCAAAAAATGCCTCATATCTTGAAATGGGTTGGGATAACGTATATAACCCAACTTTGGGGCAATATGAGTATGTGCAAACCATAGTTGAAAAGAGTAGCGAAAGTATCAGAGATGCATCTGATGCTCTTTGGCAAAGTGTAATTACAGAAACAACTCAACAGGTAAGTAAAATGGGGCAATTAACTGGTAGTGAATTTAACAGCCAGTTTAATGCTCTATATACTCAAATGCTGGAAAGAGTGCAAGATGCCACCAAAGCCACCAGCGCAGAAATGGAGACAATGGCTCCAAATATTAAAGAAGCTATGATGGCTATTGTTGAATCTGAACGAGAGGTGCGAAATGAAACTGCTCTGCTTGATGCTCAAATGAAAGCATTTTGGCGTGGAGATAACACTAATAATACAGTAGAAAAATTTGATTTGGCCACTATGAGCCTTGAGGGTTTGCATAAAAAAGTCGCAGAGCTTGAGGGCGCAAATGTTACTGTTGATTTTAAGGCATTAGGATATGATAGCTTGATGTCTATGATTTCTGCTGTAAAAAATGAAATAAAAAATAAGCAAAATAACCTCAATACCGAGAACGGCATAAATGATGAGGTTAAACGCCTCAAGGATTTACGAGGTGCAACCGAGCTGGGGAGCCAAGCATGGAAAGACTATAACACTCAAATTTCTACTCTTGAGGCTAAACTGCCCAAAACTGGCAAGTCGGCTCAAAGTGCTGCAAAAAAATTAGCTGATGCACAAAAAGCCATAGATCAAGCCGTAATTGATTTGGGGCTTGAGGTTGAGCAAAGCAGGCTGGCAACCATTAAAGATGGTTTTGAGAAAAGGCAGGCCGAACTGGAGGCACAGCACCGCAAGGAGCTGGCACGCATTGATAAGGAGCAAAAGGAGCTGGCCGAAAAATATAAAACGGCCAAAAAGGCTATGCCTACCGAGGTCGTTGAGCAATTTGATACACTCCGAGCCAATGAAAATGCCAGCTATGAGATAGAGCGCAGCACCCTTGTGGAAACTGAAATTGAGGAACGCAAAAAGCAATACACCCAGTATTACAAGTGGCTTGAGGCATACGGTGCCGAGGCTGCCAATAAGCAATTTGCCACCCTCATTGAACAGGGCAGCACCTATGAGGCATGGCTAAAGGGCAAAGTGGCCGCATTGCAGGCTAAAATGGAAGATGGCACCATAACCGAGGCTGACGGCAATGCCCTCATTGAATACTCCGAGCAGTTGCGCCAAGTACAGGGAGTAAAAACCGAGATGGAAAAGTTTACCGAGGCTTTGTCTAAAGCCAAGGAAAACAGCAAGACACTGGGCGATTACCTCTCTACACTGGCACAGCGTAAAATGGAGTTGCAACAAGGTAAGGGTGGCCTTATTGGCGAGGATAGAGCCAAAGCCATACAGGATATTGACCGCCAAATTACCGAAACCACCGAGCAGTTACAAAAGCAGCTCCTTGAAACTTACAAAACCAATGCCCAGTTAAGGCTGGAAACGGAAGAAAAGTACCAGCAAGAAATTACATGGCTCCGACAGCATGGTTATTACCAGCAGGCAGAGCTGGCCGAGAAAGCACGCCGCAAAGCCATTGCCGAGATTGACGCGACGCGCATACAGGCCAGCGATAGTTGGAAACAGCTATTTGCCAATGCCGAGTATTTGAGCAGTGGCGCATTTGATAACATATTGGCAAGCCTCAAGACACAAGTGGAGGGCATTGCTGATGTGGATATAAAAACGCGCCTCATGCAACAGCTGGAGGATTTGGAGCGGCAAGTGCTGGGTAACAAGAACCCATTTAAGCTGCTGGTAAACTCCATTAAAGCCTACAATGCCGCTGCTGATGGCACACCCGAAAAAAGCAAAAAATTCTCTCAAATGTTTGAGAGCATTGCAGGCAGCATTGATTTTGTAAAAGAGGGCTTTGACAGCGTTGTAAATGGCCTCAAAGAGTTGGGGCTGGCTGGCGATGATGTCACACAGGAATTGCTGGGAGATATAAGCAACATGATCGGTGGAGCTGGCCAACTTGCCAAAGGCATTGCTACCAGCAACCCCATGGATATGATACAGGGAGGCATTGGCCTCATTACCTCTGCCATATCTCTTTTTGACAGCACCAGCCGCCGCATAAAGCGCGAAATGGCGCAGCACGAAAAGCAGCTTAAAGCATTACAGCGCGTCTATAGTGAAATAACATGGCGCGTAGATAATGCTGTGGGCGAAAACTATTACTCCGAGCAGCGAAAGGCCATAGAGAACCTTAAAAAGCAACAGCAGGAGTATAAAGAGCTGGCACGGCTTGAGCAGAGTAAAAAGAGCAAAGACCGCGATGATAACAAGGTACAGGAGTATTTAGCCAGTGCCGAGCAAGCAGCGCGTGATATTGCCGACATTGAGCGCGAGATTACCGAAACGCTGGTACAAACCAACTTTAAGGATTTGGCCAATGAGCTGTCCGATGTATGGGCAGAGGCTTTCAGCAACATGGAGGACAGCGCACAGAGCTTTGATGAGGTTTGGAACACCACCATTGCCAATGCTGTTAAAAACTCACTCAAGCTAAAACTCATTGAGCCTGTTGTAAATCAGTTTACCGAGGCACTAGCCTCTTATATGGGTGCCCATAACAATAGCGTGGCTGGTTTTGATTTTGCCAAGTGGAAACGTATGCTGCAAAATGCTGGCAACGCCTTTACCGAGGGGCTGCAAAGTTTTGAGGAGTATTTCAAGGATTTCAGCGATGATGTGGATAGCACCAAGGAAACGCTGGAGGGGCAAATACAAGGCTGTACCGAGGACACGGCAAGCATGGTAGCTGGAGAGCTTACCACAATGCGCATACGCCAAATGGAGATGCTTATGGTGCAGCAAGAGTTTAACAGCTCCATGCAGAATATTGACAACAACATTAGGCAGGCTCTCACATACCTGTATGGCATACACATTAACACTGGTACGGCCAATAACCACCTGCGTGCTATCACAACCACGCTTGAGAATATACGAACCACAATAGCCAGCGACCCATTGAGGGCTAAAGGCTTATGCGTATAAACATGAAAATGGATAGAATAGACACGCTTAAACAACTAATGGCTCATGGCCATTGTGCAGCCAGCGTTAGCCGAGTGCATAACAGCCGCAACCGCATAGGCAAGCTGGTGGAAACGTATTTTTACTACATAAAGGAGTGCGTTAAAAAGGATTTTCCCGACATCTCATTTATGCGCCGCTATTTGGGCGCAGAGGCCGCTTTGTACGGTGGCTTTATTGATACAACGGGAGAGGTTGAGCCGTTACGCCGCAATGCCTTTGTGGGGGATTGTAACGCCTCTTTTACCAGTACCCAGTACAACATACACCTCTGCTGGATTCGCCACAACAGCAAGCTCAAGGTTGTTGCTACAGGCCATAGCCACCTGCACATTGATTGCTTTGAAAACTCCAGCGTTGAGGTGGTAATTGCCAGCCCAACTGCAAAGGTTTACATAAACCAGTATGGCAATAGCCATGCCGAGGTAAGCGGCCATATAGAGTGTGCCGCAAGCTCAATTCACGATACCGAAACTTATAAATAACTCCAGTATGGCACAGGAACAATATTTAGTATTACACCTGCCTTTTGATGAGGCAGAGGGAGCTGCCACCACATACGATTTCAGCTCTAACCGTGCAGACGGCGTACTCACCAATGCTCATTTTGAGGCTGGCAAGCAAGGCAACTGCATAAACTACAATGGCACGGCCAAATGTGAGGTACAGCCAAGCGTGCTGAACCTTTCAAAAGAGTTTACCCTGTGCGCATGGGTAAAGCTCCATGAGGTGAGCGAACACCTCATTGTGCTGGTCAACTACAGCGGTGTTGATCATTACTACAAAAGTGTGATTGCTCTCCAGCCCGATACATGGTATTTTGTTACTCTCACACGCGATGGTAACGTGTTGTGCTTGTATCTCAATGGCTCAATGCTGGAGCGTGCCGTGGTACCCAGTAGCTATGGCAACCCCATTGGCGTAAGCATTGCCCAAGATTGCTACAATACCGAACTGGGGCATGGCTGTGTCGATGAGCTGAAGCTTTACCAAAAAGCTCTCTCACAGGAGGAGCTTATGGATGAGCTGGATAATACCAAACAGCTTGCCTACCTCCTTGACGGCATAGATTTCAAGACCTATGGCGTGTGTGTAAGCAAGGGCAAAGGCTTTACCGATGGCCTCAAAATGAAAGACCCATTAAAAGTTGAGTTCAACGGCTACCATGGCGAGGCCATAGATCTCACACGGCCACGCTTTGAGGCGCGAGAGATTACGCTGGAGTGCTTTATTGATAAGGCTGGTGGTAAAATGGCCTTTGTGCAGGCTATGATGGAATTTCTTGAGCAATTCCACGCCAAGCACCAGCTCCCCAATGGCACCCCAGCAGGTGCCGAGCTGTGCGCCGCTGGCCTGCATCGCCTCACACTGGATATACACCCCACCAAGCCCCTCATTTATGAGGTGTACCTGCCCGATGCCACCAATGTTGATAAGGAGTGGAACGACAAGCGTATGATTGGCACCTTTACACTCACATTGCGAGAACCCGAACCAGTAAAGAGGGTACTGAAACACATGAGAACGAGCGAGGCCAACAAGCGTATCAGCATAACCATTACCACTACCAAGCTGGTAAACATATACTGGGGCGATGGCACCACCACGCAAGATGTTTGTGGTACCAATGTAACCGTAACACACGATTATGCCAGCAATGGCGAGTATTATGCTGTAATTACTGGCGTAATTGAGGAAATTGAGGCATTTGCCACCAATGCTATTGTAGTATGGAACAAATTGTAATATATCGCCGTGATGGCTCAATACGTTATCGGCTTGACAGCTTTTCCAAGCTCTGCACCATAAAAAGTGCAGAGCAAAAATGTGAGCTGCTGGGCGAGGACACCGTTACCATAAAAACCTCCAGCGCAGAGCCTATGGAAATGCTGGTGGGCGATTACATAGAGATGTATGGCAGCAAATACACTCTCAATAAGGTTAATGAGCCGACCAAAACCAGTGAGCGTAATTTTGAGAACAGCATGGTGTTTGAGGGCTTGCAGTATAAGCTTATAGATGCCCAATACCGCAATGCAGATGCCGCTGGCCATAACCCCAGTGCTGATTTTCCTATTGTGGCTAATATGCGCCTGCTCATGCAGGTGCTTATTAGCAACATAAACCGCGTGGCAACATCGTTAGGCGAACAATGGGAGCTGGGCGAGTGCCCCGAAACCGAGCATAAGGAATACACCTTTAGCAATGAGAACTGCCTTGAGGTGTTGCAGCGCGTATGCAAAGACAACGACCTTGAGTTTGATATTGAGGCCGTGTCCTCCAAGCGGTTTAAGCTCCATATACGCAAAGTGGGCAGGCTTTTCCCAGCCTCATTTACCTATGGCAAAGGTGGCGGCATTTATAAGCTCACACGCAAAAATGTAAACAGCAACAACCTCATTACTCGCCTGTATGTTGAGGGTAGCACACGCAACATTACCACCAAGTACCGTAATGGTGCGTTAAGGTTACGCATAGCCGACAACGAGGAGAGCTATATTGACAACCCTACTGCCATAGCCGCGTTTGGCATAAAGGAGGGCAGCCGCACCTACGAAGATATTTATCCGCACCGCACAGGTAAGGTTACAGGGCTGGTGGCTGGCCAGCCTCTCCAGTTTATAGACAACGATATGTTTGACCTCAATGAGAAAGACGGAGAGGGGCAGACACGATGGCTTATTGCTGATACTCCAGCTAAAATAAAGTTTGTAGGCAACTGCAACCTTTCGGGCTACCAGTTTGAGGTGGCCAAATACGACACAGCCACAAAAACATTTACCATAAACCTATATGAGGATAGCCGAGGGCTTAAAATACCCGATGGCCGAGCCTACACCATAGAGGAGGGTGCGGAGTATGTGCTGCTGGATATTGTTATGCCTGATGATCCTTATGTTGTGGATGCAGAGGCAGAACTGAAAAAAGCTGGTAAAAAAGATTTAGAAAAGGACAGCCAGCCCAAGGTGGAGTATGAGCTGGAGCTTTCATCGCTGGAGTTAAAGCGCAAATTTGGCAGTGAGGCTGGCATTGTCAACCTCTTTTCCGTAGGCGATTACCTACCCATAAAAGACAAGGACATTAACGTAGATAAAGCTATACGCATTAAGGGCTTTACACGCGATTGCTATTCCGACCCATACAAGTATAAGATTACTTTGAGCGATACGGTGGAGGTTAGCATTATACAGCAGCTTATTGAGGATAACAACGAGATTGGCCGCATAATAGTATTAAATGACCTTACCAATGTGGCCAAGGCAAGAGCCAACTGGCGCACTACACAGGAGCTGCTGGGCATGGTATTTGATGGCGATGGTTACTTTGACCCCTCTAACATACGCCCCAGCTCCATTGAAACGCTCATGTTGAGTGTTGGCAACCGTGCTGGACAGTTTGTATTGCGCAACATTTTTATTGAGGCCAATGCAGCTGTAGCAGGTAAACCTAATCCCAATTTTATCCGCGTTACCTCTGCTGGTGGCCAGCTCATACATTATGCCATTGAGGAGAAAGACCGCACATGGCCTATGGCAGGTGTGGAGATTACGCTTAACACCTCTGCGGCACTCTACATATATGCCGTTTGCCCTAAAGCTGGAGGTGCTGGCACATTTATTTTCTCTGCTACCAAATTTAATACCGAGGTTGGAAACAACTACTATTTCCCTGTAGGTGTTCTCTCCTCCGTTTACAACGGCTATAGAGAGGTTACAACCACCTATGGAGCAACACGCATTACTGGCCGCTGCATAAATTGCGGTCGCATTGAGAGCATAGACAAAAGCACATATTTTGACCTTGATAATGGCGAGATTGGAGGCCGTATTAAATTCCGTTCCACCAGCGGCGAGTTATTGAGCATAACCGAGCTGGAGCAGCAAATCAACTCTACAAATGCCGAGATTGAGGGCTTGAGCGAACTGCTGGATAGCTTGCAAGACCAAATAGACGGTACGGTTGAGTATTGGTTTGGTACCGAGCCGCCGACACTAAATAATGCTCCAGCAAACCAGTGGACTGATGATGATACTCGCAATGTGCATTTGGGCGATATGTACACTGATACGACCAGTGGCCTTGAGTACCGTTATAGCCGCCAAGGGCGTAGTGCAGTCGTTGATGGCAAAATTGTACGGCAATGGTGGTATTACTGGCAGGAGGTACCCAGCACAGGTGTAGGCCAAGCCATACAAGCCGCAAACAATGCTCTAAATTTGGCTGGCTCCAAAAACCATGTATTTGTTACCGCCAATGCCAGCAGTACACCCCAAAGCCCCTATAAGGAGGGCGATTTGTGGATAACGCTGGATAACTACAAAATTAAGATCTGCATTAAAACGCGAGAGAACACCAGCGGCACGCGCTATCTTGCGAGCGAGTGGAAAGATGCAGGGTACACTGATGATACGCAGGCTAACAAAGCCCTCCAGCAGCTTACCGATTTAGCCACTGACAGCATCATTACTCCTGCCGAGAAAATTATGCTCAAGGATGAGATGGCCAACATTAAAGTTGACTACTCAACCGTAAAGGCGCGTGCCCAGTTGGCCAGCGTTGACACCACAGCTTTTGATGCAGCGTACAGCACTTTGCTTGCCTACACCAACAACATACTGGCAAACATGAGTGCTAACACCACCATTGTAAAATCTACTTACAACAATAATTTCAACGCCTACTATACCGAGCGCACCAACTTGCTTGATGCCGTTAGCAAGGGCTATGTTGATGGCATTGAAATGGGCAGTGGCAACTACATTGGTAATGGGGCTTATTTCACGGATAGCACAGGCTGGGCATTGAGCATCCACAGCGAGGCTGGGCAACAGGGTGCTTTATCCATTTATGCCGATACGGTAATGGGCAGAGTGCTACGAGTAACAAAGCCCAATGCCGCTGGCTGGTGGTATTTCGGTACTGGTATGAAAGCTGCTGGCGGCAACATACTCCTGCCTAATGGTAAATTCTCCAACGGAGTAACCTATACCGTTGCTTTTTGGGTAAAGGCAAGCACAAGCACCAAATTAAGCGTTGGTATTATGAATGGTACTGGTGCAAATGTTGTGGCTCCTCTCAAAGAGTTTAGTGCCAATACTCAATGGCAGCGTGTAACTTATACATTTAAGGCCAACAGCTTGAGCAGTTCCAGTTCACGCCTTTATATAACCTCTACAAATACGTTCTCATACTGCTACTTTACAAAATTTGTACTGGTAGAGGGTAATAAGGCTCCCGAATGGAATGAGAGCAGCCAAGAGATAGAGGCGCAAATTACAGCCAATAAGGATTTGCTCAAAGCTATAACTGATAACTACACTCAAATAGAGGGTGGTCTTATTCTCTCCACGTTTCTCAAGCTGGGCGCACTCCAGCAGAGCGGAGAGTGGAAAGAGAGCGCAGGCTTAAAAGCAATGTTGAGTAGCACCAATGAAATTGCAGCATATTTTGGAGGCACCTATGCCGAGGCATTGGCTGGCACCAAAGCTGGAATGACCATTATATTCCATAATGGCAAGCTCAAGGCCAAAGATGCAGAGATAACAGGTATAATCAATGCAACCGATGGCACATTTAGCGGCAAACTCAATGGCGTTACTGGTACATTTAAGGTTTTACAAGCCATTGATAATAATGGCAATGTAAAAGCCAGTATAAACTTTGATGGTAATGATGGCTGCCTAAGTTTTACAGGAGATATGATGCATGGCGGCTATGATTATAACGAAAGACGAGGCTATATTTTTAGAACTTCTGATATGTGGGTGCGTGGCGTATTTGGTTGCTCTGCACATACTGTTTTGGTGGTACATGGCACATACGGATATTTATATACTAATGGGCTGGGTAGCGCAACCGAGCAAACCAATCATAGGCAATATGTATCATTTGCAACAGGCACAGACAGCAGCAAAAGAACATACTACAAATTGCCTCTATATGGTACAAATGGCAAATCCGCAGGTATGCCTGTTGATGTAGTGTGCTTTTTGGCAACTGACGCTACGCGCAACTACCAGCTGGTAGAATTAACCAAAGGCAAAATTACCACATTGGTAAACGCTCAAAAAAGCAGAAACCAAAATGTTTACATTCATGGCTCTCTTACTGGCCTTGCAACAGGAACAATGCAGCAATGTATCTATTTGGGTGCAGAGTTTATGAACCCAGTACAGGCTACAAATGTGTTAGGTGCAGGGTTGATTTTAGGAGGAACTTTGGTTAATAACTGGAGCTAAAGCAGAAATGCGCCCTCACTTTCAAAAGTTCGGCCACTCAAGGCGTGCTTATACGGTACGCTTTGACTATTTTTGAACCTGTTTTTAACGCCCTTACGATGAGCAACAAGTATAACAACAATTACGTTAGCCCCGAAATGAGCGCAGGCCGTATCGTTTCCAAGGGCAAAATAACTGACCTCTCAAAAGGTTTTCGGCTCAAGGAGCATAAACCTTTTTCAGTTTATGTGCGCCCCAAAACGCTCTCCACGCTTGAGCGCGATGTGGTGCTTAACTGCAAACTCTATGCGGAGGAGGAGTTTGGCGATGTGCCTGTAACCCTCTTTAGCTGGGTAGAGCTTTGCATTATTGAGATTGCGCCGAGTGATGAGTTGCTTAACGGCTACGACATTTACTGGGGCGCAGGTAGTTCAGCAGAAACATTATAACACCAATAACGATATGGGTACACTCATAGGAATAGGAAATACCGTGCCGCAATTCCCCTATAAAGATTTGTGGTATGGCATACGCATAAACCTCAAAAACGGAGGGCATTGCGTAGCAGATGGCAAGCTGGAGCGCGTGGGCAACCTTGACCTGCACCGCTCGCTGCCCATTCAAAAGCGCATACGGCGTTACATGGCTAAAGCCGATGGCAGTGTTAACTACTGGCTGGGAGCTAACGACAGCACACTCAAAGAGGGCGGCGGTGCTGCTCGCCTTAATGCCGTTGACGGTATTGTGCAGCTCTACAAGCCCGATTACTATCGCCGCTTTGAGCTTGATGGCGATTACCTGCTTGTCGCTATAAGCGAGGTGCCGCTGCCAGGATTTGTACACATGAAAGAGCGGTCGCGCTCTCCATGGCTGGCAAGCTGCAACCGCACCACCAACATACCCACATGTGCCTCTTTCCTCCAGTGGAATGCAGATGGCACTCTCAAACGTGATGCCGATGGCCTGCTTGTGCTGGCAGATAACGCTGCCGAGTATCGAGGAGGTAACAACCAAAAGGACTGGGACGGCACATACCGCTCCATGCTGGGTATGCCTATGAGCAGTGCCAACGCAAATATGAACACGTTCCGTACTCGCTGCCGCTCGCTGGGCGAAGATTGGCACTTTGGCGGCTGGCGTTTCCGCGATGAAATGTCATGGCTTATGGCCATTGAGTTTGGCGATTTGGACAGCCAAGCTGCCGTAAACGCCGAGAAAACAGCCGATGGCTTTGCACAGGGTGGGCTGGGTAATGGCACTTTTGTAAATGGCGGTGAGTGGAGCGCATACAATGGCTATTATCCATTTATCCCTTGCGGTGTAACAGCCAAGCTGGGTAACAACACTGGTGTTGTTGAGTACACCATTAAGAACTGGAAAGACGGAGCCGATAAGGTTGTTAAAGTGGCCAGTTACCGAGGCTGGGAGGCTCCCCAGCAGTATATGTGGGAGCATAACGATGATGTGCGTATTTGGCACGATAAACCCAGCGAGGGCGGCCAAAGCCTCATTTTCCTCTGCAATGATCCTGCCAAGTTTGCCAATCCTGCCAATGACCGAGTGAAAACACTGGCTGGCTATGAGGAATTAGGCTTACTCCCCACAACAAGCGGCTACATATCAGCCATGGGCTTTGCTAATGGCTGGTCGTTCCCTAATAGCATTGTGGGTGGAGCCTCCAACAAAGGTTACTGCGACTACTTTTGGCGGCCGAGTGTAACAGATGATAACAACGCCGAGGGCTGGTATCAGCTCCTCTCTGCTGCT
>JAETNY010000021.1 GCA_021771915.1 Bacillota bacterium
ACCTGCCCAGATAACCGGCAGGCAGCCAACCAGCCATAAAAGTTTATCTTCCTCTTTTATCTGCCTCACCTCGCTTGCTCCCGATTTTTAACTTTGCTTCTGGTTGGCTCCAGACTATTAGCCGCTTCAATTTGCGCTTGAAATGCTTTTAGACGCTCTTCCACCGAAACTCTGCCCGTATGGTCAGACGTCGTCGGAATAGTATTCTCGCTCTCTTTCCATATAGACGAGCTGTGCCTGATAGCGTTCAAGTCTGAGGTCAACCGATATTCTTTTTTTGGATCATTTTCCTCCTGCCCATTTTTCAACTGCAATGGTATTTCCAACTGCTCGGATTTTTCTACCTGCTCTGATTTCTCAACTTGCTCTGACTTTTCAGCCTGCTCCGGCTGCTTATCTGTTGTCGGCTCCTGCTCATCAGCCCCTTCCGGTGACTCTTGTTCAGGCTGCTCCGGCAGATTATACAGCATTTTCTCAAATATGAGATTGGCCCTCTCCAACTCCGTTACCGGCAATACCACCTCAATTTTACCGCTGTCCTTATCCCGGATAATTGAATAGAGCAGCTTTTGAGGTTTAGCCATTTTAGCAAACTCCTTATACTGCTCAACGCTCATTGGAAACAACCGCAAATCTCGTGTTTCTTTAAGCATTTTGCCCAAATTGACCTTGCCAGAAATCTGCTTGTTGTTCTTAGCCAAAGCCAGCGATATGGCCAGCACATTTTTTATTCCGGAACCACCCAGCCTGACTGCCGTTTCACAACCGGCCAACATCAGCCGCACCGTCTGGTCGGCGGCTTCGCCTCCTCCTGCATACATTACCTCACCTCCATTTCTCTTGTCTTTTCCATTTTACGATTTTCAATCACCTCAATGGTTTTTTGAATTTTATTAATATCCGCCACCGCCTTATAGATTGCCGCTTTCTCGGCAGTTAGCTGAACAGGCGTTTTTGAGCATTTGCCAATCAAGGCTTCAGCTTGGATGTATTGCTCATACTCATTATCCAGTCCGGACTGCCCCTGCAAGTACAAATCCCTGGCCGGAGCATAAACTGCCAAATCCGCCAATGCCTTATACAAGGGCTGCCGCCGCTTTTTCATAATATTGAGCAGAGTTCTGTATTTAAGCAATTCTGCCAGTTTGGCTTCATTGGCTGTTTTAAGCTTGGATAGTTCCGCTTGGTTTGTTATGTTTTTAGCTTCCAAAAAAGCGAACTGCTCCTTATACCTTTCAAACCGCATAACTTCTTTTTTTAGCTGCGGCGTTAGCCTTGGCGGCGCCGCTCTCTTTTCCACCTTGCCCAATATATACAGATAATGCACATACAGAGCAAGGATTCCGCTGTACTTCAACGGCCGCTTATATGGTTCAAATCTTGATCTATGAACAAAAGCAGGCTTTTTGCCTGCCATAATACTCTCCAGATTACCCTGAATCGCCGCTTCAATACCTGCCTCGGTAAACAGGGGATTTTTTCTGCCCGGATAGCGGAACCGCTCCTCGCCTCTAAGCCGCAAGCCTAAACGCCGGCCATGCTTAATCTCATAGCCCTGATGCTCCATCAGCATAAAGAAATGCCCCAAATCGTTAGCCGCCTCAATACACTGGCGCAAATCCGCCTCCAGCATAGAGCGGAATGTGGGCTGGCCTCTGCTCTGTCGCAGCCATTCGGCATAGCTTACCGACTTACCGTTTGTCCTCTCGCCAAGCGTAATAACCGACAAACCACGCTCCCTGCACAGCCTGTCTGAAATCCTCCTGATCTGGCTGTAATAGTTTTTGATGGTGTTGTCATATTTTCTACCGGTTTCCGCATTGACCGAATTGAATAAAATGTGGCTATGAATATGAGCCTTATCCACATGAGTGCCAATTACCACCTCATAGCCCGGCAAATATTCCTCTACAAAGGCTTTGGCAATTTCCAGCGCCTGCTCAGGAGCAACCTCTCCCGGCTTAAAGGATTGAATAATGTGGTAATACTGCACCCCGTCAGTCTTGCCATACTCTCGCTTGGTATCCAGCATTTGCTTTAACTCCCAGCCCGGCTCACAGTTAAATCTGGCTGTTAAAATCTGCTCATTGGTTTTGTAGCCATTAAGAACATAGCGGATAGCCTTATCCAGTCGACCTCTTCTGGACAGTATTTTTGTTACCGCCATCCACTCAGCCCCTCTTGGCTATCCTATACATCTGCTCATAAACTTTTCCTAACAGGAATAATGCCCTTTGGGCGGTTTCCGGCGTAACCTGACCGGAGTTGACGCCACGAGCTATTTGGTTTATGTTGTTGCCGATCCGATGCACCTCCACCCTGAGTTCTCTTATCTCACCGCTGGGTCTGGCTCTAATCGGCGTTCCCACAATTAAACGCCGCAGATAGACGCTTTTAGATATACCGCATTTGGCGGCATTCTTCTCCAGCACATCCTTTTCCGCCTGACTAAGCCGCAGGCATAGCTCATATCTTTCCGTATCTTTCATTTATCCCTCCATTCCTTGATTTTCTCCCTCGCCACAAGCGAGGGCATCTGGGGATTGGGAAGCCTTGCTCCCCAAAACAAGCGGCTGAAGATATCTTCAGCCCATGCTTGCCCTGCCCTGGCAGGCTTAAACCCCAGCTAACACTATAGATTATTCCCTGGCATTCATCTCCGAAACCAAACTGCCACACCATATATAGTAGTTTGCCAAACAAACCTACATCAATATTTGACCGCAATATTGCTCAAAACCCCAGTAAAACGCCTGTTCCCAAACAAAATTTACATCAACATACTGCCACAAGGTAGTATTAAACCCACATTAACGGCGCATTAAAGGGTGCTTCCCAAACACTTTCTCAAACATACAAGGGTGTATCAATGCGCATCTTTGGCACTGTTTTCTGCCAAAAGAGCATAAAAAAGCGAAATGTATGCGCATTCATTCACCTACATTTCGCTATTCTAATGCTCAAATTTAGTTTTGATTTATCTTTCCATATCCTATCTTAATTTCTTTCTATGCGTCTGTTCCTTAACGGCCAGTGAAGTTTGCTTTAACCATGAGTCATATATGCCTAAATCCATTCCTCCCGGATTAATAAGCAAATCACATAAATCGTAGTTGCTGCCAATATTGGTAACATCGAAATGTTTCACACATTTTCCAAGCCAGGGGAAACTTCTGCCCAGCCTGACAACCAACAATGTTACTTCAATGTCCGACATTTCGTTTATTGACCGATAACCGGAACCCTGCCTGTGTTCAAAACCATTATCCTCTAAAAATTGACGAATATCCTGATATGCCTGCCTGTAATTTGTGCCGGGATAGTTTTCCTGCAAAGCCCTGACGCTTAAATCAAAATTAAACGCCTTATATTGCTTTCCTGCCATAAACACCCACCGAACGGCTTTTACAGAACTCTATTATATCTTCTGTGGCAAAATCGTTTTCGTCCCTGCCGTCATCGCTATTGTACCAGACCCACTTTTTTACATTATTCATAAACCATTCCTTTTCCGCCAAAGCCCAGATTGCACTCCAGAAGTGCGCAAAATCGCTTGCTTTGCCGCTGCCAACGTAAATTCCCATATCGCTTCTTATAAGCCCCTGCTGCTTAAATATACCGTCAAGAGCTGCCTGCATTGCCGCCCAATCATATTGTCCCTCTGCTTTAATTTTTTCCTTATCCAAAACAATTTCTAATTTAAGCATCTCTCAGCCTCCATCCGTTTTTAATACACCCCTATTATATCATTACAAGCATTTTTTATCCAGCGCTTTTCTCAGACAGCTTCCGCCAACTCTTTGACGATTCTCTCCTGGGCAAATTTGGCATAAACATCCGTAACCTCAATGCCAACCGCCCGGTAACCCTCCAGAACAGCCGCCAACACCGTAGTGCCGGAACCAGTAAAAGGGTCAAGGATAAGACCGCCCGGCTCGCAAATCTTCACAATATCCCGCATCAGCTGCAGAGGCTTTTCCGTCAGATGTATTCGCTTGCTCGGATTGCCATACTTAAACACACCCGGCAGACAAGGCACCGGCCTGCTTATAGGCATATCTCCGTTAGAGCCCCAGACAATATATTCCGCCTGCTGTCTAAATCTCCCCCTCTGCGGTCGGCTGTTGCCCTTATCCCAGACTGCGGTTCCACGCCAAATCCAACCGGCCCACTGCAAAGCATCTGAGGCCGCCGGCAGCTGCCGCCAATCAATGAACATACACACCGGAGCCCCCGGTTTGGCAATGCGTCTGGCCTCAGCCAGCCACTCCGCCGCCCAGCGAGTCCAGGAGCGCTGATCCTTAGCGTCCCCCTCAAAGGGCGGCGGAGCATTATCCCCCATACTTGAATACTTCTGCCGAGTGGATTTCTGCTTATCCGCCTGCGTCCTCGCTCCCGAAGCATAGGGCGGATCCGTTATTACTGCGTCAAAAGTACCGGGCGCAAACCCCTCCAGCACTTTCAGACAATCCCCCTGAATTATCTCCCACTTTTTATCTTCATTCAAAACATTGTTAAAACTTTCTGTCATTCGCTTATCTACCTCCTTTTTATCTTTCATAATCTTTGTTTTTCTGCCGGGAACTGCGCCCCAGAGTTTTCTGGTCGGTATAAACCGGAACCCCCAGCTTCTCCGCCTGGTGGATTTCCGCCCACATATCGTCCGTCCACTCCAGCCCGTAAACATTAACCCGGCTGCACAAACCTATCAGCTGCAATCCCATCTGCCTGGCCTGCTCGTCCTGCGCCGGATTATTTACATCGGCTATCGGCGGAAACATTAAATGAGGGCATATCGGGATACTGCCCTCCCGGAACACCTCTGCCGCTTTGGCTCTGGCAAACTCTATGTTAGCTACCACATCGCCCCTGAGCGGAGCGCAGATATAAACCAGCCTGGCTTTTTCCTGCTCCCGAAACTGCTCCAGGTAATTCTTCGTTGATTTGCGCAGCCTTGTATAGTCCTCTGCGGTTGGCTTATATGCGTACCACTCAGGCATATCTTTGCAAACCCAAATATAAGGAACAATTCCCTCAGTGAAGTTGGGGTTGTCCGGTATCATTTTAAGCCCCATTGTATCCCGGAATTTCAGGTCAATCTTATCCACCACGCCGTCTGTCCGATTAAGCACAGTCAGCCGCAGTGCTTCATATTGGTCGGCCACGCCGCAGGTTACAAATTGCGTTTTCACTCGTAAATCATTGCCAAGACTCCCAACACAACAACCTCCGGCAAATTCTGGTCGCTCAATAACATCTCCCTCGCCAAATACTTTCGCCAACTCCTGTTCAAAAAAGTTCATCAAACACAAACCTCCTTTCTAAATATATTCAAATAATCTTGCACAGCCTTGCGAATAGCTGCATACTCCGCCTCAGTTGGTTTAACGGCGTACCATTCGGCTCTGAGGCTGTCCACCCAGATATATGGCGATTCGCCGCCAGGAAAGTTAAAGTTATAGGGAAGCTTTCTTGCTTCCAACAGATCGGCTAAAAACAACTCTATCTTATCTATCAGACCACCGCTGCGGTTTGTTACCCTGATTTGCAAAGCGTCATAATTGCCTTTATATTTACTGCAAACAAATTCCAGCTTAACCAACAGATTAGCGTCAAGCCTGCCAAAACAGTATCTACCGATAAAAACCGGCTGCCGAATTACATCACCATCGCCAAACAGCTTCTGCATTTCCTGCTCAAAAAAATTACTTCTAATATACATCACCTCCGCTTCTTTTTTCTTCTTTTCTATCTGGCCATACTCACAATATTGTTAGACCTGACATTATTTCTGACCGGCTGCCTGCTTAATGCTTTCAGTGTTCCCCGACTCTCGTCAGGCGTAATCGTCCGATGGCCACTCACTATATTAAGCGTATCCAGCGAGCTGTTTTGGATTTTCTCATTCTCCATAACCACCAATTTACCGGCAACCCTGACGTCCCCGGATACCACGCCATAAATCACAATATCTCCGCCCAGCATCGGCGCTCTGCCTGTTTTATGCGAGGGTACAATCATCGCTTTACCCAACGCCATACAACCAAAGCTCAGCCTGGCGCCGCAGATATAGGCGCTGTCCATCACCTTAACTGTACAGCTTAAAGTGGAGCAGCCGGTTATATAAGCCCGACCGCTGGCCACTGCCTCATTTTTCAATATTGAATTTTTATCTACTCTCGCCTCATTACAACAAATAGAGTCGTCAAACAGCCACGCCTCATCTCCCGGTTCAAACGAGAGGTTTTGCTCACTCTCCACAAAACCTCCCAAATCTCCGGCCTTTATCTTGTCGCCAATGTTACGCAGAGCCCTTATCCGATGCAAAAACGGATACCGCCAATGCACAATATCCGTTATTTCATATTTGGTATTTTGTTTGCTATTTTGCATATCTAACGCTCCTGCCCTTTGGTTTTAGGCTGCTTATCCGCCTGTTTATCCAGAGCGGCAATCTCCTTATAGCAATGCTGCAGAGATTCTCTGAGCGGTTCCAGCGGTAAGTCATTCTCAATGAAACCCTCCTTAATGCCGTTATAATACCTAAGCGAGGGAGGGGAGGGGACTCGCAGCCGCTCATTGGTCATAACATAGGCCATAACCGCAAAGCTTCTGCCGTTTGGAGTCCTAACTCGCAGGGTTTCCTTTTCATACAAGCTGGGATAACCCTCGTAAACATCCAAAGCCTGCTCATTGCCCGGAGTTATCTTCCACAGCAGGCCATAAACCCGGCTGCCCTCTTTAGGTGCAATAGTCGCCACGCCGCTGCCCCGGCGGCTGTTGCCTCGAAACAGCAGCTCATAGCCCTCCAGCACAGCAGGCCCAAACACCTCGGCTCCGGGGCAGCGCCAGGCCATCTGCTCCAGATTGATATTGCTGCCATAGGCAAAATACAGCTGCTCATTGAATATTTGCTTACTCATTTATCGCCTCCGGTTCTTCTGATTCCTCCAGTAGCTGCAATGCGCCAATCTCAGCCAGGCTGTAAAACATAGCCCTGGCTTGCAATTCCAGATTACCTTTAGGCAACTCACACCTAAGCCCCGACATTCGCTCATAATTCTGCTGTAGATACCAGATATAGGTTTCCGCATCCGGGAAATCCCCGGTGTCAAACAGCTGCTGCCGCAGCTGCTCCATAATCTCCACAGCGCTGCCGCTGTAAATATCTTCGTCAATTTGGATTTTCATCTTCGCACAATCACCTCTCGTTCTCGCTTGCTCTATCCTGATTTTTCTTCTTATTGCCCTCATAGCAATCCCTATCGTAACGCCACGCCCGGTCGCCCTCCAGATTTGCCAACAGGTGATCTCTGGTGTTTTTGAACTCCTTACCGTTTAGGCCCATTCTCACCAGCCACGTCCTAAAGGTAAACAGCTCGTTATCGCTCTGAGTCTTATGCATCACTGCGCTTCGCTGGGATATAGCCTGCGCCGACATTGCCAGGCATAAATTAACATAGGCCGCCGCTCTGCCGGCGTGCAGGGTTGAGTTAAAGCACCGAAATTCCACCGTTCCCCGGTAAAATACCGAATGTAAATTCAAGGCGTGGTAACGGGTTTCGTTATAATGCTCCCGGCTGCCGCTCCTGCCCTCATACCAGATACGCTCCAGCTTAGTCAGATCGCAGGTTTCCTCAGAGTTCAATTTACGGGCTTTCTCCAGCATTGGTTCCCTCACTTTCTTGCACCAACGCTCGGCCCTATCCTCATTCACCTGTAGCGCCTTGAAGAGCATATCTTCCTTGGAGTACATAATGCTCAACAGATTTTTCAAGCTCTGCCGGTTATGGTTGGCGGCGTCTATGTGTACGTGCAGCCCACAGGAACTGTTCACCTTAGCCCCGGCCTTGCGCACCCGGCGGATACACTCCTGCATTTTGGGCAGCTCGTCATATTTCAATTTAGGCGTTACCATTTCCACCCGGTAAAATCCGTTGTTTATGGTGCGCCAGCTGCCGCCCTCCAGACGTTCCGCCTTAATGCTGGAATCGAACATCAGCTTCCAGGTTTTGCCGCTATCGTCTATAACCTCCCATGTATCGTAGGTTCCGCCAATATGGCAAACAGCGCCGGGGAAGTAATCGCCTAAAACTTCCGCCGCTTTTTCTCTGGTGATACCCGTCATCTCTATCTCCACGCCAAAATACTGGTCTTTAATTCCAATCACTGCTCTATATTTTCACCTCTTTTCAGTTTCTGCAATTTATTGTCCACTGCCAACAGCTTACGGCCTATGGCCTCAATAACATTGACCGTTACACAGTTGCCGGCCTGCTTATACGCCTGCGAGTCTGAGGTTATGGCCAGCAGTCGGTCTATCTGATCCTCGGCAAAGCCCTGCAGCCGTAAACACTCCCTTGGCATGAGCCTGCGTATCCTGCCGCCTCGCTCTATCACGCCCTGGGTACTGCCACAGTCCAGCGTATGGGCAATATCTCGACCAACCCGGCCACGTCTGCTGTTGCTGCCGCTGAAGCTTAAATCCACCGAATCTCCCTCAACCGCCTCCTTATAGCCGCTTTTGGTGGCTTCCTTAATCAGCAACACTCCGGAGCGCTCTGCCTGACGGTGGGTAAGCCCCCCTTTATAATAATTTGAGGTTAAACATCTGGCGTTTTGTGTCTGCTTTGGCTCTCCCTCGCATAAATCCACAAACACTGCATTTTGCGTCTGGTTGCGATTAAGCCCCCGAAAATCCCCAGCGGTTAAGGTTCTGGCACATTCCTGCGCACCCACAACCCCCTCCTTGAGGTTAAAGCCTACCAGATAAAGTCCGGTTTTACCGCCAAAGCCTCCGGTATTGGCCGTCTGGGTTGGCGCTATTCCCTCCGGGGAGAAGACTCTGTACCCCTGTTTTCTGCCAACGAGCGGTATAAGAGCCTTTGCACCTGTTCCGAAGACAGGAAGTATTTCCCCGGCGCATCGGGAATCAAGATAGCAGATAATGAACAGCCGCCTCCTTGATTGGGGGACTCCAAAATGTTTTGAGTTAAGCACAGACCATTCGATACTATACCCCAGGTCTGAAAGCGTGCCAAGGATTCTCGCAAATGTTTGCCCCCGGTTATGGTTAAGCAGGCCGGGAACATTCTCAAGTAAAAGATACTTTGGCCGTCTTGCTTCAGCCAATCTGGCAATTTCAAAGAACAAAGTACCTCTAGCATCCCCAAACCCGGCTCTGCGGCCAGCGACTGAAAAGCTTTGGCAGGGGAAGCCTGCGCAGATAAGGTCGAACTTCGGCAACTCCTCCGGCCTGATTTCTCTGGCGTCTGTATAAAAAACCTCCTCCTTTCTCACATTGTGTATTGCCCGGTAGCCGGCGTCGGCATATTTATCTATTTCGCAGTGTCCCACGCATTCAAAACCGCCGTCTATAGATTCATCCTGCGTTACTCTGTCCAGCCCTGCGCGAAAGCCTCCTATCCCGGCAAATAAATCAAAGTATTTAATCAGCCGTCATCACCCTCTCCCTGCAAGGAAAGCAAAAACCCCAAAACGTCACTGCTGACGCTCTGGGGTTCTGCCACTTCATTTTTTTCACTTTTGACAACATTAGAAGTTACTTTGACCTCCGACAATTCCTCCCGGATTATTCGGCGAAATTGTTTTAACATTTTTTCCTGCTGCTTATCTGTATAGTTACAAATCATCCGGCAGATTTCCTCAGTTCTGCGACCTGCCGGGATTTTTCGAATAATCTCCCAGGCTTGCCTTTGCAGCGGCAAATTAAGGTGCAGGGACAGGTTTATTCGCCGTTTCTCAGCCATTTTGCACCTGCTTTGCCTGCTCGTTTAACTGCTTTTGCAGCGCCTCATAACCTTTAGCGTTAAGACAGACATCGTCTAAGATAACAGCCCGACACAGCTCACCGGCAGCCGGGGCATAGCGT
The DNA here is from genome assembly GCA_021771915.1 of Bacillota bacterium. GTDB lineage: Bacteria > Bacillota > Dehalobacteriia > UBA4068 > UBA4997 > Avidehalobacter. The sequence continues at coordinate 9,893 of JAETNY010000021.1, forward strand.
TTAAGCAGAGAAGCGCCACCGCCCATAAAAACCGTAGGCATAGCTCCAACATCCAGACCGCTCTCCATAATAGCAGACAGCAAATTCTGCACATAAGCCCTGGCCTCAGTATGAATAAGCTCTTTCAGGCGCTGCGGCAAACTGGGGTTATCGCCCCTCAGCACGCTTTCAATCTGCGCCGCCGTAGGGGATATACCCAGTTGCCGCCTGGCCTGCTCGGCAATATTATTCAAACAGACAATGAGCCCCTGCTCCAGGCTGCGGCAGGAGGCGGCGTTGGGAATCTGCCTGTCCAGGCGCATTAAATCCACCGTCCAGCCGCCAATATCCGCCGCTATGACCGAAGGCTCCTCCAGCAAATCCCTCTGCATAAGGATTGCCGCATAACCCTGGGGATACAGCGATACTTCTGCAATAGTAACAGTGTAGCTTTCGCCCTCATAACTAAACTGCACAGGCTGGCTGTCCCTCAGCAGATAATTTCGGAATTTCTGCTTATCCCGACCAAAGCTGGTTAAAGGCAAACCTGCCGCTATATGCACCTTGGCAGTTCTTGTCATTTTGCGATACTCAATTTCCCTGGCAATGGCAGCCAGCGTCAGCAGATAATAATCCTCAGCGGCTGTCTTATCCTTTTGCAACGCCTGCCTGGCGCTGCCCACCACATAGAATTTGCCATCCATCTCCAACACATTTTCCTTTGTATATGGTTCGTGTGCATAAGCCGTCAGACCGCTGGCAAACACACAGTTCTTAGTTTTCATATTGTAATAGCCATGATCTATACCCAAAACAACACGCTGCTCATTCATCTGGCCTCGCCGCCTCTCTGGACATTTTTATTTTGCTGCCGTCTGCGGTTTTGCGCCATTTCCTCTTTGGTACAGATAAAGAACTTATCCGATTGCCAGAAATGAACATAAAGCTCGCCGTCAGCGCATTTACGCGCCCTCTGCTCAAAAGACTCCCCGAACCCGTCAGCATACTGTCCGGTGCAATATTCTTTAAGCCCGGCCAGCTCATCGGGGGTAAGCTGCCCCTTAACCTCACAGGTAGCCACAGCGTAAAGTCGGTCGTTTACCTCCTCCACGCCAATCCGGATTGAATGTACCTTGTCATTTATGACATCCTTTTCCCTGTACCAGGTCATCAGTCCTCGCTCGGCTTCCTCAGGCATTGTTTCGGACTCAATGCCCTGCTCTATAACCTCCCCAAATTCTAACAAATCCTGACCGTCTAAATTCTGAGCATAGTCGGCCATATTCATATAGCCCCAATCCAAATCCGGCTCTCTTTCCACCAACTCTGCGGTGAGTGGACTATACAGCTTCAATTTACTATATTTTTCGCTCAATCTTCAGCCTCCTTTCCCACCTTGGGTGCAAATCTATCCAGAAATTGCAGTCTGCCGCCCACTTTTTGGACAGAGCTGTCCAGCCCATTTACACTGCTTTGCAATCTCCTGCGGATAGCTTTCAATTCCTGAGCGTCATTACAGCAATCCACAATAACATAATTCCTGCCTGCTGCAAAAATCTCCCGGCGGCCTGCCTCGTCCCGGATTGCCGCCATAAAACGCTGCCCCAGCCTTTTGCGATAGCTGTCCTGCAAAGCCTCCGCATCGCCGGCCACCTCATACTTTTTCAGAATGGCCACTATCTCATCGGAACTTATCCGCTGCCTCTCATCCAGCCTGGTCATTATCTCGTCAACCGCCTTACTCGGCAAAGCCGGCATACTCGTCATACTCATAGTCACCGTCATCACCATCCTCATCAAAATATCCCGGCGGCAGAATTTTATCCTCGATTATTTCCGCAATCTTAGTAAAATAACCGGCAATCTCTCTGGCCTCCTTGGCGGAATCTGCAATTTCATTCTCCCGCATACGACAACAGTCCGTCCAGATACGCACATTTTCCTCCGAAACATCTAGCAGGATAGACTTTTCAAATGCCTTACAGTACAGATTTGCTATCTTAGAGCGTCGGTCAATCTCAGCATTTCTGCCGGCCAGCTCCCGTTTGGCCTTTTCGTATTCCAAAGCCTCGGCTGCTGCGACCTCTCTTTCCTCCTCCGGCAGCTCGGCCAGCTTCCTGGTAATTTCATAGCCCTTATTCACCGACAGCTCGCCCTTATCCAGAGCCTGCTTAACTGCTTCCGGGGCGTTCTCATCTATCTGCATAATTTGATTCATCGTGCTGCGTCCAAGACCAACAGAATCTGCAAGCTGTTGTCTTGTATCCGTTTTTTCTATAGAAAGGTTGGACGAATTCGTACAACCTTTCTCATTGGGTTTACCATTTTGTCCACCAACTGACATATTAGCCTTAGCCCTTGCTTCAATCTCCGGCTTTAGCTTCAGGGCAATTTTGCCCAGCTCCCATTTATCCAGATTACGCCGGCCTTTTTGGGTATCCAGCGCCCACTGCATCGCCTCCAGTTTATCGGCAAACTCAAACACCGCCATAGTATAAGGTAGATTATGCTCCTCACAAATCCGCTGCCGGTTATGACCGTCAACAATATGCAGCTCCTCATCGACTATGATAGGCGAATAGCAGCCGTTCTGCAAAATGTCTGCTTCCAGAGCCTGTCGCTGCTCCTCGGTGAGCGCAGGCAGCAGATCGGCAAACTCCTGCAAAATCTGGGGTTTCTGCTTGTCGCTGCCATAGGTTATGCCTGTATTTCTCATATCTTAAATCACCTCGTCATACAATCTTTCATCAACTTCCGGTTCAAGTTCAATTACATTTGCCGGTTTCGGCCCGGACAAAAACTGCACCTCGCTGGCTTTAATCATAAAGCCTGGCTGTTTCCCCGGCTCAGCCACAAAGGTGATAGTTTCAAAGTCGCCAACCACCGCCACCTTAGCTCCCTTATACCCCCAGGCGGCGCAGCGCTCAGCCAGATTCCCTCTCACCTTAGCCGAGATAAAGTCTGTCAGCTTATTGCCATCCCTGTCCTTATATCTGCGGTCAGAGGCTATCCTAAGCAGTGAATAGGGCAGCCCCTCCGCATTTTTCTTCAATTCAATATCACTGGTCAAATTACCAATAGCCATAATTTTTAACATACTTACACATCTCCTTTTTCTTCTATTTATAATATAGTCTTATTTTTAAGAGAAGAAAAAGCCGCTCAATGCATTGCTACACCAAGCGGCTGTTCTCATCTTACTTTGTTATTGCTGCTTCATTTACTGTTTCTTAGCGTTCCCAGGTTTCAGCCTCATTTTCCAACACAGCAGTATGGCCGTTGGCGGCTTCCATAATCGCTTCATAAGCCCAATGCTTAGCATACATATCTGTAAAGCTGTTGAGCTTTCTGCTGTTCTTAGCAACAAACTCCTCATCGGCGTTACGGTTCAGCAGGTTATTGATTAAGGTTACTGCCTCGGCTCTGGTGATTTTCGCCTCACCCTTAAAGCTGCCATTGCCATAACCTTGTACCCAGCCATAGAGCGCTGCATTCTCAATGTATTCCGCTGCCCAATAACCGCTGGCAACGTCATTAAATACCGTATAGGTTCCGGTATTCTTAAAATTTTCTTTATTGCCAACTACCTCAAAGAAACGCACCGCCATTGCCGTCAGCTCGGCTCTGGTAATGTCCTCATTAGGCCGAAAAGCCGTCCGGCTGTTGCCCATAACCACGCCGTAGCTGCTCAGATAATTAACATAAGCAGAATACCAGGAATTCGGTACAGTATCTGCAAAGTTAGCGTATCTGGCGGAAGCAGAGGAGATATTCTCACCCTTGGCTTCAGCCAGCAGCCGGGCAAAGATAGCCGCCGCTTCGGCTCTGGTCATCTGTGCCTCCGGCCGAAAGGTTCCGTCCTCATAGCCCACAATATAGGCGGCGTGCTTTTCCGTAACCGGCTTTTCTTCAATAACAGGCAGCACAATCTGACCGTTTTTATCCGTTTCACCCTTGGCCACATTGCCCAAATCACTGCGCACCGTAACCTCCAGACCGGGCTGCGCCTGCTTCTTCTGATCCGTCAGGGTAACGCCAATATGATGCTTATCGTCCATATCCACACCAGAGGGCAACTTAACGCTTACGCTGCCGTTGCTGCCCACAGACACCGTTGCGTCCTTGACCGGACGATTGGTTTCCGCCCGCACCACCTTAACTGTCAGGGTCTGCTTATTTCCTTTAATATCTGTATAACCCAAAGTCACCTTGCCGTCTGCATTGGTAACGCCATTATTTTGGCTGGGTACGATAATCTGACCTGCTGTATCCGTTTTGCCTGCCGCATAGTTGCCGTTATTATCTGTAACGCTTACCTGCATAGCGCTAACCGCTTTCAAATTTTGCTGGTTTTCTTCCTTGAGCTGCACCTTTACGGTGGTTTGGGCGGCAAAGTCCAGCAGCCGGTTATTAGGCAGCATCACGCTCATTGTATTATCCGCATACAGGCTCACCGTAGCTCCCGAAACAGGATTTTTAGTGTTGGTATCCAGCACAGTTACCAAATATTTACCAACATTAGCTTCACCTTTAGCGTCGGTTACCGCCTGATTATAGATTTTTTCAATGGTTTCTTTATTCACAACCTGACCGCATTTGCTGCATTTCTGCTCCTTGGCGCCCTCGAAGGCTGTAGTCGGCTGCTTCACAATCTGCCAATCTCCCAGGGTATGGCCGGCAGCCTTGGTATAATCTGCCTTGTAGGTATCCTGGCAGTTAGAGCAAACGTAAGTTGTAAAGCCCATTTCCACGCAGGTGGGGTCAGTTACCGTTTTTTTGTAGTTATGGCCGCTGGCTTTCTCCAAAACAGCGCCGCAAACCGTACAGATTTGCGCTTCGGTGCAGGTAGCCTTTGCGCCAGGCGTATGCCCCAGAGCTGATTTGGCCTCCAGACGGCGTTCATCGCAGTTAAGGCAGCGGTACTCAATCATACCCTCGGCATTACAAATGGAATCGGTTACCGTTTTGCCGTTATCCCATTTATGCCCGGTAGCTTCGGTGTAATCTGAAACATAGCTGTCCCCACAGCCCTCATTCTGACAGGTAAATGTAGTGTAGCCTTTGTCCAGACAAGTCGGCTGTGTTACTTCCGCCTGGTAATCATGCCCCAGCGGTTTGGTATATTCCGTTTTGTAGCTTACATCACAATTAGCGCAGACATATTCTGTATAGCCCATTTCCAGACAGGTGGCCGGAGTTACCTTAGCCTGCATATTATGGCCGGTGGCCTGCTGAATAACCGCTCCGCAATCAGTGCAAATTTGCGCCTCTGTACAGGTGGCAGCCTTGCCCGGCGTATGGCCGACAGCCTCCTCGTTCTCCAGGCGCACAGCCTCGCAGTTGGCGCAGCGATATTCAATCATACCCTCGCCGCCGCAGGTTGCGTTAACCACATTTTTACCCTCTCCCCAGACGTGTCCGGTGGCCTCAGTATAGTCCGAAACATAACTATCTCCGCAGTTTGCGCAGGTGTAGGTAGTATACCCTTGCTCTAAACAGGTCGGAGAAGTTACTTCCTTATTATATTTGTGGCCCAAAGCATTACTGTACTCTGTTTTGTAATTCAAACCGCAATCCTTGCAGCTTACCTCCGTATAACCGATTTCCGTACAAGTTGGAGCTACAACATTTTCTGCAAAACTATGCCCCTTGGCGTTAGCCAGCACCGCTCCGCAAACCGTACATAGCTGAGGACTAACGCAATCCGCCGCCGCTCCCGGAGTATGTCCGGAGGCGCTTTCAGTTTCCAGTCTTGTTTCGTTGCAATTCAAACAACGGTACTCCGTCATACCGGCGCCGTTGCAGGTAGAGCCGACAATAGCCGTACCCTTATCCCATTTATGCCCGGTGGCTTCCCGGTAATTGCCGGTGTAACTATCTCCGCAGCGTTTGCAGGTGAATGTGGTGTTGCCGGCCTCCGTACAGGTAGGAGCTTGTACCTCCTCCTTATAATCGTGGTTCAATGCGTCCACATAATCGCTCTTATAGCTTGTATTACAGTTAATGCAGGTATAAGTGGTGTAGCCCATCGACTCACAGCTGGGATTGGTTGTTTCCTTCCAGAAGTGATGTCCCAACGCTTCCTGAATTACAGCGCCGCATACCAGACAGGTCTGAGGAGTTGTGCAGGTCGCCGCTGCTCCTGCCACATGGCCGGTTGCCTTAGTTCCGCTTACTGCCGCCGTTGCCGCAGGCGCATTCACAATCGCTTCCACCGGAGCTGCTGCTTCCAACACAACCGGCGCTTTCACAGAGAGTGTCGGCGCAACTATCGTATGACTGCCATGCAGAATATCTACGCAGGAACCGCCAAGACCGCCGGCTGCTCCCTCTCGTTTAGTCAGGCCACAGCGCTTGCAGGTATACTCAATTAAACCGTCATCCGCACAGGTAGGCTCAATAAGGTAAACCCCATCATCCCAGGCGTGGCCTAAAGCTTCGGTATGGTCGCTCACAAATGAGCTGCCACAGCCGTCGCAAATGTAGGTAGTTTGGCCTCCTGTAGTGCAGGTTGCCGCCACAATGTGCGGTGCATAATTATGGGGCAAAGCCTCTGTCATATCTATGATGTGTCTGTCCCCACAAACGGAACATTCTTTAACCGTATAGCCAGAACTGGTGCAGGTGGGAGCTACCGCATAGGTTTCATAACGGTGTTCGCCCTTTGGCGTGTATTCTACCTCAGCCAGACCACAGCGAGCGCAGATATTAAGCACCTTACCGTCTACCTCACAGTTAGCGTCCCGGATTACAATCTGTTGCATAGCGTGACCCAAAGAGTCCAAATAGTCCCGCTTTTCCACCTTGCCGCAGTTTACGCAGAGGTATCGGTCATAGCCCAGAGCCAGACAGCTTGGTGCAATGCTTTCTACCAGCGCAAAGTTATGGTTATCTCCACAGGGGTTACCGCCGCAGCAACCGCCGTTGCAATTCTTATCCTGGCAGTTACAATTCGGATCGCCGCAGCCGCAGGTGCAGCCGGCTTCTGGTTCTCTATCGTCCCTTAGCCACACATAGGCCACGCCGCTTTCCACCATTTCAGTGCTGTCATCGTATTTATATGTTACCTCGTAATATACCGTATACTGACCCTCGTCGGTAAAGTTGGGCGCTGATGTTTGGTTACAGCTATCCGTCGTCAGACCATAGCGCACTGAAGCCCGAACCCCGGCCTCTGACAAATCCGAAACCGTAATTGTATGGGGTTGTCCGTCAACAACGCCGTAATAACTGGCCACTACCACCTTAGCTGCCACATAATCGTATTTCAGATACTCGCAATCCCGGCAATGCTCCACAATGGCGAAACGCTGGTTAGAAATCTGAGGCAGTACCTCCTGCTCCAGATTATGCCGCTCCAAACGGCTGTTGATGGTATGGTTAGTGCCATAACAGAATGCACAGTATTGACCGCCCTTAACCGTAACCTTATGGTACTGTTTGTCCGCATACTCATAGGTGATTTCTTCATCTAAATCCTGCATAAAGTTAGCGTCGCAGTCGTAAAGCCAATAGATGTTTTTGTCGTAGCAATATTCAACCGCTCTGTCCATCTGGGCGTTAAAGGTACCGCACTGGGAGCAGGCCGCCTTGGTCCAGTGGTTGAAAGTGTAGTAGGCGTTTACCCCCGGCTTGCCGTCGTCCACATTGCCTTTGGTAATGCCATCCACCATTGTGCCGTCGGAATATTTCACATTATGTCCCAGATTGCTGCTGCCGCTTCTGGTGTACTCCGGGGTGCGCCAGACGGTGAACTGAGTGGCTTTGCCGCAGTTATAGCAGGTAAAGGTTTCCTCGGTAACCACAGCGTTAGCGTCAAGCTCGTTGGTTCTGTTGACTGCTGACATCCAATGTTCTGCCGGATCATGATAGGAATTCTGCTGGGCGGCATAAGCCTTATGCCCAGACAAGGGGAACATTCCAAGCAGCACCGAAAGCACCAGGATAAATGCCAGCGCCTTTTTACAGTGATTATTTTTAATTGTTCTTTCCAAAATATCAAGCCTCCATATCTATTATTTTTTCTTCTTGGAAATAAAAAAGGCGCAGAGGCGACTTTTGATAGTCGACTCTGCGCCTGTTGGTTTGTTTATTCAGTTTTTAATTTATTCGAGCCATTATTCAAGGGCGGTCCTCTCACCGCTTTCCCAAAGCCCTTTGCTTTCATTATTAAATACCCCCCTTATTAAATGTTCTCTCTCGCTTTTGCAACAAAAAAAGCCGCCTGCGCTACCTTATTATTTGGTAGTGCAGGCGGCCTTAAATTGCCCCAATATTCAGTTTTTTGCTTGCCCGTGGGTTCGAGTCCTTACAGTTGCCTAAACCCTCATTTTTGCATCTATTTTAACCCGTTTTTCGTGAGATTTGAACTAACGCTCACTCGACAAATTTCTTTGCCAAATTCGCTCAAATATGAGGAAAAACCGCCGTTTTCGGCGGTTTTTTCGATGTACATCTTTTTTGT
>JAETNY010000003.1 GCA_021771915.1 Bacillota bacterium
CGCACATGGTATTCGTCAAAGGTGCGCTTCAAAAGCCCCACTTCAACCACGTCACGCCCGATTCGGCTCTGGTCTTTGATGATAACCGTTGCCACGTTCCCCGCCCGGATTTCGTCTAACATAGCGTCCAGCCCCGGACGCTTGAACGTAGTTCCCCTGATTCCGTCATCGGTAAAATGCCGGATATTGGAAAAGCCGTTTTTTCTTGCGTAATCCTCTAAAATCCTCTTCTGGTTCTCAATGCTTACGGATTCGCCTGCCCGCTCATCGTCATGGGAGAGTCTTTCGTATAAAGCTGTGAGTTTGTCTTTCTCTGCCTGCTTCTTCATGGTGTGTAACCTCCTTTCGTTGAGGGTGCGCGCTTCCCTATAACCTTATTATACTTATCTGTTTGGGTCAGTGCAGATAAATGAGCAGGGATATTTTTCGGAATCGCACTGCATAAGGTTCGGTTTTACCCAAAATCTCGTTTTGTCGCTGCCGGAGCCGCCCACAATAAGCACATTTTTATTTCTGGCCGTTTTTGGCTCCTTGGGGCGGCTGTTCATTATGAGCCGCTCCGTCTGCGTCAGAATAATATTATCCTCAAATCTGGGCGCAACATAGGGCTTGATGTCTGCCGCCCCTCCCCAGCGAGCCGAACCATATTCAACTCCTTTCCTGAACTTTTTGGCGTTCTGCGAATGAATAGCCACCGCCAGTCTTAGAAACAATGCGCAAATAAGGCCAAACAACAAATCCGACCAGTAGAAGCTGGGGAATGGCGATTGAAAGGCCAGACCCAACCCCTCTGCAATGTGCAGCAGTTTCTGGCTGGCATTTGCACCGGCAGTCAGCCGCCACGCCTGCCAGATTTTCCCGGCATACAGGCCGATGAAAAGATAGGGGAGATTGAGCAGCAAAAGCTTTTTCACGTTTATTTCTCTCATCGCACAATCTCCTTTTGCTTTTCCTTGCCGACTACCGGCTTTTTAACCAGCTCCTTAAAAGCGGCCAGTTTTGCCAGCAGCGAGGGACGCTCCTGCCGCTCCTGTTTACGGATTTTTACCTGCGTGTATTCCTTAAAGGCGGCGGTTAAAGCGTCGGCGTCCCTCGCTTTGAAAAAGATGAGAAACTTGGGCGATTCGGCTCCTTTTTCCTGCTTAACGGCATAATCCACACCGTATTTGCGAGCTATCCGCTCAAATTCTTTGCTGGATTTATCGTTTAACTCGATATTGCTGACTCCCTGACCTTGCTCGACCAGCTGCTTAACCGTCTGTTTGCCTTTGTGCTTAACGGGGCCATCCCTGGCCTTATTTAGTTTTACCGCCTTGCAGTGTGCCAGATATTTACCGATAACCTCCTTGAGCGTTCTGCCGGTGAATTTGCTGCTGCTGACAATCAGTGTCAGCGTTTTGTTTTCTACCTCCTCCTGCATATTTTTCACCTCATCTCAAATCAAAGTCTTGTTGCTTAATTCAAAAAGCTGGTTCTGCCTGAACATTTGTCAGCCAACTTAAAAGACGTTACGCCCCAAGAAAGAGATTAACAAAGAACTGCTGCCCAAGACCGGTAACTTTAGGCGTTTTCATAACCTTAGTCAGTCCGCTGTTATGAATTACCGTTGTTTCTTTAACCTCAAACAAGCCCATTTCCATAGCCTTTTGCGTGGGCAGGTTATAGCTTTCACCCCGTCGTCTGCACAGATAACCGTTAAGCCGCAGCCAGCTGAACAGCCGGTTCTGGCCAATATCCACGCCATTCTGGCAAAGGATTTTGGCCAAATCCCCAATGAGGATACTGTCGGGAGAGGTTACAATGGCCTCGGCCAGCGCAACTTTGGGAGCGTTCGCCATAATCTGCTGCTCCAAATCCTGCCGCATATTCCGCTCAGCTTTCAATTCCAAAGCCAGCTTGATAATAGTGTCCGGGTTAAGGATTGCCGCCTCCAGCGCCTCATCAGTCATATACACACCGATTTTACGAATGGCCGGCAAAATCTCCTTAGTTACCCAATCTGTAAATTTTTCTGCCGTCGGCAATTTGGAGCCAAAAATAAGCCGGTATAAATCCGGCTCTGGTATGAAAAGCATTTCTATTTGCTTATCTGCTGCCTGTGGGTGAGGTACTCTGCGTTTCACAGAGTACCGGCAATGTCGTTTCAAAGCATCGTGTGGCTTTGCATATCCTAATGCCTGTGCAACATCAAGCCCACAAAACAGTACCTCGCCATTCTCGGTCAGCGTTCTGACCTGCCCAAACTCCGGGCTTTCAAACATCTGTATTTTCCGCATAAAATCTACCTCCCATATTTTTTAGCGTACATCTGCGGCAATATCGTGATTGACCTGCATTACATAGTGATTATCTAAAGTGGACGGAGCATTGAACAGGGCGGCCGGCAGGTAGGCTCTGGTGTTTTTAACCTGCGTGGTGTTTTCGGCAATTCCGGCCAACACCTTTTCGATGTGCATTTGCCCGATTTTAGTAAACCGCTCCTGCACATAGGCTGTTGGATATTCCATTTCTCGCCCCAGCTTAATCACAGGGGATTTAGTCAAAGCAACCTCCAGCATAAGTTCCACCAACTCGTCCAGCTGCTGCCGGTTGCCAGCGTTGGCTATATAGGCATAGCCAATTTGATTTTTAATATCTTCCCGGAGAGTTTGAATGTTCGTCGTTCCGTCTGTCTTTTCAGCAGCTTTGATATTTTCGCTTTGGACTGAACGACTGAATGAATGAGTATTTGATACTTCGGTATTTACTTGATTAGTATTTTCTCTCTGGGTATTCTCTTGCTTAGTATTTAATTCCGCAGGCTTTTTCGCAGACGGCTTGTCCACGTCCGGGAAATCCGTATGTGGTTCATTAAGATTTGAAAACTCCACATCTGACGGATTATCCGGCACAGTTTTATGCGGCTGCTCATAAATGGTGTATTCCGTATCGCTGATACGGCCTTTTTCGCCTCGCAGCTGTCGTCGGATAATATATCCGGCCTTTTCCAATTCCCGAACCGTACTGCCGATAGCGTCCACACCCTCCTTGCTGATAGCGGCCAACCCCCGCAGGGTATAGTTCCACTCGTCAGGCAGGGACAAAATCATCGAAAGCAAGCCCTTAGCCTTGAGGCTTAACTCCCGGTCTTTCAGATGATAATTGCTCATAACTGTGTAGTTTTTTGTACGCTCCACACGATATATAGCCATTGTTTTCACTCTCCCCAATTTTTTTAATATTTAATGGCACTTACACCTTACATATTTTTCGCCTTGCTCCTCGGCGGCAAAGCGCTCTGCCAACTCCGCCACACTCCAATGCTGCTTAAACTGCCCCCAGGGGTTGGCTCCAAACTGCTCTCTGGCTCGCTTATCCATATCCAGCAGCCTGTCCCAAAGCAATGGGTGGTGCAGTCTTAACTGCCGCAGTTCCTCTATGCGCTGAAAAGGACAACAAAAGCAGGAAGCCCGATGATAAATTTGATACAGGCCGCCAAAATCAAAGCCCCGGTCATAGCAAATCTGCAATGCCTGCGCCTCGTCAATTCCCCAATCCACCAGGGGATAGCGTTTGCCTTTATCCGCCTTGCAGCGTCTGGCTTCATCGGCGGCAATGCCGATATACTGCACAAATTTTCGCCCCTGCGCCAAACGCTTTAACTCCTGCTCCACCAAATGCACTTTCAACTGACCGCAGCACCAGCGCACCTTAATTCCCGGCCAGCCATTGCCATAAGGCGGCAAGCCCAAACGCTCCCGTTTAGCCAAGCTGCTGGCTTTGATTTTCGGCTGTTCAAACATCAACCATTCAAAACCTTTCGGGTGTTTAAGCGTGGTGATATGCAGCCCTCGCTCCCGGTGCAGGTATTCGTCAACCTTTTGCAAATGTTCGTACATCTCCGGAAATTCCATTCCCGTATCCGCCGTCATTACAAGGTCGATAGGCATACATTTTTCAATCATCAGAATTAAAAGGGCGGTGCTGTCCTTGCCACCGGACAGCGCAACAACATTTAGTAGTTCTGATTTGATTTCTTCTATATGTATCTACCTCCCATTTATTTGATATTAAAAGCATTAAGCCCATAGCGCTCAATGAGCAGGGCGTTAACAATAACGCAAAACTCCCTCAAGCCAACCGCTGATATATCCGCCAGCTTTTTAAGCAAACGGTGAGCGTTGCCGACTGCAATACTTCTGGCCGCTGCAAATAGAGCGTAATCCTCATCTGACATCTCGAAAGTGTCTGCATAACAAAACTCAATAGCCTGCCTTTCAATGCAGTTAATAGTCCGGCGGTTCAGTTCAACGCTGCCGGAAAACAGAAAGATGACCGCATAATATTTGGCTAAATCCCTGCGTTTCTTACTGTACTTAAAGCGAGCCATAAGGTTATTGAACCGCTGTTGGTGCTGCTCATCTGCCCAAAGAGAGCCGTTAAACAGCTGCTCCGCCATTGCAAGTATGGCTTGCAGTCTTGGCTTATCCGGGAAACTGCCCATAACAGCCTCGCCATAGCCAAACACGCCGGCTTCGATCCGCTCCGCCAGCCAGGGGCAAGCTTCCGGCGCAGTGCAGCCCTTTTGCTTCTGATATTCCGTACACAGTTTGCAATCCACCATTTCTGGCGTATATCTGAATGTATTAAGATACAATTTTCAACCTCCATTTTCGCATAAGAAAAGGGATAGAACATTAAAAATTCTATCCCTTGATGTGAATATTCAGTTTTTAGCGCTCCTGCGCCATCTGGCGTTTCTTTTGCCAGGCCTCCAGCAGCTTGATAATGGTGTTTTCCATTTGCAGCGTCGTATAAGAACGGGGGAAGTATTTACGCAGTCGGTCAGTAGAAAAGCTGACGCTGTTTGCATCACGCTTAACCACTTGTTCCGGCTTTTTTTCCTCCTGCATAATCGCCAGAATTTTATCCTCGTCCAACTCTCCGGCCTGGCTCATTTTCTTCATTCGCTGTGCCTGCGAGAGGGACGGGGTGGCCTGTTCGCTGTCTATGGCCTGCAAAAGCTGTTTTTGCTCCTCCGGCTGTAAATAGGATAATTCCACCGCCGGTGTAAAAGCTATTTTCTTTTCGTCAACCATCTGCTGCAACTCCGGCTCCAACTCGGTCAGGCGTATATACCGGCGCACCTGGTCTTTGCTAATACCAGCGTCATCACCAACCTGCTCAACCGATAACTTCTGTGCAACTTGCGTAGAAGTTAAATCTGTCCTTGCGCCTTGCCGCTTGATAGCCTCCAGCTTCATTTTATACGCCTTGGCTTTCTCGCTGGGCAAGATATTTTCCCTTTGCAAATTACTGTCCACCATCATAATTGTGGCGGTATCTGCGTCCATTTCCTTAACGATAACCGGCATTTCAGCCAGCCCGGCCAATTCACAGGCTCTTTTGCGCCGATGGCCGGAAATAAGTTCATAACCGCCGCTTTCCAGCGGTCTGGCAACTGCCGGAGTTAATACGCCGTACTCTTTAATACTGGCCGCCGTTTCCTGCATACTCTCATCGTCCCTGACCGCAAAAGGCTGATTGGGGAAAGGGTGAAGTTCCGCTAAAGGAATGTTTACCACCTCCAAATTTTTTGTTTTTTTCCGTTTAGTTTCTGCCATTTTTTATTCCTCCATTTCCGAATTGCAGATATACAGAGAGGGAACGCAGTCTTATAACTTACATTCCCTCAAAACAATATTTGAATGGTAAATTTACCTTTTATGCTGCCAAACATTCTTCACAGCCGGGAGCCATCCCACCGCAAATGCGCATAAACACTGGCTTCTTTACTCTTTTATTTATTTCGTTTTTTCGTCGCAAACTGAATATGTTGTTGGATGTAAAAGCCATCAGTTTTTGCAGCTCTTTAATTCGTGTCTTGTCACCGCCAACGAAATTAACCAACTTTTCTTTTTCTGCCCGTAGCTTTTGTTCTTCCATAACAAGAGCGGCATTTTCTTTGTTGAATACAGTGGGTTCTAATACCCCTGTTGCCATTAGGTTTGTTAGAATCTGTTTTCTGTCGGTATTTCCTTCAATGCAGATATCTAATTCCTGAATACGCAGCAGTCGGTCTTTGTCATCCATCCCACGCAGTGTTCGCAGCAGCGGCTTCAATATCACTTGGTGACCGTAGGTCAGCTTATTCATCATGGTCAGAAAAGCCAGCTTGATGCTCTCATCGGAAATGTAGAGCATGGAGCATTCTTTTTTGTTTTCCAGGTGCTTTCCGCAAGTCCAGGCCACATAATTACCGCTTGGCTTATAATGCTGCCTGCGCTTAAAAGTAGTACCGCATTCACCACATTTGATTTTGCCGGAAAAACAATAACGGTTCTGATATCGATAGGTATCTGTGCCGTTGCCTTTCTCCATTGCTCTCTGGTCAAGCACCGCACGTACCTTTTCAAAATCCTCATGGCTAATAATCGGCTCATGATGGTTCTCGCAAAGGAAACGGTCACGCTCACCATAATTGATGTGGCGGTTAAAACTGCTGTCACTGTAGGTCTTTTGAAAAATCACATCACCTGTGTACTTTTCGTTGTTAAGAATGGCGTTCACAGTGCCCGCACTCCATTTACCGTTCTTTTTTGTCTTGATGCCACGGTCATTCAATTCCCTAGCTATCGCATGAGTGCCTTTACCTGCAAGGCAGGCTGCAAAAATCTCTTTTACAATCTCTGCCTGCTCCGGCACAATAACCATCGTACCGTTATCGTTTTCATATCCGTATGGTGGATATGAAATGATAAAGGTGCCGTTCTGAAAGCGTTTCTGTACCGACCATTTGTTGTTTTCGGAAATGGATACCGATTCGCTTTCTGCCAGACTGCTCAAAATGGAAAGCATCAGTTCACTCTCCATTGAACCCGTGTTAATATTCTCCTTCTCGAAGAAAATGGAAATGCCCAGATCTGTCAGTTTTCGTACCATCTCCAGACAATCCGTAGTGTTACGGGCAAATCGGCTGATGGACTTGGTAATAATAAATTCAATCTTACCGGCCTCACAGTCAGCAATCATGGAAAGAAGTCCGGCACGAACATCCTTTTTGGTACCCGTGATACCCTCATCATAATAAAGGCCTACATACTCCCATTCGTCATTGGCGCGGATGTGGCTTTCATAATGTGCCTTTTGTGCTTCAAGGCTGATAAGTTGTTCATCACTTGCCGTAGATACTCGGCAGTAGGCAGCAACCTTCAATTTTTTCTTCTCAGCCAGGGCTTCATTTGTCTCGATTTTTGTTATCTTTTTCATCAACTCACCTCGCTTCTTGGGCAGTGACATATTCCCGTACTATCGCAGAAATAGCAAGTCATTTAGCCCATAATCTCCGCCAGAAACGGTGAGAAAGTTTTGTGGTTTACAGCCGATATTTTGTGGAATTCATCCACTGAAATCATGCCGAACATAAACATGGTTTCCAACACTTTCTGCGCTCTGTAATAGTCAAAATCTCGCTGCAACTCTTCCTGTGTAATCTCATGTACCACGGCATTCGGTATCTTAAAGTTTTCTATTCTTTGTACTTCCATTTCGATCCCTCCAATCTTTAAAACAGCGGAAATGTTCCCTCTGCCTATATGCGAAAAGACAGGCTGAATCGAACCCCCTTGAAGGCAAAAAAATATGCCCACCAAGGAATCAACTCCTCGATGGGCATTACTGCTATGTGGTTATTCAGTTATCTGAGCAGTTCATTGACACGCTTCTGCACCGCAGAATAATCATAGCCTGCCGCTGTCAGTTTCTGCTTGCGGTCTGATCCGTTGCCCCATTTGCCCTGAATCACTTCATGAGCAATGGCATCCACAGATTTCTTTGCTGAAGCCACTGGATAGACCTGTGTGCCATTGGCACCAAAAACGGCATAACCGTTGTTATTGGCAGCACATTTCTTGGCATTATCAAGGCTTTTGAACGCACCCTTCTGCGACTTTGCATCTGCCCAGGACTTCCGCACTCGATAGAGTCCCGTTGCCGGAGCAGATGGTGCAGCAGAGCTGCCGCCAAGATTGGCTGTGACCTTTGCCGCCAGATCGCCAAGCCTTGCATAGAGCCAGTTACCCGGACAGGACTTGTTCGCAAACCATCTGTGGACAGTGATCACCATCTCATCAGATTTCGATGCATAATTTAATGTCTTATTTTTATCAGCAAACCATAAGAGTTTCTTCTTACCGTTACGCTTACAGATATCCGTGCAGAGCTTGACGAGGGAATCATAGACAGCACTGTTCATCGCATACGGCTCGGACATATCACTGGCGCACTCGATAGTTACAGCACGTTGATCGTTAGCATTGGAAGAAGAACACCAACTGCGGTTTTTCTCTTCTACACAGAGAGAAATGCGACCATCCTTGCCGATGCCATAGTTGCAGCTTGCCTGTCTGGACGGACTGGTAAAGCATCCGCAGATGCTCTCACAGGACAGCTGACCTACCACGCAGTGCGGCGTGATGCGGTCGATGCTGTGGGTACGCTGTTCGGAATGGTTCGGACTGAGTTTGGTGTAGGCCACCAAGGAACTGTTTGTATATCCCATATTATTTATCCTCGCTTTCTGCTCTGTCATGGAGCTGTTCTAATACGATTTTGATTTTCTCCGGCACAGGCAAACCAAGGTGCGCTGCATTCTCCAGAAGGCTTACACCCTCATTGGAAATGTAAAAGAAAATCACTGCGGTTCTCAGCACACTGCCTGTCCCGATGACCTGCACATCCAGCACATTGGCAATGCCCACGAGCAAGAAAATCAGCACCTTGCGGCAGATGCCCTTAAAGCCCACCTCACTGGAGAGGGTTTTGTCTGCAATTGCACACATGACGCCTGTGATGTAGTCGATAACCACAAAGGCAAGCAGTGCGTAGAGCAGGCCGTCACAGCCGCCAAGGAAGTATCCAAGCCAGCCGCCGATGCCTGCAAATACAAGTTGAATACTGTTCCAGAATTCTTTCATAATGTTGTTCCTCCATTTCTTAAAAATTGGTATGAAAAAAGCACCTCCGAAGAGATGCTTGATTCGAAAAGGTTTATTCCTCTGTAATCGTGTATGTGATCTTCATGGTCTTATCTGCAGTCTTAATAACCGGAAATCCAAGATTGTTGATGGTTGCAAGATAAGGTGTAAATAAATATAGTTCTCGGTACAAAGTATATTCGGAATATCGATACATCCATTCTCTGATAGCATAGGTCTTATATCTGCTCATTTGACTCCGTCCCCATGCCACAGAACTCGCATCCGGTGTATCTCTGACATAAAGTTTCGGCTCGCCGTCAAGGAAATACCAACCATTAATCACGATGTCATCATCTACGATATAGGTCCAAATGCTTGACGAAGTATAGGTGATATTCGGCACCAGCTCAATGTTTGCAACGTTTGTGGTATCAATGCGATATACTTTATTGCCTGTATAGCACATGAGCCATTTTCCGCTCATACCAAAGCTATAGAATTCACTGATGTCACTGGGAGCAACGATTTTCTGTGTGGTGCATTTATTCCCGTCGATGGTATCCATGAACCATTCATAATTTACATGGTCATAATATTCTCTGCTGCCGCTGGAATAACTGTATTTGCGATTATCACGTCTTACCAAACCGTACCACTTTCCATCAGCAGCATGAAACAAATAATTTCTAACATCAGCACTGGTGCTGTATGGCTCATCCGTTCCGTCCTTGCTGCCGCCTGTGTAATGGTAATAGAAAGGATAATGCCCCAGCTCGATTTTCGTTTCTTCCTCGGTTTCCAACGGGTATTCTGTAAGTGTTCGTGACAGCAGCATTGCGTGGAGACATTCGTCTTTTATCTTTCGTAGTGTTGCCTGAGTCGAATTGTAATAAGTAGTCATTTCAAGACGGTATCCTTCTTTTATATAAGATCGCATATTGTCTCTTAAAAGATATGGCTTGTAAATACTGTTCACATTCACAGACCATGAACCAATCCTGACCATATAGTTTCCGGCGTATTGCGTTCCTTTTCCTGCCAGCGTGTTGGAAAGGCAGATGGCAGAAATCGTACCGTTTGCCTGAGAAGTTGCAAAATCCCAAACAAAGCGGTATCCTCCATCCACTTCCTTGCTTTCTGTAAGGTTTCTGTTTCCTCTGCGAATATCCTCTGTATTGTTGGCATCATCCGATGCATAGCCGATTAGTGGATTATTCAGTGGAGCATAGATATTATCTGCACGCTCATCAATTTCATTTTGATACAAAAGGACTCCGCCCATAATGTTCTTCTTAATCGGCAGCATCCATGCATCACCGCTTGAGCCATTAAAAGAAGTGTTGTCATACAGCATCCCTCGAATATTTGTATTCAGCACATCTGCGACTGCTTCAGTAACCATGTTGGTATCTTCATATATTTCTTTCTGACCGGTTTTTACATCAGTCAGCTCAATCACAGTTTTTCCTTTTAGCATAATCATTCCTCCACATTCAAATAGTCGGTTGTAACAGATCTGACAAAGCCGTCTGCGCCGCTGATGATAAAGCGATATTTCAGCTGTCCCGTGATTGCCTTCTCTGCCCAGGAATCCACACTGATTGATTCAAGGGCCTCCTTTGACATCCCGGATTTCTCCTCGGACAGCTTTGCCCACATGGAATCCACACAGCTCCACCAGCTTTCACCATCATCAAAAGAAACGGCGAACAGCACATTGTCATCGCAGTCGCAGATGACTTTCTCAATGCCGATGATGGTAGAATCCGACATATCGATATTCTCGGAATAGAATACCTGGGGAACAGGGACACCACTGTAGGAAACCTTAAACGGAGGAAATCTGTTCTGTGAATCATGCCAGTACAGAATTGCAGGGTCTTTCAAAGAAAGGAACAACCCACCCACCGGAATATCCTGCACACCATATGTTTCAAAGACTTCTGCAGTCAGCTTTGTTTCTACAAGTTTGGTGAGCGCACCTTCCGCTACGGTATAAAGATTGCCCATCGCATCGGAAATCAAATATCTACGGTTATATGGATCAAGAAATGCCGGAGCATGATCCTGATATACAAATCCCATTCCATTTTCATCCTGCGCCTTGAAGGAGATAATCTTCCCGGAGAGCGGGATGAAAGGGATTGTACCGTTTCCTGTGATAAGATTGGATTCCGCAAGATAGCTACTATTGGTAGGAATCACATCAAAGCGTACACAGATATCCCCGGTATCAAACAAGAGGCAGTCCCAGTTCATTCTTGTTGCTTCCGTTCGGTTTCCATGAACCGAAAAGCCTTCCCAGCGAACACGCAGGAACCGATAAACGCCCCACAGAGTACCTTCCTCTCTGCGGAGCGCCATCAGATCCGTATCTCGTCTTACGATACGAAGATATTCTGTATTTTCGCCAAATCCTATCCATGAGTTGCCGCTGACATATAATTTGCTGGCGATATTTCCTTTGTATTTGAACCAGTCTACTCCATCAACCATGTCTGTGCCATCATCCTGCAGAGAGTTATTTCGCAAAATGGTCATATTCTCAGTCGTGCTTAGAATGTCATCGATTGTTCCGTAATCAGCCATTTTTTACCTCCAATTCTTCTATGGTTTCCATGTTATCAAGACCCAACGGGAACACAGCCAGTCTGCCCCTGTCGATCTCCATGTCCGTTCCATAGATTGTTTCTGTGAGATGATTCTTCAGTTTCACCGTTCCATCTGCAATTTCCATATAGTGCGTCAGTTCAAGATTTGCCACATAGAGGACATTCTTATTGACAAATGGCAGAGTTTCAAACGGAAGAACCCGGATTGCAGTCAGTTCCGCAAAGGCATCTGTCGGAATCACCAGCTTTGTCATGCGTCCTCTGTTAAGGTCAGATTCCACGCCGCCGGAAATCGCATAATCCTTGCGGAGCATAAAGAGATCCTCATCTATCGCATACTGCTTGTCATAGCGCATCTTTTTGCGGTCGGCAGTTTCCACCACATCATGAACAATCGGTGTGAAAAGACGAATGCTGTCATGCAGCGTATACATTGGCATTCCACCAAGAGCAATACTGCCTAATTGGTCGGATACTCCGCTTTCCTTTGGCGCAATGAAATGTACTGTGAGATTTTCGTGCATTGTAAATGTCGGCATACCTGCAAAAGGAATCCTCTGCAGCGTATCATCCGCCGCGATTCGTCCATCCCAGCGTTCCTGCACACCAAGTCCCTGTCCGGTAATCGTTGCCATGATATCCTGATCATCGATATGTGCCGTACCATTCTTCATGGAAATCAGTACCTCAAAGGTATGAAGCTGATTGGCCTCCAGCTCGATGAGTGGATAATACAAATTGAGCAGATGCGTACCGCTGTGCCAAGTTTCCTTCGGATGGAACTGTTCCACTTCATGTCCATCCAGCATATAGTAAATGGTGATCTCTGACTTCCCATCTTCATTCCATGAGATAGGAAATGAAAGCACCTTTTTATTTTCCACTATATTGCCGTCTGCATCTTCAGCAGCACCAAGATCCACCGTAGTTTCTGCTGTGACACTTCTTTGCTCCGCATTGCTTGCAACCTGCATAATGCATTGTGCATGGAATTCCGCATTGGTTTCATCCCCGGATGCAAATTCCATATTGATGATAGACAGCTTTTCTTCTCCGGCATCCAGTGCCAGGGCATTGGTAAATGTATAGACACTCTGTCTTGTTTCGCTGATGGAATTGATAAGACCCGTGATGTTCTTATCGTTCTTACTTTTTGCTTCGGCAAGTTTTGGGTTCTTGCCGACACATTTGATTATCTGCTTTCCGTTGATTTTTGTGGTAATGGCGGTGATGGCAGAACGCTTTGTTTCGTCTGCCTGTCCACCCGTAAACTGAAGTATATCCCCAAGGTCAAGAGCTGGATCACCGATAGTGTCTGAATCGAAAGGCACATATTCCACTACGCAGATGGCATCCAGTACACCGTTTAAGATTCTCTTCCTGGTTTCTTCTAAACCAAACTGCAAAAGCGGATTGATGCCAAGATTCATAGTCAGTCCATCATCCGGATCATTCGCATAATACTCTGCTTTTTCCGTTTTCTTGTTGGTGGAACTGATAGCCGTGTATCTTGTCACGAAATCCGAAAAGCTGCTGGTAAAACGATGCCTGCTGTCCACCACCTTAGTCGGTGTGTTCTGGTACGGAACAAGCATCAGCTTTCCAAATCGATCGATGGTTGCGAAACAGCCAAGTGCCTGTGCCAGGTAATATAAAAAATCTCGCCAGCTTTCGATATCGTTCTCTTGGTAGATACCAAAGAATTCTGTACCATTGGTAAGACTCTGAATTTCTTCTTCGCTCTGTGCCAGTTCCACCTTGCAGGCTTTTGACAAATGGGAAAGAAATTCATAAGGATAGGCACTGGATAATCCCTTATTGAAGTTCTTGTCCAGGTTCAGCATGGCATCATATGCTTTCAGTTCCAAAGTCTTGATATGACGGTTTGCCTCCGCAATAAAAAAGGTACCCATCGGCACCGTTTCAACGCTACCATCTGAAAGCGCCAAATGAAAATCCAATATAATCTTCGCCCCATCCAGGGTATAGCGGTCGATATCCGAAAACAGAGAAATGCCAAGTTCTGCGGCATATACCGTACCCAGTTCTATTTCGGAAGAGCCGGAACACTGCCTTGTGATATACCCTGAGCCTTTGACAATATCCTTATTCTCGAACGGATACTCTCTTTCGTCTTTTGTCACAATTTTTCCGGACCAGTAATAGTTACGGGAAGGTTCTGTTATCATCTGTTTGTATAATTCTGAAACCGGATACATGAAATCCCTCCCTTAGTATTCAATCAGATTAAAGGAAACGCTCCATAAGCTTTTATAGGAAGTGTCCTTTTCCAGGGAACTCTTAAAGCCCTCGATATACATCTGCGTTTCCCTATATCCGAGTGTTTCGCTGTCAAAATATCGTACTGTCATAATCGGCAGTTTTCTGAATGCGGACAGCTTCTGCAGCCATGCTGCACTCATCTGAAAGCTGACCTGGATATTTACCACTCCGCTTCGTATCACATCACGCTGCATAGTACCTGCCTCTGTTTCTCCCGAGGAATCTGCCTGCACATCCTTTAGGTCAAAGGAGTAAGAGGTAGGGAGCGGCAAGTCTTCTCCATTGATTCTTAAATACTGAATAAAAGCCACATTATCTACCTCCACTTCGTAAGTTTGCCCGCTGCTGTGCGGTGATTATGATCTCATCCAGCATCGTACCGCCGATATATACCGGGATAACCGTATCTCCGTTATTCACATTGATTCCTGCAAACGCCTCACGGATTGCCCCAACAATGTTTGCATTGTTCTGGTAGGAAACATTCGATGCTCCTTCCATTGCAAAAGAAGATGCTCGCACATTCGGACTGATGACCATATCCCTGGATACGCCTTCCACCGCTTTTGCAACCACACCTTTGCTTTTCTCGATGCCCTTTGCAAGACCGTTCATGAAGTCCGGCATCCAAGACTCGAAGTCTGTCAAAGGGCCTTCATCCGGCACAGAGAAGTGCAGGAAGGAACGAATCTTGTTTGCTACGGAACTTACGGCATCACCGATAGCACCGATGCAGGACTTGATGCCTTTAACAATACCCATGATGATGTCCTTACCTCAGTTGAATGCGGCAGATGCCAGTCCCTTGATATAACCGACTGCCTTATCGAATCCACCCTTGATTGTGTTGTAAATACCGCTGATGGTAGATTTGATACCGTTCCACATAGCATTGAATGCGGAACTTACGGCAGAGTTGATGGCATCTACCACGCTCGTTACTGTGGACTTGATACTATTCCATACGGAAGTGATCGTAGATTTGATACCGTTTACCACAGTTGTAATGACCGTCTTGATGGCATTCCAGATGGTTGTGAATGTGGTCTTGATGGCATCGAGGACTGTAGAAATCACAGTCTTAATCGTATCCCATGCCGTTGTAAGGAAGGTCTGAATTCCCGTTACGATGGTGGAAATGGCTGTGCTGATGGCAGTCCATGTCGTTTCTGCTACTGTCTTGATTCCATTCCATGCTGTTTCCAGGAAAGTGGAAATGGCAGTAACCACGGTTGTAAATACAGTCTGGATGCCTTCCCAAAGGCCCGAGAAGAATTCCTTAATGGCATTCCAAATTGTCTGTGCTGTGTTAGAAATAGCCGTCCATGCCGTTGTAAAGAACTCCTTGAGTCCTTCCCAAATAGCAACCGCCACCGCTTTGATATTCTCCCACAAATCTATCCAGAACTGACGGAAATCTTCACAGTTGTTCCAAAGATAAATGAATGCCGCCACAAGGGCTGCGATAGCTGCAATGATCAGCACGATTGGGTTTGCAAGCATCGTAGCATTGAGTGCTGTGAATGCACCCTGGACAATCTTTATGGCGGATGCAATCTTCGGAACGATGGTCATAATCGTACCCACCGCAGAGATGACCTTACCGACTACAATCAGTACCGGTCCTAAGGCAGCCGCAAGCAGAGCAACCACCATGATGACCTTCTTTGTACCTTCACCCATACTGTTTAGCCAATCCACGAACTGCTGAATCCAACCTACAATTGCTCGAATCGCAGGCATCAGAAGTTCACCAAAGGATATGGCAAGTTCCTCGAGCTGGGACTTAAGAATCTGAAGCTGACCTGCAAGGTTATCCTGCATGGTCGCAGCCATCTCCGCTGATTTGCCGTCACAGTTTGCAATTGCCCCGGACAGCTTATTGATATCCGCTTCTCCGGCATTCATTAGAGCAAGGAAACCACTCATGGCATTCTTGCCAACAAGCGTTTCTGCTGCCGCGGCTTTTTCAGATTCGGATAGTCCACTGAAAGCTGTACGACAATCTGCCAGAATATCAGAAAGGCCACGCATCGAACCATCCGCATTGGTGGTTGCAATGGTGACCTTTCCAATAGAAGAACCGCATATTTTAACTTCACCCGTCAGGTTATTCATGATGGTACGAAGGGATGTACCTGCCTAGGAGGATTTGATTCTGGCATTTGCCATCAGACCGATAGTTTCTGCCGTATCCTCAACAGAAAAACCCAACGCGCCTGCGATAGGCGCACAATATTTGAACGTTTCACCCATCATGGAAACATTGGTGTTAGCGTTTGAAGATGCCGCAGCAAGGACATCTGCAAAATGCCCAGAATCATCTGCCGACAAGCCAAATGCTGTCAAAGCGTCCGTTACGATGTCCGATGTAGTAGCCAGATCTTCCCCGGATGCGGCAGCAAGGTTCATAACACCTTCGATACCGCCAAGCATATCTGTTGTCTTCCAGCCCTCCATTGCCATGTAGTTCATGGCTTCTGCCGCCTCGGATGCCGAGAACTTTGTCTTGGAACCCATCTCACGGGCTTTGTTCCTTAAGGCCTCCAAATCACTCCCGGTTGCCCCGGAGACTGCCGCCACCTGGCTCATGGCAGAATCAAAGTCAGATGCTGTTTTAACTGCTGCCGTGCCAAGAGCAGTAACAGCCCCTGTGACCGGGAGCAGCTTCTTTCCGGCAGACTCAATGTTGGAGCCAACCGTCTGCAGCTTTCCACCAGTAGCAGAGATCTTCTGCAAAGCGGTGGCAGACTGGTTTGCCTGTTCCTCCAAGCGTTTGAGTTCCTGTTCCGTTTCTATGATTTCACGCTGAAAGGCATCGTACTGTTCCTGTGAAATTGTCCCATTCCTTAAGGCTTCGTTTGCTTGCTCCTGTGCGGTCTTTAACGTCTGCAGTTTCTGTTTGGTTTCATCCACTGCCTGTCCGAGCAGCTTATGCTTCTGTGCAAGTAGGTCGGTATTGCCGGGATCCAGCTTCAATAGTTTTTCTACATCCTTGAGCTGACTCTGTGTATTCTTGATTTCTGAATTGACACCTTTTAGTGCCTGCTGAAGTTTCGTGGTATCGCCGCCGATTTCGACAGTGATACCCTTAATCCTATTGGCCATGCGATACCTCCTTCATTAGAATCTGTCCATATCTTCCTGAGTAGCGAGAGTCGCATAACCCTTGTACTCATCATTTCCGCTCTCTGCGTACATATCGTTGACCATGCCTATCGTTACAAGATCAAGATCACGCAGGGATAATCCTAACTGTACACAGCGAAGCAGAAACAACGGAGTTGTCATTTCACGGTCAATTGGGCGAAGTTTTTTTTAGAATCTACCTGGGTCTGTACATTCAATCCCCATAATTCGATGAGTTTAGGAAGAACCTGGTAGATACTGAAAGTGTTGAACTCATCCAACCATTCCTCTGGGGTGTCAGGGATAGAAGGGTCTGCGTGTTTTGCCATGACATAGGCAATATTTTCGAACATCTCAAGGGAGAAAACATCCAGGTTGGAGTTTTCCTCTGTACCATCACCGATGCTCTTTTCCAAAGCACGAAGATCCTTGTAGATATCACGATGGAACTTCATGCGGTAAATACGTGGAATCGCAGCAGATGCCTTAAAAGACACCTGCTTGCCGTCAATCTCAATATTCTGTTTCATGCTCATAATGAAACCTCCTTACTTTGTAGTTGTGGTAGTGGTAGTTGTAGACTTAAGCGTTTCTGCTGCCGCTGCTACCGCCTCGGAAGGCATATACACGGACTTGTACCAGTTCTGATATACGGAATCCGTAGTATCATCTCCTGTCTTTGCCTTAACATAGCCATTGGCAAGAGGAGTTGCTTTGATGGTGAGGTTTTCGGTTTTAACCTCGATTTCCTCTTCCTTGGTAGCGGACTCGATAGTAGGTCTTGTTGCACTACATTTGTATAGAACATGGCGGATTTTCTTCACGTCGCCATCAAACTCAAACAGAAGTGCAAAATTGGCAGCCTCCACATTTGCGTTCTCCACAAGGACCTTATTGGCATCTAGCTGTTCCTTCAGCACATCGGTACGGAAGGATTCAGGAACCATTGCAAGCTCCAGATCACCGTCATACCCCATGTTGTTGGAGATGGTGTAATAGGCATAGCCGTCTGCATAAAAGTTGCTCGGCTCACCGTTAGGGTCAAGGGACAAGGAAACCGCACCAGGCATTGCAACAGGAGTGCCGAATGTAATCTCACCAGCCTCATCAATGTTCAAAAGCGCATAATGAACATTGCAGATATTGAATTTTACCTTGTTGTTCTTCTTAGGCATTTTCGTTTACCTCCATTTCAAATTGATAAAGGACCTCATACAGCTTCTCGGATTCGATCCACACTTCGGTCTTGTCATAAAAGATGTCGTTTGCATCCAGTACCGACTCAATCTTCTGCTCCACCGATGGATCCTTAGTATCGGTGTACAGTTCGATGTTTACAATATTGATCTTGTAATACGCTCTGCCGTCTGCAGCGAAGTTGTCACTGCCCGGTGTGAGGTAACAGATAAGCGGAGGCGCAGGAGATTCGCCCTCCGCAAAATGGTCATAGGCGAAAGGAAGTCCCATGCTTTTAATCAGTTCTGCAATCCTTTTCATTTCAGACTCCTTTCGATTTCTTGCTCCAGTTTTTTAATGCCCGCCTCTTCTGCAGCTGCGATATGCGGTCTTGCCGAAACTCTGCCGCCGCCACGCTTGGCATGGCCATGTTCCAGAAGATGCGCCAGCTGATAGCGGTTTCTGGAATGAACGGTAACCTCCAGCGCATTGGATGTTTCCTTCGTGGTCTTTACCGTCCAGGACTTGGCGTACTTGCCGGACTTCTGCGGCGCGGTTTCCGATATCTGTTTTTTAACTTCCGTGCCAGCCTTCTTTACCGCTTTTTTCACATCATCTGTGGCAAGGTCTGCATACTCTTTAAGCCCCTCCATAATTGCAGCAGCCATAGAGTCAATCTTCACTCTGTTTGATGCCATACCTACCGCCTCACTTTCCTGCACTTCAGCTTGATGGATTTCTTCTTGTAGTTCATATGGTCAACGCCCTCTATGTTGTAGAGTTCACCATTAAACTCCACTCGGTATTCTGTGGTATTGATAGATTTTGCCTTTTCACAATATCGGATGGTAAAGTCCACCGAAGAATCATCCACCACCATGCCCGCCTGGGTCATCTCTTTTCCGGCTTCTGAAGAAACCGTGGCATAGCAGGAATAATATGGTTTCCAGTCATTCTTATGGTTACCGATATCATCTGTGACCACTTCGCTTCTGGAAATGAAAATACGGACATTCAGTAAATCGATCTTCATCAGAACACCTCCTTGCGGTCACCAAAGAGCATGGCGCGAAGTGAAAGCATCAGCGCATGATAGTCAGCCTCCTCACGGTGTTCGTACTGATATGCAGCAGCATAAAGGACAGCTGCCCTAGCATCAGGATTTTCCAATGCCGCAGGGTCATCGGTTCTTAATATATCCATGCACATCTTTTGCCCGGAACGGATCAGTCCTTCAATCAGCCTGTCATCATCCTCGAAGTCTACCCGGAGGTAGTTCTTCATTTCTTCTAATGTAATTGTCATAGAAATATCTACCTCCCATAAAATCAGGAGTCACCCTCCGAAGAGAATGACCCCATGATGAATTTGATTACTCGCTCTTAAGTTTCAGAATCTGGACAGCTTCAGGGAGGATAAGCTTGCCGTCCACACGTTCCTTGGCAACATAGCCGATCATACCGTTTCCGGCGAAAAGTTCAGTCAGCTGCTTGAAGGAACGGGTGCCACGGTCACCGATGTTGTAATACTTGTAATCACCGAATGCGATGGCATCTTCCGGTGCATATGCAGAAGTATGAACAGGATAACCAAAGAGACTGTCAGGCTCACCGGCCTGTGCGGAAGGCTGCCAGATATAGGCACCGTTGTTGTCCTTCAGCTTACGGATAGCTGCAATGTTCTTGTCATTCATAATGAAAGAAGCATTCTTGCGGTAAGGACGCTTAAGGGCATATACCAGGTTGATGATGTCATCTGCCTTGATGGCCGCAGTAAGAGTCTCTGCAATCTGACCACCGCCGGATGCAGCGAACAGACCGAGAGGCTTGCCCACACCGTCACCGTTTAAGAAGGCATCCTCTTCGGCATTGGCAAGTGCCTTACCGAACTTGGTGATGATGTAATTCTCCAAGCCGAAAGCATTGTCATACAGAAGCTCCTCAGTCACCTTAATGGCAACATGGAGCTTGTGGGCATCCATAAGGATCTGGTCAAAAGTGGCATCACCGAAAGACAATGCACCGCCTTCCTCAATCCAGGATGCGGCAGGCTTGGTAGCTGCGATGTTGATCTTGTGTTCGCCGGAAGTGGTAATGTGGGTGCCCAACTTACGCATGATGTTCTCTTCATCCAAAACATCTATGAGTCTGTTGTCGTACTCTTCGGGAACAAGGTAACCACCATCGGTGTCTACACCTTACTGCAGAACATTGCTCACACGCTTAAAGCCAGAACGAAGTGCATCCAGCATGGCCGCCTTATAGGCATCCGCTGCACGGCCTTTCTTTTCGGGCATCTGCTTATCGGATACAGGCTTGGTCACGATAGGAGTATTTACGGGACGGTTCATTTCCGCCTCCATAGCCTCCATCTGCTCCATACGCTCAATCTCCGCAGCATATGCCTGCACCTTCTTTTCCATCTCAGCGTAGGTCTTTGCATCCTCCTCGGAAAGCAGACCGTCCTTGTCATGCTTGGTTTCTACGAAGGCCTTTGCAGCCTCCCATGCCTTTTTGCGATTCTCACGCATTTCTAAAATCTTGCTCATTGTAATTTACCTCCAGTTTTTCATCAGATTTAACCGTTCCATCAGGGAGTCGGCAGATACTTTGTTTGTGGGTTCGGACTTTGGCTGAATGCGGCATTTTGCAGACAGCTTGTCCATAAGGGAATTAGTTACGACAGCCTGGGAGAATACCATGCTGACCTTTGGGACTTCGATGCTGTCAAAAACATTTGTCTGCATGATTTCATCAGCGAATCCCATCTCAACTGCGGAATTGGCATCCATCCAGGTTTCGGCATCCATGAGGTGAGACAGCTTGGCACGGCTAAGTCCCGTCTTGATCTCATAGGCATTGATGATGGACTCCTTCACCTCATCAAGCATTGCGATAGCTTTCTGCATATCCGCAGAATCACCGCAGGCCACCGTTGCCGGGTTATGGATCATCATCATGGAAACCGGAGACATGATGACCTTTGTGCCTGCCATTGCGATAACACTTGCGGCACTGGCTGCGATGCCATCGATTTTGATAGTCACATTGCCTTTGTAGTTCATCAGCATATTGTAGATTTGGGCAGCTGCTACGCAGTCACCGCCCGGACTGTTGATCCATACCGTGATGTCTCCACTCCCGGCATTTAACTCATCACGAAAAAGCTGTGGTGTGACATCGTCATCAAACCAGCTCTCTTCTGCGATGGTGCCGTTTAGGAACAGTCTTCTCTCCACCGTCTGTTCCTTCGTTTCCTGATTCGTCACGGTCTGACTCTTCCAGTTCCAAAACTTCTTCATCGGATTTTTCCTCCTCTCCGTCAGATTTCTTATTTGCAAACAGACCTGCATCTTCCAGCTTTGTCATATTGCCGTTGATGAGGTACAGATCTCCGCCAAGTTCAGCGGGGATGCGGTCAAGGTTCTCAAGTTCACGGATATCGTTGGCGCTCATCCAGCCGTTCTGTCTTGCAGTGGCATAGCCGGACATACGGCTTGCATAGTCACCGCGCAGAAGTCCATCCACATTGAACTTGATAAAAAAAGCAGTCTTCTCTTCCTGTGTGAATAAGGCTCTTGCCATAGCCTGTTCCCAGCGCATAAGCCAGGGTTCAAGCGTGTATTTCACAAATTCGAGTGACTGCTGCTCAATATTAGAAAAACTCGATTTTTCAAGGTCACCGACCATATGCGGCGGCACTCTGAAAATTCGGGCAATTTCATTAATCTGGAATTTCCTTGTCTCCAAGAACTGTGCTTCGTTCGGAGAGATGGAAATCGGTGTGTATTTCATGCCTTCCTCAAGGACGGCAATCTTGTGGGAGTTGTTCTGAGAAAAACCTTTCTCCCACGACTCTCTTACGGCATCCGGGTTCTTGACTGTTCCGGGATATTCCAAAAGACCACCCGGTGTTGCTCCGTTTGCAAAGAACTTGGCACCGTATTCTTCCGTTGCGATGGCAAGTCCTATGGCATTTTTCGCCATTGCGATTGGTGAATATCCAACCAGTCCGTCAAAGCCAAGACCGGGAATATGCAGCACATCGGAAGGCTTGAGCCTTACCGTGCCGTCCTTCATAGTCGGTGCATCGGAATCGGATACTCGATACTCATAGTAGAGCCTTCCTTTGTCATCACGATCTACGGTCATTCTGTCGGGCATCAGAGGGTAAAGTGCTACCACTTCGCCTTTGCCGTTTCGGATGATCTGTGCGTATCCGTTTCCCCAAAGCAAGAGATGCGTCATAAGGGTTTCCCGGAACACAAAGGATATCATTTCCGGGTTCGGCTCATCATGCAACAAGAAGTACAGAGGATGGTCGATAGCTTTTTCCTTACCGCCATCCTTGTTGTACCGATACAGATGAAGCGGAAGTCCCACTACCGCCTCGGACAGAATCCTTACGCAGGAATACACTGCCGTCATCTGCATGGCCGACCGTTCATTGACCCACTTGCCTGAGGTACTGCCGCCGAACAGGAATCGGTATCCGCTGCCGTTTATGCTGTCGGTCACAGGCTTATCCCTTGACCGAAATAGAACATCAAATAGTCCCATATGCTTCACCAGCCTTTCTAAATAAACAAAATGCCACGGTGGTCATAGGCGCTTTCCGTGACTTGGTTACCGCAGCGGATGGCTCTGTCAAGTGCCATGATAGTGGCTACCGCTCCGTCTATCTTTTCTGTAGATTTCTCTTTGTCCACCTTGATGTTTCCGGCTGGGTCTGTTCGGATGTAGATGTTGTCCATCATCCAACGAAGAACCGGGTGTCCGCCGTGGGCAAGTTTCTGTTCCAAGGTCAGTTTCATCAGTTCCTTGGTAGGCGGTGACATATCCTTAAAGCCCTGTCCGAAAGGTACTACCGTAAATCCCATGCCTTCCAGGTTCTGTACCATCTGAACAGCACCCCAGCGGTCGAATGCAATCTCACGGATATTGAAACGCTCACCGAGTTTTTCAATGAACTGCTCAATATATCCATAATGGACTACATTGCCCTCCGTAGTCTGCAGATACCCCTGCCATTTCCAAACATCGTAGGGAACATGATCCCTTCGGACTCGCAGTTCCAGGGTTTCTTCCGGTATCCAGAAGTATGGAAGGATGCAGAACTTGTCCTATTCATCCAGTGGTGGGAATACCAGAACGAATGCCGTGATATCTGTTGTACTGGAAAGGTCAAGTCCGCCGTAGCATACACGGCCTTCCAGGTCATCTTCACTCACTGCAAAAGAGCATTTATCCCATTTCTCCATCGGCATCCAGCGAACTGCCTGTTTCACCCACTGATTAAGTCTCAGCTGTCTGAAGGAATTCTCCTCGCCGGGATTCTGCTTGGCAGAATCACAGGCTGCCTTTACCTTGTCAATGCCAACCGTAATGCCCAGGGATGGATTTGCTTTCTTCCATACCTTTGGATCAGTCCAGTCATCACTCTCATCCGCTCCGTAGATAACGGGGTAAAAGGTAGGGTCGATCTTTCTTCCTTCCAGAATGTCCTTGGCTTTCTGATGTGTTTCATAGCAGATGGAATTGGTATCCGTTCCTGCTGTTGTGATTAAGAAGTACAACGGCTGCATACGGGCATCACCCGAACCCTTGGTCATGACATCAAACAGCTTTCGGTTCGGCTGCGTATGCAGCTCATCGAACACAACGCCGTGGATGTTAAAGCCGTGCTTACTGTAGGCTTCTGCGGAAAGTACCTGGTAGAAGCTGTTGGTCGGCATATAGATGATTCGTTTCTGCGAGGCAAGAATCTTGACTCGCTTGGATAGTGCCGGACACATTCTAACCATGTCGGCGGCAACCTCAAACACGATGGATGCCTGCTGTCGGTCGGCCGCACAGCCATATACTTCCGCTCGTTCCTCTCCGTCACCGCAGGTAAGCAGAAGTGCCACCGCAGCCGCAAGTTCTGACTTGCCCTGTTTCTTTGGTATCTCGATATAGGCGGTATTGAATTGCCTGTATCCGTTTGGCTTGAGCGTTCCAAAAATGTCCCGTATGATCTGCTCCTGCCAGTCAATGAGTTCAAATGGCTTTCCCGCCCAGGTGCCTTTGGTATGGCAAAGGCTCTCAATGAATGCCACAGCAAAGTCTGCGGCATCCGCATCATAGTGGGAATCCTTCGCTATGAACTTCGTAGATTTGTACTTTTTCAGTTTCCGCAAGTGCCGTCACTCCTTTCTTTGGCATAAAAATAGCCGCATCACTGCGACTGCCGTATACGAGGAACAGCCCCTCACGGGGACCGTCCTGCTGAATCTTCAGTTCATAAAAATTAGTTGTATTTGTTTAATAGGATGCAATAAGCCATCTGTGTCGGTAAGTCTTCATCCGGCTTGATGTCCCATCCTCTGTCATAATTAGCGGTAACTACACCGTTTATCTTAATCATCAGCTTGGAAATCCTGCCGCCGTTGATGCCAAACTCACTCGGCTCTTCATAGTGCTTGACCCAATAGTGAGCAGCCGTGTAGCCTCCGTCCTTATTTGGGATTCCTATCGTCCCTTCACTCCACATCGAGAACACCGTCCTTTCCGTAAATCACGAACTCAACATATTCTTTCTTGTGTTCTTCCAAGAAGATGACCAGTTCGTAGAACCCCATCTCGTTTGCAATGACCTGCACCGCCCTGGTATCGAACATATTGGTAAGCCCAGTGTCCCGGACTGCGAGGATTTGCTCTTTAATCTTCATGGCTGACCCTCCTGCAGCTATCTTCACCGTACACCACACCAAGATGGCAGCCGTTGTCCCAGTCTACATGAATCGTTCCGGTATCATCCACACAACTGACTGTACCTTTAAGTCCAATCGGCATCGTTCTGTATGGGTCATCCATGTGAATGAGTTCCACACGGCAGCCTTTCGGGTACTCTTTTTTGATTCGCTCTACGATTGCTCTTGCAGGGAACATCATGCCTCCTCACCACCTTTCTTTGCACCGCTTTTGAATGCGGAAGACCCGGAAAGGTTCTGAAGCAGAATCTTGCGGTCGGTTTTGTATTCCGCACCGATAAATCCGAGTCTCAAAAGGAAACAGCGGAATGCATACTTTTCATTTTCCACTTCCTTTTCGCTGGCGGTGATTCGTTTCTGCTCCTTGCTCATTTTGCAAAGGGCTGCAATGAAGTTGGTGTAGGCTCTTGCGGTATCTGAATCCGGCAATTTGGAAAACCAGGAGAAGGAAATGGCATCCTCACCGACCTCAATCGGCAGTTCGCTGATGTCAAGCGCCTTCTTGATCAGCTGACCCTTGACCTCCAGAAGTCTTGTGAGGTTTCCGACCATCACCTTATCCAGGGGAAGGGAAACCGTAAGACCTGTGCTTTCGCTCTCAGCAGGTTCGGCAATTTCTGCCGTTTCTTCCTGCTCTGTGTTTTTCTCCCATTCGGAAGGTGTGATTCCCGTTGCCATCACGCAGGCATCGATGATTTTGGAACGTTCCTCGATGTTTTCGTTCTCGAGAATCAAGGTTCCGTCTTTTTCGATGCGGTAATCTCCGACCTGGTAAGCGCAGCTTGGAACACCCAGGTATTTCGCCTTGATTCCAAGTTCATTGCTGATAGCTTTGACCATTGCTTTTCTGCTTTCCTTTGTAGCGTTAAAATGTAATTCCATTGAATGTACCTCCTTTAATTTGGTACTACATATATCACTCTGAATGGCTGTAATAGCAAGTATAATCTCAGCGATTCTGTAGAGATAATTGCCTTAATTTTCAGGAGGATTCTGGGTATAGTACACAATGCCGGAAAGCACAAAGCAGACATTGGGAAGGGCTACGCCGTTGCCCCACATCTTATATTCCGCAGAATCGGAATGCGGGCTCTGCAGCCATTTGAAGACCTGCTTTTTCGTCTTCTGCTTGGAGGACTTGCCCTCAATCAGACGCCAGGTTTCAAAGATGTCCATCCACTTTGTAAGTTCCTCTTCGGACGGTACTTTTGTGCCAAGACCATCACACCACCAGTCAGGAAATCCCTGCAACCTTGCACACTCGGTCGGAGTAAGGCGGCGGACGATATACTCAAGGTCTGCGTCCATGTCGTTGACCACGGGAGGGTCTTTCCAGTCTGTTGCCACCAAGGTGTTTGCCAGTTCTTCCTCTGCAGATGTGAAGAAGGATGCCTTGCTGCTGGAAAAAGTCGGTGCTGCTACTGCACCGGAGCCTTTTGCCACCATCGTAGGCTGCGTTTCTTCCTTCACAGCAAATCCGTACTGTGCGTTTTTGCCCTGATTGAAGGCTGCCCTGTCGATGCCATAGGCAACGGCATGGCGGTCGATGGTATTTAAGGTAAAACTGACATCTTCATTGATCCCATCGCCCTGGGGACCGTTCTCGTCCTTTCTTCCAATCATGGAACCCTGCACGGAAACAACAGCAATGCCGCCCTGGTTGCAGTTTGGATTGCCACCGTTCTGGTCAAGACATCTTGAAGTATCCGCCTCATAGAATCCGCTCCTGGGATTGTCTGAACGCATGGAGTTGCTGTCCTTGGCACAGATGCCATAGGCAACAGGAACGAAAACAGTCTGGTCATTGTTGCAGGAAAGCGTAGCGGAAAGGTTCTCCTGGATGAGTGCGCCTTTCCCACCGCCTTCACAGCCGGAACGGATCTTCAGCGTTTTCGGTGTCTGCACCACAAAGGGCTGATTATTGCCGCCGGTTCCAAATGTAGAAAGCACAGTTTGTGCCACATCAAGGGGGCCTGTGTATCGGCTGTCCTGTGAGTGGTTCTCAAACACAAGCGGAGGATGATGGCTCTCGGCACGAAGGGTACATGTTACATCTTCCGTCACATCCATGCGATTGCCGCCCTGGTCATTTAAGCAGATTGTGCTGCCTGTCTCTCCAAGGCTCTCTTCAAAAGTTCCGGCAGTTCCTTTCCACGGGCAGAAGCCCTGCGGAGGATACCCCGACAAGCCTTCTGACTCAAATAGTATTTTTCCGGCGCATCCGCCACTAAAATCTGCGACAAGATAGATACGTCTTCTTCTCTGGGGTACTCCCCAATACTGAGCATCGACTGTTCGCCAGGCAATATCGAATCCGTCTGCCACATCAATGTGTCCTGCTCCTGTCCATTTTCCTTTCGGAGGGACAGGGATAGAAACGGAATCGGCTTTGACTGAACATACGGACTCAAGAACCGCTTTGAAGTCTGCACCCTTGTTTGAGGAGAAGGCACCGGGGACATTTTCCCAAACGATAAATCTTGGATATTTTCCATTGGTTGCGCACCTCATTTCCTTTACGATTCGGATGGCTTCATAGAAAAGATTGGAACGGCTACCATCCAAACCCGCTCGCTTGCCGGCCACAGACATATCCTGGCACGGACTTCCGAAAGTGATGATATCAACAGGAGGAAGGCTTGCTCCGTCCAGCTTACTTACATCACCCGTGTGTTTCATATTGGGAAAGCGCTTTGTGGTCACCCTGATTGGAAACGGCTCGACCTCCGATGCAAACACAGGCTCGATACCGCAAAGCACTCCGCCCAATGGAAAACCCCCGGAGCCGTCAAACAGGCTGCCGAGGGTCAATCTGTCCTTATTCATCTTTGACCTCCACCTCTTTTACAAGGTCGGAGTACATAAATTTCTCTCCGTTTCGGATCACATATACGCTGTCAGGGTCACCGCCATCTTCCACGAATCTGCGTAAGATAACAGATGCATACTTCTCATCCAGTTCCATCGTGTGGCAGATGCGGTTGGTCTGCTCACATGCCATCAGGGTAGAACCGCTGCCGCCAAAGGTATCAATGACGATGGCATTTTCCTGACTGGAATTGCCAATGGGATATGCCAGAAGGTCAAGGGGCTTTGAAGTCGGATGATTCTTGTTTTTCTTCGGCTTGTCAAAATTCCAGATGGTAGTCTGGTTTCTTCCTGCGTTCTTGCTCCAGTAATGCTTGCCGTTCTGAAGGAAACCGTACAAGACGGGTTCATGCTGCCATTGGTAATCGGATCGTCCAAGCACCAGACTGTTTTTCACCCAGATGCAGCATCCGGCAAGATGGAAACCTGCATCCACAAATGCCTTGCGGAAATTGAGTCCTTCCGTATCGGCATGGAACACATAAGCTGCACCGCCTTTTTCCAGGTTCGCCGCCATGTTCTGAAATGCCGAAAGCAGAAATTCATAAAACTTGTCATTTGCCATCTTATCGTTCTTGATGGAAAGTCCATCGGAACTTTCAAAGGCCACATTGTAAGGCGGGTCTGTTACAATGAGGTTGGCTTTCTTACCATCCATAAGAGCGGCTACATCTTCAGCGGATGCGGCATCACCGCACATAAGACGGTGCCTGCCGACCGTCCAGATATCCCCACGCTGTACAAAGGACGCCTTCTCAAGGGCGGCGGACAAATCGAAATCATCGTCTTCTGCCTCAGACTTATCATCTCCTGCGAAAAGGTCAGCAATCTCATCATCGTTAAAGCCTGTCAGCCCCACATCGAAGTCCATGCCCTGCAAGGCTTCAATCTCGATTCTCAAGAGTTCCTCATCCCATCCTGCATCCTGGGCAAATCGGTTGTCCGCAATGATGTAGGCTTTCTTCTGTGCTTCGGTAAGGTAATCCACAAACACGCAAGGAACTTCCTCAATGCCTTCTTCCTTGGCAGCCATCACTCTGCCGTGTCCGGCAATGATGCCATAGTCACGGTCGATGATAACGGGATTTACAAAGCCGAACTCACGCAGGGAGGAACGCAGCTTTGTAATCTGTTCCGGGGAGTGGGTTCTCGCATTATTGATATATGGTACTAATTTGGAGAGCGGAACAAGCTGCATCTCCGTAGTTGTTTTTGCCATCAGAACAACCCCCATTCCGCAAATTTCTCAAATCCACCCAGGGAGTTGATGTACTCTCTTGCTTCTTCCACGATTTCAGAATAAGGCATGCCATCCACAGTATCATCACCGATGGCACAGGAAAGCACCACAGGCTGGCCTGTTTTCTGCGCCTTCAAAAATGCGTGGATGTTTACGGATACATCCGCCTTGGATTGGTCTTTGCCATGCAGACCGCCGCCCGTGACGGACTGTGCCATATCAGAACCAAGCTTTCTGTTGGTTGCGCCGGTATCAACATCCGTGCCGCCAGTCCAGTCACCGATAGGATTGATATCTGCCCCCGGGTACTTCTTTCGAAGTTCTTTCGTCTTTGCATTACTCTGGCAGATGATGAGTCTCTCGCCATCCATAATGTACTTGCCATCACAGGGATAAGCTTTGTAGATATCCCTTGCAATTGCAGAGAGTTTCTTCTCCTCATCCGTCAAAGGCACACCTTTGAAGATGCCGTTATCTCCGCAGCGGAAACCATCCGCCTGATTATCCGCCAGATGTTTATCCTGGGGTTTGATGTCAGAAATAACAGCCATCTGTCCGGCAATGCGGTGGACGATTCTCTTAATCTGTTCTGCAAAAATGTCTGCACTTGTTTCTACGATTACATAGCAGACACCGTGTCCGATGAGTACCTCAACGGCAATCTTCGGATCTTTTTCTGTTTTATACACCAGGTCAACGATTGCACCTGCGATTCTGTCTGCCACTTTATCAGGGTGGCATGGATTTACTTTTTCAATCATAGTCAGTGTCCTTTCCGGGCGCGCAGCAAGCGCTCCATTACATCATCCTGCGGAGTTGCTCCCGTATACTCAATGGAGCAGTTCTCCTTTACAATCTGGTAAATCTGATACCAGGACTGGTTTGCCTGTTTTGTGAACTGCTGAAGCATGGATACATACGGACTCTGGCAAGCCGCCCCGGTCGTTGGGTGCTTTGCCAGGAAACCATATTCCGAAATTGCCTGCTCGCATTGAATCTGTCTTGCAACGCTCATGGCATACTGATTGATCAGCAGCGTATTCACATATTCGGTGCATCCGACCTTCTTGAGCCAGTTCCATGTTTCCTGGAAGATTTCTTCCGCACACAGATCTGTCCCACTTTTCTGCTTTGCTTTCATGTAGTCCTTCACAGGGGGCATATCCACACCCGTGAGTTCGGACGCATCTGGCAGGTCGATGACGGTAGCAGTCTTGCCCACAGAGATTTTCTCTGTCAGAGCCTTGCGTTTTGGCCCGCTACCGGGTCTTGCACCGCCTCTCATCGTTCCGTCTTTTGCCACTCGATTTTCACCTCCTCACGGGACCTTTCCTTATAGGCCCTTTGAATAGCAATTTTTGCGCGTGTGACCCTCGCGCCGTTCCCCGGGATCTTAATGCGTAGAGATTTCTACCGCCCCTGGGGTCATGCATTGTGCCATCTGTCACCGCTCTTGGCGTGGATTCTTGCATGACAGGACTTGCAAAGTGCAATGAGATTCTCTCTGTCATGAGTGCCGCCTTGAGATAACGGCAGCTTGTGGTGGATCTCTTCGGTCGGTACATAGATACCATTCTTCAAGCACTCCTCACACATCGGATGGCTTGCAGCATAGCTGTCCCTGATTCTTTTCCATGCTCGTCCATACCTGCGTTTGATGGCGAGGTCACGGTCATAGCGTTCGTATCGTTTGTTCTCTTCCTTCTGGTGTTCCTCGCAGAACCTGCCATCAGTCAGGTTGGGACAGCCGGGATGTGAACATGGTCGTTTCGGCCTTCTCGGCACTGTCCTCACTTCCTTCCGGGTAAAACAAAAGCCCCAGGGGATTTCTCCCTTGAGGCTTCGTTCATCATACAGTTTTCTATACTACCATTATACCTATAAGGACTGTGCCATTCTCTGCCAAAGTGTGCCAACTTT
Organism: Bacillota bacterium; assembly: GCA_021771915.1. Taxonomy (GTDB): domain Bacteria; phylum Bacillota; class Dehalobacteriia; order UBA4068; family UBA4997; genus Avidehalobacter. The sequence continues at coordinate 30,937 of JAETNY010000003.1, forward strand.
CAGTCCGGCACAGAAAAGTTCTGCAGTGCAGAAGAATGGGTACAATGCACGGTGCGTACAGACGCATTTAACAGCACACCGATTTCTTCCCACGAATGGTTATCCAGGTATCTATAACGGAGAAGAAGACGTTCATCCACATTGGACAGTTTCTCGATAGCATCTTCCATCTCTGCCTTGAGGTCAACAAGGGGGTCAATCTCATGATTGATTTTCTCCTGGTAGTCCATAATCTTAAACAGCACCTTTGTGAAAGGAGCATCCGTTGGTCTGTTGGGAGAAGGAATATGTTATCCGTAGCTGACTCCCTGGATGCGGGTGGAAAGGTCACGCAGGTTTTCCAGTTCCTCGATATGGGAGTTAATTCTCTCGTTCAGGCGGTAGGCCTGTCTTAAATATTCCTTTGCGGTCATTTTTTCAAAGCCTCCTCTCTCAGTCTTCGTATAAGGAATTCACTATCCATGATTGTAAGTGCCGCATACCAGGAGGAACGAAAGAAACGCTCACACTCAGTCACGGTACTTTTGGCATTTACATTTGCGGGTGATTTTTTCAGTATCTTTAACGCTGCCATATAGTCCTTGGCAGCTGTTGTAATAATGGCATTTGCAAGGCTTTCATAAGGGTCAGCCATAAGCATCACCTCCGAAGCCTTGCTTTGACAGCATCGATAAGGTCGGACTGTGTTTTCTCTTTTCTACGAAGTGCTTTCATCACATCTTTATCGATGGTGTCCTTTGCAATGATGTGGTGTATGACCACTGTTTCCGTCTGACCCTGGCGGTGGAGTCTGGCATTGGTCTGCTGATACAGTTCCAAAGACCAGGTAAGTCCAAACCACACAAGGGTGCTGCCACCGCTTTGCAGGTTCAGTCCATGTCCGGCACTCGCAGGATGTATCATGGCAACAGGTATCTCGCCTTTATTCCAGTCCTTGATATCCTGGGAGGTCTTTATCTCACGGACCTTAAACCGTTCCTTGATTCTATGCAAATCGTGGTTATACCAGTAGGCAATCAGAACGGGTTTGCCGTTTGCACCTTCGATGAGGTCTTCCAAAGCATCCAGTTTGCGGTCGTGGATCTTCACGATTTCCTTATCTTCGGTATAGACAGCACCGTTTGCCATCTGCAGAAGTTTCCCGGAAAGAGCCGCTGCATTTACCGCATCGATTTCTTCCTCTTCCAGGGAAATGACCATCTCATCACGCATTTCCTCATAAAGACTTCTTTCTTTTTCAGAAAGCACCACCGGAACTTCGTTTATCACACATTCAGGCATTTTCAGAAAATCTGCCGAATTCATGGAAATCGTAATATCCGAAATCAGCTGGTAGATAAGTTTCTCCGCTCCCGGCTTTGGCTTATAGGAAAAAATCATCTGCTGATTCCGCTTATCCGGCACAAAGAACATAATTCGATAGTTCGTTATGTACCGACCGAGCCTTTGCCCCATATCCAGGATTCGAAATTCTGCCCACAGATCCATCAGCCCGTTACTGGATGGCGTCCCCGTAAGTCCCACCATCCTTTTTATCCTTGGTCTAACTTTCAGCAGGCTCTTGAATCGTTTGGCTGAGTAGGATTTGAATGAGGAAAGTTCATCAATGACCACCATATCGAAATCAAAGGGAATGCCGCTCTTTGAAATGAGCCAGTCCACATTTTCTCTGTTAATGAGGTAGATGTGGGTGGGTCTGTTTAAGGCAGCTATCCTTTCAGCCTCTGTTCCGATGACCACCGAATAAGTAAGACCTTTTAAGTGATCCCATTTTTCAATCTCCGCAGGCCATGTATCCCTTGCTACCCGAAGAGGTGCAATGACCAGAACGCTTTCCACTTCAAAACGGTTCAGCATCAGTTCATAGATGGCAGTCAGGGTGCAGACACTTTTTCCAAGTCCCATTTCTAAAAGCACTGCCGCCACCGGATGTTCCAATATGAAGTTGGTCGCATAGGTCTGATAATCATGGGGATGATATTGCATCAATTACACCTCCTATCTGCTCTTTGGCATCAATCACATAGCAGGGAATACCAAGAGCGGTAATCTGTTTCATTCTTCGTATCTGTAATGGCCTCGGCTTTTTACCGGGAGCCTTTAATTCCACAAAGGCACACTTCCCAAAAGGTAGAAGCACCAGTCTGTCCGGCACACCGTCCATGCCCGGACAAGTAAACTTCATGCAAAGCCCACCCACTTTCCTGACGGAGCGGACAAGGGCCTGCTCGACTTCTTTTTCACGCATATTCCGCACCTCCATCACGGCTTAATATTGGGTGGTGACACACATAGACGGGTATTTTCCATACTTTTCTATAGACTTGTTTTTTTAGGCTATATAGAAAAGTTAGGTAATATCTTGTCATAGTGTGTCACCACGGGGTTCAGGACTCCTAGTCAAATTCTGTCTTCAGTCTTACACCTTTGACATATCTGCCTTTTCTGTCCCTGTACCGTTCAAAGCCGAAGGATTCCAGCGCAGTATAGAAATCTGCGGAACTGCGAACGAACTCACCCACCTGCAGGCAGAAGGAACGGTACTCGTTGTAAAACTCCCCGGATTTGGCAACATAGGACTTATCGATCTCGCAGCGTTCATTTAAAAACGCACTCATCCAGTCATTGTTTTCCTTATAGGCATCGATAGCCTCCTGGACTTTCTGCGGGGCGGTGATATGGAAGTCATCGGCAATGACCTTCTTTGCGCCCTCAATCACCCAGGACAAAATCGCACCGCCGGCCTTCTCAAACAGATAGTCTGCATAGTTCTTGATATCCGAACTGCCCTCGATCTTGGCACCGAAGGGAATCACAATGAGTCTTCGCCAGGTACCCTTATCGATTGCACCGACCTTTGGCAGGTGATTGGTATAAAGCACCAGCGTATGGGTAGGAACATAGGAGAATGGATCTTTGTATTTCTTCTCTGCATAGATTTCATCCGTGGAGCAAAGCTGCTTAATATTGGATGTGTTGAGTCTCATGCCTTCTTCCAGCTCGGCAGCAATGAGCAGTCTTTTCCCCTTTGCCTCGGCAAGTTCCGGCTTTACATTTCTGCGACATCCTACCGTCAGCATATCGGCAGAGATATTGCCACTATAGGTGCCAAGGACTCTCGACACCACATTCCAGAAGGTAGACTTGCCGTTTCTGCCTTCGCCATAGGCAATGATAAGTGCCTCCACATAGACCTTGCCCACTGCGGAAAGGCCTACGATTTTCTGCACATAGTCGATAAGGGCAGCATCGTTCTGGAAGAAAGTGTTCAGAGCATCCTGCCAGATATCCGCTCCGTCTTTTCCGGGGTCAACAGCGGTCTGCTTGGTAATGAAGTCTTCCGGGTCATGGTCACGCAGACTGCGGATGCCCTTGCGAAGGTCTATCGTACCGGACGGGCAGTTCAGCAGAAATTCATCCGCATCCAGAAACTTTTGCTCAATCTCAAGCATCGGTCTTGCCTCTTTTAAAGCAGATGCGATGTATTTGGAGTCACGACGCTTGATAGCATACTTCTTATAAGTCAGTGCATTCTCATACATTTCGAAGGAATGTGCCTGCTGACGGTTGAAGGCATTTGCCGCCTTCTTCGGTCCCATTGCTACAAGAATCTCCATTGCACCGTTCTTGTTCATCTCATCCATTGCTTTCTTGATCTCTGCTTCAGCCTCTTCCAGCTGACGCTCCGTCAGTTCCTGGGATATACCCTGGGACTTCGGTGCGGTTTCTTCCCAAAAGCTGCCGTTATAAACCATGTAATCCGTAGCAGGCGAAAAGCGAAGTTTCCCTTTGTACTCTCTTGCCAGTACCGTAGCCTGTCCCACATCCGAGAAGTCCTCCGGCTTTAACACGCAGTCGGAGTTATAGACCTTCGGGTCGATATAGCCATCCTGCCCGGATACCTTGGTGCCGAACTTGGTGGCGGAGTGCCAGATCTTGTCCAGTTCGGAATCAGCCAGAGGCGGATTGCACTTTTCCGCTGTTTTCATGAACAGGGCATGGGCCTCATCTGTTGCCCCATATCTCTTGATGAGTTTTCCTGCGATATGGCTCATAGTACTGTTTCTGCTGCCTTCGCTGATTTCTTCCGTACCGGCGTCAAAGTCTGCGAACTCATCGCGGTCAATGAAGTCAGCCACATTACTTGCCCCGTCATATACTTCAATGTCCGGTGAATCGGTGCCGTATAGGAAACGAGCCTCACCCAGGGCATCCGCATCAAAATGCGGGAAGAACTCCTGGATGCGTTTCTTCAGTTCCGCATAGGATTTTCCATCTGTCATGGTCGGGATAGGGAAATACACATGGAACTTTGGTCTTGCCGCCTTGCCGTTTTTGACCTTCATGTTGTTGCGACTATAGCTGACAAGTAAGGAGACATCCGGGAATGCCATCACCACATCCAGGGGATAGATCCAGTCTTTCGAATCATCGGAGTGGTCATTGTCACAGTCCATCGGAAGGACATCCGTTTCGAGGAAATTGTCATTGCTGCGGTAGTTGTTCTTATATGCGGCACACACATGATCCCGCTTGATGGCAGCCACGAAAGATGCCGAATCCGTAATATGAGCCTTATTGGGATATACGCAGTTGGAACTGTCACCGCAGCAGTTTGCGGTATAAAGGGTAAAATCAATCATGGGTAACCTCCTTGCAGTTTCTGTCAAACCATCTGATGGTCTGCTGTCTCTTTTTTGCAATACCGATTTCATGTTCCATGCCCTTGGATATCACATCACCGAACACCCACAGTTCATTGCACTTGCCAAGCAGCACATAGTTGAACTGCATGGCATCGGCACGTTCCTTTTGGTTCTCGTCATTCATGAACTGCGGATACAAAAGGTGCGGTGTCACCGGAATCGTGTTCTGCTCATAGGCAAAACGGCTGTACTTTCTTGCCTGTTCACTGTTTCTTTCCGTATCACCGGAAAACGGAGAACAGATATAAACGAGTGGGCGAAAAGCGGACTGCTTGTCCGCCTTTGCCACATTGGTCATAGCCTCATAACTTGTCGGGTCAAAGTAACCTTCTGAATTGAACTTATCGATGTTCACGGCTTACACCTCCATTTCGATCAGAGGCATATAACCGTCTGATTTCATCAGTTCGTAGATTAAGAGTCTTCCTTTCTGCGTCCAGTAGGTATGCACCTTCGTATGAGTCTCACCATTCGTACCTGGATAGGTATGAGTCTTGGTGCTGGTATAACCCTCCCGGGCATAACGCTGATATAAAAGCCAGAGGTCACCCTGCTTGAACTGCACACCCTTTTCGTGGAGATATCGGTTCATCCAGATGGCAGACTTGCCGTAATCCTTGGCAATGGCAGAAGTGGAAATAAGGTCTTTGCAGTTCAGCACCACATCGTAGTAGCTGACCTTCGGTTTCATCTCCGTAATCTGCTGATTCTGAATAGCCACGGTTTCTGTAAGCGCCAGGTTCTGCTGCGATAAAAGTGCCAGCTGCTGATTGGCAAACTGGAGTGCCCTTGCCATAATGGCCTCCGGGGAGTTCCATGCCTCTTCCACCTGAATGAAGTACTGACGGAACTTTCTGCCGATATCGGTACGCTGAATCATGCATAGCTGCTTTGCCATGTCGATGGTAAGCAAATGGTCGGTCAATCTTTTCCCCGGAAGTCCGTCAGACCTATTTCTCAAAATTGAGCAATAGTCCTGTCCTTCCGAAAATCCGTATTCACACATTCTCGGAAACCAGTCTGCATACTTGGTGTTGATGCCAAGTGCATCGTGCAAATCACGTCCGTTCACAGTAGGGCGCTCACTGTCGTAATTGATTCTGATTAATTCGTCCATAGCGAATCCTCCTTAAAAAATGAAATAGACAGAAGGACAATTCCTTCTGCCTATATGCGAAGAATCCGAATGAATCGAACCCCCTAAAATCAGTCTTTTTTATAAAAATCACATTCGTATCCGTCAGCACGAAGAAGCAGTCCCTTCGCCCAGGGCGGTGTTCTGCCCATCTGCTCACAGACTGCACTAAGACTCATGCGCCTGTCCGCTTCGATGATCAGTTCGTCATGTACATGTGCAACAATACTGCAGTTGCGGAGTGTCTGCATGGCATACATGAGAATATCCCTTGCGATTGCCTGGATAGCATTCTCACAAAACTTCGGGCCATAGCTTTCAAGACGCTCCCACTTTTTCGTAGCACCCACGCCTTCATAGGTCACCGATTCACTGCCAAACTGATTAATTCCCATGCGTGGTTTCACATAGGCAAGCCGTCTGTCGGAAGGAAGTCTCATGAAAAGGAATCCACTCTCATAGGTAAACTTAAGTCCTGCCACTTCAGTCGGAATATGTTCTCGCACCGTAGTCTTCACCGCTCTGTCGATATCCCACCACAGAGCCGTAATCATTGGATTTGCATTTCTCCATGCGTTCACCAGTGGCTGAAGTTCCTCTTCGGTAATTCCCATCTCCAGAGCGCCCATACTTTTGAGCGCACCGACCGAACCGCCGTAACCGAGAGCTAGTTCCGCAATCTTGCCCTTCTAGCGGAGATGACCGTTGATTCCATGCTTTTCTACCGGAACACCAAACATCTGCGATGCCGAACTGCAGTAAATGTCCTTGCCATCGGCGAATACCTGCATTCTCCATTTCTCACCTGCAAGCCAGGCAAGGACTCTCGCTTCGATTGCAGAGAAGTCTGCTACGATAAATTTCCTGCCATCCTGGGGAACGAATGCTGTACGGATCAGTTGCGACAGCGTATCCGGGATATCGTCATACAGAAGTTCCAGGGCATCGTAGTTTCCGCTTCGGACAAGTGCCCTGGCATCTGCAAGGTCTGACATATGGTTCTGCGGAAGATTCTGCAGCTGGATGATGCGTCCGGCAAATCGGCCGGTTCGGTTGGCACCGTAATACTGGAACATTCCTCTTGCTCTGGAATCCTTGCACACCGCTGTCTGCATAGCGGTGTATTTCTTCACACTGCTCTTGGCAAGCTGCTGACGGAGTGAAAGAACATCCGCCAGATGCTTTGGTGCAGTCTTGAGTGTTTCTGCCACAGCCTTCTTGCCGAGAGTATCCATTTCCAGTCCGTTATCCGAAAGCCACCCTTTCATCTGTGCTACGGAGTTGGGATTGTCAAGGTCGGTCAGATTTTGAATCTGCTGCGTGAGGTTTTTGCAGCTGATGCTGTCGATAGCAATAGCCTGCTCCACAAGCGTCATATCCAATCCGATGCCGCGGTCATTGATTTCCTGATCAAGATGGTATTCATCCCAAATGAAATCAGGAACAGGGAAACGGGACAGCTTCTTCTGGATGCTCATCTCGGTTTCCACATCACGCAGGTTATATGCCTTGAACTGCTCCCACTTTTCCATATCGTGCTGCGGAAGATTCCTGGTTCTGCCTCCATTGGTCTTGGTAGGGGCGCAGGGAACACAGAAGTATTTGATGAGATTTTTTCCCTCGGTCAGTTTCTGCTTCTCCAGTCCCAAAACTGCACCCACTCCTTCCAGGGACAATGGCAAACCGAGTGTTGCCGACCACACCATCGTGCAGTGCCAGCTGTCAGGAGAAAGCGAGGTATCAAGATAATTCGACAGGCACACCCGTTCAAACTGTGCGTTGAATGCCCACTTGATTACGGATTCATCCGACAAGGCATCTACAATCTCCGCAGGAATCTTCTCGGCGCAGGCAAGATCTATGACCTGAACTGCTCCGCCATCCACACTGTAACCAAACAGAAGGATATCGAAGTCAGGACTCTCGGCATATTTATAAACTCCGGCTTTCTGCAGATTCACGCTGGAGTATGTTTCGATATCAATGCTTAAATACTGCATAGCTGCTCCTTTCTATGACAAAGGCGGCAGAAGAATATCCTCCGCCGCCCGTCATCTTTACTCCGTTACATCATCCTCATGTGCAGCCTTTTTCTCTTTGTGTTTTGTAATAAAAGCTTTTGCCTTCTTGACCACAAATCTGAAAAATTCGCACACTGCCCACACGATACCATTGATGGCAAGACCGTAGATCAGGCAGAAAAGGACTATCACATCGACTTGTTTCATAAATTCATATACTTCGTTCATTACGTTCACCTCGTTATTCAATGTGGGCAGACGGTGGCAGCACCACCGCCCACCGGGTTTATATGTTTAGGAAAGGAAATCGTCATCAGCCACAGTGCTGAAATCGTCAGTTGCAGAACTTCTGCCGCCAAGGCTCTCACCGTCACGGATCTTCTGGATGTTGCCCAGTCCGCAGGCCACGCCCTTGTTGCCGTTACTGTTGAACGCATAGAAGTTCAGAGACACACGGGCATAGCAGCCGGAGTATACTTCGTTGCGATCAAGGATAGGCTTCACATACTTGTCCACGATCTGAGGCGGAGTTGTGCTGTTGGCGTTGATGAAGTAGTGACCCTTATAGGCCTCATCATCACGCTCGGTATCTCCGTCACGCAAAGGAAGCTTGATTGCGGCCTTGTTAGGCTTCTTGCCGCCGAACTTGGCAACCCCCCTCTTCGATTGCGGCATCGATAGCCTCATTGATAGCCTTCACCGTTTCGGTGTCAGACTTAGGGATAAGTACGGAAACGGAGTATCTCTTAGGTCCGTTGTTGATGCTGGTAGGCTCCCAGCCGTGGAAATAAGAGAGACGAGTGTTTACACCTGTGATAACTTTTGTCTTAGAAATAGCCATGATATTAATCCTCCTGTTTAAATTCGTTATTGGCGTTTGTTACGTTCATTGCCGGACGCTTGTCCGTTATCGGAACCAAGGTCGGCCTGCCCTGGGGCTTCACAATGAGATCCCCCAGGATCTGTTCAAATTGTTTCTTGCCCATCAGCTTCTGCATCTCCGTCATGGTGATAAGGCTCTGACGGTAGATATCGGTATAGCCGTGGTCTTTGGCTGCCTGTGCGACCAGTTCTTCATCCTTGTACTTGCGGACAGATCTGCCTTTGACAACCTTGAAGCCACTCCATTACTTGCCGTGGTTGACTGCTGCATCGGTGGCATAAGCCAGGATGCCGTCTGCCCACTTAGTAAGGTCGGGAAGGATGGTCAGCACTTCTTCGATTTCAGAATCTGTAAGAAGTGGTGGCATTTTGAACTCCTGCTGTGCAAGACGAAGTTTTTCTTCAGCCCTTGCTCTGCAGCGGACTGCTGCCTTACAGAACTGACACCATTCGCCGGGGTGATATTCACCCTTGCCGTTTAAGGCCATCTGTGCCTTCGGCTTCAGTTCGTTCTCTGCCCATGCTTTCAGTTCATCTACCGGGATAGTCCAGTTCTGGACATTCTCCCTGCGAGGCTGAAAGATGTGCATCGTAACTTCCTTGATGTCATACAGGCTATCAAAGAGGTTCAGCGCACCGATGGAATAACACATCAGCTGCGTATTCTGTTCGGCATCCACCAGGACTCCCAGTCCGTACTTAAAATCAATAATTTGCAGAGTATCATCCGATACGATGATGCAGTCTGCCGTGCCATAGCCGTCCGGAACATATTCCGAAAAGTCTACTTTCTGCTCAATCAACACCATCGAATCTTTACAGGTCTGCTTTGCGACTTCAAGCTGCTCCAACACATAATCCACATAACTATCGGTGTACTCCTGCATCTCGTCACTATCGTAATCGGAGACAGGTCTTTTGCTTCTTCTGCGGAGTGCTTTCTTTAACTTGTGTTCGCAAAAGGCGTGGGCTGCGGTTCCTTCTTCGGCGGCTGAACTGCTGCCACCCGGAAACTCGGATTCGAGCATCGCACTTGGTGTACAGTTCAGCCAGCGGTGTGAACCGGAAGGAGAAAGGAAAGCGTGTTTACTCATTTCCAAGCACCTCCGCTTCTGCGAGAAGTGCCTTATACTGTTCCGGGTCAATATCTGACAGTCTGGTGCCGCCGTATTTTCTGATGAGTTCTCTCACCTCGGCAGTCATACCAGCCTGGCTCTTCTGACCCAGAACGGCACGGACATCTTCCAGGGTTACTTCCTTCTCAGCGGGGAGTTCCTTTACTTCCTGTGCTTCAATGACCTTAGCATCGGTTTCTACTACAGTTGCATCTCTGTAGGTATCTGCGATTGCCTCGAATACATCAGCCAGGGAGCGGGTGATTCTCACCGCATCAAGAAATAAGTTGTACTTCTGATTGTTAGTCACGGTCCTTACCTCCTTCCTTAAGTTCTCGGATCTCGACAGTCTGCACCGAGTCGCCGGGGGACAGGACAAGGACATTGACCTGCTGCCCAAAGAGGAAGTCGAGCAGACGCTTTCGAATCTGCACCGTACCGCTTCTTACTACCGGGGTCGGTGTACCGCCGGGGTTTGCAACGTTGATACATACTTTGTGTTTCATTGCATTGGCTCCTTTCCGAGGGTCTTTTGTTGTATCCCTCTGTCCATATGCGAAAGAAGCGGGGGAATCGAACCCCCATCTCTTAGATTTTTTTCGCAAGGTTTGCGAAAATCTTTTTCAGGCGGTTACGGATAGCCGCCTCAGACACGCCTTCTTCCGCTGCAATATCCACGTTGGACATGTTGCGGTAGAATTTCTTGTAAACGGTGTTCTTCTGAAGGTCGGTCAAAGTTGTGAGTGCTACCTTGAGCTTGTCCACCTTCTCCGAATGCTCCTGCTCATTGATAGAGGCAAGCATCTGCTCCAATGGGTCTGCAGCTGTGTCGCATAAGTAAGGGTTGCGGTCATCCGCATCATCGCCATCCCCATCGTGATAGCCGTCCAAGTGAACCGGACAGTGATATGCTTCTCTACGCTGTGCATCCAGTTCGTCATCGTCCATGCCGTGAAGCTGTGAGATTATGGTTGCGTTTTCTCCGTTTTCGCCGGGAGTGATGGTGTAGCTTGTACCATCGTTGAAGTAATAGATGTAATTTGTACGGTTGTCTCTCGCTGTTTTGAATTTCCTCATTTGAAATCCCTGCCTTTCTTTTCCGCCCGAAAGGCTGGCGGCAGGGACACAAAAAGAGCCGATGTGATGGTACACACCGACTCTGATACCGAAAATGGGCACGGCAAAGCACGGTGGGTACATCATTGGTCAGTCCACGGCTATACCGTGAATAGACTCTTGATGTATCCCGCCGCCTTAAGGTCGACCACTTCGGGCATTGGAATAATTTCTCTGACAATCTCCTGTTTTCGATTGTCATCGTTATTATAAATCTAAAATTTTTTTCGTGACCAACTCACCAAGTTGGTCGAAAAATGCCCACAATATCAGCGTTTTCTAATTTTGAGCATAAAAAAGGGACCCCTTTCGGGGTCCAAAACCAACTCAGTGAGTTATCAAAATTTATTCATTTTCTTTTATGGTGCTACCTAATTCGCTAACACCTGCTCTCTTACAGATGCTGTTGAAATCCTGCACTGAAATTCCCGGCATATTCTCCATGATACGAATATAGGTTTTATCCGGGTCATGATAGTAATCCAACTTGTTCTTTGACTTTTCAAAAATCTTTTCAGTTATACGAAGGCTCAACTTCAAGCCTACACAAATTGCCATAAGAACATCCGTACCCATATTGTTATATTTGTCGTTTTTTATCTTCCCATGATAATTTTTGTGAAGTCCTGTTTTATCGTTGAAGGCTTCTGGATAATTCCATTTTCTATTTTCCATCAAATACCACAGGCATTGGCATAACGTACTTGTAGGGTCACCTAATTTTTTCATAAGTTCTATTTCTTCTGCTTCGTCATAAACGGAAATGTACTCATGAAATGCATCGTAAACTTCATCGGGTTCGTATGCAAAATTGGCCTGATATTTTGGATGAAATGTCAATATACGCTGGTCAATACCTTCCACACGATGCAACACAGAAAAACCAAGCAAATCCTTCGATATATTTCTGTATGCTGTGTACTTATGCTCACGGATATTGATTGCGCATTGAGCCAGTTTCTTTTTTGCCTTTGCTGTTAAATGAAGCTCGCCTTCATCTATCAAAACATATTGCTGCTCTGCAAGAACAAAATAACCATCTGCGTACACAAACTTTCCACCATAAACCCATTCCCTCAAGGATGAGTTTTCAGCCAAAAGCTGATATGCTTCAAGCGGAGTTAATGCCACCAGTTCTTTGCTTTCGGTTATTTCAGCAAACACCGCATCAAAATCATTGAAATCACGAAGTTTGTCAAGCAGTCCGACCTCAATCAAACGATACTTAACTGAAACACGTGATACAATAAAAAAACTGCTTAAATCCTCAATCAATGTATCGCAAGAAGGCACTACATCATTTTGGGGATTATGATAACCAGATATCAATTCAAGCGTTTTTTTCTTGAACATTTCAAACGGCATCAACACCCTCGGTGCCAATCTATGCGCCTGCCACTCCAGCCATTTTACTTCATTTTCCTTTGTCTTTTTTCCTTCCGGAGGCTCAAAAAAAGTTTCAGACTGTCGGCACATGATGGGATATAATTTTTCTGATGCAGCAGCATTTTTCAATGCCAAAATTTCAAAATACATCTTATCCTTTTCCCAGTGAAGTGCCTCGTGAATGAGAGTATTTCGCTTTGCACCTTCTCCGTAAACCGCCTCAGAAGTGGGGTCAATCAGTATCGTTCCTGCCGGAAAACTTACAGAACGAGACGTACCGTTGTCGGCATCATATACATCAACTTCTCCATCCAAAAGCAAACAACAGCCAAATATATCGAGATTTCTCGAAAGAGACACCTCCTTGACTGTTAGTTTGGCTTCTTCAAGAATCTTCTCAACGGGAAGTGGCATCGGAGTCATAAGAGCCTCTTTGCAATGCTTAGTCAAATATTTAGTTGCATAATCATCCAGACGATTTTTGCCAAGAATCAAGGCTCCTGTTTTTCTGTTGATATCATAGATATCGCTCGATGTCAGCTTCTTCGTCATCTATATCCGATTCTCCTTTTTCCATGTAATCGAGTGGCATGGTTGTTAACAACTTCTTTGCTTCACGCCATGTTGGGTAATACTGCTCTACCAAAGCATGAAATCTGTGCGTGTGGTTTTTCTCCAACAAATGCACCAATTCGTGAACAACCACATACTCAAGGCATTCCATGGGTTTCTTTGCAAGTTGCAAATTAATCCAGATCCTTCGCTTGTCAACATTACAGGTTCCCCAGCGAGTCCTCATATTTTTGATACGAATTTCATTCGCATGAATATCCATTTTCTTTTCGCAACTTGCTACAACAGTATCCAAAACACGGCTCAATTCTTGCCTATACCACTCGATAAATAATTTTTCTTTTACCTCCGTGGATGTCCCCTCTGGTACCGTCATCACAAGTTTAGTAGGTGTTTTTACAATCTTCTGCTGCTTACCCTCATAAATAACCTGCAAACGGTATGGTCTGCCCCATAGATAATGAGACTCCCCGGATACATACTCTCTTTTACTTTGACGCTCTTGCGCCACCATTCTGTCTCGAACCTTCGTTATCTCCGGTAGTTTTTTGAGGACAAATAATCGTATATCCTCATTATTCAGTTCTATCGGAGAGCTGACGGTTACATCGCCTTCCGGTGGGTTGACTCTGATATACAGATTTTTGAGGTTACTCTTTCTGATAATTTCAATTGTCAACCCGCCGATTTCCATTTCTTCTTTACGCATCGTATTCTTCCTGCCTTTGTGCAATATCGAAGACATTATTGGTTTCTTCGGTTGCCCTGTCTTCGCTATAGCTATGAAGCAATAATTTCTGATAAATAGCAAGTCTTATACGCTGCTGTTTCTGGAAATTTCTTTTCCATTCAGGTCGAATCGATACTCGGATTGCTCCATCAACATCAATCGTTAATTCAACATTCTGCTCAAAATAATCATACAAGGCTCGTCTTGCTGCACTATCCTTAATCTCATCCGGATAACTGCCACTGGTTTCAGGGTGCAAAATAGCCTCTGCCAATTCAACAACCTGTCGGAGATATTCCTCGTAGCTCATGGCTTCTATCTTACGCTGCATGATGATTTTCTTCAGCATTTCGGACAGTTTTCCATAATATACGCTATTGGAACTCATCTTCTTAACAATTTCGTGCTGCAGGTTGTTATCGATAGTTTCAGCTTTCGCCTCATTGTTACCAGGCAGGTCTTTCACCAAATCAGCAGGAGTCGTTGTTTTTCCCTGGAGAAGCAACTCCACAAGGGACATATTGCCGAGTTCACTCACTACTTTGGTATCTTCCGCACGGATATATGTGTCCAAGATGTAACGCATATCTGCCTCATACGGTTTGAGGTCGATATAGTCACAGCTTGCCAGCTTAATCATTTCTTTGATTTTGTTATAGCCGGAGATTTCTCCACGCAGATGATTTACATCATCCTCGGTATAGTTATAATCAGAAACCAATCTGTCGCAGCAATTAGCAAAGGAACGGGAAAGAGCCGCTGTTAATGCATACAGAGTATCTCTTCTTGCAGTCTTTTCATCACTTTCACTATCATCACCACAGAAATATTCAATAAAATCAGTATCAGCCTGTGGCATAGGAACATTCTCAATCAATGCTTCAAGAGAAGTGAGCGTTCCTTCCAGTTCAGACTTTGCTTCATCATAGCGATTTTTAATTAGACCTTCGACATCTTCCTTATCGTAGCCATCAAAAGCCTCTGTCGTGTAATCTGCAACGGCAAGCTGCACATTACGGAACAAGTCCATATAATCCACAATATATCCGTAATCCTTGTCTTCGCCATCCGGTCTGTTAACACGGCAGATAGCCTGGAAGAGGTCATGGTCTCGCATGGACTTATCAATATAAAGATAGGTTGCACTCGGAGCATCAAAGCCAGTCAGCAGTTTATCAACCACAATAAGCAGTTTCATCTGCACCGGCTCATGTTTGAATCGTTCCTTTGCTTCCTTCTCGAATTCTGCGAGTTTCTTTCCGCCGAGCATACGCTCATAAATAGCCTTCTTATATTCATCTTCGCTTGCCTGGTTAGGGTCAGTTGTTGCCGTTCTTACACTCTGAGTTGTAGGTTCATAAGAAGTTACCACCGCACACTTGGTAAATCCCATACTCATGAAGATTTCCCAATAACGGCAGGCTTCATAAATACTATTTGCAACAAGCATGGCCGTACCACGGTCTTCTTTGAGTCTCGGTTTAAGACTCATATCGAAAACAATATCAGATGCAATTTTCTCCAGACGTTGCTTGGAACTATACAGTTTATTGATGGATGTCCAACTTTGCTTCAGCTGCTGTTTTGCACGTTCGGTCAATCCGTGCGTTTTATTCTCAAACCACAAATCCACCTTATCCTGGCTGGACAAATCCTGATCAACGTCTCTTGCCTCATAACGAAGGTCAAGAACAACGCCATCCTCTACACCTTCATCGAATTTGTAGGTGTGGATATATGTACCGAAAGTTTCCAGGCTCGTCTGCTTGTCAGTTTTCAGCAGGGGAGTACCAGTAAAACCAATTAAGACAGCATTCGGCATCAGCACTTTTACAGCCTCGTGCAACTTTCCGGAATTTGTACGATGGCACTCATCAATGAATGCCACAATGTTGCCCTTTGCACTGAAGTCCTTTGGCAAATCTTTCAGCAGTTCTTTTCTGTACTGGTCAATATCGGATTGATTTCCGGCGTTATGTCCGTATTTGTGAATCAGCGAACATACGATAGCATCTTCGTTTTTATCCAAAATGGAACGCAGGTCAGCACAGCTTTTGGCTCTGCGAACCTTTTCGTCTACATCAATAAACAAGCTCTCAATCTGGTCATCCAATTCATCACGGTCTGTGATGATTACAACACGGCTGTCATTGACGTTTTCGATAATCCACTTCGTAAGCCACACCATAATGAGAGACTTGCCGGAACCCTGGGTGTTCCAGATGATACCTCCCTCATTTTCAAGAATACGCTTTCTTGCAGCGATATTTGCAAAATACTGATTGTGTCTGCATACCTTTTTGATGCCTGCATCATAAATTACAAAATCGTGGATAAGAGACAAAAAGCGTTCCTTATGGCAAATGGAAAGCACACCGTCTCTTAAACGATTGACTTCCTTGACCTGCAGGAGTTTTACATCAGCAGACAGTTTATCAGTTGCTTTCTTATCTTCCTTCCATTTCAGATAATACTTTTCGGGCGTATCGGTTGTTCCATAGAAAAGACCTTCTGCCTCATTACCTGCGAACAGGAACTGCGCCGTACTGAAGAAATTTAGAATGTTTTCACGCTTCTGATTCTGCAGCATCTGACGGATGCCTTTTCCGGCACTGACATAAGAACTCTTCAGTTCAAACACACCGAAGGCGATACCATTGATGTATAGCACCACATCGGGACGTTTTCTTGTCACCTTATCGAAACGCAGGACAGATACTTCCTCTGCAACATAAAAATCATTGCTGTCGATATCGTCCCAATTGATATAATGTACCGTCTGGCGACGCCCATTTGCATCTTTTGCTCCTTGGCGACCATAACGGAGCAGTGAATACACACTGCGGTTGATTTGATAAAGAGTATCAACCTGGTTATTAACCTTACTCAAAAGTTCGCTGATAGCAGTTTTAATCTGGTCATCACTGTACCCACGCTTTTTCAGATTAGCTTTCAGCAAATCTTCCTTGACAGGAGTATTATCGATATCCTCCAGGTTGCCAAGGTAAGTATAGCCGAGGTCATCCACCAACCAGTGCAGAACTCTTTTCTGTAATTTTTTCTCTGCATCTACAGTTGCCATCTTGTGCCTCCTTACTTAGTCAAACGGACGCGACCTGTCAGCAGGTCATCCATTGCGCCCTCTCTGATTTGTATAATTTTATCTCGCTCTGTTTCCAAATCTCGTATTTCTTCATCCATTGCTAACAATGTATTCGCAATTGCCTCTTGCTCATCTACATCAACGGGAATTGTAACAAGAACTCCTTTAATAAGTTTTTTGTTTAACCCACCGCGACCACCATCACCAGATGATAATTCTCGAAGAGATGAATACATACTTTCAATCAAATAATACAAGAATTCGGAATTGCATTTTTCATTCGTAACTAACGCAGCTAAAGACTGGTTCAATGCCATTGGCTTAGTTAAATATGCCGCAGTTCCACGAGTTTTGCCCTGTCCCGCCAATGCAATCAGCACCGATTTCTCGGGTGCAATTTTTGCAGAGGAATTTTGCAGTCCTAATTCCGTAATATATGTTGTCGGCTTTGTTATACGTTTTTGATGAATCTCCGCCGAAGCAAGCCACGGAATATTTCCACCATAATACTCTC
This sequence comes from Bacillota bacterium, assembly GCA_021771915.1. Taxonomy (GTDB): domain Bacteria; phylum Bacillota; class Dehalobacteriia; order UBA4068; family UBA4997; genus Avidehalobacter. Next base: position 48,218 of record JAETNY010000003.1, read on the forward strand.
GCCGTGACGTCGATGGTGTTCCTCCCGTTATTACTTCACGAGTAATGTCGTTAATTGAAAAATCCTTACGCTCACCACTGAATCCTACTATCCTTGTCTTTCCAGAAATCAAGTCTTCCAACGCACCTTCACGGATGCCCTTTTTCTTCTCAATCAGTTCAGCAAGGTCATCAATGTAGGTGTCAAACTGAGAAAGAGTGCGAGCAATTTCTTCTTGCTCTGGCTTATCAGGCACGATAACCTGTATGCTCTGAAAGTCATTCTTCGTAATCTGATTGATTGTAGCATTACTACGTCCTCTGACTTGTTCTTGTACAATATTAGACTCAAAAAGCTTTGCAAAATAACCTGTTGTATCACCGCGCAAAACTGACATAAACGCTCCAAAGGTGGTATATTTAAGTTCAGGCAGAACACAACTTTTTCCAATCAGAGCAGAACTTCCGTTTCTCACACAAACAAGAATATCTCCCTGTGCAACCATTTTTTCTTCTGGCACATAAGCGTTCACATAAACATTATCGTTAAGTGACAGTCTTCCATTTTGAATATTGGATGACCTTAAAACTAATGTCCCAGTAGGTTTTACATTCTCCGGTGTATATGTTAGTCCTTGAACAAGAGATACATGGTCGAGAAGTTTCGATTCGTCCCAATCTTTCGGATAAGTTACCATTTGTACCCCATCCTTTCCAGAGCCGATACTACTGCTGCTCTTGATTTCGCAGTTCTGTCCTCAATCTCACCAAGAGTGTGTTCATAACGCTTTGCAATCAACAACACCTTGGAAGAAAGTGCATTCAGAACCTGCTCAATTTCATCGCATACATCCGCCGACAGTTTTGCCATCCACTTCATATCGAAAATAAGATGCTTGATTTCCTCATCGGTCAGTTCCGCATATTTTGCTACCAGCTTTTCATCAAGTGCTTTACGGGCGGCTTTATATGACTTATCCACGGCATCCATCTCAGCGCACTTCTGTGCATAAAGTATCAACGCTGCATATTCGTCTGCGTAGATTTCAGGCACAACAGCAGTCTCAACAGCAACCTTCAGTGCCGCTTTCAGCTTTGCTTTACCAAAAGTACCATTCTTATTGCGAATATCAAACTCACCCAATTCAGGTACTTTTCGGATAAGAGCCTCCTTCTCAGAAATCTTGCTTTCGTCAAACAGAGCCACAAGTTGTACCATAGCATCCATAATGACAGAAGTCTTCTTGGCATCCAGTTCCTTGATGCGCTTGTTCAGATTGGCCTTTGGAATACCATCGCCCTTTTCGTTCAGCACATCTTTCAAAAGGCCGTCATCTCCGGACTCTTCTTCACGCATTTCATCCAGTTCGGCATCAAGAGCAGTGGACTGTTCCATCAACGCTGTCAATTCAGCAAGTTCATCCGCAAAGTAAACAGCCTCCATGATTTCTTTCGGAATCAAAGCGCCTTCAAAGGATTTTACCTTGGAAGTATCATCAACTTCCACAGTTTCTCCACTTTCATCCTTCTGCTTTTTCTTTGCATATTCGTAATCAATTTCCCTTGCAACCTCATAACCGCCTGCCTTGATAGCATATACATCATCCTGTAACTTTGCGTTCCAGTAGTTCAGCAGACAGTCATAAACATCATAATTGTCGAGCAATCGTGCCTGCTCATATGCCACACGAAGCATTGCTGCAATCGCACGGATGAGTTCTTTAGGATTAGTGTCAACATCAATACTGAGCAGAATATTTTTAACATCTGCTTTCCATTGTTCAAAAATCGCTTCACTTTCTTTTTGTTTTTCAGCAAGAATACTTTCGTCCTGACTAATAACACCTTCGATTTCATCGGACGCAATGGCAAGAGTATAGATGTTATGCACCTCATCAACACAAGTAAAAATCTCCTGTTTAAGCGCAGGTGCAATTGACCATAGTTTCTTGAGAGAATCAACATCTGTTCCAGGAATACCGCCCTTCAAATGTGCAGCGATATTCTGCGGAAGCGTATCATCAATTTTCTGGATGTATCTCGGAATGTTCAGATTGCCTCCGTTTTCATCCAGCACATCACTGTATTTCACAAAACGAGAGTATCCCGGAACAATGTCTTGATTGATGAAGGTCTGAACAATTTTCTCAATATCCTGTTCGCGAAGTCTATTCTTGCTACCATCCTTCTTAAAGCCACGGCTGGCATCAATCAGGAAAATACCTTCTCTTGTTTCAGCATCTTCCTTATCGATGATGATAATGCAAGCGGGAATTCCTGTACCATAAAACAAGTTTGGCGGCAGACTTACAACGCCCTTGATATATCTTTTCTTCAAGATTTCAATACGGATTGTTTCCTCGGCATTGCCTCTGAATAAAACGCCATGAGGCATAACAATACCTGCTTTACCTTTGGTGTCCAACGATTTCAAAACGTGCAAGAACCAGGCATAGTCGCCATTCTTTTCAGGCGGAATACTATACCCATCAAATCTCTTATATTTATCCTCACTCGGCTTAATTCCGTCCGTCCAAGATTTATCGGAGAAAGGCGGATTCATTACGATGAAGTCAAATTTTTTCAGTTCATCAAACTCATCTTTGTACTGCGGCGTGGACAGCGTATTGCCGCTCTTGATTTCGCCAGTACCCTTGTTGTGCAAGATGAAGTTCATCTTTGCCAAACCTGCGGTATCAGGATACTTTTCCTGTCCGAAGATAGTCACAATGGAATCACCGTTTGCGTCCACAGGTGCCTCGTCAGCAGACCTAATAAGAAGGCTACCACTGCCTGCGGCTGGGTCATACAATGTCCATTTCTTTGTCGGCATCTCCTTAATATTACCGATTCCAATCAAACGAGCAATAATACGGGACACCTCACTCGGTGTATAGAACTGTCCCTTGCTCTTACCGGATTCCTGTGCAAATTTCATCATGAAATACTCATAGGCATCGCCGATAATATCATCGCCACTTGCACGGTTATTTTTAAAGTCAATCGCAGGATTCTGGAATACGGCAATCAAGCCGGAAACCTTATCTACGAGTTCTTTACCGGAACCTAATTCCTCCGGGTTATTAAAGCTGACATCAGGAAGGGAACCCTGCAGACGGTTGTCCTCAAGGAACTTCTGGATAATCTTATCCACACGCTCGCCTACATCACTCTTGCCTTTTGCAGCAATCAAATCTTCAAAGGATGCACCCTTGCTGATAGTAAATTCAGCAAAAGGCTGTCCCTTATATCTGTCAGATACATATTTGAAAAACAGCAGAACCAACACGTAATCCTTATAACGTGACGGCTCCACACCGCCCCTCAGCTTATTACAAGCCTCCCAGAGCATTGAATACAATTCAGATTTCTTCACAGCCATAGCCCTCTTTTATCTCCATTCTAATAAGTTATTTTTTAACATACTCTATCATTCGATAGCACTCTTTCCGCTTTTTACCCATGCATCTAATTCAGAGGATTTAAACTTCCACTTCTTTCCAATTTTATGGGCAGGAATACCTGTGTCTTTTTTTATCCAGTCTCTAACTGTAATAGGCTTAACACCTAAATATTCTGCGGCTTCTTCAATGCCTATCCATTTGTCATTCATCATTTCATTCACTATTTTCACCTCGTCAAATGTTGATGGTTACAAAACTCCTTTTTATATTATATCAATATTTTCGACTGTTTTCAATATGTTATATGATGTTTCTTGATGTTTTGTGATATTTCAGACAAAGAAACTATAATAAAAAATCCGAGAGCCGGAAACACCTCCAACCCTCGGGACGTTTTGCTTTCAAGCTACCTCAGTATTCAGTTGCTTATAAATATTTCTTGAACGCTTTCTTCATTTTGATGGCCATATCCATCATCCAATCAAACTGTTCAGACCATGTATCCTTATTATCGAAATCAACCGTCTTATGCACCAGGATACGGCTTGCTTTTTTCTCTGGAAGTTCATTCCACTCAAGCTGCACACCCATCTCCTGTTCAATAGCAGCCTTGTTGGAATAGAACTTATGATACAGTTCCTTGTCATCGGAAATATACCATTCCACAAGAGCGTGGTTGTACTTTCTTATTTGCGACATACTGATGTGGCAAGCAGAGGAGCCGACACTGAACGTCATCCAATGGTCGGTACTTGCTTTCCTTTTATTGAACTGCATTGCAAATGCGTTGTTTTGGAATGCATAGTCATTAAAGGCAACCCAATAATCGTATCTTGCCTGCAGTGTAGGGGAATTGCTGGTGTTACGCTTGATTTCCTTTGTCCAGTCATTCGGCTTTTCTACAACCTCGAACTTAACGGCAATATCAGAACTGCCGATTTGATACAACTTGATTTCTACAAGGAAGAATGCAATATTCTCATCAGTGTGATTATTCAACCATTCGATAGCCGAGCGATGTTCCTCTCTTGCTCTATTTACAACCCAAATTATAATATCGGCAGATTTGCCGGATGCATATGTAATCAACTTACCAAGGTGGTCATGGTTGGTATCTTCAAGCTGATTCTCGATGATGATTTTTCTGTCCGTTCCGGTTTCAGTTGCATAAATGTCAACATTGAAATCTCCAACGCTGGACTCCGTCTCATCAACGGTTATCTCCAATCCAACGGCATCTGCCAACAGGGTAAGATTATCCTCTTCCGCAAGCCAAGGAGTAAAGTCCAATGCTTCATGCGGCCAGACCTTTCGTAAATCTTTTATCTCTTTTAATTTCCCTAAATTTATCATGGTACTGTTCCTCCTTGTCGCAAGATAATCGTCTTATCAACTCGACCTATTACAAAATCATCTTGTCAACTCGACCTTGACCATTTTCATCCTGTCAACTCAACCCCTTGATTTTCATTGAAAACAAAGGGTATAAGCAAGTATTCCCGAAAGCCGGAAGAATGCCTCCAACTCTCGGAAATGCTTTGTTTTCAAGCCTTTTTCGGTATTTACTTCTGTACTTTTGACATCAAGACTACGCACTCCACATGATGCGTTCGGGGAAACATATCTACCGGCTGTACCAGTGACAAAGTATATTTTTCGGCACAAAGCAGCTGTAAATCGCGCGCAAGAGTAGATGGATTACAGGAAACATAAACCAGCTGTTTCGGCCGTAACTGCAAAAGACCATGCAAAAGCTGCTTATGACAGCCGCGGCGCGGTGGGTCAATAATTACTGCGTCTATGCAATGATTTTGCTTAAGAATTTTATCAAACTCATTTTCAGCCTTACCCTGCCAAAATTTAGCATTAGCCAGCTGATTTAATTCCGCATTTTGACGCGCATTTTCCACCGCACCGGCATTTAGCTCAATACCCCAAAGACGCCGTAAACCAGGTAAATGTCTGGCCAGATAAATACCAAGCGTGCCAATACCACAGTAAGCATCTAACAAAAACTCGGTTTTTGCAGACAACGCCGTCTGCAACACCGAAAGCAAACGCATAGTTTGGGCATTATTGACCTGAAAAAAAGCCTCTGGCGCAATTTGATAATGCACATCACCCAAGGTATCAGTTAAAAAACCAACCGGAGAAAACGTCTGCCAGCCTTTTGGAGTCTGCACGCCCCAAACCAGTAAATCGGCAAACTCCGCGCTGATTTGCTGCAAAAAAATACGCGCCACTGCCAGCTGCTCTGCACTGGCTTCTGAGAAACGCAAAAAGAGCATTAACCTCTGATAAGCAAAGCTATATCGCAACATAACGTCACTAACGCCATTCGGCAAATCACCCTGCCGCAAACGTGCAATTAGTTGGTTTACTTTTTCCGGAAACAACAGCTGACACGCCGCAGCAACCGGGCTGTGCGTTTCTTCGTTCCAAAAACTTAAGCTGTAACCGGCAGCATCACGACTGACGTGAAAAATACCCTTGTTGCGATAATGATAAAGCTGCTTCGGGGCAGCCGCAATAATTGGCCGCATAACAGACAGTTCGGCCGCAGAAAAACCGCCCAAACGCTGTAAGGCAGACACAACCTGTTCCTGCTTAAAATACAACTCCTCCGCATAAGTCATATGCTGAAGCTGACAGCCGCCGCAGCCGTCATAAACCTGGCAAAGCGGAGACTGTCGTCTGTTTTCCGGCGCTGACTGCACAATTTGCAGCAAACGCGCATAAAAAACACCACGCCGTTGACTGCTGATTTCAGCCTGCACCAACTCGCCGCGCAGAGCCCCCTGTATAAAAATTACGCGCTGACCGAGCCGAGCCACACCCCAGCCGTCATGCGTATAACCGCTGATTTCCGCCGTAAAAACGTCCCCGGGCCGCAGCCCGGCCATTTCTGTATGGTTATTTCTTTTTTTATCTGATGACACTGTTGACAATCTCCAAAAGAATATTATAATATATGTTGTTCTATTAAATTAAAAACGAGGTGTACCAATGTCTAAAAATGCTAAAGTAACCAAAACCAACGCCATGCGCGCGCTGGACGCACAAAATATCGCCTACACCCACACCGCCTATCCCTGCAACGGCTTTATGGACGGCCTGAGCGTGGCGCAGGCTGTGAGCAAAAATCCGGAAACCGTTTTCAAAACACTGGTAACAGTAGCCGCCAGCCGCCAGAATTACGTTTTTGTCATTCCCGTGGCCGCCGAACTTGATTTGAAAAAAGCCGCTGCCAGTGTTGGTGAAAAATCTATCGCCATGCTACCCGCCAAAGATATTACCGCCACAACCGGTTATGTAAAAGGCGGCTGTTCGCCTGTCGGTATGAAAAAGCAATTCCCCACAGTTATAAACACCAGCGCGCAGTCTTTAAGCGAAATAACCGTAAGCGCTGGCAAACTGGGACTGCAAATCACCCTTGCGCCCCAGGATTTGGCGCAAATTTGCGCCGCAAAATTTGCCCTGCTCACGGTCTAATCGCCTGTTTATTTATTTTTGTTTAATTGGTCTGCCGGCGGCAGGCCAAATTTTTTGCGGAAATAGCCCTCGCCTTTAAAATAACCCTCCGCACCATAAAGCGCCGCACAAGGATTATGTCCCAACACACGGTCTTTCACTACCAAAACAGTAAAAGGCGTTTCCGTATATTTGAAGAACAGAGTATCATGTCCCACACAAAGACCAATCACCACATTAAAATCCGTACCAGCCGCCGCCAGCAGCTTGGCCTGACCCACAGGATTGCAGGCCGCTTCATAACCACAGCCTTTTAACTTGTTTTCATCGGCAATGCCAAAATCATTTTTATCAAAGCCGCCGTTTTTGCAGATAAGAGAACAGGTCTTTATGCCATGCGCGCGCAGCAAACGGTCAAAAACCGCAGCCTCACGCTGCAAACCCACGCAAAAAGCGATACCTACCAGCTTATACTCCATACGTTTGATAAACTCAATCGTTTCATAAACACGGTTCCACTGGCAATAGCCATCATGCTCAATCTGTGCCGATTCCTGAAAAATACGCAGATTCTCCTCCTCATGATAAACCTCCGGCAAGCCGACATACAACTCTGGCTCACGCATGGGACAATTTTGCGGCATCTTATCCTTAGTATTGTTGTAACAGGCTTTTACCGCACAATGTGCACAGGTATACATAATATCAACGTCCTTTCATTTATAAAATATTTTCAGTCAACTATATACCGTTTATTTACGCTCACACAGATTGCCTCAACGGCTTAAAAGACAAATCTGGATAATTGCCGTTTCAATAGCGTCCATAATATCACTTATGCCGCTCTTAAACTTTTTATCAGCCGTCAGCAGCGTTTCCAAAGCCTTCTGCAACTTTTTTTCCGTATACTTAGCCGCCTGCCGCCCGGCCTTCTCAATTACAAAAGGGTGCGCCTTGCCACTGGCCGCCATAATCTCCTTAACCGTATAGCCATGTTGCTGCATACCCTTGACAATATATAGCGTCTGAAAGTGGTCAGCCAAGCGCGGCAATACGCTCTCTGGCGCTTCATTTAACACAACCTGCTCCAGTGCATGCAAAGACTGCGCCAGATTGCCGGTCGCCACAAAATCAATCAGATTAAAAATACTGGCCTGTACATTACTGCTAACCACCGCCTCCACATCGGCCTTGGTGATTTCCGGCTGCCCGGCCGCATAAACGCTCAACTTCTCCAGTTCATTATTAATCAGCGTACAATCATAATCACAATACAACAACAGCTGTTGCTTGGCCGCCGCCTGCATGTTGCAGCCCTTTTGCCGCAGCAAACCGTCCAGCCACAACACAGCGTTATTGCCCTTAAGCGCCGCAAATTCCTGCACCACGCCGCATTTGGCCGCCGCCTTACACAGCTTCTTTACCTTATTTATACTCTCGCCGGCCAGAAAAACCAACACCGTAGTTTCCGCCGGGTTCTGCAAATAAGTCAACAACTCCTGCAAATCTGGCTCCGCATTTTCCGTTTCCTCGGTTTCCGAAGCTTTTTTACGGTTAGCAAACCAGGGGCAATTATCCACAATTATCAGCTTACGTTCCGTGAAAAAAGGCAATGTATTGGCATGCCCCAATAATTCCGTCAGGCTGGCGGTTTCCGCATTCAAGCGCGTTAAATTAAAAGGATTATCGCCCGGCGCAACGGCCGCCGTAACCTGCTCCAGTGCTTTATGCATCAAAAAACGCTCTGCTCCATAAAACAAATATACCGGTTTAACCTGACCAGCAGCCAACTCCTTTTGCCAATCCTGCATATCCTACCCCTCTCATTTATGCTAACAATTTTCCAGCCGTCCAAATTCGGCTGGATTAATTCACACTAAACTCTGCCTGCGTCCTATGGACTTGGCAATCGTTAAGTGTTCGCATATGTTTCCAGCCGTCTAAATTCGACTGGATTAATTCACACTAAACTCTGCCTGCGTCCTGTGGACTTGGCAATCGTTAAGTGTTCATTAACAGCATTGCCAATCATATTCCACTTCAGAAAAATCACAGTTTTTCAATGCCTCTCGTGAAATAAAGAAATTACAGTTGCCGGCGTCACCAAACATCATACCGCAAACCTCGTCTGTATCCAACTGTAAAAGCAGCACATCACAATCACCATCTTCATAATAAAGCGGCGCCGATTGCACAAACAGCGGATAACCGCCCACACGGCTGCCCTCGGCATAACAAATATCATAAAGCGCGTCATTCTGCTCCGCGCTCAAATCTTCCTCAAACGCATCTTGAAAAGCCCCACATTCCGTAGTTATCGGCATTTGGCGCAGTTCAAAATGCATTGCTCCGTCATGATAAAAAGGCTCCCTCTCCCGAAATTCCTCACGAAATGGATTTTCTGTCAGCAGTCGGCTCTCGTCAGTATGAAAATCCGGAATATAGCGCACCACACATGGCGCGTCCAACCCCAGCATATCATTATCAGTAACATAAAACTGTAACAGACCCTGCCGCGGAAAATCCGGCAAAGGCGGCACTTCCGCCATATTCAGCTGCGCAAAAAACATCATCGGCCGCCCCTCGTCGTCGCAAGGATAATCTTCAGCACTTTCCAGATACGGGCAACCGCCCAGCTTGCTCTCCCAGGGTTTGGTTGCGCGACGCTCAAATGTTATCTCCGCACTCGGCTGCAAAGAACTTTCCAAAAATTCGCGCTGGTCCGCCAAAATATCCGGCAATTCCATGTCAATCTTCCCCCTTTACCAACTTACAGTATTTATTAAGGATATTTTCGACACGTGGCCGGCAATTCCTGCCTGTGCCAAAAGCTTATTCAGACATGAAAAACCGGCCGAGAAAGCAATGCTCAAAAACTCCGCCGGTTTTCATTTGCTATTCTTCAATAAGCGCCAGATAACGAACCAACATCTGCGCCGCCTCGGCTCGCGTGGCCATATTCTGCGGCGCAAACGCACCGGCACTATCGCCGATTACAATGCCCTCGGCCGCCGCCCAACACAAAGCGGCTTTGGCCCAACTGCCAACCTGTTCTTTATCCGTAAAGCTTAATTCAATCTCCGCCTGCGGCTGACCGGCATAGCGCCAAAGCATTACCACCAGCTGCTCCCGAGTTATCCCCTCATCGGGCGCAAAACGCTCCGCAGTATAGCCCAAAACCAGGCCGTTTGACTGCGCCCAGCCGATAGCCGGCGCATACCAGCTATCGGCCGCCACATCAGCAAATTTGCTGCCATATCCGGCTGGCCGGCCGCTGTTATTATAAAGCAGCTGCACAAACATGGCGCGCGATATGTTATCATTCGGCGCAAAAGTGCCGTTGACATTACCCTGCATAATGCCCCGACGATAAAGTTTCGTTATCGCTTCAATATACCAGGCGTTCGGCTGCAAATCCGCAAAAATCTCACTAACCGGCCGCTGGTCGTCGCCGGGCGGATTAGGTTTGGTTGGCTCCGTCGGCGTGGTCGGCTGCTGTGGTCTGCTCGGCCGATGACTGCTGCCACCGCCGCCGCTGGGTTTTTCTGGCTTTTTATCCTCCTGCCAAATCGCGTAAACTGTAGTATCCGCCGTAAATGTATAGGCCGAGTTGGCTGCCGCCGTATTATCGTTGTCCGCGCCAATCTGCCAATGCTGCAATTTATAACCCACTCTGATTGCACCCGGCAGAGTATAAGGCAGACCTTTCTTTACCTTAACCGGAGTTTGAGTTGCAGGGTTCAGCGTGCCGCCGTTCAGGGCAAAAGTAATCGTCCAATATTCCTCAATAACCGGCGGCGTTGGTTCTTCCGGCTTATCCTGCCAGGTAGCTGTCAGCGTAATATCAACCGCCAATTTCTCAATTAACGCCCCGGCCTGATATATCTGCCCCAAATATGCCCAGCCGGCAAACTCCTTGCCCTCCGGCGCAGTAAAGCCGCAGGCCGGCAGTGTATATTGGCCGCCCCTTTCAACCTCCACAGGGCGCATCTGGCCGCTGCCCTCGCCGCCGGCAAAAGTAATCGTTACTATTTCGGCTGGCCGCTCAACAATATTAAATTCCAGCACCACCGGCTCGCCATAAAGCTGGCCGTCCTCGCAGGCTAAAATCGTCAGCGTAGCCCTGCCAATCTCTGTGTTATCAGTATAAGTTATGGTGTAGTCTACATCTTTAACAAAAGTTACAGCACCCTCGCCGGAACTCAAAATGATTTCCGGACAGATTGGCTGACCGGTATAATACTCGTCCGCAAGCGAGTTCGGCGTTATGCTAACGCTCGCCAGGTCATAAAGCATTTTAACCTGCGTACCCTCGCCAACGGCGCTTTGCAGCTTTTCCAAAGTAGACTTGTCATAACAAATAACCAGCTGTACCCCGGCAAAAGCGTCATTTGCCAAATTCTGCAAATTATTGTCCAAAACAACTGTTAAACGCTCAATATCACATTCGGCAAAAGCGTTTTGACCAATCGTGGTTATGCTGGCCGGCAGTTCCAGAACACCGCCGCCCAGACCGGCGCAACAGTAAAAGGCATACCTGTCCAACTCCACCAAACCCTCCGGCAGGGTGAAGTTTTGCAGGTTCTGACAATTACTGAACGCCTGCATATCAATTTTTTTAATGCTGGCCGGCAAAACAAAATCTGCCAGATTTATACAGCCGGAAAAGGTATATTGCGGCAGTTCCACCAGTTGCAGTTCTGTGGGAAATTCAACCTTTACCAACTGATTGCAGTTATAAAAAACCTCATTGCCCATGCTGATTAAATTGGCCGGCAGATTAGCCTCCTGCAAGCCAGAACACTCTTTAAATGCGCCAGAGCCAATATCCGTCAGGCAATCCGGCAGCACCACCTTCTGCAGCGCAGAGATATGAAAAGCACACTCCCCAATTTTCTTTAGCTGCGTATTCGCAAGATTGGCTTCAGTTATGCCGCACTTATAAAAAGCCCAATCGCCAATGCTGCTTAAGTTAGCGGAAAAGACCATTTCAGTCAAATTCTCACATTCATAAAATGCCTGCGCGCCAATGACTTCCAGACTATCCGGCAGGCTTAAAGCAGTTAAACCCACACAGCCTTTAAAAGCACTATCGCCAATTTTAAGCAGGGTATCCGGCAGATTAACAGCTGTTAACTCCGTTCTGCCGGCAAAAACACTATTGCCGATTTCAGTTACGTTGTATTCCTGATTTAAATCTGCACAGGTTGCTCTGGCCGGCAAATTCAGGGTGCCGGTCAGGTTCACGCCATTCTTTATGCCCATCAGCTGAACCTGCATATTTTCTTCATCTATAATAATATACTTAAAATCACCATCTTCAAAAACCACATCAGCAAGAGAACCGGCAAAATTTAAGGTAAACTGCTGATTGGTGCTGGCCTTATAGTTTTCCAGCGCAGCATAAAGCGGAATTTCGGAAACATTAATTGTACCGGCGCAGCCGTTAAACGCCCTTGGGTCAAATTCAGCAATACCGGCCGGCACCGTAACAGTTTGCAGACCAGTACAATCCTCAAAAGCGTTTGAGGCAACCTTGGCCAGTTTATCATTCCAGTTTATTGTTTCCAAATCCAGACAAGCACAAAAAGCGCCATTCCAAATAGTTTGCAAATTGGGCGGCAGCGTAATTTCCGTCAGTCCAGAATAACTAAAAGCCGTATAACCCAATACTTCCACGCTATCCGGCAGAGTTATCGTTTTTAAGGATTTGCAATAAGCAAAAATACCACTGCCGTAAAGACCTGTTTCTCCAATTTGTTTTAAACCCTCATTAAGCGTAACACTTTGTAATTTAAAACAATCACAAAAAACACCATTTTCAAGCGCTTTAAGGCTGCCCGGTATTTCAATGGTTTCCAGATTGGCGCAGGCCCTAAATACATTATTGCCCATTGTTTGCAAATTATCAGGCAAATGAACACTGGTGATATAGTTGCTGATAAGCCCAGGTTGACAATAGCCATCATTCACTTTGCCAGGGTCCCGGTTTTCCTGCCCGTCAGGCGTTAAACTTAGCTGATGTTCTTCCTTGTTAACAAAAGACTGAAACGCGCCAAAACCGATACTTTCAATACTATCAGGCAAAATCAGAGCATTTTCTGACTGGCCGGCGCTACCCTCCAGATTTATACAGCCATTAAAAGCGTTATAACCAATACCAGTAAGCGTATTCGGCAAATCCAACCTTTTTATGGATAATGCTTTATCTGATAAAGAATTGGACTGCAGCATAAAAGCTTTATTGCCAATCTCGGTTATAGTATAAGTAGCGCCGTTATACTCCACCATTTCCGGAATTGTTAAAACCCCGTTCGCATCCAGCGCTTTAAGCAAACCCGTTACCTCAGCTTCATTATCAGAAGTCAGCTTATAACAAAGCGTACCGTCATCAAACGTGTCACCAACGGCTGCCCAGGCCGTCCCCGGCAGCAGCACCAGCGTCAAAGCCAGAACAGCCAACAGATAAAACTTTTTCTTCAAAATCATAACCCCCTGTATACAATACTTATTATTCTATACCCTTTAGGGTATAGAATAAGGTGTTAACACCTTATTCTATACCCTTTAGGGTATAGAATAAGGTGTTAACACCTTGCGAATTTCTTCTTATCTTAGATTATAGTATAACGAAATGTTTTTGTAAATAGCTGAAAGTATGATTGCAAGGTCGTCTTCAGCAGTTCTGGCAAAAAAAATCAAACAATTTACGACAAAGAGGAGGTTCCTCCCTTGAAGAACCTCCTCTTTAAATCATAATCTTAAATAATTTCAAACTAAAATATACTGTACCAACAGCATATAAAAAATGGTACCGCCGGCAATGGAAAGCAGCATTTGCCGCCGCCAGAAATGCAGGCCAACCGTAAGCGCAATGCTCAAAAACTCCGCCAGACCGTGGCTGCCGCTCAGCAGGCTAACATCTTTCAGGCAATATATAACCAGCATGCCGAACATAGCCAGCGGCAGAACCTGCCCCAGATACTGTATGTATTTTGGCGTTGGTCTGCCAACAGGAAAGAATAAAAACGGCAAAAAACGCGTCAGCATTGTACCCAAAATCACCATACCCACCATAATAAACTGCTCGGTCAGGCTCATAGTCATAGCGCCGACCCCCTTTTCCGTGGCTTATAAAACAATGTCAGCGCAATCAAAATAAGCAGCATCGTCGGGATAATGAACTTGTCCGCGCCAAAAATCAGCAGACACAGCACTGCCGCGCCCAAACCAATCAGCGCGCTGCGGTGTTGGCGGCTTTGCAGCCATTGCTCCAGAAAAATCACCACAAACATCGCCGTCATCACAAAATCCAGCCCCGTAGTGTCAAATTGAAGCAGCGCGCCAAAAAGACCGCCCAGCGTGGCGCCGGAAAACCAATAAAGATGATTAAGCAGCGTAACAAAAAACATGAACCAGCCCCTGTCCACTCCCGGCGGAACCTGTGCAGTATAATTGATAGAAAAACTTTCATCACACATACCAAAAATCAGGTATAAATCTTTCCAGCCGTTGCCGCGATACTTGTCCAGCATGGAAATGCCATAAAACAAATGGCGTGCGTTAATCATCAGTGTCATAGCCAGCGCCTGTAAAGGATTAAATGCTCCCAACAGCATCTGCGCCGCCACAAACTCCGCCGAGCCGGCAAAAATCAGCAGGCTCATCAGCATGGGATACCAAAAGCTGAAACCGCATACATGCATAAAAATGCCATAGGTCAGGCCCAGGAACCAGAAGCTGGCAAAAATCGGTATAGTGTAAGGAAACGCCGCCTGAAGCGCCTTTTGCAATTGCCGGCTTTTTATCACAGCTTCCAATTATACATCATCTCCCAGAAAAAAAACTACATGGAAATCCAACCCAAAACGCTGGCCATCGAACTTAACAGAATAATAATGATAAAGATTGGCGCCAGATATTTTATCATAAAAGCATAAATCTGTTTTTGCTTAAACCGGGAAGATAGTTCAACCTCCTCGGTGATTTTTTTCAAACCTACCACCCTGGTCACCAACAGACATGTTGAAAGCGCGGCCACCGGCATCATCAACGAGTTAGTCAGAAAATCGAAGAAGTCCAGAAGGGACATACCCAGCGGCGCCACAAAATCCAGTACGCCAAAGCCCAGAGCCGAGGCAGAACCCAAAATTATGATAATCGCACCCATCAGCAGCGTACAGGCCTTACGGCTCCAACCCAACTGGTCCTCAAAGGTGGAAACGCCGCTTTCCGCCAGAGATATAGCGCTGGTCAGCGCAGCCATAAACACCAGCAAAAAGAACATCAGACCAGCGCCTGTACCAAAGCCCATGCTAGCAAAAACCTTGGGAATGGTAATAAACATCAAGGACGGACCGGCTTTCAGCGCGTCCGGGTCGCCACCGGAAAAAGCAAAAACCGCCGGGATAACCATTAAACCGGCCAGCATGGCAATACCAGTATCAAAAGCCTCCACCTGAAAGGTAGATTTTTCAATATCAACGTCTTTTTTCATATAAGAACCATAGGTGTATAAAATACCCATAGCGATTGAAAGCGAAAAGAACATTTGTCCCATGGCCGCCACAACTGTCATCCAGGAGAAATTGGCAAAATTGGGAATTAAGAAATATTTCACTCCCTCCAAAGCGCCCGGCCGTGTCATGGCATAACCGGCCACAAAAATAGCCAAAATTACCAGCAGCGGCATCATCACCTTGGACACACGCTCCACGCCATGCTTAACGCCAGCCAGCAATACCAAAACCACAGCCACGCTAAAGAGCAGGAACCAGAACTCTGCGCCGAAGCTTTCCGCAATAAAGCCGTGAAAATAATTGTCGTCCGCCAGCATTATTGTACTGCCGCGCAGATACTCAAATAAATATTTTGTCACCCAGCCGCCAATTACACAATAATAAGGCACAATCAACATTGGAATTATCGCGTTAACCCAGCCGCCCAGACGAAAATGCCAGCTTTTGCCAAAGGCCTGAAAAGCCCCCACCGGACTGCGTCTGGTCATACGCCCCAACGCCGTTTCCGACATAATCAGGGCATAACCAAAGGTCAGCATCAAAATCAAATAAACCAACAAAAAAATGCCGCCGCCATATTTTGCCGCCAGATAGGGAAAACGCCAAATATTACCCAACCCCACAGCGGAACCTGCCACCGCCAGAACATAACCCAGCCGGCTGGAAAAACTGCTGCGCGTTTCATTGCCGGCGGTAGAATTTCTGGCTTGTCCACCTGCTTTCATCTTAATAAGAACCTCCTAAAAAACTTTTCCTGTTTTATAAACATATTATTTCTATATTAGCATAAAAAAAACAAAAGTGCAATTTTATTTCAAAAATTATTCCTGCAAATACAAAATATCTCACAAAAAGACTTGTAACCGGAACAGAAAATAGCTATAATTTATAGAAATATATATTTATATTATATATAGAAGAAATTTTTTTATAAGAGGTACTAAATAATGATTAGAAAAGCAACTTTGGCCGATGTTGCGGCCATTGTCCAAACCTATACCCAGCTGCTTGAGCATGAGCAGGCAAACGGTAGCACTTCCAACTGGCAGCAGGATATTTATCCCACCGCCCAATCCGCGGAACAGGCCATAAACGATGGCGAGATGTACGTTCTGGAACAGAACGGCCAAATTGTCGCCAGCGTGGTACTGAACAACCGGCAGGCGCCGGAATATCAGCAAATGCCCTGGCTGTATGCCGCCGAGGACAATCAGGTGCTGGTTATTCACACCCTTTGCATACCGCCGGCCCAATCTGGACAAGGCCTGGCCACACAAATGTTGGAGTTTGCCAAAAATCTAGCTCAAAACACCAACTGTCAGGTTATCAGGCTGGATACTTATGCGCATAATGAACCGGCCAAAAGCCTTTATCAAAAGCATGGCTTTCATATTGTGGGCTATGCCGACGCCATGCTGCAAGGTCTAATTCCGGAAGAACTGGTCTTTATGGAATTTGAACTGCCTGCCCGGGCTTAAATATACCGACTTGAATTTGACACATTTAACAGTATGGAATCGCTGCACGAACCAATATATAAGGCGGCAAGCCAACTTTTCCTTAAAAAAATCAAAATAATTAATATTGACATATTAAAATATAATTGTTAAAATATAGGTATATAATTTGGGAGAAAGGGCTGTTAAGCCCTAATTTTGCGTAGGGAGGTTATATTCAATGTATCACTGCCAAACCAAAATTTACCTAATCGGCCAGCAAGGCCAGATTTTTATGCCCTTGCTGAAGGCTATACCGCCACTGACCGGTTTCAGCCATGATTTTTGGCAAACCGACCTCCCGGACAATAGTCTTATTAGCCAAGCCAATTTGATTTTGGCCGATTGGCAGAGTCTGCCTGATGGTTTTTCCCCAAAAAATCAGACGCAACAGCAGACTATTTTGTTAACCACCAAAGAGGAACTGGCTGGACTGAACAGCCAGACTGACCTAAGCCAATTTGCAGATATCTGGTTTTTACCTTTAGAAGAAACAGAACTGCGCCTGCGTTTTGCCGCCTGGCAGCGCAACTGGAAACAGGCGATGGATTTGCAGGAAACCAAACATTTTTTTGACGCGGCGATTAACGGTTCTCCTAACCTGATTTGGTTTAAAACCAAAGATGGTATTCATGAAATTGTTAATGACAGCTTCTGCCATACCGTCAATAAAACCAAAGACGATGTGCAGGGGCGCAGTCACGCCTATATCTGGGACGTGGAAGAAGACGACCCCGCCTGTATTGAGTCTGAGAACGTCGTCATGACCACCAAAGAAACCCATATCTCTGAAGAAACTGTTCAAACAGGCGCCGGCCAGCGCCTGCTCACCACCTATAAGTCACCGCTTTATAATATTGACGGCAGCGTTATGGGCACTGTTGGCGTGGCTATTGACATCACACAGGAGCAGGCCTATAAACAGGCGCTGCTGCAAAAAACCCAGGAGTTGGAACACCTGTTTACCACCATGGACTGCGGCGTAATATGTCATAGCTTGGACGGCAACCAGATTATCAGCATAAACCAGGCTGCGCTGAAAATTCTGGGCTATAAATCCCTGGAACAAATTCAATCCGAAGGTTTTAAAATGGTAGCAAATACCGTACCGGAAGATGACCGCGAGTATCTTAATCAGCAAATTACCACCTTAAAGGAGGTTGGCGATAGCGTTAATGTTGAATACCGCGTGCAGCATGAGAACGGCGATATGCTGCATATTGTCGGCAATATTAAACTGCTGGAAAAAGACGGCAGACGCTTTTATCAACGCTTTTTATTGGATATCACCGCCCAGAAATTACAGGAATTACAGCGCTGGCAGGAAACAGAACAGTATCATGCCGAGCTGCTGCAAGCCCTGGCTATTGATTATAACCTGGTTTGTTTCTTTGATTTGGCAAATGGCAAGGGGCTTTCTTTGCGTGTCAATAATTGTCAATATGATATTTTAAATGAAATATTCGGTCATGAGTTACATTTAACCGAATGTATGGACGCTTACATAAACAGCTGTGTATATAATGAAGATAAGGAACTGATACGCAAGGCGGTTCAGCCAGATAATTTACGCCGGGAACTGGCTGAAAAAAATACTTTCTCACTGACTTATCGTACCAACTGTCAGGACGAAATGCACTTTTTCCAGCTTAAAATCGTACGTACCGGAACCTGGAAAAAGAACCAGGGTATTGTGTTGGGCATTTGCAGCGTAGATTCAGAAATACGCAATGAGATGAAGAAAAAATCACTGCTGGAAGACGCCCTTTTGCAGGCTAACCGCGCCAATAAAGCCAAGAGTGAGTTCCTTTCCAACATGAGCCACGATATCCGCACGCCAATGAACGCTATTGTGGGCTTTACAACGCTGGCGATTACCCATGTTGATAATCGGGAACAGGTGGAGGAATATCTGAAAAAGATTATGACCTCCGGCAACCACCTGCTCAGTTTGATTAATGATATTCTGGATATGAGCCGTATTGAGAGCGGTAAAATGAATTTGGACGAGAAGCCCTGCACTCTACCAGATATTCTGCATGCTATACGCAATATCGTGCAGGCGGATATTCACGCCAAACAACTGGAATTTTATATTGACGCAGTGGACGTGTTTAATGAGAATATTTTCTGCGACCGTCTGCGCCTCAATCAGGTTTTGCTGAATTTGCTTTCCAATTCTATCAAATACACAGGCAGCGGCGGCATTGTCAGTCTGCGTATTGCTGAAAAGCCCGGCGCCGCCCCCGGCTATGCCAATTATGAATTTCACATCAAGGATACCGGCATCGGCATGAGCCAGGAATTTGTGGAACATATTTTTGAGCCCTTTGAGCGTGAGCGCAACTCCACTATCAGCGGTATTCAGGGTACCGGCCTTGGTATGGCTATTACCAAAAATATTCTTAATATGATGAACGGTTCAATCAGCGTACAAAGCAAGCAGGGCGTGGGAACGGAATTTATTGTATCACTCACCTTCCGCCTGAATACAGAAAATCATGAACCGCCCAATATTCCAGAGCTGAAGAACTGCCGCGCGCTGGTGGTTGACGATGATTTTAACACCTGTGACAGCGTTTCTTATATGCTGCAACAAATCGGCATGCGCGCAGAATGGACGCTCTCCGGCAAGGAAGCGGTTCTACGCACACGCCAGGCCATATCGCGCAAAGATAACTATTGTGTTTACATTATTGACTGGCTGCTGCCAGACATGAATGGTATTGAAGTCTGCCGGCGTATTCGCAAGGAAATTGGCGATGACGTGCCGATTATCGTCTTAACGGCCTATGACTGGTCAGATATCGAGGACGAAGCTTTGGAGGCCGGCGTTACGGCATTTTGCAGCAAACCCCTGTTCTTTTCTGAATTACGCCGTTGTCTGCGCAATGTTATTGATGCAGAAAATACGCCGCACCAGACTGAAACGGAATTGAAAGAGGTTAAGCAAACCGCAGACCTGCACACCGGGCGTATTCTGCTGGCGGAAGACAATGAACTCAATCAGGAAATTGCCGTTGCCATTTTGGAAGAAGCCGGCTTCACCATTGAGGTTGCCAACAACGGTCAAATTGCCGTGGATATGGTCAAAAAATCTGAACCAGGCTATTACCGATTAATTTTAATGGATATTCGCATGCCCGTTATGGACGGTTTTGAAGCCGCACGTGCTATCCGCAAGTTAGAAAACAGGCGGCTGGCCAGAATACCTATTTTAGCCATGACCGCAAACGCCTTTGAAGAAGATAAGCAGGAAGCGTTGCGTAGCGGTATGAATGCACATATAGCCAAGCCAATCGACATCAAAAAACTGTTTGATGCACTGGACAGCGTTCTGGTTTGATATTACATTTTTCCCTGTTGCCTTAATCCGGCAAAATAGGCTTCATTATAAGCCACGGCCGCCGCGCCAGGCTTAAAACGCGCCGCCAGACGATTAAAACATTCTGCGCGGTGCGTCTGCCCAAGCCGGTCATAACAAACACAAAGCTGCAAGCTGGGAATAAAACCATAAGCGTCGGGCAACACAAAACCGCCGCGTTTATCATCACGCTGGCAGGTTAAGGCGCGTATATACCAGTAAGCCGCCTGCTCCCATAACTGCCGTTCAAAAAAATGACGGCCAATATCACAACATATTTCCGCGCGAGGCAGGTCATAAATAAAACTGGCCAAAAGCGCTGCCAACGCCTGTTCTGGCTGCTCCAGTGCATAAAGACACAATGCACAATGCCGGCAGGCGTCAATTTTATTCTCTCGCCAGCCCTGGTCTTCTTTCAAAAACTGCTGCAAAACGGCTAGGGCCTCCGCAAAGCGACCATGAAAATAAAGTTCCCGGCCATAATAGAACTGCTGGCGTGGCTCCAACCACCCTCCTCTCTGCCGCAGCTCCTCAAAAATCCGCAAATTACGTTCCGCATCGCCGGGCTTAAGTTTGTGGTGCGTTACCGCGCAATCACCATAAATTATATTGCCATGCGTTATAATCACCTCATGAACAGCCCCCTGCCAGACCATACCAACGCGGTTTTTAACAATTCTTTCCCGATAATAAGAAAATGTGACATTGCCCTGCTCATCAAAGCCAGTGTTATAAGGCAGCATCACTACGTCCACCTGCGGCTGTAAATCAGCTTTAAGCTGGGCGAATTTTTTTCTGTCCGCCTCCAGCAGCACATCATCAGCATCAAGCCATAAACAATAATCACAGCTGGCCTGCGCAAAGGCCGCATTTCTGGCAGCAGCAAAATCATCAACCCAGACGAAATCAAAAAGCCTGGCCTCAAACTGTGCCGCAATCTCCTTAGTCCTGTCCGTTGAGCCAGTATCAACAATGATAATTTCATCAACCAAATCCCGCACAGATTCCAGACAACGCCCCAACACATCTTCTTCATCACGCACAATCATACACAAGCTAATTGTTACCATTATATTCCCTCCTAACCCCCGGCGAAATTTATAGGCCGAAGCCCTCACACCCAAAGGTATGAGGGCTTCTCTGGCATGCAGCCGCTTTTTCACCGGCCTGTATATGCTGCAAACGCTTCTTAAGCAAGTCTTATGACTGTTAAATCCGCTTTGTTCAGGTTAACAGCTGCCGTTGTGCCAGCTAATTGCAGGCTGATAGTGTCATTTGCCGTCAGATTAGCAAGCAGCGTCATATCATAATTGGTGAGCGGAGCAACAGCGGCAATGGTGGAACCCTGCAAAACAGCGCCATTTTGCAGAAGCTGTGTCGTCAGCTGAGTAGCCGCATCTGCCTCCACATGATAGGTTAACAGATAGGTTCCGCTTTCCGGTACCGTAAATTCCTCATTGGTGCCGTCAGCCGCAAAACCATTCAAACTCTGATAAGCCGTCAAAGGAACATTAGCGCCGGCAGTGGTTACGTTCACCGTAGCGCCGGTTGCACTCTGTGCATTCATAGATGTGGCAGTGGCTCCGGCTCCGGTCGGACCTGTGGGGCCAGTCGGGCCAGTCGCACCGTCGGTACCGTCTGCCCCTGTGGCCCCAGTAGCACCCGTTGCGCCTGTCGGACCAGTCGGACCAGTTGCGCCTACCGCACCATCAGCACCGGTTGCACCAGTTACACCAGCAAAACCAGTTGCACCAGCTGGGCCTGTGGGACCTGTCGCGCCAGTAGGGCCAGTTGGACCTGTTGGACCAGTTGCACCATCAGCGCCATCTGCACCAGTTGCACCAGTCGCACCCGTTGCGCCGTCGGCACCATCTGCACCAGTTGCACCAGTCGGACCAGTAGCGCCAGCCGCACCATCTGCACCAGTTGCACCGGTTGCACCAGTCGGGCCGGTAGCACCAGCCGCACCATCTGCACCGGTTGCGCCAGTAGCACCAGTCGCTCCCGGCAAACCATCTGCACCAGTTGCGCCCGTGGCACCAGTCGGACCTGTTGCACCAACCGCACCGTCCGAACCAGCAGCGCCAGTGGCTCCAGTCGCACCCGGCAAACCGTCTGCACCAGTTGCGCCAGTCGGGCCAGTCGGGCCTGTTATGCCGTCGGCACCGGTCGGACCAGTCACACCAGCCGCGCCAGTAGCGCCAGTCGCACCTGTGGGGCCTGTCGCGCCATTCAAACCGGTAGCGCCAGTTGCACCAGTGGCGCCGGCCGCGCCATTCGCGCCAGTAGCACCCGTCGCACCTCTGGGACCTGTCTGGCCGGGCGCGCCGTTAGCACCAGTTGCACCAACCGCGCCAGTTGCACCGGCCGGGCCATTCGCGCCTGTTGCACCTGTTGCGCCTCTGGCGCCGGTTGCTCCCGTCGCACCTGTTGCGCCCGTGGCACCAGTCGGACCGGTCGCACCAGTAGCGCCCGTCGCACCTGTGGGGCCAACGCCAGTGCAGCCAGTGCAGCCCGTACAACCTGTGCAACCCGTACAGCCAGTGCAACCGCAGTTAAAACCACAGGGATTTAAAGGGTTGAAACAGTTAAAGTATCTATTCATATTGATATTACCTCCTAATTGTAATGCCTGTGTTAATTTTTAGGCTTAATACAATATATGGAGATCAACATGTGCTTGACACTGCCTGACTGAATATTTTATTAAGAACTCAACTGGACGCTTTATAATTTGGCATATTCCGCATCAGACAACGGTTCGCACCACTCATTACGCGTTCTAACACCGGGAATTTCCACTGCAATATGTGAAAACCAGCTGTCCGCCTTAGCACCATGCCAGTGCTTAACTCCGGCCGGTACATTAATCACAATACCCGGCTCCAGACTTACTGGCGGCTGACCGGCTTCCTGATACCAGCCGCTGCCAGCCGTGCAAATCAGCAGCTGACCACCACCGCTTTCCGCATGATGAATATGCCAGTTATTTCGGCAGCCAGGTTCAAAGGTTACATTAGCCAAAAACAATGGGCAATCAGCAGAGTTTGTCAGTGGATTTAAATAAGAATTACCGCTGAAATACTGAGCATAAGCGCTGTTGGGCTGCCCCTGCCCAAAAATATTCTGTTGTTCAAATTCGGTCTGGTTGTTAATTTTCATAAAAAAATCCCCCTTAAAAACTGATTTCATAATACAAAAATTATAACATAAAAAAGCAACCTGGTCTAATGCTTATAATTCATGCCTTTATATAACCAAACAGCATGGCCAATATTATAACCTACAAAAATCCGAACCCAAAACAGGCTCGGATTTTATCAGACATTTTTATGCCCTAAAGGGCATGCCCACACAACCACACTATTATATACATGTCATAAGCATAGCAAAAGGTAACGCCCAATTTACTTTTTTTTCAAATTTTTTTTAAATATTGACAAATTATGCCATTAAGTCATCAAAAACAATGATATTGATTAACAATATGCCTGTTCTTAGCCTAAAATCTTAAAAAATTTTGATAAACTATTCATAAATTGAATCAATAATCTTTTTGGCTTCTTCCACTGTAAAGTTGCCACTAAAACAACATTCAGAATTACCATTTCGCCAGGCCACGGTTTCATGCCCAAGGTTAGACATAATATAATGGTCAATATCATTCACCGTATAAACCACTATCTCTGTATCGTCCTTTTCATAATGCACAGCAATATCAACCGTCATGTACAAACAACTCACATGCATAATTTCAGTGCCTTCTGGGGTTTCGCGTGTATAAAGCAGAGTGGTATCCAGTGTGGAATAAGTTTTATATGTTTCCATATGGTCAAAAACAAACCCTTCCGGCAACCAGCGAGGCACAAATTGGGCCATTTCCACCTTATCCGGCAAATGTTCCGATTGGCCTGTGTTTTCCATTATACACTCAAACCAGAAAACATCATCGTCCCATTTGGGCGCTGATGCAAAGGGGTTAAAGCCCAGCGCGTTGGCCGTAACCGTGCAGGCAAAAACCAACAGCACCAACACTGCCGCCAGACCAGCCAATTGGCGCCAGGGTTTGACAGCAAACAGACAAAACCTTTTAGGCGGAGCATCGGCTTCTGGCTCAACAACAACCGGAGCGCCTGCTTCGTCGTCCCAATCCGCCGCAAAGTCATATAAAGCCTGTTCCTCCTCCAACAGCGGCAAATAAACAGCATAAAACTCAGCCCTGGCCGCTGCCAAATCACAATAAGGCAATTCAGACGCAGACTTGCTCCGTTCTGCTAAAAGCTGCGAAATATACATAATCAGTTCCATATCCGCCTGTTCGTCAGCCGGCGCTTCCAGGTCTGCCTTTAAAAAGGCCTGCAAAGCCGCTGTATCCATTTTGTCGAATTTTTTGTATCTGGCCGCTAAAATCCGGCTCTTTTTTTCGACACGCAACATCGTCAAACCCTCCCCTCTATTATATATATGTCACAACTAATACAAAAGGTAACGCTCAATTTAAGATTTTTTTATTTTTTATCTTCATTTATTTTCATTATATTTTGCCATCAGCTTTTGCAGCTTTAATCTGGCCCGGTATAACCTTTGTTTGCAAATACTGATTGAGATACCGGCTTCTGCCGCAATCTCCTTTAACGGCTTGTCTTCCAACGCAAATTTTTTCAGCAACTCATATTCCTGATAGCCGGTTAAATCCGCATATAACACGTCCACATTTTCATCAGGCAGACGCTCATCGGCAATACTGGCCCAGTCAAAGTTATCCGGCAAACGCGCCATATAACTGGCCATCAGTCTTTTATTGCGTTTAAGATTTTTTATCAGATATTTTAACACATTCCATAACCAGCCGCTGGGGCGTGGGCTATGCATCAGATGTTCAATCCGTCGGCAGGCGATTTCAAACGCCGCCTGCACAACCTCCTGCGCCGCCGCATCGTCAACCATCGCAGCCTGCGCATAGGCAAACATCTGATAATACTGCTCATTATAAAGCTTATCAATAAACTCTCTTTCTGCTGAAGTTAATTTATGCATTGTCCTATCACACTCAAACTCTTATAATTCCCAAACTAATACACGTAAATTTAGCCTTTTTTCTATTTGCTTTAAAAATCTTCTTAAGTATATTGTAACACTATATTGAATAAATTGCCAATCTTTTACAAAAATTTTTCGGTATTATCCAGCAAAAACTCAATTAAATTTTTGGCTTAAATCAGCACAAAATTTATTAATATTCAATTTGTGGATTTTTTAACTTTTCCTTGACATAACCAAAAAAATTGGTTACAATATAATCAGTTGGAAAAGAATACAAAATAATTTATACATATATATTGCATTAAATAAGCAATCATAAGCAGTTGCTTTTATGGAGATGAAAAAGTATGAATAATGCCGAAATTTTAAGTCATGTTGACCATACCCTTTTGCAGGCCACGGCTTCCTGGTCAGAAATTCAGGCGCTTTGTGATGAAGCTGTTGCCAATCAAACTGCTTCTGTCTGCGTGCCGCCCAGCTATATCAAACGTATTGCGGATACCTATGGCGATAAACTGAACATATGCACAGTGATTGGCTTTCCTCTGGGCTATCAAACCACGGCCGTTAAAGTTCTGGAAACCAAAGAGGCCATTGCCGACGGCGCAGCCGAGGTGGATATGGTTATCAATCTGGGCGACGTTAAAAATGGTGATTTTGACCTGATAACCGCCGAAATTAAAGCCTTAAAACAGGCAGTCGGCCAAAACATTCTTAAAGTAATTATTGAAACCTGTTACCTGACAGAAACCGAAAAAATCAGGCTCTGCCAGTGTGTAACCGAGGCTGGCGCTGATTATATTAAAACATCTACCGGCTTTGGCACAGCTGGCGCTAAAATCGAAGATATTCGTCTGTTTAAGCAGCATATCGGCGCGGCGGTGAAGATGAAAGCAGCCGGCGGCGTGCGTACCAGAGAGGATTTGGAAATGTTTCTGGCCGAGGGTTGCGAGCGTATCGGCACCAGTTCTGCCCTCAAAATTTTACAAACCCAGGCTTAAAACCAATTAAAGGCAACCATACGCTAAATGACATGGCGACCGGTTATTCCTTTTTCCAGTTATGCCATTTATCGTAAAATTTTATTGCAACAGGAGGAACAAAAAAAATGAAGAAAAAATTTTTAGTGATGTTATCCATCACAGCCATGTTGCTGCTTTGTCTGACCGGCTGCGGCGATAATGGCGACACCAACAAACAGGGCGACTCAAAAGACCCCAATGTTCAGACCGGCGGTACTGTAATTATTTACAGCCCTCTAACCCAGTCCATGATTGACTCCATGTGCGCAAAGTTTGAGGAAGATACCGGCATTCATGCTGAATGTTTGGCCATGGGCACTGGCGATGCGCTGAAGCGTATTGAAACAGAGGTTGACAATCCGCAGGCGGACATTCTGTGGTCTGGCACGATTGGCACCGTTAAAAACCGCAGCGAATACTTTGCTGATTATACCTGCGTTAATGAAGATGCATTCTATCCGGAATATAAAAACGTGGAAGGTAACCTGACTCGTTTCGACACCGTTCCCTCCGTTATCATGGTTAACACCGATTTGATTGGCGATATTGAAATCAAAGGTTATGAAGATTTGTTGAACCCGGAACTGAAAGGCAAAATCGCTTTCTGTGACCCGGCAGCTTCTTCCTCCTCTTTCGAGCATCTGGTAAATATGCTTTATGCTATGGGCGACGGCGATACTGAAGAAGGCTGGGCTTATGTTGAGAAATTCTGCGAGCAGCTGGACGGCAAACTGTTGGGCGGCTCCTCCGCTGTTTATAAAGGCGTTGCTGATGGCGAATATACTGTTGGCTTAACCTTTGAACAGGGCTCCGCGCAATATGTTGGCGCTGGCGCTCCGGTTGAAACCGTATACATGGAAGAGGGCGTTATCTTCCGCGGCGATGGTGTTTACATCATCAAAAACTGCCCCAATGAAGAAAATGCCCAGGCCTTTGTAGACTGGCTGACCAGCAAGGAAATTCAGGAAATGATGAACAACACTCAATACAGAAGAACTATCCGCACCGACGTTCCTGCTGGCGACGCTATGACCCCCATGGAACAGATTAATGTTATTACTGACGATGAAACCTACACCGCTGAGCATAAATCTGAATGGCTGGATAAATTTAAGGATATCTTCACCAGATAATTGCTTAAAATTTTTAACTAATTAAAAGAATTTATTTAGCCCAGTAGAATATTCTGCTGGGCTAAATTTAAAAGGGAAGATAGATTATGAGTGTAAATATTAAAATTGACCATACAATAAAAAAGTATGGCGACTTAACCATTATACCAGACCTTTCCGCCAACATCAAAAACGGCGAATTTTTCACATTGCTTGGCCCCTCTGGCTGCGGCAAAACCACACTTTTACGTATGATTGCCGGCTTTAACAGCATTGAGGGCGGCACAATAAGCTTTGACGACCAGGTTATTAACAATATTCCGGCGCAAAAGCGCAATATCGGCATGGTTTTCCAAAGCTACGCAATTTTCCCTCATCTTACGGTTCGCCAAAATGTGGAATATGGCTTGAAGCTGCGTAAAATCCCCAAGGCGGAAATGAAACAGCGCGTTGACGAAATTTTGCAGGTTGTACGCATTGAAGAATATCAGGACCGCCTGCCTGACAGGCTCTCCGGCGGCCAACAACAGCGCGTGGCGCTGGCGCGCGCGATTGTTATTCACCCCCAGGTGTTGTTGATGGACGAACCTCTTTCCAATCTGGACGCCAAGCTGCGTATTGAAATGCGCAGCGCTATCCGCGATGTGCAAAAACAGGTTGGCATCACCACAGTTTATGTTACGCATGACCAGGAAGAAGCTTTGGCTATCTCTGACCGCATTGCCGTTATGAAGCTGGGGGTAATCCAACAGATTGGCTCGCCGCAGGATATTTATGCCCGTCCATACAACGCTTTTGTTTCTACTTTCATCGGCCACTCCAATCTGTTCTATGCAACAGTGCAGAAAACCGGCAACCAAACCTGTCTGGCTTTCCGCAACGGCTATACGCTGGAAATGAACAATCTGGTAGACAGTGTTATCAACGGCCAACAGGTAGTGGTTTCCGTACGGCCGGAGGAGTTCTCTTTGAATGACAGCGGTATGGAATGTGAGATTACCAACCGCACTTTCCTGGGCAAATATACTAATTATTTTCTGCGTTTTGGCGATGGCGTAGTTCTTGACGACCAGCCCAGTATTGAATATTCCCAGGATTTGGGGCATGTTGACAGCATTTTTGATATTGGCACTAAAATCCGCCTTCGCCCCAACCCTAACAAAATCAATGTATTTTCCGAGGATATGGAACAAAGCTTGATTAGGGATGTGAAACGCTATGACTAAAAAACTTAAATGGGATTTCTGGACAATCATCACTGTTTTTATCATCGGCCTTTTTTTGCTGTTTCTGATTTACCCCCTGTTAAGCCTGTTTTTAAGCGGCTTTAAGGATAGCGGCACCGACGCATGGACTTTGGAAAACTATACCAAGTTTTTCTCCCGTAAATATTACACTGAAGCCCTGATGAACTCTTTCAAGCTAACGGCCTGCGTAACCGTGGTGGCCATTCTGTTGGGCGTTCCCCTGGCCTATTTCATGTCCTTTTATAAAATCAGGGGCAAAGGTGTTTTAGAAATTTTATTCATCATCTCCATGATGAGCCCCAACTTTATCGGCGCTTATTCCTGGATTTTGCTTTTAGGCCGCAGCGGCACCGTGACCCAGTTTTTGAAAGGCATGGGGATTGAAACACCCTCCATTTATGGCTTTGGCGGCATGTTGCTGGTATTTGCCTTAAAGCTTTACCCTTTTATTTACATGTACGTTTCCGGCGCGCTGAAAAAAATTGACGTTGCGCTTTCCGAGGCCGCAGAAAGTCTGGGCTGCAGCGGTCTGCGCAAAGTGTTCACCGTTATTATGCCGCTGGTAACTCCCACTCTGGTGGCGGCGGCGCTGCTGGTATTCATGAACTGCATGGCCGATTTCGGCACACCGGCGCTGATTGGCGAGGGTTATCGTGTTATGCCAACTCTGGTTTACTATGAATTTGTCGGTGAGTCCGGCGGCTCGGCTAACTTTGCCGCCTGCATGGCCACTATCATGGTAATGGTAACTGCGGTTATTTTTCTGCTGCAAAAGTGGTATATTAATACCAAGTCTTTCACCATGAGTTCCATGCGCCCCATTCAGCCCAAAAAGATTGGCGGCGTTAAAGGTCTGCTTATTCATCTGTATATTTATCTGCTGGCCGGACTGTCCATCATACCGCAGTGTATGGTAATTTACACCTCTTTCCGCGCCACACATTTGCAGGTTTTCACCGACGGCTATTCTCTGGAAAGTTATCAGAAAGTTTTCTCCACAGCTATCCAGTCCATTAAAAATACCTATCTTTACTGTCTGGTAGCCATTGCAATTATTGTAATTTTAGGTATGTTTATTGCTTATCTGGCTGTACGCCGCAAAAGCTGGCTTACCAACCTGATTGATACTATTGCCATGTTTCCGTATATCGTTCCTGGCTCCGTACTTGGTATCACGCTGCTGATTGCTTTCAATCATCAGCCTATGATGCTGGCTGGCACTTCGATAATTCTGATTATCACCCTGGTAATCAGACGCATGGCCTACACACTACGTTCAAGTTCCGCCATTCTTTATCAAATCAGCCCCAGCATGGAAGAAGCCGCTATCAGCCTGGGTGATTCTCACCCCAAAGCTTTCTTTAAGGTGACGGCCAAGATGATGCTGCCCGGCGTGGCCTCGGGCGCAATCTTAAGCTGGATTACGCTGATTAATGAATTAAGTTCTTCCGTTATGCTATATACGGCCAAAACCAGAACCATGTCAGTTGCCATTTATAACGAGGTTATCCGCGCCAGCTATGGCACCGCGGCCGCTCTGGCCACTATTCTGACCGTAACCACCGTAGTTTCGCTGCTGATATTCTTCAAAGTTTCCGGCAGTAAAGATGTTACCATGTAATAATTAATTAAATCATATAATCCAAAGCCCCCTGAATTTAAATTCAGGGGGCTTATAACACAAATTAAGAAAGGTATACTATGACACTTTTACGGGATATCTCATTTCTATGGTCAATGATACACGTTGTCGCCCTGTTTTTGCTGCTTTTTGAGCCGCGTTATTCATGGCGCACCACGCTATTGGCCGGTTTTGCCGGCGCTAGTACACTGCTTATCGTCAATGTGCTGGCAATGCTCTGGCTGGGGCATGGCATTATTATGACTCTGGCCTTTTTTACCTGCACAATACCCACTTTGATATTATTCCTTTTTCTTTCCAAATATCGGGACGGTCGTTTTTTCTTCCTTTTCTGCCTGACGGATACCACTTGCTTCTGGCTGCTGCAAATCACCAACTTTCTGGACAGAATAACCGGCGATACCTACGTTATAATGTTAATTAGCCGGCTGATTATCTTTCCTGTGGCAGAATATATTTTCTGGCGCTATCTGCGCATACCTTATTTAGAATTACAAAATCATTTGCATAAGGGCTGGTGGTGGATTGCAGCCATTGGCGCCACCTATTATCTGCTTCTGATGTGTACCTCCGTGCCGGTGGACACTCCGCTACCGGACACTGCCGGCCTGATACGCATTGCCCTGGTAATGGTGTTAATGCCGCTGACCTATTTAACAATCCTACGCTCCCTCTGGCGCCAGATGACATTATATAACAATCAGCAACAGGTGGAACACCAACGCCAGGATTATAACGCCATCCTGCAAAAAATGGAAATGGAAAAAATCTATCGCCACGATATGCGCCATCATCTGCTGGTTTTAGAAGCCATGCTACAACAGAACGATTCCGCCAACGCCCGGATATATATTAATGAATTAAACGGCCGCCTGACCGGACTGGCGCAAAAGGTCTGGTCAGCCAACATGCCGGTTAACGCCGTACTCGCCGCCTACATGGCGAAGGCGGAAACGGCTGATTGTAAAATCCAACTCAATGTGAATATCCCGGCCAAACTGCCTTATGATGAAATGGATTTGTGCATTATTATCGGTAATGCTTTAGACAATGCCATTCAGGCCTGCCGAAATATTACCGATACCGCTCAGCGCAAAATTGACTTTCAGCTGGATTTGTCCGATAATCAGCGTTTACGTTTAAGCATAAGCAACGCCTGCCCCCAGCCGCCCAAATTCAACAAGGACGGCCTGCCAATTCAGACCAGACCCAAAGACGGCCATGGGTTTGGCCTGCGCAGCATTAAACATCTTGCCAATCAATATGGCGGTCTGCTGAACTGCCAGTGGGCAAACGCAACATTTCAATTAAACATTGTTTTATTTCCTCTCAAGAACAAGACAGCAGATTTGTAAATCATATAAATCCTAATCATAACGCAGAGCGTCAATCGGCTCCAACCGTGCCGCCCGGTTGGCCGGCAGAAAACCAAAAACAACGCCCAGCCCCACAGAAACCCCAAAGGAAAGCAGCATCGCGTCAGGAGCCAGCTGAAACGGCAGTTGTCTAAACCAGCAGGCAATCAGGCTGACCACCAAACCCGACGCCAGACCCAACAGTCCGCCCACCGCGCTGGTACTGCCGGCTTCAATAATAAATTGCAGACGAATATCACGTTTCCTGGCGCCAAAAGACTTGCGCACACCGATTTCCCTGGTGCGCTCGGAAACGGAAACCGACATAATATTCATAATACCCACGCCGCCCACTAACAGCGCAATACCGGCAATCGCGGAAAGTACGGACAGCATGCTGTTCTGCATAGCCAGCAGCATCGCCATACGTTCTTTCTGGCTGACTACCTTAAAATAATCATCACTCGCATAGCAATCCAGCAATTCGGCCTCAATCGCCGCCACTGCCGCCTCGGAACAATCGCGCGTAACAGAATTAAGCGTATAATTACTAACAAAAGCCGTTTCGCCCATTTTTAACACATTACTATATGGGATATAGACAATATCGTCCACACTGCCCTCGCCATTTTGTACAGAAAATTCATCATAAGCAATCAGCACACCAATTACCGTATAATTGCGGCCCCGGATTTTAAGCGTATTTCCCAACGCCTGACCGCCCATAATTTTTTCAGCAACATAACTGCCTACTACGCAGACATTAGAGCGCCGCTCCACGTCCATATACTGCAAAAAATTGCCCTCCGCCAGCTCCAGCAGCTGGGTTTTTGGGTAGTCCTCGCCAACCCCGGCCACCGCCGTTTTTCCATAACGCGTATTGCCATATTTTATGCCGCCGCTCAATCCAACGCTAGGGCTTAAATCACAAAGCAAATCTGGATTTTCTTCCACCAACGCATACATATCCTCAACTGAAATCTGCCGTGTGGAATCGCGGCTGTAAATATTAACCGTAATCATGTTTGCGCCAAGGTGCTCAAACTGCTCCTCAACCTGCGCCAGCGTGCCCCGGCCAATAGTCATAATGGCAATAACCGCCGCCACGCCGACAATAATCCCCAGCATGGTCAGCAAAGAGCGTACCTTGCGCGCCAATAGACTTTTAACAGCCATAACCAAAGCCTGACGAATATCCATAGGCTTACATCTCCAAAATTTATTTACAAGACCTTTTCGGCCAGCATATCCGTCTCGCCCAGTATTTTATGCAACCGGAACAAAACCACCACCAGCCAGATACTCACGCCAACACTAACCAAAGACCAGCCGATAAGCAGCAAATCTAGTGCGTATCCAATCAGACTGACAAGATAAAGCAATATGCCTCCGCCCATACAGCCCAGATACCATTTACGGCAGCCAGTCAGTTCAGCAACAATACTGCGGCCGGGCAGATAATCTGCCGCCAACTCCACCAGCGCCGTCAGAAAATAAGCCTGAAAGAAAAAACTAACCAGAAAAACGATTAGGAATACCCATAAATGGTTATCAAACTGCGCCAGATAACCTGGCCATTTCAGCAATTCATAAGCAAACAGCAGCAGACAGGGCAAACCCAGTCGATTTAATTCCGGCCGTAGAGCGTTCAACCGCCGTATCGCCAAAAATAATAACAGATAACCCACAAAATTGGGTATCAGGCTAAAGCCGTTAATATCAACATTAAGCAACAGAAAAATGTAACCCCAGGCCACCAAATTCACACCGGCCGTCAGCCTTTCACGTTCAATCATCATAACCCCTCCCTAACACATATTTTATATTTAAATTATACCATAAAATATGTGTTAAGTCAATTTTTAGGCATTAACGAACCATACCCTCCTCGGCCTGAACAACTGCCTCTGGGCTATCCGGCTGCCCATCATAGACAATTTTGCCGTCCTCAAGACGAATAATCCGCTGCGCCTGCCGGGCAATCGCATTATCATGCGTAATTAAAACAATCGTCCGCCCCTCGTTATTCAACAGCTGCAAATAACCCAAAACCTCGCGGCCGGTCTGGCTGTCCAGCGCACCGGTTGGCTCGTCGGCCAGAATAACCGCCGGCTCCCCGGCCAAAGCCCGGGCAATCGCCACACGCTGCTGCTGACCGCCAGAAAGCTGGCTTGGCACATTGTTAGCCTTATCCGCCAGCCCCACCTGCTCCAGCAGCTTCAAAGAGCGCTTATGCCGCTCGCCGGCCGACATACCGGCATAAAGCATAGCCAGTTCCACATTTTCACACAAATTCAGCTTGGGAATTAAATTGTACTGCTGAAAAATAAACCCCAGCGTCTTATTGCGCAGTTTGGCCTTGGCGTCGTCATTCATGGCCAAAACATCTTCGCCGGCCAGATGATAACTGCCGGAGGTTGGTACATCCAGACAACCAATAATATTCATACAGGTGGATTTACCGCTGCCGGAAGCGCCCACAATCGCCACAAACTCGCCCCGGCATATATCCAGCGTCACCCCGTCCAGTGCATGCACCGCCGTTTCTCCCGTCTGATAAATCTTAAAAATATTCTCCAATCTAATCAACGTATCTTCCTGCTTAAATTCCGCCATTTTTATTGCCTCCTTTTTATTGCTCACTATCTGCATTTTTAACACCGGTCGGAATGGCAATTTTTTCGCCCTCCTGCAAACCAGAAATAACCTCTACATAATAATCGTCATTCATGCCCAACTCAACCTCTCGCCAGGAATAGCCCGGCAAATCGCTGGGCTGGCCGGCTGTTCCCTCGCTATCGGCCACCAAAAGCATACTGCCCCGGCTAATAGCGTTCATTGGCACCACCAGCACGTTTTCCGCCTGCTGCAAAACAACCTCCGCATTAATATTCATGCCCGGCAAAAGTGCGCCAAAATCCTCCAATGTCACGGTGATTGGATAGGTGGTAACGCCGTTATTGCTGTTGCCCTTAATGCTTATCTTGCTGACATAACCGGTAAACTCCTGCCCCTGCAAAGCATCGGCCACAACTCGCACCGGCTGCCCAACCTGCATCAGGCCAATATCCAACTCGTCCACATTCATCACAAATTCCAGCTGACGCATATCATAAATCACCGCCATTTCGCTGGCGTTATTATTAGAATCTATCGTGTCGCCTCGCTCAAATTTTTTCTCAATTACCGTACCGGCAATCGGCGAGATGATAGTATAATCGTCCAGCGCCGCCTGCGCATTCTGTAATTCAATCTGCGCCCGTTGCAGGGTGTTTTCCACACTGCTGTCCGTCAGGCGCAGCAGTATCTGCCCCTGATGCACTTCCGCTCCCTCCTGCACCAGTATTTCAGCCACATCGCCGCGACATTTGGCCAAAACCTGCTCACTATAACTATAATCAAAAATACCACTACGCACCGCTGTAAAACCGCCAGCTTCCGCTGTGGCCCAATCTCCCTCCTGCAAGCTGCCGGGATTTGCCACCAGAATTGTCACCTTATGCGTCAAAACTCCATTGCTCACCTGCTCCACACTGGCGATTTCCTTAATGGTTCCGGCAATACGCTGACCAGTGCTTTCCAAAATCACCTCGGCCGGCTGGCCTGCCTGCAACTGTTCAGCGTCGGCAATTTGAAAGGGCAGTTCCAGCTGCATTGTATTTCGGTCGCGCAGATAAATCAACTGACTGCCCACATTAACGCTGTCACCCAGCGCGCAATGAATTTTCACCACCTGCCCGGCGGCCGGAGCGCCAACCTTAAGCTTGTCAAAATCGGCCTGTGCGTCTCGCAAATTAAGTTGGCTGATTGTATAACTGTTCTGCGCCTTGCCAGCGTCAATCTGATAAAGCAGCTGGCCGGCCTCAATCATATCGCCCTCTTTAAAAGGCGCGCTCAAAACTTCGCCGGTTACCAGCGCCTTTACTGTATAGGAATTTACCGGCTGCACCGTGCCAACCCCCTCCAGGGTGGATATAATATTGGCGCGCTCAACCAGCTGATAACGATAGGCCGGGCTCTCCGCACCCTGCTTATTATTAACGCGACTCATGAACCACCAGCCAGCACCGCCAGCCGCCAGCAGCAACACCATAATCAGCCAAAATTTTTTTGATTTCAACATATTATATCCCCCTAACCAAAATTTACTGTATCTCCCCGGCTTATATTTCTTAATCGGAGTTGATTGCCACAACCGGCTCCATTTTGGCCGCCTGATTAGCCGGATAACGGCCAAACACTACGCCAATTAAAACAGACACACCAAACGCCGCCAAAATCGACACAATGGGTATGCTCATATAGGCAATATCAATCGAATAGGAAACACCCTCGCCAAGATAAAGAGAGCCCATAGCCCTGCTAACGAACACCGTTGCCAGAAGCCCCACCACAATACCAAACGCACCGCCTATCAGACTGGTTATAATCGACTCCATTGTAAACTGCCGCCGGATATCCTGATTGGTAGCGCCAAAAGCCTTGCGAATACCAATCTCTTTAGTGCGCGCCTGCACACTGGCCAGCATCACATTCATAATACCCACGCCGCCGATAAGCAGCACAATTACAGCCAGCACCATATATTCAAAGGCCATACCATAAATAATACCATTCATTTGATGAACCGTACCGCTGAATGTGTAAGCCGCAAAACTCCAAACCGAATATCCTTTATCATAACCCGTAACCTGCCTGCACATTTCCTCAATAGCAAGCTGCGCATCATACATAGTATCCTCGCTGGTTGCCTGAATAAAATAATGGTCCTGATAATAGGTGTTCTGATTGCGCAGGGTTTTGCCAACCATGCGCTGCGCATTTGGATAAGGAATATAGATGCCATAATTTTCACTTTCAATACCCTGCACAACCCTGCTGGTTACACCAACTATGGTATAATTTTCACCCCATATTTTCAGCGTTTTGCCCAAAGCGTCACCGCCCAGTAATTCATCAGCAATACTACTGCCTATCACGCAAACTTTGCGGCTGCGCTCCATATCCATATGCTCCAGGAAACGCCCCTCCTTCAACTGCATTGGCACTATCATATCAATATAATCTTCGTCAACGCCCAGCAGAAGCTGATATTTCGGCTCATTGCCCTCATAACGCACACCGCCGCTTAACTCAAACGTAACATATGGCGAAATAGCCTTAATAACCTCCTGGTTCGCGTCCACCGCGCGCTCCATATCCTCCGCGGTAATGCTTGTTGCCGCATTATCTACATGATTATAAATGTAAGCATTTATCAGACCCGGCACATATTCTTCGACTTCAACGTCGCTAAAATTAAACAATATATTGCTCATTGTCAAAATAAACACCACACCAGCCACACCAATCACCATACCCAGCATGGCATGCAGAAAACGCGCCCTGTTTGCGCATAAATTTTTGATTGATGTTTGAAAAATCTGTTTAACGTCCATCATCATGTACCCCCTTTTAATTTTTCTACTCTATATACGTAATGAAAAAGACAAAAGGTTACATGATTTTAGAATTTTTTAATTTTTTATATAAATATTTTAATCAGTGTTAATCGCCGCAACCGGCTCCATTTTGGCCGCCTGTGTTGCAGGATAATTACCAGCCAGCAACCCAACCAACAAAGCAAATGCCAAACCAAACAATACCGGCATAAACAAGATGTTCAAATCGTCTGAAAGAATAATCTTATAATTTTTCAGTATACCAGCCGCTATACCAAACACACCGCCAAGCAGACTTATAAAAATGCTCTCAAACAGAAACTGCCGCTTAATATCCCGGCTGCTTGCGCCAAAGGCCTTGCGAATACCAATCTCCTGCGTGCGCTGTTTAACAGCAGCCAGCATGACATTGGCAATACCCACGCCGCCCACAATCAAAATAATCACACCAACCGAACACCAGCATATTATCCAATCGTAAACCGCCCCCTCTGAACTGGACTGCATATAACGATAGCTGACACAATGCAGCTGCCAGCGCGGCCCCATTGGGCCAAACCTTTCGGTTAGCATATTTTCCACCGCAATACGTGCATTGCCAATATTCTCTAACCCGTTGGCGCGCATATAAAAATTATCTATATAATATATACCGTCATAATCATAATTGGGCGTAGTGCGCTCGCCAATCATTTTCTGCGCCAGCGTATAAGGCACAAAAACCGTAAGATTGAAAGAAAAATCAAATTCAATTTTATCCATAACACCAATAACCGTGTATTCTTCACCATAAAGACGCAGCTTTTTGCCAAGCGCGTCACCGCCCATCAATTTCTCGTTTATGTAAGCGCCAACCACACAAACCCGACGTTCCCGACTAATATCCATCGTTTGGAAAAACCGGCCCTCATTTATTGATAAGCACGGCACCACCCCCATATAATTTTCATCAGCGCCAATGATAACCATATTATCCAGTGTTTTATCCTCATATCTTAAACGAGAAAAAAAATTAACGTGTGGACTGACGCCAAGTATATAATCAGGATTTTCCGCCGCCAGCTGCTGCATATCCTCCAGAGTTATATGCTGTTTCCTATCCACATTTATCAGCGGCGTAATCTGTAAAAGGTCCGGACAGGCATACTCCGCAAACAACTTATTATAATATTTATACATATACGGCCCCTCAATCAACACGGATACCACAGCCGCCACACCAACCACCATACCCAGCACAACCTGCGCGAAACGTATTTTGTTTAACCAAAGACTGCGAAAAACCATTTGACCAGTTTGAAAAATATTCATAATCGTCCTCCTTAATCATACACATTTTAATTTTTAATCATGCGTCTTCATATTGGCCGCCAGCAGCTTATCAATCGCCCGGAAATATATGCGATTACCCAGCATGCCCACAATAGCCAGAGCCAGCCCCAACAGCGCCGGCATAAACAATTCCATCCAGGTAAACTGTTCGGATAAATTCCAGGTCAACCCCAGCGGCAGAATGGCAACCCCAATAACGGTGCTGAGATTAAACAATGGCCGCGGCCTTTTCATAACCAAAAGCAATATGATGCCGCCAATGGTCAGCGCAATAGAAAGCGCAGTACAGGCATAAACAATTTTGGGCGTCTGCTGCCAGCCAAAGGCATGAAACCAAAGCGCAATATAAACCGCACCCATAATAAACAGGCCAATTTCTCCAACGCCCTGTGAAAGCCAGCGGTTATCTTTAATCTCCCGGATTTCTTCCAGCAGCTGCATATTTTTTAACAGCTGTTCATCAGCGCCGCGCCGGTATTCATGCTCGGAAAAGCGTTCGCCGGCCATCAGTTCATTAATGCTAATGCCCAATTTATCCGCCAAATCCGGAATTAACGATATCTCAGGCATATAATTGCCGTTTTCCCAGCGTGAAACGGTCTTATTGGTGACGCCCAACATTTCACCAAGCTGCGCCTGAGTCAATCCTCGCTGCTTGCGCAGTTCAGCGATAAATCTGCCAATCTTAACCTGTTCCATGTCTTTTAACCTCCTAAACACACCATAAATATATATGAATTATAACAAATTTTTTTTATTTTGTATTCCTCACAAAAAGCGAAATCACTTTTTTTCGGCAAAATTTTATTTATATTATTACCCATTAACAGCGAATTACCTGCTTAAAGCCCCAATCATCTAAAATATCTACTGGAATGACTAATTTGATAAGCATTGACTTTTATCGACTAATTTGCTATAATTTTGATATAGTGGGAGAGATAAGAACACTTTCTGACAATATCAAGTTCTTTTGTTTTTTGCCTGACAAAAAGACCCTAAACAGCTGTTTTACTGTTGCTGTGGTCAGCTTTCCGGCGGAAAGCGGTTAGTTATACCCTTTTGACGCTGCCAGAATCAGCTCATCTGCTCCACAAAAAGTATAATGGAGTGATTTTTATGAAGTTCCAAACCGTCCGAAAACGAATTTTTGTTTCAACCTTAATTATGGTAATGGTACCATTGATTTTACTTTCAGTATTTTATTGCTTCTCCTGCTACCATACCGCAGTTAAGCTTGTAAGCAGTGATGTCCAGCGTCTGGCATTGGTATCCTCCAACCGTACCAGCTGGGAATTGCAAAACTATTTGACTCTGGCCGAAACCGCAGGCTTAAAACGTGATTTAACATCTGATGAATTTTCCGAAACTGACAAGTTGTCCACATTACAGCATCTGACAGAAATCTTTAATGTGGACCGTGGCAACATCATCAGAGTCGATGGTGTGGAAATCACTGAGGGCAAAGATTTTACCAGCCGTGAATATTATCAGAATGCCATGCAGGGAAAAACTACTATCACGGAACCCTTTACCTCCGCACTGACCAATCAAACCACAACTATTATTGCTGCACCGCTCTGGCGCGGCGGCCGTGCAGACACAGAAATTGCCGGCTGCGTTTACTTTGCTGTTGACCATGACTTCCTTGGTGTTATTATGAATAACCTTTGTCTGACAGAAAACACCAAAGCCTATATCTTTAATGCCCAAGGTGAAGTAATTGCTCAATCCAATTTACATAATGAATCCAACAGTAAAGACGATCTTAACCTGGCTGACTTGCAAGAAATGTATGCCAATGTTGTAACAGGACAGGCCGGTGGTCAGATTTATAAACTGAACGGCACTTCTGAAATTATTGGCTATTCTCAAATTGCCAGCATGAGCGATTGGACAGTTGTTGTCTGTGCTCCGGTTATGGACTTTATGGACGACGTTGTTTCTCTGATTATTCTGACAATTGTAATCTGTCTGATTACAATTGGTATTGTTACAGTTTTTGCTAACCGAACAGGCAAAAGCATTGGCGCACCGATTAAGACCTGTACAGACCGTATTATGCTGCTGGCCAATGGCGATTTGAGAACAGAGGTTCCGCAAATTGACTCCAGTGATGAAACTGGTATGCTCTCCACTGCAACCGAGCAAATTGTGGCTAAGATTAAGCTTATGATTACAGATATTGACCATATTCTTAATTCTATGTCTAACAGCGATTTTGATGTTCACTCCAATATCGGCGATGAAGGTTATCCGGGCGACTTCCATTCCCTGCTTACCTCAATGCGTGCTATCAATAACAATTTGAGTAAGACCATTCTGGAAATTGACCAGGCCGCTGAACTTGTTTCCAACAACTCCCAGCAGGTTTCCAGCGCAGCACAAGCGCTTGGCCAGGGTACTGTGGAACAGGCCGCTTCCGTTGAGGACCTGGAAAATGATATGCGCTCCCTGACGATTTACGTACAACAGAACGCCGACAACGCCAACAACGCCAATGTTCAGGTAGTTGAAGTTGGTAAGCAAATCCAGGAAAGCAATGAAAAGATGAACGAGATGATTAAGGCTATGAACGATATCAACTCAAGTTCTGATGAAATTGCCAAGATTATCAAGACTATTGAAGATATTGCCTTCCAGACCAACATTCTGGCGCTGAACGCCGCTGTTGAGGCTGCACGTGCTGGCACCGCCGGCAAAGGCTTTGCCGTGGTGGCTGATGAAGTTCGTAACCTGGCTAACAAGTCCGACCAGGCTGCCAAGGCTACTAAGGAACTGATTAGCCGTTCCATTGAATCGGTTGGCGAAGGTACACGGATTGCCAATGAAACTGCTGTTCAGCTGGAAACCGTTGTTCAGGGCGCTAACGATATCGTTAATAACATTGGTGAGATTGCCAAGGCTTCTCATAATCAGGCTGAAAGCGTTACCCAGATTAAAGACCGCTTAAGTCAGATTGCAGCTGTTGTCCAGACTAACTCCGCCACAGCAGAGGAAAGCGCAGCCACGGCTGAAGAACTGCAATCACAATCCAATATCATGAAATCCATGGTTAACACATTTAACCTCAGACGGTAAATAAATTACCATGATAATATTGAAATATCCCCTCTCTCCAGAGGGGATATTTCTTTTACTTGACTTTAATTGAATTTTTAATCAGGTATAAGTCGATTTATCAGACGGCCAATTTGCGTTTAATGACATCTATGTAATTTCCCCCAGCTTTTTATATGTTGGCAAAAATGACCAACGAGGAAAAAGCAAAGTTGGTTACGGAATTTAGGTGCAGCCTGTTTGAGGATTTGCCGATTAAGCTGGCAGAAGTATTTGAACCGTATAAAATACATTATAAAACAAAAGCGAGCCCACACATTTCTGTGTGAGCCCGCTTTTCTAAAACAGTGCGCCAGACCCTCGGCATGCGCTTAAAATTGGAGAGAGAGGATTAAGCCACACCGGCAAATTACGCACTCTGCCACTCTTTTATATTTAGCTGCTTTTTTGATTTCTATTTTTTGAGCGGCTTTTTTAACTACGTTCTGCGAACTTACTTCGCAATGTTCTCACTAAATCTCATCAACAAAGCGGCGATTTCTGCACGAGTAGCGTTGCCTTGTGGACGTAAGGCGCCGTTATCGCCATTCATCAAGCCCTCGCCGATTGCCCAGCTGATAGCGTTTGTTGCCCAGCTGCTGACTTTAGCGGCGTCGTTGAAGCTGGCCACATTGCCAGCCAGAGAAGTATCATAACCCTTGTATTCAGCATAGCGGAACAAAATAGCCGCAATCTGCTCACGGGTTACATTGTCATTCGGACCAAAGCGGCCGTCTTCATAACCGTTAACGATATTGTTGCGAGCTGCCCAGGTTACAGCAGAACTGTAATACTGGCCGCCAGCAGATACGTCGCTGAATT
Source organism: Bacillota bacterium (assembly GCA_021771915.1). Classification (GTDB taxonomy): domain Bacteria; phylum Bacillota; class Dehalobacteriia; order UBA4068; family UBA4997; genus Avidehalobacter. Next base: position 90,565 of record JAETNY010000003.1, read on the forward strand.
TGCTGGAAGCAGAAACTGCCGGCTCACCTTCCATACGGAACAGAACAGTTACAATCTGTGCACGTGTGGTCTTATCGTTCGGGCCAAAGGTGCCGTTCTCATAGCCATTCATCAAGCCGTTTTCAGCAACATAGTTGATATACTCGGCATACCAGGCGTTGGCCTCAACGTCAGAGAAACGCTTGTTAACATTTGTGGTCTCATCTTTCTTGTCGGAACCGTCAACCTTAACAAAACTCGGGGTAATTTTAACCTTGCCGGCCGGCATTACAAATGTATACTTGGTATCGCTAACTTTGGTCAACTCAATAGTATTACCTTTCAGGTCAGTAACAGTCAGCGTATCCAGCTTATAGCCATCTGCCGGAGCCACTGTAATAGTAACAGTCTGGCCGCGGGTCGGTCTGGTCGGGGTTACGGTAACTTTGCCGCCGGTAACCTTGGTAGCAATGCTGACATTGCTGCTGGAACCGCCGCCGCCGCTAGAACCGCCACCCTTGTAAGTAAATACATAGGTGCCGATACCATTAGCGTTAACATTATCAGTATTTACTTCGGTATTTGTACCAGCAGTAATAGTGGCTTTAACGCCCTGTACATATTCAACAACCGTAAAGGTAATAGTTTTGCCAACAGTAGCAGTGCCATCTTGCAACAACAAAATACGGCCATTGTCTGCAACTGCATCAACAGCTGCCTGCAATGTTTCATAAGCAACACCGTCTACAACAGCAACACCATTAAAGTCTTTATCAATTTCAAATTCGCTGAAACCATTAGGATTAGTAAAGCTAATTGCATTTCCACCATTCCAGATTTCTTTGTATGCCAAATAACGATAAACCTTACCATTGGACTTGGTATGTTTTACAAACAGGTTCTTGTTATAATTGGACAAATTCAATACAGATTTAGCCAAAGGCAAGTAGATAGATACCTCTTTTTCAACGGTAACCGGAATACCCTCTTCAACATTAATTGTGTTTCTGCCTGCACCCTCCAGCACCATATTTTTATCATCGGTGGTTACACGTACATCAGCAACAACAGTAATATCAAACTTCAGTTCTGCCGCTACCTTAATGCTCAAACGAGGCACAACAACGGTTTTAACTGCTAAGCCCTCGGGCGCAGCCAATTCCTTAACCGCGTCAGCAATCGCCTTGGCGCTAACGGTTGTGCTACCAATAGTCAGAGAACCGTCAGCATTTTCTGTCTTGGCCGCAGAAACTGCATTTTGAATACCCTCTACCCATGTGCCTTTGGCTGCTTCAGCCGTAGCCTTTTCATCATCAGTAGCATTTGCCGGAACATCTACGCTGGTTTCCGGTGTTACAGTAACAAACTGTTCAAGTTTCAAACCAGACAAATCAACATTATATTCAGTTATACCAACTGTAACCTTAGCCGGATTTGCTACAAATTTGCCTTCAACATAGTCAATTTTAATACCCTCAGATGTGACGGCAATAAGAACAGTCTCATTACCATCCATATAGCCTAATTGACAATACAGTGCAATCTCTTCATCTGCGCCAACATTACCGGTAACTACAATTTTCTTGCCTGCCTTATCAGCTACGGCCGTTACTTTCTCCGGATTGCAGATAATTTTAATAATTTCCAGTTCTGCCCACTGTGCATAAACTGTTGTGTCCTTGGTGAACACGGTTGCCGCAGTAATCTTGTTGCCGCCCTCTTTAGCGTCAAACCAGCCCAGGAAAGCATAACCCTCTTTATTAGCGTACGGCATTATTTCTACCTTGCTGTCAACAGTCTTAACCGTGCCGACAACCTTATCTTCGTCCATAAAGGTAACCGTATATTCAACAGCAACCTTTTTTGTCCATTTAGCAACCAAAGTAATATTATCATTAATAGGTGTTGTAAAATCAAAAGGCTCGGTTGCGTCTTTTGCATACCAACCAGCAAAATCAAAACCAGACTTGGTCGGCTGATTAGGCTCAGTAGCGGTCTTCCCTGCTTCAACTTTCTGGTCTGCAACCAAGCTGCCACCGTCAGTATCAAAGGTTACGGTATAAACACCTGTACCCTCCGGCTTAACAGTGATTGTGGAAGTACCTTTAATATTGGAATTGCCTTTAGCAGTTGCGGTAATAGTGGCAGAGCCCTCTTTTACAGCAGTAACAATACCATTTTCATCAACAGTAGCAACTGCTGGGTCGCTGCTGCTCCAGATTACAGTTTTATCAAATGCACCTGTGCCGGTAACAGTAGCAATCAGCTGCACAGTAGCTTCATCGCCACCAACAACCAAAGTTGTAGTAATCGGAGTAACTGTTACTTTAGTTATTGTAGCTTCCTCTTCATTCTTAGTCCACTGCGCATAAATAGTTGTATCAGCGTCAAAGGTTGTATTTTCAGTAACCTTATCACCATCGGTGGCAGCAGTGAACCAGCCATTAAAGGTATAGCCCTCTTTGGTCGGTACCGGCAAAGTACCAATAGCAGCACCCTTGCTAATTGTAACAATATTGTCACCACTAATAGTACCACCATTACCATCAAAGGTAATTTTTACTTCTTCAACTTCAGCGGCTTCAACAGTCAAAGTTGTTTTTGCCACACCCTGGCCACCGTCCTTGGTAACGGTAACACTGATTTCAGCGGTACCTGTGGCCTGCGCATCGGCAACAACCTTTGCTGTTTTGCCATTGCCTGTTACACTAACATCATTGTTATTGCTAGACCAGGCAAAAGTATAACCGGTCATTTCGGTATCAGACTGATTGCTGTAAACAATATCTTTTACAGTAAGCGTAACACCAGCTTCATCACCAGCTGTAATTTTAGTTGGATTGCTGGTATCAAAATTCACCGTATAAACATTGTCAGCCTGAGCCGTAGGCTCATCAGCCGCAAACACAGAAAACGGCATCATTGTGAAAACCATGCAAAAAATTAACAGCTTGGCTAAAAATTTTTTACTCATTTTTTTGTCTTTCTCCTTTCTTAAAAATCAAAACTTCATACATCTATAACAACATGAAACAATATCGTTAACAAAAACCACCTCCCAGTTTACGTTAAAAAAATACTTTAAACTAAATTTATATTTTTTTAACCTTGGTGAATAATAATATAAGAAAAAGTAAATAAAAGCTTTCATAAAGTGTTTTTACTTTACGAAAAAACGCCGACAAAGCCAACTCCAACCTGTTTTTTAAACAAACTGACCAGAATTTTTGACGGCGATAAAAATTTTTATAAGTTTTTAAAACAACAAACACCCACGCCGCTTGGCCAAACAGCGCAGGTGTTATAAAATGTATACAGGAAAAGCTGTAATAACAACGGTTCGTCTTGATTTGACTTAAAAATTTTTAATTCTTAAAATCGTCACCTGGCAGAGTGGCGATTCTTTTTATGCATACGCTTAAATATTATCGTGACCATGAAAGCCCCAATATGAAAAGTTATCCGTATCGGCATAATCTCACAACCACATCAGTCAAAATTTAAACCGTGCAGGGTGTTCACAAGCTCCATATCGGCGCGTTTCTGTGCCAGACTGGGGTGTACATAAAGCTGCATGGTCGTGCGGATATTGGCATGACCCAAAATTTCGCTCAGACTTTTAACATTGCCGCCCAAAGCAATAAAACGGCTGGCAAAAGTATGCCGCAATACATGAAAATTGCGTACTGGTATACCGCAACGCTTTAGAAGGCTGGCAAAACGATATTGCATCGTGCGCGGTTCTAATGGCCGTTGACCGCCGAAAATATAAGACTGTTCTGCCCGAATCTTAGCCGAACGGGCAAGCAACGCCAGCAAATCAGCCGTTAACGGTATAGTACGCCGGGCGGCTTCTGTTTTCGGCGTTTGCAGCAAAAGTTCAGAATGACCGTTTTGCGTCACTCTTTGCACCGTTCGCTGCACCGTCAGCGTCTGCGCCGTCCAGTCAATATCGGACCAGCGCAGCGCACAAACCTCCCCCAAACGCAAACCGCTGTTTAAACAAAGCAAAACCGCGGCCTGACTGACAGAGGATGCCGCCAAAAGATTTTCCGTCAGTTGACAAACCTCCGGTTCTGTAAAAATCTCCGGCTTGCCGGCACAGCGCGCCGCCGGCGGCCGCAGGTTCAAAATTGCCGCAGACTGGGCAATGGCAAAATCACGCGCCGCCATTTTGACGGCGGATTTTATCAGGCTCAATATATCGGCTATTGTTTTGGCCGCCAAACCGCCCTGCTTATCCAAACGACCACTTTGCATTTTGTTAGCCATAAAAGCGGCAATTTTTTGCGCCGTCAGCTTACTTAGCAGACAGCCGCCTAGTTCCGGCAAAATTTGAGTATTCAGCAAACCGGCATATCGAGCATAGCTGGAGGGTTTTAAAATCGGCTGCTTTCGATGCAGCCAATCAGCAAAAAGTTTCTGCACAGTCAGCTGACTGCCAGGTTGGGGCTTGGCATTCTGGCTGGCCGCCAGCTGCTGCTTGCAAATCAGAAGTTTTTGACGCACCGCTGCGCAGGTTCTGCCATAAACAGAAACATACTTCTGGCGCCCCTCCTGCCACACCAGATAACGCCCCTCCCAACGGCCGTCACGCCTTTTATAAATGTTTTCTCCTCTTTTGCTCATCTGATTACTCCCCTTTTGAGTCTAACTACGACAACTTTTTGACCATTTTTTTGACGGCTAAAAGCCTTTTATAATGACAATTAACTGCCTAAAAAATAGAATTTTTGTTTTACTTGTAAAAAAGTTCAATAAATTTTTTATAAATTATTGACTTGTCTGCCATAAAACCTTATAATATAGATAAGAAAAAGTAAAAGCAGGATTTTCGTAAAGTAAAAACATTTTACGAAAACCCTGCTTATTTTAATCGCCGCCGCAGTTTTAAAACAATGCAAAATCCCTCTTAAAACAGCGTTAAGAGGGATTTTGATGTGAACACTTCGCTATGGCAAGGCCAACTTATATGTTATTAATATTTTTACTGCTGACTTTTCAGCTGGTTCTGCCGCTCCTTGCCATGAATAATCTCTCGCAAAACGGCATTAATCGGAGTCAGGACGCCAGCCGCCGCCCCATATTCCTCCACAATGCCGGCAAAATAATCGACCTCGGTAATCCGCCCGGCCTTAATGTCCTGATGCATACTGGTTTGCGCCGTGCGCGGAAAAGCCGCCATAAAACGCTCGGTTTCCTTGCGGTCAGCCTCCGTTAAATCCACACCGCGCGCCTTGGCCAGTTCCACAACCTCCTGCATAGCCGCAGAAGCCAGCCGAAAGTAATTTTCAACCTCGCTGCACTCATAAATAAAGCAGTCCACAGCCGCCGTCACCTGATTATAGCCCACGTTCAACATGAACTTTTTCCAGATAGTACGTTCCATATCGGCGGCAATCTCCAAAGGAATGGGCGTACGGCTCAAAATCTGGCGTACCCGCTCAACCTCCGGCGCATAAGGCTCCGTATTGCGCTCCCAACCAAACTGCAATACGCCGCGCGTGGTAAAATCCACCGCATTAACCGTGCGCCGCGCGTCAATACCCATGGCAATGCCAAACAGCACCCTAGCCTGCGGAAAAGCTGCGCGCAAAGTCGGCGTGGCGCTGATACCATTCAACAGCGGTACAATGATAGTGCCATCGCCCACAAAAGGCCGCATATCGTCCAGCGCGTCCGCCAGACCGTAATTTTTAACGCAGACGAAAATCACCTCCGCCGGCACCACATCTTCGGCCGGCCGCTCCACGCGCAGGGGATAGCGCGCATCGTTCACCTGCAAACCCTCGGCCTGCAAACGGTCATACCGACTGCCGCTGGCAATCGCAAAAAAATCATTGGGATAAGCATTATACAAATCCATGCCAAAAACCGAGCCCACGGCTCCCATACCAATCATTGCTATTCGCATTTTCATACCTCCTTTTATTCATTATGTTGCCTTGTTCAGAGCATTGAAAATTTAACAGAGGAGCCTACCCTGTTATTCTATTTCCAAAACGGCCATAAACGCCTCCTGCGGTATCGTCACACTGCCGACCTGTTTCATGCGCTTTTTGCCAGCCTTTTGTTTTTCCAGCAGCTTACGCTTACGTGTAACGTCGCCGCCATAACATTTGGCCAAAACGTCCTTGCGCAGCGCTTTGATAGTTTCCCGAGCGATAACCTTGTTGCCCACCGAAGCCTGCACCGGTATTTCAAACAACTGCCGGGGAATAAGCCGGCGCAGTTTGTCAGTCAGCGCCCGGCCGCGATAATAGGCCTTATCTTTATGCACAATGCAGGAAAGCGCGTCAACCACCTCATTGTTCACCATAATATCCAGCTTTACCAGATTGGACTGCTGATAGCCAGAAAGTTCATAGTCCAGCGAAGCATAACCTTTGGTCATGCTTTTTAGCTTGTCGAAATAATCAAAAATAATCTCGGATAGGGGCAAATCATAAAGCAGCATAACCCGGGTGGGCGTGATATATTCCATGTTTAAGAAGTTGCCGCGCTTGTCCTGCCCCAGTTCCATCACATTGCCCACAAAATCTTTCGGCACCATAATGGTGGCCTTAACATAAGGCTCCTCAATAGCCAACAACTCGCCGGCCGGCGGCAGGTCAGTGGGATTATCAATCTCGATAACCTCGCCGTTGGTTTTCGTCACGCGGTAATTTACGCTGGGCGCGGTGGTAATCAGTTCCAAATCATATTCGCGCTCCAAACGCTCCTTGATAATCTCCATATGCAGCAAGCCCAAAAAACCGCAACGGAAACCAAAACCCAGCGCCGCCGAGGTTTCCGGCTCATAAAGCAGCGCCGCGTCATTCAGCTGCAATTTTTCCAATGCATCTTTCAAATCGTTATATTTGGCGGAGTCCACTGGATACAGACCGCAGTAAACCATGGAAACAGCCGGACGATAACCCGGCAGCGGCAACGGCGTGGGGTCAGCGGCGTTAGTAATCGTATCTCCAACCCGAGTATCGCGCACATTTTTAATGCTGGCCGTCAAAAAGCCAACATCGCCGGCCGCCAGCGAGTCCACCATTGTAATGTTGGGGCTTAAAACGCCCACCTCAACCACTTCAAATTCCTTTTGTGTATTCATCATACGAACGCGCATGCCGCGGCGTACCTCGCCGGACATCACGCGAAAATAAGGCAAAACCCCTTTATAAGCATCAAATGTGCTGTCAAAAATCAGAGCGGAAAGCGATTCCTCCCGGCTTCCCTCCGGCGCCGGTATCCGTTGCACAATGGCCTCCAAAACGTCTTCAATACCAAAACCGGTTTTGGCAGAAATCATCAGCGCATCGTCCGCCGGCAGACCAATAACCTCCTCCAGTTCTGCCTTGACCGCATCGGGGTCAGCGTTGGGTAAATCTATTTTATTGATAACCGGAATAATTTCCAGATTATTTTCCAGCGCCAGATAAACATTCGCCAGAGTCTGCGCTTCAATGCCCTGCGCCGCGTCCACAACCAGCAGCGCGCCCTCGCAGGCTGCCAGCGAGCGGCTGACCTCATAATTAAAATCCACATGGCCAGGCGTATCAATCAAATGCAGCGTGTAGGTCTGGCCGTCTTTGGCCTGATAATTCAGGCGCACCGCCTTAAGCTTAATCGTAATGCCACGCTCACGTTCCAAATCCATATCGTCCAGCACCTGCGCCTCCATTTCCCGGCTGGAAAGCGCGCCGGTATATTCCAGCAATCGGTCGGCCAGTGTGGATTTGCCATGGTCAATATGGGCAATTATACAAAAATTACGGATATTTTTCTGTTCTGTTTGTTTATTTACACTCATTTTGTTAAAATTCCTCTTATATTATAAATTTTTAATTATTTTTCCGTTGTTTTTTCATCTGAATTCGCGGACGGCAAAGTACTCCGCGGCCGAAACTTACGACGCAATATACCCAGCAGCTGCTCGGCCTCCGGCATATGCCAAAGCATGGCCAGAAACATAAACAGGCCAATACCCAGCCCCGTAACCAGCAGAATTTCAGCCAGCTGCGCCAGTTTGCTGGAAATCGGCAGGTAAAGCTGCCAAAAATGCGCCAGCAGCCAGACGACCGCTCCCATAACCAGAGAAATCAGGGTTGTCTGGGCAGTGGATTTTAACAGCGCCCAACTGCCGATATCGCCAATCTGCCAGTTCAGCAACACAATAAGCACTACCATGTTGAAAATGCCAGCCACGGAATAGGCCAGCGCCAGGCCGCCCTGCGCCATATAACGCACCAGAATTATGGAAAGCACCACGTTGACCGCAATGGAAAGCACCGCAACCGCCACCGGCTTGCGCGTATCTTTCAGGGCATAAAACGCCCGGGAAAGCGTATGAATAGCCGCATAAGCAAATATGCCAATGGTATAGAAAACCAGAGCATAGGCGGTTTGTTTGGTGTCCTCCGCCGTAAAGGCGCCGCTTTTGAACTCATACATGAAGCGAATTACCGGCTCGCTCAAAGCAGCCAGCCCAAAAGAGGCCGGAATAGTCACAAAAATTACAGTACGCACGCCCATAATCAGCGTGGCCTTGAAGTTATCCCACTGCTCTCGCGCCGCCAGCTGAGTCATAGTGGGGAAAAAGGCAATGCCCACCGTAATACCAAACAGCGTTATCGGCAGCTGCATCAGGCGTTGGGCGGCACGCAACGCAGAAACCAGCCCGGCCGAAAGTTCAGAAGCCAAATTCTGATTGACAAATAAATTAAACTGGCTGGCGCCCAGACCGATAAACACCGGCACAATCAGCGCCAGCAGTTCCTGCACGCCGGGGTGACGCAGATTAAAGCTGAACGTGTAATGCATACCCATCTGCCAAAGCTTGATGAATTGCACCAGAAAATTCATAATAGCGCCCAGCACCACGCCCACCGAAAAGCCAGCAATGCCATAGCCGGGAAAATAATGCTCAATCGGCGCGGCCAGCAGCAGGCCGCCCAGAATAATACCAAGATTATAAAGCACCGAGCCGACCGCCGGCGCGGTAAATTCCTTATAGGACTGCAATATGCCGGTGCTGATACCGGACAGGCACATGAAAATTACCTGCACAAACATAATACGCGTCAGATTGATAGTAAGGGTTTTGGTGTAGCCGTCAAAGCCCGGCACCAGCCAGTCCACCAGCTGCGGCGCCAGCGCCACGCCCAGCACTACGCCGATTGTCAGCAGCACCATAATCCAGTTAAAAATAATGCTTAAAACGCGCCAGCCCTCTTCCTCCTGATTGCGCGCCAGATAGCTGGAAAAAACCGGAATAAAGGCAGAGGAAAGCGCGCCGCCCACCAAAATCATATACAAAAAATCCGGTATGGAAAAGGCCGCGTTATAAGCGTCGGTTAAATTGTTCTGGCCAAATTTGGCAAAGATAAGAACATCACGCAAATAACCCAATATGCGCGAGGCAATCGTACTGAGCATCAGCAGGTTGGCCGCAGCCAGCAGAGAAGCGCCGCCGCCTTTGGCCGTGCCTGAACCGGCACCGTTTTTTTCTGGTAAACCGCCCAAATAAAATTCACTTCCTGAATAATAGGTGTTGGATATTGATATTATATCACAACCTATACAATGTTACAACCAGAATTTTCATTTTTATTCTTCCGCCAAAACCTGCCGCATGGCCTCCGCCAAAAGAGTAGCGGCATATTCTACCTCCTCAATATTATTTTCCGTGCTGCCCATCTCCACCAGAATGGCATGGTCAAAAATATGCTGATTATAGCGCCCGGCCTGCACGGAAATCCGCCGCAGCAGCCCAGGATATAATTCGTCCATCTTATCGCCCAGCCGCTGCATAAAATCGCGATTGCTCTGCCAGTTGGGATTTTCATAACGCTGGGCGCTGCCGCAAACCAGCATAATCCGTGCCGCCGTGCGCCCGTTGATATCCACCACTGAAGCCTCCCGGCTAACCCCAGCGTCACGATGCCAGTCAATCAAAACCTGCAAATTCGGATAAGCCGCCAGAAGCCCCTCTGCCGTGGCCAGAGAATTGGCATAAGCCTTATTCCAATCCGGCCAGTCATGAATGGTTTCATTAACCAAAACCCCCACGCCCTCCGCCTGCAAGGTATCCGCAAATGCATGCGCCGCCTGATAAATCCCACCCAGTTCACCATAAACTTTGGGCTGTCCGGAATAGCTGGTATATGTTTCGGAACTGTGCGTGCAATAAACCGCAACCCTGATTTCAGCGGCGGCCTCCGCCAAATCCTGCTGATAACGCCGCCAGGCAAAAAGCGCCTCGCTGTCTGCCATTAAACGGCTTGGCCATTTGCCGGAGGGCTGAACAGACTGAATAATACCGTCTGCATTGCTCAACACATTATTTACCGGCGCGCTCTGACCGCCCAGGCGATTTTGTCCCAGCCAGGCTCCGCCCAGACACAACAGCAAAAGCAGCAGCCAAACCGCAGACTGCCGATTATGCCGACAGGGAGCCGCCATATCTGCATAGTATGTCCGATTATCTTTTGCACGCATAGTTACCCTCCAATTTCTGTTTAATGTTTATGAAAAAGAAAAGTAAAATATGCCTTTAAAATCAGAAGCCGCACCAGCTTAAATTTTTTAGCAAAAAGCATAAAAAGCTATTGCATTTTGGAATTTTTTATGCTAAAATATATTGGTTGATTTATATAGTTTATCCATGTTATAAGGTTTTTTTATATAGTCAAATGCTTTACAGGAGGTGAAACCATGGCAAACATCAAATCCGCGAAGAAAAGGGTGCTCATCGCTGAAGCCCGGCGTGTAAAAAATGCAGCTGCGCGTTCCCGTATCCGTACTGCGCTCAAGAAGTATGAGGCTTCTTTGGAGGCAGGCACCAACAAAGAGGAAACTCAGGCTTTGCTGCGTGAGGTTATCAGTCTGTTGGACAAGGCTGCCCGCACCAATTTAATTCATCGCAATGCCGCCGCCAGAAAGAAATCTCATCTGGTTTTGCGTTTTAACAAAACTTTCGCAGCTTAATTTACAGCATATATTAAAGGGTGATTGCCTGTTTTCCAGCGCAATCACCCTTTTTATTATTTATTAAATAAGGTCTTTATTAACACCACTGCAATCTATAATTATATCCAACAAATCCGCAGACTGCTGGTATATATAATTCAGCTGTGACATGCAAAGTTCCAGAGAACTGGCCGGGTTTGCGATTTCTCTCTCCTCCATTTCCAGCACATTATATAACAAATGCAATGTATTATTGACAGCCCAAATCTGCGTGAAAAAATCCGTCAATTTTCCTATCGCCGCCGCCAATTTTTTTTCGTTTAAGTCCTCCGATGATTGTTTTGTCAAATTTTTTTCTGTTTCCATTATATTATTCTCCTTATTTTGTTATTGATTTCCCTCAAAGAGAATGATATAATAGATTTATCATTCTCCTTGAGGGGTTTGGTTATAAGACAATCGGTGTGCTTGTCAGGCGTTTAACCGGTTGTCTTATTTTTTTAGGCTTTCACTAACCTTTTCTATGCCTTTAATTATAACATTAGTTTTAGTAGTTTCTAATTGTTTTGCACAATCATTAAGCATATCATTCTCAGATTGTGTCAGGCGAATTTCTAATCTAACATTTCTTGGATTATCGGTTAGTTTTGTACCTTTTTTCAAGGGCGTCATCTTCTCACGCTCCTTTCTTTGCCCACACAAACATTATAATATATTGTACGTACAAAGTCAAGTCTAATTTAAAAAATTTGGACAAAAGTTAAAAGGAAATGCTATAATATGTCTGCACTTTTAATGCTGCTTTTGGCAGTTGCAGACTTTGCTATTAAACATAGTAAAAGAAAATAACCGCCCTCCTAACAAAAGACGCGGTTATTTTATAACTATTACTCTTGTGGGCTGACCCAGTTTGAGGGTCGGCTCTTTGTGTTTTTATTGTAGCATACAAATCCAAAAAATGCAGGTATTTTGTACTGGCGGCACTGCTCCATCCCACCGCCTGGAAAAAGCATAACCTCCAAAAACAGCACCATATCGACACAACTTCCCCAGACTAAAACATCAAAACTGCCTCAGCCACCGCTTTGCCCATAGCGGCACAGCCAATTTTAGTTTTGCCCTCGCTCATAATATCAGCCGTGCGCAGTCCTTTATCCAAAACCGCATTAACAGCGGCCTCAACCGCATCGCTCTCCTTGTCCATATCAAAGGAATATTTTAACATCATCGCTGCGGCCAGAATAGTACCGATAGGATTGGCAATATCCTGCCCGGCAATATCCGGCGCGGAACCATGAATAGGCTCATACATGCCAACCGTGCTCTCGCCCAGGCTGGAGGAGGGAATCATACCAATGGAACCGGTAATCATGCTTGCTTCATCAGAGAGGATATCGCCAAACATATTCTCGGTTACGATAACGTCAAACTGTGAGGGCTCCTTTACCAGCTGCATGGCTGTGTTATCCACCAGCATATAATCATAGGCTACATCGGGATATTGTTCTGCAATCTGATAGCCCAATTCTCGCCAGAGTTTGGAAGTATCCAATACGTTGGCTTTGTCAATCATTGTTACTTTGCGGCGGCGTTTCTGCGCCATTTTGAATGCGATATGCAGCATGCGCTCAATTTCATGCGTGCTGTAACTCATCACGTCTGTGGCCATTTTTTCGCCGTTAGGCAGAGTTCCCGTCTTATGCTCGCCAAAATATACGCCGCCAATCAGTTCGCGCACAATAACCAAATCAATGCCGCGCTGCACAATCTCCGGCTTCAGCGGCGAAGCAAAATCCAGCTGCGGAAACAGCCGCGCCGGACGCACATTGGAATACAGACCCATCGCCGCGCGCAGGCCAAGCAAACCACGCTCCGGCCGAATATCGCCCGGCAGCTTGTCCCATTTATAGCCACCGATAGCGCCCAGCAAAACGCTGTCGCTGGCGCGGCAGGCCGCAATAGCCTCCTCGGTCAGCGGCACGCCATGTTTGTCAATGGAGCAGCCGCCCATATCAACGTCCGTATAATTAAATTTATGGCCAAATTTCTCGCCAACCGCCGCCAGCACCTGCAACGTAGCGTTTACAATCTCCGGGCCAATGCCATCGCCGCGGATTACCGCAATATTTTTCTCCATTTATAAAATTCCTCCTATATTGTCTGGAATAATAAACTAAAATCTTTATCAATACTCGCTCATAATTGTCAATATCTTAAAAAATCAAGACTTTAAAAAGTCTAAAAGACCACCTTTGGCAATAATGTTCTGGATAAATTCCGGAAACGGTTCTGTTTTGTAGGTTTCATTTTTAGTCAAATTGTGAATTTCACCACAGTCAAAATTAATTTCCAACTCATCACCAACGGCAATTTTATCCGCGTCGGCACACTCCAAAATCGGCAAGCCGACGTTGATGGAGTTGCGGTAAAAAATACGCGCAAAGCTTTTGGCAATTACGCAGGAAATGCCAGAGGCCTTTATCGCAATCGGCGCGTGCTCCCGGGAGGAACCACAGCCAAAGTTAAAGCCGCCCACCATGATATCCCCGGCCTGAACGCGCTGCACAAACTGCTTATCAATATCCTCCATGCAGTGCGCCGCCAACTCCTGATGATTGGCCGTGTTCAGATAACGCGCCGGAATAATCACGTCCGTATCAATATTATCACCATATTTATGGACAAAACCTTTACTAATCATTTGCTTAAACCTCCCCTATGCCTTTGGTGCAGAAATATAACCAGTCAGCGCGCTGGCCGCCGCCACAGCCGGGCTGGCCAGATAAACCTCAGAGCCAATATGCCCCATACGGCCGACAAAATTGCGGTTGGTGGTGGCCACACAGCGCTCGCCGTCAGCCAGAATACCCATATAGCCACCAAGACAGGGCCCGCAGGTGGGTGTGGAAACCACACAGCCAGCATCAATAAAATCAGCCAGATAGCCCAACTCCAGGCATTGCTTATAAACCTGCTGGGTAGCCGGAATAATAATCACACGTACGCCCGGCGCAACCTTATGACCACGCAGAATTTGCGCCGCCACTGCCATATCGGCCAGCCGGCCGTTAGTGCAGGAACCAATAACCACCTGGTCAATCTTCACCTCGCCCAGTTCAGCCACTGTTTTAGTGTTCTCCGGCAGGTGCGGCAACGCCACTGTCGGCTGCACCGCCGCCAAATCAATCTCATAAACGGCGGTATATTCTGCGTCATCGTCCGCCTGATACACTGTTGGCAGCATTTTTTCACGCTCTTTCAGATAAGTCAGCGTAATATCGTCAACCGCAAAAATACCATTTTTTGCGCCGGCTTCAATCGCCATATTCGCCATGCAAAGGCGGTCGTCTATGCCCAACTCCGCCAGACCGTCGCCGCTGAACTCCATAGACTGATAAAGCGCGCCGTCCACGCCAATCAGACCGATAATATGCAAAATGATGTCCTTACCGCTGACCCAGGGATTTTTTTTGCCATGCAACACAAATTTAATCGCCTCCGGCACCTTAAACCAGGCTTTGCCGCGCGCCATACCGGCCGCCAAATCAGTGCTGCCCACGCCGGTGGAAAAAGCGCCCAGCGCGCCATAAGTGCAAGTATGCGAGTCCGCGCCGATTACCAGCTGACCGGCCGTCACCAAACCCTGCTCCGGCAGCAGCGCATGCTCAACCCCCATACAACCCACATCGTAATAATGCGTAATATTATGTTTAGCCGCAAACTGACGGCATTGCTTGCACTGCTCGGCCGCCTTAATATCCTTGTTCGGCGCAAAATGGTCCATCACCAGCGCAATTTTATCTTTATTAAAAACCTCGCTAAAGCCGGCCTTTTCAAATTCGTTAATTGCCACGGGGGTGGTAATATCATTGCCCAGACACAAATCTAAATCCGCCATAATCAGCTGACCGGGCTTAACGCTCTCCAGCCCACAATGCGCGGCCAGAATTTTCTGGCTCATTGTCATTCCCATTGTTTTTTCCTCCTCGGACTGTTATAAAACTTTTATTATTTTTTCCATACTTCATACAGCTTGTTCGCCGCGCTCAAAAGCGCGTTCAGTGAAGCGTCAATAATATCGTTATCAATGCCGGCGCCCCAGCAGACGTTATTATCTCTGTCCTCCAGCCCCACATAAGCAATCGCCTGAGAGGTTGAACCAGAAGTCAGAGAGTGTTCCTCATAGGTCACAACGTGGATTTTCTTATCCAGCAGCTGCTCCAGCGCTTTGGTTACAGCGTTCAGACGGCCGTTGCCGGTGGTCTGTATACGCGAAATCTGACCATGGAATTTCAATTCCA
This sequence comes from Bacillota bacterium, assembly GCA_021771915.1. GTDB lineage: Bacteria > Bacillota > Dehalobacteriia > UBA4068 > UBA4997 > Avidehalobacter. Next base: position 105,804 of record JAETNY010000003.1, read on the forward strand.
CATCAGCATACATAATCGCCTTATCACTGAAAGAATATTTACCATAAGAAATGGGCTGGTCAATATTAACATAATGCGAAAGGAAGATATCGCGAATTTCCTCGTGCGAGAGTTCCTTGTGCAGGTGATCGGAAACACTTTTAACCGTATAGCCAAAGTCCTCGCGCATTTTCTGGGGCATATTAAAGCCATATTTGGTCTGCATCAGATAGCCAATGCCGCCCTTGCCGCTCTGGCTGTTAATACGGATAACGTCAGATTCATACTCCCGGCCCACGTCGTGGGGGTCAATCGGCAGATAAGGCACCGTCCAGCTATGCAGCTGTTTTTCCTCATGCCACTTCATACCCTTGGCAATCGCGTCCTGATGAGAACCGGAGAAAGCGGCAAACACCAGCCGGCCGCTATATGGCTGGCGCTCATAAACATGCATACGCGTAACTTTTTCATAAACCTTGGTAATTTCTGTAATATTACTGAAATCCAGCTGGGGATTCACACCATGACAAAACATATTCATCGCCAATGTAACAATATCCACATTGCCGGTGCGCTCGCCGTTGCCAAAAAGCGTGCCCTCAATACGATTAGCGCCGGCCAGCATGCCCAGTTCCGCATCAGCCACGCCGCAGCCGCGGTCATTGTGAGGGTGCAAAGAAAGTATCACATTATCACGATATTTCAAATTATCGCTCATATATTCAATCTGGCTGGCGTAAACATGGGCCAGACTCATTTCCACCGTGGCCGGCAGATTGATGATAACCGGCCAGTCCGCCCGGGGCTGCCAGATATCCAGCACCGCGTTGCAGATTTCCAGCGCAAATTCCATCTCTGTGCCGGTAAAACTCTCCGGCGAATACTCAAAGCGAATATTGCCGGGCATATCCTTGATGTATTCATTCATCAGCTTGGCGCCCTCCACGGCAATCTCAATAATACCGGGCTTCTCCATATGAAAAACCTGCTCTCTCTGCGCTAGAGAGGTGGAGTTATACAAATGAACAATAGCGTTTTTAGCGCCGCGCACGGCGTCAAAGGTTTTGGCGATAATATGCTCGCGGCTCTGTGTCAAAACCTGCAATGTAACATCGTCCGGCACCAAATCCTGCTCAATCAGCGTACGCAGAAATTCATACTCGGTTTCTGAAGCCGCCGGAAAGCCAACTTCAATCTCCTTAAAGCCAACTTTCACCAAATATTTGAAAAATTCCAGTTTTTCGTCCAAACTCATCGGCACAATCAGGCTCTGGTTGCCATCGCGCAAATCCACGCTGCACCAAACCGGCGCTTTATCAATATATTCCTTTTGCGCCCACTTCAACTCATTTACCGGCGGCATAAAATAGCCGCGATGGTAACGGTCATAATTTTTCAATCTCCTCAACCCCTATTCTGCGTTTAATTTATTTATATTTATTTCTTAACTTAAAAATAGTTTATTAGATTATTATAGACCTTTTCAGGCGGCTTTGTCAACTGCTGCTCTGTATATATTTGCAGTATTTTTGGATTAAATTATAATTCTAAATTAAAAATCTTGACAACACCAGGCCTTTTCTTTATAATATTTTACAAAATTTAATTATTTGGAAATTTTTATTAAGAAAGTGATTTTATGCCGAAAGAAAAAGCTTCCATTTTCGCCATGCTGCGCGGTGATGAGCCCAGCCCTCTGGCGCGCGTCTGGCATGACTTATCCGGCGCTGGCGAAGGCGAATGGGGCGAGAAATGTCTGCTGGAACTGCTGAAAAACCGCGCCAAAAATGCCGCCATTTTTCAAAATGTTTACGTACCGCTGGGCGGCGGCACAACCGAGTTGGATATTGTGCTGGTCGGCAGTACCGGCCTGTATATTTTTGAAAGCAAAGCCTACGGCGGTAAAATTTATGGTCAGCCGGAACAGCTTAATTGGGCGCAATATCTTGGCGGCAGCAAAAACGTATTTTATAATCCCATAAGACAGAATGAAAATCATCGGCGCAATCTGGCCAGAGCCTTGCAAATATCCCCAGAATATATTTGTTCAATTATTGTTTTTGAAAACCGGGCTGATTTAAGCAATATTCACCCCAGACACAGCGAAAGCTTTGTTGTCTGCAACCGCAACAAGCTGTTAAAACATCTGAAAAAGCTGGTTAATTCTCGCCGGCCGGTTCTGGAACTAACAGAAATGGAGTCAATCTGCCGCAAACTTGCCAAATGGAGCAAGGTTAATCGGCGCACCAAAAAACAGCACATTAAGCAAGTTCAGCAGCAAATGCATGGCGCGCTCTGCCCTTTCTGCGGCCGGGAGTTGTTAATCAAACAGGGTAGCTATGGCCCCTTTATCGGGTGCAGCGGCTATCCCAAATGTCAATACACCAGAAAAATATAAAAGCCAAACATCCCAAGTAAAAATTAAGGCAGACGTTTCAATTTAACGTCTGCCTTTCAATATTAAATCATTCCGGCTCCGCCAGAGTGACAGTGGTGGCGGCAAAAGCCGCTTCAGCCTCCGCCTGGCTGGCCAGAGAAGCCATGATTATAACGGTTTGAGCGCCGTCAACCTGCATGATATAATTGTATTCCGTACCGCTGCTGCCATCTACCGTATAGAAAAAATAGCTGTTGCCGTCTTTAGTGTCCTCCGCCAGCAAAGAGGCGTTGGGGTCGTCTTTTATCAGCTGGTAATAAAGCGCATAAGCTTCCGGCTGGCCAAAACCGCCGGTCAGAATTGTTTCCTCGTCCTTGCTTATCACAAAAGGCACTTCCATAGTCAAATCATAACCGGCCTTAATATCCACCTGCACTGTAATTTTATCACCGGTTTCCACGTTAAAAGTAGCCGCTTTATAGGCATGAGTGGAGCAGGCCGCCAGCAGGAACAGCAATAATAAAAGTCCTGTTATATATTTACCTGTTGCCAAAATTTTTTGCATAGCCAACACCCTCCGACGCTTATATTATCAATTATTTTAACATATCAGCGCCGGATTTACAAGTTAAACCGGTCTATAATTGCACAATTTAGCCTATTATTGAGATTATAACAGATAATTACAGCCCAAATTAGCACAAACTTGCAGTTTTTCCGGCCGTATGATTTGCCAAAGCTGGCAATCGCTGCCGAAAAGCCGCCAAATAACCAGCCCTTGCCGGGTCTGTTCTTTTTTACCATTGCTTTAGACCCAACCCCTGGGGTATAATGACATCAAGTTCAGAGGAACTGAAAGTTAAAAAACTTAAAAAAGCAAAGGAGTGATAGTTTATGAAAAAACTATTGAGTATCACATTGACAATCGCCGTATTTTGTATGTTGGCCACCAGCGCAATGGCTGCACCGGCCAACGCACAACAGCCGCAGGACGAACTTTGGCAGTACATACAGGAAAGTGATGATTTCTGGAACAACATTATGAAACAGATTGGCGAGGAGCCGGACCAGAATAAGCGCCCCACTCCGGACGAAAGCCAGAAGCCCACACCTAAACCGCCGGTTATTGAGGATAACCAGCCTGGTCAGGATAATAATACTGATAAAGATAACAATAACAACAATAATGACGATAAAAACGACAATAACCAGACCAACAACAGTTATGTTGAACAGGTTTTGCAGCTGGTTAACCGGGAGCGCGCCGCCAGAGGTTTGAACAGCCTGCGTCTGGACGCCAGAGTTTCCGCCGCCGCACAGGTCAGAGCCGCCGAATGTGCGCGCAGCTTCTCACACACCCGTCCTGATGGCACAAGATGCTTCACCGCGCTGAAAGAGGGCGGCGTCAGCTATCGACGAGCCGGTGAGAACATCGCTTATGGTCAGCGCACACCACAGGCCGTTATGACGGACTGGATGAATTCCTCCGGCCACCGTGCCAACATTTTGAACAGCAATTACACCACGATTGGCATTGGCTATACTGTGATTAACGGCACACCTTACTGGTCTCAGTTCTTTATTCAATAAGCCAGCTTGCAATCACCAATAAAATTTAATTTTGTATCTATCTGTTTTCTTTTCATATTTTCCCCTTATTTAAATTCCCTATATTTTCGGAGGCGGCCGCGTTTGGCCGCCTTTCAATTTGCTCTTTCAGTACGGATTAAGCCAATTTTTTAACTCGCTAATGGTTTGGTGACCTAAATTATACTGTGTACAAAATTGAAAGCGTAAACAGCTGCTTGACTTGCAGCGCCTAATAATGTATAATAATAAAGTATTAGTTTTTTTTGAACTCATCGTTAATGCTTGCATATAGGTAAAAATTAATTCAACTAACCGCAAAATTGAATTGGCTGATTATTAGTTATACATTCTATCTGCATAATTATAATTTATCAGGCAAAATAACAGCCGCATAGTATCAACAGACTGTAAGTTATACGATTTATTTGCATTACCATAAATTATTACTGCAAAACAGGAAGGAGGAGCCGCCGTTGATTAAATTAGTAAACGTAAACAAGTTTTTTGGCAGCGTTCATGTCTTAAAAGATGTTAATTTGGAGGTGGCCGAGGGCGAAAAGCTGGTAATCATCGGGCCTTCCGGTTCCGGCAAAAGCACCACCGTGCGCTGCATGAATTTTTTGGAGGAACCAACCTCCGGCGAGGTTTACATAAACGGAACCCGGCTTACGCATAAAAATAAAATTGAGATTGCCCGCAACACCACGGCGATGGTTTTCCAACAGTTCAATCTGTATCCACATAAGACCGTTCTGCAAAACCTGACTCTGGCGCCGACCAAGCTGCAAAAGGTACCCAAGGCTGAAGCCGAGGATTTGGCCTATAAGTATCTGGATATTGTTGGGCTGCGTGAAAAATCCAACGTCTACCCCACCACGCTTTCCGGTGGTCAGCAGCAGCGTGTGGCTATTGCCCGGGCGCTTTGTTCACGCGCCAAGATTATCCTATTTGATGAACCAACTTCTGCGCTGGACCCGGAAACCGTTCAGGAGGTTCTGGACGTTATGATTAAGCTTTCGCAGGAAAACATCACCATGGTGGTGGTAACTCATGAGATGGGCTTTGCCCGTCAGGTTGCCGACCGGGTTATCTTTATGGACGATGGGCGCATTTTGGAGGAAGGCTCGCCGGAGCACTTCTTCGTTAACCCCACAGAGGAGCGCACCAAAGCGTTTTTAAGCAAAATTTTATAATTGTCTTTTATATGTGCAACCAGCTTTTGCATGTATTCAAGAATATATTAAACTCTATTTAAAAGGAAGGGAAAGAAAATGAAAAAATTATTAGCATTGCTGATGTCGCTGACTTTGCTGCTGGCATTGGCTGGCTGCGGCGGTGACCAGGGCGGCACGCCAAATCAGAACAACACACCCAACGGCTCCACCAGCAGCATTACGCCTGAAGCTATTACAGCACGCGGCGTTCTGCGCGTGGGCGTTAAAACCGACGTACCAGGTTTTGGTCTGCAAAATATAGCCGACAGTTCCTACTCCGGCATTGAGATTGACCTGGCTTATAAAATCGCAGAATCTCTGGGCATTGAAAAAGTTGAGTTTACTCCTGTAACTGCGGCCACACGCGGCCAGCTGCTGGACTCCGGCGATATTGACCTGGTTGCCGCAACTTTCACCATTAATGAAGAACGTAAAGCCTCCTGGAACTTCACCACACCTTATTATACTGACGCAGTTTCTCTGCTGGTGAAGAATGACAGCGGAATTGAAGATTTTGCTGATTTGCAGGATATTACCATTGGCGTTGCCACCGGCGCCACCTCCAAGGTTGCATTGATTGCCGCTGCTGCTGACGCCGGCGTAACTCTGGACGAAGACAAAAACTTTGCAGAATATGCCTCCTATCCGGAAATTAAGGCTGCTCTGGACTCCGGACGTGTGCAGGCATTTAGCGTAGACGGCTCCATTCTGGCCGGCTATCTGGACAACACCAATCACATTGTAGAAAACATTCGTTTCTCTCCGCAGGATTACGGTCTGGCGTCCAAGAAAGATGCTACCGAATGGGCTGAATATCTGGACGGTCTGGTTACTGGCTGGCTGGCCGATGGCACTATGGCCCAGATAATCGCTGATAATGGCGTTGTTGCTTCTTATACCGAATAATTTTACAATATTGGTTTGTTATCAATATTACAAATAATTTTATTTTGGCGAATTTTTAAGGAGCAGAGAAATTCTGCTCCTTACCTCGTTATAAAAGCCTTGTTTAATTCATAAGGCTTTTATAATGGCGACACAGTTTGCCAAAAGGCTTAAACCGACTATTTAAAGGAGGTTATTGGAAATGTTTTTACTGCATCAAATTTTTGAGCTATGGCGCTGGCAGGATTTGCTGGCCTCCTGGCCGCGTTTTGCCACAGCGTTTCTGAATACCCTGGAAATTGCCGTTCTGGCTCTGACTTTATCTCTGTTTTTAGGCGTACTGTTTGGCTTGATGTCAACCTCGCATAATATGGCGTTGCGCATTATAACGCGCATTTACGTGGAGTTTTTTCAAAACACACCGCTGGCTATTCAGGTGTTTTTCGTCTATTATGCCTTGCCCTATGCCGGCATTGTTTTAAACGAGATAACTATTGGCATACTTTGCGTTGGCATTTACACCGGCGCTTATATGTCAGAGGTAGTGCGCGCCGGCATCGGCTCCATTCCCAAGGGGCAGTTTGAGGCCGCAGCCTCACAGGGCTTCACCTACATTCAAACCATGCTGTTGATTATCCTGCCGCAGACAGTGAAAATTATCCTGCCGCCAATGGTCAATCAGATGGTTAACCTGATTAAAAATACCTCGATTGTAGCCATGATTGCCGGCACGGATTTGATGTATCGTGCCAACGCCTGGGCCACCAACGGCTACATGAGTTATGGTCCCTCTTATCTGCTTTGCGGCGTGCTTTATTTTGCCATCTGTTTCCCACTTTCCACCTGGGCGCGCGGTTATGAAGAAAAATTGAAACGCCGTGATTCCCAGGCCAGCAAGGAACTGGAAAAAATTGAGGAGGTGGTTGCCTGATGGACGCTTTCAATGCCGTTTTCACCCCAGATAACATCAATTACATTATGCGCGGCTTCTGGATGACTATCCGCGTGGCTTTCGTCAGCATTATTTTCTCAATCGCCATAGGCACCGTTTTGGGCATTGTCCGCAGTTATGGCAATTTTATTCTGCGCAAGCTCGCCGGTTTTTACATCGAACTTTTCCGCAACACGCCAAATCTGCTTTGGGTTTTCGTCTGCTTTATTGCAGCCCCCTTCCCCACCGCCTTTGGCCGGGCCTGTTGTGCTTATGTGCTTTTCACCTCTGCCATGATGGCCGAGGTTGTGCGCGGCGGTTTAAACTCCATTCCTAAAGGTCAGTTTGAAGCCGCAGCCTCACAGGGCTTTACGCTGGCAAGTACGCTCTGGTACATCGTTATTCCTCAATGTTTCCGCCGTATCATTCCCACCATGATGAGCCAGGTTATCACCGTCATCAAGGATACTTCTTTCCTGGCGCAGGTAGCGATTGGCGAATTACTGTTCAACACCAAAGATTTAATGGCCAAATTACCGGTTTATACCGGTCAGGCTATCGGTTTCCCAGAAGTAGCGCTGCTTTTCGGCTTCGCCATGCTGTTATACTTCCTGTTGAACTTTACCCTTTCCTGCATTATGCGTTATATACAAAGACGCAATAACGCTGCTACCAATCAGCACACCAACGGCTAAAATTCGGCCGCTATTTCATAAATTAACAAAAAAAGGCTGTTGTTTCACTGGAAAACAACAGCCTTTTTTATGCGTTACCAACAAAGCCGCCGGATATTGCCGATTGGCCATTTCCACCGCCAACTCAAAAGAATGTTGCAGCAGTATTTTACAGAATGAGCATCGCATCGCCAAAGGAGAAAAACCGATATTCTTCAGCCACCGCGGTTTGATAGGCCTGCATAATCTGCTCTCGCGTGGCAAAAGCGGAAACCAGCATCATCAAAGTACTGCCAGGCAAATGAAAGTTGGTAACCAGAGCGTCAACCGCCTTATAATGATAGCCTGGGTAAATGAACTTGCGCGTCCAACCGCTGCCAGGCTGAACCACCCCGTCCTCCGTGCTGACCGTTTCCAGCGTGCGTGTGCTGGTAGTGCCAACGCTAACCACCCGGCCGCCCTGACGGCGACAGTTATTAATCAACTCGGCCGTTTCCGGCTTAACCTCATAATATTCCGCGTGCATCTGGTGTTCCTCAATATTCTCTACCTTAACCGGCCGGAAAGTACCCAAACCCACATTGAGCAAAACCTCGGCCACCTTAACGCCGTTGTCCTGAATACGCTGCAAAAGTTCCGGCGTAAAATGCAGACCGGCCGTGGGCGCCGCCGCTGAACCTGGGTCCTTGGCATAAACGCATTGGTAACGGCTGGGGTCGGCCAGCTTTTCATGGATATAAGGCGGCAGGGGCATGCTGCCCAGTTCGTCCAATATTTCCATAAAATTGCCGCTGTATTCAAAGCGCAGCAGACGCATGCCCTCTTCCACAACCTCCTGCACCTCAGCCGCCAGCTTGCCGGGCGCAAACTCCAGCCAGGTACCCGGGCGCGCTTTTTTGCCAGGACGCACCAGCGCTTTCCAGCAATGCAAATCCACTTGCTGCACCAGCAGCACCTCCACCAAACCGCCGCCGGCCTGGGTGCGCCGCCCCCAAAGACGTGCCGGCAAAACTTTGGTTCTGTTCAACACCAAAACATCGCCGGGATTTAAATATTCCGGCAAATCATAAAAATGACGATGCGCTAAACTGCTATCTGCCCGGTTAAGCACCAGCAAACGGGAAGCGTCGCGCGGCTCAACCGGCGTTTGAGCAATCAAACGCTCCGGCAGGTCATAAACAAATTCCTCCAGTTTCATCGGAAACCTCCATCACCAAATAACAACATCTTAACACCAGGGCCAAAGCGTTTAATCCACCTTGCGCACCTCCAAAAGGTTGGGATTTTCACCGCCATAGTAATGGCGGAGAATTTCCATCGCGGAATAACCGTCGTTAGCCATACCTACCGCACCAAACTGACTTAAACCAACACCATGACCGTAACCACTGCCGACCAGTGTTACGCCGCCTGTTACAGTAACCGTATTCGGTTTGGGCGCCACGTTGTTTTCATTATCGTCGTAAGCCGCGCCGCTGCCCAAAACATTAACGCCGCCCTTGCTGCGCATATAAGCCTTAGCCAAATCGCCCAAACGCTGCACAGAACCAGAACTGTTTTCGGCCATAATATCAGCCCAGGCACGCTCCTGCAAGTTGCCGGAGGCATTAAGCACATAAACTTTATCCCCCGTCACGGCAGACGCCTCCGATTCTTTCGGTTCCGCCGGCTTCACCACGCTATCCTTGACCGCAAACAGATTGCTGCGCAGACCAAGCAGCTGACGCACTGCATCATTCTGCGCCACAACCGTAGCGCCGCTGCCCACCATCGTAACCTTAGTCGCCCGGCCAGATGGCGTTTGATTACCGTCAGCGCCCAGATAAGAAATCTCCAGATAAACAAAATTGCCAAACTTTCCGTCCTGACCGGTACGTTTCATATACAAATTAGCCAGTTCAGCCAATTTGCTGGCTGAATAATCAACCTGCCAATCCATATAATTATAATTAACATCGTAAGGCGAGGACACGCCGCGCAGATATGGCTGCGCCTGACCACCCCAGACGTTCTCATTGTTTTCCGTATGGCCGCCGGCACTGCTGCAATAAACAGTTTCCACCACCTTGCCGTTATAATACAAAACCTGTCGGGCGGTACTATCCACCACATCAACGATAACATCGCCGCCAGCCGCCGTTTCCGCCGTATAACCGCCATAAACCTGGTCAGAGGTGGAACGGCCCACATCATAATAGGTACCGCCCAGATTGAAATAAGCATAAGAACGCGCCACAATCGCCTGCGCGCGCAGCGCCTCCCGGGGATAGCTGTAGGTCAGTTCCTGCCCAACAACCCCATATAGATATTCTTCCATATCCAGCACATTAAGCACATAACCATTCGTCAGCAGCGAAAAACTGCCTCGATATTGTTTGCCGCCATAAGCAAGCACATTTTTGCCGCTGCTCACCGCCAGCACAGAAACACTAACGCCAGACGAGCCAACCAACTGCCCGTTTACATAAACCGTTATGGTGCTGCCATTGCGTACAGTTTTAATCACATCGCCCTCGTCAACCTCTGCCATCAGGGCGGAACTGATTGAACCGCCGTTTACCTGATAAGTACCGGAAACCACTTTGAGTTCCACCGTGCTGGCGCTGGTTTGCAGGCAAACACGAATATTGGTCGCCAAAGCCGGCTGCGCATCTCCTATCATAAGCGCAAACAGCATCAGCAACAGCATTAAAGGTCGTATTTTTGTTGTCTTTATCATAAAAACTACCCCATTTTTTGTTCTTTTGCAGCTTGATTTAAGCGCTTCTGCCATTTATTGTCAAAGATTAACGGCTGCTGTTTGGGTTTGAAATAGCGGTCTTTCTCGCTGTAAATGCAACCGCAGTATTTTTGCATATATAAGCCCTCCGCCCGGGCAATTTCCTGCCCCTCGCGGAAATACGGACGAAAATCCTGATAGACAAATTGCAGGCCAAACTCAGCCGCCGCGCGCTCGCCCCAAAGCCGAATTAAATCGTGCTGCTGATATGGACTAACCAACAAGCTGGTACTGAAGCCGGTAAAACCATGCTCCGCCGCCATGGCCGCAGTCTGGCGCAAGCGCACGGAATAACAAATACCACAGCGCCCCGGGACCTCCGGCTGGGTTAACTTTCGGTGCAGCAGCGCCAGCCAGCCCGCTAAATCGTAATCGTCCAGCATGGCAAAAGGCACATGCAGACTTTCCATATATTCGCGAAAACAGTTGCGCCGCTTTTTATACTCCGTGTACGGGTGAATGTTTGGATTGTAAAAATAGGTCGATAATTCATGACCGGCCTCACGCAGCAGCTTAAGCGGCATAACACTGCATGGCGCACAGCAGCAATGCAGCAGAATTTTCATATTTCAATCACTCATTTCCTTCGCTCAAATCACCATTAACCACCGCATTCTCAAACAGACTGCCGGCAAAGGATTTATTTTGCGGCAGCGGATAACCCAAATAACGATAAGCCTCAGCCGTAGCCAAACGTCCGCGCGGCGTGCGGTTCAAAAAGCCTAGTTGCAGCAGATACGGCTCGCAAACGTCAAATATGGTGTCCACTGACTCACTGATAGTGGCCGCCAGCGTATCCAGCCCCACCGGACCGCCGCCAAAAGTATCAATCAGCGTGCGCAGAACTTTCTGGTCTGTCTTATCCAGACCACGGCTGTCAATCTCCAGCAACTCCAGCGCCAGATTGGCAATTTCTTTATCAATCGTGCCGTTGCCTTTCACGCAGGCCACATCACGCACCCGGCGCAGCAAACGGTTAGCAATACGCGGCGTGCCCCGGGAACGGCCGGCAATCTCGCGCGCGCCGGCATCAGTAATCGGCACGTCCAACAGCACAGCACTGCGCTTAACAATCGTAAAAAGCTCCTCTGGCGTATAATATTCCAGACGGCTGATAACACCAAAGCGGTCACGCAAAGGCGCAGTCAGCATACCAACGCGCGTGGTGGCGCCCACCAGCGTAAACGGCGGCAATGGCAGATGAATAGTCTGCGCGCCCGGCCCCTTGCCCATCATAATATCAATATGAAAATCCTCCATCGCCGGATAGAGAACCTCCTCTACTGCGCGGTTCAGACGGTGAATTTCATCAATAAACAATACGTCATGCGGCGCCAGACTGGTTAAAATCGAAGCCAGGTCGCCGGCATGCTCAATAGCCGGGCCGGAAGTCACTTTAATAGCCACGCCCAACTCTTTGGCAATAATGTTGGCCAGCGTGGTTTTACCCAAACCTGGCGGCCCATAAAGCAGAATATGGTCCAACGCCTCGCCGCGCGCGTTGGCGGCCTGAATAAAAATTTCCATATTCTCCTTAACGCGCCGCTGACCAATGTAATCGCTTAACCGCTGCGGCCGAAAGTTAGGCTCCAGCGCAGCGTCCTCCAAATTGGCCTCCGCCGAACTGACGCGCGGCGATAAGTCATGCGTCTTAACCTTGTTTTGCTGCACAGCCTGCTTATTGGAAAATAAATTTTTGCCAATTTCTTTCTCCAAAGCCAACTCCTCCTATATATACGGTTATTCCTGCGCCGCCAGCTTCAATGCCGCCGTGATAATATCCTCCAACGCCGCGTCCTCGCCCAACTCAGGGCATACAGCGGCCACATAACGTTCCGCCGCCGCCTGGGCATAACCCAGCTGAGAAAGCGCCAAAGCCGCCGTACGCTGTACATTGGCCGCCAGACTATTTACGGCGGCCGGCGCCGGCATACCGGCGTTTACTCCCAAAATATCCGGCTCAATTTTCATAACCTTATCGCGCAACTCCAACAAAATACGCTCCGCAGCCTTTTTGCCCACCCCGGGAATACGCAACAAAGCCTGAGCATTGGCGGTTTGAATAGCGTTAACCAATTCGGCATAACCACAGGTATTCAAAGCGGCCAAAGCCGTTCGCGCACCCACGCCGTTTACGCTCAAAAGCAGATTAAACAGCTGCTGTGATTTTTTATCCTCAAAGCCATAGAGAGTTAAGGCCTCCGCGCGCGGCTGTGGCTGGGGATTAACCTGAAGCTGCGTATAGAGGGCAATTTGTTCGCCCGGCTGCGGCAAAACAGCAAAGCAAGCCAGTGCCACCGAAACCTGATAGCCCAAACCACCAGCCAAAATTATTAAATTATCATCGTTAACTGCCAAAACCTCGCCCTGAATATAGGCTATCATAGATATCCTCCTGCCATTTTGAATGTCGCTGCTCGCTTAGACCAAATTGCTGGTCTGCGCCATAGTATTGCCCTGCAAGTGATTGGCACGCTGCCAGTTACTATGACAAACCGCCACAGCCAATGCGTCGGCGGCGTCGTCAGGCTTGGGCACGGCCGTCAGCCCCAGCATATTTTTTATCATAAACTGTACCTGTTTTTTATCCGCCTTGCCATAACCGGTAACCGCCTGTTTAATTTGCAGCGGCGTGTATTCAAACACCTGCAAGCCGCGTTGCGCCGCCGCCAAAATCAGCACGCCGCGCGCCTGCCCCACGCTGATAACCGTGGTACTGTTGCGGTTATAAAACAGTTCTTCAATCGCCATTTCGTCCGGCTGATATTCCTGCAAAAGCAACAGGGCAGCATCATAAATCTCACAAAGACGGCGCTGGTTCAGCGTGTTGGCCTCCGTGCGGATACAACCATAATCCACCACCTGCAACCGGTTATACTCCTTGTCCACAATTCCCCAGCCGGTTATCCCAGTGCCAGGGTCAATGCCTAAAATCCGCATCTTATTTCTCCATAAAAATTCGCTAATCATAAAAAATTCTACACGGAGCGGACTTTTACCTGCAAATTTTTTTGCATATTTTTTCTTACGACTATTGCAAAAAATTTTTTTTTATGCTAAAATATTATAGTTAGCTTATGTAATCTCCTGGCACATTTACCAAAACCTTAAAAAGCTTTAAAAATCTGTACGCTGGTAAAATTCGGTTTGCATTAGCAATCTCCCAGCACATTTGCCAAGGCCTTAAAAGATGCTGGAATAGCTCAGTTGGTAGAGCAGCTGATTCGTAATCAGCAGGTCGCGTGTTCAAGTCACGTTTCCAGCTCCAGATTATTAAAGAAAGACCTCACTGCTTAATAAACAGTGAGGTCTTTCTTTATAAACACTTAGCAATTGTCCAGACCACTTTAGGGTAGTGGCTGGTTGATTTACGCATCTTTATTGCTCTCAGCTTCAGCCGCATCATCAGCGTCATCATCAGTATCCGCATCGTCAATATTTGGCTGTTCCTGATGCAAACCCTCATAAAGAACATCTTCTGATTCATTCAGATAAAAACTGGCGTAAATATCCTTAAGCAAACTGCTGTTCTGCTCATAAGTTGCCACATCGGCCACGGTTATTACATAATAGCGCAAAGCCGGCAGAGGACTAAATAACATAATCTCACAAACAGCGCTGGCCGGCTCACCCTCTTCTTTATCATAAACCTCGCCCTCCGTCTGCTGCAAAGGGCCGGTTGCCGTCAGCAGCTGGTTATTACCGGGCAGAGTGCGCGATTGCCGTTGCAAAATTTCCGGCTCCTGTAAAATCTGGCCGGCCACAGCCTCGGCAATATCCAACAAACCGCTGTCAGAATAATAAGTATAGCCGCCAAGCTCCCAGACCATAGTCAGCGTTAAACTGCCCTCTGGAGCGGTAAAAACCACATTATCCTCCGCCTCCGACAAAATCAACCATTCTTCCGGGAGCGTCAAAACCGCCCCAATGTGTGGGTGTTCATAAACCTGTGTCGGTGCGTTATAAAGCGAAGACGCATCTTTGGTGTTCTGACAGCCAGGCAGACAGCATAAAACCGCCAGCACCAGCAAAAGCTTAAGTAAATGCGCCACACTATATTTATTTTTTGGCAATATTATCCACCTCTTGTTAAATTGGCTTTATTATTTTTCCGATAGCTTTTTAATACCCAGCTGCAAAGCCGCCAGCGCCGCCTGTTGGCGCACCAACTGCCGACCGCCGGGAAACTGATAACGCCAGACCTCAACCTGCTCCTGCCAGGCCGCGGCAATATAAACCAGACCAGCCGGCCAATCCTCGGCCAACTCAGACGACCCGGCCCAACCGGTTACGGCCAAAGCCAAATCAGCCTGCGCTCTGGCTTTGGCCCCCCTGGCCATCGCCGCTGCCACCGGCGCAGAAACTGCCGTATATTCAAACAACATATCCGACGGCACGCCCAAAAGCTGTTCTTTGGCGCTATCCGCATAGGTAACAAAGCCCATGGACAGCGCGTCAGAAGCCCCCGGACAGGAAGTAAAGGCCGCTGACAGCAGACCGCCGGTGCATGACTCTGCAAAGGTCAGCTTATAACCGCCGGCCTGCATTAAATGCAGTAGTTGACCGGCCTTTTTCAGCAAATGTTTTTGCATTTTTTACCCCTCGATTAATAGTCTGACAACAGGTTCTTACATTTAAGCAGATAATCCCAGCCGGAAATCAGCGTCAGCACCAACGCCGCATACATCAAAAACTGTCCCAGCCAGTAAACAGCAACGCCAAAGGCCGGCGCAAAAAAGGGCATGGTGTATAGCAGCAGCAAAGCAATGGCCGTCATCTGGCAGGCCGTTTTTAGTTTGCCCAACGATGAAGCGGCAATCACCACATTTTCGCTGACAGCCACCGTGCGCAGACCGGTTATCGCAAATTCTCTGGCCAAAATCAGAATAACCACCCAGGCCGGGACGCGTTCCATAGCCACCAGCGCCACCAGCGCCGCCGTCACCAGAATTTTATCGACCAGAGGGTCCATAAATTTGCCAAAGGTGGTTACCAGATTGCGGCTGCGCGCCAGATAACCGTCGACAAAATCCGTGCAGGCTGCCGCAATAAACAACAAACCAGCTAAAAAATCAGCCTCCCAACTATGAAAAAGCGATACTACCAGCACAAAAACCGGAACCGCTAAAAAACGCAGCATGGTAATCCTGTTGGGCAAATTCATTTTACGCCAAAGGCTCATAATTAAATCCCTTCTTTTATATCTTTTCACAAAATTTAAACTTTTACCGCTATCAGGTCATAGCCGGAAGTTTCCACAATTTGCACCTCAATCAGTTTGCCAATATGCCGCTCTGATAAACTGCCGTCCTCATTGGCTATATAAATCAAACCGTCCACCTCCGGCGCCTGATATTGCGAACGTGCTTCAAAAAAGCCGGGGAAATCCAACGAAGGCTGCTCCAAAAGCACGCGCAAACGCCGGCCGACCTGCTCCTCCAGACGCGCGGCCGCCGCAACTGCCAAAACCTCCGTCAGTTCATTATAACGCCGCTGTTTAACGGCCTCTGGCAGCTGCTCCGCCATAGCCGCCGCTGGAGTGTCCTCCTCCTGCGAATACTGAAAAACGCCGGCCCAGTCCAACTCCGCCTCAGCCGCAAATTCCAGCAGTTCGGCAAAATCGTCCTCGGTCTCACCGGGAAAACCAACCATAAATGTCGTACGAATAGCCACGTCCGGCAGATAACTGCGCAAACGCACCAAAAGCTGCTCAATCTGCTGACGGTTCAGCAAACGGTTCATGCGCTGCAACACGGAATTGCTGACATGCTGTAAAGGAATGTCCAGATAATGGCATAAACTGCGGCAATCACGCATGGCCGCCAAAAGTTCATCATCAATGCCCTCCGGATAAACATAAAGCAGGCGCAGCATAGGAAAATCCAGCTTATCCAACTCCAAAAGCAACTGCGGCAGCATAGACTGACTGCCCAGACTGCTGGAAAAATCACGGCCATAAGCCGTGGTGTCCTGGGCAATCAGGCAAAGTTCCTGCACACCGGCGGCACGCAGGCGTTTGGCCTCCGTCAGCAACCGCTCCAGCGGCTGGCTGTGCAGAGGGCCGCGAATATCAGGAATGGCACAGAAAGAACAGCAGTTACTGCAACCCTCGGCAATTTTCAAATAGGCCGTATAGGGCGGAGTCAGCAAAACACGCGGCAGACAGCTATCCGCCGCCTGCTGACGCATTTTGGCCAAAATTTTCGTCAGCCTGTCAGATTGTGGTTTGGCCAATTTCTGCCGCAAAAGCTGCTCCAGACGCTGCGGTAGCTGGTCATACTCCTCTGTTCCCAGCCAGAGGTCAACCTCCGGCATTTCCGTCGGCAGTTCCTGGCGATAACGCTGCGCCAGACAGCCAGTGGCCGCCAAAACCAGACACTGCCCTTCCTGTTTAAGCGCCGCCAACTCCAAAAGGCGGTTGATAGACTCCTGTTTGGCGTCGTTAATGAAACCGCAGGTATTAACCACCACCACCTGAGCGCAGAATGGGTCTTCTGTGCGAACAAAACCAGCCGCCGCCAGCCCGGCCAGCGCATATTCCGAGTCTACCAGATTTTTGGCACAACCCATTGTATCAAAGTATATGTAAATGTTATCAGAAAAATTATCAGCAAGACGCAAAATATTTTCCCTCCCACTTTACCGATATTCCAGCCGCTGTTATCGACTGTTACTGTCCACCAGACGGCGGCGCAGTACCCAAAAGTTCACTGGGCGGCCGATGATTATCGTCATAACCACTGTAACCGGTGGTTGTGAAATCCAAATTATAAACATCATGGCCACCGCTGAAATTGGTAATAGTCTGACCGTTATATTCCAGCGTTAAATGATTGGCGTTATTGGTACGAATATAAATGGACTCATTAGCCGAAAAAACCTCTGAGGAACCGGCCGCAATGGTGTGATGCGTGCTGGCCTCCGCGCCGTCAATGCGCACGCCCATCCAAACGTCCTCGTCCTCCGCGCGCACAATCAGCGTTATCGGCGGTTCCGTACTCAAATTAGCCGGCGGCGGCTCGTCATTATTGCCCATGCCCGGCAGCTTGGGGTTGTCCTGTAACAGATAAAGCATTAAAAGCAGAGCCACAATCACACTGCCCAGCAAAAGCCAGATAAACCGCCGGCCAAAGCGCTTGCTGCGCGTGCGGATAGGGTGACCAAGCGCGCCATTGGAAAAAGCCTGCGCACGCAGCTGATTGGCACTGTCCGCCTTGGTATTCTGGTCTTGCAGACGACTTTGCGCCCGGCTCTTCATATCATGCAGCGTGGGGTCATAATTGCCCCCCTCCGCCATGGTCTGCACCACTTTTTTGCCGGAAACATAGGCTTCAAAATTGTTTTGCTTGCTGTTAACCTCATAATACGCTTTAACGTCCGCCAAAATTGGCGCTGGGTCCATACCCAAAAAACGCGCGTAAGTATCTGCGAAACCAATGGCATAAATGCGGCCCGGCATCTGCGCCAAATCGCCGCTTTCCAAAAGCTGCAAATAGAGTTCTCGCACCTTGGTGGCTTCTTCCACCTGCGAATAGCTATAACCCAGAGTTTCTCTGGTTATGCGCATTAATTTGCCATTTTCCTCTAACATGGTTTATTCCTCCTCCCCGGCTGCCTCAACCGGGGCGTTCACATAAAGCATTTCAAACGTGGGCATATCCATCAACACCGTCCGCTTATTGCCGGCCGGGGCGCTGACAATGCCCTCCTCCTGCATGGTATCAATCAGCCGCGCCGCCCGGTTATAGCCAATGCTGAAACGTCGCTGCAATGATGAAGCTGAAGCATGACCACTGTTAATCACCTGCTGACAGGCTTCAATAAACAAAGGCTCAAAACGGCTTTTCGGCTGCTCCTCCGCCTCATTTTCCTCCGGTTTATCCGGCTCCACCGGCAGTTCCAGATATTCCGGCTGCGCCTGGGCTTTGCAATAAGCCACCAAATCATGAATTTCCTCTTCGGTCAAAAATGCGCCCTGAACGCGCAGAGGTTTCTGCTGACCAATCGGATAATACAGCATATCACCCTTACCCAAAAGCTTTTCCGCACCTCCCATATCCAAAATTGTGCGCGAGTCTATTTGCGAAGACACGGCAAAAGCAATACGCGAGGGAATATTAGCTTTAATCAGGCCGGTAATAACATCAACCGAGGGGCGCTGGGTGGCAATAACCAAATGTATACCGGCCGCCCGGGCCAGCTGTGCCAGCCGGCAGATAGAGTCCTCCACGTCCTTGGAGGCTACCATCATCAAATCCGCCAACTCGTCAATCAGAACCACAATCTGCGGCATTTTCACCACATCGGGCAATTCATTATAGGTAACAAAATTCTTAACGCCGGCGTCCACAAAGACCAGATAACGCCGGTCCATCTCATTAACAACCTCTTTTAAAACCTGCGCCGCCTTTTTAGCGTCTGTCACCACCGGCCGCCCCAAATGCGGCAGACCAACATAGGCCGTCATTTCCACCTTTTTGGGGTCAACCATGATAAATTTAACTTCATCAGGCCGCGCTTTATATAAGATACTGCAAATCAGAGTATTCATGCAAACGCTTTTGCCGGAACCAGTAGCGCCGGCCACCAGCAAATGCGGCATTTCCGCCAAATTACCCACAATGGCCTGGCCGTTAATATCAATACCCAAACCAATGCTAATTTTTGACTTGCTCTTCTGAAATTTCTCAGAACTCAAAACATCTTTGAAATAAACCGGGCTGGTTTCCTCTCTGGCCACCTCAATGCCCACCACAGGTTTACCCGGCACCGGCGCTTCAATGCGCAAACCTCTGGCCGCCAAAGCCAGCGCAATATCGTCAGCCAGATTAACAATACGGGAAATTTTTACGCCCGGCGCCGGCTGCAACTCATAGCGAATAATCGAGGGACCGCAAACCACCTCTACCACCTTGGTTTTAACGCCAAAGCTGGCCAGCACATTTTCCAGCCGCACGCTGTCGTCCATAATACGCTGATTAATGCGGCTGTTTTTCACCACAATGCCGCCTTTCATCAGCGACAACGGCGGCAGCTGATAATCAACCACCCGAACCAGCTCGGTGCGCACTGCCGGCGTTGCCTTTTCTGCGGTATGAACCTGTTGCGCCGTCTGTGCTACTGACTTGTCCTCAACTTCCGCCGGCGGCAAAATCTCGGATTCGTCTGCCGATGGTAATTCTTCCAACTCTGCCGGCCCACTCTGTCCTATGGTTTCCGGCGGCCAATTCTCATCTGTCTGCGCCGCCGGCTCCTCCTCGCTATCCATAGCGGCGGCCGCAGCATAATCAGGCACCGGCGCCATGTTGGCCAACTCCTCATTTAAAGCCTGCACATAGCTGGAACCGGCCGGCTCGGTGCGGTCAGCACGCACAAAATATTCTTCATCAAAAGCGGCCACGGTTTCCGTTAAGGCTTCATTAGTAACCGGCTCATTAATTTCCGCGTCGGCATAATTAATGTTATCACTTTCCGCCGCAGCCTTTGCCACATCTTCAGTATTTTCAGCATTATCGGCATATTGCGCCGCCATAGCCGCGCCATTCAGCGCCAAATCATCAAAATCAGAAGCCAGACTATGAGCCGCCGGTTCTTCATCAACCACCGGCTCATATACCCGTGTGGGCGGCGGCGTAAACGGTACGACATTAGCATGGTTAACCACCGGACGCGGCTGCGGCGTTTTGATAGTGGTAGTAAAGCCCTCGCGCAGGTTGGCGCGCGCATCTGTGGCGAAACGATTGCCGTCGTCAAGGCCATAAGTCAAATTCTCGCCCAGCATATCGCCCACCGTTATCTTGTCATATTCATTACGCGGTACTTCCGCAAAGCGGCTGCCGCTATATTCCGTAATCACCGGCGGCAGAGTAACCTCCAGACGCTCGGTGTGCCAGGCCGGCGGCTCCTCGTCCGGCGCTTGCAGAGGTATGTCCTTCGCCGGGCGCTTAGGCGGCGCAGCGGCCGCTAACGCCGCATCATCTTCTGCCTCCGACTCCGCTTTTGGCTGTTTGGGCCGACGAGTCCTTTTCAAAGCCAACAAACCTTTGCCAATAAAGCCAAAAACCTGCATATCCGTCAGTAGCATAACCCCCAGCAGCAGAAAGGCCAAAAGAACTATGTAGCGTGCGGTTTGACTGGGCAGCCAGCAAACCAGCAAACTAACCAGAAAACCACAAACGCTGCCGCCCTGTCCCAGCAAACCCGCTTGCCAGGCCGCCGGCACGGCTTTAATACCATCGACCAGCTGCGGCAGGTGCAAAAGCCCCACCAGCGCCAACAGGAAAAAGCAAAGCCCCGTCACCTGCCAGGTGCTTAAACGGCCATGCTTGCCGCTATATAACGAATAACCCAGATAAACCACCGCCAGCGCCAGGCAGACGTTGGCCAAGCCAGCCAGCAGGCTAATCAAAACCTGCCCCGGCGTTGGCTTTAAGCCAAACACGCCCAGCCCAATGACCGCAAACCAAAGCCCCAACATCAGCCCAAGCAGCATCAAGCCTACGCCAACCAGCCGATATTGGTTAACAGTCGGCTCCGTTGGCGTTTTTTTGGTAGATGCAGCACTTTTTTTAGCGGCTGTGCTTTTCGTACTGCTTTTTTTAGTTGTATTAGTGTTCTTTTTCGCTCCGGACTTACTGCCGGACGTCGTTTTCTTTGCCGTTGCCATCAGTATCTTATATCCTTACACCCAAACATTAACGAAACTATTCCTATAAAATCACAAACATTTTTCCTACCCCGGTCAGCACCTGAAATCAGCCCGGAAGCGTTTAGGTAAAACTATACTAACTTTTCTTAATTCGGCAAAAATAGCAATAATCCTTTTATTTGCTTAAGAAAATTCTGCGTCCCGGCTGCAAATTCCTTTGCATAAAATGTTTGGGGTTGGTGCTGCAAACAGTTTCCAAACCAAAACTGCCATCTGTCAGCCGGCGCAGGCGACAGGGGCAGCTTTCCAGTTCATAATCCAACAGCTGCAAATCATCTCGCTGCTCAAAACCATTAAAAACCACGTCCGTGGGAATTATTGACCAAAGCATCTGCCAAACCTCCTTATCATTGCCGCCGTGCCGCTATTGAGCCTCGTCTATCATTGCATGAAGAGAGGCCAGCGCTTCCGCCAGACCGCCAATCTCGTCAATCAAACCGCACTTAACCGCATCTTCGCCGGCCAAAACCGTACCAATATCACGCGCCAATTCGCCCGTGTTCATCATATAACTGCGCATCTGACGGTCAGAAATATTGGAGTGCGCTGTCACAAAACCAATCACCCTGTCCTGCATACGCTCCAGATAATCAAAACTCTGCTGCACGCCCAAAACCTGCCCGGTCATACGGATTGGATGAATAGTCATCGTAGCTGTGGAGGCAATAAAGGAGCGCCGGGCGGAAACAGCAATCGGCACGCCAATGCTATGACCGCCGCCCAAAACCAATGATACCACCGGCTTGCGCATGCTGGCCATCATCTCGGCCAGCGCCAGGCCAGCCTCCACATCGCCGCCCACCGTGTTGAGAATTACCAGCAGACCCTTAATCTCCGGGCTTTCCTCCACCGCCACCAGCTGCGGAATAACATGCTCATATTTGGTGGTTTTGTTCTGCGGCGGCATAACCAAATGCCCCTCCACCTGGCCGATAATCGTCAGCACATGAATATCGCTGTTCATATCCGGTACGTCCGTAGCGCCAAGTTCGTCAACCACCTTGGAGCGGTCCACATTATCCGCTTCATTACCACCGGTGCGCTCGCCCTCGTTGGGGTCCTGCGGCTCGGTCGGGTCGCTGGGAATAATTTCTTTATTATTATAATTTCGGCGTTTTGCGTCTTTAAACATAATGTTCTCCTTTTTTATATTTTCATTTTTGTTTATAATATTTTAACCCAAACTGCCGCAAAATATAAAAGCTGAACCCAATTTTTATGGGTTCAGCTTTAAATTCAAGTTTTTTTATTAAATTGACTTAAATTTCGTTAATAATCGGCACAATTATTGGTTTGCGCCCCGTGCGCTCCGCACAAAGCCGGGAAATTGTATTTTTAATGCTGGTTTTCAGCGCCGCCTGATTATAATCGCGCTCCATCATAGATTCAACCACGCGCACAATACGCTTTTCCGCTTCCCGGAAAATTGTATCGTTACCCTTTTCATAAACAAAACCGCGCGAGAAAATATAAGGCATATTATGCAAGCGTCTGGTTTCACGATTAATAACCACACTGGCAATCACAATACCGTCATTGGAAAGCTGCTTGCGGTCTTTCAAAACCGTGGTGCCCACATCTCCGATACCGCGGCCGTCAATCAGCGTCTGGCCGGCATGCACCGCTCCGGAAATCCGGCCGCTGCGCGCAGATAATTCCAGCACCTGGCCGTTCTCCATAATAAAGATGTTTTTCGACGCCACACCCATGCTGGTCGCCAGCTTGCCATGCTCACAAAGCATGCGATACTCGCCATGCACTGGCATAAAGAAACGCGGACGCACCAAATTGAAGAGCAGCTTCAAATCCTCCTGGCTGGCATGACCGGAAACATGCAAACCCATGCCGCGGCCATAGGCCACGTCAACATTTTGGTGATAGAGGTTGTCCACCGTTTTGGAAATCATTTTTTCATTACCCGGAATGGGATTGGCAGAAATCACCACCAAATCGCCGGTACGCAGCTGCACCTGACGATGCTCCCCCTGCGACATGCGCGTCAGCCCGGCCAGAGTTTCGCCCTGACTGCCGGTGGTCAAAATCGCCAGCTTGCGGTCTGGGAATTTTCGGATATCATTAATATCAATAAAGGTGTTGGCCTTAACTTTCAAATAACCCAACTCATTGGCAATCCCAACCACATTATTCATACCGCGCCCCACCACGGCCACTTTGCGCCCCGTGCGCTCCGCAGCCCAAATGGCCTGCTGGATACGATGAACATTAGAAGCAAAGGTGGTGACGATAACCCGTCCGGTGGCGTTCAGGAAGATATTTTCCAAAGCCGGCCCCACACTTTTTTCCGAGGCCGTAAAACCCGGACGCTCCACATTGGTGCTGTCTGCCATCAACAGCAGCACGCCCTGCTGACCCAGTTCAGAAATACGGTTTAAATCCATAAACTGATTATCAATCGGCGACATATCAATTTTAAAATCGCCGGTATGCAGGCACACGCCCACCGGTGTATGCAGCGCCAGCGCCATGGAATCCGGAATACTATGCGAAACGTGAATAAATTCCACCTTAAACGGCCCAGCCGTGATGGTATCGCCGGCATTTACCTCATGCAGATTATTGGCGCTGATATTATGCTCCTTAAGTTTGCCGCGCAGCAGCCCCAAAGTCAGACGGCTGCCGTAAACCGGAACCTTCAAATCCTTCATCACATAAGGCAATGCGCCGATATGGTCCTCATGACCATGCGTTACAAAAATACCGCGCACCATGCTTTTATTTTCCAGCAGATAGCTGTAATCAGGAATAACCAAATCAATGCCCAACTGTTCTTCATCGGGGAAAGTCATGCCGCTGTCAACCACAATAATGTTATTACCAAATTTAAACGCGGTCATGTTCTTGCCAACTTCACCCAAACCGCCCAGCGGAATAATCGCCAGTTTCTGCCGACCAGCTGACGGCTCCTTTTTTGCGGCGGGCTCCCTGCCCTCTTTGCCGCCGGCTGTGTTCAGCTTACGCTCGTCCGTCCGCGGCCGATTAACGGTTCTGGTGGTACTGCGACGATTGCCGCTGCCAAAATTGCTCTGAGAACTAACGCTGCGCGCTCTGCCGGACCTGGCCGGCGTTGCCGCAGGTGCTTCTGCCGCCGCAGCACTCGCTGCTTTTGACGGCGCAGCCGCTTCCGGGCGTTCTGGCGCTGATGTATCCTTTTTAGCCGCGCGTTTGGCGCTTCTGGCTAAATTTTTAATTACATCAGCCGCGGCACTGCGCAGACTCACATTTTCTGAGCCGGCTTGCCCTTTGGCAGCTGTAAAATTATCCTTGTCCATAATCACACTCCTTACGCCCCACGCCAAAAGGCATGGGGCTTTAATTTAATTTATTATATTATTTATAATAATTATATAATAATTATTGTTAGTCCAGTTTTATTGCAATACCTAATTATATTATAGCCATAAAAAGGCAGTTTATAAGCAATTTGCCAGCAATCAGCCGCCTTATTTTACAGCAGGTTATATTTTTGCAGCATTGCCTGCAATTCCGCCAATTCCGCGGCAGAGGGCGGCGCCAAAGGCAGACGGCAATCGCCCATTTCCCAGCCCAGCAAATTCAGACAGGACTTAACCGGCACCGGGTTGGTGGTAATAAACAGCTTCTTAAACAGTTCAAAATATTGCAAATGCATTTGCCGCGCCGCCACGACATCGCCCTGTTGATACAACTCAATCATCTGGGCAATCTGACTGCCAATCAAATGCGAGGCCACGCTGATAACCCCGGCGCCACCCACCGAAACAATCGGCAGCGTCAGCGAATCATCACCGGAATAAACGGCAAAATCCGCCGGCAGCATGCTGACCAACGCGCTAACCGAGTCCAAACTGCCGGTTGCGTCCTTAATCGCCACAATGTTTGGGCAGTCCTGCGCCAGACGCAGCACTGTTTCCGGCTGAATATTCACGCTGGTGCGCCCTGGTATATTATAAAGGATAATCGGAATATCCGCACTGGCGGCAATTTTGGCAAAATGCCGATACAAACCTTCCTGCGAAGGCTTATTATAATAAGGCGCCACCGCCAGCAGGGCATCGGCCCCTGCTTTCTGCGCCTTTTTTGCCACCTCACAGGAAAAGGCTGTTTCATTATCCGTTGTTCCCAAAATCAGACGGCCAGCATCACCGACGGCCTCTTTTGCCGCCGCCCAAAGGCTGGCGCGCTCGGCCGGCGTCAGGCAGGGGCTTTCCCCCGTTGTGCCGCAAATCAAAACCCCGTCTGAGCCGTTGGCCAAAAGGTGTTTAGCCAGCTTTTGAACTTTGGCATAATCAACCTCGCCCACGGCGTCATAGGGAGTTACCATTGCTGTCAGAACCTTGCCAAAAAACATATTTTATCAGCTCCTTAAATGGGTTATATTCTATATTATATCAAATTTTCCTGTACCAACAGCTGCGCAATCTGCACGGCATTAGTCGCCGCGCCCTTGCGTATCTGGTCGGCCACTACAAACATGGAAAGACCATTCTCCACAGAAATATCCTTGCGGATACGCCCAACATAAACTTCGTCAGTATCAGAAGTATAAAGCGGCATCGGATAAAGGTTGCTGGTCGGGTCGTCCTGAATGATAATACCCGGCGCTGCGGCCAGAATTTGACGCGCCTCCGCTGCCGTCACCGGCTTTTCAGTTTCAATATGAATAGCCTCTGCATGGCTGCGGAACACCGGCACGCGCACCGCCGTAGCGGAAAGTTTAATGTTCTCATCATGCAGCATTTTCTGGGTTTCCCAAGTCATCTTCATTTCTTCCTTGGTATAATCATTATCCAGGAAAATGTCAATATGCGGAATAAGATTGCAGGCAATCTGGTGCTGGAAAGTGGCTGGCTGCGGCTTGCGGCCGGCCGCCACGTCCTGAATTTGCGCCTCCAGCTCGTCTAAACCCTCTTTGCCGGCGCCGGATACCGCCTGATATGTAGCCACCACAACACGCTTCAGACCAAAATTATCATAGATAGGCTTCAGCGCAACTACCATCTGAATAGTGGAGCAGTTGGGGTTGGCAATAATACCTTTATGCCAGCGCACATCTTCCGGGTTAACCTCCGGCACCACCAACGGTACTTCCGGGTCATAACGGAAAGTGCTGCTATTATCAATGCAGACAGCGCCGCGTTTCACAGCCTCCGGCGCCAGTGTTTTGCTGATATTGCCGCCGGCAAAAAGTACAATATCCACACCCTCAAAGGCCTTCGGCCGCGCTTCATGCACGGTATAGGTCTGCCCCTGCCAGTCGATGGTTTTGCCCTCGGAACGCGCCGACGCCAGCAAAATCAGATTACCAACCGGGAACTGGCGCTCTGCCAGAACTTTTAAAAGCTGCGCCCCAACTGCACCGGTTGCGCCCACAATCGCTACATTATATTTTTTTGCATTAGACTTTTCCAATTTATGTTTCCTCCAAAAAATCCAGGTAAATGCCGCCGCTGTTTAACCAACGCTGCCAGGCCTGAAAATAAATTATAATACATTTTATTTTACCATTTTTTATACTACATTGCAACTATATTTTTTAGGATTTTTTAAGATAAATGACGGCAAGCCGGCCGGCTTTAATATTCACGCAGCAACGGCTGCAACTGCCGCCCCTGCAAGGCCGCCGCCAGCGCTGGCAACAGCAGTTTTTCATCAAAAATCAGAGAATTGGGCTTCTTTATCGGGTCGTCTTGCCCCAACGGCACAAAATATACATTTTTGGCGTTCAAAAGCAGACCCAGATTTTTGGCGTTCAATCCCAACGCATCATTAGAAGCCAGCGCAATCAACAACGGCTTTTCATTACGCAGATGCGCCTTGGCCGCCATCGACACCGGCCCGTCGGTAATGCCCAGCGCCAAACGGGCCAGCGTGTTGCCGGTGCAGGGCGCCAGCATCATTACGTCCAGCGGCGCAAGCGGACCAATCGGCTCCGCCTCCGGGATAGTGGTTATCGGCTTGCGCACAACCGCTCCCATACCGTCCAACGCCGCGCGCCACTCTGCCGCCGGGCCGAATTTACTGTCTAGCTTCTGCACATTTTCAGATAACACCGGCCAAATCTCCACCCCGGGCAATTCAGACAACACCGCCAATTCATGCAGCACCTTGCGCATTGTACAAAATGAACCGCAAAGCCCCACGCCGATGGTCTTGCCGGCCAAAGCCTGCGGCCACTCCACCGCAGTCTGACTAATTTCATTCTGGTTTAGCATTTCACTTTTTTCTTTTATATTAAAAATAGTCATAAATTCACCGCCTTTCTTGCAAGTTAATCTTTATCCGCCAAAATCTTTCTTATAAGCCCGGGATAAACCTGCCCCAACAGCCGTCCGGCACTGACCGGAGCCACCTTGCCCGGCAGACTCAAGGCATGCAGTGCTTTCAAGCCCAATTCCCCGGCCGCCGCAAAATCCGTGCCGCCGCCCCCGGAAGCCAAATCAATAATCAAAGCATCTCGCCGCAGCGCCAGCAGCTTGCCCTTATCCAAAACCATGGCCGGCACTGTGTTAAAAATTGCGTCAAACCGCCCCAGACTCTCCGCCAATGTTTCCCAGGGATAAAGCGCAAAACCCTGCCGCGCCGCCTTGGCAAAGCGTCCGGAACCCCGATTGGCAATCACCACCTCCGCCCCCAGCGCGCGCAGCCGCAACGCCAAAGCCTCGCCAACCCGGCCAAAACCCAAAACCAGCGTCTGCAAGCCGTTAATAGTCAGGGGCAGTTCCTGCATCGCCAGCTGCAAAGCGCCCTCGGCCGTCGGTATAGCATTCGGCACTGCCACCTCATCAGCTTCGGCAATCTCATAAACCGGCAAATGTAATTCACGGCCAATCCGGCGCAAATATGGCGAAGCCACACCCACCATAATCGGCGTGCCAGCCGGGCAGGCTGCCAAATCCTCAGCCGTCAGCAGACGCTGCCCCTCCGCCAGAAAAGGCGCGTGCAACCGGCCATTATCCCGAACGCCCGGCAAAGGCAAAATAAGCAGCAGCGCCCCCTGAACCGCAGCGGCAATGCTTGCACAGCTTTTAACACCGCCCGGCAGACTATCCTCCGGCAGGCCAAACGTCTGCACAGTAAAACCAGCCGCTTTCAGACTTGGCAAAAGCGTCAGTTCTCGCTGGTCGCCGCCCAGCAAGGCCACAATTCTTTCAGCCATAATATTCCACCACTCTTTTTTCAGTGCTAATATTTTGTTTTTTATAGGTTATGCACGGAAATGGCTCGCGGTTAAATCTTTTAAAAATAAAACACCAACGCTTCTTTATAAAGCCGCGTTGGTGCTGCAAAATTTACCTAATGGGAAGTTTATACCAATGTTTCCTTTTATCAGAACCGATTACTTTAATCCAGAATACTCTCCAAACCCTGAATTAAAACACCATCTTTAACCTGCACAATTTTTTCCACGGCCAGCGCCACGCCCGGCACATAAGCCTCCCGGGAAAGCGCGTCATGACGCAGGCAAAGAACCTGTCCCTCTGCGCCAAAAACCACCTCCTGCGTCGCCACATAACCCGGCAGACGCACGCTGTGAACACGCATACCGTCCAACTCGCCGCCACGGCTGCCAGGCATGCGCTCAAACTCCTGCGTATTACCCTGCGCCAGCGGCGTTCTGGCCGCCGCCAGCATTTCCAGCGTAGTCACCGCCGTGCCGGAGGGTGCGTCAAGCTTCTGGTCATGATGCCGCTCAATCACTTCAACATGCGGCATATATTTCACCGCCTGCTGGGCAAAACGCATTAACAACACTGCGCCCAGCGCAAAATTGGCCGCGATAAAAGCCGGCGTTGCAAAATCTGCGCACCATTTCGCCACCTGCTTATAATCGGCCTGCGAAAAACCGGTAGTCCCCACCACGACCGGCGTATGCAGCTGCAAACAGGTGCGCACATTGTTCATCACCGCGGCCGGACTGGTGAAATCCACCACTACATCGGGCTGTTCCCGTCGAACAGCCGCCGCCAAATCCAACTCCTGTTTAAAGCCCAACTCGCCCAGACCGCAAAGCAAACCATAATCAACATCGCTGGCTTTGGTATCCACCGCCGCCGCCAGCCGCATATTTTCACGCGCGCCCAATCCCTGCGCCAAAGCCCGTCCCATACGGCCGGCCGCGCCGTTCATAATAACTTTAATCTTCTGCATAAAAATCTATCCCTTTCCCCAACCATTCTATTTATAATCAATATCAACAACGATAACCTCGCTGCCAATTTTACAAACTTTTTCCCAGGGTATGTTCAAAATATGCTTCTGCCGGTTCCCGGACAGACTGGCAAACAGGCGTTTATCCGTATAATCGCGGCCGCCATCGGCCCGATACGGCAGAATTATCCCCTCAATTACGCCGGTTTCCGGGTTCACCACCAAATCAGAATCCCCCACCAGTCCCATAATCTCGCCGTCAAAAATGTTAATAATTCTTTTACCCAAAAGTTGACTTAAACGCATAGACATACACCTCCCAAGGCTAGTCTATGCATTATTTTTATTTATATGTCAGACCGAGCCTGACGTTTATCGACAGCCGGAATGACCAAATCCGCCAGCACCGCGCTCCGTTGCCGAAAGCTCCAACTCCGGCTGCCAAACCGCTTGCAAATAACGGGCGAAAACCAGCTGGGCAATCCGCATACCGCGCTGCACCACAAACGGCTCCTGACCGAGGTTAACCAAAATCACGCCAACCTCGCCGCGATAATCCGCATCAATCGTGCCAGGCGAATTTAATAGCGTCAGCCCATGCCGCAAAGCCAGGCCGCTGCGCGGCCGCACCTGCGCTTCGCAATCCGGCGGCATTTCCAGAAACAGCCCGGTGGGAATAAGTGCCCTCCCCCCGGGCGGCAAAACAATTTCTTCAGCTATACAGGCCAGCAAATCCAGCCCGGCCGCCGCCGGCGTGGCATAAGCCGGCAGTGGTAAATCCCCGTAAGCGGCCGAGGTTCTAACTTTAACCGGCAGCGTTTCCGCCTTTAGCATGACAAAAGTTCCTCCAGCTGCACTCCCGGCTCCACCGGCCCCACCAGCGCCAAAGCCAGCTTCTGCGGCTGTAAAAGCTGCTGCGCCAGCCGCTGCACCGCCGCCGCGTCAACCGCCATTACGCTGTTCACCAACTCCTCCACTGTACGCAAACGCTGATAAACCACCTCGTCACGCCCCATGCGCACCATTACATTGGCTGAACTTTCCTGCGCAATCAGCAGGCTGGCCTTAAACTGCATCTGCGCACGCGCCAACTCGGCCTCGCTGATACCATAAGCCGCAATTTTGGCCATTTCACAGCCCAAAACGCGCAGCAGTTCATCAGCTTTCTGCGGACTGGTAGAGGCATAAGCGGAAAAAGAGCCGCCAAAAGCCATCGCATTCACATTAGAGCAAACGCTATATGTCAGACCGCGTTTCTCACGCACCTCCTGAAACAGCCGGGAACTGATACCGCCTCCCAAAACACCGTTTAAGATATTCAGCGTGTAATAATCCGGCGCATTCCCGGCCAGACCGGGCACGCCCAGAGTTACATGCACCTGTTCAATATCCTTATGCGTATAAATACGACCGCCGGCATAATCCGGCACCGCCAAACGCGGCTTGTCCCAGTGCGTCCGCTGCTGCTCCGCGCCCATTTGTGCAAAAGCCGCCGCCAGATATTTTTCCGCCATGGCCAAAACCTGCTCCCGGCGCACATTGCCAGCCACCGCCAGCACCGTATGCGCCGGCGCGTAATGCGCCCGGCAGTAAGCGTCGATATTCTCCCGTTCAAAACCGCCTACAGACTGCTCCGTGCCAATCACCGGCAAACCATAGGTATGGCCCGCAAACAGCGTGCGATTAAAAAGTTCGCCCACCAAATCGTCCGGCGTATCCTCATACATGTTGATTTCTTCCAAAATCACGCCTTTTTCTTTGGCCCATTCCTCTGCCGGAAAACGGGAATTTAAATACATATCCGCCAGCAAATCCAGACAAAGTTCAAAGCTTTCACTTAAAGAATGCGTATAATAACAGGTATACTCCCGGGAGGTAAAGGCGTTCATCTGACCGCCCACGTCCTCCAGAATTTGTGCAATCTCCTGATAGTTGCGCCGTCTGGTGCCCTTAAACAGCATATGCTCCAAAACATGGGAAAGGCCGCCCTCGTCCGCCGCTTCATAGGCGGAACCTGTGGCCGCCCAAATAGAAGTCGTTACGGAATAAACATCGGGCATTTCTCTGGTCAATACGCGCAGACCGCCCGGCAAAATATCTTTATAAATCATCTCTTTTTCACTCCAAAAATATAATCTGCAAAATATAAGTTGTTTTATTCGACTATAATCTGCAAATTCCTTTATTTAATTTTAACCAAACAAATTTCGACCCAACCAATTTAGCTGTTCTGCCGCCAAATGCTGGCCAGCCGCCAGTTTATCAGCCCGGCCGGGCTGCCAGTCCGCCGCCGCCAACAGGTTCACTCTGGCCAGACACTCATTTTGCGCCCCTAGGCTGTAAAACTCCAGCGTTCCCAAAACCTCTCCGGCCGCCACGCCCTGCATCAATCGCGCCTCTGCCAGCTGCTTAAAATGAAACTCCGTTTGCAGTCCGGCCGCCTCCGCCTGCGGCTGGTCTGCCGGCAGACTCAAATATATATCCTGCGCCGCCGCCAGCCAAATGCCCTCGCCATCTGCTCCGGCCGGCGTTACAAAACAGGCCAGCTGCTGACCGGCCTGCACCAGCTGCACATTAGTAAAATTATCAATACCATAATTAAGCAAGCGCAGACTATCGTTATAACGGTCATTGCTATGCAGCACCACAGCAATCACACTGCGGCCGTCGCGCTCCATAGCGCTGACCAGACAGGCTCCGGCGGCGTTGGTGGTGCCGGTTTTAACTCCCGTCACATGTTCGTCCATCGTCAGCAGCCGATTGGTGTTCTTCAAACTGCGGTTATAACTGCCGCCCTGCATCATACCATATTGACTGCCAACCCGGCTTTTAAACTCCGGCCGCTGCATGGCTTCTCTGGTCAGCAGCGCCAAATCATAACAGCTGAAGCGGTGCTGCTCCGCCGGCAGACCGTTGGTATTACATACCTGCACAGTCGGCGCACCGCAGACCGCCGCTTTAACATTCATCAAATGGACAAAATATGGCTCGCTGCCAGCCACCCCCTCGGCAATGGCAAAGCAGGCGTCATTGGCCGATTTCAGCAGCGCCGCATTCAGCAGTTCCCCCAGCTCAAAACGCTCGCCGCGCAAAAGACCGGCGCTGCTTTCCCCCACAGCCGCCGCCTGCGCGGAAACTTCCACTTCCCTATCCAAAGGCGCAATATCCAGACACAGCAGGGCAGTTAAAATCTTGGTGGTACTGGCCGGCGGCATGGGCTGCCAGCCGTTTTGCTGCCAAAGCACCTGACCGGTTTCCGCATCTAAAAGCAACGCCGCTTTGGCGCTGATTTTCGGCTCATTCAGATTAATGCCGCCACCGGCAACCCGGATAGCGGCATCTTCAGCCAGATTATCACCTGTTTTGCTATCGGTATCATCGGTTGGCGCAGTATTCTGAGTAACGGCAGGAGGAGCAGTGTTATTACCCAGATTTTCGCTGACGGTAATAAAACGCAAATCCAGCGCCGCAATCTCCTGAAGCAGCGTATTCAAAGCCGCCAGCGTGTTTTCATTAACGCTGATAGTGATAAAACTGCCGGCCTGCGCCTGCGGCAAAACCGCGGCGATTATCTCCTCCGGCGCCGCGCCCTGCCAATCGCCGGAATCCACGCCGCCCAGCACAAAAACCAACCCGGCCTCTGCCGCCGCTCGCCGAATATCATCTTCGGTAACGCCAAAAGGCGGCAGATAAAGCAAAGGCCGCTCCCCACAGGCCGCCGCAATGCAAGCCGAGGCACGCTCCAGCGCCGCCCGGTTTTCTGCCAGCGTTAAATTGGCCGGGCTGGTATCATCATAACCAAAGTTGCCAATCTGATGACCGCCGGCCAATATCGACTGTAAAAGCTGCGGCTGGGCTTCAGCCAGCTGACCGCTGACAAAAAAGGTGGCCTTTGCCGAATTATCCGCCAGAATTTGCAGCAGCTGCCCCACCGCCGCCGGCTCAACGGTATCGTCCAGCTGCACCAACAGACTAACCGCCTGATTTTGCGGATTGCCAGCCATAAACAGCGGCGGTTCATTATTATTCAGCCCGGCGCTTACCCACTGCACCACGGCCTCATTGCCGCTTAAAAGCTTCATCGCCCCCACCAGCCCAACCAGCACCGCCAACAGCGATAGATTAACCAGCAGCCGCCGGCTGACAAACAAAATCCGCATTTTCCAACTGCCCCTTTCCAAGCATATCAACAATTTCAATCCTGTTTAATGCTTATGAAAGAAGTCCGTCTTTTATTACTTGCCGCGCCGTTTGGGATTAGCCGGAAACCAACCGCGCCTTACGCGCTGTTCCTGTTCAAAAAGTTCTTTAATGCTCCAAAAGCAGGAAAAGGCCACCAGGGAGAATAACACCGCCACAAACGGCCAGGGACAAAACAGCGCCGCCAGCATAAACACCAGACCAGTCGCCAGAAATAACGGCCAAATACCCTTGCCAAAATAATATTCGCCTTTAATTACTAACGGGTGAAACAGACCAATTATCAAAAAGCTGGCCGCCCCCAACAACAATGCCTGCCAATTCATATTTCTGCCTCCTCCCGGGACAGACTGTTAACAAACTGCCGCGCCGTGCGGCCGGAAAGTCCGTTATGCTTCTGCCACATCGCCCATTTAAGCGCGCGCTGGCGCAGTTCTTCCGGCGGCAGCGCAATACCGTCCGCCGCCGCCAACGTCTGCACAATCTGCAAATATTCTTCCTGCCGCGGCAGACTGAACAGCACCGTCTGGCCAAAGCGGTCGGCCAGAGAAAGCTTTTCGCTCATGCTGTCGCTGGCGCGCACCTCGCCGTTGTCATGCTGCACACCCTCCCGGTCCTGCCAGTTTTCCACAATCAAATGCCGTCGATTGGAAGTAGCATAAATCAGCACATTGCTGTTCAAAGCCGCCACACTGCCCTCCAAAACCGCTTTGGTAATCTTATACGCCTGGTCGGCGCGTTCAAAGGACAGGTCGTCGATAAACAATATGTAACGCCGAGGCTGTTCCGCCAGCAGGGCCAAAAGCTGCGGCAGACTGGCCATATATTCCAGCGGCATCTCCACCAGACAAAGACCCTCCGCCGCCAGTTCATTGGCCACCGCCTTAACCAGCGAGGACTTGCCCGTGCCGCGCGCTCCATAAAGCAGCAGATTATTGCCCCTTCCCTCGCGCGCAAAAAGCCGGGTGTTGGCCATAACCTCATCTTTCTGAATTTGATAGCCCACCAAATCGCTTAAGCTAATTTGGTCATACTGCTGCACCGGCTGCAACTCACCTTGCCAGCGCCAAACTCGATGCAGAGCCAGCTGACCGAAGCCAAAGCGCTGATGAAAACGCGCCAAAACCGCAGCAGCCCACGCTGGCTCCATTTGCGCCCAATCGGCCAATTCCGGACAGAGTGCCAAAACATCTTCACCGGCCGCCTGCAACCAAGCCGGCGGCTGATAATCAGCCAACCAGCCTTGCAGCAGCGCAATTTCCGCCGCCATAGCCGTCAGCAAAGCCGGTTGCCGAGCAGCTCCACCAGCCGCCATTCGACGGCTAAAATAGTTATCGGCTGCCAAAAGCCGGCGCAAAACATAGAGCGCCGCCGGATTTAATCCCTCATGCGGCTGACCGTCCGCCTGGCTGGCATAATGCCGCGCCAGGCCAAAACTGACCGTCTGTGCGTCCCCGTCCGCCAAAGCCGCAATAATTTCGTCTTGCAGCAGCGGCTGCAAAATCAGCAAACCGCCTGCTTTTATGTCACAATTTTGCATAAAAACTCCTTTCTTGCAGGAAAACATCATTTCAAAACCGAATTATATGTAAGTTATCAAGAAAATAAATACAGGAAACTTGCGAATGATAGATGACCAAAATAAAATTAATACCAATTATAACACAGGCGGCACACGTTTGACAAGTACATTTCAACCTCCGCCGCGCCCCGGCCAACCCCAGCCCCAGCCGCAAAAGCCTAATATTCCCTCCGGCAAAGGCGGCCAGACGCCATGGAACAGCACGCGCAGCGCCCGGGACTGGCTGAACAATCAGTCCGAAACACCCGACGCGGTCAACGCGCCCCAGAAACCGGCCGCCCCTGAAAACAGCCGGCCACGCCAGACCAACGATAAACGCCGGGCTGCCCGGCCGCGTCTTAAAATGCCACAGGTGACTATGCCCCAGCTGCATTTTAAGCTGCCAAAGCTAAACAGACGAACCAGGCAAACCGGGAGCCGCCGGCCGGAGCCGCCGACTCGCCGCTCCGCCAGCCCAGCCCCAGCCAGACAATCCCAAAAGTCCAAACAGCCCAAAGTCATTTCCGCAACAATTTCCGGCCTGATAGCGGCCGCTATTGTGCTGCTGGCTGAAGTTGGCCTTTGGGGTTCATATTGCTATTCACACACACTGCCCGGCGATACAAACGTACAGGCCAGCACATTTATGTATTGCTTTGCCTTGTTTGCCGGCAACTTCTGGGCTGGAGCAGTGGTACGCCGCCGCTCGCTTAAACCCAGCCTGATTATCTGCGGCATATTTTTGCTTCTCAGTCTGATTATCTCCCTGAATTTATTCTCCTGGCGAGAAATAAAAATTAAAATGTTCCTGTTAAAAATCGTGCTGACCGCCGCCGCGGCCGCCGCCGGTTTTATCCTCTCGCTGGTGCCATACCTGATTAACAAAGCGATAAAAAAGGAAAAACAGGCTCAGGAACAGCGCCGACAACGCCAGCTGGAACGCCGGCAGCTGCAACAGCAGCAGCAGGAGCTGGAAAGAGAATTGGCCCGGCGTACGCGCGGCCGCTTTTAATCAACATACAACAAAAAGACACTGCCCTTATTGGAGCAGTGTCTTTCTCATTGTATGAACACTTAGCGATTGGCAAGGCCACTTTTGTAGACGCAGACAAAGCTTAGTGTGAACCATTTCGACCAGCCGCACCATTCGGGACAGCGACTGGTTGATTATTCGGCCTGATAGGCCTTTTCAATCTTCAGCACATAAACCGTGTGATAATCTTTGGCCGCATAATTTTTCGCGTCATATTCCGGCACGATAAATTTTTCTGGTTTCAATTCGTCGGCATAAAGCTTCTGGCCGACCAGCACCAAACGTGCTTCTTCAAAAGTTGGAACGCCGTCCAGCATAGTCAGGTGCAGACCAGATTCCGCAATCTTATCGCGCTCCCGGCCGGAAACAGAACCCAGCAGCCCCATTTCCTTTTTGCGCCCGTCAAAAAATGAAAGAGAAAGGCGCGGCTGCGCGTCGATAAACTCCTTGGTATAGCGCTGCGGACGAATAAAAATAAAAGCCACATTTTCATGCCAAAGCACGCCCATACCGCCCCAGCTGGCGGTCATGGTATTGGCGCGGCTGCTTTCAGCCGCATCGCCGGCCGTCACCAGCAGCCAGTCATTACCAATCGCCTGCCAGGGGTTCAGCTGCAAATCAGTCAAATTAACTTCTTTAAAACTCATCACAAATTCCTCCTTTGGCTTAATATATTATATTAATAACAGCCAGTTTTAATAACCTAAAACGCCCTAATATCAGCGGCCGTCCGGCAAGGTCAGAATAATCGGCCGCTTTTCCGTGATAACCAGCGTATGTTCAAACTGCGCCGCCCGGGTGTGGTGCGGCGTACGCAGCGTCCAGCCATCGCTTTTGCTCTGAACCACCACCTGCTCGGCCTCGCTGATAAACGGCTCAATGGCAATCACCATGCCCTTTTCCAGCCGCCGCGGCTCTTTTGGCTCATAATAATTATCAATCATATCCGGCTCGTCATGCAGGCTATGTCCTACGCCATGCCCACACAGATTTTTGATAATTTTCAGACCATGCCGGCGAGCGGTGTTTTCCACCGCCCGGCCGATATGATTAAGCGGCCGCCCGGCCACCGCCGCCGTAATCGCGTTGGCTAACGCCTCCTTTGAGGCGCGCAGCAGACGTTGTGCCATTTTATCACCATTGCCCAGCAAAAAAGACGCGCCGGTATCACCGAAATAACCGTCTAACTCCGCCGAAACGTCAATATTCACCAAATCGCCACTGCGCAGCATACGGCCGCCAGGTATACCATGGGCAATTTCCTCATTAACGCTGATACAGGTATATCCGGGAAAACCCTCCAGCATCGGCGCCGAGGTTGCGCCATACTGCGCCAGTAATCGGCCGCCCAGTTCGTCCAGCTCCCTAGTGGTAATCCCCACGCGCGTGGCTTCCTGCATAGCTTGCAGAATATTAGCGCAAATTTTGCCAATTTTCTGCAATTTTACCAAATCTTCATCTGTTTCAATAATCATGGCAACCTCCGCTCCCAATCATTAATTTTATTTAAGTCTGTTAACAAAGCGCTCAATGCCATCGCAAGCCCTGGCAATATTTTCCAATGACGTGGCATAGGAACAGCGAATATAACCCTCGCCGCTGACGCCAAAAGCATTGCCCGGTACGCAGGCCACTTTTTCCTCTCGCAACAGGCGCTCACAGAACTCATTAGAAGAAAGGCCGGTTTCCGCAATCGAGGGAAAAGCATAAAACGCCCCCTGCGGCTCACACATAGGCAGACCAATTTCTGCCAAACGCCGCACAATAAACTGACGGCGACGGTCATATTCCGCCACCATTTTAGCCGTTTCCGCCTGACCATGCCGCAAACCCTCCAGCGCCACATACTGGCCAGTGGTGCTGGCGCAGGAAAGTGAGAACTGGTGGATTTTGTAAATACCGCTTAAAATATCCGGGTGCGCGCAGACATAACCAATGCGCCAACCGGTCATAGCCAGAGATTTGGAAACACCGCTGATTAGAATTGTCATATCTCGCATGCCCGGCGCCGCCGCAATCGAAGCATGGCGTTGGCCGTTATAAATCAGCTCCGCATATATCTCGTCAGAAACGGCCAAAACATTATGCCGCAGCAAAACCTCGGCCAGTGCATTCAATTCTTCCTGCGACATCACCGCGCCGGTTGGGTTTCCGGGATAATTCAACACCACCGCCTTGGTTTTAGGCGTTATTGCTGTTTCCAGCTGCGCCGGCGTAAGCTTAAAGCCCTGCTCCGCGCTGGTTGGCAGCGGTACTACCACGCCGCCGGCCAACTCCACACAAGGCGCATATGATACAAACGCCGGTTCCGGAATAATAACCTCATCACCCGGACAGATAAGCGCCCTAAAAGTAGCGTCAATCGCCTCTGAACCGCCCACCGTTACTACAATCTGATTTTCCGGGCAATAAGTCAAACCCAAAAGCTGCTGCAAATAAGCGCTGATAGCCTGCCGCAGTTCCAGCAGGCCAGGGTTGGGACTGTATCCGGTTTTACCCTCCTGCATACTCCGCCAGCCAGCCTCACAAAAAGCCAGCGGCGTGCTGAAATCCGGCTCACCAATGCCCAGCGAAACCACGCCCTCAATCTGCGCCGCCAAATCAAAAAATTTGCGGATAACCGAGGGCTGAATAGCCGCTACCTGTGGCTTAAGATATTTTTGCATATCCATTATTTTATGTCATCTCCTGCCAAAATCAATGTGCAATTCATATACAATCCAGTCAACAATGTATTTAGATAGTATAATTATATATTATTTATGACAATTAATCAAGATTAAACCAAAAGCCGCCGAAATTTTTTCAGAAAATTTTTGATTAATGATTGACAAATCAAGCTTTTTTGCTTATAATATCTAATTGAGCCTATGTTTAACTCCTATCTTCAACATATCGGGATGTAGCGCAGTTTGGTAGCGCATCTGGTTTGGGACCAGAGGGCCGCAGGTTCGAATCCTGTCATCCCGACCAACTAGCCGTTGTTTAACAAAACAACGGCTTTTTTGTAGAATTTTGTTTACCGCCATTCAGTCCGGCCAAATTGACCAGCTAATTTAATTTTTACACCAAAAGAACCTGACGCAACTAACGCGCCAGGTTCTTTCTTATGTTCAGCCTATTCCAGCGTAAACGCCCACTTGCAGCAACAGCTATCGTCGGTAACCTCTGGATAGCAACTCAAACAGCGGCAGCGGATACGATTATCAATTGTTTTGGCAAAATCGCCGTATTCAATCACACCCACCGCCCTGCCGGGGTGAAAAGGCAGCACCTTTACGGCACGCGCCGTCTGCACCCGGCACTGAATCATGGTATAAACCAACCGGTTTTCCGTCCGCTTAATTTTTTAACTCCTCTATTAATAGGACTTCCATTCCTTTTCCGGAATAGCAATCAACAGAGCCGGAGAGTCGGAGCCGTCCGGTGAGATATAAGTCACGGTAGCCGTTTCACCGGCTTCTATCACACCGACAACCACCGCTTCATGATTGGTCTGGATTTGGTCGTTGGCACTAAGCTTGCAGACCTCGCCGTTAAACAGCAGCGCGCCGCGGTAAATGGAACCTCTGGGGTTAATCAGCAGACCGGTGCGCTCGGTTGCCGTAATCCGCAAAGTATGCACCACACCATAATTGCCTTTATTTTCCGTGCTGCCGCCTGTCAGTGCGTCCACACCGCGCAGCAGATAGCTGTTAATAAAACCGGCAAAGGAGTCTGGATAACCAAGCATAATTTTCTCTGACTCCGCGCCCAACGTAATGTTGATATCATAGGCCGCGTTCTGATAGGTACCGCGGCTTTGCGGCGGCGCCGAGTTTAAATTCTCCAGATAGGTATAATTGCGCCAGTTGCTGTCCGGATACATGGCCGCCACCGCCACCGTTAACTGACCTTCCGTGTAAATATCCACCAAACCGGATTGCAGATAAGCCGGTTTAAGTTCCAGCTTCTGGTCAGCATTAAGCAGATATTTTTCGCCCGGCTTCAAGGTAATAGTTCTATTTAACGAGTCCGCGCCCAGATAATTCTGATTTTCAATATAACCCACCTGCATTGGGTCCTGCGAGGGGCCGGCAAAACCCAGCTTGCCGATAGTGAAAGTAACCGGCGCATCAGTTTCATTATGAGCAATCATATGAATTTTCAAATTATTGTTCATATTATTCAAATGATGATAATGTACGGCAATATTACCACTGGCCGTATCTTTATAAAGCACGCCGGGGGTTGACACCTTTTCCGGGCTGTTGCTGTCCACCAGCACCACATTTCTCGTCTGCAAGCCAGTGGTCTGCGCCTGCGGCAGACCGCCAAAATTAAACTTGGGCAGATTCAAAAAGATTTCACCGGGGTTCAGGTTCTGAAAACGAAATTCGGCTTCAGTGGACATAACTTTTTCGCCAACCTCAAAAACCAAATCCTTAGTTTCACTCCACTGGCCAAAGGCGTCCTGCAAGCGCAGGCTTACCGTATGCTGACCGGGCTGGAAAAAGGCGGCCGGCTTACCAAGCTTGGTAACCTTATTACCCTGCTCATTTTCCCAGGAATAACTGAAACTGATGCTGGTTAAATCCTCCCATTCTTCATTATCATAAAGATAGGAAATATCCAAACGCTGGCCAACTGCCACCTCCGTCTGCAAAGCTGAAAGACGGGTAATCTCCGGCGGCCGGTTTTCCTCCAGCCGGAAATCAACCACTACCGGCTCGCTCCAAAGACCCAGCGAATTTTTTACACGATAAGAAATAACATAATCGCCGCCCTGCTTCTGATAAAACAGCCAATAAAGACTATCGCCGGTTTTACTCTGCCCCTGGCTGTCCGTAACCGTCCACTCGCGCGCCGTAATCTGGCGGCCCTG
Source organism: Bacillota bacterium (assembly GCA_021771915.1). Lineage (GTDB taxonomy): Bacteria > Bacillota > Dehalobacteriia > UBA4068 > UBA4997 > Avidehalobacter. Next base: position 146,747 of record JAETNY010000003.1, read on the forward strand.
TGGGTCGTAGCTATAATCATAATACTCAACAGTTTGGCCAGCCGTTGCCGGACGATAAGTAATATCCGCAACCGGCGGTTCCGGTTCAACGTCCAGCGGCAAGGTAATCAAAATGCTATGGTCTTCCGGATTATACTGCACCTGACAGTCCATCAGCTCTGTAACCAGACGCAGCGGCACATAAGTGCGGCCGTCAATCACCGTCGGCGGCACCGCCATAGCATAGGGCTGTTCATCAACCAACACCCGGCCGCCTTCCAAATCCACCAACAGGCTCATCTGACCGCGCAGCACTGTAACCTGCTTGGTTTCCGCATTCCAATTTACCTGCGCATCTAAAATATCCTGCGCGATAAAACGCAGCGGCAACATGGTTGTATCATTAATGGTAATCGGCGCAGCTTCAATTTGCTGGCTTTGACCGCGCACCAGCGCCCATTTGCTGTCCAGCGTCAGCTTAACCTGATTAAGCGTAGGGTCGGCCAAATTACTGACGGAAGGTTCGGCAGGATTTTCTTCCGGCTGTTCCTCCGGATTTGTTTCTTCATTATCAGCCGCGGCATCATCATCAACCGCCGCCTCGTTATCGGCAGGATTTTCTTCCGGATTTTCCGCCGGCTTTTCTTCTGCGTCGGCAGGCTTATTATCGGTCTGATTTTCAGCCGCAATATCCGCCGGCTGTTCCTGCTGCACAGCCTCGTCCGCGACAGCTTCATCAGCCCAAACCAGACCCGGCAGCAGACCAAAGGTCAAAAGCAGACAAAGCATAAAAATTTTCTTCTTCATTGTAATTCCCCTTTTTCATTTTACACTATCCTAATACCGAAAATATTAGCATTAGCTTATATTTTACCACAAACATTTAATAAAAACAATATTTCAAGGCAGATTAAGCGAATTTTTTACCGTACCAACTCCGGTATATTCTGGCTTTTCCACCATACATTTTATAAAATTATGATTTTTAAGGGGGTTTGGCCATGCGCTACAAAACCGTTTGGTTGCGGCCGCTTTTAAGCGCGCTGGCAGCATTATTGCTTTTAATGCTGCTTTTTCAACATTTCGGCGGTCTGACGGATTTTTTTAACAATTTTTTTGATAAGGACCCTGACGGAGAAGCAGAAACTCCGGTATACTGGCTGCGGCTAGTGCATAACAGCGGCGGCGAAGACGCAACCAGCGAGAACATTGAACTGGAAGAAGCAGTAATCGGCTTTGTGGCCGCAGAAATGCCGGCCGCTTACGATGAACAGGCGCTGGCCGCGCAGGCAGTGGCCGCCCGAAGCTATGCCTGGCAGAAATATCAGGCCGAGGGGGAGGTCTGCGATAACAGTGCTCACTGTATGGCTTATCTGGACGAAGCCGCGCGCCGGGAGCGTTTTGGCAGCGCCTTTGACGAATATGAAACCAAGCTGCGCGCTGCCGCGGAAAACACTGCCGGGCTGATTTTGGTACAGGACGGCCAGCCCGTGCCGGCTTATTTTCACGCCTGCTGCGGCGGCCAGACGGAAAGCGCCGCGGCCTGCTGGGGCGGCGCAAGCTATTATCCGGCCGCCGTCTGCTATTGGGACAACCTGGCCGGCGGCGGCAGCGCCATTAACAGCAGCTTCTGGCCCAAGGAGCAGCTGGCTGAACGCTTACAGGTTACCCCGGCACAACTGGCGCTGCTTTACATCGCCGGCACCACGCCCAGCGGCCGGGTTAAAGAGGTGCGCTGCGCCAGCCAAAGCTGGAGTGGCAACGATTTCCGCCAGCTGCTGGGGCTGGCCTCCAACCGTTTCAGCTGGCTGGAAAGCAAAGAGGGCTTTTGGTTCACCACCCTTGGCAGCGGCCACGGCGTTGGGCTTTGTCAGCAAGGCGCCGGCGGTCTGGCAGCGCAGGGTTATGACTGGCCGCAGATTTTGGCCGTATATTATGCAGGCTGCGATGTTTGCAGTCTAAACGAACTTTATGAGCCAACGCCCCTGCCGGATAATGCAGAATGACAATTTTTTCCCTTGTTTGAGTATAAAAAACGCTCCTTTGTGCAAAAATTAAGACCATAATATCTTGCACAAAAGGAGTGGTTTTATATGCTAAATTTTAAAATGGACAAAGTTAAATCGCGCCTGCTGCTGATGCGCTGGGCCGTTTTGGGCTGTCTTATGCTGGCTGTCGGCGCAGTGGCTATTTGGGGCGGCTCGCCCAGAGCGCGCCTGGAACAGTCCGCGGGCATTGACAATATTCTGACAACGCGCCAAACCCGGCTGGCTCAATTAGAAACAAACCCCGACCAAAACAGGCTAACGCAACAACTGCAAGCGCACATAGGCGAAGACGCCCAACCGGTATTGCCGGCCAACGCTGATTTACAGCCGTCCCTGCCAACAACGCAGACTGAAAAGCTAACGGACAACACCCAGACGCCAACAGTTCAGAATACGGCGAACGCGGAAAATCAGCCGGACACTGATACCGCAGATACCAACACCGAAGCAAACAGTTCCGAAGCTGATGAAGAAGTTATCGACAATGCGCCGGAGCCCTGGGTTGGCGATGAATTGCTGACGGTGGAGGCCAATTTGCAGCAGATGCTGCCGCCAATAAGCGGCCTGCGCCAGGACAGCAGCGGCATACTGCGCGGCTTTGGCTATGGTCATGATGACGTCTTCGGCGATTATCGTTTCCACAGCGGCGTAGATTTGGCCGGCAGTCTGGGGGCGGCGGTTCTGGCGCCTCTGGCCGGCACTATCAGAGAAATCAGGGAAGACTCCTTTATGGGCGCCAGCATTGTGCTGGAACATGAGGGCAAATTGCAAACCAGCTATTTTGGTTTAAAACCACAGACTGGCCTGCAAACCGGCCAACAGGTGATTGCCGGTGAAAAGCTGGGCGAAATCTGCGCGCCTCCGCCTTTTGAGGAGGGCATGCCGCCGCACTTGCATTGGGAAATACGCCTGGACGGCGAAGCTATTGACGCGGCCGCCTATGGCTTTGACAGCTAAACATTTTTACTGATTATTGCGCAGCACAGCCTCGGCCATGCGCAAACCGTCCGCCGCCGCCGAAACAATCCCTCCGGCATAACCGGCCCCCTCGCCACAGGGATACAGCCCCGGACAATTCAGGCTCTGACCGTTTTGTGGGTCGCGCAGCAAACGTACCGGTGAAGACGAGCGTGTTTCCGGCGCGGTAAGCACCGCCTCCGGCTCCGCAAAAAGCGGCAGTTTGGCCGCCAGCCGCGGCAGAGCGGCACGCAGCGCCGCCGTTACAAAATCCGGCAGCACGGCGGCCAAATCTGCCGGCTGTACGCCGGGACGATAGCTGGGCTGCACCCGACCAAAACCACGGCTGACCTGCCCGGCCAGAAAATCACCCACCATTTGCGCCGGGGCCTGATAATTCCGGCCGGCCAGCTGAAAGGCCGCTCGCTCAATCCGACGCTGCAAGGCCACGCCGGCCAAAGCCGGCGGCAAACCCTGCAAAGCCGCCCCTCGCGGAAAATCCGCCGGGCTGACATTCACCAGCAACGCCGCATTGGCATTCTCGGCGGCTCTGGCATGCAAACTCATGCCGTTGGTAACAACTCCGCCCGGCTCCGAAGCGGCCGCAACCACCTGACCGCCGGGACACATACAAAAACTATAAACCGTCCGGCCCTGCAAATCGCCGTCCAGATGCACAGCCAGCTTATAATCAGCCGGCGGAAATAATTCTGCAAAATCACCATACTGCGCCCGGTTCAAATCGGCCTGCCGGTGCTCAATACGCACGCCCACCGCAAACGGTTTGGGCTGCATGGCCAGACCGTCCGCCGCCAGCTGCTGAAAAGTATCCCGGGCGCTATGCCCGATAGCCAGAATTACATTTTCCGTCGGCAGCAGATAAGCACTTCCGTCCTTAAGAACCTCCACACCGCAAACGCGACCGTCCGCCTGCCGGCGCAGCGCCGTCAGCTGCTGCTCAAAACGTACCTCGCCGCCCAGTTCAATAATTTGCCGGCGCAGATTTTGCACCACCTGCCGCAAAATATCAGTACCGATATGCGGTTTGGCCAGATAAAGAATTTCCGGTGGCGCGCCGGCCGCCGCCAACTCCTGCAAAACCAGCCGATTGCGCCAGTCTTTGGTGTTGGTAGTCAGCTTGCCGTCGGAAAACGCCCCGGCTCCTCCCTCGCCAAACTGCACATTGCTTTGCGGCTGCAAAGCGTCGCCGCGCCAAAAGGCCTCCACCTGCCGGCTGCGCTGCTCCACGGCCTGACCGCGCTCCAACAGCACCGGGTGGGCGCCTGCTCTGGCCAGCCAAAGCGCCGCAAAAAGACCAGCCGGCCCAGCGCCAACCACCACCGGTGCATTCTTAAAACGTCCCGGCTGCGGCGACGCCGCCAAATGTTCAAAATTCGCCGGCATCGGCTGTACCTGCCTCGCCCGACGCGGATTTTTCAAAAGACTGCTCTCCAACCGCGGCGGCAACGTCAACGCCAGCGCATAAACCCAATGTACGTCGTCCTTACGCCGCGCGTCCACGCTTTTATGCACAATCTGCCAATCCAAAATATTTTCCGGCCGAATATGCAGCTTTTTGGCCGCCTGCTCCAGCAGCTGACTTTCCGGCTGTTGGGGATTTAAACGCAGCTGGGATATTTTTAACATAACAAACTCCTTATTACTACGAAATCAAACTACCATTATCATTATTATTTTTTTACACATTAACTGTTCAACAAATATTCAACGGCGGATTTGGCGGCCAGCCGGCCGCTGCTCCAGGCCCAGCTAAGATTATAACCGCCGCAATCGCCGCAGATATCCAGCAGTTCGCCGGCCGCAAAAAGCCCCGGCCAACGGCGCGCCGCCAGCGTCTGGCTGTCAAAATCCTTTAGAGCCAGACCACCAGCCATCACCTGTGCGCGCTCCCAGCCAGTAACGCCGCTGACAGGCAGCTGCAACGCCTTAATCAGCCCGGCCAGCCGCTGCAAATCCGTATTGCTCAAACTGGCCGCCGGCATTGCCAGACTGCGCCCGTCCAAAAGCTTTATCAGCTGCTGTCCAAGCCTTTTATTTAAAATTCCGGTCAAAAAATCCTCCAGCAGCAAAGGCAGACGGCAGTGTTCCTGAAGCTCCGCCAGCAATTCCCCGGCCGACATTGACGGCAGCAAATCCAACTCCATAGTCTGCGGCCGCGGCTGCACCTGCTCATAAAAATTATGGCTGACCAAACGTGACAGCTGCAAAATCGGCGGCCCGGAAAGACCATAAGCCGCAAAAAGAACCTCACCCTCGGCCGCGCCCAAACAAACGCCGTCCGGCTGACAAAGCCGAACCCTGCCGTTAAATTTAATACCCTGCAAGGCTTTGGGCAAGGAGCTGGCAATCTTAACCTGCGTCAGCGCCGGATATAGCCTGGTAGCCTTTAGACCCAGCGGCTGCAACAGCCGGGCAAAACCCTGACTGTTGCTTAACTGTGGCGAAGCCAAACCGCCCAGCGCCAAAATCACCGCGTCCGCTCGCCGCTCCGCCTGCTCGCCGGCCAGCTTCAAAGCAAATCCACCCGGCCGCCGCGGCCGCAGTTCCTGCACCTCCGCCGGCGCCAAAAGGCTTAATGCCGCGTCTAGCCGCTCAATGCGCAGGCGCAGACAATCCAAAACCGCTACCGCCTGGTCGCCCATTGGATAAAGTTTACCGTTTTCCTCCTCTTTCGTCAGCAAGCCCATGCTACGGAAGAAAGCCAAATTGTTTTTTTGTGTAAATTTTTGCAGGGCTGGCTGCACAAAGGCCGGATTTTGCCCGGCCGCATTATAATAATGCTCACGCGCCGCGCCGGCATTGGCGATATTACAACGCCCATTGCCGGTGGCCAGCAGCTTTTTGCCGGGTCGCGGCAATTTTTCCAATAAATTGATATGTAATTTTAAATGAAGTTCGGCGGCATATTCAGCAGCCTGAACAGCGGCAATCATACCGGAAGCGCCGGCGCCGATGATTGTTAACTCTTTTGACATTATCTAATAACCCTTATAAATCGCAGCAGTGATTAAGCGGCCCCCTGCCATGACCAATATCCAGATTGGCCTTTAAAGCGCGAAGCAAAAACTGCTTGGCCTTATAAACCGCTTTGGCCGGCGGCGCACCCTGCGCCAGCTGGCAGGCAATAGCAGAAGAAAGCGTGCAGCCGGTACCATGGCTGTTGGAATTATTCACGCGCTGACTCTTAAACCAGAAGCTTTGCCCCTGACAATAAAGTAAATCGCTGGCGGTATCGCCGGCCAAATGACCGCCCTTGATTAGAACAGCGCCGGGTGTCATTTCACTGATTTTTTCAGCCGCCCAAACCATATCCTCCTCGGTATGCAAATCCCGGCCGCAAAGACAGCCGGCCTCATGCAAATTGGGAGTTACCATATCCGCCAGCGGCAACAGATATTGCACCAGCGCCGCCCACGCGTCGTCCTGAAGCAGCTTGCCGCCGCTCTCCGCAATCATAACCGGGTCCAACACAATATTTCTGGCCTGATAACGACGCAGATTCAGGGCAATCGTCATGATGATTGGGCTGTTAAAAGTCATGCCAATTTTAACTGCGTCTGGTGTAATATCCTCAAAAACAGCCTCCATTTGCTGCGCCACAAACTGTGGCGTGGCCTCCTGAATGGCGCGCACGCCAAGCGTATTCTGCGCTGTCAGCGCGGTTATCACGCTCATAGCATAAGCCTTATGTACCGTAATAGTTTTAATATCGGCCTGAATACCAGCACCGCCGGAACAATCAGAACCGGCAATCGTCAACACCTTTTTCGGCTCATAACAGCCGGCTTCCATATTTTGCATTTTGCAACCCTCCCCGGCCTGGCTCAATCATCAGGCCAAGACCATTTATCTTATAATTCCTGCTTATTATAGCACGCCAGCCTCTTTTTGTAAATGGCCCACGCCTATCTTTGGGCCACACTATCAGCCGGCGACTCTATTGCCTGTTCATCTGCAAAAAAACAGATATCGCTCTCATCATTCAGGTGCAGCTTGCCCAGGCGCAAATCACGCAGACGGCGATAAAAAGTGGCCGGGCGCATATTCAGCTGCTCCAAAACGTCGTTTATATGCAGTTGTTTATGTATCCAGCGGTTCACCAACTCCGCAAAATTTCGCGGCACCGGCTTTTTACAACGCCCAAAATGCACGCCGCGCGCTTTGGCCGCCGCAATCCCCTGCTGCTGACGCTCAATAATGTTTTCACGCTCTTTCTGCGCCACAAAGGATAAAATTTGCAGGACTAAATCCGCAATAAATGTTCCCAGCAGATTTTTGCCGTTGCGTGTGTCCAGAAGCGGCATGTCCAACACGCACACATCTATCCGGCATTGTTTGGTAAGCAGACGCCATTGCTGCTGAATTTCTTCATAGTTGCGCCCAAGGCGGTCAATGCTCATCACATAAAGCAAATCGCCGGCGCGCAGTCGCTTCACCATCTTCTGATACTGCGGCCGGGCAAAATCCTTGCCGGACTGTTTGTCCAGATAAACATTGCCGGCCGGAACTCTCTGGCGCTCCATGGCGATTAACTGACGACCCTCGTTTTGTTCCTTGCTGGATACTCGAATATAACCATACGTTTCTGACATTTTGTATACCTCCATATTTTTGGCTTTGCATCCTGCTTAAATTGTTACCTTTTTGACAATTTTTGGCAATATTCATCACAAAAATTTTACAGTTTTTTTTATTTTTCTTAAAATTTTTTTCAAAGATTTTTTATTTTATATTTGAGTTTATAATTTTTTATATTGTTTTTTTGCGTAACCTATGGCACAATAAATATATAGCTAAAATAAAAGTTAGTATTTTAATCAGCATATTGTAACAGCAGCGGCATAATTTTTAATGAACTTCTTTTTTTATCCATAGCCTTGCAAGCAATATCACGTAAATCTGGTATTTTTAGTATCCAGCCGATAACAGCTTGCTTTTGTCAAATGTTCATTTAAGGAGGTATAACCAATATGTCAATCGCTGTTTTATATGCTGCGGCGCTGGCAGCGGCTTTAATGCTGCTGCTCTCCCTTTTCGGCAAAAGCTTCAGCCAAAGCCTGGGCGTGGTGGCCGGCAATTTTATCTCCGGTTTCGGCGCGTTGGCTCTGATTAACTGGCTGGCACCGTCTTTTGGCTTTTATCTGCCGATAAACCCCGTCACATTACTGGCCGGCGGCTGTCTTGGTCTGCCCGGCACGGCGCTGGCGGCGGCGCTGCAAACACTGGCTTAAATTAAGTTTTCAAAACATTTTAACATACTATATTTTTTTGTTTTATTATTATTTTTTGGCATTGGCCAAAGGTTAAAAAAAGAAGGGACTGATTTTAAATGGCAGCAAGCAAACAACAGGCTACCAAACAGCAGGCAACAATGGACGGCAATCAGGCAGCGGCTTATGTGGCCTATGCATTCACTGATGTGGCGGCTATCTATCCGATAACCCCGTCGTCAACCATGGCGGAATATGTGGACGAATGGCAGGCCGCTGGACGTAAAAATATTTTTGGACAAACCGTTTCTATCACGGAAATGCAGTCAGAGGGCGGCGCGGCCGGCGCATTGCATGGCGCTTTGGCCGCCGGCGCGCTGGGTTCCACATTCACAGCCTCTCAGGGGTTGCTGTTGATGATACCCAATATGTATAAAATTGCCGGCGAACTGCTGCCCGGCGTTATGCATGTTTCCGCCCGAACTCTGGCCGGCCACACCTTAAGCATTTTTGGCGACCACAGCGATATCATGGCCTGCACCCAAACCGGCTTTGCCATGCTTTGCTCCGCCAATGTGCAGGAGGCCATGGATTTGGCCGCTGTGGCGCATCTGGCTGCTATTAAAGGCAGTCTACCTTTCCTGCATTTCTTTGACGGTTTCCGCACCTCGCATGAACAGCAGAAAATCGAAATTTGGGATTATAAAGAACTGGCGGCCATGCTCGACTGGGACGCGGTGCAGAAGTTCCGCGCCCGGGCGCTCAATCCAGAACACCCCGTTATCCGCGGCACCGCCCAGAACCCGGATATTTACTTCCAGGCCAGAGAAGCCGCCAACAGCTATCATCAGGAACTGCCGGCAATCGTGGCCGATTATATGCAGCAGGTAAGCGAGCGCACCGGCCGCAGCTATCACCCCTTTGATTATTACGGCGCGCCCGATGCTACCGACGTTATTGTAGCCATGGGCTCCATTAGCGAGGTTGCTTATCAGGCGGTTGATTACCTGCGTGCGCAGGGACGCAAGGTTGGCTTCCTACAGGTTCGCCTGTTCCGTCCCTTTGTACCGGAATACATGTTCGCCGTACTGCCTCAGACCGTGCAACGTCTGGCGGTGTTAGACCGCGTTAAGGTTCCGGGCAGCGCCACTCCGCTGCATCAGGACGTTTTAACCGCCTTTTATGAAGCCGGCCGACAGTTGGAAATTATCGGCGGTCGTTATGGTCTGGCTTCCAAGGATACTGTACCGGCAGATATTGTGGGCGTGTTCAACAATCTGGCCGCGCCGGTGAGCGAACGCAAAAACAACTTCACCGTATCAATTAATGATGACGTTTACCATACATCTGTTAATCCGGAGCCGGACATGCCTGATATGCTGCCGGAGGGTACAATTCAGTGCAAATTCTGGGGTTTGGGCTCCGACGGCACTGTGGGCGCTAACAAACAGGCTGTGGCAATTATTAATGATGAAACCGAACTTAACGCGCAGGCTTATTTCTCTTATGACAGCAAAAAATCAGGCGGCATCACCATTTCCCACCTGCGTTTTGGTCAGGCCAAGATTAAAGCCCCCTATTTAATCCGTCAGGCCGATTTTGTTTCCTGTTCCAACGCTTCTTATGTTAACACATATGATTTGCTGGAGGGCTTAAAGCCCGGCGGCACATTCCTGCTGAACTGCAAATGGCAGGACGCTGAACTGGAACAGGAACTGCCGGCGGCCATGAAGCGTTATATTGCAGCCAACAACATCAAATTTTATACCATTGACGCCCTGAGCATTGCGCAGGAGTTGGGGCTTGGCAAACGAACCAACATGATTATGCAAAGCGCTTTCTTTAAGCTTGCCAATATTATCCCGGTAGAAAAGGCGGTTGCCGCGCTGGACGCCAGCATTGAGCATGCTTATGGCCGCAAGGGACAGAATGTGGTTGACATGAACAAAAAGGCCGTAACCGCCGGTCTGGAGCGTCTGCACCAGGTTGCGGTACCGCAAAGCTGGCAACAGGCAGAAACCACAGCAGCCGACGCCGAACAGGCTGAAAGACCGGAATTTGCCCGGAAACTTTTAGACCCCATCAATGCCCAGCAGGGCGACAAACTGCCCGTCAGCGCCTTTATGGATATGCCGGACGGCACTTTCCCCACCGGCACGGCCAAGCTGGAAAAACGCGGCGTGGCGCCTTTTGTACCGGAATGGCTGCCGGAAAATTGTATTCAGTGCAACCGCTGCGCGATGGTCTGCCCACACGCCTCTATCCGCCCCATTCTGCTGACCGAGGAAGAAAAAGCCAATGCTCCGGCCGAATTTATCAGCAAAAAAGCTATCGGCAAGGGTTTGGAGGGTCTGGATGTTCGTTTGCAGGTCAGCCCACTGGATTGTCAGGGCTGCTCCCTCTGCGCCGAGATTTGCCCTGCCAAACAGAAAGCACTGAAAATGGTGGAATTAGACCACAACTCACCGGACGTGGCCAACTGGGAATACGCCATGACGGTCAGCAGCAAAGATGACCGTATTCCGGCCGATAATGTGAAAAATGTTCAGCTGCGCCAGCCTTATCTGGAGTTCTCCGGCGCTTGTGCCGGCTGTGGTGAAACGCCATATGCCAAGCTGGTTACGCAAATGTTCGGCGAACGCATGATTATCGCCAACGCCACCGGCTGCTCCTCAATCTGGGGCGCTTCTGCACCGGCCATGCCTTATACCACCAACGCCAAGGGTCAGGGTCCGGCCTGGGCCAACAGCCTGTTTGAGGATAACGCCGAATATGGTCTGGGTATGGCGCTGGCCGTTAAACAACAGCGCGAGCGTCTGACACGAACCATTGAACAAGCCTTACAGACGGAGCAGGAACCCCAACTGACTGCCGCCCTGAAAAACTGGCTGGACAAACAGGAAGATGTGCAGGGCAGCCAGCAAGCCGCGGACGAACTTCTGCCCCTGCTGGAAAACAGCAACAACGCCCTTCTGCAAAGCATTTATGCCCAAAAAGATTATTTAAGCAAAAAATCTATCTGGATTTTCGGCGGCGATGGCTGGGCCTATGATATTGGTTATGGCGGCTTAGACCATGTGCTGGCTAGCGGCGAGAATGTTAACGTGCTGGTTTTCGACACCGAGGTTTACTCCAACACCGGCGGCCAGAGTTCCAAATCCACGCCGACTTCTGCCATTGCCAAATTCTCGGTGACCGGCAAAAAGACGAAAAAGAAAGACTTGGGCATGATGGCTATGTCTTATGGCTATGTTTATGTGGCGCAGATTGCCATGGGCGCAGATATGAACCAGACATTGAAAGCGCTGCGTGAGGCCGAAGCTTATGACGGCCCCTCGCTGGTAATTGCATACAGCCATTGCATTAACCATGGCATTAAAGCTGGTATGAATAAAGGTCTGGAAGAACAGGCACGTGCTGTTCAGTCTGGTTACTGGCATTTATACCGCTACAATCCGGCTTTGCGCGATACAGACAAAAACCCCTTTGTTCTGGACAGCAAAGCGCCCACCGCTGACCTGCGCGAGTTCCTGCTTGGTGAAGTGCGCTATGACAGCCTGTTCAAAATTGACCCTGAACATGCCGAGCAGCTTTTTGCCAAAACAGCCAAAGACGCGCAGGAGCGTTATGAGAGTTATAAACGTCTGGCCGAACAACAGTAAAATGCAGTCTTTATGATGATTTAACTGTCAAAGTTGCCGATATATTTTATCGGGTTAAATAAAATTGCAGAAAGCAAAAGCACTCTGAAAATTTTCAGAGTGCTTTTTTTGAAAGTTTATAAGCAACTGCATTGCTTATGGGTTTTTATCATTTATGATATGGTTCGTTGCGATTAATCTTAACCGCCCGATAAATCTGCTCACATAATATCAGACGCATCAGCTGATGCGGAAAGGTGGCAGGACCAAAGGAAAGTTGGAAATCTGCCCGCGCCAACAATGCTGGCGCAAGCCCATAGGAACCGCCGATTACAAAAACCAACTCTCTATGACCGCCAAAACTCCATTCCGCCATTTTAGCGGCCAGCTGCGGAGAGGACAACTGCCGCCCGTTAATAGCCAGCGCCACCACCAAAGCCTCCGCCGTGTTGGCCGGCAGTTGCGCCAGCAGTTTCTCCCCCTCTTTTGCCACCAACTGCTCCAGCTGTGCAGCCGAAGCATTGTTGGGAGCCGGCAAATCACGCACTTCCTGCACGGTTACCGGAAAAACCGGACGCAGACGCTTTAAATACTCTTGAATACCAGCGGTAAAATATGGCTCCTTAACACTGCCTACCGCCAAAATACGACACTGCATCAGTTTTCCAACTCCTGCAAGGTAACCTCAAAATCCAGCGTTTCCTGTCCGCGTACCACGCTAACCTTAACGGTATCGCCAATTTCATGCTCAAAGATAATAGTTTGCAACTCTGAATAACCCTCAACTTCCTGGTTGTCCAGCGCCACAATAACATCATAATCTTTCATGCCGGCCTCTGCCGCCGCGCCGCCGGAAGTCGGAACTATCACCACGCCGCTTTCTGTGGCAATATCATTATAATAGGCCAGCTGCGGCGTCATATTGCAGACAATACCAACCCCCAGCGCCGGGCGTATTACCTTGCCCTGCTCAATCAGTTGCTTACAAATATCCAGCACATCATTGCTGGGAATAGCAAAGCCCATGCCTTCATAACCCGTCATGCTGATTTTTATGGTATTAATACCAATAACCTCACCACGCGCATTACAAAGCGCGCCGCCGCTATTGCCGGGATTAATGGCCGCGTCCGTCTGCACAACTTTCAAAACCGTGCCGTCAGAGGTGGAAATGGAGCGGTCCAAACCGCTGATTACGCCCTGGGTCAGAGAATTGGTAAAATTCTCACCGCCCGGATTGCCGATAGCAATGGCGGTTTCACCCACCACCAGCTTATCAGAGTCGCCAAAGGTGGCTACTGTCAACTCGGATTCCGGCTCAATCTTAATTACCGCCAAATCTGTGCGCTCGTCCCGGCCAATAACCTCGGCCAGATAAGACGTACCATCAAACAGCGTCACGCTTAAGCGCTCCGCCCCCTCAACCACATGATTATTGGTGATGATATAACCCTCAGCCGAATAAATTACGCCACTGCCAGTGCTGGCCACCACTTCCTGCTCCTGAGAGCCGAAAGAGCGCCCCCAACCATAATAGCCAAAAGAACGCATATTTTGAATGTTACTGATAAACACCACGGCCGGCGACACATTTTTGCCTACGCTGATAGTGGCCTCGTCACGCACACCGTTAAGCACCGGTGTATTATTTATATTTAAGCCCATTGCTTCCTGATTTTCCAGCTGCTGTTCAGCATTATCGGGCTCATTCTGCGCCGACAGGGAATTATTATTCATCAGTGAACTAAAAACCGCCACTGACACAGCCGCACTGATTATCATACAAAGCAGGCAGGCCAAAAGCACCGTCTTAAAACCACCGCCGCGTTTACTGCCATTAGATTTGCCACCATTATTTTCAAAATCAGCTAAATAATTATCCATCTTCTTAACACCTCTTTCACATGTTTATTCCAACTGCTGTTTTTCGGCTTAAAACTGCCAAACCACAGACTGCCCCTGCGCCGGCGCCACGCTTAACCATTGTGTCGCCTCATCAGCCGCCACACGATTTTCCAGCACAGTCGCCGCTGCCGCATAGGCCAACTCTGGCGTGTTATTGGTTTCGCTCAAATGTGCCAGCATAATTCGACACAAACCGTTGCGCTCCAGATACCAGTCCAAAAGCTGCGCCGCCTGCTCATTGGCCAAATGTCCCTGCTCGCCGCTAACCCGGCGCTTCAAAACATAAGGATACGGGCCACGCGACAACATTTGCCGGTCATGATTAGACTCCAAAACCAAACCGTCCAGCGGCTTACTTAATGCGGCCAGCATGCCCCGGGTAACACAGCCAGTGTCGGTAATATAGGCCAGACGCCGTCCCTCGGCCTGCAAAACCAGCCCCACCGGCTGTACCGCATCATGCGACGTTTTGCAAAAATCCAACTGAAAATCACCAAGACACAGGTCATAGCTGTAATCTTTCTGCAAATAGTCCGGAACGGCTTCAACCGCTCCGGGCAGGCTGGCCCAGGTTTTTGGCGTGGCATAAACCGGCAGACCATATTTAAAAGCCAAACGCGCCACACCGTTCACATGGTCGATATGTTCATGCGTAAGCAAAATAGCCGTCAGGCTTTCCGGCCGCTCACCAACCGCACGCAAGGCCTTTTCCAGCCGGGTAGCAGAAAGGCCGGCGTCAATTAAAAGCTTAGTTTGACCAGCGCAGGCCAGAGCACAGTTGCCGCTGGAACTGCTGGCCAGTGTAAAAAAGTACATCTTCTCTTTCCAACTTCCATGCTATAAATATAACAATTTTTTATGAAAATTATATGAACATTACCAGAATTTTTTGAAAATTTTTAACATTCCATGTTTATTTTTTCTATCTAATACAAATCAGGCAGAGCGTTATCACTCTGCCTGATTATATATCGGCCTGTTAAATTACAGGAATAACGGCACAAATACCAGCGCGATAATGGTCATCAATTTAATCAGAATGTTGATGGACGGGCCGGAAGTATCCTTGAACGGGTCGCCAACCGTATCGCCGTTAACCGCAGCAGCATGCGCGTCAGAGCCTTTGCCGCCATGATTGCCATTTTCAATGTATTTTTTAGCATTATCCCAAGCGCCGCCGGCGTTACTCATCATAACAGCCAGCAGGAAACCGGTTACCAGAGAGCCAGCCAACAAGCCGCCCAAAGCTTCAGCGCCCAGCACCAAACCAACAAACAAAGGAGCCAGAACAGCCAAAACAGCCGGCAGAACCATCTCACGCAGAGCCGCAGTGGTAGAAATATCAACGCAGCGTGCATAATCCGGCTTGGAAGTACCCTCCATCAAACCGGGAATTTCCCGGAACTGACGACGAACCTCGGTAATCATATGAGAAGCGGAACGGCCAACTGCGCTCATGGTCATAGCAGAGAACAGGAAAGGCAGCATACCGCCAATAAACAGACCAATAACAACCATCGGGTTCATAATATCAATGTTGGTAACCCCGGCTGCCTGTGTATAAGCAGAGAACAGAGCCAAAGCAGTCAGCGCCGCGGAGCCGATAGCAAAGCCTTTGCCGATAGCAGCAGTGGTGTTGCCCACAGCGTCCAGATTATCAGTAATCTCACGCACATTATGCTCCAAACCAGCCATCTCGGCAATACCGCCGGCGTTATCGGAAATCGGTCCATAAGCGTCAACCGCAACTACGATACCGGTTGTGGAAAGCATACCAACCGCAGCTATGGCAATGCCGTACAGACCGGCAAAATAGTAAGCCGCAAAAATGCCGCAGCAGATAACAATAATCGGCAGCGCGGTAGAAGTCATACCAGTAGCAATACCGGAAATGATGTTGGTTGCCGTACCGGTTTCACAGGAAGCAGCGATATCTTTAACCGGTTTATATTCAGCAGAAGTATAATATTCGGTAATTTTACCAATCAGGGTGCCAGCCACCAAACCGGCCACGCTGGCGATAAATACGCCAATGTTGGTATAACGGCCGTCCAGGAAAGTTTCCGGCAGCACAAATTTACAAATAACAAAGGTACCAATAATTGACAGGATAGTAGCTACATACGTACCGGTATCCAACGCTTTCTGCGGATTTTTGCCCTCGCCGGTGCGTACAAAGAAAGTACCGGCAATACTGGACAAAATACCCCAGGCCGCCAGCAGCAGCGGAACAATTACGCCCTCGCCGTTAGCGCCAATCGCCAGAGAAGCGCCCAGCGCAATGGCTGCAATAACAGATCCAACATAAGACTCAAACAAGTCAGAACCCATACCAGCAACGTCGCCCACGTTATCGCCCACGTTATCAGCGATAACAGCCGGGTTACGAGGGTCGTCCTCCGGAATACCGGCCTCAACCTTACCAACCAGGTCAGCGCCAACGTCGGCAGCCTTGGTATAAATACCGCCGCCCACACGGCCAAACAGAGCCACAGAAGATGCGCCCAGGGAGAAGCCGTTGATGATAGCAGACTGACCAGGGAAAATTACAATGATAATGCCCAGGCCCAACAGACCCAGACCAACCACGCTCATGCCCATTACGGCGCCGCCGGAAAAAGCTACGCCAAGGGCTTTGTTCAAACCGCTTTCACGCGCCGCATTTGCTGTGCGTGCATTAGCTTTGGTAGCAATGCGCATACCAATATTACCGGCCAAAATTGAGCAAACAGCACCAGCCACAAAAGGCACAACCGTCATCGGGTTCAGGCCGCCCTCTGTGCCGCCGGTCACCATGCCGGCAACCACAATTACCACGGCCATCGCGGCCACAAAGATAATCAATGTTTTATACTGCCGGCTCAAAAACGCCATGGCGCCCTCATGAATAGACCCCATAATTTCGGTCATTTTCTCATTGCCCGGCGCAACCGTGGTTACTCTTTTGGCCAGAACAACGGCAAACAGCAACGCCAGAACACCGGCCGCAGCTGCAATTATAGGAGCCATTGAATTCAAGTCATTCATAGTTCTTTACTTATCCTCCGTTCTTTCTAATAAAAATCTTTATTAATTAAAATTTTTTTACTGATTAAATTTCTGCATATAACCTATGCAAATATTACAAAATCCTGCCAAAACTAACAATCATGACCAGCTTAAAACATGGCCAGCAGCAAAGTCAGCAGCAAAAACAGTGCTGACGCCGCAATGGAGCATTTAGTCAGCAACTCGTCCATGCCCTTTTTCTTACCAAAAAAGGTTTCCGCACCGCCGGCGATAGAACCAGAAAGGCCGGCGCTTTTGCTGGATTGCAGCAAAACGCTGATAATCAGGGCAATGGCGCAAAGCATTTGCAAAATCGTTAATACCAATGTCATTGTTTTCACCTCCATTTGAGTCAGCTTTATTAATTAAAAAGTTATTTCATAATAGAATAACGACAAAAAACACCAAACCTCTTACGATATTGGACGTCTATCTTCAGCTTGATATTATGGTGCATTATATTTTAGCATATTTTACAGCAATTCGCAAGGTATTTTAACAACTTATTCCAAATTTTTTGTAGACGTGGCCAATATTTTGTGATAATATTTATTATATAAATTTTATTATAAAACAAAGGAGCATAATTATGCCAAATATAAATTTTTCAGACAATTCTCCCGATGTTAAACGGCAATTTGCCCGGCATTTACAGACCTTTCTGGCCTATTGCTACCGCACAGACCTCTCTCCGGAGGAATTGGAACAACCCAATTTATTCTTTAACGCCCCACAGGTAAAAAATCTGCTTAGTTTTGGTGCAGAAAATCAAGATTTTTTGCCGCCACTGGTGGCCGCGCTGGCTGAAATCAAAGAAATGCCAGCTTATCGCGCCTCTCTGGTCGGCTATTTAATTGGCTTGTACGCGGAAAACGGCCTCAGCAATCCCAAAACGGATATGGCGCTGGCCGAATTTTATCTGCAAAACACGGAACAGGTCAGCGAGTATCTTTGGCAGGCCTGCCGCTATTTGGGTGTGGAGCCGGCCAATCTGGCTGCCAGCGCTGGCGTTGACGAGCAAACAGAGGAGCGCCGCCAGGCCTTAATTGAGCGTCTGCGCAACCTGACGTCGGAATTGTCAGAAATTCCCCAGATGCCAGAGCAGGCCATTCAGGCCTGGCATGGACTCTCTCCCCTTTCTTTCGGCATGATGTCGCGGCTGGCCGCCAGCCAGGATTTGCGCGATTTTTTCCGCCAGCATAACGACGGCGAATGGCTGCACGGCCTGTGCAGCCTGCTCTCTGAATGGCATGAAGCCGTTGGCTTTATCCCCTACATGCTGGATTTACAGGAAGAGGACACCGCGCTGGTGCTGTCCCCGTCCACCCGACAGGGCGTAGAGGTGCAGTTACGCCAGCTTGACAGCAACAATCTGTTTTTCACCCTGCTGCAATTCGCTCTCTATCACCAAAACCTGTTAGAGGCGCTTGGTGCGGCAGAATTTAATTATCAGCCGCTTATTGAAAAGCTGGCGCTACATGAACCGATACCGCCGGAGGAATACCCCGAGCATATCTATGAACAGGGCTGTTTGGGTTATTATAACTGGCAGGCGCTGCGGCCGGACAGCAGTTTTGATGAGATGCAGGCCGTTTGGGGCGAGGGCGTTTTTCAGGAAATTCCCCAATTAAACGGCCGGACACTGCTGCTGGTAGGGCGGCCGCAAATTCAACGCAGCTGGGGCGGCGCTTTTGTGACCGGCACCCACATCAATTTACAACCGCAGGTGCAGATTTTGCGCCTGCTGCCAGAAGCTGAAGTGCAGCAATGGCTGGACGCAATCGCGGCCGAAAATAATAACAATAATGAATGAAAAAAAGTTAACAGAAACGGAGAAAATTTTTCAATATGCATATTCATGGCGGTGACATTTACACTTATCAGGGAATGTTGGATTTTTCGGCCAACATCAATCCGCTGGGCATACCGGCCAGCGTAGTACAGGCGGCGGCCAGGGGCGCGGAGCAGGCGGCCAGCTATCCGGATACCCAATGCCGGGATTTGCGGCAGGCGCTGGCCGTACAGGAAAGTATCGGTTTGGCGCAGCCTGTTCAACCAGAGGAGATAATCTGTGGCAATGGCGCGGCCGACCTCATCTTTGCCCTGACGCTGGCGCAAAAACCCAGACAGGCGCTGCTGCTGGCGCCCGGCTTTCATGAGTATGAGCAGGCATTGCGCGCCATAGGCTGCCATATTCAATATCATTATCTGACCGCCCAAAACGGCTTTCAACTGGACGTGCAGCGTCTGACCGCCGAAATAACGCCGGAAACTGAGCTGCTTTTCCTGTGTAATCCTAACAACCCCACCGGTCTGGCCATATCGCGCCAGGAATTGCTGCCGCTGCTGAAACGCTGCCAGCAATGTCAAACGCTGCTGGTGCTGGACGAATGTTTTAATGAGTTTCTGGACGACCCGGCTGCCTATACCTTAAAACCACTTCTGGCGACCAATCCCAACCTGTTCATTTTAAAAGCTTTCACCAAGCTTTATGCCATGCCCGGTCTGCGTCTGGGCTATGGCCTTTGCGCCAACAGCGCCCTGCTGAACCGTCTGGCCGAAGTTTCTCAGCCCTGGCGTGTTTCAACTCCGGCGCAGCTGGCCGGTCTGGCCGCCCTGCAAGAACAGGCTTATGTGCAGCAGGCGCAGGAGTTGATACGCCATGAGCGGCAGTTTTTGCAACAGCAATTAAGCGCACTGGGCATGCAGGTTTACAATTCCATGGCCAATTATATTTTCTTCCAAACGCCAGCCGACTGGCCGGCCACATTTAATCTGGCCGCTGCCTGCCGCGAACGGCAGATTTTAATTCGGGATTGCAGCAATTATGTCGGTTTAACGCCGGGCTTTTACCGAATAGCCGTGCGCACCCGGCCGGAAAATGAACAGCTTTTGCAGGCCATGCGCCAGATTGTTTTAACACAGGAACAACAGGGGGACAAATGTAATGAATAATGCACAGAGCACTGGACTTATCCACATCTATACCGGCGAGGGCAAGGGCAAAACCACCGCTGCCATCGGCCTGACCGTGCGTTGTGCCGGCAGCGGTGGTCGTGTGGTATTCTGCCAGTTTTTGAAAGACAACCGCTCCAGCGAACTGAACATTCTGCGCCGGCTGCCGCAGGTTGAACTGGTGCTGGCGCCCACCTGTTATGGCTTTTACAAATATTTAAATGAGGAACAGCGCGCAGAGGCCCGGCAGACATACAGCCAGTTGCTGCGCCGGGCAATCAGCGCCGCCACGCAGCCAGACCTGCCAACGCGTCTGCTGATACTTGATGAGGCCATTGCCGCCTATAATCACCGCCTGCTAGAGCCGGAGGTTTTGCTGGATTTTCTGCGTAATAAACCAAATGGGCTGGAGGTGGTTTTAACCGGCCGGGAACCGGCGCCGGAACTTATGGAACTGGCCGATTACCTCTCCGATATTCATAAAATCAAACACCCCTTTGACCAGGGCATTCCAGCACGGTCGGGCATTGAAAAATAAGTAAACAAATGGAACAGGTCCGCGTCCTGTTCCATTTTTCTTTATCTTATTTAATTGTCTGGGCGGCCAGCGCATGCTGACAAAGCAAATCCGCCACACCCTCAAACTCGCCCAGACCACACTGCAAACAATCCACCTTATAACCGGCCTCTTCCATACGGTTCTTCCAAGAGTCGGCCTCGTCCCCGGCCATATCGTTAATTACATGATTACCGGCCACAATCATAAACGGCGCCAGACGTACGCTTAAATAAGGCGTTTTTTTCAGCAGCCCAAGAACATTATCCAAATTTGGGTAACTCTCTACTGTGCCGACAAAAATGTTGCTATGGCCAACCTCCTTAAACATATAGTCCAACGCGGCATAAACCGGGTTGATGCAATGCGTTGTGCCGTGTCCCATTAAAATCAGCGCTGTATCCGGCTCATTATCCAACTCTCGCGCCACAATATCAATCATTTTAAACATATCTTCGGTGGAAGACAAAAGCGGCTGCCCCACGGCCAAATGTGCAAAGTTTTCCGCCTGCGCCTGAATATCGGCCAGCATTAAATCGTTTTCCACCCCGGGCAGAATATGCGTTGGCTGCACCAGCAAATCATCAACACCATCTGCCTGCATTTGCTGCAAAGCCTCTGTTACGGTGGCAATTTGCATACCGTCCCGACTGCGCACCTTATTAATAATCATCTTACTCGTCCAGGCCCGATACAGACGGCGCTCCGGAAATGCCGCTGCCACAGCAGCCTCCAGCTTATCAATCGTCTTAGCTCTGGTTTCTGCAAAACTGGTGCCAAAGCTTACCACAAGTACAGCTTTTTTGCTATTTTCCGCATTAATTTTGGCGTCATGCTTAACGTCCATTAAAGATTCCTCCCAATTCAAAATTAGTAGCGATATTTATTCTGCCCAAATCTGGCAAATTCCTGCTAAAATCAGGCTAAAATTTTAATAAAGCAGCTGCAGTTCAAACCGTCATGAACCGGGTGGGTTCATATGATAAAAGCCCCCGGAACAGTGCGCTCCGGGGGCCGAAAATCCCTAAAAATAATGTCAAGATGCTAAAAAACCAAAATACCAAAATATTGGATTATTTCCAATTACTTCCATTTACGTTTTCTGGCGGCTTCAGACTTTTTCTTTCTTCTGACGCTGGGCTTTTCATAGTGTTCATGCTTACGGATTTCGCTCATAACGCCAGAACGCTGACAGGTCCGTTTAAACCTACGCAAAGCACTGTCAAGGGATTCATTCTTGCCAACTTTGACCTCGCTCACTGTTTCCCCTCCCCTCGCAATCAACAGACAATGCAGTTGAAGACTTGCAGGATAACATCCTCGAAATTATGTCAACCGCTAAAGCGGTATTCATGCAATTAAAAACTTACCTAAAATATTATATAATTTTTTGCCGGGATAGTCAACAGTTTATTGAGCAAAATTTTCTATAAAACGAATTTTTCTGAAAATTTTTATAATTTGCCCCAAATGCCTATACAATATCGCCAAGCTGCTCACCGCCCAGCAAATGATAATGCAGATGCGCAACTTCCTGCCCGGAATTGGGGCCGCTGTTGGTCACCACGCGAAACCCACCGGCCGCAATCCCCAAATCCTCCGCCAGCTTTCTGGCCAAAAGCTGCATCTTACCCAAAAGCGCCGCATCTTCCGGCGCGGCCTCAGCAATACTGGCCAAATGCTTTTTGGGAATAATCAAAACATGCACTGGCGCCTTTGGCGCAATATCCTTAAATGCCAGCACCTCATCATCTTCATAAACCTTGGCCGCCGGAATTTCCCCAGCCGCAATTTTACAAAACAAACAATCTGTCATCTCGCCATACCTCCTATTTATTTTATTCAGGCCTTTCCGCCCATATCTCATCAGCCTGCGCCGCCATTAAACGCACCGCCTTAACCTGCACAAAATGCCCGGCTCGCTCCGCGCCCAACCCCGGCACAAAAACTGGCAGATAATCCGCCGTATAACCCTGCATGCCGCAAACTCCCTCGCGCTCAACCGGCTGCTCCAGCAGCACGCGCAATTCCCTGCCCAAACGCGCCGCCCGAAAACGCCGCCTGCTCTCCGCCACCACTGCCGCCAGCTGTGCCGCGCGCCGGCTCTTTTCCGCACTGGCAATCTGACCGGCAAAATCTGCCGCCGGCGTACCCGGCCGCCTGGAATAGGGGAAAATATGCGCATCGGCAAAAGCCAGCTGCTCCACCTGACGCAGCCCTTCGGCAAAAGCCTGCTCGTTCTCACCGGGAAAACCGGCAATAATATCCGTAGTTATGGCCGCCGCCGGCAGAACGGCACGCAAATCCGCCACCAGCTGACAATAATAGGCCATATCATAATCACGCCGCATTGCTTGCAGCACTGAATTGGCCGCCGCCTGCAAAGGAATATGAAAATGCGGACAAATAACCGGGCTATCCGCAACCAGACGCAACAACTGAGGCGAAAACTCGCGCGGCTCCACCGAGCCCAAACGCAGCCGCGCCAAACCCGGCACCACCGCCGCAGCCGCCACCAAATCCGCAAAGGATTGCCCCTCTGCCTGCCAGGCGCCAACATGAATACCGGTTAAAACAATCTCCTGATAACCAGCCGCCACCAGCGCCCTCATCTCCGCCAACACCGCCGGAAGCGGACGACTGCGCACCGGGCCGCGTGCATAAGGCACAATACAGTAGCTGCAAAACTGATTACAGCCGTCCTCAATTTTAACAAACGCCCTGGTGCGGCTGGTCAGGCTGTTGGCATTACCCAACTCCTGATAAACACAAGCCGTTTCCGCTGGTGATACCTCCACTTGTGGGGAACCGGCCGAATGCGCGTTTGCCTTGGCTCGCGCCCCGGCCGCCGCCAACGCAAACAGACGATGTTTTTCATTAGCGCCCAGCAGTAAATCCAGCCCGATAATTCCGGCCGCTTCCTCCGGCTTTATCTGCACATAACAGCCGGTTCCAACCACAAAAGCTGCCGGATTGGCCGCCACCGCCCGGCGCAGCATGTTACGGCTTTTCTTCTCTGCAATCTGCGTCACGGTGCAAGTGTTAATTATGCAAACATCAGCCGCCTCGCCAAAAGTCAACTGCCGCCAGCCATGTTCCATAAAAACATTAGCCAGCGCCGCGCTTTCCTCCTGATTTACTTTGCAGCCCAGGGTATATATCGCAAAGGTTTTATCCATGTGTTACTCCCTTATTTCTCCGTTTAAATCGCCCCAAACATACATGATAACAGACATAACCGCAATAGCGGCGGTTTCCGTGCGCAATATACGGCGGCCCAGTGTAACCAGACTGGCTCCCCGGGCGCCGGCCAGTTCCGCCTCCTGTTTGGTCAAACCACCCTCCGGCCCGATAATTAAGGCCGCTGTTCGGGGAACGTCCACCGTCAGAACATGACGCAAAGAACAACCAACAGTCTGTCCGTCCGCTTCTTCCCAGGGCATGATAATGCGGCAATCCGTCGGCAATTCAGCCAAAGCCCGTTCCAGAGTTTGCACCGGCGCCACTTCCACCAACCGGGTGCGCCCACACTGTTTGGCCGCCGCATCAGCAATCTTCTGCCAGCGCTCCACCTTGGCCTGCGCCTTAGCGCCGGCCAAACGAACCACACTGCGCGCGCAGGCCACTGGCACAATACGCGACGCACCCAACTCCACTGCTTTCTGCAATACTATTTCCATGCGCTCGCCCTTAGCCAGACCCTGCAACAAAATCAAATCCAACGGCGCTTCACTATAAGCAGCCAACTCCGCCAACAAGCGCACGCTCACCAAATCATCAACGCTTAAAATTTCAGCGCTAAAAACCCGGTTGGCGCTAACCAGTTCAATCTGCGCCCCTGGTTTGCATCGCAGCACCCGGCTCAAATGATGGCTGTCGGTGGCGTTCAAAGTCACAACGTCGCCAACCTGCGCAGCGTTTTCTAAAAAAAATCGCATTATCATACCCCTTTATCCCAACCAACACCTGCGGCATGGCTTAATTAAATGTTTACTGACGCAACAAGAGCTACCCTTGCGGATAGCTCTTGTTGCTGTGATAGTGTATAGTTGTGTGAGCTTTTCGAATTTAATATCCTCAGGGAACCACATAATAGCATTTTTTTAACCCAAGGACGAGTTAAGACGAACATTACTATACTATTATAGCCTAACCTTTCCAATTAGGCAAGTGTTTTTTAGGAAAAAATGAACCGATTTTTCACAAAGCGTGAATTTGGAGGTTTTTACTATCTATGGCCAGATTTTTTAAGTTTCAACTATTGTGATGGGCTATTTTTTAAACTTGCTCAATTTTGTCTTCTGTTATTTCCGTCACAATCGGTTCTTCAGCCGGCAACGCTTCGGCTGCCTGATTTTGGGCTTTTTGTTTTTTCTGCCCTTTATAGCTTATGTGCTGATAAGCCGGCTTGTTACTCTTTTTCGGCGTTTCTGGGTTATTATTTTGCTTATTTTTGCCCTTAGCCTTGTTTTTATTAGAAGCCGTTTTAATCTTATCTTTTGGCTGGTTCTTGAGATACTTAAAGTTACGCACAACCAAAATTAAGCCCTGCGCCATCAGATAAAGCGAAAGAATAATTGTAGATTTCTCCCACCAACCCTGCAAAAAATTCAGATAGCCAAACAGACCAGTCAGCCAGACGATAGTACCAACCGCCATCGTTGCCAGACCAATTTTAATCCGCTTCAGCGCCTGTTCCCTTGGTTTCCAGTAACTCTCACCGGTAGTAATACGCAAATATGAGGCCTTGATAAAAAAGCCCAGGATAAACCACATACAAACCAGCAGCAGCAGCAAGCAGACTTTCCAAAGGCTATGATTAGCAACATCGTCCGGCGACATGCTGGGATACAATCCAGGCACCAGCAACGTCAGCGGCACAAAAATAAAATAGCCAATATAGCCAAAAGCCAGCGGCCAGCAACTTTTATCATAACGAAACATGCCAATCAGGCTTTGTATGCCCACCATGGCGCCATAAAAAAACACTGCTAAAAGACCAAAAATAATTGCTTTCAAAAAATAATCACTCCCATCGCCTTAATATATTCTCTCTGCGGCGGCTTTTTCCTCCAAAATTTCCAAAACCGCGTCGAATTTTTTTTATTTATAAGAAATTTACCTGGCATTTATAATAAAAGTGTGATATACTTAATATATCTCGTAAAAAATATTTCATAAAATAATTATAGCTTTATTATTTTAAGTCTATGTTAATAAAACGTATTGGAGGACGCAATTATGCTGAAAATCGTCACAGACAGCTGTGCAGATATGGAAGAAAATTTTTCCCGGGAGCATAATATTACCATTGCTCATCTGCATTTGCAGGTAGATGGTCAGGATTTTACGCCCGGATTGGATATTGATACTGACCAGGCATTAACCAGAATTGCCGCTGCGCAGGAAATGCCAAAAACATCACAACCCACGCCACACGCCTATCAACAGGCTTTTCAGCAGAACAATCAATCTAACGACGAAGCTTTATGCCTGACGCTTTCCTCCGACCTCTCCGGCAGTTTTAATTCTGCCAATCTGGCCGCCCAGTCCAGCGATATCACCGTGCATACGCATGATACGCGCATGGGCTCCTTTGCCGAGGGTTTTCAGGTTATGCTGGCCACTCTGCTCAGTGAGCGCGGCAAAAGCGTGGCGGAAATTAAAGCAGCCTTGCAGGATTATTATCAAAAATCCAGTATTATTGTAATTTTAGAAAAATATGATAACGCCATCAAAAGCGGCCGCGTTAACAAATATGCCGGCAAGATTATTGAAAAATTAAATATCCGCGGTATCATTGAAGTTTTAGAGGGCAAAGTGGTAATGGTGGATAAAGCGCGCGGCGCCGACAAAACTTTCCAGAAAATGCTGGAGCGTATTGCCAACAAGGCCGAGGATTTCTCCCAAATGGTAATCGGCATCGCCCATTTTCAAAATCCGGAAATGGCCGAGAAATACCGCAGCACTTTAGATGAACTGCTGCACCCGGCCAAAATCTATATGGGTCTGATTAATCCGGCCATCGGCGTTTATTGTGATAAGGGCGGTCTGGTCATCAGCGTGGCGCCCAATCCATATACTTTCGCCTGATAATTACCTATCCAACGTCATACTGACAAATCAGGCATCTTCCCGATTGAAAGTGTAAACACTGTCTGTGCGCATGTTTATAATCTCCAGACGCCCCTCCTCCTGAAAAATAAAACCATAATAGGCGGTCAGCCACTCGCCGTTCAGCTGTTCCTGACCATCCAGCATATAGGATTTATTATCGCAGGAATAACAGATAAAATTATCTATATTATAATTTTCATTAATCACCGCACTCTGTTTGATAAAAAATTCCACCCATTCACGGGTATGCGCATATTCCAACAGCTGCTCATTCTGTGATAACTCATCAACAAGATAATCAACAGCAGCCTCGCCGCAATGCACAGTATAATCACCGGCGTAATAATAATCGTCGGTAACCTCTTTATCACGATACCAGCTGAAGCTGCCGTCGTCCCGGAAAACCCATTGTGAGCCGTCGTTACTGGCCAGCCAGGAGGTGCCAGCCAGAGGATTGCTGTCCTCCTCAGATGTACAGGCAGTTAAAGCGCCAAGCAGAGCAAACAGTATCCATAACAAACCAATTTTCTTCCTCATTGCAATCGCCCCTTTTCATTCAAAGTTCAGTTGATATTTTAATTTTATTCGCCCCAATCCGGCAAAATCCTTTTCTGAAAATACGAGGTTAAATATTATGAGTAAAAAAATCGCGGTAATGACCGCCATGACCGAAGAAATGGAGCCGCTGCGTGCGGCTTTGCAGCCAGAAGAAATCTATCATAACAGGGTTGTGCATATCCAGCAGGCCGGCAATTTGCTGCTTTTACAGGCCGGTATCGGCAAGGCCAACGCCGCCGCCGCCACGGCGCTGCTTTTGCAGCTTTTCAAGCCGGACGCCCTGATAAATATTGGTTCGGCCGGCGGTTTTGCTTATGATTTACATTTTGGCGATGTGGTGGTGGCTACGGAGGTGCTTTACAGCGATGTTGACGCAACCTGTTTCAATTACCGCCCCGGGCAGGTGCCGCAAATGCCGCCCAGTTATCCGGCTGACCCGGAAATGCTGAAACTGGCGCAGACAACCGCCAATGAGCCGGATTTTGCCGGCATTATCCGCTTTGGTCAGGTTCTCACCGCCGATAGTTTTATGAGCGACCCCAAACTGGCAGACCGCCTGCGTCAGGCTTTTCCGCAGGCGCTGGCCTCTGATATGGAAGCCGCCGCCGCCGCCCAAATTGCCTATACATTTGATACGCCATTTTTGAACCTGCGCTCAATATCGGATATCGCCGGTCAAAAGGCTGCGCAAAGCTTCGATGACAACCTCGACCTGGCCTCCAACCGCGCCGTACAATTTTGTCAGTCGCTGCTGCAAAAACTTATTTAATCAAAAACTAAACTCAAACATACCGAAAGCCCTTGGAGTTAAATCTAAAGAAGTCTATAGCAGATTAAAAAATAAGAGTGCTGGCTACACCCTAGAAAAGTAACGCCAACACTCAAACCCCAAAACAAGAGGTATAAATATTATAGCATATACCTCTTATTTTGGCAAGCTAAAAAATGGATGTATATATAATGAAAACAGAAAAAATTGTAACAAACATGAATGAGGACAAAATTGCCAATCAGAAAATAAAAGAATCCGTAAACGAATTAATAGACTTGTTTATTCAGGTCAGCATAGTTAAAAGCATACTATGTCTGCTAAATAATTTTTTGGAAAATCAGGACATAGAGATTTCCGAACCGGCCAGCGTCCTGTCACTTTGCATATCGCAATTAGATTATGCGCATCGGCGCTCATCGGAAATAATGGATACAATTTTAGAATACGGCTACATAAGGTTTTAGGTTTTGTCAACCCGAGAAAATTTGACATTCCAGTAAAAACAAGCTAATTAGCCAAAACGTGTTTGGAGGTGCGTTTTTTGAAAAAATGGTATGACGAAGAATATGAATTTGAAATTGAGGTAATTGATTTTTTGCGCGGCGAACATACCGAACGTTATTGTCGAAATGGTGAAGAAATCGGCGATAAATACAAATGTACGTATGGCTGCCCTGTCAATGCACAGGGATATGGTATCTGTTCCAAAACCATGCAAACGCTTTTTCCGCTCATGGAAGCCATACGCAGCGGCGGTGATTTAACCAATGTCGGCGGCGACAGCAAATACAGCAAGGTTATAGTCTGTCCAGATGGTTGCGTAATGTTCCGGCTCACCGCCACGCCGCTGGGTAATGAGAATATTTTTAAGGGCAATTTCTTTGATTAATTTTAATATCTATAACAAAAATTATCAAACCCCGACCTGTATCAAAAGCAGGTCGGGGTTTATTTATAATTTCAGTTATTCAGCCCAATCCGGCTTAAAAGCGCCTTTAACGCGGCCGGCAGTCAGCGCCAGCAACGCCATACGGATAAACAAACCGTTGCCAGCCTGACGGAAATAAGCCGCCCCCGGGTAATCGTCCACCGCCAGGGCAATCTCATTCACACGCGGCAGGGCATGCATGATAATCGCTCCCGGACGCAGATGCGTCAGTGTTTCCTCCGTCATCAAATACATATCCTTAACCGCCTCATATTCAGCAAGGTCAGCAAAGCGCTCCTTTTGCACGCGCGTCATATAAACAATATCCGCTTCAGCCACAGCCTCATCAATGCTTTGCTTAAAATCGACCTGCACGCCAGCCTTTTGCAACTTGCTGACAATACTCTCCGGCATTTTCAACTCGTCTGGGCTGGCCAAAATCAGTCGGCATTTATAATACTTCAAAAAGTCCACCAGAGAATGAACGGTGCGCCCATATTTCAAATCACCAATCAGCGCCACCGCCAGCCCATCTGGCTGGCCTTTTTCCTTAACAATCGTATACATATCCAACAGCGCCTGACTGGGGTGCTGGCCAAAGCCGTCGCCGGCGTTGATTACCGGGTGTGTAGCCGCAGCCGCCGCAATTTGCGCATCGCCAGTCTGTGGGCTGCGAATAACAATCACGTCCGCATAATTGTTGACAATTTTAATTGTATCATGCACAGTTTCACCTTTAGAAGTAGAACTTATGCGATTTTCCGGTGACTCCGCCAGCGTTATCACCCGACCGCCCAGCCGGTGCATGGCTGTTTCAAAGGAAAGTCTGGTGCGTGTTGACGGCTCAAAAAACAGCGCCGCCATCACCCGGCCGTCCATATCCCAAAGCCGCTTGCCCTCGGCCAAGGCCTGCTCGTAAAAAGCCGCCACACCCAACACAGCCTCCAACTCCGCCTGACTAAACTGTTCCGCACTCAAAATATCCTTACCGGCAAAACCAGCCAACATTTCTTTGTCAGGAAACTTAAAATCACTCAACATTTTTTAAGATTACCTCTTTCCAATTTTCGACCAAACAAATTATTTTAAAATATATCAGATTTTACATCAATAAACCGCTTTTTTAAGATTACCTCTTTTCGTATTTCGACCAAACAGTTTTGACTATTCTTCCACAACCTCTGGCATCTGCGCCAAGACTTCAGCACAGCGCGGACAAACGCCGCCCTCGGTTTCAATATCCTCGCTGTAAATCCAGCAGCGCGCACATTTATGCCCATGCGCCGGCTCAACAGTCACGGTCAACTCACCCTCAGCCTTGGGCTGAAGCAGACACTGCGATACAATAAACAGATGTGCCAACTCGCTCGCGTCACAGCTTTGCAGCAAGGCCAAATCCTCACCGGCCGCCTGAATAGTCACGCGCGCGTCCAAAGAATGGCCAATCTGCTTGGCCTGTCTGGCCAACTCCAGCTGTCCGGCCACTGTTTCCTTATAAGCCGCCAGCTTCTGCCATTTAGCGTCCAATTCAGCGTCAACGTAAGCCTGATTAACCACCGGCATTGCCAGCATCTGCACACTCTCCGGCATGCCTGGCATTTTAGGCATATAACGATAAATTTCTTCGCTGGTAAAGGCCAAAATCGGAGTCAACAAACGCAGCAGAGCGTCCAAAATCTGATACATCACAGTCTGAACAGAACGGCGCTGCTTATCCTGCGGCAATTCCGCATAAAGCGTATCTTTGGTAATATCCAGATAGAAATTGCTCATCTCCACCACGCAGAAACGGTGAATTGCATGGTGTACGGCATGGAACTCATATGCGTCATAAGCCGTCAGCGCTTTTTCAATCAAAACCTGCAAACGGTGCAGGAACCAGCGGTCAACCTCACGCAATTCCGCATAGGGCAGACTATCCGCAGCCGGGTCAAAATCATTCAGGTTAGAAAGCAGGAAACGCGCTGTGTTACGAATTTTACGATAAGTTTCACTAACCTGCTTCAAAATTTTATTATTAATTGCCAAATCAGAGCGATAATCTGCTGAACTTACCCACAAACGCAGCACGTCCGCGCCCATTTTATCAATAACCTCCAGTGGGTCAAGCGCATTACCCTGCGATTTGCTCATCTTGGCGCCCTTTTCGTCAACCAGAAAACCATGGGTCAAAACCGCCTTATAAGGCGCCTGCCCCTTACAGGCCACAGCAATATTTAATGAAGAATTGAACCAGCCGCGGTGCTGGTCAGAACCCTCCAAATACAAATCCGCCGGCCAGGTCAACTCCGGCCGCTTGTCCAAAACCGCCAAATGGCTGCTGCCAGAATCAAACCAAACGTCCATAATATCTGTTTCCTTGCGGAAATGCGTGCAGCCACACTCACATTTCAAGCCAGCCGGCACCAGTTCGTCGGCGTCTTTGGCAAACCAGATATTAGAACCATGCTCCGCAAACAACTGCTTAATATGTGCAATCGTTTCATCATTAACAATTTCCTTGCCGCAATCCGCACAGTAAAAAATCGGAATAGGCACGCCCCAGGTACGCTGCCGGGAAATGCACCAGTCGCTGCGGTCTTTAACCATATTATAAATGCGGTCATGCCCCCAGGCCGGAATCCACTGCACCTTGTCAATCTCGGCCAGCGCCTGCTCACGAAAGCCCTCAATGGAGCAGAACCATTGCTCGGTGGCGCGGAAAATAATCGGGTGCTTGCAGCGCCAGCAATGCGGATAAGAATGCGTAATCCATTGCAGCTTCAAAAGCGCGCCGCAGGCCTCCAAATCCTTAACAACCTCTTTGCCGCCGGCATTAATCTCCATACCGGCATACTTGCCGGCCTCCGCCGTGAAACAGCCGCGGTTGTCCACCGGCGATAAAACCTCCAGACCATAACGCTGGCCAACCTCAAAGTCGTCAACGCCATGACCGGGCGCAGTATGTACACAGCCGCAGCCAGCGTCCAGCGTTACATGGTCGCCCAGAATAACCACAGAGGGTCTGTCATACAAGGGGTGCTTACAAACAACGCCCTCCAATTCCTTGCCCTTAAATTCTGCCAAAATCTGACAATCCGCCGCGTCCACGCCAATATCCGCAGCCACTTTCGGCAGCAGCTCCTTGGCCATAACCAGCTTATGGCCGGCCATCTGCACCACGGCATAAACATATTCCGCATGAATACAAATCGCCAGATTGGCCGGAATTGTCCAGGGAGTGGTTGTCCAAATCACAAAACTAACATCGGCGTCCAACAGCCCTTTGCCGTCAGTCACCGCAAATTTCACATAAATAGCCGGGCTTTTCACATCGGCATATTCAACCTCGGCCTCGGCCAAAGCTGTTTCACAATCAGCGCACCAGTAAACCGGCTTTTTACCTTTATAAATGTAACCCTTTTTTACCATCTCGCCAAAAGCGCCAATCTGCTCGGCTTCAAATTCCTTTTGCAGGGTAATATAGGAGTGTTCCCAATCCGCACGCACACCCAGACGCTTAAACTGCTCTTTCTGCGTTTCCACAAAACCGCGTGCAAATTCCTCACACTTCTGACGAAAAGCCGCCTTGTCCTCACTATGTTGGTTAATGCCCAGCTGCTTGATAGCGCGCTGTTCAATCGGCAATCCGTGCGTATCCCAACCAGGCACATACGGCGCGTCAAAACCGGCCATGCTCTTATATTTTACGATAATATCCTTAAGCACCTTGTTCAGAACATGCCCGGTATGAATGTTGCCATTAGCATAGGGCGGCCCGTCATGCAATACAAATTTAGGCTTGCCGGCGTTTTGAGCCTGAACCAGCTTATAGATGTCTTTCTGCTGCCAAAATGACAAAATTTCCGGCTCACGCTGAGGCAGGTTGCCGCGCATGGGGAAATCAGTTTCTGGCAGATTAAGTGTTTTACCGTAATCCATAATTTTTTAAACTCCTAACTTATGTAAAAAATATATACTATCAAAATATAGACCAATCTATCCAATTAACAATCATAATATATTAAAATTATAAGAAGCTATTTAAATTTAAAGCAATATGTTTAATAAATAAAAGACTAGGTTTTCAAGTATATAAAGTGAAAAAATGGCCAGAATCGGCGAAAAATCCACCGGCAAGCCAGGACTTGGCGGCAAAAAACGCCGGAAAATGCGCAAATAAGGCTCCGTCATTTCATAAATGAAAGTAGTTATGGCATTTCCGCGGTTAAGCGGAACCCAGGAAAGTATAATATTCGCCATCAGCAAAAAATAATAAATGCGAAAGGCTACATGAATAAACTGAACAAGAAAAACTAACACAATCTAAAATCCTCCAAAGCTTAACGCCGCCAGGGTGCGAAACCTCCACCCATACCGTTCTGGCCGCCATCTGCACCGCTAAAGGCCTGAACCTCCGGGTCCATAATCTGGCCGGCCAAATCAACCTGGCTGGAACTGAACAGGAAAGTAGAACCGCTAACCTTTTTGGGCTCTCCGTCCAGCGCAAAAACTGCGCCGGAAAGAAAATCCACCATTCTTTGCGCGGTTTCCTTGTCCATATCTTCAAAATTTACAATAACAACTTTTTGCTCCTTGATGTTCCGCGCAATGCTCTGCAAATCATCATAAGCTTTGGCCTTAACCAAAACCATCTCATAGCTTTTTTTGGCATCTGAAGCAGTTGGTATCGCCATTACCTGCGGCCGTCGCGCTTTCTGCACGTCTGGCTCCTGCCAGACATCTTTTTTGGCGCCCTTGGCAAGCTCGTCCATTTCCTCCTGGTTCAAGCTATCCTCTTCTTCGTCCTGAAAGAATATGCTTGAAAATTTGCTCCAAGCTCCTGCCATAAGAAACCCTCCTTAATGAACACTTAACAATTGCCAGGCCAACCGGGCACTGACACACTAATTTTAACGATAAATTCTATCACCAAAAATCACACTGCCCAGGCGCACTATTGTAGCGCCCTCTTCCACTGCGACTTTGTAATCATTCGACATTCCCATAGAAAGCTCCTGCAAATCCAAATTTGAATAAGCGACTTTTTCTACTCTTTGTCGCATCATATCGCGCATTCGGCGCAATTCTGCAAATATCGGCCGCGCCTCCTCCGGGTTTTCCGCCGCCGGTGCCACCGTCATCAACCCACAAATCCGCACATGCGGCAACGTGGTCACTTCCCGCAAAAAATCCCAGACTTCCGCCGGAGCCAAACCGAATTTGCTGGCTTCTGCTGCAACATTAACCTCTACCAGACATTTGGCTGTGATATCCAGCGCCGCCGCCCGGCGTTCCAACTCCAAAGCCAGACGCCAGCTGTCCAAAGAATGCAGCAAGGCCGCCCGACCCAAAACCTGTTTAACCTTATTTGTCTGCAAATGACCAATAAAATGCCAGCAAACCTCCGGCGGCAATTGAGCACATTTCTGTGCCAGCTCCTGAACCTTGTTCTCCGCCAGCCCAGCCAAACCCAAAGCCTGACCGGCCTGCCAGCAGGCCGCCGCCCGGCCGCAATCAACCGTTTTAGAAACTGCCAGCAGCTGAACTCTGGGCGCTGCATAAACGCCGCGCTCCTGAGCCAGGGCAATTTCCGCCTGAATTTCACGCAAAATTTCTGCAAAAGCCTCCGTCTGCTCCGCGGCTGGCAAACCCATTTTTTCGGCCTCCCTAATATTCGTCACTTCGCTAAAAAATAAAGTTGATGTTTTATTATATCACATCTTTCAGGAATTTGCAATTAATATTGACAAAATATTTTCAGAAACTAGCCCTTGACAGATTGAGCATTGTGTGAGATAATATTTCTGCACGGTACTGCCTACTAAATATACGTACCGCTGCATCACAAACCACAATAAATTGTTATCAACAGGCAATTTACTGCGGCAAGCGATTAGGAGGCTTTTTTTATGTTTGACAGTATTATCAAGCGTGACGGCCGTCTGGTACCCTATGATATCAGCAAAATCAGCGACGCTATTCATAAGGCTATGGAAGCCAGCGGCCGAGTCACGGAAATGTCAGAATGTGAGCGGCTGGCTCAGCTGGCTGAAGACAAGCTTTTTGCCGCTTTCCAAAGCGAGGCGCCCGGCATTGAAGATATTCAGGACACCGTTGAAACCGTGTTAATGGAAAATGGTTACGCCATTGTGGCGCGCAAATATATAATTTATCGCTCTGAGCGCACACGCAGCCGAGAAATGAACACGCGCCTGATGCGTATTTATGACGAGTTAACCAACACCGACTCGCTGCTTTCCGATATGAAGCGTGATAATGCCAATATTGACGGCGATACCGCCATGGGCACCATGCTGAAATATGGCAGCGAGGGCGCCAAAGATTATTATGAAAAATATGTGCTGACTCCTGAACAAAGTAAAGCGCACGCTGAGGGTGACATTCACATTCATGATTTTGATTTTTATACCCTGACCACAACTTGCTGCCAGATTAATCTGCTGGACTTGTTCAAAAACGGTTTTTCCACCGGTCATGGCTTTCTGCGTGAGCCCAATGATATTTCCAGCTACACCGCGCTGGCCTGTATCGCCATCCAGTCCAATCAAAATGACCAACATGGCGGCCAGAGCGTACCCAATTTTGATTATTGTATGGCGCCTGGCGTGGCCAAAACTTTCAAAAAACTTTATATCAGCAATTTTTTTAAGGCAGCGGAATTGCTTTGGCCGGAATTTCCCTTAAATTTAGCGCAAACTAAAGATTTTTTCCAAAATTTGGCGGAACAGGACGACAATATGCAGCCGCGCATTACCCTGCACGAGCAGTTTGTACCCCGACTGCAAGCCGCTTTAAATCAGCAGCTGCCCAGCGCCATGCCAGAGGAAATCTTTACACACTGCGCGCAATTTGCTTATGATAAGGCTTTGCAGGAAACTGACCGTCATACATTCCAGGCCATGGAAGCGCTGGTGCATAATCTGAACACCATGCATAGCCGCGCAGGCGCGCAAACCCCCTTTTCTTCAATTAATTACGGCACCGATATTTCACCCGAGGGACGCATGGCCATTAAAAATATTCTGCTGGCCACTGAGGCCGGCCTTGGCCAGGGTGAAACGCCGATTTTCCCTATTCATATTTTTAAAGTTAAGGCCGGCGTCAGCTTTAACCCGGAAGATCCCAACTATGACCTGTTCAAACTGGCCTGCCGGGTAAGCGCAAAGCGACTTTTCCCAAACTTTTCATTTATTGACGCGCCTTTCAACCTGCAATATTACAAACCCGGCCACCCGGAAACTGAAGTTTCCTATATGGGCTGCCGCACCAGGGTTTTGGGCAACCATTACAACCCCCAGCAGGAAATTACTTATGGCCGCGGCAACCTGAGTTTTACTTCCATCAACCTGCCGCGTCTGGCAATCAAGGCCAACCATAACCTTGATTTGTTCTTTGATGATTTGGAGCGTAAAATGGATTTGGTAGCTGAACAGCTGCTGGACCGTTTCAAAATACAATCTCACAAAAAAGTACGCAACTTTCCTTTTTTGATGGGACAAGGCGTTTGGCTGGGTTCCCGGGAGCTGGGTATCGACGACGAGGTGGGCGAGGTTTTGAAAAACGGTACTCTGTCCATCGGTTTTATTGGTCTGGCGGAAACGCTAGTGGCGCTGACCGGCAGTCACCATGGTGAATCAATGGAATCACGCAATCTGGGGTTGGAAATTGTCAGCTTCATGCGTGAATACTGCGACCACAAGTCAGAAGAAACCGGGCTTAATTTCACGCTGCTGGCCACACCGGCCGAGGGTCTGTCAGGGCGCTTTATCCGCATTGATAAGAAAAAGTTCGGCATCATTCCCGGTGTTACCGACCGCGATTATTATACCAACAGTTTCCATGTACCGGTATATTATCCAATCAGCGCTTATGAAAAACTGAAAATTGAGGCACCCTATCATCAACTAACCAACGCCGGCCATATCTCATATGTAGAATTAGACGGCGATACCGCCAAAAATATTGAAGCTTTTGAACAAATTGTACGCTATATGCAACAAATTGGTATTGGCTATGGTTCCATTAATCACCCGGTAGACCGCGACCCCGTTTGTGGTTACAGCGGCATTATCAATGAGGTTTGCCCTCGCTGCGGCCGTCATGAGGGCGAGGGCGTAAGTCAGTCCAAGCTGCGCGCTATCAAGGCCACACTGCGCGGCAATGCTGAAACATGTGGCTATTGCGGAGATATCAATGAAGAAAATGAACGCCAGGCAAATCCCAATGCACTGGCCTAAGGAGGATTTTAACATGACTAACCAAACAAACAAAACGACTGAAAACGACATTATGGTAGGCGAGGGCGTAGGCTTTGAGCGTATCCGCCGTATCACCGGCTATCTTGTAGGCACTCTGGACCGCTTCAATAACGCCAAACGCGCCGAGGAAAAAGACCGGGTAAAGCATAATGTCGGCTGATTGCCAAACGCCGCCCAAACTGCGTCTGGCCGGGATTGTTAACGATTCCATTACCGACGGCCCCGGCATTCGTCTGACGGTTTTTGTGCAGGGCTGCCCTCACCATTGTCCCGGCTGCCATAATCCGCAAACCTGGGCCTTTGATGGCGGCGAAGAAACCAGTCCAGACGAAATCATGGCGCAAATTAAAAAAAATCCGCTGCTTTCCGGCGTAACTTTCAGCGGCGGCGAACCGCTGGCTCAGGCGGCCGCCCTATTGCCGCTGGCACAGCAAATCAAGCAGCAGGGTTTGGAGTTGGCTATTTACACCGGCTATACCTTTGAACAGCTGCTGCAAATGAACGACCCGTCCATAAACCGGCTGCTGGCGCTGACCGATACGCTGATTGACGGCCCTTTTATTCAGGCACAGCGCAATCTGGAGTTGAATTTCCGCGGTTCAGAAAATCAGAGAGTTCTGCAAGCCGCCGCCTCTCTGGCCGCCGGCCAACCAATACCGGAAAACGCCGAACGCTGGCATTAAAATCTATCAAACAAAAGGTGACTAACCAATTTGGCTAGTCACCTTTTGTTTTTTGCAACCTGCAATATAAACTCAACAATATGTTTGAGAAACAATCAGCTACTTGCTGGGCACCGAGGAAAACCGAACACCATAATCATACATCTTAAGAGCCAAATGTCTGCTTATCGCTAACAAATTATCAATAATGCTTTCAACGTCTTTATCCGCTTGCACGCCCAAACGCTGACACAAGCGTTGATTGGCTAAAAAAACTTCTTCATAAGCCTGCTCGCAAAATAAGCCATCAACAAATTCATCTTGAACAAGTTTCAGTTCAGTTGTTTGGTTGCAGTTATTATCTAACAGACCGCTCATACAATCATAAACCAAATTTTTCAATATTTCATTGTTTTTCATTACGGTATCCTCCTTTTCATCAAATTTTTGTAATTTCTTACAAGCAAGTAAAATTATAGTCTTTTTTCGCCTGAAAATCAATACTTGTCCCGGTTAACTTATCGTGCATTTCCACTATATCTCGCCAGCCTCCGCTATTATCCAGCCTGCTTCGACTAAATATCCACTTTTCGCTGCTTATAAAACAGAGGAAGGCCGCAATCAGCCTTCCTCTTAAAATCAATTTTCTTCTTTGCTTTCCATCATTTTATGTATCTCCTGCAAAAATGTTTCCACATCTTCAAATTTACGATACACCGAAGCAAAACGCACATAGGCTACGTCATCAACCGCGCGCAGCCTTTCCATCACCATATCGCCAATGCGCATGGCCGGAACTTCTCTCTCCGCAGAATTTTTGAGTTCCTTTTCAATATCAGCCACAAGCTGCTCCAAAACCAGCGCCGGCACAGGACGCTTATCACAGGCGCGCACCAAACCGGCCAAAATTTTGGTTTTATCAAAAATTTCCCGGTTGCCATCACGCTTAACTACCAGCAGGTTAGTTTCCTCCACTCGCTCATAGGTGGTAAAGCGCTTACCGCAACTTAAACACTCCCGGCGCCGCCGAATACTGCGCCCATCTTCCACCGGCCGGGAATCCAGAACTTTAGAGTCAGGATGACCACAAAATGAACAGCGCATAACAGACAATAACCCCCTTAATGAACACTTAACGATTGGCGAGCCAAAGGCGAAGCCAGAGTTTAGTGTGAATTAATCCAGTTGGCTTTAGCCGACTGGAATCCGCTTGAAACACTTAACGATTGGCGAGCCAAAGGCGAAACCAGAGTTTAGTGTGAATTAATCCAGTTGGCTTTAGCCGACTGGAATCCGCTTGAAACACTTAACGATTGGCGAGCCAAAATCGAAGCCAGAGTTTAGTGTGAATTAATCCAGTTGGCTTTAGCCGACTGGAATTTATTATTTTCAATTTTACTACATTTTGGCGGTTACTGTCAAGCAAAAATATCCAAATTTTACTGTAATTTATTCATTCCAAAGCATATCCAGTTCTTCATTCTCCATCTCCTCGGTATCTGCCTGCCGGCGACGGCGACGACCAGGCGCAGGCGCTAAATTATCCGGGCTGTACTCCACCAGCACCACGTCAACGCCAATTTTCTTTATCCGCTCCCAGGGAACAACAATATCCTCGCCCTTGCTGAAAACACCCAGAAAACGGCTG
The DNA here is from genome assembly GCA_021771915.1 of Bacillota bacterium. Taxonomy (GTDB): domain Bacteria; phylum Bacillota; class Dehalobacteriia; order UBA4068; family UBA4997; genus Avidehalobacter. Next base: position 186,013 of record JAETNY010000003.1, read on the forward strand.
TTCCCCGGCAGAACCAGCGCCATAATACGCCCGGCCGCCAAATCAACCTCAACATCGCGCACTGGCCCCAGCCTTTTGCCATCGCTTAAACTAATAATATCTTTATTCCGCAAATCAGAAATTTTGAACATCTAAAACCACCTCAAGACAACCTATGCCTGGCCGCCCTGAAAAATACCTGCCAAACCTACTTATCATAAAATATTTCACAAATTTTTAAGCGAACTTGCCGCTCACCCTGCTGGCTAACCAACAAACCGGCGTTTTCGCCTTCGCCGCAGATTTGGAACTCACCACACTCATCAACAAAACACAGCGGCGGATACAACACGCACCACCAATTATGCCCCACGCCCTCGCCCAGCACCAACCGCAGAGCCGGATACTCCCCGGCCGGCATATAAACCTGCCCATAGCGCTTGGCCGGAAAATCAAAATGCCCCACCTCCGCATAAGCGCCATACCCAAAATCAGCCGTAATACCAGCCGCCAGCGCCTCCAACTGCGGTATATTTTCCATAACCACCGCTCGCGCTTCCTCGGCAGTTTCAACATCTGCCAGCAAAGGCGTTAAATAAGCCACCACCGCGTCACGCACCTGCAATTTCAGCGTTTGGTCGGCGGCATTATCACTGTTTGCCACAATATGCAAACGAAAAGGCAGATTGTCGCCAGCAATAGCCACCGCCGGCTCATGCAACCAGCTAATCACCCCATACACTGCCAACGCCAGCATAAACAGCAAAACCCAGGCCCCAATCAGCCGACGCTGTCGGTTGCGCCGGCGCAGCTGCTGCCAATAATTTTCAGACAAATTCTCCGGGCGAGTATTATGTTCAAATTTAAGCATAAGTATCATCTCCATTTTTTCGTGTTGCGCTTTGCGCTAAATGTTTGTTAATTCTCTTATGCCCAATTTGCAACAGGCCTAAACCTGCCCACCTAAATTTTCAGCCAATTTTATTATACATAATCATCATATTCAGCCTGCCGCCGCCAGTCCAGCCAGGCCAGCCAAATCCACCAGCCAATAACCAGCCAGCAGGCCAGCGCCGCCAGCCCAAACAACAGCAGCCAACCGCCAACCAGGCAGCAAAGCAGCGTGGGCAGAAACAGCAAAGCACAAAAAATAAAGGCCAGCCAAATCATTATAACGCCCCCTTTAACATTTTCAGGCTTTATCCCGGCGCAGCAGTTCAACCTGCTCCGCAAAAATTTTAGCGGCCTGCCGCGCCTCCAGCAGTGTATTTTCCCAGCCAAAGCTTAAACGCACAGAACTTTTCAGCCGCCATTCCGGCAACTGCAAGGCCTGCAAAACATGGGAGGGTTCTGCCCGACCGGAACTGCAAGCAGAAGCCGCGCTTACCGCCACCCCAGCCAAATCCAGAAACAACAACAGCGCAGCACCCTCCACATCTTGAAAACTTAAATTCAAATTGCCCGGCAAACGCTGGCTCCAACCGCCATTAACCACAACGCCGCCTATCAGCTGCTGCAACTCATGCCAGAAACAGTCACGCACCGCCGCCGCCTGTCTGGCCTGCTGCGGCCAGCGTTTCGCTGTTATTTCAGCCGCCACGCCCAGGCCAACAATCCCCGGCATATTTTCTGTGCCACTGCGCAGCCTCCGCTCCTGACCGCCGCCAAACAGCAGCGGCTGCAAATCCACCCCATGCCGCACATAAAGCGCGCCAATACCCTTGGGGCCGTTAATTTTATGACCGGAAATAGTCAGCATATCCACGCCCAGCTGCTGCACATCAACCGGCAGCTTGCCGACAGCCTGCACCGCATCGGTATGCAGCAGCACGCCATGCTCCGCCAGCAGCCGGCCAACTTCCGCCACCGGCTGAATGGAGCCAATCTCATTATTAGCCAACATCAAACTAACCAGCAGCGTATCCGGACGCAAAGCCTGCGCCACCTGCGCCGCGCTGACTATTCCCTCTGCGTCCGGCGGCAAAAAGGTAATATCAAAACCCTGCTCCTCCAGATAGTGACAACAGCCCAAAACCGCCGCATGCTCAATACTGCTGGTAATAATATGACCACGCTGGAAACGCCCGGCCACGCCCAAAATTGCCAGATTATCAGCTTCCGTGCCACCGGAAGTAAAATAAACTTCGCCCGGCTCGGCATTAATCAACCCTCCAACCTGCTTTCTGGCCGCGCTCAACGCATCATATGCATCACGGCCAAAGCTGTGAATACCGCTGGGATTGCCCCAATTCTCCAGCAGCGCCTGATTTACCGCAGACACAACTTCCGGATAAGGCCGGGTTGTGGCGCTATTGTCAAAATATATTCTCATCTTTATATTCTCCTTGCCCTGCTATGTTTTATCAGCTTTTAATATTAGCTTATGCAGCAGGGCAAGAACTGGTTATATGGTTAACATCAGGCTTTGCCGCCCTCTCTGGAACAGACAGGCGCCGGATAAACAAAAAAAATAACACTGGTTAAAGACCAGTGTTATTTTTTTGCTTATTCGGGTTTATTTAACCTCGCCGTGCTTCTCAGCAAAAACCTCAGCAATCCGGTTTTTTTCGTCCACCAACACCACGGTCGGTTCAAATGTTTTGGCTTCTTCCTCGCTCATCATAGCGTAAACCATGATAATTGCAATATCACCGGGCTGTACCAGTCTGGCCGCAGAACCGTTCAGACAGATTACGCCGGAGCCAGCCGGCCCGGGAATGGCATATGTAACCAATCGGGAGCCATTGTTGTTATCCACAACATGCACCTGTTCATTAGGCAGAATATTGGCGGCAGCCATCAAATCAGAGTCAATCGTGATACTGCCGACATAGTTCAAGTTTGCTTCTGTTACCGTAACCCGGTGCAATTTGGATTTTAACATGGTAAGATTCATTATGCTTTTAACCTCCAAGGGGCGCGCATCAACGCCTACATCATTTAAAGCGTATATTCAGTATATATAATAATACACTATTTTACGAGAAATGCAAGCTATTTCTTAAAATTATTTTTTGTTAAAAAGTAACTTGTAAAAATTTACTTATTAATAATCTCAATCTGCAAACCAGCCAAAACCTGCAAAGCGGCTTTATGCATCGCCGGGTCTGGCGCGGCGCAGGCAGAAGCGTCAATAACTATCGGAACCTCCGGCTGCGCGCATTTGGCCAAAACCGCATTACTAAGCACGCACATATTACTAACCAAACCACAAAGTTCAATCTGCTCAAAACAAGCAGAATTGCGCAGATAATCAAACAATGCAGCCGAGCCAAAGGTTGGCTTTTCAAAAGCGCGACAATCCTCAACCAACTCCGCGGTCTGGCCATAAACGCACCAGCCCTCTGTATCGCGCTGACAATGGCGAACCGGCAGCCGCCGTCCCTCCTGTGTGCGCAAATAATCAGCCTCATGAGTATCCATCGTCACCACAACCTTATCCCCTGCCGCCTGATACTGTTGAACCTTGGCCGCAATAACTTCGTCCAGCATTTCCGCACCGGCAAAGCCCAGTGAGCCGTCCACAAAATCCTTTTGATAATCAACCACAATTAAAAGCTTATTCATTAGCAGAATTCCAGCCTTTCCCTATTTTTTAATTTATAATTTATCCCAAAATTTTTAATTTTAACCCAAAATTATATTATCAATCAGGCGTGTTGTCTTAAAACGCACCGCCAACGCCAGCATGGCCGGCTTTTCCGGTTTTAAAACCGGCTGCATGGTGACGGCGTCCACCAACTCAACATATTCAATCTGAGCCAGAGGTGCCGTTTCAATATGCGCCTGCACTGCCGCCTTAATCAGGCCCGCGTCACGCTCACCCTCGTCATACAAACGCTTGGCCACCTGCAAGCTTTGACTAAGCACCAGCGCCTGTTTACGACATTCCTCGTCCAGATAAACATTACGGGAACTTTTAGCCAGCCCGTCCGCCTCACGCACAATCGGCACGCCGCAAATTTCCACCGGCATATTCAAATCCTGCGCCAATTTGCGCACCACAGCCAGCTGCTGACCGTCTTTCTGCCCAAAATACGCCCTATACGGCTGCACCAGATTAAAAAGCTTGCTTAAAACCACACAAACGCCCTGAAAATGCCCTTTCCGGCTGGCGCCGCATAATGTCTGCGTAACTCCGGCCACGTCCATAGTGGTCGCAAAGCCAGTCGGATACATATCTGCCGCCTCCGGCGCAAAAGCGTATTTCACGCCCACAGACTCCGCCTTGGCCAAATCCCCCTCCAAATCACGTGGATAAACGTCCAGGTCCTCGTTAGCACCAAACTGAATGGGATTGACAAAAATGCTGATAACCGTCAGGTCATTTTCCGCCACGGCCTGTTTGGCCAACTCCAAATGCCCCTCATGCAGATAACCCATGGTCGGAACCAACCCCACGCGCTTATTTTCAGCACGCCACTTACGCCCCAACTCCGCCATCTCGGCCACACTTTTAATTAATTCCATTTCCTCATACCCCTTTCATAGCAACTTAATTTTTTAAGCTATTGGTTCAAGCAAATCAACAAGCGCTCCCAACGGCCGTACACCCTGACGTTCCGCCGGTGGCAGCTGCGCCAAAAGTTCCGCCGCGCTCTGCGGCTGGCCGGGCAATTCAACACCCGGCGCAATTTCCAAAAACGGCGCTAAAACAAACGCTCGATGATACATCTCTTTATGTGGAATTATAAGCCCTTGGGCGGAAAAAGTCAATTCCTCATATAAAATTTCATCATATAATAATATATCAATATCCAATACGCGCGCACCCCAACGCTCGCCAGGCTTTCGGCCCACCGTTTTTTCCACGCTTTTAGCCAGCTGCAACAACTCAAGCGGCGCCAACTCAGTCGAGCCGGCCGCCACCAGATTATAAAAATCCGGCTGCTCCACACCGCCCCAAGGCGCGGTTTCATAAACGCTGGAAAGCACCTCAATCCGTAGCCCGGCCGCTTGCAGAAGCTGCAAACCGGCATGCAGGTTGGCTGCGCGCCGCCCCAGATTACTGCCCAGCCCCAGATAAATCAGGTGTCGGCCTGGCTCCTTAGGCTCATAATCCATAATCCGCCACCGTCCTGGTTATCTCCAGAATGGCCGGCGCATTAAACATCGGCGCCAGCGGCGCGGCGCATTTCTCCAAACGCACCGTCACCGCCTGCACCAACTCATCGGCCAACAGCATATGCGCAATCTCTGAAGCCAAACTCTCCAGCAGATTATGCCGCTCACCCATCATAATTTTTTCAATCTGGCGGTAAACCTGACCATAATCAACCGTGTCCGCCAAATCATCGCTTTCCGCGGCCTCGCAGGTATCCAAAATCAAGGTTACGCCCAGACGAAATTCCTGTTTCTGTTCATGTTCCTGCGGCAAAACGCCATGACAGGCCCAAAAGCTTAAATCCGGTAAAATAATTTTATCTTGATGAGAAATTTCATTAAACATTAAATTATTTTCTCCTAATTAAAAATTTTTTATATTTAATTAATTCTTTTTGATTTTATGCTTATTTTGCTTAATTTTAACTGTTTAAATTCTGGCCGCAGTTTATTTGATACATCGGCCGACAAACTGCCAGCACATCGGCCGCCTCGGCCACGTCATGCACACGCACCAATGCGGCTCCGGCCAGCGCCGCCGCCGCCGTAGTTGCCGCCGTAGCCAACAGCCGCTGTTCCACGGGCTTGCCCGTCAACAGACCCAGCGTAGATTTACGCGACGCTGCAATCAGAATTGGCCGCCCCAATACACGCAAAGCAGAGGTCTGCGCCAAAGCCTGCATATTCTGCTCCGCATTTTTGCCAAAACCAAATCCAATATCCAGAATAAGCTGTTCATCTTTCATGCTGGCCGCCCGGGCAATGCGTCGCGCCTGCCGGAAAAAACGCGGCAGTTCCTGCGCCATGGCCGGCTCGTATTCCTTATTCTTACACTGCTGGACAATCCGATTATGCATAACAATTACCGGACAACCCTGCGCCGCAGCCAAAGCCGCCATCTGATGTTCATTATCTTCCGGATATTGCAGCCCCCAGATATCGTTGATAATATCCGCCCCGGCCGCCAAAGCCGCCGCCGCCACCGGCGCTTTATAGGTATCAATAGAAATCAGAACATCACTTTCCGCGCGCAGACGCTGAATAACCGGCACCACCCGGCTTATTTCTTCGTCGGCGCTAATCTGCTGATGTCCCGGCCGGGTGGATTCTCCGCCCACATCAATAATATAAGCGCCCTCTTTCTGCATTTGCAAAGCCCTCGCCACAGCCTGCTCCTCATCAGCGTAACTGCCACCATCAGAAAAGGAATCTGGCGTCAGGTTTAAAATGCCCATAATCTGCGTGTCCGTGCTTAAATGTAAACTGCGCCCCTTAACCGAAGACAATGGCAAATCCCAGACCTCCCGGCGAATATTCACCAGCGCCTGAGCAATTTCGCCGGCCAGAATCGGCAAATCAAACTGCTGCCGGCGCAGCCCCAGACAAATCCTGGCATATTGAGCAGCCGTAGCCATCATCAACACCGATGAACGCTCCGGCCGGTTCAAAATCACCTGCGAATGAACCGCTGCATCAGCGCCCTTGGATAAGAATTCCTGCTTTAATATGTTAGCGGCAGCCGCGCGCAGATTTTCCGCACGCAATACATAAAAATCACCCTTATTGCTCATATATCGGCTGGCAAAATCCCCAACGCCAATATTATTCATTTCCTGTTGCAACCGCTGCGACTGTGAAGCATTAGGCCCCGGCGCCAACCAGGTCAGGTTAAAATAATCAGAATTCACGCTAATTACCAAACTCCTTTTATGATATTTTTATGATATTTTTTAATAAATTAATTCCGTATTCTTCTTTTGCTCCGGCCAGGCACATTTAGCCCGAGATGGACATAAAAAGCAGGGACGGCTCAACTTGTCCGCCTGGCTTAAAATCTGCGGCAGTCCGCTATCTGCGCCCTTGCGGTGCAGACGTACCGCCCGGCAGATTTCCGCCGCCACCTCCGGGTGATAACCAACCTCCAGAAGCAGCGGCTCCGCCAACTCCGCCGAGGCCTCCGCATGGTCAACGTCAGCGTCGGCATATTGCTGCCAGCGCCCAACATCATGCAGCAAAGCCGCCGCATAAACAATATCCTTGGCCACGGGGTTGCCGCCGCAATCCAGCCAAAGGGCATAAGCAATCCGCGCCACATCAAACGCATGCTCCACGCCATGCCGGCAAAAATCCCGGCCCTGCTCTGCCTGATTATTAGCCACAATCCAGCTTTGATAAGCCGGGTGACGCAGAATGGCGTTTATGCGCTCCATCTGTTTATTCATAGCTATACTCCCTTTCATATTTAAGGTCAGGCTGTCTGATACGCGAAAAAGGGTAAAGAGCTTATAAACCCCTTACCCAATTCACAAATTGTCAAAAACAAGTAAACATTTTTGTCAATCATTCCTCTTTTGCTATTCCGGACAGGCCTCCTAAAGCCTGCCCTCTGCCGGCCAATGCGGCAACTTGGCCGCCAAAATACTATCCACCGGGGAAGTACCATTAAGCGGTGCGGCGGTTGCCATTTCCGGCTCAAACCCAGCCGATGCTGCACCGTCCTCACCATTATTATTTTCATCTTCTTCCGCCTTGCCCTCCATCAAACGATAGAAAGCGTCAGCGTCAAGAGTTTCATGTTCCATCAAAGCCTGAGCAATAATATTCAGCTTATCGGTATGTGTTGACAAAATATCCGTACAGCGCTGATAACATTCGTCCATTAAGGCCTTGGCTTCTTTATCAATCTCACAGGCTGTTTCCTCGCTGTAATTGCGTTCCGCCCCCAAACTGCGCCCCAGGAAAATATGGTTGCGGTCAGTTTCAAAGGTCAGAGAACCCAGCTTTTCAGACATGCCATAGCGTGTAATCATCTGGCGCACAATATCCGTTGCGCGTTCCAAATCATTGCTGGCGCCAGTACTGATATCACCAAGCATTAACTGCTCGGCCACCCGGCCGCCCAACATCACCACAACCTGCTCCAGCATACGGGTTTTGGTCTGATAATTAACGTCCTCCTCCGGCAGCATCAGCGTATAGCCGCCGGCCATACCACGCGGAATAATGCTGACCTTATGCACAGGGTCGGTATTTTCCAAATAATAGTTGGTTACAGCGTGGCCAGCCTCATGATAAGAAACCAGCTTTTTCTCACGCGGATTTATGGCATGAGATTTCTTCTCCGGTCCGGCAATTACACGCTCCACGGCCTCCTCAACCTCAACCATTTCCACCTTAACCTTATTGCGCCGCGCCGCCAGCAATGCTGCCTCATTCAGCAAGTTAGCCAAATCAGCACCGGTAAAGCCCGGCGTGCGCTTGGCAATAACTTTCATATCCACATCGTCAGCAATCTGCTTGCCCTGTGCATGCACACGCAAAATGGCCTCGCGCCCCTTGATATCCGGTGCGCCAACCGCAATCTGCCGGTCAAAACGGCCAGGACGCAGCAAAGCCGGGTCCAGAATATCCGGACGGTTGGTACCAGCCAGCACAATAATGCCCTCGTTAGCGGAAAAGCCGTCCATCTCCACCAGAAGCTGGTTCAAAGTCTGCTCGCGTTCATCATGGCCGCCGCCCACGCCGGAGCCGCGCTGTCTGCCCACAGCATCAATCTCATCAATAAAGATAATGCAGGGCGCATGCTTCTTAGCAGTATCAAACAAATCGCGTACACGGGAAGCGCCCACGCCAACAAACATTTCCACAAAATCGGAACCGCTGATGGTGAAAAACGGTACGCCAGCCTCGCCAGCCACCGCTTTGGCCAGCAGAGTTTTACCAGTACCCGGCGAACCATAGAGCAGAACGCCCTTCGGGATACGCGCGCCCAGCTGGTTATATTTCTTGGGCGTTTTCAGAAAATCCACCACTTCCGATAATTCTTCAATGACCTCGTCAATGCCGGCCACGTCCTTAAAGGTGGTGCGTTTTTTCTCATCAAGATGCAGCCGCGCCCGGCTTTTGCCAAACTGCATAACCTTGCCGCCGCCCTGTCCCTGATTGAGCATAAAGAACAGAAATGCGCCAATCAGCAAAATCGGCAACAGCGATAACAGCAGCTGTGTCCAGAAATTAGGCTCCGGCACACCGTTATAATGAACATCGGTAACGCCGTTTTCCTCAAAAAATTCTGAAATTCCTTCATCAGCCGGCCCTTGCGTATAAAATTCAGAACCGTTTTTCAGTTTGCCAGTGTAAATCGTGGTATCATTGCCCTGCGGCCGAACCTCCACGCTGGCAACCTGCCCACTGACCACCATCGGCCGAAACTCGCCCATATAGCTTAATTCTCTGGCCTGGGGTTCAGTATCTGCGCTAATCATATACAGTGAAACCACCATTAAAACCAGCAGCAGAAAGATTGTCACATTTTTTAATTGCTTTTGCAAAGCTTATATTCACTCCTTACTGCGAAATCCTGATATGACAGCATATCAAATCATATCACATTATATTATAACACATATTAAATATGTTTGGCAATTTTTTTTATAAAATTCCGTCAAAATTTTCAAAATAGCTACTAAAGCAATTTTAATCTACTTATATAAACTAAAAATAAACAAATTAAATTTTTTTCCTGCCATTTTTTTCGTGTTTTTCATAACCGCCCCGGCTTTTGGCGCGCCGCCGGCTCATCTCGGCCGCCGGCAAACAAAAAAATTTTAACCAGCCGTCATTTTTAACCGCCGCCACGCCGCCCGGCAAATGAAGGGTTTTATGAGGGAGCAAATTTATAACAGCCTCCGTCTGCTCAAAACTTAAAGAGCAAACCGGGCATTGCCGCGCCGCCTGCCAAAGCAGGCGCACCAATAAACGCTGTATAGCCAAAGGCTCCTTTTGCCATAAAGACAGCGGATAAGCCGCCGCGCCCTCTGCTGCGTCAAGCATAGCCTGCTGCATATGCCGCTGTGCATATTCCTGCAAAAAGTCCTTTTCTGCCGCCGCCACCTCCGCCGTCTGCGCCAAAGCCAGATTTACACGCGGATTAAATTCCTTAAGCAAAGGCAGAAGCAGATGCCGCAGCCGATTACGCGTATAATCCAGCCCGGCATTGGTAGAGTCCTCGCGCCAATTCAAATTGTGCGCCGCCAGATAACTTTCAATCTCCAGCCGGCTGGCCGTTAACAGCGGCCGCAGTAAACGTCCGTTTTGCCGGCGCATTGCCGCCAGCCCGGCCGTACCGCTGCCACGCAGCAAATGCAGCAGCAAGGTTTCCGCCTGGTCCTCCTGATGATGCGCGCAAACCAGCCAAACCGGCTGATACCCCTTGTTCTGCTCCGCATCGCAAACCTGATTTAGCCAGGCATAACGCCGCTCGCGCGCCTTATTCTCACCACCGCCAACCAAATCGGCCGCTCGGCCACAGAAAAACTCAACCCCCAGCTGTGCGCAAAAATCCCGGCAAAAAGCTTCGTCCCCGTCCGACTCCGCACCGCGCAGGCCATGGTTAAAATGCGCCGCCAGCAGAGCAAAATCGCCCTGCTTTTGCAGCTGCACCAGCCCGTGCAGCAGCGCCACGCTATCGCGCCCCCCGGATAATGCCACCACCAGCAGCGGCCAGGGCGGCGTTAAAAAGCCTTGCAGATTTTTCTGCAAGTGCGGCAAAATTGGCACAAAAACACTCCAAACTAATTTAAAATATAACTATTGCTTTATTCGCTAAACTTAATAAAAAACCTCTTTTAAGCTAAAAAAATGTTCCCGACAATTTGCAGGAACATTTTCATTCATATATTGTAGAAATATCTTCATCAGGCACATATTCCATTATATCTTCAACACGGCAGTCCAGAATATGACAAAGCCTGTTTATAATAATTGTCTTAACAATCATATCATGGCGCAGTCTGTGTAATTGAGCATTGTCAATACCATAATCCTTTATCAGATTATATTGGCTGATACCCTTTCGCTTCATGGTAAGCCACAGCCTATCAAACTTTATCATAATTGTTCCACCTCTGCTTGTATTTTAATAAAATATAAGCTATAATAATATAGTGCGTGTACGCACTATATTATTTGTAAAGGTAGAGAATAATATTTATGAAAGCTTGTGCATTTACGGGACACCGCCCCCAAAGCTTCCCCTGGGGCTATAATGAAGCAGACCCGGCCTGTATTAAATTAAAAGAAACAATAAATAACACAATCCTTAAATTAATAGCCATGGGCTATAAAAATTTCTTTTCCGGCATGGCTCTGGGCGTTGATACCTGGGCGGCAGAAGCCGTTTTAAATTTGCGAGATACCAACCCCACACTGAAGCTGCATTGTATTCTGCCCTGTGCAACGCAACCCCAAAACTGGCCGGAAGCCGCCCAAAAGCGCTATTTCAGTATTGTACGCCGAGCAGATTTCATATTTTATGTCAGCAAAGAATATCATAAAAATTGTATGCAGGAGCGCAACCATTTTATGGTTGAAAATGCCAGTTTGCTGCTGGCTGTATATAACGGGCAACAGCGCACCGGCACCGGCGCAACCGTAAACTACGCCAGAAAATTGGGCCGACAAATTATCATCATCAACCCAATTTCCTTAAATTATAACTAGGCCACTTTCGCCACCAAAACGGTTATATCGTCTTTCAGACGGCCGCCGGAAAGCGCCACCGCCTTGCCCAGCAAAAACTCGGCCATAACCTGAGCGTCCTCAATGCTGTTGTCCTCCAGCAGACCAATCAGCCAGTCCAAATCTGTCTGATTATCCGCGTCCAGCAGCCCGTCGCTGGCCATAATCACCATATCCCCGGCCTCCAGCTGGGCATTGAAAATGGCCTTGTCCACTGTTTGCAGCATGCCAACCGGCAAAGAGGCGTTCTTAATCACCTGCACCTTGCCATCGCGCTTGATAAAGCTGGGCGCGGCGCCGGTTTTAATAAACTCCGCGCTGTTGTCATAGCGGTCGATAATGCACATATCCAGCGTAACAAATGCCTCCTCGCCGCCTTGCAGCAGCAACACGGTATTCACCGTATCCACCGCCGTATACCGGTCAAAACCAACCTCCAGCAGGTGCGTCAGCATATTAACCGCGCTGCCCGATTTCATGGCGGCCGGAATACCTGCGCCCATGCCGTCGCTAATCATCAAAAGCTGCCGTCCCTCGCCCAACGTCACACTGTCGCCGCTATCGCCGCAAATGGGGTTGCCCTCTTTAGCCAACTGCGCCTTGCCAACAAACAGCATATTCGCGCCCTCGCGCAGCATATGAAAACAACAACCCACGCCACAGTTATTGCCACAGCTGACCTCCTGCGTGCGGAATTTCTTTTGCAGCACCCGGCTGACCTCTTTAGCCGCCATATCGCGGCAGGCCACCTCACCCGGGCAATCCTCCATATTAACCCAGAAATCCAGATTTTTCTCGCCCAGGTGAGTTATCTGCACACCGCTGACGGAAAGCCCCTGCTTAGCCAGCCGCCGCGCCAGCGCCTTTTCCATATAATTCAAATCGCCGCCGTTATCCAGCATTTCCCCGGCCAGCTTGTCCATAACCTCCGCCGTACCCTCCAGCTGCCCGGCCAGAAAAAGCCGGTTGCTGGCCTGCTGCAACTGCCAGTAATTATTCTGGCAATACAATTCATAAAGGCAGTTAACGGTTGCCACCAGCTCGCGCAGATGTGGGCAGCGCCGTGCAAAATTGCCCGGTACATCTTTAACATCAGCAAAACCTTTCTGCTCGGCCACATTAAACAGTCCCATTACACCACGGTAGGTATCTTCCACATCAACTGACCAGCAAAGATTATGTATGGAACAGCGATTACAAACCTGATTGCAGAGATGATTTAAAACCATTTCCACATTGCGCTCCTGCTCCTCATTACGCTTGTCCGCCGCCCCAACAGCCCGGCAGCCGTTGGCCAAATCCCGGAAAAAATGCGCCACATTCTGCAAACGCCGAGCGGAAAAGCGCAGCCGCCGCTTATTATTTTCGTCCTCCACACTGCGCAGAGATACGCCGGCAAACAGTTTCTCACCACGTTTCAGCAGACTGCCCGGCAGCAGGAACAATAAACCCACCGCCACAAAGCTGGCCAGTAAATGGTTTTGAATTTGCTGACTTTCCATAATGTAAATGCCCAGCATCACATTGCCCAGCAAAAAGCCCAAAGCCACGCCCAACCGATTAAAGCCCTTGAATGCGCCGGCCAGCAAACCGGCAAAGGCATACATGCCAATCATAGCCGGCGGCAGGGTCTGGTCCAGACTGGGCAGGATACCCATTAATGCGCCCACGCCAGCCCCAGCGCCGGCGCCGCCCCAAAGACCGGCCAGCAGTACCAGCAACCGGCTAACCACATCACGAATTTGCAAGCCGCCAATGTTAAATTCACCAAAGCCGCAAATACAGCCCAAAAACAGCACAAACAGGCAGACCAATTCGTCCGCGGACAGGCTTTTAATGTCCTCAATCTCCTGCAAAATGCGCAAAGCAATCAGCAAAACCAGCGAAAGCCCCGCCGCAAAACAGCCCTCAAAACAGACCAGCAGCAGATTATAGGGCAAAATCTGCTCCAACAGCAACAAGTCCAGCGAGCGCAGAGCAATCAGCGCCGCCGCGCAGACAATCGGCACGGCAAACCAATCGCGTTTTTCATCACGCGGCCGCAGATACAAAACCAACGCCGCCAGCCCCGTAGCCACCACGTAAACCCAGGCGGCCTTACCCAGCGCCAGCAGACTGCCCACCAATACCGCCGCCAGCAAAAACGGCGCAAAATGACAATAACTCACAACAGCCGCCGAGGCAAAGGCAATGCCAAAGGGATAAAGGCCGCCCAAAACTGCCGCCTTACCCAACAACACCCCGGCCACCAGACAAAAAATATCCACCACGCCCACATCGGGCATATGTATGCTTTTGCCCCAAAATTCTTTCTGCCAGATTGGCAGTTCCTGACCCTCCGCATCTTCTTTATCTTTTTTCAGCTGCTCCCAAAGCCGGGCTCTGGGTTTGGCCTGCGGCTCCGTTTCCGCTTCAGCGCGCCTAAAGGGAAAAACCTGCGGCTTATCCGCCATCAAAATCACCCTCCGTCCAAACATCTAAACTTATAAAAGATATAATCAAAAGCTTTATCAATATAAGTATATATGCTGACGGCAAAAAAACGTGTCGCAACCGGGCGGCCAATGCCAGTTTTCGTTCGCCTGTTTCAGCCCCCAAACAGCATTATACGGCATAATCATAAATAAACACCGACGTTTTCCAAGAGAACGACGGTGTTTATTTATACCGGCAACAACCAATTTTGAACCTGATAGCTAAACTTCCCGCTTATCCTCCGGGTGATATAAAATGCGCCGATAATCGCTATCGCGGCTGTCCATATCGCCCAGATACATACGCTGATGTTCCGGCACGGCTTCATATTTTTGCCGCAGGTTCTCTCGCGTCCAGTCGCATGGCTCCTCCAGATAATAATGATACGCCCGGCGGCAAATATCAATGCTGTCCTCCTCGCCCAGCAGTTCAGACAAATCATCGGCAATCTCTTGCAGCTTATCCCGAACCGACACTTCATACAGGCCCTCCATGGGGGCCAGCAGCAAATCGCCCAGGCAAAAAATCGTCACCCATTCCTCCTGCGCCAGCTTGGTGCAAAGCGTGCCCTGGGCAAAAAGCTGCTCGATTTCTTCCATATTATAATATTTCGGCCCCATGCCGTCCAGCTGCACCGTCTTGTCCGCAAAAACCGTCAACGCCGTCAGATACAAGCGGCCGTCCTGCCGACAGAAAATATAATTACCCTTGCCGTCCCAGAAATCATAGCCGAAGCCCGGCTTTTGCTTGCAGGGCGTGGGGCTGGCCGTAAATCCCACCCGCAGCTTATCCCATTTGGCGGTTTCGCTGGGCGTGGTCTGATAAATATTGGCCATTTCCGGGTTAAGGTCCTGCACCATTTCCCACACCTGCTGATAAAAGCTTTCGGCGTTATGCGTCCAGCGCGCCTGCCGGATAAAAAAATCCCCCAGATTATGTACGGAAAGGTACTGGCCCTCCGGCACGCTCGGCATCACCCAGCCCCGGCGCAAGTCTTCCTTAAACTGCTGCAAATCACTCTTATGCCAACAGCTGACAATACCGTCTGCGTAAATAGCCATTTGAATAAGAAAATAATTGCTGTTATGAATAATTGCCGGGATACATACCCCCTCCACCAGCTGTTTTCGATAAACCCTGCCCATATTCTCATCCCCCTAATATTTTTTTTCCGCCCTCTCGTTCATAGTTGGCAAACGACCATTATCCGCCCTGAAGCACGGCGAAAAAATTGCCCAGCCAAACAGCGCCAAATCAACAGCAAGCAAAAGCAGCCCGGATAACAGCATTTCCGAAACCGTTGCCAGCGCTTCGTCCGCGGCCTGATTACCGGAAACAAAACCAACTATGCTGTTATTAAGATAATGCAGAATAACCGGCAGCCAGATGTTGTCGGTTTTCAAATATGCCCAGGCATAGAAAATCCCCAGAGAAATACAGGTTATTATCTGCATAAGCAGCAGAAAATGCCACTGCTGCGGTGAATTCATAATTTTCACCGGCAAATGCCACACGCCCCAGATTACGCCCAGCAGCAGCACGCCACGGCGCAGACCGTATTTTTTCTGCAAAAGCGGCTGCAAAAAATAACGCCAGCCGTATTCCTCGCCCAGAATATTAACAAGCGAGAAGAAAAAGCCCAACGGCAGCTGCAAGAGTAAAAAAGACCAGGCAGCACCGTCTACCAAAAAAGCAGGCAGGGAAAATTCATTCTCGCCCAGGCAGGCAAAAACAACCTCCCTTAACAACAGCAGCGCCACATAAAGGCCGGCTATCAGCGCGCATTGCCGCCAGCAACCGCCCTGCAAACCATAAGCCCGGCGGCGCTCCGCGCTTTCAAACCAGAGCAAAAACCACAAAGGCAGCGACAGAAGCGGCAAAATTGCCTCTGCGTCTTTGTAAAAATCCGCAAACGGCAAAAAAACATTTAGCAGCGCCAGCAACAGATAAACGCCGCCAATCAGCAGATAAGCCACAAAAAACAGCCGGGGCAGCCGCTCGTCATGGCGGCGCGTCAGCAGTGCCACCAAAATTGCCGCTATGGCAGGAGTCAGCATATAATCAGCCGCCGAACCGCCGTTCAGCAACGGCACGGCAGCCAGCGCGGAGCCAACCAGCAGCAACAGCAGAAAAAGCCGCAGCTGTTTATTCTCAGTAAACATACTCTATCACTTCTCAAATTAATTTTAATAATCTATCGTCACTTTATCGAATTGATTTTGCGCAGCAAAACATAGCACAGCACGATTGTCAGAATACACACCAGCAGCACCACCAGAGTGGTCAGCGCATGGCCGGCCAGGGGCATTGGCAAATTCATGCCGAAAAAGCTGGTGATAAAAGTCGGCACGGCCACCATCAGCGTAATCATCGCCAGAAAATTCATCACCTTGCTCAGGTTGTTGTTGGCAATCGCCGCCAGCGCGTCCATGGAGTTCTTTAAAATGGTGGTGTAAATATCCGCCATTTCTACCGCCTGCTTGTTCTCAATAATCACATCGTCCAGCAAATCGCGGTCTTCCTCATACATACGGATTGTTCTGGTGCGGAAAAGTTTTTCCATAACCTTATCATTAGAACGCAAAGAAGTGGTAAAATAAACCAGACTCTTTTGCAGGTTAAGCAGGCTGTTCAGGTCGTCATTATTCATATTCTGGCGCAATCTGGCCTCCAGCGCTTCATAGCGGCGGTTGATATCGCGCAGAAATTTCAAATATATATTGGTTTGTATCTGCAAAATTTGCAGCGTCAAACGTGTTTTCTTAAAGGTTGCAGCGGATTTCACCCGGCCGCCGGCAAAGCTGTTATACAAATCCAGCTGGTTCAAACTGATAGTCACAAAAAAATCTTCATTCTGCACAATGCCCAGCGGCATGGTATCATAAATTACAGCCGAATTTGTAACCACCGGCACGTCTACGATAATCAGAATTTGGCCGTCCTCCGTTTCCACACGCGCCAATTCCTCATCATCGAGAGGATAACGGATAAACTCTTCGGCAATACCGGTCTGCTCGCTCACCAGCCGAATTTCCTCCGGCGTGGGATTAACCAAATTCAGCCAATCCCCTTTCTGCATGGTTGCCACCTGCTGCATGGCCGGCGGATTATCCGCCTGTCCCAGCTGCGGCGTTCTATAAATCGTCAGCATGACACATTCCTCCTTATTTCAGAGCGCGCCAAAACCACGATTACGGCATTTACCAGCCATGGCCGGCGCTATCTATGCACTTTGTTATCTTGGGTTTACTGCCAGTGTCGCCGTCCATATTTCTCACCTCTCTTTTAGGGCTGCAACTTGCCGATAAAATTCCTATCTTATATAATACATCTAAAAAGACCGTTTGAACAGACTTTTTCTAAATTTTTTTTGATATTTACAAGATTTTTTTTCCGTATTGTGCTATACTTAATTACAAATACTTAAATCTACTCCAGCCATCATATTTAAGAAAGGCAAGTGAATTAACATTATGGCAACAAATTCAATAAATACTACCGCTATCATCATGGCGGCCGGCAAAGGCACGCGCATGAAATCCAACCTGCCCAAAGTACTGCACAAGGCGGCCGGGCGCACCATGCTGGGTCAGGTCTGGCATGAAGTGCGCGCTGCCGGCATAGATAACTGCGTAATCGTGGTCGGACACGGCGCCGAGCAGGTGCAAGCCAGTCTGGCCGGGGAGCCGGGCTGCCGCTTCGCCCTGCAAATGCCGCAGCTGGGCACCGGTCATTGCGTACAACAGGCTCTGCCGCAAATTCTGCCGCAGACGCAGGCCGTTTTAATCCTCTGCGGCGATACACCGCTGCTGCGCGCCCAAACTATCAATGCCATGTATCAGCGTTATGCCGCCAGCCAGCAGAAAGACAACCAGCCGCTGGCCGGGCTGCTGCTTACCACAATTTTGGATAACCCCCACGGCTACGGCCGCATTGTGCGGAATAACGACGGCAGTGTTACGGCCATTGTAGAAGAAAAAGACGCCAGCGCCGAACAAAGGCAGATACGGGAAATCAACGCCGGCGCTTACATATTTAATTATGCGGCGCTGCAAAGCGCTTTAGCGCGTCTGGATAATAATAATGCGCAGGGCGAATATTATCTGACGGACGTTATCAGCCTGCTGGCGGCGGACGGTCAGCGGCTGGATACCCTGCCGGCAGCCGACCCACTGGAAACCACCGGCGTTAATGACCGCGTGCAGCTGGCTGCCGCCGCCGCTGAACTTTTTCGCCGCAAAGCAGAAGAATTAATGCTGGCCGGCGTAACAATCATCAACCCGGTTTCCTGTTGCATAGAAATGGACGTGCAGGTGGGCGCGGACACTATTATTTATCCCAACTGCCAGCTGCGTGGCCAGACCAGCATTGGCAGCGGCTGTGTTATTGACAGCGATTGTCTTATTACCGATAGCCAAATTGGCAATGACTGCACAATTACTAAATCCGTGCTTAATCAGGCCACAATCGGCGACAGAGCCAACATCGGACCGTTCGCCTATCTGCGCCCCGGCGCAAACCTGGCCGAAGACGTAAAGGTTGGCGATTTTGCAGAGTTGAAAAACGCTCGCATTGGCCGCGGCAGCAAAATACCGCATCTTTCTTATATCGGCGACGCCGAGGTGGGAGAAAACGTCAATATCGGTTGCGGCACCATTACCTGCAACTATGACGGCGTAAACAAGCACCTGACCAAAATCGGCAATAATGTTTTTGTCGGCAGCAACAGCAATCTGGTAGCGCCGGTGGAGGTGCAGGACGACGCATTTATCGCCGCCGGCAGCACGATTACCAAGCAGGTCGGCGCCGGTGCGTTAGCTGTGGAGCGCAGTCCACAGCGTGAGATTGCCAACTGGGGGCGAGAAAAGAGCCCCAAGGCGCTGGCTGCTATCAAATCCTCGCCCAAACAGGACTAATTCCGTCAAAAAAACATAAAAAAACCTTAAAGTCAACAGGAAAAACCCAAAACCCGGCGAATAATTTTAAGGTAATATAAGCTTTTTTGATTTTTTATTAACCCAGGGAGGAATTTTTAAAATGAGCGATACTGCTTTACAAATCTTTACCGGCAACGCCCACCCAGAGTTGGCTCAGGAAATCGTGGATTATCTTGACATAAGCTTGGGCAAAGCAAAAGTTTCCAAATTCAAAGACGGCGAAATACGTCTGGAAATTAATGAGAGTGTGCGAGGCAACAATGTTTTTATTGTTCAGCCAACCTGCTACCCGGTTAATGAAAATTTGATGGAATTGTTGATTATGATAGACGCTATCCGGCGTGCTTCCGCAAAATCTATCACCGCGGTTATTCCCTATTACGGCTATGCCCGACAGGAGCGCAAGCAAAAACCGCGCGAGCCGATTTCTGCCAAACTGGTAGCCAATCTTTTGACTGCCGCCGGCGCTGACCGCATGGTAACGATTGACCTGCATACCAGTTCTATCCAGGGATTTTTTGATATCCCGGTTGACCATATGCCGGCCGCGCCCCTGTTAGCGGACTATTATCTGAAGAAAAATATGGAAAATATTGTAGTGGTATCGCCAGATATCGGCGGCGTAACCCGGGCGCGTAACATTGCCGCCCGTCTGAACTGCGGCCTGGCAATTATTGATAAACGCCGGCCGGAGCCGAACCAGGCTGAGATTATGGGCATAATCGGCGACGTTAAGGGTAAAAATGTTATTATGGTTGACGATATGATTGATACAGCCGGCACAATTACCAACGGCGCGAACTTCCTGTATGAACAGGCCGGCGCCAAAGAAGTTTATGCCTGCTGCACCCATGCTGTTTTCACGCCGCCGGCCGTGGAGCGGATTGAAAATTCAGCAATTAAGGAAATGCTGATTACCAACACCATTCCGCTGACTCAGGAAGAACGTCAGTGCGAAAAAATCCAGACGGTATCTATTGCACCGCTGCTGGGACGCACTATCGAATATATTCACAACAAAAAATCAGTAAGCGAAATATTTGAATAGGGAGCCATTTTGATGACTAATGTTTTTGATATCTTAACCGAACGCGGCTATATTGAGCAAAGCACGGACAACTCAATCCGTGACCTTTTGGGCAATGAAAGCGTTACTTTCTATATCGGTTTTGACCCGACTGCGGACAGTCTGCACGTTGGCCATTTCATTCAGATTATGGTGATGTCGCATATGCAGCGCGCCGGCCACCGCCCGATTGCACTTTTCGGCGGCGGCACCGGCATGATTGGCGACCCCTCCGGCCGCACCGATATGCGCAAGATGATGACGCAAGAAACTATCCTGAACAATATTGCCGCTTTTCGCAAACAGATGAGCCGCTTTATTGATTTTGACAGCGATATTCCCAACCGGGCGCTGATGGTTAATAATGGCGACTGGCTGTTGAACCTGAATTATGTGGAATTTATCCGTGAGGTTGGCACTCATTTTTCCGTCAACCGCATGCTGACAGCCGAATGTTTTAAAAACCGGCTGGAAAGAGGCCTTTCTTTCTTTGAATTTAACTATATGCTGATGCAAAGCTATGACTTTTTACAGCTATATCGCAAATATAATTGCAAAATGCAGCTGGGCGGCAACGACCAATGGTCTAACATCATTGGCGGCGTGGAATTATGCCGGCGCATGGACAGCGCGCAGGTTTACGGCCTGACCTTTAAGCTGCTGACTAACAGCCAGGGCAAGAAGATGGGCAAGACAGAAAGCGGCGCACTCTGGCTGGACGCAGCCAAAACCTCGCCCTACGATTTTTACCAGTATTGGCGCA
Source organism: Bacillota bacterium (assembly GCA_021771915.1). GTDB lineage: Bacteria > Bacillota > Dehalobacteriia > UBA4068 > UBA4997 > Avidehalobacter. The sequence goes on from JAETNY010000003.1 coordinate 206,855, forward strand.
ATATTGACGATGCTGATGTGGAAAACTGCCTGGCGCTGCTAACATTCCTGCCTATGGAAGAAGTACGGCGCCTGGGTGCGCTCAAAGACGCGGCTATCAATGAAGCCAAGGCGCGGCTGGCCTATGAAGTCACCAAGCTGGTACACGGCGAGGAAGAAGCAGAAAAAGCACAGGCGGCGGCGCAGGCGCTTTTCGCCCCGAATGCCGGCCTCAATACTGCCGATTTGCCCGGCACCAACCTGCCAGCGGCTGATTTGGCGGCTGGTCTGGATATTCTGGCTTTGTTGACGCGCTGTGGTCTGATTAAAAGCAATGGAGAAGGTCGCCGTTTAATTGCTGACGGCGGCGTTTACCTGAATAGTGAACGCGTGGCGGAACATACCCGGCCGATTACTGAAGCAGATTTTGCCGATGGCCGCCTGTTACTGCGCAAAGGCAAAAAAGTTTATCATCAGGTAACTTTAAGTTGACCAATGAGTTGGAAAACTCAAAAAATAAATATTTTTTAGAAGAGGTGTATTAAAATGAAAAAACTGAAACTTTTCTCAATCTTTGCGGTCATGGCTTTCTGCCTGGCTGGTCTTACGGCCTGCGGCGGCGGCTTTGACCCGGCGGCTCTGCTCAAGGGCAATCTGGACGTTATCTATCTTGGTCAGTGCGATGACAGCCATCTCAAATCAGTTGGTTTAACCAAGGAAGAGGCTCAGGAATATTATGAAGACGGCATTTTGGTTGAAGCCGATTACTTTGCCAGTTATTTTGACTGCGAGTATGATAATTTGTCTGAAGCTACTCAGCAGCGCATTGTTGATATGTACAAACAGATTTATACACACAGCAAATATGAGATTGGCGATGTGAGCAAGAACGGCGAAACATATCTGGTTGCTTTGACTATTTCCCCGATTGACTTTATTTCTAAATTTGTTAACGAAGATTATGAAGCTTTCTATGCAGACATGGAAAGTCGTTATAATTCCGGTGAATTTGAAGCTATGAGCGATGAAGAATTTGATGAAGCCTGGATTATAGCCATTCTGGACACACTGGAACCCCGTTTGGACAGCATCGGTTATCTTGAACCGGAAACTATTTCCGTACAGATTGCCAAGGATACTGACGGCTATTACACTATCACCGATAACGATTTCAGCCGTATTGACAATATGATAATTCAGTATGAATAATCATTAAATTATAAGCCCCCGGCTGAACGCCCGGGGGCTAACTTTTTGTCTGCGCCTGGCCGGACAAAAAACAGGATAATTTAGTTAAAAAAACTTGAAAAAATTGCTTGCATTAAGCCCCGATTTATGATATACTATTTTGTGTTGGGGCGCCATAGCCAAGCGGTAAGGCAGAGGCCTGCAAAGCCTTTATTCTCCAGTTCGATTCTGGATGGCGCCTCCATTTTTATACTTTTTTGCCGGAGTGGCGGAATAGGCAGACGCAACGGACTTAAAATCCGTCGAGGGCAACTTCGTACCGGTTCAAGTCCGGTCTTCGGCACCAAACCCTTTAGCTTAAGCTAAAGGGTTTTTCTATTTTGCATTATTTAAAACGCCGGCTTGCATTTTGACAATTTAAGGCGTATAATAAGTAAAAATAAATATGAGAAGTGATTTATCATGTTCTTCAATAAGCTAACTCCTAAAACACAGGGTATTCTGCTTATCATTTCCTCTGCTTTCTGTTTCGCTCTGATGAGCGCCATGGTTAGGCTGTCCGGCGATTTGCCAACGCTTCAAAAATGCTTTTTCCGCAATTTAGTATCCATTCCCTTTGCAGTGGCCATTCTCTATCAGGAACACCCCAATCTGCGCCAGGACTTAAAACATACCCCCGGCCTTTTGCTGCGCGCTGTCTGCGGCACCTTGGGGCTGGTTTGTAACTTCTATGCGATAGACCATATGCTGCTGGCAGACGCTTCTATACTCAATCGCCTATCCCCTTTTGTCACTGTGCTGCTTTCCTGGCTGTTTCTGAAGGAACGCATTAATCGCGTTCATCTTGGCTCTATTTTGGTCGCCTTTATTGGTGCGCTTTGCATAATCCGGCCAGGCATGGGTTCCTTAAGTTCATTTCCGGCATTGATAGCCACGCTGGGCGGTATCGGCGTAGGTTCAGCCATGACAGCCGTACGCTGGCTAACTAAACAGGGCGTTAACAAAGCCCTTATCGTCTTTATTTTTTCCGTATTCTCCAGCTTACTTATGCTGCCATTCATCGTTTTCAACTATCAGCCCATGACCTGGCAACAACTTTTCATTCTGCTGCTGGCCGGCCTCGCAGCCACCGGCGGACAATTTAGCATAACCTATGCCTACGCCAAAGCGCCGGCGCGTGAAATATCCGTTTTTGATTATACGATTGTTATTTTTTCCGCGCTGTTGGGCTTTTGCCTGTTCAGCCAAATACCGGACTTCTTCAGCTGGCTGGGATATGCTATTATTATCGGTGTTTCCATCGCAATGTTTTTTTATGATATGCGTGAATAAATTTATACAACTATGCTATAAAGTGAGGTTATTTATTATGCCAAAGCTGAACATTATTTACTGGACAATGAGCGGCAACACCAGGATTATGGCTGACTGTCTGGCCGAGGGAGCCAAACAGGCCGGCGCCAGTGTACAAACATCTGAAGTAACGCAAATCACACCACAAGACGCTTTGGACTGCGATTTACTGGCGTTGGGCTGTCCGGCCATGGGAGCCGAAGCACTGGAGGAAACTGAATTTGAGCCATTTTTTGTTAAGCTGTTACCCAATTTAGCCGGGCGCAAGCTGGCCTTGTTTGGCTCCTATGGCTGGGGCGGCGGCGAATGGCTGCGCCTTTGGCAGGAACGCGCTCGACAGGCCGGCGTAAATTTGTATCAGCACCCCAATTTAGCGAACGGTCTGGCTGTATGCGGCCGACCAGATGCAAACGGCTTGCAGCTGTGTCTGGATTTTGGAATGGGATTCGCTAAATTTTAAAAATTTTGCCGCAACAGGCCAGATTTTTTCCGGAAAAAATAATCGGACATTTACCTGTTATAGATAAATGCCCGATTTTTTATGAACATCTAGCGATTGACAAGACCACTTTAGTGGACGCAGACAAAGCTTAACGACACGAATTTATTCCGGTTTACCGAATGTGAACCATTTCAATCAGCCAGGCGTCTGGTGATTATTTCTCTTTAGCATGTTCCAAACACTGCTTAAACAGCTGACCAATATGCTCATCGTCTAAGGAGTAAAAAATCTGTTTACCCTCCCGTCGGAACTTAATCAAACGGCTATTGCGTAAAGCAGCCAACTGATGTGAAATTGCTGATTGCGACATCTGCATAAACTCCGCCAAATCGTGTACACACAATTCCGAAATCAGTAGCATATTAATAATTCTCAACCGGGTTGGGTCTGACATCATCTTAAACAGCGTAGCCATATCAGCAATCTGTTCCTCGGAAAGCAAATTATTTACTACGTTCACTGACCTATTATTAACAGATTGTCCATTTTCCTCTTTACTCAACATCAAGCAAGCACCTCCTGCTTCTTTTTATATTGTATCAGATTTCAGGCAATTTGTCCATAAAAATTATGGATAAAATAATACGCAAAGCTATATTACACAACTATTGCGCAAGGCAAGAGTTGCTTGCTTGCTATTTTAGACCACTTCAAGTATAATTAAATCAGAATATACAAGGGAGGGGTTTTTATGACAAGCTAACCAAAAACGATGCCAGCCTTAACACTTGGCATCGGTCTGTTCTATTTAATTGGCGTGGTTTTGGGTACTGGTATATTTTCCGTTGGCGGCTTTGCATCAATGGCCACCGATAACTGGAAAATGCCTTGGGGACTCTTTATGTTTGCCGGTATCTGTGCAGGCCTGGCATTTGGCCTGTTGGCGCATGCAATTATCACTTTAACCAGAAAAGACCGATGACATTTTAACAATGCTTAAGCCTTTTCCAGAAAAGCGCCAAGACAGTGTTCATAAAACTATAAAATCCCTCAGCCTTAAAGCCGAGGGATTTTTTTAATAATTAATATTTACTGCCATAATCCAAACCAGAACTATCATAACTCTCGGGCTGGCTATAAACAGGTTCTGATTCCGTAACCGTTGGCTCAACCCTTGGCATATAACCGGATTCCTGCTTCATCTTAAATTTAGACATAAGCTGATTCATAATCTGGGACTGAGAGGAAAGTTCTTCGCTGGCCGCAGCAGTTTCCTCGCTAGTGGCCGAGTTGGTTTGTACAACAGCCGAAATCTGCTCAATACCCTCACGAATTTGCTCGATAGCCTCCGCTTGATGCTCACTTGCTTTAGCAATACTACCCATCATGCCAACAGCCTGGCCAGCCAATTCCTGGGTTTTATCCAATGACTCAGAAACATTGGCCACATACTGGCTGCCTTTCTGCACTGCGGTAATCGCATTTTCAATTCTGTCCTTGGTAGCTTTGGCAGCCTCATCAGATTTAGAAGCCAAATTACGTACCTCGTCAGCAACCACGGCAAAGCCCTTGCCGGCAGAACCAGCGCGCGCCGCCTCAACAGCCGCGTTCAAAGCCAGAATGTTAGTTTGGAATGCAATATTTTCAATCGTATCAATAATAGCGCGAACTTCTTCAGACGCACTCTTAATTTCTTCCATGGCCTCAACCATGTTGGTCATCTGCTCACTGCTGATATTAACCTGACCGCCGGCCTGATTGGCCATTTCCATAGAACTCTGCGCCAAAGCCGCATTTTGTTCAGCTCCCTGTGTAATATCATTAACTGTGGCCGAAAGTTCTTCCACCGCACTGGCCTGCTCAGTTGCACCCTGTGCCAGCGCCTGCGCGCTGTTGGAAACCTGGTCAGCACCAGAGGAAACCTGGTCGGCAGATTGCATAATCTGAATAAGAGTATCACTCAAATTGGTATTAATTTTACGAATTGCCACCAAAACCGGACTTAAATCACCAATATAGGCATCACGATTATTTGATTTAATATCAAAATTGCCGTCGGCCATCTCGCCCAACAGGTAATTGATATCTTTAATAACCAGTGTCAAGTCGCCAACCACCATACGGGAGGCTTCAACCATTTCACCAATCTCGTCCTTATTGTCCACCTCTGGCAGGGGTGAATGTAAATCACCATGCGCCAAATCCTGCAAACGCTTAACGCACTGGGCCAGAGGTTTGGCAATACCGTTGGAAATTCTGGCAGAAAGCAGCAGGCCAAGCAACATGGCCAGAACAATCAGAGAGATAACAATAATCAGACTAATCAAAGCAGAACGTGCAATATCTTTCTGGTCGCCATCACCCTGCGCCACCTTCAAATCCATCAAAGAAGCCATATTATTATACATTCTGTCAAAATAAGGCTTCAAATCATTACGCAGACGTTCCTGAGCCGCCGCTACCAACTCGCTATCCGTAACACCAATAGCCCCCTGCACCAAATTCTGACAAACAGATTTGTAACTGCTCCAGGCATTTTTAGCGTCATTAAAAGTGGAGCGGCTAGCGTCAGAAACCAGACTGGCCTCTACCTTATCCATATATTCATCAATTGTGGAAGATAAAACGCCCATTTCATCAGAAGCTGCTTTTTTTGACGCCGCGTCTAAATAACCAATCGCGTCATGCACCTGACCGTCCAATTTGGCTAAACTGCCCATAACCATACCGATATCGCCCTGAGCAAAACCAAAATTCTCCAAAGCATAATCATAATCTTTTTGGATACTGCTCATCATAAATACGCTGACAATACCGGATATGCTAGCTAAAATAGCAACACCAATAACTGCAATTGTAATTTTGTTTTTAACTCGCAGATTTTTAAAATTCATTCCAAACGCTCCTCCATTCTTTTCTTATATATAATCGGTTAGTTTGCCCATGGCCCCTAAGCAGGACGAAGCGTAAGGTTCACTTCCGTACTTCAGCAAATTATCGAACTCAACATTTGCTTTTCAAATAACGCAACAATACATTTGAAATATTTTCGCAACTGGCCTGCTCGCAAACTGCCCCAATCTTGTAAGCAACGCCAGGCATACCATAAACAACGCTTGATTTTTGATCCTGACCAATGGTGAAAGCGCCTTTGCGACGCATAGCCAACAAGCCCTCTGCACCGTCAGCGCCCATACCGGTCATGATAATACCAATCATCTGACAGCGCACCTGTTCGGCCATGGACATAAACAGCGCGTCCACCGATGGCCGATGCCCACTGACCTTTTCTCCGGACATCACGCGAAGAAAATATCCACCAGCCGGTGTTCTTTGTATGCGGCATTGATAATCAGCCGGCGCCAAAAGCGCCAAACCTCTTTTTACCTCATCACCATTTTTGGCCTCCCGAACCTCCATTGCACACAGTCGGTTCAGGCGTTCCGCATACATGCCAGTAAAGCCAACCGGCATATGCTGAACGATAACCATACCGGGAATATCCTCCGGCAGGCGTTTCAAAACCTCAAGCGTTGCCTCAGTGCCGCCAGTTGAAGCACCCAAACCAATCACTATCTGTGATGCGCCGCCCAATCCAAGCTTGGCAGCGGGCATAACCGGCGTGTCCACTGAAACCTTGGGCTTGCGCACCTTAGAATTGGCCGCCACAACCACTTTTTGCGCCAAAGACTGAATAAAAGCCTCCGGACTTTGACTGCCGTCCGGCTTGCGTACAAAATCCACAGCGCCAGCATGCAATGCATCAAAAACCCTTAAATTCAGGGAAGAAACCAACACAACCGGCAAAGGATTTTCCGGTATAAGTTCCTTTAACAATTCAATGCCGCTCATACCTGGCATCTGTACATCGCAAGTCATAACATCAGGATTAAGCTGCGCCAGTTTTCGTTTGGCGTCCATGGCATTGATGGCATAGCCCACAATTTCTATATTTGGATACTTGCTTAAACCTTCCATAATTAACTTTCGTGCCAACATGGAGTCATCAACCACAAGCACCCTTATTTTTCGGTTATTATTCATCGGCATCACGCCACTCATCACCCCTTAATGAACACTCAACACCAGTCAAGCAGTTTATAACAAACTAATTATTTTTGAAAGATAGAGGGACCAATACGCTTATACCTGGTAGGGCCGGTCAAATTTTCAGAAGTACTGATAATCAGATAGCCACCCGGCACAGTAGCGTCATAAAACCTCTCAGTCAAAGCATTCTTCGTTTCCTGGTCAAAATATATCATCACATTACGACAAAAGATTAAATCAAACTTTCGCTTAAACTTTATCGGCTCCATCAGATTAAACTGACGAAATATCACATTATTCCTGACTGCCGGCGTAACCTGATAATTATGGCCGCCCACCGACTGAAAATATTTCTTCTTCCAGTCCGGCGGTATACTGTCCGGCAACTCATAGATACCCTTCTGCGCCTTGCTCAACGCGTCCATAGACAAATCCGTCGCCAATATCCGCGTATCCCAGCCACTCGCCTGCGCCCCAAGATAATCAAACATATACATCGTAATGTTATATGGCTCCTCTCCCGAGGAACAGCCGGCGCTCCATATCGACAAATTCTTATCCCTCTGGTGGCGTTTAACCAAATCCGGCAGTATCCGGCCCTTAAAACAGTCAAACGCTGTCATCTCTCGCATAAAGTAGGTGTAATTCGTCGTCAGCTTAGATAACAGGTGGTTTATATCATCACCCGTACCCTTGGTCATAATAAAGTCCACATACTCCTTAAAACCACTCAAACCCATACCCTTGATGGTGTTTGTCAGCCGGCTGGTTATCAGCTGGCGCTTCTGACGCAAATCTATACCATATTTATTCTGCACAAAGGCCACCAGACGACGAAAATCTCCATCTGTTATCGACGGCAGCGCTCCTGCCGTTTTCTCTATCGACTGCGCGCTGAACTCCACCTGACCTCGCTGCTCTTTTTTCTCTTTTTCCATAGGCTTCGTTCCTATCTGCTGGCTCTCGCACCAACTTACTGCTGATTAAACAGAAAATGACAATCCAATACCAGCATTGTGCCAATGCCATCTGGCAGGCTGCACATGCCGCTCACCAGATTATGCAGCGCCTGATTGCCCTGGAACGGCACCGGCAATATATCCTTGCGCCCAACATCTTCCATCTCATCAACATCGTCCACCAAAATGCCCACATAGGTGTCGTCCTCTTTCAGAACCACCACACACTGGCTGTCGCTCATTCCCTGACCCAGCAGCAGACGAAAATCTATTATCGGCACAATCAATCCGCGCATATTGATAACGCCGCGGATATGACCCGGCAGCATCGGCACATAGGTGATTGTCGTTTCCGTCAATATCGTTTCAACATATCCCGTATCCACGCCAAACAGCTTATTATTGGAACTGAATATCAGATATTTCTTAATATCTGTCACTGGCTCCTTTTCTTCATTCAGTTCAAACTCATTGACCAGCTTTTCTTCCGACATTGATAATCACTCCCCTATACTCCCAAGGTCGACATATATATATTTGACACGTCCAGAATGATGCTGATTGTACCATCGCCTAATATCGTACAACCGGATATGCCGTTATTCTTGATGCCATAATCATTGATAAACAGGGGGAACGGCTTAACCACCACCTGCTGCTCGCCTATCAAATCGTCCACAAACAGACAGTAGGAAATATCGCCGGCCTCCACCCAAAGCACTATTCCATCATCAATACTGTCATAACCGTCCTGCAACTGATAGAAATCCTTGGCCCGGATTACCGAATAAAAGTTATCCATAACCTTTATCGTTTCACCATGCACCGCGTCATGCACAATATCTTTCTCACTGAATTTGAATATCTGACGAATATTATTTATCGGTATCGTGAAGATTGAATCTCCTACCGAAACCTCCATACCGTCCATAATCGCCATGGTCAGCGGTATCTTCAGCGTCGTGGTCATACCATTACCCAACTCGCTGCTCAGACTGACTGTACCGCCCACATTCTCCACATTGCTGCGAACTACGTCCATACCCACGCCGCGGCCGGAATACTCCGTAACCTCGGTGTTGGTGGAAAAGCCCGGCATCAGCAGAAAATTCAATATATCCTTATGCGAATAATCTATTCCTGGCTGCGCCAGTCCCTGACGCATCGCCTTATTCAATATCGCCTCGTCGTCTGCTCCCCGGCCGTCGTCGATAACCTCAATTATTACCTCGCTGCCCGTATGACGCGCCGACAATATAATCTTGCCAACCGGGTCCTTGCCGGCCGCAATCCGCTCTGAAGCCTGCTCCTCAATACCATGGTCCATGGAATTGCGCACTATATGCATAATCGGGTCGCCGATACTGTCCACAATCGTCTTATCCACCTCGGTATCCTCGCCTACCAGCTCCAATACCGTTTCTCGCTTCAGCTTCTTACTCATATCACGAACTATACGCTTCATCTTCTGGAAAGTTGCCGATACCGGCACCATTCGCAAAGACATGGATACGTCCTGCAATTCATCGGTCAGTGAGCGCAGCTGACGGCTGGCCTGCGTGAAGTTATCCAGCTTCAATCCTTTCAAATCAGGCGACGCCGTAACCATCGACTCCGCTATAACTATCTCGCTTACAACCGCCATCAGCTTATCCAGCTTACTCAAATTGACGCTGATTAAACTCTCCTTATTGGCTGCCTGACGGCCCACCGCCGCCCCTGACGCGGCATTCGCCGCCGCCGGAACCGCCGCTGAAGACGTACCCGTCGCCGCCGGCGCTGCTGCCGGCTCTGCCGCTGACGCTGCCGGCGCCGCTGACGCCGCCGGCTCCTCCTTATAGTCAAACAGCTGATATGTGCTTACCGAACCCACTCCGGTAACTATCGGCACTGCCGCACTCCGCTCCGCCTCACTCATAAATCGCAGGAAAAATCCGTTTTCCACAATGAATGACGCTGATTCCGGATTGCTCTCCACATCGCTCGGCAGAAAATCAAAATTCGTTCCCTCCGCCGCGTCTCGCAGACTGTTTACTACCATAAAGGCGCGCAAATTCTCCATGCCGCAACCCTCGTCAAAAAATATCTGCAAGGCATACGGACGCTCTGCGCTCGCATACCGGTCTGCCAATTCCTCCGGACTGCATGCCGCCTCCGTCAGCACTTCCGCCGCCTCGGCTTCCGGCTCTGGCGCTCCCGACTCTTCTTCGCCATTCGCTCTGTTCTGTATCCGTCGCGTAAAACCCTCTACTTTGCTCACCAGACCCTCTATATTATCCGCTAAAGGCTGGTTGCTCTCCACCTTCTCCAATTCTGAACGGAAAAAGTCGATTGACTGGAATATCAGGTCAAACAATTCCGGGCGCAACTCTGTCGGAATCACTTCCATGGACTTATCGCGGATAATGAAAAACAAATCCTCCACACGATGCGCCACCGTCATCAATGAACTATACTCCATCATTGCTGATGAACCCTTGATTGTGTGCATTATTCGGAATATCTCGTTTACTTCTTCGTCTGTAAAACTTCCCGCTTTCTCCGAGCCTAACACCAACTCGTCTATTTGCTCTAACAGTGTATTCATCTCAAACAAATACGCTTCCAGCATATCATTATCCATTCTTCAGTCCACC
>JAETNY010000040.1 GCA_021771915.1 Bacillota bacterium
GTTCAATGGGAGCTTAAAGATGAAAATGACCGATTTGCGCCGCCGCGTCGAAAAATTTGTTAAAACCTACCCCACACCGCTGGCGGCAGGGCTGACGGTTTTACTGATTATTGCCGGCGTCTGGCATGCGGCAAGCCGTCCGAATCAACGGGTTATCGCCGCGATGGACAATCTGGCGCAACTGACTGAAAACATTCGCCGCAACTATAAAAACCGGCCGGACTACTGGGGGCTTTCAACCGAAAACGTCATACAAAAGCAGATTGCTCCGGCCGGCATGCTTCGCAACGGCCGCCTGACAAGCCCGGTTGCCGAGGAAATCAGCGTTGGCGGCGACGAAAACGGCAGTATGGTTATGCCGGGCATGCGCAGTTTTTACATCGCCTTCAAAAATCTGTCAAAAAAGGACTGCGTTGACACGGCCGTTTATCCGTTGAGCGAAAAAATCAAGCTCGGGCTGCTCTCCGTTACGATTAAAAACGGCGACGAAGAAACCGTTTTTCAATGGGGCGGCGAAAACGCCCTGCCGGTAAGCAAAGAAAAAGCCGCAAAAATTTGCCGGAAAAAAAGCATTATTTTATGGAACTTTGAATAAATTTGTAATTTATTAACCATTAGCTGTTAGTGTGTATGTAAAAGTATTCTATATGTTAGGGAAAGTCTTATGATAAATTTAAACAGAAGTGAACAGAACGGACGTTCGATGGTGGAGATGCTGGGCGTGCTGGCCATTATCGGCGTTTTGTCAGTAGGCGGTATCGCCGGTTATTCAAAGGCGATGACCAAGTTCAAAATCAATAAGAGCATGGACCAGATTTCAATGCTGGTCGCCAACATCCGTACGTTGTTCTCAGGCCAGCGCAACTATTCCGGCCTAAACAATGCCAACGCTGTTTCTTTCGGTATTATCCCGAACGAAATGGACGGCGGCGGCGGAGTAATTACCAATGCTTTTGCCGGTAACGTTACCATAGGTACCGCTGCTGCTGTGGATAAGGGCGATACAAATGCTGCGTTTACAATTAAATATGAAGGTCTGGGCCAGGAAGCCTGTGTCACAATGGCAACTTCCGACTGGGGTTCTGGTTCGTCCTCCGGTTTAGTTAATATGTCTGTTTCTGCTGACGGCGGTGAAGGAACAACTTATACCGGTGCGGATTTGCCGATTACCTTAATCAATGCCGCGGCTAACTGTGGTTGTGCGACGGCCTCCTGCTCCATTCAATGGACTTATCTGTAATACCGGATATGCCCTTCCTTACGGCTCCGTATCCGACAGTGGTACGGAGCCTCTGTTAAAAAGTCAAAAAAAACATTTATTTTCAACAGATATTATATTTTAATGCTGCAAAACATGTACAGAGGGGATTATGTACAATGGATAACAAAAGAACAGACGGCAGCCAGAGCGGCCGCTCAATGGTAGAAATGCTCGGGGTGCTGGCCATTATCGGCGTCCTGTCCATCGGCGGCATCGCCGGCTATTCGCGGGCAATGATTAAATTTAAGGTCGGCAAAAGCCTGGATCAGATTTCAATGCTGGTCGCCTCCATTCAAACCCTCTATTCCGGTCAGCGCAACTATTCCGGACTGACGCTTAAAGAAGCAATTTCCTACGGCGTGATTTCGCCGGACATGAAGGCCTCCGATTCTACGGTTACCAACGTTTTTGCCGGCAGCGTACTGCTCGGCGAAGCCAAATACCGCGAAACTGCCGGCGCCGCCTTTCAGATTGTATATAA
>JAETNY010000011.1 GCA_021771915.1 Bacillota bacterium
GCAGAACCGCATTGGGCTTGGTGGCTTTCAGGCGGCGGAAAAACAGACCGCCAACAGTGGTTTTGCCAGCTCCGGCCAGACCGGTGAAAAAGTAAACCGTTCCTTTATCCATTTAACAATCCTCCCCGATTTATCTATATAATGGCTGTTCCAGCAGAGCCGGGTCCAATTCCAATTTTTTCATCATATGCAGCGGTTGGCCATTTTTGTTGACAAAACGCAAACCGCCCATCAATATTTCCGCCGCTTTCAGACGGTTTTCTTCAATCTGTTTCATATAGTCATCAATAAGCAATTTTGTAACATCTTGCTGCATTTCAGGCAATTTATCTGGCAAAATTTTTTCATCTAGTCGTTGCTGTTTCATATCGTTTTTAACTTGAACCAAAAGAACATTTGGCAAAGTCATTCTCATAAAATAATTGATTTTATCAAAGTTCTTTATCCATGCCATAACCTGGATTTTATCCACAGGCTGCCCCTGATAATAATGGAAATCATAGCCATAGTATTCATAAACATCACGCATAAAATATTCAATAAAGGCGCGCTCCGCGTCATTAGTATAATCATCATAGGTTCGGTAAACAGCTGCTGTGCTGAAACCGATATCATTACCCTCCAAGGATTCCGGGTCACGTTCACCAAACAAAGAACAATATGTCATGCTTTCGGTGTATGGCAAATCCAGAAAAGCCGCCAAAGCAGTAAATGTGGCTTTAGGGTTAAGCTTGCCATCCTCAAAGCGCACCAGAACACTATCCTTGAAAAGCCTGTTCTGCCAATCTATCATAAAACTGCGGTTTAAAACTCTGGTAATTACAGCGTCGTTCATATAGTATTTATGTTCAATATCCCTAGTTAACATAAATTTAACTGTTGCTCCATAGCTGGTGGTTATTCGACGCATAGGAGTAAATGTTTTAATATATTTAAAATCTGAAAGAAAGGATGATTTACATAGGTTTTCGTATTGTTCTGAAATTAGCTTGGCAACACCGGGTTTAAAATTATAAATATCATATAATATATTGTAAAAATGTGGCTGAAAGAAGATTACTGGCACAATACGTGAAGTTTTATCTATATTTGGTGATGTTCTTTGTATGTTAATACAATAAAGCGCAACCAAAATATCTTTTAATGTACGATTAGAAAGATTATATAACTCTTCTAATATTTGCGAATCTGCCCAGCCAAGGTTTTTTTTAGCCTGTTGAAAATTTTTTGCTTCTTTTAATTTTCTTTCGTAATTATTAAAATTCTCAACCAATTCTTCAAAAATATCAGACGGCCATGCTAAAATATTGGGGTGTGCATCAAGAATTTCATTAAAGAAATCGCCGCCATTATGCGCCGAAAGTTGCGTATGCCAAATCAAACGCTTATATTCCCGAATACCCGGCATACGTACCGGATACTGGCTGTAATCTATACCATAACGCTCCTTAAAATCAATGGGATACTGCTCTATTTCATCTTCAATAAGATAGACAATTTTGCGCTCCTTTAATATATCCGCCAAATCCCAAACCACCAGATATGAGCAGAAAATCTGCCAATCCGTGTAATGCAGATAAATATGGTTCTCCCGACCAATATGCTCGCTTCTGCGCACATTATCATTCAAATATTCCAATTCATACTGTGAAAAAACATCCGCCGCTAAAATCGGCTTCTCCAAATCGGCAAAAAAATTGTGGCTGATTACCTGATGCTGCGGCGCAAAAAAATCACCAAATCCCTGTTCACGAACATCATAAGGCACATATTTATTATCATCAAAAGGGTAAAATTTAACCGGCAAATCTTCAAAATCCGGAAAATCCCGGCGGAAAATATATGGGTATTTCTTCAGCAAACGGCAATTCTTTTCATAACGTTTTTTCTGCATTTTACTGTTTGGCAAATAAAAAGCCAGCGTCATAATATCTTTAGTTTCCGATTGCATAAAACCGCGTTTATGCAAATCCACAAAAGTGCTAAAAGAAACTTTATAATCCTTGCCACTGCCAAACTGCAAAATATATAAGGCGCACTCCATTTCCGCCATTTCGTCAACGCCCTGACACTCATTCAGCGCCAGCTTGAAAGCCTTAACAGCTTCTGCCTTTTCATCAAGAGCAGCCATTTTTCTGGCTATTTCTAATGCATGCATTTAAGCGAACTCCTTTTCATATTTGCTTACAAATCCATTTTCAGCTTCTTTAAGAGAAAGGGCGAGCAAATTGCTCGCCCTTTTATTTATGCTCTTACGTCCAACGTATATGGGCTTGGTGGGAGCATTTCCTGCAATTCCTGCAAGGCCAGCTCCTCAACGTCCATCGCTTTCTTCTGCATGGAAATTGAATACTGCTGCTCAAGCTTGGCAGCGCTCATGCTCATGGCTGTGGACGCAATGCTGTTCATCATATCCATTTTATAACCTACCTTTCTTTATAACCCTTATGCCGTCCTCTGACGAGGACTTTTAAGAGTGGTGCAAATGCGAGAAGTCAGGCTGCGAGATGAGGAGTCGTACTAAAGTACGTCGACGAAATCAAGCAGAATGACGACGAAGCAGGTGCGCCGCTATTGAAAGTTCGATTATTGTAACAACTGCAGAACGCCCTGCGGCACCTGATTAGCCTGCGCCAACATAGCCTGTGCGGACTGTACCAAAATGTTGTTGAACATTCATCATTTGCGGAAAGAAACGCTTGATAAAAAAAGGAGTTTTCACTCACCCAAACACTGCTATTCAACCAAACCAACAAACCGATAAACCACCTTAATATCCTGCACCAGCTTCCCGTCTATACGGCGGCGCTCGCCAACCTCAATATGGTCTATCAACTCATCAATTACGGCTCGGTCAAGTTCCTGCAAATCCAAATATTTCTTTATGCCGGCAGTCCAATTCCGCACGCCAACCGCCGCTTGCTCCATTGCCGCCAAATCAACTTGCAGCTTTTTCTGTTGCTCCGTTTGGCTGACTCGCTCCTGCTCATTCCGCCGCATAAGCAGAATAAAAGCGCTTTTGTCAATAGAACCGCTGACCTTATCTTCATAAAGTTTAGCGCTTTGCTCCATTAACTCTAGCAAGCGATTTTCGATGTGCTGAATTTCCTGCCTTAATCCCTCCAATCTTTCAATATCATAATCAGCAAGCTGGGCAACAACCTTTTCTTCATCAAATTGCAGCCTTGCAGCCTGCCCTTGTATTTCCGCTGTAACCAACGCCTTTAATCGGTTTTCATCAATCGTATGACAAGAGCAAACGCTATGCCCGTAACGCACAAAATTGCCGCAGCTATAAAACACTGTCCGCCGCTCCTCGCCAGATTTTGTATGCCTAACCTTACTGTCAGCCGTCAGCTTTGCGCCACAGTCAGCACAAACCAGCTTGCCTGAGAACAAACCTTTTTCCGGCTTTTTCTTAGGCGAATAAATCTCCTTAGCCTGCCGGTTTATCAGCTGCACCATTTCCCAAGTTTCTTTTGAAATAAGCGGCTCATGAGTGTTATCCAATCTGATCCATTCTTCCGGCGGCTTGCGTATTTTGCTCTTATCCTTATAAGTACGATTGCCGGTATAGTTCATAATCAGATTACCGATATAAACCTCATTATTAAGTATCTTACGAATAATTGCATACTGCCATAAACCGCCTTTAGCCGAAGGTATATGTTCATTATTCAGCAAAGCGGCAATCTTGGCATAGGCCATACCCGCCGCCCTTAATTCAAATATCCGTTGCACCACCAAGGAGGTTTGTTCATCTGGCACAAGCTTGTGGCTATCCAAGCCGCATTTGCGGTAACCATAGGGCGGATTGCTGGAAATATACTGCCCACTGCGTTTTCTGGCGTTAAGCACCGATTGCATTTTTCGGCTCAAATCTTTCAAATGATAATCGTTAAGAATACTGCGAAAATGCAGCATTGTGGTATCGTCCTCACTATCCAGAGAATCGACCACCGAAACGAAGCGACAACCCAAAGCCGGAAATATTTCCTCAGTGTAACGGCCAACCTCCACATAATCCCGGCCTAATCTGGATAAATCCTTAACCAGAATAAGATTGATTATCCCGGCTTTAGCGTCCTCCAGCATTTGCCGAAATGCCGGCCGGTGAAAATTACCGCCGCTCCAACCGTCGTCGCAATACACTTTTGTTTCCAGCCAACCGTGCATTGCAATGAATTTGCGCAAAAGCTCCTTTTGGTTTTCAATACTTACCGACGCGTTAAACTCGTTTATGCCCTTGGCGGTGAAATCGTCCATACTCAGGCGGCAATATGCGCCAACTTTATATAGCTGCTGCATAATTCACACCCTCGTCCGCCGTCAGGCAATCGTCAACATTGCCTACATAGCGATACACTATCTTAATATCACGCATCGGCCCAAGCGGAGTTTGCGCCAACTCGCCAACCTCAATACGGTCAACCAGTTCAAACAAAATACTTTCGTCCAGCTTTTGCAGCTCCGTATACTGCCGGATTAAGGCCAGCCAGTGATTAACATCCTGACGAACGCCCTGCTTAACCTTAACTTTCTCCTGTAAATCTGGCAGCAAAGCGGCTTTTGCCGCCCGCTCCGTTTCATACTTCTGCATTAGCATTTGGAAAACGCCCGGCGTAATATCTCCATTATATTTATCCTCATAGAGATTTTGCATAAGCTTTTCCAATTCAGCCAATCTTTTGTTTACAGCTTTCAATTCCTGCTCCGCCGAGGCGATAAAACCCCGCTGCTCGCTCTCCTTGAGGTAAACCAGACGCTCCAGCAGGCCGTCATAATCATACTCAGCATACTGAGCTTTCTCCCGAATATCCGCCAATACTAATTCATAAAGAATTTCCTCGCCAATGCGATGACTTGTGCAGCCGCTTTTGCCGGTACGATAATATGAGCCGCAGAACAGATATTTCAGCGTTTTTTTCGTTCCGTCATTATATTTTTGATTGACGGTTTTATAAACCATTTTAAAACCGCAATCAGCGCAATATACCAAACCACAAAATAAATTATTATTGGTTTTGGCGTTAGATGTTTTACGCACTTTTTTCTGGCTAACCGCTTTTACCGTATGCCAAAGTTCTTGGCTGATAATCGGCTGATGGGTTCCCTCAACTCTAATCCATTCGTCCTCCGGCTTGTCCACCTGCTTACGGATTTTATAGGATATACTTCCATGCTGTCCTTGCACCATATTGCCGATATAAGCCTCGTTCTCCAAAATGCACTTGATAGTATTATTAACCCAAAGACGATTGACCTTGCGATTATCCGTCTTACCTTTACGCTGATAATACAGCGCGCCCGGCGGCAGAATACCGTCCGCATTAAGCGCCGCCGCAATACCGCAGTAGCTTTGCCCGGCAGCCCTAAGCGCAAATATCCGGCGCACCACTGGAGCAGTTTCTTCATCAATTACAAAATGGTGCTTATCCTCCGGGTCGCGCAGATAGCCATAGGGCGGAAAAGTTCCCATAAACATACCGTTTTCGGCGCAGGCTTTTTTCACCGCCTTAACCTTTTTACTGGTATCCCGGCAATAAAATTCATTAAACAAGTTCAAAAAGCACATCACATCGTTGCTGCTGTCCTTGTTTAGCGTGTCAATGCCGTTGTTAAGGGCAATAAAGCGACAGCCGATACTTGGAAAAAGATAGTCGGTATACTGGCCGAACTCAATATAGTTGCGGCCAAAACGACTTAAATCCTTAACCAGAATTACATTGATTTTCTTGGCCTTGGCGTCCTCGATTAAACGCTTAACGCCCGGCCGGTTAAAGTTCGTGCCGGAATAGCCATCGTCGATATATACGTCAATTTCATTCCAGCCCCGCTCCCGAACATATTGCTGCAAAAGCAGCTTTTGATTTTCGATACTAACAGACTCGCCGTCCCGTTCATCATCATTGCTCAGACGGCAGTAGATGCCGACATTGTATGTTTCGTTAGTCATTATTTTACCTCCCGACTATATCCATACGCTGTGCGGCAAAGTGGCTCTCATTCAAATATTGTTTGAATGATTTAATTATAGCCCATCACTAACCGCAACGCAAACTTGTCATCGCCTATTCCGCAATTTTTTTAAAACTTTTTTAAGAAACATTTTCTCCGGCAGCAGCCGCAGCCATAACCTTACGAACGGCCAGCTGTTCCAAAGTTTCCGCTAAATTTTTTTCACCCGTGAAAACGCTGGTAACCCTATACAGCGTTCCACCAATTTTGACTTCTTTGTAGGAAGTCTGCTGTTTGTTTTCCATTGTTATCACTCCAATATATCATTAAATCATAAAAAAGTATCACCCTTATACGAGGTTTGAATTACAGGCCGCCCTTGGCAGGGCTGTCATAACTCCAAACTGCCGCTATATCACGAACAGCCCAGAGTTCCACCGCAAGTCTGTGGGTGGGCGTGAGCAAGTATCATTATCATTCGACCACATAATGTAATCCTTTGAACATTACACCGTCTTGGCGGTCAATTTGCCAAATTGATTTTCATAGTTTACGCTTATCGCTCGTTCATATATAAGGAAGTCTTGGCGGCGCATCCAGCGACTGGACTCCCTCCGGTCGCTATGTTTCGCTCGGGTGTAACTTTTGTGCCTGCAATACAAAAATATTAAATTATCAAAGAACCGTTATAGAAAATTCCTCAAATTATACTCAAGAAATTTATCTCTCTATTAAATGCATCGTTTTAAGGCATTTTGTTAAGTAGTTTAGAAAAATTTTTTATAATTTTTTTCTTTGCTGCCGAAATAGAATAATATATACTCACCCTTGATGTGCCGTCTAAATCTGCAATCTTACTTAAAGATAATCCCTCCACATAATACAACCACAAACGCCGGAACTGCTTTTCAGTCAAGCAAGCCTTAATCTTGGCTACAAATGCTTGCTGTTCCACATCATTCAAACCTTTTAACAAAACCTGTTCGGCAGATCTGGCATATTCCTCACCTAAAGACTGCTCCTGCATTTTCTTCTGCAAGCGTTTATAGCTTTGCCCAGCGTTGTATTCCTGACGATACTCATCGTCAGACCACTCTTTCCAATGCAAAAATTCTTCCTCGCTGGCAAACTCATCTTTAGTAAGGCGGACAATCTCACCAGCCGCATTCTGGCAAACAATAGCCTCTTTATTGTTTTTATTCAAAGCATAGTCGCTCTTTTTGTTAAACATAAAAAATCTCCTTTATTTTCAAAATCTCTTTTCTCAGAAACCTTGAAAACAAGGAGGAGAACGACAATTTATATTTTGTACTGTCTTTATGAATTGCAGTACACTATTATAGCTACAACGTTTCGTTGTACTGCACTGAAATTCACTATTGTAATTCTAATATTTTGCCACGGCTTTTCTTGCATAATTCATCTCCATTAAACATTGATATGAACCAGAATAGATAATAAAAGCGCATTACAAAGAATTTAATTAAACTACAATATGTTGTAAAATATATCTATTGTAGAATATATTTGGGGTGAATTAAAATGCTGAATTATACCAAATCATTAGGTGAGGCTATAAAAAAAGCACGTCAAGAGCAAGGACTGACTCAAGCCCAATTAGCGGTAAAAGCCAATATTGATGTGCGTACAGTAATAAATATTGAAAAATTTAGAGGTAACCCCAAAATGGAAGTTTTATATCCTTTAGTTAAAGCGCTAAAAATAGATGCCAGAGAAATTTTTAATCCAGAAATGCAGAGAGAAACACCTGCGATTCAAAGACTGCGCTTTTTAATTGAAGATTGTAATGAGGAGGAGGCTATTGCTTTAGCTTCTATCATTCAATCTGTTTTAAATGTAATAAGACAAAAACAAGCAAAAAATAAGCAAAATCCCTTATAAAACAAAAAAAGTCTGAACCCAAAATCAACTGGATTCAGACTTATTACTTCGTACCATTTTGAACTGTACCACATCAACTAATGTCTCTGTTTTACATTTACTGCAATAAAGAGGAAAATTGAGCATAACTGTATCAAAATATACGCCAACTTTAGTTTTAGCGCCACAGTTTGGGCAATAAGCCCAACGAAAATCATCTTTATCAGGGTTTTTCCCAGCCTTAATATTCATAAAAATAACACCTTTCCAACGATATTATTAACTCTGCGTCTTGCGTCCGGTTTTTCATAATATCGCATTTTTCAGATATTCAGATACCTTATTTAACCAATTTATTTAAATAAGACTGTGGATTAGCCCTTAATTCAGCATAGCTGCCCTGCTCAGCAACCTGCCCCTTATCCAAAACAATAATCTCATTAGCCATATTGCTTATCTGCTGTATTTTGTGGGAAATCATCAGGCAAATTTTATCATGTGCCAACTCGGTATAAATTTTGACAATGTCATTCTGCGCGTTTATATCCAAAGCGGCGTCAGGCTCGTCAAAGATATAAAAATCACCGTTTTTCATTATCGTTCTGGCAATAGCAATCTTTTGCCATTCGCCCATTGAAAGCTGCTTGCCGTCATCGAACCAATAGCCCAGCTGTGTTTCCAGCTTTTTCTCATCAAGCAGCCTGAAAGGGAAATTAACCGTAGTAAGAGCCTGCATTATCTTTTCATCGTTATCTAGGCTAGCAATATCCCCATAGGCCACGTTTTCTCTGACCGTGCTTTCGTATTTGGTAAAATCCTGAAACAATACGCTGGTTAAGCCATAAAAGGAATTTCGCTCAATATCTCGCAGCTCAATACCGTTAAACAAAATTTCTCCCTCATAATTATCATAGAATCCTAACAGCAGCTTAATCAAAGTGGATTTGCCAGAGCCGTTATTACCCAAAATGGCCATTATACTGCCTTTGCACAGCTTAAAATTAACATTTTGCAGTGAATAATTAGAACTGTTGGGATATTTATAGAATAAATTCCGCACTTCAATTTCATCAATGGAATCCAGAATCTGTCCGCCGTTCTGGTCCTGTTCAGCCACCGGCAAATCCATAAAGTCAAAATACATTCCGGCAAACAACGCGTTTTTAGCTATTGTTGAAAAAACGCTAAATATAGACTTGATTTTGGCCCGCACGTTAAAAACGCTTCGGGTATAAGTTATAACATCACCCACCAGAATAAGCTGCAAAACGCCTCTGGAGATAATATACAGCAAAATAAAGCCGGAAATAACATAATCTAAAAAATCTAACAGAAAATATGTAACCGTCGTCCGCTTCACTATCTGTATATCCTGCCGGATAAATCCCAGGTTCAGCTGCTTAAACCTGTTCAGCATAAAGTCTTTCAAACGAAAAATCTTAAATTCCTTTATGCCAACCCCTTGAGTAATCAGATAAGATATATACCACGATTTGCGTTCTTTAGTGGTTCTGGCCTTTTGGATATTATATTGCACCCGGCTAATATGCACTGAATAGGCATATTGAAGAACAGGCACAAAAATCACCGGCAGCACAATCCAGATATTAAAGGCGGCCAAAACAACCAGCAGCGAGCCAATTGAAAGCAGCGCCTGCGCTGTGCTGACAATGGAGCTAAAAAAAGTTATTATCTGGCTGTTACCCTGGTTTACCGCTCGATTAATCATATTAAATGTTTCAGTGTTCTCAAAATCCTCCATTTTCAAGGACAGCGCTTTGTCCAAAACGCTTAAAGTCAATTTCATATTCAAATCATAAGTTATCTTACTGGTATAAAAGCTATATATGGCGGATATCAAAGTGCTGAAAATATCAATAGAAACATAGATTATAAGCATAATAATTATTCTTTTCATATCGTTTAAATTCAGCTGTATCTGATTCAATATATCCTGCAAAACAACCAACGACACAGCCGGCAAAATACCCAGCAGAATATTTACCACAACTGTCAGCAGCATATATGCTTTGCTATATGAATAAATCAACTTTAGACATTTGAAAAAAACTGCTAATACCCCATTAATATTTTTCTTTTCTTCCACTTGTTTCATAACAAGACACCAAAATCAGCTTATCAGCAAATGCTTTTCGTGCATTGAACCTGGATTAAATAAAGATAGCAAGGCTAATATAACGCCAGTAGTTCCATTCAAATAACTATCGTCGTCTTCCTCTGGCAAATCTTTCGGCCCATAATCAATGTTTTTGAAGCCATACTTAAAATCCGGATTATACAGGTTCAAAATCTCATCTAAACACATATATAAGCCAGGCAACAGTTCTTTAAACGATGTTTCTCTATATATCTGATTAAAAATAGCCATAGTGCCGGCAAAACCGTGACAAATAATAGGTGATAATAAATTGTAAAATCGCAAAGGCGTTTTTGAAATTATCTCCATATTACGTAAATATTCGCTGCCGTCTTTGCCTAGACATTTATACGCCTGATACAGCACACAGGAAATGCCTATTGAACCATAACACCAACTCATACGCGTATCAGTTGCTGCCACATTTTGCTTTTTGTATAATTCTGCTGGCAAAATCATCGGCCAGTACATAATATCGTTTTTTACTGTTTTATGTTCATCCATAACACTGATTAACTTTTCTATTGCCAGCTGCTGACTGTCAACAGAAATATTTCGTGCCGCAGAATAAGCCATAAGGGCTAACGGCCCAGCAATGCCATGCGCCACGCCAAAATCCAAAGTCCCATGTAAATATTGCGTTCTGCGCTCCACCGGCCAGAGATTTTCATTCGTTACATAAAAACCGATAATTTCTTTATCTTCAACGGTAATATTTGCCGATTTTTTTACCAGATAGCGCAGGATTTGCACCAAAGCCTTTTTTTCAGTTGTACAATCCTGTATATACCCCAAGCTTTCTATATACATAAGCAAGTATCTGCCCACGCCAGTCATACCGATAATTATATCATAGTGCTGCACCAGTGTGTTTTCATTCTCTATTTTGGTTAACTTTGTCATTGTTAAATCACAAACAATTTTATTTAATGATTTAAGAAATTTACTAAATTCACCTGATTTAATCGTTACACCCAAAAGAGCAAAAGCCATATCTGTTAAACCATGAAAAAGGGCTAAACTATCATAATGCTCTATATTTTTCTTAAAATAAACTAATATATTATATACATTGTTTAGCCAGCGTTTTTTTTCAAGCAAGAAATCATAGCCATCGCCAATCGCCAACAAGTACGAAGCCAATAAATGACCGTCTATACAATCTCTGTCCTGTTTCCACATATTCTGTTCATTAGCTGCTAAGTCCTGCAAAACGCCGTCAATTCGGTTATAATAGGCTTCTAATATATCTATGATTTTTTGTTTCTGCTGCTCATCTAAAGGAGCCATATTTTGATTAAAAAGTTCTTTATTTAACATCATTAAACTGCGCTCCTTTTTTTACATTGCTCGCGTCATGCAGCAACATATTACTTTTGGTAAAAATAGCATGTCTAGTTAAAAATGACACCTTATGTTCCCACTCACGATTACCGTCATATCTATTGCAGAACATATGGATTAAGGTTAGCAAAATATTGTCTATACTGTTAGCGAGCTGCCCAGTTGCCTCTACCTGTTTAATCTGCCGCGCATATTGTTGAATAACCGCTGTTCTCTCCTCAGCAATGCGCTGAACTTTGGCTGAAAAATTTTTAATATAGTTATCTTCTATCGCATTTAGATAGTCCTTTTTCTGTTTGCGGAATACCTCTTTATATTTAATATTATCCATATATTTAACAAAAAAATCATTAGTTGCCTGTATACCATCATAAAAACAGCCAACCAAATTTTGCATAACCCAAATACCAATTTTCTCCCGCTGAATTTCACCTGCATTCTTACTTATTTCTTGTAGCAAGGCAATAACGAATCGACTATCATAGCAAAAATAATTTTCAGCATATCTGATTAGATTTGAACCACCATATCTCTCAATTTCTCTTTCATATTGAGAAATAATATATTCATAGCTAATCAGATTTTCCTGCAACAAATTAAACCATTCTCTAAATTTCTGCATAATCTCGCCCAACTTATCTGGCTTTGTAATTTGCAACCGCAGGCGAATATGATATTTAGGATCAGCATACTTTATGAAAAAAAATTTTTTTATAATCGACTGATAAAACATATCATCAATAAACGGTTCCAGATATTTTGCCAAAAAGGTAGAAGCCTGCATTTTATTTACATATATTTTAAAATATATCCACCCCTCGTCTCCTGGATATAGCACTCGATCAGGCGTATAAAAACTAGACAATACATTTCTTACTGCATAAAAGGAACCAGAAGTATTCTCATTTGCACTAGAAATATGCTCCTGCAAATCAACCCTGAAAAATGGAACGCTGAATTCCGCAGCATAAAATCTATGCTTCTCGTCCTTAACTAAAGAAGTCGAAATATTTTCATATTCCATTCTCTCTAAAACGACTTCCTTTCTTTGCTTAACCAATGCTCTATATAGCAATTTAAAAGTAAACTCATTTTCCAAATCCAACACTAACCGATTATCCATATGAGCATAATACACATACTTAGGTAACTTCCAAATTTGCAGGTATTCTTTTAGCTCCGTTGCAAACTGGTCCAATAATTTGCCTGTGAACTGTTCAGGATCCAAGCGCCATTTTTCATTAGACAGAACAATATTGCCAAATTTAATTTTAGGGCAGTAAGCATATTTCATACTTTGCAACATAAATAAATTTTGAATCGGCGACACCTCATAAGTAGCAGAAATACTGCGTAAAAAACGAATAACCGGATTGCTGGAAAAAACATTATACATACTGTTTGTTATAAACTTCACTCTTTTTTGCAAGGACTTAGACCAAATAAACATCTGATTTTTTTTGGGATCATGCCCCAAGTACAAATCATTCAGATTTAACGAAGTGTTATGCTCAAACTCAGTGATACCTAGATACAAATTATGATCATACTGACGCTTATAGCTGTACAAATTGGTATTTCTCAAATAATGAGAGACTTCATAAACATCTGCAATAACATAATCTTCACTATGATGTAGCTTTTCTCGTCTATATATTTCGTCCATTTCCTGCGAGAAATCAGTATTCAGGGCACTGTCAAAGCGACTGATACCATTACCAGCTTGAGCAGAGCCTACATTTGGCCCAATGTATATTTCATAACCGGTATCTGCATTGGTAACAAATACGTTTAAGCTGTATGAACTAGCATAATTCAATTTAGCCATTTCCTCACTATCTATGGCCTTTATGGTTTCAATATCTGCATCTGTTATTTCCACAACAGATCGTCCTTGCCGAAGCGCAGTCATTATTTTATTTTCTAGCATTCCTTTTATAACATTTAATTTTCTATATGCGTGCCGAGAATTTCCACCTTCTGCTGCTTCAGCCATATACCCATTATATGGTAATCCCAAACCAATATCTGTGTCAATCACCTCGGTTAGAGGGATTAATGCGTCAGAACCATACTTTACCATAAAAATATTCTTAAAGGCTTGCAACTTCTCGTCTTCATTATATGGCGTAGCTAGACTCATCATAAAGTCTGAGAATTCTTCCAATTCATTTTTAATTTTAATATCCAACTTGTTATTTTCTGAATCCAATTTCAAAATTGTATAAATATAATTCTTGGCCTTAACCACCTGTTCCATAAGCCCGGTTAGGCTTGCCAAAATTTCTTCTCCCTTACCAAACTGC
Source organism: Bacillota bacterium (assembly GCA_021771915.1). Lineage (GTDB taxonomy): Bacteria > Bacillota > Dehalobacteriia > UBA4068 > UBA4997 > Avidehalobacter. The sequence goes on from JAETNY010000011.1 coordinate 13,648, forward strand.
GCCTTAGCATATTCCTCACGCAACTTGTCTATCTCAACCAATTTATCTATAAGAGCCTGTTCCTCCGCCAGCAAATCTATAAACTTATTGTTTTGCAGCAGGCTGTGCAGCGGATCATCTTCCTTTGATAATACACAGATATTTGTATATATGTATTCATTTTGCAACAACTCTTTTAAGAATTTGTCAATAATTTTCTGCGGCACATTGGGGTTTTTGGCAAATAAAAAGTTGCGCAAATCCTTAAAAGGCACAAAATCGGCGGCAAACTCCCGTACATAATCCACCTGTTTGGTATATTTGATACTTAAATCCTCGGCATGTTCAACATTTTCCTTGCGCAAGTTAGAGCAATAACAGTTTTTCAAACGAGATTTTGCCTTATAGCAATGCTTATTAAAAATTACCTGCAAATTCAGCAACAAGCCCGGCATTTCCTCAATTTTCTTTACCAGCTTAAAATACCACTCGTTATCGACCCGGCAAATTTTATGGTATTGCTCTTGCCCAGCCAAGCAAATATCCGTACCCTCACTACTGAACTCCGCCGTAGCCACACCAGCAAAAAGGCCATATGGCGTTGGTCTAGCAGTCATTCTACCATAATATTTTTTAACCGACTCAATCATTCTATCTGTGGTTTTAGTTGAGCTATCTGCATACATTTTATATAAATCCTGCGAGGCAATAGCCACTGCCTCGGCAAATAGTTCATCTTGCCGGCAGAAAGCCATAACCTCATCATCTGCCAGTTTTGCAAAATCATAAAATTCATTCAAACTTCTGGCAGGACAACGCATCAATACATGGTTTGCCGCTTGATACTGCATAATAATCACCTCGTTAATTTAGTTAATCATATCTTAAAGCGTCTATCGGCTCTAAACGGGCGGCTCTGTTAGCTGGCAAAAAGCCGAAAACAACGCCCAAACCAACCGAAACGCCAAAGGATAACAAAATCGAATCCACCGCCAGCATAAAGGGTAAATTCATAACCTGACAGGCAACGAAACCGACCGCTGTGCCGGCAGCAATCCCTAGCAGGCCGCCCACGGCGCTGGTGCTGGCAGCTTCGATAATGAATTGCAGGCGAATATCACTGCGCCTTGCCCCGAAAGACTTGCGCACGCCAATCTCTTTAGTGCGCTCCTGCACAGAAACCGACATAATATTCATAATGCCCACGCCGCCCACCAGCAGCGCAATACCAGCAATTGCTTTCAGCACCGAAAGCATACCGCTCTGCATAGATAACATCATTTCCATACGCTCCTTTTGGCTGGTTACGTTAAAATAATCATCTTTTTCGTAACATTCCAGCAGGCTCTTTTCAATCGCCGCCACCGCCTGCTCCGAGCAGTCCCGGCTCACTGAATTAAGATTGAAGCTGCTCACAAAAGGCGTTTCGCCTAGCTTCAGCACGTTAGTGTAAGGAATATAAACCACATCATCAGCGCTGCCTGCGCCAGTTTCCAATTCGCCAAAGCTATTAAGCACGCCAACAACCGTATAATTTCTGCCCCGTATTTTCAACGTACCGCCCAATGCCGCACCGTTCATAATCTCCTCGGCCACAAAACGCCCCACCACGCAGACGCTGGCGCGGCGTTCAATATCCATATACTGCAAAAAATCACCCTCGGCCACTTCCATAAGCTGGGTTTGAGGATAGGCCTCGCTGACCCCGGAAATAACCGTCTGCATATAACGCTTATTTCCGTATTTAACGCCGCCGCCCAAGCCCACAATCGGACTTAAATCACAGAGCAGGGTAGGATTATTGCTCACCAACTCATACATATCCGAAACCGTAATCCGTCTTGTAGAATCCCTGTTATAGATATTAACGCTAATCATATTTGCGCCCATATTGTCAAACTGCGCCTCCACCTGCGCCAACGTGCCCCGGCCAATGGTCATAATCACAATAACCGCCGCCACGCCTACAATAATACCCAGCATAGTCAGCAAAGAGCGCATTTTGCGTGCCAACAGGCTTTTCAGAGCCATTACAAAGGCTTGCCGAATATCCATTATTCCGCCGCCACAACCGCCTCCGGCGCGTCTGCCGTTCCGTCATAAACAATTTTGCCGTCCTCAAGCCGAATAATTCGCTGTGCCTGCCGGGCAATGGCGTTATCGTGAGTAATCAGCACCACCGTACGCCCCTCAATATTCAGCTGCTTCAAATAAGCCAAAATCTCCCGACCAGTTTGGCTGTCCAATGCACCGGTGGGCTCGTCCGCCAAAATCACCGCCGGCTCGCCAGCCAAGGCTCTGGCAATCGCCACCCGCTGCTGCTGACCGCCGGAAAGCTGATTCGGCACATTCTGCGCTTTATCCGCCAGCCCCACCTGCTCCAACAGTTTCAGCGAGCGTTTGTGCCGCTCTCCTGCGGGCATACCGGCGTATAGCATTGCCAGTTCCACATTCTCGCAAAGGTTCAGCTTGGGTATTAAATTATACTGCTGGAAAATAAAGCCCAGCGTTTTGTTACGCAGTTTGGCCTTGGCATTATCGTCCATACTTAAAACATCTGCCCCGGCCAGATGATAACTGCCGGAGGTGGGCTTATCCAAACAGCCGATGATATTCATACAAGTGGATTTGCCGCTGCCGGAGGCCCCCACAATCGCCGCAAACTCGCCTCGGCGTATTTCCAAGCTTACGCCGTCCAAAGCGTGAACCGACGTTTCCCCAGTTTGATAAATTTTATATACATCTTGCAATTTGATGAGAACATCGTTATTTTGTTCATTCATTAACTGTATACTCCTTGATTAGTTTTCGGCTGTGCCGACTGCTCCTGTCGGAATGACTATTTTCTCGCCCTCCTGCACGCCGGAAACAATTTCTACATAATAATCATCATTCATACCCAACTCTACCTGCCGCCAAGTATAGCCCGGCAAATCGCTTGGCTGTCCCTCCGAACCCTCGACCAGCAGCATATTGCCCCGGCTTACGGCGTTCATCGGCACAACCAGCACATCTTCTGCCTGCTGCAAAACCACCTCGGCGTTGACGTTCATACCCGGCAACAGTGCGCCGAACTCGTCCAGCGTTACAGTAATGGGGTAAGTGGTAACGCCGTTGCTGCTGTTGCCTTTAATGCTGATTTTGCTGACATAGCCTGCAAACTCTTGCCCCTGCAAAGCATCAGCCACCACCTGCACCGGCTGGCCAACTTTAATCAGGCCGATGTCCAGTTCGTCAACGTTCATCACAAATTCCAGTTTGCTCATATCGTAGATAACTGCCATTTCGCTGGCGTTATTATTACTGTCGATTGTGTCGCCCTGCTCGAATTTCTTTTCAATCACCGTCCCAGCAATCGGCGAAGTGATTGTGTAATACGCCAGCGCCGCCTGTGCGTTATCCTGCTCAATTCTGGCTCGGCGCAGGTCATTTTCCAAACTATCGTCAGATAAACGAATAAGCGTCTGGCCTTTCTGCACACGCTCGCCCTCGCTCACCAGAATTTCCGCAACATCGCCGCTAGCTTTGGCTAAAATCTGCTCACTATAATTATATTCCAGCAGACCACTGCGCACACTGGTAAAACCGCCAGCATCGGCCGCCGCCCAATCCCCCTCCTGCAAACTGCCGGGATTTTCAACAGCAATAGTTAATTTATGGGTCAGCACGCCGCCGGAGCTTACCTGTTCCACACTGGAAATTGCCTTAATCGTGCCGCTGATACGCTGACCGTCGTTTTCCAAAATAACCTCTGCGGCCTGCCCAACTTGCAGCTGCTCGGCTTCGTCAGTTTTGAAAGGCGCGTCCAGCAGCATAATATCCCGGTCGCGCAGATACAAAAGCTGACTGCCCACATTCACGCTGTCGCCAGTCTCGCAATGGACTGTTACGACCTGACCAGTCTCCGGCGCAGTTACATTCAATTCCGCAATCTCTGTTTCGGCTTCTTGCAAGTTAAGTCGAGCCAGATTATAGCTGTTTTGCGCCCGGCCTGCGTCTATCTGATATAGCAGCTGCCCGGCTTCAATCATATCCCCCTCGCTAAAGGGTGCGCTTAAAACATCGCCGGTAACCAGCGCCTTAACGGTATAGGAGTTCACCGGCTGCACAGAGCCTACGCCCTCCATAATTGAGATAATAGAGCTGCGTTCCACTAATTGATAGCGATACGCCGGACTTTCCGCATTTTGCGCTCTATCCTGCCGGCCAACAAACCACCAAATTGCAATTCCCGCTATTATTAGCAACAAGATAGCAATTACAATTTTTTTCCTTTTTAACATTTTTATAAATTCCTTAATCGCTGTTTATAGCGTCTACAATTTCCATTTTCGCCGCTTGTTTTGCCGGATATGTACCAAAAGCCCAACCAATCAATATAGTAATAACAACTGCCACTAATACAGGCCAAATAGCAGCATACAAATAACTGAAAGAAGATTGTGTCCACAGTATAAGAAATAAAACTACAAAAAAACCTGATAAGACACCTAATAAACCGCCTATCAAACCAGTAATAACCGCCTCCAGTGCAAATTGTTGCTGAATATTGCGATTAGTTGCGCCAAAAGCCTTGCGAATACCAATTTCTTTAGTTCGAGCCTGCACACCAGCTAGCATAACATTCATAATGCCTACGCCGCCGACAAGCAACACAATACCTGAAAAAAAACTCCAATGAATAGCATCACCAAGAATATAACCGCGTACCATTTCCGAGGTATCTCCAATGCTATAAACCTGCAATATCCAACCATTATTTTCTTCTCTTCTAGTGCGCTCACAAAGCATTTCTTTTATTAAGACCTGGGTTTTATACATATTTTCTTTACCATTGGCACAGACAAAATATTTATCATTATAATTACCATAGGAACTTATTGATTCACCATTAATCTTTCTAGCATTAGTGTAAGGAATATAAACCTCATTATTTCTGATAGGTATAATATCATTTTGCACATCAGCAAACACACCAATTACAGTGTAATTTTCACCCCAAATTTTCAAAGTTTGTCCTAATGCATTGCCTTCCATCAAGTCATTAGCAATACTGTGGCCAATCACACAAACATTACGCTCTCTGGAAATATCCATATATTCCAGAAAACGTCCCTCATGCAAACGCAACACCGGCACCATATCAAGATAGCTGCTGTTCACACCATAAACTCGCGCATCATCTTTCGTTCTTTCACCATATCTCACGCCTCCAGGCAAGTCAAATTCAACATATGGTGATATACCACTGATAATCTCTGGATTGTCCTGCGCTAGTTGTTCCATATCGCTTGGCATGACTTTCATTGGCAAATCCACACTCACATAAGTCCAGGTTTGCATAAGCGTTGGAGCATATTCATCTTGCTGTATCTGAAGATCCATCAATGAAATATTATTGGCAGTCCAAGCAAAAACAAATCCAGCTATACCGATAACCATACCTAGAATAGCTTGCAAACAACGCCCTTTATTAACAAATAAACTTCTGACAGAATTTTGCAATGTTTGTCTAATATTCATTCTATATTCCTTTGGCATAATGTTCTGATAAAATATATACAAATGTGGGCTATAAAATTTCAAAATTTATTTAAGTAATTATCTGTCGCAAGGCATAGTAGACACACCACCGCAGGACATGCTACAATCACCACAAGTATCACAATTGGAAAGACAATCATTGCATGTACCACAGCCAGTTCTGAAAGTGATTGCCTTAGTGCTATCATCAACATTTGTTCCAACAGTTACATCCAGATCAAAATCTTCGTACATTGCCATTATTTTTCACCTCCTCCTGCTTGCTGACCAAGTTTACACAAATGCGTCCTCGCATCGGCCAACACAAACCTTTGCAACAATTATTTGCCGCAGATGATAGCTAAAATTTGCTATCATCTGCAACATCGTTTTATAATGACTGGCCTTGGTAAGTATTTTATAGCCCACAAATGTATCAAATTTAATAGATTGATAAAAATTACTTTTCATAATAATCTTGTTTGATAATTTATTTAGTAATTTTTACCTTTCTATTATATAAGCAGCACGAGAAGGGCAAAATGTAACGCTAAATTTTAAAATATTTTCGCAAACCTAACTTTTAGCTTCATTTTGCCATTTAAGCAAAAAAAAATTGCACATCACAGAAGCAAATCTGCAATGTGCAACAAATAAAATTATCAAATTATAATTTATTATACCGCAGCCGTGATAAATTCTCTGGAATCATATCCGCCTTTTTCAGCATAAAAATATACCTTGGCTCGATATTGGTAACCTGATTTAGCGCCATAATAATACACATTTGATGCATGTCGTCTGGTATTATAGGCCAACATATTAGAATTATCATTACTGGACATTGTAGCCACCGCTGTCCAACTGCTCGAACCCAGCGCTTTCTCCTGAATAACGATCGTTTTAGCTCCGATTACATCCATTGTGCCAGTACCGCTTATATTAAAAGTTACTGTTATTGTATTTCCAGAAGAACGAGCTGCCTGTGCCACGCAATCTGTAATATATTCACTGGAATAAATTGTAGCATTAGCAACAGATGTAATACAAAAAAATGCAACCAAAATTAATGATATTAAAGAAATTCTTTTATACATTATTTTCACTCTCCATAAATTGAATTTATTATATTTTCAGCATCTTCTAAAGAGAAATGACCTTTAATAGAACCTGCATAATCTTCATTCCGCCATACTATTGCTCTAATACCTAAATTATCCATAATATAATACTTGGTACCATACATTTCATATTCAGTAACTTCCGAAGTATCTTTTTCATATAATGGAGTATTATTATCGTTTATGGGAAACATATAATCTATATACAATTCATCAATGCTGTTATTTTTTTCTCTGACAAAATCGGCACAAATACTATTTAATGCACCATCTTTGAATAAATCTACTTTATCAAATACATAACCCTCCGGCAGCCATTCAGGCACTAATTGAAGTCCCCCAGCATAATCCGCTACAACATCAGCTAACTCGGTAGTTACGGTAACCGGTTCAAACCAAAACTGATCGTCATTCCATCTGCCGATAACGCCAAGAGGGTTATAACCCAAAGCATATGCCGTAGCGGTCCCAATAGATAGAAACAACACCAGAACTGCTACCGCGCTAGAAAATTTACGCCAGCTTTTTTTGACAAAAGATAAAACCTTACCTTGAGAATTTTCCTGCGGAATATTATTGCTTACCTCTTTGTCCGTCTCATCATCAAAGGTATATAACCCTTCTTCCTTTTGAGCCATAGGATAATAATATTCAAAAAATTCATTCAATGAAGTTTCAACATCTTTATGCTCAACATTACGGCGTTCCGCTATCAGATTGGCAATATATAAGGCCTCCTCCGCATCAATCTGTTCAGCTTCTGGGGCGTCAAAATCAGCTCGCAGAATCGCCTCTAAAACAGATGTATCTAGCAAGTCGAATTTCTTATAATTTGGACACCCTTTTGCTTCGACTTTCGACATAACAAAACCCCCCTCCTATAATATAAGCAGCATAACAAGTGCAAAATATAACGCTACAATTTATGTTTTTTTATAAAAATTTCACTATTTTTTATTGCCAAATAATTTGCGTATTTTTATTCTTGCCCGATATAAACGCTGCTCAATTACTCTAATGCTCACGCCATACTTATCTGCAAGATCTTTTAAGGATTTATCCTCGACAGTAAATTCTTTTATCAGCTGGAACTCCTTATGTACAGCTAAATCAGAATATAAGAAATCTACATCTTCATCCATAGGCTTGTTATCAACAAAATCTTCCATACCCATCTCAACACCAAATTCTATATCCGCCTGTTGAGGTAAATATACCATTAATTGTGCAAGCTGCTGTTTTTTTCTTATAATCTGCGATATAGATAACTTTAAAGATTTATAAAGCCATTTTACAGGATCATCATATTGCATAACTTTCTCTATCTTATACTTACCATCATCATCTTTCTTATCTTTCCTGCAAAGATCTAAAAAAACATTTTGCACTGCCTCTTCCGCATTACTTTTTTCCAAACGACCTATTGCATAATTAAAAAGCGACTCCTGATTAGTTCTATATAATTTTTCTATAAATTCTCGTTCTTCCTTAGTTAATTCACATCGCTCCTGTCGTCGCTTGTCCATAATTCCCATTCCACCTCACAAAAAATATATCACATATTTATTATATCACTTTCCCTGGAATTTTCCAGAGCTTTAACCAAAGTTCTCATAACATCTTCCACTATCTCCAAATCTTTTTCGTTTTTACCTTTTAATAGAGCTATAATGTTATTCATTGTAACATTGTCATCTTCCTCAGCAAATAAACTATCCATACTTATTCCAAGAATTTCCGTTATTTTAACCAACGTGTTAACAGTCATTTCCCTTGACCCATTTTCGATTTTGTTATAAAGAGGTTGTGTTATACCAATATTGTGAGCCATAAAATCTTGTGTAAGATTCATTTTCTCACGGTAAAAAAGTATATTTTTTATAAGCCTTTGTTTTACCTCAGAATCTAATTTATATTTCATTACCAATCTCCTTAAGCATAATATGTTATATATAGTATAACTTAATCTTTTTGTTTACATAATGCACTAACTGGCATATTATTTATGACATAATATAAGGACATTATATTTTACAGAAAACAAACCAACCTAGAATAATTTTTTTAGTTAATTGCTATTGACACACTGGCTATTTTTTCAAACGTATGTTAAAATGCTTAATAACCAGCTGCACAAAAAAGATTCTGGACTTTAAACTCGCTATGTGCTAAACTATTTATAAAGGAGGATATCTAATGGAACAAGAAACAGCTATCAATCCACAAAAAAATCAATATGACGCAATGTGCAAAAACCTCCTAGCCAAGAAGTATACTTTGGCAAGAATTATGCAAAGTTGTATGAGAGAATATCGGAATTACAGCTTGAATGATATTGCCGAAAACTTCATTGAAGGGCAACCTGAAATTGGCAAGACAAAAGTCTTTCCAGATGAAACAGCAATGATTGACGGTATTGCCAATGAAGATACATCGGTTGAAGAAGGTACGGTAGTTTACGATATTCGCTTTAAGGCTATCCTTCCTAAAAACGATGGCTATATAAACCTAATTATCAATGTAGAGGCTCAGGCGAATTTTAACCCCGGTTATCCGCTGATAATGCGCGGCATATATTATTGCAGCCGTATGCTTTCCACTCAGTACAACCGGGAATTTACTAAATCGCATTACGAAAAGCTAAAAAAGGTAGTGTCAATATGGGTTTGCACCGAGCCTACAAAACAGCGTTTTTGCACTCTGAACGAATACAATATAGCAGAGAATAATATTATTGGCAGTACGAAAGAAGATTCAGCTAACTATGATTTAATGTCAGTATTTATGATATGTTTAGGCAACCCTGATACTGAAGATTATAATGGTATTCTTAAATATTTGGACGTTCTTTTATCAAAAAAATATTCCAAACAGGAAAAGAAACAAATACTAGAGAAAGAATTTGATTATCATTTTAACGCTGAAACAGAAATGGAGGTCGATGAAATGTGTAATTTAGCTCAAGCGATAGAAGATAAGGGCAGAGAATTAGGCAGAATTGAAGGTATGCAAAAGGGCATTGAAAAGGGCAAGCTTGAAACCACACTTGCCAACATTCAAAGCTTGATGTACAAAGTTAGTTGGACTGCTGAACAGGCAATGGACGCACTCAATATTCCACAGGAGGAGCGCAGCCAATACCTGCCCAAACTTAAACACCTTAACTAATTTTATCCACTAGTAGAATAATTTTATCTTAAACTAAAATTATACCTTAATACTTGATTTTAACAAACTCACCCTCTGCCCGGCTTTGCAGGGCAAGGGTTGAGTTTGTTGCAGCAAGCGATGTGTCTGGGTACCCAAACACAAAAATAGCCTATTCGGTGTTACCCGAATAGGCTGTTTTGCTTGTTGGGGGCAAATCCCCCAATCCCCCTCTTGAACGCTCAAACAAGTTTCTCTATGCACAAATGCATAGAGATTAGTTCTCACTAAATTCTGCCTGCTGCTCCGCATTGGCAATCATTAAGTGTTCACTTATGAGCGGCGGCGCATTTCTCCCGTTGGTCGAAACGCTTATGTTCAGCGATTCGTTTCCACTTCACGCTGAACATTTTTCTCTTTGCTGTCGCTAACCTCCAGCAAATTATCTACATTGGCCTTAACAGTTAAAAGCTGCTTCATTTCCTCTCTGGCCTGCCGGTAGTCGCCATAAGCCGCTTTCTTCTCATTCAGCAGTTGCGCATATTCCGTCTGCAAGCTTTTAACCGTTGGCAGCTTTTTCAAACCTAAATCGTCAAAGGCTTTCTTTGCCGCCCTATGTAACAGCAAAGCGCTTTCGTGTTCCGCAGCAAACTTTTTAGAATAGCCAGACTTCTTGTATGCTGCAAAAATTTCCCTCGTCTTATGGTAGTTTATGATGTGCGTTTTCAGCACAGCAATTTCAGCCATACGGCTTTCTGCTGCCTTAATTGTGCAGGATAACTCATCATATTTCTGCGTTGCTGTCGCAGTTCTAGCCACCAATTCATCATAACTCAGCAGGTTATTTTCATTAAGATAGTTATAAGTTTTCGCCAACTGTTTAAGATTGAAAACTGTTGCCCATTTAGCGTAGCCGCCGCCCTTACCCTCGGCTAACTTCTGCTGAATATCTACCAACAGATTTATTTTATCCTGCGATTGGGGCATTTTCTTGCTGGCTATAACCGCTCTCAATTCAGCTTCAGAATATCCATCACCTAATCTATCTAACCGGGCAAACTGTTTCCAGCCTGCGGCTTTTAAGCGCCAGTTTTTCCCTCGCTTGCTAACCTCAATACCCACCTGCTCCAGCAGTTTTAACAACTCATCAAAATCTGCCGGTTGCTGTGTTAGCGCCTTATCTATGGCCTGCCGCAGCACATCTTTTTGCGTTGGTGTTTGGACAATGCCCTGCTGCTCCTGCCACTTGTTATAGCTTAACCCCCAGCGGTTTTTCGGCTCATCAATTACTGAATAACCATTCTCGATACAGATTGTGTCGCTCAAGCGGCGTATCGCTTTTGTACTGCCCCAAAAGTTACAGAACTTGCGATTATATTCCAAATTTACAGAATTGAAGATGATATGGTTATGCAGATGTTGGCGGTCAATATGGGTACAGACGATAAAGGAGTGTTGGCCTTTAGTAAATCTCATTGCTAACTCATAGCCCAGCCGATTTGCCTCCTCCGGGGTAATCTCCCCAGGCTTAAAAGACTGCCTTATCTGGTAGGCTATGACATCATTTTTCTTTGGTTCTCTGCCGCTTTTGGTCTGATAAATTCTATGCGCAAGGGCAAATTCTGCGTCGGCTATTCGGCTATCACACTCATAGCGGCTGATGAGCCTGCCGTCATCCGTCTTGGCCGGATTTTCCATATAGTCGATTATCCGAGCGATTGTCGAGCTAACCTTGCGGCCTTGGCTGTTATGCAATGGTATCAATCTTGTTGTTGCGATAAACATCACCACGCTTTATTTGATTTTATCCAGCCCACGCAAAATATCGTTAGCTGAGTTTTCCAAATGAGCAAAGCTCTGCCTTATATCCTCTAAATCCTCAGCATAAATCCGCCCTGTCGTATTAACCCTCTTTGTCAGCTGATTAAGGTTATTAGAGGAACGCCGGAGCAATGAGATTAAATCCTTCAACTCCGGCATTTCTAAATTGATTATATAACCGTCAATAGCCATTTTGCGCAGATAAGCCGCCATATTGGAAGTCCCAAGTAAAGCCATTTTCTGCTCTATAAGCCCTCGCTCCTCCGGCGTAACCCTAAACTTTAACTGCACCTCTCGCTGCCTTTTTTCCGTTTGTGCCATAGATTAACGCTCCGGCTCTTTAGGCTTTTTCTTGGGTGTTGGCGTTTTGGGCTGTTGGGTCTTTTGCTGCAATTTAGCCAAAACTGACGGTCTGGCTTTTTGCTGTTCCTGCTCAAACTCTCTAACGCCGCTGGCAAACATATCCAGCAAGCCGGGGTGAGTGCTTAAAGCAATATAATCCTGGCTATGCCGCTCCACTGCTGGGGCAGGAACGGTTTTTGCCCACTCCTTATTTTGAGCGGATATTCTGCCGTCCCAGTCCAGATACCGCACCTGATTCGCCAGCACAAATTTTATTCGTTCCATACCAAACCGAGGAAGAAGCTCCTCTATTGCCCTAACGCTATCCAGCGAATAGCCGAAATAATTATTATGTATAGCTTCCTCAATAGCCTGGCCGCAAGCCACATTGGCCTGATGAGATTTCCTAAACAAGTCAATATCCCCACAATCCGCCGCACATTCATAGGTCTGGTTATATAAAGGCACATTGGCAAACTGCATAAATTCCTCCTGCTCCTGCTGCAAAAAGATGTTAGCCCGCTCCGCGATTGTATCCAGAATATCTTGCATATAATCTGTTTCTTTCTTTGTCCAATCCTTATAAATATCTTCCAGCGGGCTGGAGGATTGTAGCAGCGCTCTGGCCTGCGCCGTAGGCAGCGGATTATCGTCCAAAGCCATTAAAATATCCTCTTTGGTAACATATTCATAGGTATGATGCAAAATCTCGGATACCGTCTGACTTTCCAGCCACGCCCGAAATTTATCCTGTTCCGCCCGCATTTTATCATATAAGGCATTATTCAATTCCTCGTTATTCATTTCATTGATTTTTTTCAAATTTTTTTCGTCCATATATTTAATTCCTCCTAACATAATCTCAAAAAAATATTTTATCAAAATTTATTCTATGGTATAATTTTAAACAAATATATTGTAAAAGGTGATTTTATGGCAAACAGTGAACAGCTTTGGCAAGAGGCCAAAAAGAAATGCCGTTTAAACAATGAAGATATTGCTTTAGCCAAACGGCTAGGTTTAAATCCTCGCAGCCTTATCAAAAACATACCCAGCAAAAGCGAGCCTTGGAAAGCGCCGGTAAAAGACTGGCTGCACGAAATTGATGAAAAACGGCAGAAAAAGACTGCACAAAAACAAATGCGCAAAGAAAAGGCGCAGGGAAATAATAATTAAAGCTCCACTCCATAATGCCGGGGCTTAATAGCCGCAGCTGCAACCTCCGGCCTTGGCGGTAAAGGCTGGCGAAGGCGCTCCAACACCGAGGCTCTCGCCCGCTCGGCCAATTCCGGCTTAATAGCTTTTTCTTCGGCCTGCACTGGTTCATTTGCCGCTGGCGCTGGCCCCGCCGTCATATTATCCATATTAAGTTCCATATCCAATTCAATCAGCCGGGCGTTTTTTTGCGCCAACTCCGCCTCAAATTCAAACGGCTTATTCTGCTCAAGTTCAGCCGCCTGCACTTGGCTTTGCAGGTTAATCAACTTATCCTCCCGCCTTTGGATTTTCTTATCTATATGCGCCAAAGCATTATCCAACCGAATAATGTTGCCGTGAACGTCTTTGCCTAAATCCGTGCAATGGTCTAGCAGCCCCTTTAAGGTCATTTCCAAGGTCTGCCCAAATCCGTGCCGGCTCAAATACAGCCCAAAACCCCGGTAACTGCCAATCTTCTTCGGAGCCGTGCCGGTATATTTCTCACATTTTTGCAACAGAGCCGCCCCAGCCTTATCCTTTTCGTGGTAAGTAACCCCGTCAATCTCCATACCAATAAAACCGGCTGACGGGTGCTGATGAGCCAGCGCCGTTGCTTTATCCGCTTGCAGCGCCGCCAACTCCTCCTGCGTTTCTTTTATCTGCCTTGGGAAATGCTTGGTCAGATTATCTTGCAGTCTGAACTGCTGACTTTGGTGGTTTGCTTTCATCGTCTTTAATTTGCTAACTTCCACATCTAATTCCATACGCTCCTTAATGCGAGGGTCGCCGGCGCATAAAGCTTTAATCTCCGCATAGGAGAGCGCCGCCTCGTCCACATCCTCACAGGTACGCACCGGGGATTTAGAGGTCATAATTTGAGAAATAAACCGCTGTTTAGTTTCTACCGTCTGCCATAAATAGCTGTCAAACGTGGCCTCGGTAACATAACGGCAGACGTGGACTTTTTTATTCATATTGCCCTGCCGCCTGATGCGCCCCTCGCGCTGAATTAAATCCCTAGGCCGCCACGGGCAGTCCAAATCGTGGGAAGCTATAAGCCGGTCTTGCACGTTCGTCCCGGCGCCCATTTTGGCAGTGCTGCCAATTAAAACTCTGACCTGCCCGGAGCGCACCTTAACGAATAACTCTTTCTTCTTCACATCCGTATCCGCCTCGTGGATAAAAGCAACCTGCTCCGGCCGCATACCCCCGGCAATCAACTTCTTTTTAATATCCGAGTAAATATCCGTAAAGCCCGGCTCACCGTCAAAAGTTTTCTGAGGCGTGGAAATATCGCAGAACACCAGCTGGGTCAGGCGGTCTTTCTCTCCCTCGCGCCAGTATTTCAAAACATTTTCCACGCACAAGTTCACCTTTGTTCCCGGCTCATCCGGCAAATCTGGGTTAATTATCCTTTGGTCTAAGCCCAGCTTGCGCCCGTCCGAGGTAATTTTCAGCATATTATCTATACGCGAATCAACCATTTTTTTATGGATTGTCTCCGCCCTTTCAGATAATTCCTTGACCATAACTTTTTGATGTTCCGTGGGTTTGGCGGCGAAGGTGAGATAGTCCACCTCCGGCGTAGGCAGATTTAGCTGGTCAGCCGTCTTAATATCCGCCGTTTCCTTAAACAGGTTCATCAACTCCGGTACATTAAAAAACTTGGCAAAGCGCGTTCTTGCCCGGTATCCCGTACCCTCTGGAGCTAATTCCAGCGCCGTGGCAGTTTCCCCGAAGCGGCTCGCCCAGCTGTCAAAATGCCCCATACCCATCTCTTGCAGCTTATCGTACTGCAAATACCGCTGAATGGTATACATTTCAGTTATCGAATTGCTGATTGGCGTGCCGGTGGCGAAGATAACGCCCTTGCCGCCGGTTATCTCGTCCAGATAACGGCACTTGGCGAACATATCCGAAGATTTCTGGGCGTTGGTGGTGGATAGCCCGGCCACATTGCGCATTTTGGTGTAGATAAAGAGATTTTTATAAAAGTCGCTCTCATCTACAAACATTCTATCAACGCCCAATTCCTCAAAACAGATAACATCGTCCTTGCGTTTATTTCCCTGAGCGTACAGCTTGTTTAATTTCTCCATAAGATTTTTCTTGCCCAGCTCCATTTGTTTAATGCTGAAATGCTCGCCCCGATTTTCTTTCAACTCGGCAATACCGGCGGTCAACTCCTTAATCTGCGCCAAAAGCAAGCGCTCCTGCCGCTCCGGGCTGATAGGTATTTTCTCAAATTGCGACTGGCCGATAATTATCGCGTCATAATTGCCGGTGGCAATCCGGGAGCAAAACTTCTTGCGGTTTTCCTTGGCAAAATCCCGTTTATTAGTTACCAGCACATTGGCCGCCGGATAAAGGCGTAGGATTTCTGAAGCCCACTGTTCTACCAAATGATTAGGCACCACGAACAGGCTTTTATGACACAAACCCAGCCGTTTACTCTCCATCGCTGCCGCAGCCATTTCAAAGGTTTTGCCAGCGCCCACCTCGTGCGCCAGCAGGGTATTGCCGCCGTAAAGAACTCTGGCAATGGCGTTTATCTGATGTTCCCGCAAAGTAATTTCCGGGTTCATTCCCACAAAGTTAATATGACTGCCGTCATATTCTCTGGGGCGGATACAGTTCATCTCCTCGTTGTATTTATTAACCAGAGTTTCCCGGCGCTCCGGGTCGTGCCAAATCCAATCCTTAAAAGCGTCTTTTAGAGCCTGCTGCTTCTGCTGGGCGAGGGTAGTTTCTTTGGCGTTCAGCACCCGCTTTTCACCGCCCTCCGGCATTTGTACGGTATCGTAAATCCGCACGTCTCGCATATTAAGGCTGTCCTCCAAAATTTTATAGGCGTTGGCCCGCTCCGTGCCATAGGTGTTATACGCCGCCACATCGTCGAATGGAATTGCGCTTTTGCGCTCAATACGCCACTCGTTAGCATAACTGCTGTACACCAATTCCACAGTGTTGCGCAGGTGCCGTGGGGTTTGCAGAACCTCCCACATAAACTGCTTAAAATACGCTGGCGGTATCCAAGTTGTACCCAGCCGCACCTCAATTTCCTGCGCCTCTAAATCTCTGGGCTGCACCTTTTGTAGCGCCTCCACATTGATAGCCAGAGCCGGATTGTCTGCTGCCATCGCTTCAGCGATTTTTAATTTCCATCGCACATTGCCGGAAAGATACTCGTCCGCCGGCTGCCACTGCTTCCAAACAGGGTCAAAGAAAATTATTCCCTGCAATTCGGCAGTTAGTTCCTCCTCGGTTTTGCCGGTTAATTTCATCATATAGGGCAGGTCAATTCTGGCCTTTTCGGAAATAGATATGGCGTAAGCTTCAATAGCGGTATCCGCTTTTTCCGGGGCTTTATGGGGCATAATAGTGCGCTTGCTGAACATATCCGCCTTTTGTTTTAAGCGCCCTTTGTCGTCCAGAATTTCCAAAGCGCAGAGCAGATAATAGGAACTATCCTGCGAGAACGCCAGCCGGTTAGCCCGGTCGTTTATCAGGCCAAACTCAGCGGTAAAGCTATCGTAGAGGCGGTTTAATTCGTACTGCTGCTTTTTTATCTCATAATCGCCGGTATCTTCGTTCATTTGCAGAGCAATAAGTTTCCGGGTGCAGTCCCGCAAATCAATTAAGCCCTTGACCCGGCGTTTGGCCGCAGCGCCTAAATTCTGCTTTTCGTTCTGGTTATCTATCCGATAATAAATATCACCGTTTATAACGCCGAAAGAGTAATTTGCAATCTCCACCCCGGAAACATCAATCACTTCTTCTGACAAAGGCTCAATATCCAAATCAGGCATAACTGGAAGATATTTGCCTTGAATATTGCTAATCGCTCCTTGCAGCTGTTCGGCCAAATCCGCGCCGGGGATTGGTATAACCGTATAATCCTGCGCGGCATATTGGGTGCTAACGGCGCTGGCCTTGCCCAAAACCTGCTCCGGCCTGTCCAGAAAGTATTGGTTAATCTTAAAACCATCGGCGTTTTCGCCCACATTCACCCAATCCGGCCTATCCTCGCTTAAATCTCTTAATTTCTCTCGCTTTTGCAGAAAGATAATATCCGATACGACCTCAGTTCCGGCGTTATTCTTAAAGGTGTTGTTAGGCAGACGGATAGCGCCCAACAAATCCGCCCTCTCCGCCAAATATTCCCGCACCTTGCTGTCTTTAGCGTCCATAGTGTAGCGGCTGGTAACAAAGGCCAGCACGCCGCCGGGGTGGATTTTAGCCAGCGCTTTAGCGAAGAAATAGTTATGAATGGAAAAATTATACCTGTTATATGCCGGGTCAAAAACGCTGTAATTGCCGAAAGGCACATTACCAACCGCTATATCGAAGCTGTTATCCTGAAAATTAGTTTCTTCAAAACCTTTAATCTGGATATTGGCCTTGGGGTAAAGCTGTTTGGCAATGCGCCCGGTAAGGCTGTCCAGCTCTACACCGTAAAGCTGACTGTTTCTCATTTCCTCCGGCAGCAGCCCCAAGAAATTACCCACACCGCAGGAGGGCTCTAAAATCTTGCCGCCTGCAAAACCCAGTTTACTTAAACCCTCATAGATAGCTTTAATAACCGTGGGACTGGTGTAATGAGCGTTCAAAACGCTTTCTCTGGCCGCGGTATATTCCTCGCCGATCAGCAGTTCTTTTAATTCGGCGTATTCCGCCTGCCAGTTTTCTTTGCTGCTGTCAAAAACCTCCGGCAACGCGCCCCAGCCCACATATTTAGCCAATATTTCCTGCTCCTCTGGCGTGGTTTGACGATTTTCCGTCTCAATTTGTTTTAAGGTACGGATTGCCGCAACATTCATTGCATATTTGGCTTTCTGTCCGCCTGCGCCCAAATCATCGTCTGTGATATGGTAATTTTCAACCGGCACAGCCTCGACAATCTCAACTTCTGGCTCGACAATCTCAACTTCCGAAATAAATTCATTTTTCGGTGTTTCGTCAATAATATCTTCTGGCTTAATATCAAATATTGCTGTCGTTTCTTCCCTGTTAAAAAGAAAATCATTGCGCTTGTCCTGCCGCAGCAGCCACGCAAAGTTTTCTTTATTTTCCACCCGGCCAATGGGATAAACCAAAGTTGGGTCAAGCAGGTGTATATGATACTGGTCTATTTCCTCAATGCGAAAAGGCTTGTTATCCAGATACACCGTATCGCCAACCGTATATTTAGGCTCATTCGGTAAAACCTCAACTTCCGCCGTTTCTTCCGCAAGAACTTCCGGCTCGTCAATCTCAACATTTGAATTCGGCGTTGGCTCAATAATACTTTCAGTTTCTGCACTCACAACCGGCAGGGTGTAAATTTCCTTGCCAGTTTCCACAACCGTTATGCTTTGTGTTTTCTGCAAACGTGTTTCCGCCTGCTCCGCCCATTCCGCTAATTCTTCCGGCGTAACATAACGTCCCTGCTCAATGATTTTATCTATGCGTTTAGCCGTCATATTCCAATTAAGCCGCACATCTGGGCAATGCTTTTTATTAAAAGTAATACCCCGGCTATCGTGATTTTCGCCAAACTCCAACCAGCCCGACCGCACAGGTATACTGCCGCCCGTGCCATATTCGTTTTTGAGAAAATCCGCCTTTTCCTTGGCCGTGTGGCTCTCTTGAAAGAAGTTATATATCCGCTGTTTGCCGCCGGAAACATTGCCGCCCTCGCCAAGCGCCGCATTTATCTCATCTTCGGTAATAAACTGCGAAATCTCATTAACCTCGACTATCTGGCTTTTATATTCCAGCCTTGGCAGCGGCAAATCCTGAAGCAGGCTTTGCACCTCATCAACATACCAATAGTTAAAGCGCATAACAGCGTGGTCTGCCTTATACGCCGCCAAGAACTCGGCATATTCCCGGATTATTCTATCCCGGCTCTCCGGCTCGCTTAAAAGCTGAGCGCATTTTTCCGCTTCAGCCGGGAAACCGCCGCCTTTAACCTTATTGACCTCCGCTTGAAGATAAGCAAACAAACCCTTTTCCTTGCCCTCATCGCTTAAATCTCTGGCAATATACCAAAGCCGCTCAGCAATCTGACGACGCTCATAGCCCAAAGCCTCGGCTACTTCCAACTCGCTTGCAAACTCACCAGCGTTAAGCAACTCGTCTATCCGCTCCGCCGCCTGCTCCCAGCTAACAACCTGCACATTTTTCCCATATCTGGCGCTGTCGCCGCGGCCAAGGCGAATACCCTCGTCCGCATACCACGCCGCAACATTGCCCTCATCACGCAGGAAACCGTTGCCGCCGTTAAACAGCCTGCTCAAATAGGCCGCTTTATCTGACAACGGCTTTTGTTTAGAAAATTCTGCGGCAATCTGCATACGGTTATTTTTAGCATTGCCGCCAAACCGCAGTACATTGTCTATAACCTCTTGACTAAATGCTGGCGTAGGTATAAACGCAAAAGGAGCGGCCTTTTCAATGTCCGCCCTCTGCTGCTGTTCGCTTGGAATAGCTATATCAAAAAAGCTTAATTGTTCTGAACTTTCTGTTAGATCAGAACTATCTCCGCCAAGACTATTTCCTCCGCCTGCTGGCGCAGGCTGTTCATCAACCCCACCCACTTCAGGGGATTTTGCGCTTTCAACTCCTCTGTCAGCCCGGCTTTCACTGACATTTCGCTCATCAACTGTTCCAGCCTGCGGTTGGCCTCCGCCTCCACTTCCAGCAGGTGTTTGTTCAGCTGACCGTTCACGGAAAGGCTTGTCCACAGGACTGGCCTCTGCTCCCGCAGATACTTCCGCCGCAGCAGGCCGTATTTGCCCAGCGTTTGCATTTCCAACCCGTCCATACTCAACTCCGGCAATAGATAATCGCCCCTCTGCCGGTATGTCAGCTCGTTCATTTCCCGCACTTCGTTCATTTTGCTCAATCCTTTCTTGTTTATGTTCCCGCTCATAAGTTTTCACCACAATTTCAATCTGGCGTAAAACCTGCTCACTGCAATCGCTTACCGCCGCGCCCAACACCGCCACAGTTGCCGGTGTTGTAAAGTCAAAGATACTCAAAAATTCCTCATTCTCAAAATACAACTCTGGCGCGAGTCCGCAGCGAGAAAGCAGGGTATAGGCGATACTCACTCTTGCCGCGTCCACATATTCAGCGGCAATATCTTCCTCCGGCAATCTGGATAAAGCGCTGCCAATGACCTCGCCTAAAATATCCTGTCGGTTTTGCTCCCAATATTCCGCCGCCATACCCTCGGCAATTTCTTTCAGCTGACCGGCCAAACCTAAGCTTTCCGAAACGCCGTACTCCTGTTCTAAGGCTGCACCTACCGTCTCGCTGTGCCGCTGCTCATCATACTTCCACAAATAAGGCTTTCGTTTGCCGCCGGTATCCGCCACGTCAAACACATATTTAAGCCTTGGCTGGCCGCTGTTTTGGTCAATAAGGGCAATACCTTTAGAGCCGCGCCGCACATAGCGCTGCATACGCTTATTCCAAAAATCGTATTCGGCGCAAGCCTCGGCCTCCGGGCGCTGGGCATAGATTAACAACTGCTCGGCAAAGGGATATTTATACAGCCTGCCGGACAACCGTAGAAAATTCGTCCATTCCTCCCGGCTGGCCGTTATCTGCCTTGCCGTATCCCCGGATAAAATTGTATAGCTTAATACCTTGTCCATAATAAATTATTTCAACCCCCCAATCAAGTTTGTCATCGCTAAAATGAGCTTTTTAAGGCTCGTTTTATGCTTTTAGGATAAACCATACGCGCAACCCTAAAACCGCTCTCCCAAACCCTTGCTGCATAAGGCTTTTATTATCGCTAAAAGCTCATTTTTACACTTTGTTTTTTCCGCCGCCGCTCATATTCTGCCTGCCTTTTCCGCCGCATAGCAATCGCACATCCAGAACAATATTTTGCCCGGCCAGATTTAATCTGCAAGGATTTGCCGCAAACTACACAACGCCGTACATTGTCCGCTTTAGATATATCTGCACACAAAGCCGCACACTCCCGGTCAGGCAGAACCGCCTCCTTGAAATAATTACACAGCAGCGTATACGAAGCGCTTTGCGGGCAAGGGCTATCCAGTATTAAACAGCGCCCCTTATCCCAATTAGCGCAAAGGGCGGCAATATGCGCTCTTGCCTGCCGCAGCTGCTTATCCGTCATAACTTCAGCCATTAGCAGACCTCCGCTGGACAGGCGGAAACAGCACTTCTACACCCTGAACGGCCTTGCTGTTCGCAACCAAACCGCCCACCATATCCGCAATCAACTGCATAAATTCGTCCTCTGGCAAATTGCCGCGCTCAACCTCCAACAGCTTTTGCTCCCATTCAGCGGTCAAAAGCGGCGATTGCAATTCCTCCGGCAGAACGGTGATGAGCGCCTTGCCCAGCTGGGTCGGCAGCAGATTGGCCGCTTTTTTACCCTTTTTACGCTCCAGCAGCCCCACATTCACCAGCTTTTCAATAATCCCAGCTCTAGTTGCCGGTGTACCTATACCTTTTCTCGCCGTCCCAATAGGAATATCTTTTGCCCCGACTCTCTCCATTGCCGCTAACAGCGTATCCTCGGTGTAATGGGCTTTAGGCTCGGTTTTCCCCTGCTTAACTGCTACATTTTCAACCTGACGCGTTTGCCCCGCGACAACTTCACCGCTGAATTGCTCCAAAACCTTATCTTTCGGGCAATATTGCTGCCAACCATAGTCCAGCATTTCTTTAACGCTGGCTGTAAATACAGCGCCGCCGCACTCCGCCGTAATTTTAATCTGGGCATAGCGGCAGGGAGCGGCAACCGCCCGGAGCAGGCCGAAACAAACCAGCCCCAAGACTGCCGCCTCCCCCTTGGGCAATTCAGCAACTTTATCTGGCGTTAAACTCTTGGTCGGAACAAGAGCGTGGTGATCGCTCACCTTGGCCGAATTGCAAACTTGGGCTGACAAAATTTCACCCGGCGCTTTCAAACCGCAGACCACTGAAGCAATCTCCGCTAAATCTGGCACAACGCTTGCCATATCCCCGGTCAGATAGCGGCTGTCCGTTCTCGGATAGCTTACCAGCTTTTTCTCATAGAGGGCTTGCAGATAATCCAGCGTTTGCTTGGCGGTATAGCCCAAACGCCGGTTAGCCTCCCTTTGCAGCGCGGTCAAGTCATAGAGCATCGGCGGCTTGTCCTCTTTCTTCTGCCGCTCCGCAGATTTTATGGTTATGTTTTCTTGACGGCAAGCTGCTGCCAATGCCTCGGCTGCTTTTTTATCCGCCATTCTTTCACTTGTCAATTTCAAATTTTTAGCTTCAACCTCAACTGTATAGAATTTTTCTGGCTGAAAGGCGGCAATTTCCGCCTCCCTCGCCACAGTCAGAGCCAGAGTTGGCGACATCACCCGGCCAACGTGCAAAGTGCGGCCATAAAGCAGAGAAAACAGCCTAGTGCCGTTAATCCCCACCAGCCAATCCGCTTTTGCCCGGCAAAGCGCCGCCCTATAAAGCCCCTCGTATTCCTCGCCGGGTTTGAGGTTGGCAAACCCCACCCGGATAGCGCTTTCCTCCATACTGTTTATCCAAAGGCGCTTAACCGGCTTGCTGCAACCAGCCAGACAATAGACGCTGCGAAAGATGAGTTCACCCTCGCGCCCGGCGTCGCAGGCATTTATGACTTCGTCCACCTCATCTCGCCGCATAAGTTCCTGCAAGATTGCAAACTGCTTTTTGGTGCTGGCCGCAATCGTCATTCGCCAGCTGTTGCCTGGCAAAATGGGCAAATCCTCTCTGCGCCATTTGGCATAATTTTTGTTGTAAACCTCTGGTGCAGCCAGCCCGGCCAAATGCCCCACGCACCAGCTAACCAAATAACCGCCGCCCTCCATATAGCTCTCTTTGCGGGATTTTGCCCCCAGAACTTTCGCCAAACTCATCGCCACGCTGGGTTTTTCTGCAATAACTAATTTCATTTTTTCTTTCAAAATATCAACCTCCTAATTTGTGCAGATAGACAAAGAACTGCCCTGCGAAATATCTCACAGGGCAGTTCTTATCATCTAAAACTATCTATTCCAACTTTCAGCGGTTTTATCTTTATTATCATAAACCGCCGTATGGCTGTTAGCCGCCTCCAGAATAGCGGCATATGCCCAGTGCTGGGTGTAAACATCGCTAAACAGATTGAGCCTGCGGCCGCTCTTGGCAATATATTCGCTGTCCGCCACTCGCCCCAGCAGATTATTTATAAGCGTTACCGCCTCAGCACGGGTAATCTTGGCTTCAGCCTTAAAGCTGCCGTTGCCGCCTGTGCCCGCATGGGTATATCCCTGTACCCAACCGTAAAGCGCCGCCTCCTGAATGTAGTCCGCCGCCCAATAGCTGCCGGATACATCGTTGAAATTGTTTGCAGCAGCATTTTTAGCGTTGGTTACGTTTTGTTTTTCACCAACTACTTCAAAATAGCGCACTGCCATAGCCGTCAGTTCCGCCCGGCTAATATCTTCATTCGGCCTAAAGGCGCTCTTATCGCCAACAATAACGCCGTAGCCCACCAGATAATTTACATAATCGGCATACCAAGCGTTGACGGTGGTATCCGCAAAGGGCGCATATTTGGCCGGGGAGATATTTTCATTTTTAGCCGCAGCCAGCAGCCGGGCAAAAATCGCCGAAGCCTCAGCGCGCGTCATTTGCGCTTCCGGCCTAAATGTACCGTCGGTATAGCCCACAATGTAGGCGCTGTGTTTTTCCGTTTTCGGTGCGCTTTCCGGGAGCAGCAGCTGGCCGTCCTTATCCGTTTCGCCCATGCCTTTCTGGTTTAAATCCCCCTTAACCGTTACCGGTACATCAGGTTTGGCCTGCTGTTTCTGGTCGGTAATATCCACCAAAATCTGGTTTTTCTCGTCCATATCCACACCCTCTGGCAGCTGAATATTCACATCACCCTTTTTGGAAGTGTTTACTTCAGCGTTTTTAATCGGGCGGTTAGTGTCGCCCTTGCTGACCTTAACCGTCAAAGTCTGCTTAACGCCGTCGTCTGTCCGGCCAATAGTAACCACGCCGTCGCCATTGGTGTTGCCGGAAGTAGCCGGGACAATAAGCTGGCCGGTGTTGTCCGTTTTACCGGCAGAATAATTCTTATTCACATCGGTTACAGATACAGGCATAGAAGATACCGCTTTTAGATCCTCCTTGGTTTGCACTTTAACCGTTGTCTGTTCGGCATAGTCCAGCAGCCTATTGCTGGGCAGATTTACGGAAATTGTATCGTCATTATTAAGGCTGACAACCGCTCCCGCTATCCGACTCGCCCCTCCGGGACTCGCTGGACTCCCTGCGGTCGCAGGATTTTTGCTATCTGTATCAGTTACGGTAACAAGATATTTGCCCACAACAGCTTCGCCCTTGCCGTCGGTTACCGACTGGTTATACACTCTTTCAATAGCTGCCGTTTCCACAACTGCGCCGCACTTGGTGCAAGCCTTATGTTTGCTACCCTCGGCGGTCAATGTGGGCTGCTTATCTACAATCCATTCTCCGGCGGTATGCCCAGTAGGGTCGGTATAATCTGCGGTGTAACTGTCGCTGCAATATTTGCAGGTAAAAGTAGTATATCCCATTGCCGTACAAGTAGCGGCTGTCGCCTTGCTCACATAATCGTGGCCGGTTGCCGGCTGCAAAATAGCGTTACATACGGTACAAATTTGCGGCTCGGTGCAGGTTGCGCTCGCTCCCGGCTTATGACCCAATGGAGATTCCGCCTCCAATCTATGCAGGCCGCAGCTTTCACAGCGGTATTCTGTCATTCCCTCGCCATTGCAAACAGAGTTAATAACCTTGGTGCCTGCGTCCCACTTATGACCGGCAGGCTCGGTGTAGTCGGCCACATAACTATCCTCGCAGTATTCGCAGGTATAGGTGGTGTAGCCTTTTTCCAAACAGGTAGGCTCGCATACTTCCGGCAGATAGTTATGACCGGTAGGTTTGGTATATTCCGTTTTATAGCTGAAACCGCAGTTTTCACAGGTGAAAGTAGTATAACCCATATCCAAGCAGCTGGCCGCTGTTATTTCTTCCTTAAAGGTATGCCCCAAAGCCTGCTGGAGGATTGCCCCACAGGTGGTGCAAACCTGCGGTTCATTACAGTTAGCCGCTTCGCCCGGCGTATGCCCTAAAGCGGATTCCGCCTCCAGCCGCACCTCGTTACAGTTCTCACAACGGTATTCCGTCATACCATCGCTATTGCAGGCAGAGCCGACAACAGTTTTGCCGCCGTCCCATTTATGGCCGGTGGCCTCAGTGTAATCGCTGACATAGCTGTCGCCGCAGCGGTCGCAGGTGAAAGTAGTGTATCCGCCCTCGGTGCAGGTAGCCGAAGTAACCTCCGGCAGATAATTATGCCCCAAGGGTTTGGTATATTCCGACTTATAGGCGTAACCGCAGCCCTCGCATACATAATCGGTATAGCCCATATCCAAACAAGTGGCCGGGGTTACTTTTTCCACAAACTTATGCCCCAAAGCCTGCTGGAGGATAGCGCCGCAGTCGGTACAAATCTGCGCTTCAGTGCAGGTTGCCGCTTTGCCCGGCGTATGGCCTGCCGCCGCTTCATTTTCCAACCTTACCGCCTCGCAGTTTGCACAACGGTATTCGGTCATTCCCTCGCCGCCGCAGGTGGGACTAACCACCTTATGGCCGCCGTCCCATTTATGACCAGTGGCTTCAGTATAATCGCTGACATAGCTATCTCCGCACTTGGTGCAGGTATAGGTGGTATACCCCTCCGCCAAACAAGTGGGAGCGGTAACATCTTTAGCGTAATTATGCCCCAGATGGTCGGTATAATCGGTTTTATAGGCAAGGCCGCAGTCTTTGCAGGTTACGGTAGTATAGCCAATGTTAGTGCAGGTGGGCGCAGTAACATTCTGCTCCAGCCTATGCCCTTTGGCGTTCTGCAAAACCGCTCCGCACTTGGTGCAAAGCTGTGCTTCTGTGCAGGTAGCAGCCACGCCCGGCGTATGCCCGGAGGCGCTGGCCGTTTCTAACCGCACCGCATCGCATTTTTTGCAGTGGTATTCGGTAATGCCAGCCCCGTTACAGGTGGCGTTTACTTTTTCCGTACCGCTGTCCCAAATATGGTCGGTCATTTCCCGGAAGTTCCCAACATAACTATCGCCGCATTTCCGGCAGGTGTATGTGGTATAGCCCTGCTGGGTGCAGCTGGGAGCGGTTACCTGCTCGGAATAGTTATGCCCCAGTGCGTTTACATAATCGCTCTTATAACTCTGGTTACAGTTAATGCAGGTGTATTTGGTATAGCCCATTTCAGTGCAGTTGGGCTGGCAAGACTCCTGCCAGTATCGGTGTCCCGTGGCTTCCGCCAAGACTGCGCCGCAGACTACACAGGTTTGCGGGCTGACGCAGGTCGCCGCTGCTCCGGCCACGTGGCCGCTGCCGGCTTTCGTTCCCGTGGAGGAATAGGCGGTATTTGCAGCAGAGCTAAGAACCGTATTTGCCGAATTGAACACCTGATTTTGTACCGGCGCTTTCAGCAAAGATGTATTCAAAGCGGTATTCAATGCTGTTTTATGGGCGTTATTCCAAAAATCCTCGCAGGAACTATGCAGGCCGCTGGCCACAGTTTCCCGTTTAGTAGCGCCGCAGCGAGTGCAGGTATATTCCATAATGCCGTCCTCAGCGCAGGTCGGCTCAACGATATATTCCCCCTCGTTCCAAGCGTGGCCTAAAGGTTCAGTATGATCGCCGATGAAAGTGCTGCCGCAGCCCTCGCAGATATATGTTGTCTGGCCGCCGGTGGTACAGGTGGGCAGAACTGTATGCGCCGCATAATCGTGAGGCAGAGCGTTAGTCATTGCCGTAATGTGTCTGTCGCCGCAGACGGAACATTCCTTGACCGTATAGCCGGGACTGGTACAGGTTGGAGCTACATTAAAAGTACCATACTTATGCTCGCCCTTGGGTGTGTATTCCACTTCGGACAAGCCGCAGCGGGAGCAGATATTCAGCACTTTACCGTCCACCTCGCAGGTGGCCTCCCGAATTAAAATCTGCTGCATAGCGTGTCCCAGAGAATCCACATAATCCCGCTTTTCAATCTTGCCGCAGTTTATGCAAAGATAGCGGTCGTAACCCAGCGCCAAACAGGTAGGCTTAATGCTCTCAATAAGGCTGAATTTATGGTTTTCGCCGCAGGTGTTTTTGCAGCAGTTACCGCCGCAGTTAGGTTTTTGACAATCGCAGTTCGGATCACCACAACCGCAGGCGCAGCCGCCGTCCGGCTCTCTTTCTTCGTGCAGCCACACATAAGCTACGCCGCTTTCCACCATTTCGGTGCTATCGTCATACTTATACGTAACCTCATAATAGACTGTATACTGACCGGCTTCGGTAAAGTTTGGCGCAGAAGTTAATGTGCAGTTATTGGCGCTGGTGCCATAGCGAATAGAAGCCCGAACTCCGGCCTCCGACAAATCGCTGATAGTGATAGTGTGGGGCTGGCCGTCCACCACGCCGTAGTAATCCGCCACAACCACCTTTGCCGCCACATAATCGTACTTGATATAATCGCAGTCGGTACAGTGCGATACAATAGCAAACCTCTGATTAGCCAGCTGAGGCAACACCTCTTTGGTCATATTGTGGGGTACTAAACGGCTGCTTTTATTATGCAGCGTGCCATAACAAAAGGCGCAGTATTTACCGCCCTCCCGCGTTTCCTTGTGGTACTGGCTGTCCACATATTCAAAGCTGACCTGCTCGTCCAAATTCTGCATAAACTCGGCGGCGCAGTCATAAAGCCAGTAAATATTCTTCTTGAAACAATACTCGTCATAATCCATTTGGGTATTGAAGTTGCCGCACTGGGAGCAGACAGCTTTCGTCCAATGGTGCTGAGCATAGTAAGCGTTTACGCCCGGCTTACCGCTGTTGACATTACCTTTAGTAACGCCGTCCACCATTGTGCCGTCGGAATACTTCACATTCCGGGTCAAATCGCTGTTGCCGTCCCTAGTATATTCCGGGGCTCGCCAAACATCAAATTGGGTTGCCCTGCCGCACACAGCGCACAAAAATGTTTCCGTTGTAACAACCGCATTGGCGTCCAGCTCGTTTGTCCTGTTACCAGAGGTCGTCCAATGTTCGGCAGGGTCGTGATAGCTGTTCTGTTGCGCCGCATAAACTGCTTGCAGCGGCATAAACGGCATAAACTGTCCAACCAGCACCGCAAACATAAGCACCAAGGCCAGCAAACGTCTATAATTCTTACTGATTTTCGTTTCCATATAAATAAATCACCTCTCTATTTTCTTTCTTCTATAAATATAATTAGTTACATATCCAACAAGCGTTTAGTTAATTTTCTGACACCACCTCGTCTTTCTCGTTATCTTCCGTTTCTTCTGTTTCTTCCGCCTCCTCATCATCTAAATAATCTTCTTCGTCCGCATCTTCATCGTCAAAATCTGGCGTTTGCCGCTTGTCCGCCTGTTTGGCAATAAAGCTTTTATACAGATAAAAACCGCCTGCGCCAAACATTACCAATAACGCCAGCAGAGCAGCCACGGCCAAAGCCGGATTTTGGGCTTTTTCCTCCTCCGGCTTGCTGACTTGCTGCTCATTGCCCAAGCAAGACTGCATATCCACAGCGCAAACCTCGCAGGCCGTATTCACAGAGCCGACAAAGCATTTATCCCGCCCCTTGCAGGTGCAAACCGGCGTTTTCTGGGTAGGCTCGTCCTCCAGCAAAGCCAGCAAATCCGCCTCGTCCACCTGATTTAAGAAATGCACCGTCTGCTTTCCCTTGCTGTCCCGCTCAATGATGATGTAAAAGTAATTGCCGCTTTTGGTTTGTACGGTCAAAAACTCCTTATCTGAAGAACTGAAAGTCTGCACATCGTCTACCAGAGTCAGATTGCCCTCCGGGGTCAGCGCATTTGCGCTGCCCCAATCCTGCAAATCATCAAGCTGCGTTTGTCCCGAACTTTCTTTGTTCTCCGACTGTTCCGGCGTATCCAGCACAAAAGCGTAAACCGGGGCGCTGCAACTGCTTAAACAAAAGGCGATAAGCAGCAGCATTGCCAGCAGCCTCTGCGCCCTAACCATTCCAAACCTCACCGTCGCTCAAGTTTTCTGTTGCGTAGTCCTCCGTGGCTACCGCATAGGCCGCTGCAACCTCGTTGTTTAATTCCGCCGCCGTATCCGCCGGATTTTCTTCCACAGCAGGCGCAGCTTTTGGCTTGTCCTCGCCGTTAATCAGTTCGGCCAATTCCTCAAAACTCATACCAAGACCGCGCACCATTCCTACAATCTCCAGATTTTCCAGCGCCGTACACTGTTTTTCAATTTCCTGCTGCCGCTCCATAAGAGCGGCCATCTTCTTGTCGTTCTTGGCGTATTCCGCCTGCAATTTCTCAAGCTTTTTCAAATTTGCGTTCATACATTCTCCTCTCTTTTTTAGTTTCTATCCAGCCTGCCAAACCCCAGCAGGTGATTTTGCCAATAGCGGTCGGTAATATCAGCGTAGGATATAGGCGAGCCGCAATGTATCATCATTCCGTTGCCTACATAAATTCCCACGTGGCTTGCTCCCTTGGGCGCATTGGCGTAAGTATCTTTGAAGAACACCAAATCCCCCGGCCGGGCGTTATTCGGCGATACCGCCACAGTTAAATTCCGCAAACCATTGGCCGTAGTTCTGCCCACGTTAGGCAACCCCTCGGTATGGTTAATTACCCAGCAGACAAAGCCGCTGCAATCGAAACTGGTGTTAGGATTAGAGCCGCCCCAGACATAAGGATAGCCCAGATACTTTTCAGCCTCGGTAATCATCGCCGCAAATATCTCGTCCGCCATAACCTCCGGCGGTATTTCGTAAACCAGCGGCGGCTCAATAACCGAAGCGTTGGGATATTCCGCCTTATCGAACAAATCCGGCCTGTTGCCCAACGTCCTCATATACAGAGCATAAATTTCTAATTTATCCCCGGTTAAAATCGCC
This sequence comes from Bacillota bacterium, assembly GCA_021771915.1. Lineage (GTDB taxonomy): Bacteria > Bacillota > Dehalobacteriia > UBA4068 > UBA4997 > Avidehalobacter. Next base: position 43,753 of record JAETNY010000011.1, read on the forward strand.
GTTTGCTGTGCCAAATCCCGGTTGTACAGTTCCACATAGCAGACATACCAAGGATAGTTGTTTCCCTCATCATCGGAGCGCACTTCCATTTCTACCCGCTCAACCAGCAGATACTGCCTGTCGAATAAATCCTCAATGAGTTCTTCCACCCCGGCAAATTTCCACTCGCCACCCATATAGGCGGTAAGCAGGGAAATTAGTACATAAGGGTCGTGGCCAATTTCGTCCAACTCAAAGTGATACTCATCATAGTTGTGCGTATTTTCATAATCGGCCAAATAGCTTTTTAGTTCGTCCTCACCGGCGGCATATGCAGCCTCGGCCTTTAGCATATCCTCATCTTGGCTGGGATAGGTAGAGCCGCCCAAAGCAGAAAGTCCGCCTTGCAGCAGCATTGAACAGCCGTTCACACAGTTTAGACAAAATCCAGCCAACAGCAAAACGATTAGCGCTATTACCAGACTGCGTTGGCTTTTCTGCCGCCAAACAGCCGTCCTTTGAGTTTGGCTTACTATTATTCGTCTGCTTGCCGCCGCTTTTTTCTGCCGCACCTGAGTGGCGTATTTCTTCTTTATACCTCGCTTTTGGGCTTGGCGTTTAGTCTGTTTTTTCTTCCTGCGCCGCAGATAGTTGGATATATCCGCTCCCGTATCAAATGCTTGGAGTTCGCTGTTTTCCCCGCGTTCCTCATCGTCAAAGCGCAGTTTAGATAGTTTAGTCAAAGCTGTTATTCTCCGGCGGCTCACAATCTTCGGTATATTCCGGCAGTTCATCGGCCAACTGGCTGCAAACCTCCACCAGCCCTTCAGTTATTTCCGTCAGTTTTGCCGCCAAAAGCAGCAGGTATTTAAGCTGTTTTTCCATATCTTTTTATCCTCCAAATTATATTTATTTGACCACTTGTTCACCGGGGCGAGTGGTCATAATTTTATATAGACTGCTGTCCGTCGGAAAACGGTCAACGAAAGGCAAGATGACATTGCCGTAAAAAAGCAGCCCCTCGCCAGCCCCAGAGTGGGTAACATAAGATAGCTGATGCGGCGAAATATTCAACTGTTTAGCCAAAATCTCCCTGTCCCCTCTGGCTTGGTTGAGCATATATAGAAAGTCGCTGTTTTCCAGAATATTAGCAATCTCCGGGCTGGCTAAAAGGTCTTTGCTGTTCTGGGTGATACCCGTAGGAATACCGCCCCATTTGCGAAAGCGTTTCCAAATCTCCACGCTCCAAGCGGCCAACTCACCTTTCAGCAGCAGGTGAAATTCGTCCACATAGTAGCGGGTGGATTTTCCTGCCGCCCTGTTTACCGTAACCCTGTTCCAAACCTGATCTTGAATAACCAGCATACCAAGCTGCTTTAGCTGCTTGCCCAACTCCTTAATGTCATAGCAGACAATACGCTTGTCAATATCCACATTAGTACGGTGATTAAATACATTCAAACTGCCCGATACATACAACTCCAAAGCCGCCGCTATCCTTTTAGCCTCCGGCTCAGGCTGTTGCAAAAGTTCATTATACAAATCCTCTAAAACCGGCATTTTCTCCGGCACTGGCTCGGCTAGAAAATCCCGATAAATCAGCCGGACGCAGCGGTCGATAACCGTCTTTTCTACCGGCTGCAAGCCCTCTTTACCGCCGATAACAATATCGCAGAAAGACAAAATAAAATCCACTTTCAAAGAGAGTGGATTTTCATCATCACTGTAATTCAAATTTAAGTCCAGCGGATTGACATACTGCTTGCTTACCGGCGAAATCTGCACCACCTGACCGCCCAGCCGCTCAACTAGCGAAAAATACTCGGCCTCCGGGTCGCAGATAAGAATATCGTCTGGGGTAGATAGAAACACATTGAGTATTTCTCTTTTGGCTGAGAAGCTTTTACCACTGCCCGGCGTACCCAGAATAAGGCCGTTGGGATTTTTCAGCTGCTTGCGGTCTACCATAATCAGGTTATTACTTAAAGCGTTTAAGCCGTAATACAAAGCCTCGCCGCCATTCTGGAACAACTCCTGCGTGGTAAACGGCACAAAAATCGCTGTGCTGCTGCTAGTCAAGCCCCGCTCAATCTCAATCTGGTTGTAACCCAAGGGCAAGCTGCTCATAAAGCCCTGTTCCTGCTGCCAATCCAGCCGCACCAGCTTGCAGTTATGCTTTTGGGCAATGCTCGCCGCTTGAAACACATTATTTTCCAGCTGCCGCTTTGCCGCCGCCGTATTAACAATAATGAAAGTTACCAGAAACATACGCTCGTTGCGGCTTTGCAAATCCTCCAGCAGCTTTTTCGCTTCTGTGCCGTAAGCCGCCAAATCCGAGGGAATTATGTCCATATCGTAGCCTGCGCGTACCGCCCGCTTTTGTTCCTCAATTTTCTGACGGTCGAGGTCAGTTATTTTATGCTTAACCTGCTTAATTGCCGCCGTCTGGTCGATAGGCTGAATATGCAGGCTCACAATCTGCGAACTATCCATATCCAAAAAGTCAGCCAGCATACGGTCGTTTAACTCCGGCGCTAAAATCTGCACAAACGAGGCCGCACCAAAGCTTTCGCCAACTCGAAAACTGCGGCTGTTGCCAAACTCAAAAGAAGACGGCGCAATAAAGTCCTTGGTAGATAAGCCACTTGGCGCAAGCCAACGCCAGTCAAAGGGCATTTTCTGTGTGTCCAAATGCAAAATGTTATGCAGAAGTTCCAGCCATTCTTGACCGTCTAAGGGCTTGGCAGCAACCCCTAAGCGCTTAAAGTTATTCAAAATATCCAACTCCAGCCGCTCCAAGCGAGGTTTGGCCTCCCGCAGGCTGGCCGCCTCAATGCCAAACGTGAGATATTTCGTTTTAGCCAGGCCGTTATTGCCTTTAGCCAACTGCCGCTGCAATATGCCGGAATATTCCTCACGAGTATCGTCAAAGCCGTCGCCTTGCAAGGGGATAGAAATACTCTGCACAGCGCCGCCGTCGCTCACCGCCAAATCCACAAAGGTCAGCTGCAAATGCACTGAGGAATCAAAGTAGTTCAGAAAATCGCACCAGCCCTCAAATATGGCCTCCTTATCCTCCTTTTGCGCCAGCTGATAATTTACGTCTTGAAACTGCATTGTTTTAGTGTAAGTATTGCCATTCACCCGGCAAACGCCCTCCGGCCAAATCCGCTCATAAGGAATAGACTGTTGAGCAGAAATCTTTTTGCCGTCCTCTCCTTTAGCCCTGCGAATAGCAGATTCAATCTGCCGCCTATCTGCACTTGACAGTTTTTTGCTTGACATTTGGTTTGGCTTTTTTGCGCCGCTTTTTACCGTCCTTGTCGCCAACTCCGCATTGTCTGGCCTGCCTGCCGTCCCAAATAGGCGGCAAAAGCAGCTCCTGATTTTTCCGGCTGTTTGCCACAATATGCGCCACCTCCCTTTCCAAAGTATTCTGCCTGCCCAGCAAAGCATAGAAATTCTCTATCTTATATGGCCGCTGTTTAGGGCGTTTGAAGATAACATTTAGAATGTTCGCCAATACTTTTTCCAGCGGCTGGCCGTTTTTCTCATAGATAGCCAGCAGAAAAAAGGGCAGCATCGTCATTACCATTGCCATAGCTGACAGGCTTGAGTTGCAGCCAATACCGGCTTTCAGCCCAAAATACAGCGGCAGGCCAACCGCCGCTCCACTGCCGAAACAAACCAACTGCCGCGTTGTCAGCCCAAACATCACCTTGCTCCGCACTCTGCCCAAATCCGCAGGCACGCTTACATATGCCAATCTATCACCAACCTTTCTTTTATTTTTTTAAGCTTGACTTGTAGTCGGCAAAGCTATCCACCACATTAAAAATCCGCCTGTTGTTGACCCAGCGTTGCAGCTGACGAGTAACAGGCGGAGCCTCCGGCTTATTATATATCATCACATAAGGAGCATAACCCAAGGCTTTCAGCGTTTCAATGCGGTACAAATCTTCATTGAATGTACTATTGTAATTGCAAAGCACATATACGGATAGCCGCTGCTTGGCCTTAATCCGGCTTAACTTCATAAACCTCTCAAAATGCCCGGTCAAATCTTCTTTAGGATTATCCCAAGCAAAATGCAGCATTTTACTTTTAACCCTGTTAAGCAAAGAAATATTATCCGGCGTAGTCAGGCGAATATCCAAACCCTGTGTAAAATCCACCCAAGCGCCGCTCTCCGCCAACTGCTCCAACAGCTTCTCGTGTTCCGAACAGGCCAGCAAATTGGCGTCCAAGAGTTTTATTTCTTTCTGACCTCGCCAGAACTCCGCTAAATCTGCCACCCTGCGGCTTTGCCGTCCCTCCTTTTGGCTTACAATGCAAAATCCGCAGCCTCTTGGACAGCCTCTGGTTAGAAAACCATAGGCCACGCCCTCAAACTGCGGATACAAGCCGTAATCCGGGTAGATATGCTCAACCTCCTCAATAAGCCGGTTTTGCAGCCCATAGCCAGTGCCGCCGCAAATAACCTTGCCGGCATTGTTTACCGCTATGTTATCCCTGGAGTACATATCTGTAAAAACTCGGCTCTTATACACCACATCATAATGACCGTCCTCCTGCCACCAACTGACTTCATCACCTCTGGCCTTGTGCCAAGCAGATATTTTCATCAAACACAGATTAGGCCAGTTATGACCGTCTACATCACATAAGCCTACTCGCAAATTCTTCTCTCAATCCTCCAATCTACTACATTTAATGATTTAGGGCATAAAAAACCGTCATAAGGATTAATCCAGAATGACGGTTTGAAAATCTATCTATTAAATAAATCACTGTGCGTTCCTGTACGAGATAAAGTCAACACCAAAACATCGTCGTCAATACGATAAACCAATAGCCAATCGGGTTGAATATGGCATTCCCGATGCCCTACCCAATCGCCAGATAACGAATGATCTTTGTTTTTCTCAGGTAATATTTCGCCTCTTGACAATGCACGAATAATATTATCCAGCAGCTCAATATCCATATTACGCTTAAGCGCAAGTTTGTAGTCTTTCTTAAATTGAGTTGTCCAAACAATATCCCGTTTCATTTCTTCAACTCCCGAAGCGCGTCTTCAACGTCGGAATAGCGCTTAACATCTGGGTCGTGAGCAATCCGTTCTGCCTCGAGCATAGCGGCAAGCGTTTCTTTATTAGGCTTATCCAGCTTAACCTCAAAAGGAAAGCCGCCTACTCGCAGCGATTGACGCAGAAAAACATTGATTGCTGTAGTAAGATTCATACCCAATTCCCCATAAAGTGTTTCGCATTGCTTTTTTATATCGCTGTCCATTCGGACGCTGAAATTAGTAGTGTTTGCCATATCATTGCCCCCCCTTTTGCATTTCATCACACCTCTATTATATACTATTTGCAATGCAAAATCAACTTCTTTTTTAATGCGCTCCAAATATCGCTTTACTCAAACTTCCCGTCTTAAACAGCGTGAAACATAAAAGCACCGTATATCCCATACAAGTCCAAATGGCCGTAGAGATGTTATCGTCCAAAACAATATGCTGCACCAACACCGCATAAATGGCCACGCAGACCATTATGAGAAACGCTTGAAAACCCAGCGCAAACAATGAACGCAGATAATTCTGACCCATTCCGCCAAACTCCCGTCCCAGCATTGCCGCCATTGGCACAGAAGCCATTGAAGCCATTAAATATATTTCAATCATTCGGCCATAGACAATAATAAATATACAAATCACCAGCGCCCACATTGTCAACCCCACAAACAGACTTTGAAACCACAACCCTATCAGCAAACCTAAATCCATTTCTGTAAGCCTTTCTTCCAAATCCGTCATTACTTCGGTTATGTCAATCGCCGTATTGCCGATTATTACTCCCGCCGCCTGATTAACCACCTGCTGGGTTAAATCAAAAACGCCCATTACAATATCCCAAGTATGCGATACGATGAGAATTGCACAGGCTGTTTTGAATATCCACTTAAATATAACTGCACTTTCAATTTCGTGATAATTGTTTTTATCCAGCAATAGCTGCACCAACTCTAATGTCATCACAAAAGCAAGTATAACCCCTGCCACCGGCAGTATGACTGTTTCAGAAAGACTATGCACCATATTGAATATGCCGCTGTTCCACGCCTGCGGAGTTGTACCGACTTGTCCGGCAATATCGCTGACTTTATCGTTCATTGTATCGAACAGGCCGGAAAGATTACTCATTATACCGCTGACTAAAACCTCTTTCAGCCAGCCGGTTATCGACTCCCACAAGAAGTCCATATCTTAAATCACTCCCCATTCACCCCAATCCCAAGCTTTAACCAAACAGCCCGGAGAGCAGGGGAACTAACGTCATACCAATAAGGGCAACGCCACCGCCTGCCATCAACTGCTTCATGCCCTGCGATTTGCTGCCCGGATTATCCTGCCCATAGCCCTCCAACAAATTAACCAAGCCCCAAACGCCTAAACCAGCGCCCAAGGCCACCACCAATGTCTGCAAAAGTTCAATACTCGCCTCGAAAAACTCCATATAATACCTCCCATTTTTTTAAGTTTTTGTTGTTTCTGTGTTTTCGGTCATATCAACACTATACACATCGAGCCCTCCTTTCTGTTTTCTAATTGTCATAATTGCACGATGGTATGTGTTCGCACTACGAATCGGCCTGCGCCTATGGCTTGGCCTCCTCGATGCTCACACTATACACATCGAACACCTCCTTTGTTTTAAGTTTTAATTGAGTTGAAAGAAAACGCCCTATGTTCAGAGCATTTTTCTTATCGCTATCCGCTAAAAATTTGTAATTCGGGTGCTGGGTTATATCGTATTTATCCGATAAAAACGGCCTAACGCCCCTTAACTGCAAAATACATTTGCTGCCGTCCAAAACGGCCAGCTCGTCTTGGCTCATCAACTCCTTTCCCAATTTCTGATAATTCAAAGAATGGCTTGTTTCCTTGCCCCGGCTTTCGCCAGTGTTAAAGCTGTCTATCGTTTCCTTGCCCAGCGCCGCCGCCAACTCTTTGAGCGTTCCCGGCTCTTTGCCGCCAAGAAAAATGCTGCTGTCCATATTGCCAATAATGGTATCGGCATTATCCTTGTAGATTGCCTTTAACTGGCTTTGACTTTGCAGGATAACCACCGCCGAAATTTCCCGACTGCGGATTGTTGCAATCAGCTTTTCAAAGTTCGGTATCTGGCCGATATTGGCAAACTCATCAATCAGGCAGCGCACATGGCAAGGCAGCCTCCCTCCGTATACATCGTCTGCCTTTTCACAAAGCAAATTAAACAGTTGGCTGTAAATCATTGAGATTAAAAAGTTAAATGTGCTGTCCGTATCTGACATAATCAGGAAAAGCGCCGTTCTCTTATCCCCGATAGTATCCAAATCCAACTCGTCATAGGCGGTAATCTCTCGCAGTTCCGCAATATCAAATGGCGCTAACCTTGCGCCGCAGCTCACAAGAATAGATTTAGCTGTTTTGCCAGCGGCCAATTTATATTTAGCATATTGACGCACAGCGAAGTGATCCGGCTGTTTTTTTGCCAATTCCTCAAACATTAAATCCACCTGATTTTGAAAACTCTCGTCCTCCTCTCTAACTTCCATTGTATTTATCATCTCAATCAGGGTTGGAAAATTCCGCTCCTCAAGCGGCGCTTCATAATACAGATAACCAATAAGGGCGCAATAGAGCAGCGTTTCCGCCTTCGTCCAGAATTCGTCGCCTCCTTTCTGCTCACCCTTGGTATTGGTTATTAGCACGTTTACCAGCTTCAAAATATCCTTTTCACTGTGAATGTAGGCAAGCGGGTTGTAATGCAGGCTTTTTTGGAAGTTTATGGTGTTAAACACCTTCAGCCGGTATCCCTTATGCAGCAGCATTTTGCCGCACTCAATAACCAAGCTGCCTTTCGGGTCGGTTACTACAAATGAGCAAGGATATTTTCCTGAATCGCACTGCATTAAGTTTGGCTTAACCCAAAACCGCGTTTTGCCGCTGCCAGAGCCGCCCACAATAAGCACATTCTTATTCCTTGCCGTTTTCGGCTCTTTGGGGCGGCTGTTCATCGTGAGCCGCTCAGTTTGCGTTAAGATGATATTGTCCTCAAATTTCGGTGCAATGTAGGGCTTAATGTCTACCGTCGTTCCCCAACGAGCCGAGCCATATTCAACTCCTTTCCTAAATTTCTTAGAGTTCTGGCTATGAATTGCCACAGCCAGCCTTAAAAACAAGGCGCAGACAAGGCCAACCAATAAATCTGCTAGGTAAAAGCTGGGCAAGAACGACTGAAAAGCCGCCCCAAACCCCTCGGCCAAGTGCAGCAGCTTAACGCTGGCGTTATCCCCAGCAGCCAGCCGCCACGCCTGACCGATTTTGCCAGCATAAAGCCCAATGAACAGATAAGGCAGGTTAAGCAACAGCAGCTTTTTGATGTTTATATCTCTCATCGCCTATCATCGCTCCCTTTCCTTGCGTTTTTCCTTATCCATAACCGGCTTTTTAACCAGCTCCTTAAAAGCGGCCAGCTTGGCCAGCACCGAGGGGCGCTCCCGCTGCTCCTTTTTGTTAATTTGCTTTTGCGTATATTCCTTAAAAGCCGCCGTCAACGCGTCTGCGTCCCTTGCCTTAAAGAAGATAAGATATTTGGGCGGCTCAACGCCTTTCTCTCGCTTAACGGCGTAATCCACGCCATATTTTCGGGCAATCCGCTCAAACTCCCGGCTGGACTTATCGTTCAACTCAATATTGCTAACGCCCTGTCCCTGCTCAACCAACTGCTTAACCGTCTGTTTGCCCCGATGATTTACAGGACTGCCTCTGGCCTTATCCAGCTTGATTGACCGGCGGTGAGCCAGATATTTGCCTATCGCCTCCTTGAGCGTCCTACCAGTGAATTTGCTGCTACTGACAATAAGGGTCAGCGTTCTGCTCTCAACTTCTTCCTGCATATTAGTTCCTCAAAAACAGGTTTACAAAGTATTCCTGCCCCAGGCCGGTTACCTTGGGAGTTTTCATTACTTTGCTTAAACCGCCGTTATGAATAACCACCGTTTCCTTAACCTCCATAATGCCCATTTCCATTGATTTTTGGGTAGGCATATTATAGCTTTCACCTTTGCGCCGGCAAAGAAACCCATGTTCACGCAGCCATTCAAACAGCCGGTGCTGGCCGATGTTCACACCGTTTTGGCAAAGGATTTTTGCCAAATCGCCAATAAGGATACTATCTGGCGAGGTTACAATAGCCTCGGCCAGCTGCACTTTTGGCGCATTGTCAACAGCCTGCCGTTCCAATTCCTGCCGCATATTTCTTTCTGCCTTGAGTTCCAAGGCCAGCTTGATTATGGTATCCGGGTTAAGGATTGCTGCCTCCAGAGTCTCGTCCGTCAGATACATTCCGTGCTTGCGGATAGTGGGCAAAATCTCACAGACTACCCAATCCGTAAATTTTTCCGCTGCCGGCAGTTTAGAACTAAAAATGAGCCGATATAAATCCGGCTCAGGGATAAAAAGCATTTCCTGTTCACCGCTGTTTGTAGGGATACGCCGTTTCAGCGTACCCCTAGAATGTCTTGCAATAGCTTCATTTGGCCTCGCATATCCCAGCGCCTTTGCTACATCACTGCCACAAAACAAAATTTCGCCGTTTTCAACCAGCGTTCTGACACGCCCAAATTCCGGGCTTTCAAACATCTGCATTTCCTGCATAATAATCTACCTCCCGTCTATCGCCAAATCGTGATTGACCTGCATTGTGTAGTGGTTATCCAGCGTGGAGGGCGCGTTAAAGAGAGCGGCCAGCAGATAAGCCTTGGTATTTTTGACATGTGTGGTGTTTTCTTCAATCCCAGCCAGCACTTTCTCGATGTGTGCCTGCCCAATTTTGCCGAAACGCTCCTGCACATAGGCCGCTGGGTATTCCATATCCCGGCCTAGCTTAATAACCGGGCTTTTCGCCAAAGCAACCTCCAGCATAAGTTCCACCAGTTCGTCCAACTGCTGCCGGTTAGCCGCATTGCCAAGATAGGCATAACCAATTTGATTTTTAATACCCTCTCTGAGAGTTTTAATATCCGTCAGTCCGTCCGTCTTAGCAGCTTTGTCTTTTTCGTCCTGCTGTTCTGTACTTTCGACAGAATGACGGAATGAATGAGTATTTCCTCCTTGGGTATTTACTCGATTAGTATTTTCTCTCTGGATAATTTCTTCTTGCGTATTTAATTCTGCGGCTGTTTTCGAAACTGGCTCAACCATATCGGGAAAATCCATATTTGGCTTATTAAGATTAGAAACTTCCACATCTGACGGATTATCCTGCACAGCTTTATACGGCTGCTCATAAATGGTGTACTCGGTATCGCTAATCCGTCCGTTAGCGCCCCGCAGCTGCCGCCGGATTATGTAGCCTGCCTTTTCCAACTCCCTAACCGCACTGCCGATAGCGTCCACTCCCTCCTTACTGATAGCGGCCAGCCCCCGCAGAGTATAGTTCCATTCGTCCGGCAGGGACAAAATCATAGACAACAAGCCTTTGGCCTTAAGGCTCAACCCTCGGTCTTTCAGATGATGATTGCTCATCACTGTATAATCTCTAGTGCGTTCCACACGATAGATAGCCATTGTTTTTCACTCTCCCAAATATTCAGTGGCATTTACGCCTTACATATTTTTCTCCTCGCTCCTCAGCAGCAAAACGCTCCTCCAGCTCCGCCACGCTCCAATTCTGCTTAAACTGGCCTAAAGGATTAGAGCCGAACTGTTCTCTGGCTCGTTTATCCATTGCCAGCAGCCTTGCCCAAAGCTGAGGGTGATGCAATCTTAATTGCCGCAACTCGCCAATCCTCTGAAAAGGGCAACAAAAACAGGAGGCTCGATGATAAATCTCATACAAACCTCCAAAATCAAAACCACGGTCATAGCATATCTGCAACGCCTGCGCCTCGGTAACACCCCAATCGACCAGCGGATAATATTTGTTTTGCTCACCCTTGCAGCGCCAACTCTCGTCGGCGGCAATACCAATATATTGCCTAATTTCCCGGCCTGCCGCAAAGCGCTTTAATTCATTTTCCACAAGATGGGCTTTCAAATAACCAGTACACCAGCGAACTCGAATACCCGGCCAGCCGTTGCCACAAAGCGGCAAGCCCAAACTTTGCCGTTTCTCAATGCTTTTTGCTGCAACCTTGGGTTGCTCAAACATCAAATATTCAAAGCTTTTTGAACTATGCAGCGTTGTGATGTGCAGCCCTCGCTCCCGATGCAGATATTCGTCCACCTTCTGCAAATGCTCATACATCTCAGGAAACTCCATTCCCGTATCCGCTGTCATAACATAGTCTACGGGCATACCCTTTTCAATCATCAGGATAAGCAGGGCTGTGCTGTCCTTGCCGCCTGATAGCGACACAACATTCAAATCGTTATTTTCTATATTATCCAACCTCCCTTTTTACAGTTTTTTCTCTAATATCCAGAGCTGCCAATCCATACCGATAGATAAGCAAGGCATTGACGATAAGACAAAACTCGCTCAACCCCACCGCCGATATATCCTCCAGCCTTTGCAGCAACCTGCCGATATTATCTACCGCAATACTTCTGGCCGCTGCAAACAGTGTGTAATCTCCGTCTGACATCTCGGCGATATTCGCCCAAGTCAGGTCAATACTTTGCCGCTCTATGCAGTTTATGGTCAGGCGGTTTAATTCCCGGCTGGCCGCAAACAGATACATCACCGCATAATATTTGGCTGTATCCTTTCTCCTTTTGCTGTACCTAAAACGAGCCATAAGGTAATCCCAGCGCTGTTTATGCTGCTTGTCCAACCACAAAGAGCCGAAAAACAGCTGCACTGCCATATGCAGTCTAGCCGCCAACCGTTTGTTTTCTGGAAAACTCTCCAGCAAAGCCTCGGCGTAACCAACAACGCCGGCCTCAATTCTTTCAGCCAGCCAAGGACAGCCGCCGCGCATTGTGCAACCCCTCGGTTTTCGATATTCAGTACACAGACGGCAATCTACCATTGTCGGCGTGTACTTAAATGTGTTTAGAAACAACCTCCCACCTCCGTTTGGGCAACAAAAAAGGGACAGAAAAATAAAACTTTCTATCCCTTATTTAGCTATATTCAATTTTTTTACCGCTCCTGCGCCCGCTGGCGTTTTTTCTGCCAAGCCTCCAATAGCCGGATTATGGTGTTTTCCATTTGCAGCGGCGTATAGGAACGAGGGAAATATTTACGCAGCTTTTCCGTCGAAAAACTAACGCTTTCTTTATCCGGCGTAACTTCTTCTTTGCGGTTTTGCTCCGGCTTTTTTTCTTCCTGCATAATTTCCAGTATTTTATCGCCGCTCAACTCTCCAGCTTGGCTCATTTTTTTCATTCGCTGTGCCTGTGAGAGCGAGGGCGTGGCCTGCTCGCTGTCGATAGCTTCAAGCAGCTGCTTTTGTTCCTCCGGCTGCAAGTAGGATAACTCCACCGCCGGTGTAAAGCCGATTTTTTTATCATCAACCAACTGCTGCAACTCCGGCTCCAATTCTGTCAGACGGATATACCGTTGAATTTGTCTGCCGCTTTCGCCGGTAGTTTCACCAACAATATCTGAACTTTCCAACTTCCCGACAACTTGTCGGGAAGTTAAATCCGTCCGCGCACCTTGCCGCTTAATGGCCTCCAGTTTCATTTTATACGCCTTGGCCTTTTCGCTGGGCAGGATATTTTCACGCTGCAAATTGCTGTCCACCATCATAATAACAGCGGTATCAGCGTCCATATCCTTAACAATAACCGGCATTTTATCCAGTCCGGCCAATTCGCAGGCGCGTTTCCGCCGATGGCCGGAAATTATCTCATAGCCGCCGCCCTCTCGTGGTCTAGCAATGGCCGGAGTTAAAACGCCATACTCCTTAATGCTAGCCGCCGTTTCCTGCATACTCTCATCATCACGCACAGTAAAGGGCTGCTCAGGAAAAGGATAGAGTTCTGCAAGTGCGATGTTTACCACCTCCGCAACATTGTTTGTCTTTTTCTTCCTCGTTGTTTCTGCCATATATATCACTCCTTTATGCTTTGCAGGATACAACAAGAGGGAATGTGTTATCTGTTTTTACATTCCCTCTAAAACAATATTTGAATGGTAAAATCACCTATTATGCTGCTAAACATTCTTCACAGCCGAGAGCCACCTCACCGCAAAGCCGCATAAATACAGGCTTTTTAACTCTTTGATTTATTTTATCTTCTTTCCGCAAATTGAAAATGTTGTTCTTGGTATAGCTCATCATTTCCTCTGCAACGTCAGTATCACGGATAGAAGATTCAGCGTCCTGAATGTTCTCGCGCATTACAGACAGGTTGTTGCTGGTATGGTCCAGACGGTTGCTCAAAGCGCCCAATGTACCACGAACAGAGGATACACTGTTGATAGCGTCTTTGATTACGTTAATCGCAGCCTTTGCGCCCTCGGCAGTGCCAATATTAATACCGTCAATGCCCAAAGAAGCAGTGTGCATATCCTTAACGGAAACAGCCAGCTGGTTGAAATCATCAGATGTATCGCCAATCTGTAATGTCAAGGCACGACCCTCATAGCTATTGCTGGAAAGCTCAACCTTAGCGCCAATACGCTGTTCCTCAACATCAGTACCACTAATATCCTTGGATGTCAGGGTCATCTTGTTCCCATCGATTGTAACATTATACTTGGTAGCAGAACCACCAAAGGCCAAGTTTTTATTAATAGCATTCTTCAATTCTATCAGAACATCATTAGTATTATATTCCGGAACTGTGCCGCCATTAGCCAAACCGAGTTTGGAAAGGTTAACAACAATATTTTGCTTCCCACCGGTTGCATTATCACCGTCAGTAAATTCAAAGGTTACACCATCAATAGTGATAGTATCGCCCTCTTTAATTTTAGTAACGTCCAGTTCAAATGATACGCTGGCGGCTGCTTCTTTACTTGTACCAAAGAACTGCTTCATAACGCCGGCCTCTGTGCGCATATCGCAAACTGTACCCGTAGTACCGCCACCAATATAGGCTGGATGATTTGCCGCAGAATTTGTATCACCATCATATGTGGAAAGAGATTGGAAAGTCAAAGTACCTTTACCGCCACTTACGCCGCCGTTACCAACAGACCAGGTATTATTTTTATTGGTTTCATTAGTAGCGTTTTGATTTACAACGGAACCCATTTCGCCAACAATTTTAACCATAGCCGCAGCTTGTTTATCTGCATCTAATAAATCAGCTTCGGTCTTGAAAATGTCTGTTAAATCAATAGTCTTCTTGCCACTGGTGCCATCATTAGCTGCCGTATTCAAACTGTCCAGTTTGAAATCATATTTCATATCGCCAACGTTCAGCGTATCGCCGTCTTTCAGCTTACTGAAATCAAGGTCAACGCTAACCTGCGCCTGATGTGTAGCGCCAATACCAATACCCGTCTTCGTATTTTGAACTTTCCAGTTCAAAGTACCGGTATCATCAGTGTTCTTAGCTTTCATTTCCACATCAAAATCCGGGTGAATTGTGGTTCCTGCATCCTTACCCATCCAGTCAACCTGAGTAAAGGTTACAGTATTTCCAGCAGCAGACATTGCATAATAATGACCATCAATTTTTACATAATTACTAGCAGGACTACCAGAGCCAGCCGCTAATCCGGCTTCCCAGTCAGCAGCCGTGCCTGCATCTGTTGTCATATCGGCTTTATTATCGGACTGATGCTTAATTGCATTAGCAGTTGTCTGCTTCATACCTGACTTAGCCAACTGCGCAGCAATATCACTTGCCGTCATAGCCTTGCCGGCAGAAGCAGCTTTAACCTCAAGCGTGGCGTCGCCGATTTTTACTTCCAAAGTTGCAGTAGTAGCCGCAGATTTTGGCTGAACAGCGGTTTTATCATCAAAAGTAATTTTGAACTGAGCATTTTGCTGTTTAGTTGCAGCTTCCGGGCGATTGGTTATATAAGTAGCTTCAAAAGCATCGCTCGGGCGGTCTTCAGCCATATAATCAGTTGTGATAACATTCTGGATTGCACTGCCCGCACTGATGTTAGCGGTACTTTCAGCGTCCAGAGAGCCGTCCAACAGCTTAATGCCGTTGAAGTTGGCGCTGTCAGCGATACGGTTAATTTCATCGCGCAGCTGGTCAACTTCAGCCTGCAAATTCTTGCGGTCAACCTCGTTGTCGAAAGTGCCGTTGGCAGATTCAGTTGCCAGATAAACCATACGGTTCATCATGTCCTGAATTTCCTGCATAGCGCCCTCGGCAGTGTTTACCAGAGAGATGCCGTCCTTAACGTTCTTCTGGGCAGCTTCCAAACCGGTAATCTGAGCGCGCATTTTTTCGGAGATAGCCAGACCGGCAGCGTCATCGCCAGCGCGGTTAATCTTGTAACCAGATGACAATTTCTCCAGGTTTTTGCTCAAAGCAGAAGTGTTCTTGTTGTAGTTACGATAGGCGTTCATCGCCATAATGTTGTGTTGAATACGCATAAAAAAATTTCCTCCTTAAAATACTTCAGGGACATCCGTTTCCCCTGCTTATAAAATTTTTGCAAACAAGCATCATGCTTGCGCATATGTTTCCGCCGAGCGAACCTGCATCATGCAGGCTTTATGCAATCGCCAGGCAAAAACTTCAAAGGCACCCGGGCGTCCAAGCCCTGACACTCTGAATCCCCACGCCGGCTTGCGCGCCGAGCCAGCGTTTGAGTTAAGGCGCCGACATAAAATTCGGCATCAACAGTCGGCCAAGTCTTATCGCTCAACTGCCCTCAATTATTATATCGGCAACTTCTTAAAAAAAGTAAGCGCCAATCAGGAATTTTTTGAAAAAATTTTTTTAAGAAAAAATCTTGCAGATAACCCTTGCTATTTTCCGGCAAAACAGCTAAAATTAAATAGAGTATGTTCTTTTATGGGTGGTTATGCCGAAAAAAAAACCGCCTGAACTAAAAAATTCCCTTTTGGAGGTAAACAAATATGCCGACAAAGTTCGTGTTTGTAACCGGCGGCGTGGTTTCCGGCCTTGGCAAAGGAATAACCGCGGCTTCGCTGGGGCGCCTGTTAAAAGCCAGAGGCGTCAAAGTCACCATGCAAAAGCTGGACCCTTACCTGAATATTGACCCCGGCACCATGAGCCCATACCAGCATGGTGAAGTTTTTGTCACCGATGACGGAGCCGAAACCGATTTGGATTTAGGCCATTATGAACGCTTTATTGATGAAAGCCTGAATAAATACTCCAACGTGACCTCTGGACGCGTTTTTGACAGCGTCTTAAAGGAGGAACGCAGCGGCAGCTATGAGGGCGGCACGGTGCAGATGATTCCGCACATCACCAACAAAATAAAGGAAAATATCCGCCTGAATGTGGAAACCGCCAATGCTGATGTCGCGATAATTGAAGTCGGCGGTACCGTTGGTGATATTGAGTCCCTGCCCTTTGTTGAGGCTATCCGTCAGTTCGGAAGCGACGTTGGTCGGGAAAACTGCGTATATGTACATGTGGCGCTGGTGCCATATCTGGCTAAATCCTGCGAGATAAAAACCAAACCTACCCAGCACAGTATTCGCGAGTTGTTAAGTCAGGGAATACAGGCCGATATCATCGTCTGTCGCACAGAGGTTGAACTTCCCTACTCCGCCAAACGCAAAATTTCCCAACTTTGCAATGTGCCGGTAGAAATGGTCATCGAAAACCGCGATTTGGACAGCCTATATGCCATTCCGCTGGCGCTGGAACAGGAAAATTTGTGCCGTATTGTAGCCGAAAAGCTACGTTTGAATTGCCAGCCAGAACCGGATTTGGCCGATTGGCAGCACATGGTTGAAACAAGCCGCAACCTGCAACACACGGCACGCATTGCACTGGTTGGCAAATATGTCGCCCTGCACGACGCCTACTTAAGCGTAGTAGAAGCGCTGAAACACGGCGGTTTTGCCAACAATGCCGATATTGACATTAAATGGGTGCAATCTGAAGATATCACCCCAGAAACTGTGGAACAGCTTTTGGGCGATGTTGACGGCATTTTAGTGCCAGGCGGTTTTGGCGAGCGCGGCGTGGAGGGCAAAATTCTGGCCGCCAAATATGCGCGTGAAACCGGCAAACCTTATTTTGGTATCTGTCTTGGCATGCAGATTGCCATGATTGAATTTGCGCGTCATGTTTTGGGCTGGCCAAATGCCAACTCCACCGAGTTTGATGAAAATACTCCCTACCCAGTTATTGATTTTCTGCCCGGCCAACGTGAGGAACAAAATCTGGGCGGAACATTGCGTCTGGGTCTATACCCCTGTGCTTTACAGCCAGGCAGTAAAGCGCAGGCAATTTATGGTCAGGAGCAAATTAATGAACGCCACCGTCATCGTTATGAAGTAAATAACGCTTATCTGGACGATTATCAGACACATGGTCTGGTGCTGTGTGGACAGGCTCCGGATAAAAGTGTGGTGGAAATGCTGGAACTGCCCCAGGATATACACCCCTGGTACATCGGTTGCCAATTCCACCCGGAATTTCGCAGCCGACCCAACAAACCGCATCCCCTCTTTGCTTCATTCATTGCAGCCAGCCTGCATAAATAACATATAATTAAGGAAGGAATTTTTTACCATGACACATCAGTTTGTGCTAATTTTAGATTTTGGTGGTCAGTATAATCAGCTTATCGCGCGCCGCGTCCGCGAACATAATGTTTATTGTGAGGTTAAATCTTATAAAACGCCTATTGAGGAAATTAAAGCGCTCAAACCAATCGGCATTATCTTCACTGGCGGCCCAAACAGTGTTTATGACCCTGCCTCTCCCCAATGTGACCCGGAAATTTTTCAGCTTGGCGTACCAGTGTTAGGCATTTGCTATGGCTGCCAACTTATGGCGTTAACATTAGGCGGCAAGGTTATCGCCGCACAGGAAGATACAGCTCGCGAGTTTGGCAAAGCCACCACATATTATGATACAACCTGCCCCCTGTTCAAGGGATTGCCTGCTGAGGGAATATCCTGGATGAGCCACAACGATTATATGGCCGAGGTTCCGGCCGGCTTTACCTTGCCCGCGCATACTGCCATGTGTTCTAATGCCGCCATTGCTGATGTGCAACGCGGCTTTTATGGCGTACAATTCCACCCGGAAGTAAATCACACCAAAAACGGTTCCGCCATGCTACGCAACTTCCTGTATGAAATCTGCCATGCACATGGTGATTGGACAATGGAAGATTTTAAAAACTCATCTATTCAATCCATTCGCGATAAAGTTGGCAATGGTCAGGTTTTGCTGGCGCTTTCCGGCGGCGTAGACAGTTCCGTGGCCGCCGCCCTGCTGGCCGAAGCCGTAGGCAAACAGCTAACCTGCGTTTTCGTTGACCATGGTCTGATGCGCAAAGACGAGGGCGATGAGGTTGAAGCCGCCTTTGCGCGCTGGGATATTAACTTTGTCCGCGTTGATGCGTCCGCTCGCTTTTTACAGCGCCTGGCCGGTGTAAGCGACCCGGAAACTAAACGCAAAATCATCGGCGAGGAATTTATCCGGGTTTTTGAAGCCGAGGGCAAAAAAATCGGTCAGGTAGATTATCTGGTACAGGGTACAATTTATCCCGATGTAATTGAGTCCGGTTTGGGCGACGCCGCTGTTATCAAGAGTCATCACAACGTAGGCGGCCTGCCGGATTATGTTGATTTCAAAGAAATTATTGAACCGCTTCGTCAGTTATTCAAAGACGAGGTTCGCCAGCTTGGCCGCGAGTTAGCCCTGCCCGATTATCTGGTAAAACGCCAGCCATTCCCCGGCCCAGGTCTGGCTATCCGCATTATTGGCGATATTACTGAAGAAAAGTTGGCCATTTTACGCGATGCTGACTTCATTTTCCGTGATGAAATTGCAAAAGCCCAGCTTGAGGACAGCATGAACCAGTATTTTGCTGTTCTGACCAATATGCGTTCCGTTGGCGTACAGGGCGATGGCCGCACCTATGATTACACTCTTGCCCTGCGTTCCGTCACCACCACCGACTTCATGACCGCCGATTGGGCGCGTATCCCCTATGAAGTGCTGGATAAAGTTTCCGTCCGCATTGTCAACGAAGTTGAACATGTCAACCGTATCGTTTACGATATTACCTCCAAGCCCCCGGCCACGATTGAGTGGGAATGAGGAAAAAGTGGATATGGGCAGCTTAAAAGGCGCATAAACACTGGGTTTCTGAATTTCCAAAAGGCTGATTGATAGCAAAATGATAGCAGCTGCTTAAACGGAATTGTTTTATTTTGTTCCGAGTAGCCGACGGCTTGCAGGTCAAGGCTAAATATCCAAATCTAATAAAAGGCTCTGTCAACTTTCTGTATCAAAAGGTACAGTTGGTTGGCAGAGCCTTTTTGTATTATCTATAACTCTATTTATCGGATTTATCTTTCCAATCGGCAAACAACATATCGCTTAATGTTGCAGAGGGAACTTTAGCCCACTGTCTGCTGGTATCATTTTCCGGATAGTGATAACGCCAATGATTATATTCTTCTTTAGATATATCTCCTGCTTTCAATTTAGCAAACTGTTCTTGCCATTTGCAAAGCATTTCGTGAAGTTCGGCAGCCTCTTTACCATTCCGCACATCAACACGCAGACAGATTTCACCGTCCAATTCGGCAATCTGCAAACCGTATCTATCTTCCAAAGTAAAAAAAGTGTGCATCAGTCCCACTTGCGAATCAATATCCGGCACAGCCAAGGCTTGCGGCGAAACATCAAGAGCCTGCGCCAAAGCAATGGTTAAATCCGCCTTGGGCGAGCGAGTTCCGGTTTCATACTGCGCAAGACGCACATCAGCTGATTTTTCTGGAAAGCCCAAAAGCTGACCGAGATATTTTTGCGTCATTCCTCGCAGAGTACGAAAAAAATGTATCCTTTCACCAATAGCCATAAACACTTACTCCATTCGTTAAATAATGATATAAGAAGTATAACAGAAAAGCTTAGGATAGTCAATACAAACTAAACAAAAAAAGTTAGTAAAAGCCTCGAAAAACACTTGACATAAACTTAAATGCTTAGTATAATAAATATATGCTAAACAAATAAGTTTAATATAATATAAAAATTAAACAGAAAGGAGAATATTATGACCGCTACAAGCAAACAAATTTTTATGCGTGTTGATGAGGTGGCAGAAGAGCTGGGAGTTTCCAAACCCTATGCCTATAAACTCATCAAAAAACTGAATGAAGAATTAGCCAAAACCGGCTGCATAACCATTTCCGGCCGCATTGACCGCAAGTTCTTTCACGAAAAATTCTATGGCACCAAAAACGAAATGCAAGGAGAAAACTAAATGGCCGCTTTCAAAGATAAACATAATGGCACTTGGTATGTGCAGTTCCGTTACACGGATTGGCGAGGCGAGCGCAAACAAAAACTCAAGCGAGGTTTCGCCAGCAAACGGGATGCACAGGCTTGGGAACGGGAATTTCTGATGCAGAAGCAGGCTGATGTTAATATGACCTTTGCCAGCTTCGTCCAACTTTATGAAAAAGACATCAAACCAAAATTAAAACTGAACACCTGGCTGTCCAAGGAGAATATTATTAAGAATAAAATTCTACCCTATTTTGCCAAGCGCAAGCTGGCTGAAATAACAACCCGTGATATAATCAATTGGCAGAATGAAATCCGTTCCCTCACCGATTGCCGTGGCAAACCTTATTCGCCCGACTATCTAAAAAATGTGCATACTCAGTTAAGCTGCATATTCAATCACGCCATTAAATACTATGGTTTGCAAATCAACCCAGCCTCCAAGGTGGGCAATATGGGCAGCGAACAACCCAAGGAAATGGAATTTTGGACAAAAGCCGAATATCTGCAATTTCTGGAAGCAATGTTGGACAAGCCGCTATCCTATTATGCTTTTGAAATGCTTTACTGGTGCGGTATTCGAGAGGGCGAACTGCTGGCGCTAACCCCAGACGATTTTGATTTCACCAACAACACAGTCAGAATAAACAAATCCTATCAGCGAATTAACAAGCAAGATATTATTACCTCGCCTAAAACCAAGAAAAGCAACCGAATTGTGCAAATGCCGGATTTTCTCAGCGAGGAAATACAGGATTACCTAAACCAACTCTACGGAGCAGAACCAAATAGCCGCATTTTTCCGATAACCAAGCATTATCTCAAACACGAAATGCAGCGAGGCTGCAAGGAAACCGGCGTTAAACCAATTCGGATACACGACCTACGACACAGCCATATTTCACTTTTGATTGATATGGGCTTTACGGCTTTGGCAATCGCCGATAGGGTTGGCCACGAAAGTATCGACATCACCTATCGTTATGCTCACCTGTTTCCCACCAGACAGCAGGAAATGGCTCAAAAATTAAATATGGAAAGGAAGAATTAAAATGTCCAATAAAAATCTTGATAATCACAATCGCTGGCGCAATAAAACAGTGGCTTTTAGAGTATCGCCAGAAGAAAATGCGCAAATTAATGTTGCCGTGCAGCTATCCGGCCTAACCAAACAGGATTACATAATCCAGAGGTTGCTGGAAAGGAATGTGATAGTGCAAGGCAATCCCAGAGTATACAAGGCGTTGCGTAACCAGTTGGCTGCGGTTCTGGAAGAATTAAAACGCATTGCTATAGGCCAAAATATTAACGCTGAACTTCTGGAGAACATCAAGTTAATTGCCAACATTATGGACGGAATGAAAGAATGACTGAATGAATAAAACAAAGGAGGATTTTGCCTATGGTAAATAACAACACCAACCTGACCACCATTACAATGCAGGAACTTTACGAGCAAATATACCGGAGCAGACCGCCGGTGATTGACGGCCTGCTCTACCCCGGCACCTACATATTTGCCGGCGCACCCAAAGTTGGTAAAAGTTTCTTTATGGCACAGTTGGCCTATCACATCAGCACTGGACAAAAATTATGGGAGTATGAAGTGCAGCAGGGAACGGTTTTATATCTGGCTTTAGAGGATAATTACCAGAGATTGCAGGAGCGAATGTTTAGAATGTTCGGTGTAGACAGTACAGAAAATTTGCATTTTGCCATTTGTGCCAGTCAACTGAATAACGGACTTGCTGAGCAGCTGGAGCAATTTATCAAGACGCACAACCATACCAAACTGATTATAATTGATACCCTGCAAAAAATTCGAGAGTTAGGTGGCGAGGCCTATAATTATGCGGAAGATTATCAAATTATTGGCAGGCTCAAGCAATTTGCTGATGATAACAAACTGTGCCTGATAATCGTCCATCACACCAGAAAATCACCCGCCGGAGATAAATTTGAAATGATTTCCGGCACCACCGGGCTACTGGGATGCGCAGACGGAGCCTTTATCCTACAAAAGGAAAAACGCACTGACAACACCGCCATTTTGAATATTGTTGGCCGTGACCAGCCAGACCAGAAAATCCATTTGGTACGCAATGAAGAAACATTGGCTTGGGATTTTTCATCAGCCGAAAAGGAATTATGGCAGGAACCACCAGACAAATTGCTGGAAAGCATAGCCAAATTAATCACGCCTGATAAACCAAAATGGAGCGGCACGGCCACGGAACTTATCGCTGCATTAGGTCTGGATATAAAACCCAACGCTTTAGCAATGCGTTTGAATGTGCGAGCCAGCAAATTAGCTAACGATTATAATATCAGTTACGTAAGTTCACGTTCACACGCTGGTCGAGCCATCACTTTAACGCTGATTGAAACAGCCTGATAAAAAAGAGGCGTGTCAACCGTGACGGCTGTGTCAACTTGAATAAGATAATGAAAACATCGTCACGGTTGACACGGCTGTCACCGCCAATCTTGCGGTCAGCACGGCCCTTAAAACCCTCGGAGAGCCCACGACACTTTACGCTCCAAAGGAACGAAAGTGTCATAGTGGGTTATTACACTTCCTCAGAAGTGCCAAAAGGTACCCAAATTAGTTTTTAAGAAAGGAGTTATATGCCCAGAAACGATGGAATTGATCGTGTAAGCGTCAGGAATGTTAATCTGACAGCTAACCAAATCAGCAATACCCAACGGCACAATGAAAGAGAAAAAGAAAGTTATGTCAACCCCGATATTATGCCGGAAAGAACAGAATTAAATGTGCATTTCAAACAGCCAACAGATAATTATGCCACTATGTTTGAGCAAATGAAAAACAATAAAATTATATCCACCAGAGGCTTAAAAGCCGATGCCCACCTGTATGGCGAATTAATTTTTGATGTAAACTCAGCCTATTTTCATAATCACGGCGGTTATGAATTTGCCAAAAAGTTTTATGAGGACGCTTACAAAGCAGCTATTGATATTGTCGGTGGTAAGCAATACATTTTGTCAGCCGTAATGCACGCCGATGAGCGCAACAGCGCAATGTCCGAAGCGTTAGGCCAGGATGTTTACCACTACCACCTGCACGTTGTTTATATCCCAGTGGTAGAAAAGCAAATTCTCTGGACAAAACGCTGCAAAAACAAATCACTGGTTGGCACCGTTAAAGAAACCATTACCCAAGTCAGCAGCAGCAAAAAGTGGCAGTCCCACCCTGCCCTTGACGAAAATGGGCAGCCAATTTTACAGAAGAACGGCAAGCCAGTGCTGCGTAAATCATACAGCATATTGCAAGATGATTTTTTCAATGCTATGCGTGCAGCCGGTTACAAAGATATTGAACGAGGCGAGCGTGGTTCATCGGAAGAACATTTAACCGTTACCCAGTTCAAAATTGCCAGGGAACAGGAACGCCTAAAGGTTTTGGACGGACAGATTGAAAGAAAGACTGAAACTCTACATAAAATTGAGCATAAAACAAAGGCGCAGAAAGCTATTGCCGCCAGCTTTGCTAATATTGACAGTATGGGCAAGAAAAATATCCTAGGCAAGATCGAATTATCTCAGCAGGAGGTTGCCCAACTAAAGCAGCTTGCCAAAAATGATCTGTTAGCCGAAAGTAAAGTTAAAGATTTACAGCGAGATTTACAATCTGCCAAGCGTGATTCGGAAATCTGGAAGAAAAGATATACGGAATTGCAGGAGCAGACAAAAGACTTTGTTACAGCCAGGCAGAAATCGCCGGAGTTGGCTCAAGAATTGCTGAATGAGTTGCTAAACCATATTTTCCCTGTAAACCCCAAAGAACCGAAGCAGCATTATAGGCAGCCTGAGATATAATAAAGCTCACGCCTGTTTGTATGCATTTAGAGCCTCTGGAAGCCGCACCACATAAGGCTTTCAGAGGCTCATTTTTAATGGGCGTGTAGGGTAATACCTATTACGGCAGCACATTTTCCAGCACTTGCCAATCATCGCTGCTTATATCATCAGAATAATTATTCATACAGATACAAAGTTCATCAGTTACAGCGTCATTGCGAACAATGCCGCCCTGTAAACCGTGTTCATTCAGGTAGGCTTTCAGTACATCAAACTTTTTAGCCGTGAAAATATCAATATCTTGACTATTTCCACTGCGGTCAAAACCGCCTTTGGTTTCAATAATCCAAATTTTACCTTGCACAGAAATTAAATAGTCTGGATAGAACAGCTTTTGTTTGTTGGAATTATCTAAATAAACAATAGAAAAATATTCACTACCCTTATCACCGTTTTTATACCACCATTCAATACTGTTGGAGCGTTCACAGAACTTTTCAAATTTAACCTCAGAAGTTGAACGGGGTGTGGCAGAAGAAAGATAATTTTGATAAACATTTTTCTGCATAACCAACTGTGTTTTGGCATTGGCGTTATAGGTAAACAGGCATTTTTGCGGAATGTGAAATTCATAAAGCGATTTGGCTGGCATATCAAGCTGCAACTGTGAATTTCTATAAGCCATTGCCTCCCGAACTAAGTGACGTAGTCTATCGGCATTATTCAGCACAAAAGCGTAAACTTCTCTTGTTTCTAGTGCTAAAATCTTGTGAGTATAGCTAACCTTTTTATCAAAAAGTTTGCGGACAATGGTATTCATAAACGAATACTCCATACCAATTTCAACACCTATTTTAAAAATCTGATTATTATAATACCTACCGTGTTTATGTGTATTAATTTCTTCAAATAAATCATTTTTGTTAATGTTGCTATGGTTTATATTATTAGTTGTAGCTGTTTCACCAACGAAATAATGACGTACTACATCAATATTGAAAATATAACCAGCCGTTTGCAAACGAGTGCGATTTTCCGCCTTATTATCACCAATGCCAAATTCCTTTTGCGCATAATCAGAAATGGCTTGCAGTGCCTTTTGTGGATTTTGCGTAGTAGTAACCATAGTGCGCCGCTCACCTATCAGAGAAATATCCTTATATTCATTTTTTAGAAAAAGCGTGCAGGCATTCAGTGCGCTTTTATCCAATGCCAATTTAACGCCAGCAGTAAATTTTTCATCAAATGTATAGAGGTAGCAACTATCAAGCAAATCATTTTCATAATGCTTGGCCTCCGGCATACGACGAATACGACCGATTGTCTGTATTTCAAAGGTTTCGTCCATATTATCACGAAGTTTTACTAGAATTTGCGCTCTTGGGCAATCCCAACCCGTAGCAACAGCCTGCTTTATAATAACCGCTGATGATACGGCATTTGGAGCGTCAATATTTTCTAAATTTTCGTGTTGTTTGGAAAGCCAAACCGCTAACTGACCGTTTTCATAGGTAATGCCCTGCTTTTCAAAATAACGCTCGACTTCATCTTGCAAAGTTTCTGATTTATTAGGCAACTGCACAATGATAAGTGGATTAATATCCACCGCATACTGTATAAATGCTGCTCGCAGTTCTCGCTGTTTAGCTAAAGCCTTATCCAACAAATAACCATTCTGGTCATCTGTTTTCAAGGATTGTGGGAAATCCTGATTTATAACAATCAACTTCTTGATAAGGCCGGCTGCAATTACTTCTTCTTCGGGTATTTCTATAATTTCTGCATTAGCTATACCTTTCGGAGTTGCCGAACAACGAATAATCTTATTTGTATGAAAATACTGGATTATCTCATCGGCTTTAATGGTGTTGTTTTGATGACTTTCATCAACAATAATAACAAAATGTAAACCGTCATTTAAGGCGTACTGAATATGCTCTAAAAAATTGGTGCGTTCGCTGTCTTTAAGCGCATTATTACCCTTTTTCGTGAGTTTCTCCCAGTTTATAAAGCAACTATCATTTTCCTCAAAACCTGCGGTCATAACATCAGCAAGCAGCTTGGTATGCGATACGTGGATATATTTATCCATTTTCGCCTTGCTCTGTTCTTCTAAATCGCCTTTACCCGGCGTAAGCCAGACAAAAACCGTTTTGGAAAAAGATTGTATATATTGGTGCATAAAATATGTCAATATAATGGTTTTGCCGCTGCCAGTAGGACTTTTCAAGATAATATCGCGAGCAGGCTTTTCCATAGCCTCAAACAACGACTTAACGGCAGTTAACTGAAATTCTTTTAAGGTCATAAATCCCTTTTCACTCCTTTTTGAGTGCTTGATATAGAAATCCTGTTTATAATAGTATTTCGTACCTCTTGTACTTGACTATCATCTAAATATTGTTTATATTCAGTTTTAATATTTCTATCAATATCATACATAAACATATCTATTGCCTTTATTAAATTATTTTGAACCTGAATAAATTCGTTTTTTGGTACTTCCTGTTTCCCTCTTTTTTTGCTTATATGAGCAAGGCTTTTATTGATAAATTTTCTTAATTCATCAGATACAAATATGCTTAAATCCTCATCAGATATAATAAAGTCCTTGTATATCAAATCATCTTTATATTTTTTTGTATTAGAGAAAAACTCACATAATGCCCTAATATGAATTTTTTTACTTTCCAGCATAATATTATGCAACATCTTGTTGGTTTTGCAATCATACTGAACCACATAAAGAAATGTAGCAAATTCAGCAAATACCTGCATTATTGGATTATCAAAATCTTCTAAAAACTCTTCCATTTATCGCTCCTGCAAATCTCTATAATAATAATCCGGAATAATGTTGACTTCAATTTGCTGCGCAGAAATAGCCTTTTGCTGCTCCTCCGTTGGTAAAAGGTCGTGTCCCATATATAACTTGCGGCATTTAGCAAAATTCTGGATATTATCCGCAAATGTGCCCAATTCTTCCTCAGTCAATACAATAGCAATTTCCGCATTGCCATTGAAGTTCACACCATTTTCCAATTCCACCAATTCCCTAATATGCTTTAACAATTCGTCAGCATACTCATAATACATACGCTCATCAATCGGAACGTAATCAATCTTGTAATATTTCAAACTAGCAGCATAATCTTCTTTGTCAATTACACGCTTAATACGTTCATATGTAACATCTCGGCAAATATTATTTTCATTGTTGGTGCAGAGAATAAAGCGACGATTACCGCCGTCCTTAGCGTTTAAATTCATAACAGCGTGGCCAGTCGTGCCACTTCCTGCAAAAAAATCTAAACAAATTGCTTGTTTGTTTTTTGTTGCGATAATCAATTTCATCAATAAACGTATAGGTTTAGGATAATCAAAAATCTTTTGTTTTCCCAAAATTAAACGCAATTCTTCATCAGCATCTTCATTAGAACCCCAACCACTTGCAAATAAATCGTTTTCATCAACAGGTGCATTATATGACAGTTCTGCATTATCACCAACTCTTGGTAAGATATCTTTCATCATTTTATAGCGAGGTTTTGAAACAATACGTCTTAAGTATAAATCACGTGTTATATATATTTCACCATTCAAAGCATATTCGTACATAGCTTTCTGAGAATATCTCCAATTACCTTCAACAACTAATTCACTAGACAAATATCCATTTTCTATTTTCAAATCGCTATGTAATACAATGCTCATTGTAGTATCAGAAATTTCAGTTCCTTTAGGTAAAAAATAATTTAATTCTTTATAGTTACTTTTAATACCCTTGGGAATTTTTCTAATTTCTCTTTTGTTTACAGCATTAATACAAGGATAGGTTTCTGTATTATCATTAACCTGACCAATCAAACCCTTAAAAGATATAATTTCTTTTGCGTAAACCAATATATATTCTTTTATGTTTGTTATAGAATTAGACAAAAAGGAACCTTTTTTCTTTTTCTCCCATACCAACTGAGATACGAAATTTTGTTCTCCGAAAACTTCATCACAAATTAGTTTAAGCGTTGCCTGTTCATTATCATCAATACTAATAAATATAACACCATCCTTTTTTAGAACTTCTTTTGCCATTTTTAAGCGTGAACGCATAAAGCTTACCCATTTACTATGACGAAATGTATCTAAGCTATCAACAAAAGAATCATCATAAATAAAATCTTTATTTTTAGTATTATACGGCGGATCAATATAAATAAGGTCAATTTGCCCCTTGTGTGTTTTTTCTAAAAGTTTCAGTGCGGCAAGATTATCCCCCTCAATAAGGAAATTCATCTGACCACCATTATCAATAAACAGGTCTTTATCCTCTGTTAAGACAGGAGTATGAGTTTCCAACACCTCGTCAATTTCTTCACGATGTTCCTCAAACACCAAACCATACTTCTTGCCATTAACATCTTTTTCGAGGTCAGAAAGATATGTCAGCAAATTGCCAGTGTTTTCGTCCTGCGGAGCAGCGGAAATAAAAGTACGAATTTCAGTAATTTTGGCAAGCAGCTCCTCTCGCTTTTGTTTTGATATATTGGTACTCATTTTGGCTCCTCCGGGTTTTGATTCTTGGGTATTAATTCGTTTATATTACGAAGTAATGAACTATAATCTTGTTGAGATTGAGATTGGTTTCTCAAACTATCTACCATAAACTTAGGAATATAAGGATTTTGAATTGTTTCCCAAGTAATTTTATTTTTATATCCAAGATTTTTTGCCATTTCCTCCAAGAGCTTATACATTAAATCAGTTCGCTTTGTTACCATTTGTTCTGATTGTTCAGCAGAAGAATATGCCTCAAAAAGCCTACTCCAAGCGGCACGCACTGATTTATCTTTTACGAAAACTATATCACTCAAATTTAGAGCGTGTACACTATCGGTTGTCAAACCATAAAGTCTGGCCGTCATCAATGTTTTAAAAATTGACATTTTATCTTTTCGTTTTTCAGAAGATTTTTGAAGATGCTGCCCAATAAAAACAGCAATCACAGGTCCCACTATAATGGCTATTAAATTTAAAATATCTCTTAAATCCATTTTTTACCTCTCAAATATGTTTTTTCTAAATATAATTATTTTTCATATACATTTTACCATTTTTTTATAGAAAAAACAACAGGCAAACTCCATATATTATCACAAGCAAATATAATACCCTATTTAGAAATTTTAACAGCCGCAAAGCAACACCACATAATACTTTCAGAAGTTCGTTTTTAATCAGTATATAGGATATTACCTAAACAGCAAAATTTAGAGGAACTATTTCTATTCAAATGATTTTGCAAATATAAAATGATTGAAATTATGTTAAATAAATGATATAATAAAAGGCGAAAATACTTGTTCAATTTAACTTTTATAAACTCAAATTGATTACATCACTATAAAAATTCACTCTTGACAAAAAAGACTGGAAGTGAAACATTTGGCTA
Organism: Bacillota bacterium; assembly: GCA_021771915.1. Classification (GTDB taxonomy): domain Bacteria; phylum Bacillota; class Dehalobacteriia; order UBA4068; family UBA4997; genus Avidehalobacter. The sequence goes on from JAETNY010000011.1 coordinate 73,380, forward strand.
ATAGACTTTTACGCTGGTTTATTTATACATTCTTATTTGCCTTGTTACCAACATTAATTATTTCACTATTTGGTTTTGTGTTTGATATAACTATAAAGGATAATAGTACAGAATTGTTCTTTTTTACAATAATGCTTTGCGCTACTTCGCTTAATGATATACAAGAAAACAAAAAATATGCAAAAAAAGATTTTGTTTTTAATTTATTTTTTGGTATATTTATAATTATGATAGTTATAGTTTCTGTTTTATATGGAAGTATTATATTTATTGAAATGGCTGATGTAACAACAGAATTATTTAATATTGAAATGACTGATGTAACAACAGAATTATTTAATAATAAAATACAGTCGCTTGCTATTATTGTTAGTCTGTTTAGCGGTATAATCAGTTTAATTCTTCAGGTTATATTACATAGAACAGAGGTGGCAATATGATAAATATACTTAATACATCACTTATTATAATAGGTATTCTAAGTACTTTTATAGGTATAGTTGGAACTGTTGTTGGGGTTTGGGCTCTTGCTACACATCGAGAAAAAAAATATATAGAACAACGAACTATTTTTGAGGAACAATTAAAAAGAGTGCAAAAAGAATTAAAAGGTGGCGCAAATAAATGAATGAAACCATAATTAGAGATTTTATTTATATGGATAAAGATAGACTTTATTCTTTATATTCACAGGCATTTGAAGGTGTTATAGAAGCCTTTATTGAATCATACAGCAATAGTTTGCAAAGCGAAGAAAATAATAAAAATCATATTAGAGGTCAAACATTAGAAACACAAGTTGCAGAAGCATCTACAAAAACAGAAAACAAGATTTTATATGACCATATGTATAATTTATTGGAAAGAAAATTATCTAATGTAACATTCAATATAAATAGTAATGAAAATATTTCAATTAATGATTTAAAAAATAAGCAACTTATTAAAGTTACGGGTAAAGCAATTATTCAAGATTACGATAGACTAAAATTATATTCCGAGAAATTCAATGATTTAGGAAAAATTCTTGCATATTCAACTTATAGTTCATTATCTAAAACAGATAAAAAAACCAATAATATAAATAATGTAAATGATTTAGCAAAAAAACTAGGATTGCAAGTAGATAAAACATTATTAGACAATATCAAAACATTAACTGAATTTTTCAACAAAGACGGATATGATGTTATAATATCTGCAAATAATTCTGCTGAAATTTTATATAGAGGCATTGTTAATAAAAAATATTTAAGAGTACACCCAGATATGCTTAGAACATTATATGGAGATGAACCACCTATGGAATGGACATTAGTTGGTATGATAACATACATACCAACTAATGGCATTAATAATTATGTATTAGAGGAATCGACGAATAATAATTCGTCAATTAGTGATGCTTATCAAATTATGTTTCAATCATATAGAGAAATAGAAAAAACCTTTTTTGAAGGAAAAGAGATTAAAAAAATTCATATTGCTCCTATTGCTATATACACTGAAACGCAACATATCGTTTAAAAAATTATAAATTGATAGCTAGTACTGATAGCTTTTTGATAGCAAAAAGTTGAATACCCAATAGGATTAGGATAATTAGACGCAAATAAAACCAAATGGAACTAAATCACCTATACAAAATTGTTTAGAAATGGTTTCCATTTGGCGAGTGGGAATAAATTGAGAGGTCGCAAAAACTCAGTGTTTATGTGGGTTTGCGGCATTTCAAAAGCTCCTTTGATAACAATTTGATAACGGTTGCATTAGAGCCATTATTCTTGTAATCTGGTGGTTTATGGGTTACAGAATGATTGACAGGCGGCTGTGCAACAAATAAATCCATATTAGAAAGCCCTTAGCTGTGGGTAGTAACTCATAGCTAAGGGCTTTTTGTCGTTTTTATTTATCGGGTTTGAGTTTGTCTTTGAATGCTTCGACTAATGTGTCGCTTAATTCCTGTGATGGAACTTTCGCCCGGATTTGTGTGGTATCGAGCTTCGGATAGTGATAACGCCAGTTGTCGTATTCTTCCCTGCTGATTTCCTCGGAAGATAGCTTGTCCGCCTGTTCTTTCCAAGCACAGAGCATTTTTGAAAGCTCGGCAGCTTCCTTACCTTTCTCCTTGTTGACTTTTAAGCAGACTTCTCCGTCTGCTTCGCTGACGGTAAGACCGTAAATATCTTCAAGGGTAAATAAGGTGTGCATAAGACCGATGTAGCTGTCAATGTCGGGAACATCAAGAGCCTGTGGGGAAACCTCAAGCACCTGTGCCAATGCAGCCGTTAAGTCTGCCTTTGGTTTACGGGAGCCAGTTTCGTACTGTGCCAGACGCACATCTGCGCTCCGTTCGGGAAAGCCGACAGCCGTACCAAGATATTTTTGCGTCATACCACGCAAGAGCCTGAAAAAATGTATTCTTTCGCCAATCGCCATAGTGTTTACACTCCTTGCTTATGTACTGCAATCAGTATAGCAGATATGTTTAGGAATTGTCAAGGGAAAACGAAACAAAAAAGTTTAATATTTTCTCGAAAACCACTTGACAAAAGCATATATGCTTAGTATAACAGAAAGCACTAAGCGAATATGTTTAACAAAAACTAAATGACCGTCCGAGTAGGATACTTCGCCAAGACCTTTTGATTTATTCAAGAGTGAGCGAGATAACGCCGCTGAAATGGGGGCAGGAACGATATTCGGAGAGAACGGCAACTTAAAAATCTTATGAAAGGACTGACGATATGGAAAACAAATTTATTCGTGCCGATGATGTGGCACAGGAACTAAGCGTATCAAAGCCCTATGCCTATAAGCTCATCAGAAAACTGAACGAGGAGTTGGAAGAACAGGGATTTATTACGATTGCAGGGCGTGTAAACCGCCAGTATTTTTATGAAAGGCTCTACGGAGCAGGAAAGAAGAGTAAATAATGCCAGTATTCAAAAATGAGGACAACGGAACTTGGTATGTAATGGCAAGGTATGTGAATTGGAAAGGCGAACGCAAGCAGAAATGTAAGTGGGGTTTCGCTACAAAGAAAGAAGCGCAGGAATGGGAGCGGATGTTTCAACTCCAAAACTCGTCTGACCTTGATATGAGTTTTGAAGCCTTTACGGAACTGTATATCAATGATGTGAAAAACCGTCTGAAAGAAAACACTTGGCTGACAAAGGAGCATATTATTCGAACGAAGATACTTCCTTATTTCGGCAAGTTGAAAATCAGCGAGATTTCCACAAAGGAGATTATCACTTGGCAGAATGAAATGCTTGCCTACCGTGATGAAAAGAAAAAGCCGTACTCACAGACCTATCTGAAAACGCTGCACAATCAGTTGTCGGCTATCTTCAATCACGCTGTACGATATTATGAACTGCGTTCCAACCCTGCCGCAAAGGTGGGAAATATGGGGAGTGAGGAACACAAGGAAATGCTGTTTTGGACAAAGGAAGAATACAAGAAATTTTCCTTTGAGATGATGGATAAGCCTGTTTCCTTTTACGCTTTTGAAATACTCTACTGGTGCGGTATCCGTGAGGGCGAATTATTAGCCTTAACCGCCGCCGATTTCAACTTTGATAAGGAAACGGTCACGATTAACAAATCCTATCAGCGTTTACACGGCGAAGATGTGATTACCACACCGAAAACAAAGAAAAGCAACCGCACGATTAAAATGCCGCATTTTCTCTGTGAGGAAATGCAGGAATATCTCGGTATGCTCTACGGCTTGAAAAAGAAAGACCGTATTTTTACGGTAACGAAAAGCTATCTTCATCACGAGATGGACAGAGGGGCAAAAGCCGCAGGCGTAAAACGCATAAGAATTCACGATTTGCGTCACAGCCATATAAGTTTGCTGATTGATATGGGATTTTCAGCGGTGGCGATTGCTGACCGTGTAGGACATGAAAGCATTGACATCACTTATCAGTACGCACACCTGTTTCCTTCCAAGCAGACGGAAATGGCGAACAGACTGGATGATTTAGGGAAAGGAGATTTTGAAAATGTCGGCTAAAAACAGAGATAACAAAAACCGTTGGAGGAATATCACGGTAGGGTTTCGGGTATCGCCTGAAGAAAATGAACTCATTAACAAGGCGGTTGCCTTATCGGGCTTGCCAAAACAGGAATACTGTTACCGCCGCTGTCTAAATCAAGATGTGGTGGTACAGGGCAATCCGAGAGTGTATAAGGCTCTTAAAATGGAACTGGCGGCTGTCCTTACAGAATTACAGAGGATTGAAACGGGAAACGGTATAAACGATGAACTTCTGAATGTCATTGAACTGATTACTATTATTCTCGGTGGTCTGAAAGGAGAAGATGGGAATGGGGAATAAAAAAGAAATGACCGCCTTTAAATCATCTGTTGGCGCAGATGAAAGGCAGCCACTCAATGTATCTGGAAATAGTATATCCAAAAAAGCAGGAAAAATCAATGACCTTGAAACAATGTCTATGACGGAGCTTTACGACACGGTATATCCGAGCAAGCCGCCGTTGATTGACGGTTTGCTTTATACAGGCACTTACCTCTTTGTGGGTGCGCCGAAACTCGGCAAAAGTTTTCTGATGGCACAGCTTGCCTACCATAT